>JABWCF010000002.1 GCA_013359255.1 Flavobacteriales bacterium
AGCTATCTTCGAGGTGGAACCGCCTCCATTGGCCAATACCGTACTTACTTCTTGTACTACCCCCTCTCGGTTTACTTTCTCTGCATTTCGGGCGGTAAGTGAAATACTAAACAAAACTGAAAGCAAAATGGTTATTAATTTCAATGTTTTCATAATGGTAGATTTTATATAAATGATTTTTGCTCTTTTTCAGTGTAATATTACGAGGGCTAAAGACCTACAAAAAGCTATAATTCACATATGGTATAGTTTACTTAATAAATGGCCACATGAATGCAACAAACGGTAAACACACTTAAAAAGATTATTTTTGAAAACTAAAATTGAATCTGTCGGTAAAAACAATGTACAAAAATTGGATTCTGTTTACTGTCATAATTTAATAGCCTACACCCGTTGGAAAACGCGTGAAGTGAAAGTGGGCGATATTGGTATTGGAGATAAAAATCCCATTCGTATCCAGTCTATGACTACCACCGACACTATGAATACAAAGGCTACCGTAGAACAAAGCATACGTATGATAGAAGCTGGTTGTGAATTGGTACGCATAACAGCCCCTAGCATAAAAGAAGCCAAAAATTTACTTCAAATAAAAAACGAATTGAGAAAGAGAGGTTACCACACACCGCTTGTTGCCGATATACATTATACTCCTAACGCTGCTGAACTTGCTGCCCGCATAGTGGAGAAAGTAAGAATTAACCCCGGAAACTATGTCGATAAAAAAAATTTCGAAAATATTGAGTACACCGAGTCGGCATATCAGGCAGAACTTGAAAGAATACGCGACAAGTTTTTACCTCTGGTACACATTTGCAAACAACATGGAACAGCTATGCGAATTGGCACAAACCATGGTTCTCTCAGCGACCGTATTTTAAGTAGATATGGCGATACCCCTACAGGGATGGTTGAATCGGCTATGGAGTTCTTAAAAATTTGTGAAGACGAACAATACCATAACATCGTACTTTCTATGAAAGCCAGTAACACACAAGTAATGGTACAAGCCTACCGTTTGCTGGCACATCGTATGATGCAAGAAAACATGAATTATCCCTTACATTTGGGAGTAACTGAAGCTGGTGATGGTGAAGACGGAAGAATAAAATCAGCTGTTGGGATAGGAGCCTTACTGGAAGACGGATTAGGTGATACCATACGCGTATCGCTAACCGAAGACCCCGAATGTGAAATACCGGTAGCTAAAAAACTAGTGGAAAGATATGATGTCAGAAGTTCACAAACGAATCTTTCCGAAATTTCGGAATACCCTATAAATCCGTTCGAATACACTCGCAGAAAAAGCCATTCGGTTTTTACTATTGGAGGGAATAATGTGCCTCGTGTTATTTCTGATTTTAGTCGACATGAAAACATCAGTCGGGCTTCGTTGTACGCTGTTGGTTACCACTATTCTGTTCCAAACGATAAATGGAATCTCAACGAAATGGCCTGCGATTTTATTTTTACAGGAGATTGCCCGGTAACATTTGACACACCTGGAACTCTTGGTATTATTTACAATTATCAAACTTGGGTAAAAGAAAAAAATAAAGAGAGGCGTTTTCCGCTTCTTTCTGTTCAAGAATTTATAAACCTAAACATCTCGGAGGCCGAAATAATTTTTATAGAACTAACGCTTCATAAACTTTCTCCCGAATGTATATATAAGTTAAGGCAAACCAAAAATTGTGTGATAGTATTAAATACCATGCAAACAGAGGGTATTTACGAACAACGAAAAGCATTTACAGAACTAATGCTTACCGGAATTCCTCATCCGGTAATTATAAAACGCAATTACTCCTATTTAAGTAATGATACCCTTACGCTTTATACAGCAAGCGATTTCGGTTCATTGCTAACAGATGGGCTTGGAGATGGCATCTGGATAAACACTTTGGAATGCGGAGGAACAAAAGAAATAAATTCCGTTGCTTTCGGTGTTCTACAAGCCACCCGAACCCGTATTTCAAAAACAGAATACATTTCATGTCCATCGTGTGGCCGAACTTTATTCGATTTACAAGAAACCACAGCAAGAATACGTGCGGTAACCAATCACCTGAAGGGTGTAAAAATTGGAATAATGGGCTGCATTGTAAATGGCCCTGGCGAAATGGCTGATGCCGATTATGGCTATGTAGGTACCGGAGAAGGCAAAATTACGCTCTACAAACAAAAAAACGTGGTAGAACGAAACATACCGGAAAAACAAGCGGTAGAGGCTCTCATTGCACTTATTAAAGAAAACGGAGACTGGATAGAACCTCCCACACAATAAATTTATGGAAACTATTAAAATTAAAACCCCTAACACCACCTACCCTGTAAATACCTTGCTTTTAAAACGCTGGAGTGCTCTTTCTTTTTCTGAAAAACAAATTGAAGAGACTAACCTGCTTTGTATTTTTGAAGCCGCCAGCTGGGCGGCCAGTAGCATGAACGAACAACCTTGGGAATACCATTACGCTTACCGCGGAACCCCAGCTTTTGAAAAAATGTGGAATTGCCTGTTGGAAGGGAACAAAAACTGGAGCAAAAATGCCTCTGTTTTGATTTTAAGCCTTGCCCGAAAAAACCTTCTGCGCAACAACTTGCCCAACCGCCATGCCCTTTACGATACCGGAGCCGCCAATACCAATTTAATGCTTCAGGCAGCTGCACAAGATATTTACGGACATCAAATGGGCGGGTTTGATGTGGACAAAACCAAAACCGAATTTTCTATTTCTGATGATTATGAAATAGCCTGCTTTATTTGTTTAGGTTATTTAGATACACCCGAAAAACTCGAAGACAAATTTAAAGCCCGAGAAACCAGCCCCAGAAAAAGAAAAAACCTACAAGAATTTGTAAAGAAATGGGAATAGAAAAAAGTATTGGGCAACATTTTGTAATTTTATGCCATGCTTGATAAAATTCTTCTTGATAAAATTTTATTTCTCGATATTGAAACAGTTCCTGCAGCACCCGATTACCATTCGTTACCCCAGCAAATGCAGGCTCTTTGGAATAAAAAAGCTAAACTAATAGGCAAACCAGAAGAACTTCCGGAAGAAGTATATGAGAAAGCTGGTATTTATGCCGAATTCGGTAAAATTGTATGCATCTCGGTGGGTTTATTTCGCCCAAAAGAAAAGACCATTGAATTTCGTGTAAAATCATTTTATGGAAACGATGAAAAGGAAATATTAAACTCCTTTTTTTCCCTTTTACACAAACATTTTAATACCCCCTACCATTTTCTTTGCGCCCACAACGGAAAAGAATTTGATTTCCCCTACATTTGTCGCAGAGCCATTATAAACAGCATTCCACTTCCCTCTATTCTTAATATTGCCGGTAAAAAACCTTGGGAGGTCCAACACCTCGATACCATGGAACTTTGGAAATTTGGCGATTATAAAAATTTTACCTCGTTGGAATTACTAACAGCTATATTAGATATTCCCAGTCCAAAAGACCAAATGGACGGTAGCGAAGTAAAAATTTATTACTGGATTAAAAACGATATTGAAAGCATTGTTACCTATTGCCAAAAAGATGTGATTGCCATTGCACAAGTATTGCTTCGTTACCGCAGAGAAGCCTTACTAGACGAAAACCAAATTTTATACACCTAAAAAATATTTTATGCTTTTAAAAAAAATAAATACTGTTTACATACTCCTTGTTCTTGTTGCAGCGTCTCTTATTACTTCTTGCGGAGGAAATGCTTCATCGGACCCTGTTTTTCAAACCATTTTACTGAATGAAAACGGACACTTGCGAGGCTCTAAAATTGGAGATCCTATACAAGACGTTGAGAAACGCGAAGACAGCCGGGGTTTAAAAGAATCAGAAAATGAGTATCTTTATTACGAGTTTTTTTTCAGCGAAGACGAATCGTACACTGTTACCTACAATTTTTACGAAAACCGACTTATAGAAATTATAGTATCTGTTTACATTAACACTGAGTCGGGAGCCAAGCAATTATTTGAAAATTTTAACGAACGATTTAATACTCTTTATGGGAGTAGCCATCTTGAAGACGATGGATTTTTAGTATGGAACACCAAAGCCGATAATGGAAATGCAGTAGAAGTAGCCATGATTAAAGACTATGAAGAGGGAAGCTATGGATATGTAGAAATTCGTTTCAACGATTTAGACTACTAATCAACACTTTATTTCCAATTAATCTATAAATAAGAGTATTTCCTCTAAATTTCTTGCATAAATACTCAAATAAAGGTACTTTTAGCCCCCTTGTTCAATAGAGAATTGTTATGGATAATCGTAAATTACTGGAAATAAAAAATCTTGTTACCGAGTTCCGCAGTGAAGATGATGTGGTAAAGGCCGTAAACAACATCAGCTTTACCCTTAACAAAGGTGAAACCATTGGAGTAGTGGGTGAATCTGGTTCGGGGAAATCGGTAACCGCTCTATCCGTGATGCGATTAATACCTAATCCTCCCGGAAAAATAACCGGAGGAGAAATTATCTTTCAATCGCCAAGTTTAGGAGAAATAGATTTAGTGGGTGCTACCGAAAATCAAATGCGATCCGTGCGTGGAAACGAAATTGCCATGATTTTTCAAGAACCCATGACTTCTTTAAACCCCGTTTTTACCTGCGGAGATCAAGTGATGGAAGCCCTGCTGTTACACCAAAAACTTACAAAACAAGAAGCAAAAGAAAAAACCATTCAACTTTTTAAAGAAGTACAATTACCTCGTCCCGAAAAAATATTTGATACCTACCCACATCAAATTTCCGGAGGGCAAAAACAACGCGTAATGATTGCTATGGCAATGTCCTGCAATCCCTCTATATTAGTGGCCGATGAACCTACTACCGCATTAGATGTAACCGTTCAGAAAACCATATTAGAACTTATGTTGCAATTACAGCAAACCCACAATATGGGAATTATGTTTATTACACACGATTTGGGTGTAATTGCCGAACTAGCCGATAAGGTTATCGTTATGTACAAAGGAAAAATTGTAGAGCAAGGTCCTGTACTCGATATATTTACTAACCCTCAACATCCCTACACCAAAGGCTTATTGGCTTGCAGACCTACTCTTGGCAAAAGATTAAAATGGCTCCCCACGGTTTCCGATTTCTTAAAAGAAAATGAAGACGGTTCTATGCAGGAAATTAATAAATCAGTTGATGATGTACTGTCTAATTTAGTGGTAACTGCAAACGAAACAGCCGAAAAACACGCCAAACTTTATAAACAAGAACCCCTTATTAAAGTAGAAAATCTAAAAACTTATTTCCCTATAAATAAAGGAATGTTTGGCAAAGCCAAAGAATATGTGAAAGCGGTTGACGATGTTACCTTCGATGTATACCCTGGAGAAACACTTGGTTTGGTTGGCGAATCGGGTTGTGGTAAAACCACTCTGGGACGCACCATTCTAAAACTAGTAGAGCCAAGCTCCGGACAAATTTTTTATAAAGGCAGAAATATTACCGGCCTTACTCCAAAAGAAATGCGAGAATACCGTAAGGATATGCAAATTATTTTTCAAGACCCGTACTCTTCTCTAAATCCACGCATAACCATTGGAGACGCTATTATGGAACCCATGCAAGTGCACAAAATTTTAAAAAACGATAAGGCGCGAAAGCACAAAGTAATTGAATTACTAGAAAGGGTAAACATGAATGAATCGCACTTTTATCGTTATCCGCATGAGTTTTCCGGAGGACAAAGACAACGCATCTGTATTGCTCGCTCCTTGGCCGTTGACCCACAATTTATTATCTGCGATGAATCCGTTTCCGCTCTCGATGTTTCTGTGCAAGCACAGGTTTTAAATTTACTCAATGAACTTAAACAAGAATTTGGTTTCACTTACATCTTTATTTCACACGATTTGTCGGTAGTTAAATTTATGAGCGACCGAATGATTGTGATGAATCATGGAAAAATTGAAGAAATGGGAAAATCGGATGAGATATACGCCAACCCAAATACCGAATACACTAAAAAACTTATTGGGGCCATTCCTAAAGGAGAATTAGATGATATTAAGGCCTCTATTGAAAGAAAAAAGATTTACAGAAATCATACCGCCAATGCATAAAAAATAAAGCTGGTGAAAGGTCTATTTTTTCTTGTATTCCCCTTTTTTATTACCTGTAATAGTAAAAAAAACAATATTCCTAACTCTACACACTTTTCCACTTTCTCCAATACTTTTCAAATGGTTTCTTTTGAACCGGAAGAAAACCTCGGTAACCATAGCACTTTAAAAAAAGGGATTTCTAAAACTGGAGAATGGGCTTGCGAACTAGATAATACGAGAGAATTCAGCATTCTTTTTTCTAAGAAAGTAAAAGATATAAAACACAAAAATATTCTTATAAACCGGGTACTGGCCCATGCATGGTTTTATCCTACACAAACAAAACCAGACGCCCATATTGTGTTGGTAATAAAAAATAAAAACGACAGTACGCTTAGTTGGCAAAGTAAGGGCACCTCTCCCAATTTTTTCCCTTTAAACCAATGGACCAAACTAAATGCAGCTTTTAAAATAGAGCAAGAGTTAAATGATGATGACGAACTAGTAGTATATATTTGGAACAGGGGAAAAACACAAATTCTTGTTGATGATTTAAGTTTTACTTTTGGCGAATACATTATTACAGGAGATACCCCTCCTTTAGCAACCATTAATTACCTTACCGATTCGGTGGTTTATGCCTATCACAAACGCCCAACTTCACAAGTCTACTTTTCTTTTGTAAAAGATTTTTTACACATTCCCTTCGAACCACAAACTCGCTTTGCTATCGGAAATTTTTTCAGTAGCAACACCAGCGAATTGCTTGCCATAACAAACGATACTGCTTATTTTTGGCAATATCTCCACAAAAAAAAAACATTTACACTTTACGAAAAAATCCACCTGAAAAATTTATCTGTTCCTCAAAAAAATAAATTATTCACCCTAACAGAACCGGAAAACGATTCCCTTCCCTTTTACCTCTCAAAACATACCCTTTACGTTAATAACTCCGAAAGACCCGAAATCTTTTGGGTATCAGAAAATGAAAAAAAACAGGTTGTTTTTAACAAGTTTCCGCTAGATATGAACCCCTTATTTTATGAAATGCAGCTTATCTTTCCTTTTTACATCGAAAACGAGGGAGAACACATTCTTTGTATTGTTGCAAATTGCCAAGAATTTAATTATACAGGAAAAAACTGCCATCAATTAGAAACCCTCCCCAATATGAAAAATTCGATTATATTATTTTCAAAAAAATAATTTTTACCGCATTGAAACCTAGATTACACATAGTTTTTATTTTTTTATCGCTTCTTCTATTTTCCTGTAAAAAAGAGATTTCTTTACCTTATCAAATCGAAAATTTTAAAGTACTTACCAACTGGGAAAAAGAAAACTCAGATTCCATAAAAATTCTTTTTTTAGACTATTCCGAAGCATTGCAAGGCTTTCTTATTCCGTCAACAAACCAAGTGCCGGGAGGGCATTTTTCTTTTTCTTTTCAAATAAAGAATAACGGAAATGCAGAAGAATTTTTTTATAAAATTTACTATCAAAACGAAACATACAAATTCGAAGAAGGCGAAATTTTTGATTACGAAAATTTTTATGGAAGTTGGGAAAATACCGATATCGGATTTAAAACCACCGGAAATGTTTTGCAAAACAAAACCATTACTATTTCCGATAGTATCAACATTATTGGTAATCCCCGCAACGAAGAAAAATATTTCGAGAACAACATTAACCATCGTTGGAAAAGAAATCCTCGCACCGGAATATATCGCTTCATGCTGGTGGTGGTTCCCAAATCGGTAATTGAAAAAAAACGCATACCGGAATATATTATAAATATTGCAAAAAGAAAGGATTCCTTATTTGTAAATCCTTTTACCTTTTTTCTTAAAGCCCCTCATCCCAACAATTATACGGTTATGTTGGCTAAAGAAAAATTAAAAGTAGTTGCTAAACCCGATTTAGGAAAAGGAGTGTATGTAAACCAAGGCCGTTTTTCGGAGGAATACAAAAAATCTTTTTTCAATACCCAATGTAATTCCGACTCACTACTTAACCAAAATGCAGCTTTTGAAATTTTTATAAACTACGTAGATCCTTCCACGCGTTTCGAAAATATACCGCTAATAAAAGATATTTTTAAAGAGGGGTACTCAAAAACAGAATACAATTGGAATAGAGCCTACCATAAAAGAAATGAACTAATTGCCACCTCTGCCTCTACTACTGAATACCCGTGCGAAAATGTTTTTTCCGATTCAAAAGAAAACAAAATAATAATTAAAAATCCTGCCGCCAATTACACCGATTGGCGAAAAGAAAGTGTAGGAATTGTAAGCCGACATGGATTTACCTATGGCAAAATTCGGGTAAAAGCTAAACTAACCGAACTGCTAAACAAAGACAATATGTGGAATGGTTTAACAAATGCCATTTGGCTAATATACCAAGGCGGAGAATGGAATCTACGCAGAATATGTAATAAAAAAGGATACATGGCCTCCTATTGGGGTGGCGGAAACGACCAACGTGCGGCCAAAATAGATTATTCCGAAATAGATTTTGAAATTCTTAAAACAGCCTCCTATTGCCCCGACCCTCTTTTTCCTCCACTATACCCCACCCCTATTTCAAATTTTAAAAATCACCATGCATGGAACGTACCTTGGCCCGAAGAAGTTTTACTACACGATGCCGATGTGGTAGTAGCATGCACGAATTGGGATATGGCCTGCCCCGAACCCCACAATTATGGGGTAGGTTGCCAAGATATTGTTTATCAAAATCAGGTTTTCAGCAACCACCGATGGGATCATAATTATAGGGCATTAACACAAAAATCATATGCTCCCGATAACGAGCTATTTGCCTCGCCCTACTATTACTTTGAAATAGAATGGAAACCCACCGAAATTTTTTGGAGAATTGGTCCTGAACCTCATAAAATGAAACTGGTTGGATATATGAACAATACAGTTACCTCTATCCCTAATAACCAAATGGTATTAATCATTACACAGGAATTTCACAACACCAAATGGTGGCCGGGCACTCCTTATGAGCAACACTATATTCCTTTTCCTGGAAACGACTACATCGGAGAAATTTACGAAGTAATCATCGAATAGTTTTACTTTATCTTTTTCTGTATTAATATTTTATCCTGTTTAAAAGTTTTTGATTGACAAGCCCATAAATAGGGCATACATTTGTTGCCATAAATTATAGTAAAATAACACCTTTTAATCTATGAGCGAACAAACAGGGCTATTAAAATCATCGTTGTCAAAAAAATATTTGATGGCTATTTCGGGTTTATTTCTAATCATATTTTTAACCCAACATTTCATAATTAATCTTCTTTCTGTTTTTAGTGCCGATGCATTTAACAACACCTCCCATTTTATGGGAACAAACCCCTTAATCCAGTTTGTTATACAACCCATTCTTATTCTCGGAGTTGTTTTCCATTTTGTAATGGGATTTCTTTTGGAGAAACAAAATCGTGCCGCACGCCCTCAAAAGTACGCATTCAGTAACCCTTCAGCCAACTCAACATGGATGAGTCGTTACATGATTTTATCTGGTGCTGTAATTTTTTGGTTTTTAGCGTTGCACTTTTACGATTTTTGGTTTCCCGAGATAAATACAAAGTTTATTCAAGGCGATATGAGTGGTTTAAACATAGATGGAAATTTCAGATACCACGAAGAACTATTACATAAATTCACAAACCCCATCCGCGTAAGTATTTATATATTAGCATTTATTTTTTTATCACTTCATCTTTTACACGGATTTCAGTCTGCATTTCAATCGTTAGGAGCCCGCCATCCCAAATATACCCCTTGCATAAAAAATTTAGGAACTCTTTATGCGGTGGCTATACCGCTTGGTTTTGCCATAATAGCCATCTACCATTTTTTTTCACATTAAATAAATTTTAAGAAGATATGACAAAAATAGATTCCAAAATACCACAAGGCACTATAGATAAAAAATGGAGCGACTACAAATCGCATGTTAAACTAGTAAACCCCGCCAACAAAAGAGCCATCGATATTATAGTGGTTGGATCTGGCTTAGCCGGAGCATCTGCTGCCGCTTCTTTAGCAGAAATGGGGTATAGTGTTAAAGTTTTTTGTTTTCAAGATTCTCCACGCAGAGCACATTCTATAGCAGCACAAGGCGGAATAAATGCTGCTAAAAATTATAAAAACGATGGAGACAGCGTTTTTAGGCTATTTTATGATACCATTAAAGGTGGCGACTACCGTGCCCGTGAAGCCAATGTTCATCGTTTAGCCGAAGTTTCTGCAAATATCATAGACCAATGTGTAGCTCAAGGTGTACCGTTTGCCCGTGATTACGGAGGTTTACTTGATAACCGCTCGTTTGGAGGAACACAAGTACAACGCACATTTTACGCAGCAGGGCAAACCGGACAACAGCTCCTTTTAGGTGCTTATTCAGCCCTTTCCAAAGAAATTGCCAAAGGAAGTATACAAATGTACAACCGCCACGAAATGATGGATGTTGTGGTAATAAATGGAAAAGCCAGAGGAATCATTGCAAGAAATTTAGTAAACGGAAAAATTGAACGCTTTTCAGGGCATGCCGTATTACTATGCACCGGAGGATACGGAAACGTATTCTTTCTGTCTACCAATGCCATGGGTAGCAACGCAAGTGCTGCTTGGAAAGCCTATAAACGCGGAGCTTTTTTTGGCAATCCTTGTTACACACAAATCCACCCTACCTGCATTCCGGTTTCGGGCGACCACCAGAGTAAGCTAACCCTCATGTCGGAATCATTACGAAATGACGGAAGAATTTGGGTGCCCAAGAAAAAAGAAGATGCTATTGCCATACAACAAGGCAAAAAAACAGGAAATGATATACCTGAAGAAGACCGTGATTATTACTTAGAAAGGCGTTATCCTGCATTTGGAAATCTAGTTCCTAGAGATGTAGCCTCGCGGGCAGCTAAAGAACGTTGCGATGCAGGTTTTGGCGTTAACGCTACCGGACAAGCAGTATTCTTAGATTTTGCATACAATCTGAAATATAAATACGGGAAAACCGAGGCCACTAAAAAAGGCATTCATAGTCCTTCCGAACAACAGTTATACGATTTAGGCAAAGAAGTAGTAAAAGAAAAATACGGAAACTTGTTCGATATGTATATGCAGATAACCGGAGAAAATCCGTATGAAATACCTATGAAAATTTATCCTGCCGTACACTATACCATGGGTGGTTTATGGGTTGATTATAATTTAATGACTACCGTTCCTGGGCTATACGCTTTAGGCGAAGCAAACTTTAGCGACCACGGAGCAAACCGTTTGGGAGCCTCTGCTCTAATGCAAGGCTTAGCCGATGGATATTTTGTAATCCCCTACACAATTGGCGATTATTTGGCCGATGAAATACGCACCGGAAAAATACCCACCAACACTCCCGAATTTGACGAAGCCGAAAAAATAGTAAAAGAACGTATTCACTTTTTTGTTACTAATGAAGGCAGCAAAAGTGTTGACCATTTTCACAAACGACTTGGGAAAATAATGTGGGATAAATGCGGAATGGCAAGAAACGAAAAAGGCCTTAAAGAAGCGATAGAAGAAATAAAACAAATTCGTTTGGAGTTTTGGAAAGAAGTGAAAGTGCCGGGAAGCGATACCGAATTTAACCCTGAATTAGACAAAGCCACACGTGTAGCCGATTTTCTCGAATTGGCCGAACTGATGTGCACCGATGCCCTTCACCGTAATGAAAGTTGTGGAGGCCATTTTCGCGAAGAATACCAAACAGAAGAAGGGGAAGCAAAACGTGATGATGAACATTTTGCATACGTTGCTGCTTGGGAGTTTAAAGGAAATGAAATTCAACCCCAATTACATAAAGAGCAATTAGTTTTCGAAAATATTAAATTAGTTCAAAGGAGTTATAAATAATTTTTATATGAAACTTTTACTTAAAATTTGGCGACAAAAAAATGCAAACACACAAGGAAAACTTGTAGAATACGTGGTAGATCATGTATCACCCGATATGTCGTTTTTGGAAATGCTTGATGTACTTAATGAAAATTTAGTAGACAAGAACGAAGAACCCATTGCCTTTGACCACGATTGCAGAGAAGGAATATGCGGAATGTGTTCTTTATACATAAACGGCCGTGCCCACGGCCCACAAACTGGAGTAACTACTTGCCAGTTACACATGCGCTCGTTTAAAGATGGCGATACCATTTACATTGAGCCGTGGAAAGCTAACGGATTTCCTGTTATTAAAGATTTAGTGGTAGACAGAAGTGCTTTTGACAGAATTATTCAAGCAGGAGGATACGTTTCGGTAAATACTGGTGCGGCACAAGATGCGAATTGTATTCCTGTATCAAAACAAGATGCTGATAAAGCTTTTTCTGCAGCTACCTGCATAGGCTGTGGAGCTTGTGTAGCAACTTGTAAAAATGCTTCGGCTATGTTATTTGTTTCAGCAAAAGTTTCTCAACTCTCTCTCTTGCCTCAGGGAAAAATTGAAGCTAAAGATCGTGTACTAAATATGGTAAAGCAAATGGATGCTGAAGGATTTGGGAATTGCACAAATACCGGGGCTTGCGAAATAGAATGCCCTAAAGGTATTTCTCTTGAAAACATTGCCCGCATGAACCGTGAATACTTAGTAGCCACAATCACCTCTGAAAAGTAGTTTGTTTTTTTATCGTTACAAAGTAAGTTTACTCCTACCTTTGTTTCATTCTAAACACTATGCCTGTATTTCCCTTTTCGCTTCATTCAAAACTACCCCGCGTAGGCACTAGTATTTTTACTGTAATGAGCCGTATGGCGAACGAATACGGAGCAATTAACCTTTCTCAGGGTTTTCCGGATTTTAGGTGTTCGGCCGAACTCGTAGAACTTGTAAACAAAGCCATGAAAGAGGGTCATAACCAATACGCTCCCATGGCCGGATTGCCGAAGCTTCGTGAAGAAATAGCAAAAAAAACTGTCGAACTCTATAACGCCAGCTACAACCCCGAAACAGAAATTACTATTACGGCCGGAGCTACCCAAGCTATTTACACAGCAATAGCAGCAGTAGTAAATGAAGGAGACGAAGTAATTGTGTTTACTCCCGCCTACGATTGTTACGAACCCGCCATTGAAATGCAGGGAGGAAAACCAGTTTTTATTCAATTACAACTTCCTAATTATCACATAGACTGGAATACTGTACGAAAAATGATTAATCAGAAAACACGAATGATTATCATTAATACACCCCACAATCCTACCGGAAGCATTTTAAAAGAAAACGATATAGCCGAACTAGAAAAAATTCTTGCCCACAACCATATTATTTTACTCAGCGATGAGGTATATGAACACATTATTTTCGATAATCAACCACACCTCAGCATGGCAAGATACCCGAAGCTTGCCGAAAAAAGTTTTATTATTTCTTCCTTTGGTAAAACCTATCACACCACTGGTTGGAAAATAGGCTATTGCATAGCCCCGGAAATTCTCATGAATGAATTTAGAAAAATACATCAATATATTGTGTTTAGTGCCAATACTGCCATTCAATACGCTTATTCCGAAATATTGAAACATAAAGAATTATACCTGCAACTCCCAATGTTTTACCAAAAAAAGAGAGATACCTTTTTAAACCTAATACAACACTCTCGTTTTATACCCCTGCACACAGAAGGTTCCTACTTTCAACTACTCAACTACACAAATATTAGCAAAGAAAACGATGTGGCTTTTGCCGAAAAACTTATCAAAGAGCATAAAATTGCTTCTATTCCTGTTTCCGTATTTTACAATCAAAAAACCGATAACCACATGCTTCGTTTTTGCTTTGCCAAAGAAGATGAAACTCTTGAAAAGGCAGCCGAAATACTAAAACGAATTTAATGTGGCCTTAACTATTACATATATTCAAACCCACCTATTTTGGGAAGATAAAGCAAATAATTTTTTACACTTCGATTCTTTACTCGAACAAATTAAAGAAACCGATTTAATCGTTCTGCCCGAAATGTTTACTACAGGTTTTACCATGAACTCTGCTTCTATGGCCGAATCTGAAAACAACCTAACTCTTTTATGGATGCAAAACAAAGCAAAACAAAAAAATGCAGCCATTGTCGGAAGTTTTATTGTAAGCGATAACCATCAATATTATAATCGTTTAGTATGGGTAAACCCCGATGGAACCCACTACACCTACAATAAACGCCATCTTTTCCGTATGGCACAAGAGCATTTGCATTACACGGCAGGAAACGAACGATTAATTGTTCCTTATAAAGGTTGGAAAATTTGCCCCATGATTTGTTATGATCTTCGTTTTCCAGTTTGGTCAAGAAATATTCATTTTGGTCATTCAAAAAATAACCAAACTCCTATTTACGATTTACTGCTTTTTGTAGCCAACTGGCCAGAAGCCAGAGCCCACGCATGGAATATACTTTTGCCGGCAAGGGCCATAGAAAACCAATGTTATGTGTTAGGAGTAAACCGCATTGGCACTGATGGAAAAAATATTAACTATTCCGGGAATTCTGCTGTTTTCGGTGCTAAAGGAAATGCCATGCACCTTTCTGAATCACATAAAGAAGACGTTTGCACTCTACAAATTTCTTTAAGCGAATTAAATGAATTCAGACAAAAATTTCCTGTAGCTTTAGATTCAGACTGTATAGATATTTCGATTTAAAAAATACATTGCGTATTTTTGAAATCCCATGATGCGTTTATTTTTTCACACTTTGCCACTGTTTTTTATTCTTTTTTTTCCCTCATTTTTATTTGCTCAAAAAACTTTTAAATCAGGGCCTTTATTTGGATTATCAGCCACACAGGTTGATGGAGATGGTTATGGGGGATTTAATAAAGCAGGCCTCATTGCTGGAGGATTTGTATTAACAGAACTTAAGCCTAAATTAGATATTCAGTTTGAAATTTATTATATTAATAAAGGATCTCGCAGAAATCCCCGACCCGATAAAGGCGACCATGACGCGTTTTTACTGAAAATAAACTACATAGAAGTTCCGGTTACTTTTTTATATCATTACAAAAAGTTCTCAGCCGAACTGGGTGCTTATATTGGCTACAAGATATACGACTATATGGCTGATGAAAACGGAGAACTTCCACAACAAAATATTCTGTTCGAAAGCACAGATATTGGAGGTTCTCTTGGAATATATTATCATTTCAGTGAACACTGGGCACTAAGCTGGCGTTCTTCTAATTCTTTTTTACCTATAAGGGAATATCCGAGCATTGACACACATTTTGATATATACAACCGTATTTTTAACAGGGGTTGGTACAATATTGTATCAACCCTTTGTTTTCGTTATACGTTTGGAATAAAAAACCCATCTGAAAATGAATAAACAAAAAATAATAATTGGAATTACAGGGGCATCGGGAGCTATTTATGCTAATGTTCTTTTAAAAAAAATTGCTTCCTTACACACTTTGTTTGAAAAAGTGGCTGTTGTGATGAGCGATAATGCCAAAACCGTTTGGAAACAAGAACTAGAAGATGAATCTTATAAAAATTTCCCATTTACCTTTTACGATAAAAACGATTTTAATGCCCCCTTCGCTTCGGGTTCGGCTCAGTACCAATCTATGATTATTTGCCCTTGTTCTATGGGAACAATGGGAAGAATAGCTGCAGGAATATCAAATGATTTAATAACAAGGGCTGCCGATGTTATATTAAAAGAAAGAAGAACGCTTATATTAGCAACACGCGATACCCCACTTAGTCTCATACACATTAATAACATGAAAACTATAACTGAAGCCGGAGGAATTATTTGCCCAGCCTGTCCTTCGTTTTACAGTAAGCCTTCCGATTTTTCGCAACTTGCCTCCACTGTTACCGATAGGATGTTAGACCTTTGTGGCATAGAAATAAGTACATATCGCTGGAAATCATAGTTGTTAATTTTTTAACAAGTTATTTTGCATAAATTAACAAGAAAAATTTGCCGTTAATGAGAATTACCCCTAAATTCGTCTAAGTAAATTTTAAGTTTATCGTACTATGAATATGTTTGAACTAAGTAAACAAGTACTTACTAAAGTAAGTTTCGATAAAACCCTTTTTAAAAAAGAACTTAAAAAGAGTTTAAAATGGCTAAAAAAGGAGGAAGCTATGCTTTTAAAAATATGGTGTCTTACTACCTTTGTTCAATACAGCGATACTATACGTGAGGTTTACGAAACCTGGAGGTAGAGAAGTTTATCAATTTCTCTTTTTGGGGGAAGATGGCGTTTTTTAATTTTTCGCCAATACTACTTTTCCATTCTTTACGGTAACTTCTATTCCATCTATAACAAATTTACTGTCCTCTGTCATTGCGGCAAGGTTTTCTATATCACTTTCAACGGTATGAATTGACCCTCCTGTGTATTGTGCAATTTCATAGTATTGCCAAAAACTAAGCAAATTCAGTGTTTGGCTATTAAATCCACACAGAACTATACGTATTGGACGATTAAGTTCTTTAAGGAGTTCCATATCTCGCACAGAGCTATTGGCATCTGCCAACAATATTACATCATCATAATTTTTGGCTACTTGCATTGTTTTAAGTACGGCTTCCAAATCGTTTTCCTCTTCATCATCGTTGCCATAACCCGCAATGCGTACCATTCGCATAATATTTAGTATACGTTCTTTTTTAGGATTTTCTACAACGTACACTCCACCTGTTTTACCAATTTTTTTCCTACTGATGGGTCGGCTATCTCCATCATTAAAAAACGTATATGTAACTATATTATGCGGATTATTATTTAGTAAATGCCAAAGTACAACGTGAGTAGAATAAGGCATCATACTGTACGTGCAATCGGTTATAATCAGCATGTTTTTCCATTTTTAGCTATTACGTAAAAATGTTTTTTCTAATTTTTGTCCATTTGCTGTAAGCACCTTATCATATTTTCTAAGCTCGTCTAACCTGTTTTTATAGTAACTTACAGAAAGTTCCGAGTCTAAATTTTTGTATTTAATAACAAAGCCATGGAATTGTTTTTTGGCATCGGATTTATTTTTTGCAAAAGTTTGTAAGTATATGTTCCATTTAATAAGAGTATCCAATATAAAGCGGTCGTCTATTTCCAAAAGTTCTGCCATACGATTTTTAGTAAGGTCAAAGAAATCCTCATACCATTGCTTTTCATTGCTTGGATAAAGGGTAAACACTAAATCTATTTCATAAACTCCTTTTGTAAAATCTTCTTTGTTCCATGCCCTAGAATTTTTAATTTTTTCGCTTCCAAAATCGGTTTTAAAAACCACTGTATTGTTTTCAGGAAAAAGGTATTTATCTGTTTTATACGCTTTATACTTTCCTTCCGGGAATAGTTTTTTTATACGAAAGGGTTCTATTTGAACTGCTTTATTTTGAGTAAAACTGCTTAAGGCAAATAGTAATAAGATAAGTAATTGGAAGATTTTCATAGTTGGGCTGTTTTAGATTATTATATCATCAAAAACATATTATTTAATATTTTATTGTTTTATTTATTGTTTTTTTAGTTTTTTGTTTCTTTAAAAAGAAATAAAAAGAAATAAAAAAACCCTCTATTAGGGAGGGCGTAGAAAAAGCCGAGACTAAATATTCTTTTTTAAACTGTAAGAATTTCTTTTTCTTTTGTTGTTACAATAGCATCTATTTTTTCGATGTAGCTATCGGTAAGTTTTTGTATTTTGTTTTCTGCATCTTTGCATACATCTTCGGGAATGCCCTCTTTTTGTAATTTTTTTATTTCATCATTGCCTTCTTTCCGGGCACTTCGTACGCTTACTTTTGCATCTTCTCCTACGTTTTTAGCTTGTTTTACCAATTGCTTTCTTCTTTCTTCGGTAAGAGGGGGAACATTAATCATAATCAATTCGCCATTATTTTGCGGATTAAGACCTAAATTGGCATTAGTAATAGCTTTTTGTATGGGTTCTAACATAGATTTCTCCCAGGGTTGTATAGATAGCGTTCTTGGGTCGGGAGTATTTATATTTGAAATTTGACTGAGTGGAGTTGAAGATCCGTAATAATCTACTCTTACTCCTTCCAGCATCATAGGGTTGGCCTTTCCTGCTCTTATTTTTAATACCTCCGCATTAAGACGAGAGATGGCTTTTTCCATTTGTTCTTTGGATTCATCTAATACAAATTGAACTTCTTCCATATAAGGTATCTTTTATTTACAAATAAACTATTTTAGAATTAAATTCTTACGAGGGTTCCGATATTTTCGCCTTGTAACAACCTCATTAGATTGCCTTTTTTATTCATATCAAACACAATGATTGGTAATTTATTTTCGTTACACAAGGTAAATGCGGTCATATCCATTACGTTTAGTCCTTTTTCGTAAACTTCGCTAAAGGTTATGGTTTCGAATCGTTTTGCATTTTTATCTTTTTCCGGATCGGCAGAATAAATTCCATCTACGCGTGTTCCTTTTAAAATTACATCAGCTTCTATTTCTATAGCACGAAGTGAGGCGGCTGTATCTGTTGTAAAATAAGGATTTCCTGTGCCAGCACCAAAAATTACAACCCTGCCTTTTTCCAAGTGCCTTACTGCTCTTCTGCGTATAAAAGGCTCTGCAATTTCTTCCATTTTAATTGCCGATTGCAGTCGAGTATTTACATGTAATGACTCTAAAACAGATTGTAATGCCATACTATTAATAACGGTTGCCAGCATTCCCATATAATCTCCCTGGACTCTGTCCATGCCCCCTTCTTTTGCTTGTATGCCTCTAAAAATATTTCCTCCTCCAATAACTATAGCAACTTGTACCCCAGAATTTACCACATCTTTTATTTCTGTAGCGTATTGGTATAAGCGACTATGGTCTATACCAAATTGTTTTTCGCCCATTAATGATTCACCGCTTAGTTTAAGAAGTATCCTTTTATATTTCATACTGCAAATATTTGAAAAAGTATAAAAAAAAAAGAGAAGCCTTGCTTCTCTCTTTTTAGTTAGTTATTAACCGAGTGCTACTCGTTTAAATGCGGTAACGGTAAGATCCGGATCTATTTGTTTTAAAAATTGCTCTACGGTTATATTATTATCTCTTATAAATTGTTGGCTTAAAAGGGTGCTTTCTTTAAAAAATTTATTAAGTTTTCCTTCCGCAATTTTATCTACCATATTTTCAGGCTTTCCTTCTTGACGAACTTGTTCTTTGGCAATTTCCAATTCTCTATCGATAATTTCTTTTGATACAGAGTTTTTATCTATTGAAACAGGGTTCATGGCTGCAACCTGCATAGCTACTTGTTTTCCCGCATCTACCACTTTGTTGCCTGTTTTATTTAAACCTACAACGGTTGCCAACTTATTTCCAGGATGTATGTAAGTTACCACGGTTTGAGCTTTTACCACTTCATAGGCCGATAAATCTATCTTCTCTCCAATTTTGCCTACCATTTCTATTATTTTATCGCCAATGGTAATATCATTGTTAAAACTTTGATTTTTTAATTCTTCTGAATTAGCAGGCATTTTATCTATGGCAATATTTAAAAAAGTTTGAGTAACATCAATAAACTCTTGATTTTTTGCCACAAAATCAGTTTCACAGTTTAAGCACACTAATGCAGCTGCTGTTTTATCGTTATTTTCTTTAGCTAATACTACGCCTTCTTTTGCATCTCGGTCGCTGCGATTAGCTGCAACCTTTTGTCCTTTTTTACGCAATTCGTCTATTGCTTTTTCAAAATCGCCATCGGTTTCCTGAAGTGCTTTTTTGCAATCCATCATACCCGCACCTGTAATTTGTCTTAATTTATTTACATCGGATGCTGTTATTGTTGCCATAGTGTAAATGATTGGAAAAGTGTGTTTAATCGTTTGTATTAGATTCAGCAGAAGACGAAACTTTTTCTGTTTGGGCAGATTTTTTCTTTGCTGGTTTCTCGTTTTCTGTTTTTTCGTTTTCGTCTTTATCTTTTGTTTTGTCTTGCTTTCTTTCTGCTAATCCTTCAGAAACGGCTTTACACATAATATCTAAAATCTTTTCGATAGATTTTGTGGCATCATCGTTTGCAGGAATTACATAGTCTACTCCGCTTGGATCTGAATTGGTATCAACAATAGCAAAGGTTGGAATATTTAATTTTCTAGCTTCGGCTAACGCAATGTGCTCCTTCATAATATCCACAATAAATAGAGCGGAAGGAAGGCGTGTTAAGTCAGCAATACTGCCTAAGTTTTTTTCTAATTTAGCTCTTTGACGTGTAATTTGTAAACGTTCGCGTTTAGATAAAGTTTCTATGGTACCATCTTTATGCATTTTATCTATCGAATCCATTTTTTTAATGGCTTTACGAATAGTGGCAAAGTTGGTTAACATGCCTCCCGGCCAACGCTCTGTAACATAAGGCATATTAAGGTTTTTTACCTTTTCTGCCACCATATCCTTGGCTTGTTTTTTTGTAGCTACAAAAAGTATTCTTTTGCCCGATTTGGCAATTTGATGAATGGCATCAGCGGCTTCATCTATTTTTGCAACGGTTTTATGTAAATCGATAATATGAATTCCGTTTTTTTCCATAAAAATATATGGGGCCATTTTCGGATTCCATTTTCTTTTAAGGTGACCAAAGTGTACACCTGCTTCTAATAATTCTTGGAAGTTTGTTCTTGCCATTTCTTTGTTTTTTTAATTGTTTACTTTCCTTTTACTTTATAATAAATCCGTGTTTAAAGCAATTATACAGTAGTGCTATAGCAGTCTGTATAATTTAGATACTAAACGATCGGCAAATAAATTAACGTTTGCTGAATTGGAAGCGTTTACGAGCCTTTTTCTGTCCAGGCTTTTTGCGTTCTACCATTCGAGGGTCACGAGTTAATAAACTCTCTGCTTTTAATTTTGGTTTATTTTCTTCGCTTATTTTTACTAATGCACGTGAAATCCCTAGTCGCAAGGCTTCTGCCTGACCTGTGATTCCGCCCCCTTCAATGGTTGCCACCACATCGTACTGTTTTTCCGAACCTATTATCGCAAAAGGCTGATTTACCTTAAATTGCAAAGGCATGGTTGGAAAATATACTTTATAGTCTTTTTGATTTACTGTAATTTTCCCTTTTCCTGGCTTAATATATACGCGGGCTACAGATGTTTTTCTTCTTCCTAGTGCATTAATCATTTCCATAAAAATTATTTAACGTCTTTTAATGATATTTTTTTTGGTTGCTGTGCTTCATGTGGGTGTTCCGAGCCTGCATAAACAAAAAGTTTACGATACATGGCATTCCCTAAGCGATTTTTAGGTAACATCCCTTTTACAGCGTGTTCTACTACACGTTCCGGCTTTGTTTGCAATACCTGACGAGGTGTAGCAAAACGCTGTCCTCCAGGATATCCTGTATAGTGTATGTATTCTTTTGCATCTATTTTTTTTCCGGTAAATCGCACCTTTGATGCATTTATTACAATTACGTTATCTCCGCAGTCGATATGAGGAGTAAAATTAATTTTGTTTTTGCCTCGCAATAGGTAAGCAATATTGGAGCATAAACGACCAACTGTTTCGTTCTCTGCATCAATAATAATCCAGTTTCTTTTTATTTCTTCGTTTTTGGCCGAAACGGTTTTGTAGCTTAAAGTATCCACGTTTATTTGCTTTTATTCTGTTTAATAATTGGTTTTATCTCTTTAAAGGGGTTGCGAAGTTAGGATATTTTTTTTATTCTGCTAAATTTTTCATTTTTTTTCAACAACACATTCTTTCTCTTTGCTTTGATTTATTAGAGAATAATACACTATTCTTCTACTATGATTTTGGAAACCAAATTTTTATGATATAAAAAATAAATTCCAGAAGGTAGTTGAGAAAAGTCTAATTCTATTCTTTCATTTTCACCTATTTCGATAAGTGGAAACACCTTGCTTCCAACAAGGTTGGTAATATATATCTCTTTGGGTAAAATTTTAGAAAGTGATTGTATAAATACTTTTTGGTTAGTAGGATTAGGATAGAGAATTATATTATGTTGATGGGTATTGTTTTTTTGCACCTGAGACATCTGTGGGTCAATGTAAATCTTCATAAAAACAGGAAGGTGGTCGCTCATGTTGTACATTGCTTTTAGAACAGAATCGGGGAGAGAATTATTTTGCGGAATAATGAGTTCTGCGTTGAACCGGTTTCCATCTTGTCCGTAAGCCCAATAAGAATTTTGCACATACTTAATTTTGTTTAAACCGACTAACATATCACCCGAAACTAAAATATGGTCAAAACGGTCATCCATACCTCCTCCAGATCCCCCTAAATAGGAGTTTATTCTTACACTTTGTGTATGCAAAGTTGCAAATTGTGCGTTTCCACCCCAAATTCCAGGGCTATTAAGAGGGTCGTACAATGGAGTACCGCCTGAGGTAAGGGTAATATAGGCAGGCTCTGCACTGGTATAAAGGTTTAGATCTCCTCCGGCAATAATGTTTTTATTAAGGTTGTTTTGTTGTAAATAATTTTTAAGTACAGCAGCTTCTTGCTGTCGTTGTTGTTCATTAGCTTGCCCGGCACTTGCTTTTAAGTGCATACTGTAAAAACGTAAAAAGATAGTGTCTCCGTTTCCTACTGAAGGTTTATAATACACAACATATTCGCTAATATCTCGCAGTGGCGTAGCTAATTGTTGTTGCGATATAAAACCAAATAAATTAGTGTTGTAGTAGAACATATTATCGGTATCGGGGCCATTTATAAAATTAGCTTTTTGATAATGTGTTACTCCAAACACGTTGAGTGATTGGTTTAATATAAGGTTTGCCCCATATAGCGACTGTAACTCGTTTACAACAAAAACATCGGGTTTGGCATGCTGCAGTATTTTACGAAGTGTATCGCAACGAGAAGGTGTAACATCTGGAAAATTTAGAAGATTATAATACATTACACGCACGGTATCTTGTGATTGCACTTGTGGAACAAACAAGAAACAAAAAACAAAAAACAAGGTGTAAAGAAGTTTATTATTCATTTTAGTTGTTTTCATAAAAAAACTCCCAAAAGATTTCTCTTGCGGGAGTTTTTTGTGTTGCCGTTTTATATAGAGCTTTTAAAACGGCAAATCGTCTTCTGTGCTATTTTCCGGGGCACTATTAAATGAAGATTCAACCGCTTGCTTTGGAAGAGGAGTATTGTTGGCATTTCCGCTGGAAAGGGTATGATTTGCCAATTCTATTTTCCAAGCTTTTACATCGGTGTACCAACGACCATTATATTCTCGGCTTTCTACATCGAAAGATACATTTAGTTCGTTTCCTTCTTTTAAAATGCTTTCGTTTATTTTATCGCCCCAAACCGATATACATATTTTTTTGGGATATTGGGATCCTAGTGTTTCAACAATAAATTCTTGTTTTTTCCACTCTCCGTTTTTTCCCATTCCGGTTTGGAGGGGTAATAATTGAATCAGTTTTACTGCTATTTCCATACGTTGCTTTTTTTCAAAGGTAAGGAGATTTAGTAAAAAGTGAAGAAAATTCTGTGCATTGTTAGTAAAATTTTAATCTAATTCTAAATCTACATTATGTAATTCGTGCCATGGTAGTCCTTGAATATTAAGCTGCTCCATAAAAGGATCAGGGTTAAATTCTTCTACATTAAATACTCCTGGTTTTTTCCACAACCCTTTTAAAAACATCATAGCTCCTATCATGGCCGGAACTCCTGTTGTATAAGATACCGCTTGGGTTCCGGTTTCTTTAAACGCTACCTCATGGCTGCAATTATTGTATATGTAGTAGGTTTTTTCTTTCCCATCTTTTAATCCTTTTATTCGGCAACCAATAGAGGTTTCGCCTTTATAATTTTCGCCTAAATCTCCTGGATTAGGTAGTACTTCTTTCAAAAACTGAATGGGAACAATTTCTACCCCTTTGTAAATAATAGGGTCTATACGTGCCATTCCTATATTTTGTATAACTCTAAGGTGAGTGAGATATTCTTGCCCAAATGTCATCCAAAAACGAGCACGTTTTAATGAAGGAAAATTTTTAACCAAAGACTCTAACTCTTCATGATAAATCAGGTACGATTCTTTAGGACCAATATTTGGATAATTTAGTGGTTGGTGTATCTGATGTGGTTCCGTTTCTACCCACATCCCATTTTCCCAATATTTACCCTTTTGGGTTACTTCACGGATGTTTATTTCGGGATTAAAGTTGGTGGCGAATGCTTTGCCATGGTCTCCGGCATTGCAATCTACAATATCTAAATAATGAATTTCATCGAAATGGTGTTTGGCTGCATAGGCCGTAAAAACACTGGTAACACCCGGATCGAAACCACAACCTAAAATAGCTGTTAAACCGGCCTTTTTAAATTTTTCTTGATATGCCCATTGCCATTTGTATTCAAACTTTGCTTCTTCCTTTGGTTCGTAGTTGGCTGTATCCATATAGTGTACACCTGCTTGCAGACATGCATCCATAATGGCTAAATCTTGGTAAGGTAATGCCAGATTTACAACCAATTCGGGGTTATGTCTTTTTATAAGGGCTACCGTTTGCTCTACATAATCAGCATCTACTTGGTCGGTTTTAATAGTAACTCCTAGTTTGGCTTTAATTTCTTCGGCTATTTTATCACATTTGCTTTGAGTTCTGCTTGCTAATGTAATTTCTGTAAAAACATCTGTATTCATGGCACATTTAAAAGTTGCCACCTGCCCCACTCCACCTGCTCCTATAATTAATACTTTTCCCATTTTTATTTTAATTTAAATTTTACACGCAAGATTATGTAAAAATAGCGAAACCTAAAAGATGTAAAAGTTTTATATCCATTAATCAATTAAAAACAATGCTACAAAAGATGTTTTTAACCGCTTTTATAACTTCTCCTAAATCTATTTTGAGCTTTGAATTCTAATTTTTTAACAGCTCATTGATTCCAATCTTTCCATAATATATGGATATTTGCAACATGAGTGAGCCCAAACAAAAAAAACGCTTAATTAAGAAGTTTAGGCACAAGTTCAGGCTTGTATTATTAAATGATGAAACTTTTGAGGAAAAAATCTCTTTAAAACTTACTCCCCTAGGGGTGTTTACATTAATGGGGGTGTTGTTTATTATTTCTATTGTTATTACCTCGCTGGTTATTGCATTTACTCCCCTTCGCAAATTTATTCCGGGATATACTGATGTGAATCTTCGTAAAAATTTAGTGCAAATGGTTTTTAGAGTAGATTCATTAGAAAGAGAAATTATGATAAACGAAAAATACCTGAATAATATACACTTGTTATTAAGCGGAAATCCTCCGCTTGGCTTGGAAGAATCAAAGAAGGATACTTCACAAAATTATAAAAACATTACCTATACCAAATCTATCCAAGATTCAGCTCTCAGGCAATTCGTAGAATCAGAAGAAAAATTTAATATCTTTTTTAAACCGGCAAATGCCCGTAAAGGTGATATTTCTAGCTTTGTTTTTTTTACTCCCTTAAAAGGCCAAATTACCAATGTTTTTAATGCCGAAAAATCGCATTTTGGAGTAGATATTGTGGCTCCCGAAAACGAGGCTATTAAAGCCACCTTAGATGGTACCGTTATTTTTACCGGTTGGACCAGCGAAACAGGTTATGTTATTCATTTGCAACACGCTTCTAATATTGTTTCTATTTACAAGCATAATTCGGTTTTACTTAAAAAAACAGGCGATTACGTAAAAGCAGGAAACCCCATTGCCATCATCGGTAATTCGGGTGAATACACATCGGGGGCACATTTGCATTTTGAACTTTGGTACAACGGACTACCCATTAACCCCGAAACTTATATGATGTTTAACAAATGAGTTTAAAATCCTATTTAAGCAGATTGTATGCCGGAAGCGTTTATCGGAAAATTCAGCAATGGAGTAAAAACCCTTTTGAAACCCAGCAAAAGGTATTTGAAAATCTAATAAAATCTGCAAAAAATACTCAATTTGGAAAAACTCACTGTTTCAGCCAAATAAAAACATACCACGATTTTAAAAAAAATGTACCTATTCGCGATTACGAAGGATTAAAGGAATACATCGACTTTATAAAACAAGGACAAGCAGATGTGCTATGGCCCGGAAAACCTCTATATCTAAGCAAAACTTCGGGTACCACTTCGGGTACAAAATACATTCCCATTTCAAAAGAATCAATACACAACCACATTGATTGTGCCCGAAATGCCCTTCTTTGTTATATTGCCCAAACAGGAAATACCAACTTTGTAAACGGTAAAATGATTTTTTTACAAGGCAGCCCAGAATTATCTGAAATAAATGGTATTCGCGTGGGCAGATTATCGGGTATTGTAGCACATCATGTGCCCTCCTACCTAACCAAAAACCGCATGCCCACGTACCAAACAAATTGTATTGACGACTGGGAAAAAAAGGTAGAGGCCATTGTAGAAGAAACCCATAAGGAAAACATGACACTTATAAGCGGAATACCTCCATGGGTTCAAATGTATTTCGATAAATTAATAGAAAAAACTAGGCGAAAAAATATTGCCGAAATTTTTCCAAATTTTTCATTGTTTGTTTACGGAGGAGTAAATTACGAACCCTACCGAGCTCGTTTCGAACAAAGTATTGGGAAAAAAATAGATTCTATTGAAGTGTATCCAGCTTCGGAAGGATTTATTGCCTTTCAAGATTCGCAAAAACACCATGGATTACTGCTAGTGTTAAACAAAGGTATTTTCTACGAATTTATTCCGGCCGAAGAATACTTCAACTCTAATCCAACCCGTATTTCTTTGCAAGATGTGGAATTAAACAAAAACTATGCTCTGATTTTAAACACTAACGCAGGTTTATGGGGATACAGCATTGGAGATACTATAAAATTTATTTCAAAAAATCCTTATCGCATCATAGTTACCGGAAGAATAAAACATTTTACCTCAGCATTCGGAGAACACGTTATAGCCGAAGAAGTAGAATATGCATTACAACAAACTTTAATAGGTTACCTGGCCGAAATTACTGAGTTTCATGTTGCTCCTCAGGTTCAACCTAAGGAGGGGCTTCCCTACCACGAGTGGTTTGTAGAATTCACCAAAGAACCCGAAAATATTTCTTCTTTTTGCACAAAAATTGATATAGAACTCCAAAACAAAAATGCTTATTACAAAGATTTAAGGCAAGGAAACATGTTGTGCGAACTAAAAATAACTCCCTTAAAAAAGAATGCATTTATTGAATACATGAAAGGATTGGGAAAATTAGGCGGACAAAATAAGGTACCCCGCTTAGCCAACGACAGAAATATTGCAAAAGAACTTCAGAACTATATTGCCTGATATGAAAAAATCTCCGCATACACACACCTTACATGTTGTTAAAACAACCGTACTCTTAACTCTATTTTTATTTCAACTATTTCCGGTTTTTTCACAAATTATTTTCGATAAATCTTTTCACGATTTCGGCCAACTGAAACAAGGAAACAAATTATTTGTAGACTTTAAATTAACCAATGCAGGTAATAAAACCGCCAACATTATCCGAATAGAAGAGCCTTATGGAATTAGTTATCGTATTTCAAAAAAAATGATAGAACCCGATAGTACAGTTACCATTCGCTTCAAATACATTCCAAAACGCAAAGAAGTTTTTGAAAGAAATATCTTAGTATATATCAGTACCCTTAGCGAACCTCTTATATTTACCCTAAAAGGCGAAGCCTTGTATGCCAATCCCAAAGAAAATTTGGAAGTGACTGAATTTGAAACAGAAAAAAAAACCGATATTCCTCTTCACCAATTAACCATTAATGTGGTAGATGCAAACACTAAAGAGCCTATAAATAATGCCATCTTAGAAATATTGTGGGATGGACTCCAATACAAAAAAGTAAGCACAAACGCACAAGGAAAAATAATGCAGCAACTCTATTCCGATAATTACTACTTTTTAGCTTATGCCCCGGGTTACAGTATGCAAGAAACAGCCGTAATGCTTGAAACCGATAACCAGTCTATTACCATAGAATTAGGAGAAAAGAAACAAAACCAAATACTAGTAGAAAATAAAAAAGATAGCCTGATTTTACCGGAAGAAAAAGAAACCTCTACCGAAAAAAACAACGAACTAGATATAAACCGTTATGCCCCAAACAATGTTGTTTTTTTGCTCGATATTTCCGTTTCTATGAAACAAAAAGGCCGGTTAGACCTAATGAAGGTAGCTATGATAGAACTGGTACAAATGCTTCGCCCTATCGACAAACTTTCAATTGTTACTTACTCTTCTACCACAGAAGTAGTAATGGAATCGATAGCCGTAACCGATAAAGCCTCCATTATAAAAGTTATTCAGAATTTAGAAGCAGGGGGCTTAACTGCTGGCGGAAAGGGATTGAAAAAAGCTTATCAGGTAGCTGAAAAATCGCAAATTAAAGAAGGAAATAACCAGATACTTATTGCCACCGATGGAGCTTTTAATTTAGAGAAAGGCGATAAAGACATGCTTTCGCAAGCCAAAAATGCAGCAGAGAAAAAAAATATTACACTTACCGTGGTAGGTGTTATAAACGAAAAGTGGACAGAAAAATCAATGAAATCTCTTGCTACTGAAGGAAAAGGAAACTACATCAGCATAAAAAACTACAACGATGCTAAATCTGTTTTAGTTGAAGAAATAAAAAGAAACTCCTTTAAACTTTAGTTCCTTTGAAAGATTTGAAAGAAAAAAAACATATTGCCATTCTTGGCTCTACAGGTTCTATTGGCACACAAGCCCTACAGGTAATTGATGAGCACTCCGATATATTTTGTGCAGAAGTTCTTACAAGCAATAACAACAGCACCCTTTTAATTGAACAAGCCAAAAAATTTAAACCAAATGCTGTTGTTATAGTAAATGATAAAAAATATACTGAAGTAAAAGAAGCCCTGAAAAACGAAGATATTAAAGTTTTTGCCGGGAAAAAAGCATTAGCCCAAATCGTAGAGAACAACGAAATTGATTTAGTGCTAACTGCATTGGTAGGCTTTTCGGGTTTAGAACCCACCATAAATGCAATTAAATCAAAAAAGCATATTGCTCTTGCTAACAAAGAAACACTGGTTGTTGCCGGAGAATTGGTAACAAAATTGGCGAAGGAAAATGCAGTAAATATTTATCCGGTAGATTCCGAACATTCCGCTATTTTTCAATGTATGGCAGGCGAATGGCAAAACCCCATAGAAAAAATTTATCTTACCGCTTCGGGAGGCCCCTTTCGTGGAATGAAAAAAGAACAATTGGAAAAAGTAACTCGCGAAAAGGCATTAAAACACCCCAACTGGAATATGGGGGCAAAAATTACCATCGATTCGGCAACCCTTATGAATAAAGGGTTTGAAGTTATTGAAGCAAAATGGCTTTTTAATTTACAAGCCGAACAGATTGATATTCTCGTTCATCCACAATCTATTATTCATTCTATGGTACAATTTGCCGATGGCAGTATAAAAGCTCAAATGGGAATGCCCGATATGAAATTGCCCATTCAATATGCATTTAGTTATCCCCTGCGTTTATCTTCTACTTCACCTCGTTTTAATTTCTTAAACTCCTCTGCGTTTACCTTTGAAAAAGCAGATGCCGAGAATTTCCCAAATTTACGACTGGCGTATGAAGCTATGGAAAAAAAGGGGAATATGCCCTGTATTCTCAATGCGGCTAATGAAATTACAGTAGCCGCATTTTTAAAAAATAAAATCTCGTTTTTAGATATTGCGCGTATTAACGAAAAAACCATGCAAAAGGCTCCTTTTATAAAAAACCCTACATATACAAATTATGCGGAAACGGATATTTTGAGCCGAAAAATAGCCCTAAGTCTTTTATAATTTTTTTTAAAACGCAACGCCTACTCCAATAAATCCATCAAAATAAGAACCGGGGCCTGTGGTATAATAAACTGCATTAGTTAACGCTCCTGTTACAACATAATAATCGTCAAAAATATACCTAGCAGGAGTCATAAATTTTACTCCCATCGAAAAATCAACTGCTACGCTTTTATTTTTTCCAGAAAGAACCTGCACACCCAATCCGGTACCCAATCCGGTACTTTCAAAAGGATTGGTAATTCTTAGTACGGAATGCTGATAGGGGTCTGATATTTGATAGATGGGAGAATGATTACCATATACTCCTTTTACGTAGAGGTATAAACCATTTAATCCCTCTCCCGTAGGATAAACCCGTAGAAAAGGAGAAATTTGATACCCCGGAAAAACTCCATAATAGTATGAACCAATAACTCCTACCGAGAAATAATTTCCGATACCTCTTTCAACTTTCATACGGGCTTTATTAATAAATCCAAGCGGAGAAATGGTAATTATATTTTTAGGAGATTTTTCTACCTGTACATCCGAAACATCGTTTGTGTATTGAGAAAAAGCCGATATCCAAATAGAAAAAAGAGCAATAAGAATTATGAGTTTTTTCATACCAAATTTATTTTTGTTAAATGTACAATATTTATGCCCAAATACTTGTGCCTTCTGAACAGTTTTTGCAAATATCTATTTCTTTTCTAGAATGCAGCAATTGGTTTCTAAACCTATTGTACGTATGGCTTTGCCATATTTTTTCTAAAGTGCCATTGGCAATGCTCCCCATTACATGTGTTGCATCTTTATCGAAACAGCAGGGCACTACATTTCCATCCCAAGTAATAACGCAACTGTGCCAAAGTTTCCAGCAATGGTTGCTTAATTTGTTTTTGAGTTGATATGTGCCTTGGATTGTTTTTTGGTATCGGGAAAACTTCTCGTTTTCTGGCATTAGTGGGTTACCGTTTTGAAACTGATATAGCTGGGCTGTTTTGAAAAGTATTTTATTAACCCCTATTTTTTGTGCTATTTTTTTTATTTCGTCTATTTGGTGTTCATTGGGTTTTACAACTAAAAACTGAAAATAAACCAAAGGATAAATGCGGTTCATTTTTTTTTTCCAATAGAGGATATTTTTAGTGCCCTCTAACACTTTTTCTAAACTTCCACCCTTACGGTATTGCTCATACACCTCCTGCGTAGTTCCATCAATAGAAATAATAATACGATGAAGACCTGATAAAACAGTTTTTTTTGCTGTTTCACTATCTATAAAATGTGCATTGGTTGAGGTGGTTGTATAAATGTTCTTAGAAGCAGCATAAGATACCATCTCTAAAAATTGTGGATGAATGTATGGTTCGCCTTGAAAATAAAAAGTTAAATAAAGACTCTGTTTATATACTTCATCTACTACTTTTTTAAATATTTCGGGTTTAATATTCCCCGTATTTCTTGTAAACTTTTTCAATCCGCTAGGGCATTCGGGGCATTGCAAATTACAAGCTGTAGTAGGTTCTACGGCTACCGCTAGAGGAAAACCCCATTGCAAGTTTCTTCCAAACCATTTTGAAAAAAGATAACTTGTCAATATTTTAATAATATTGCTTAGGCGTTTAGGGGTAACAATTTTTAAAAAGAAAAAACTGTTTTTTAAGTAAAAAAGCATCGTTCCAAAGGTATGATTTCGAATTTAAAATTGATATACCGATTTATTGCAGGAATATTCTTTTTAATAAATTCCTACGCTCTTTTTGCCCAAACTCAAATAAAAGGAAGGGTGTTTGATAAACATACAAAAGAGCCTCTCTCTTTTGTTACGGTTGCAGTAAAAGATGCTCCGATTGGTGTGTATACCGATGTAGAAGGCCGTTTTTTAATTAAAAGTAATACGGCTTTTAACACCATTATTTTATCGTACATAGGTTATGAAAAGCAAGAAATACAAGTTTCAGACAAACAAGAAATGATTATTTACTTAGCACCAACTAGTTACCTGTTAAAAGAATTAGTGGTACTTCCGGGCGAAAATCCTGCCCATCGTATTATAAACAAAGTAATAGAAAACCGTAAAATAAATAACCCCGAAAAAGCCTGCTCCTTCTCTTACACTAGTTATAATAAACTCATTTTTACCGGCAACACAGACAGCACCTTGTTGAATAACCCCGAAAAATTAGCACAATTAGATTCTTCGAGCCAAAAAGAAATCGCTTTTTTTGAAAAACAACACTTGTTTTTAACCGAATCGGTAAGTGAGAGAAAGTTTATGCCTCCTGCAAAAAACTACGAAAAAATTATCGCTAATAGGGTTTCTGGATTTACAAATCCGGTATTCTCCTTATTGGGTACACAGTTACAATCTTTCTCTTTCTACAACGATTATATTTCTCTTCTCGACTATAAATATTTAAGCCCTATTACTCCCGGCAGCACAAGTAAATATCTTTTTATTTTGGAAGATACTTTGTATGATAGCAACGACAGCATTTTTATCATTTCCTTTCAGCCAAAAAAAAATAAAAACATAGATGGAATGAAAGGTTTATTATACATACACACCGATGGATACGCCTTGAAAAATGTGATGGCAGAGCCTTCTGAAAAAAAAGGAGGAATACAAATTTCTATACGGCAACAATATCAGAAAATTGATAACGCTCAGTGGTTCCCCGTTCAGTTGAATACCAGCATGAATTTTGATTTTTTAAAAGTAAATAATACCAGTTTAGTGGGTATGGGTTGGGCATATCTTACCAACATAAAGATTAATCCAGATATTTCTAAAAAAGAAATTAAAAACGTAGAGCTTGAAGTTTCATCAAATGCCCATAAAGTTGATGAATCTTTTTGGAATCAATATCGCCCAGATAGTTTAAGCGAAAAAGAAACAAAAACCTACCATGTAATAGATAGCATTGGTAAAGCAGAAAAATTAGATTTAAAACTTAAAACCTACACCTCTTTGGTAAACGGACAAATTCCTTTCGGTCCATTAAATATAGATATAGATAAAATAATAAACTATAACGGTTACGAGGGTACACGCCTTGGAATTGGTATCCATACCAACGAAAAAATTACCCAAGCTGCCACTTTAGGCGGATACGTTGCTTACGGGTTTAAAGACAAAGAATGGAAGTTTGGTTGCGATGCTTCTATTTTTATTGCCAAATCGATAGATATGAATCTTCGTATTTCGTACCAAGAAGATGTTGTAGAAAGCGGAGGAATATCTTTCTATAATTTTAAAATACCCCTAAATTCTAGTGAATCATACAGAACATTATTTGTAAACCGCATGGATAGAAACATAAAAACAGAGGCTGTATATTCTTTCCGTTTTTTACGCTATTGGAAAATAAACCTATTTGCAAATGAGCAATACAGAGAGATAACCAACGCTTATTTTTACGATATCCATTTAAATCCAGATGTAAATTATCTTAATTACCTCTACCATTTTTACGAAACCGGAATAGACGTTCGCTTTGCATTTAAAGAGAAGTTGGCAAAAACCCCATTGGGAATATTTCCTATACCCGGAAAATTTCCCGTAATAAGAGTACGTTACGGGTACGGACTTAGAAACGATTTAAAATCCAATTATTATCAACGAGTTGACCTTAGAGCCGACAAAGGTTTTTTTATAAAAAATGTGGGCCGAAGTAATTTTACGTTCCTTGCAGGTTATACAAACTCCGATGTGCCATATACACTGCTTTACAATGCTAGGGGAACCTTTGAAAATTTTTCGGTTTCTACTGCCAATACTTTTGAAACCATGCACCCAAACGAATTTTTAAGTAATCGTTATGCTTCGTTACATTACCGACATAGCTTTGGGAGTTTGCTCCTAAAAACAAAACATTTTGAACCTAAATTTACAAGCAGTATTTCGGCCGGGTGGGGCACTTTAAATGGCATGAACAATCATAAAAACATTTCTTTTAATACCATGGAAAAGGGGTACTACGAAGGGGGAATTATTGTAGATAATATCTTAAAAATAGGGTTCAGTGGGTTTGGCATCTCCGGTTTTTATCGTTTTGGCCCCTACACAAAACAAAAAACAGCCGAAAATACGGCTGTTAAATTATCGCTCACTCTAAGTCTATAGCTTATTTCAAAATAGCTTTATTATTCCAAATAATATTTTTACTTATGTCCTTTACCGTAGTGGCAGAGCGTAAAATCATATCAGGGTCGGGAGGAAAAGGCATGGGCTGACCTCCCAATCTTTTGGCTGTTTCTGGTTTTAAAGCAGCTGCATCTCCGGCAACAATTTTTGAAACCACATTATCAAAAAAAGTATCTGACATTACATTTTCGCTTTTTATAAGCTGGTTATCAGAATTTGAAATATAATCAAGTGTTCCTGCTACTTTCGCAGCTTTTTTCTGAGCTACCTCTAAAACAGTACAGGTAATGGTTTTGTATTTTGGCTTTTTAATATCATTTCCAAGTGAATCTTTTTTAACATTTCCCTTTCCGTCTAAAACATATTCGAAACCATCTTGCACTTGTTTGCTTTCGGTAAAAGTATTTTCTTTTACGAGTTCGGGACCCACATCAATAATTTTAATGTTTAAGATGATGTAGTAATCGTAGTATTTACTGGTATCCTGCACATTATCGTAGTTAATCCATTGTGTATTTAATTCTTTAATGGTAATTTTTTTCATTTCTTCCCAAAAGCCCGGAGGTAAAATAGCTCCCGAATTGTTTCGCATCATAAATAATGCATTACTTGTACCTAACCATTGAGCATGCTTTATTTTTTCGTCAACGTCTTTATAATTTGAAATTAATCCTTTAACCTTAATAAATTCTCCATAGGCTTCTCTGGCGTTCATACGGTCACCTTTTTGAAGGAGTTGTTCGCCTCTGGCATAAGAATATTCTGCGGCTTTGTTTTTAGATTCTATCAATTCATTATCAATATCTTCGAATTGAAAATTAATTCCAATAGCAGGAAGGCTTTTTGCCAACTCTTGCCTGGATTTTATCATTGAAAGTTGATTATAAATTTCGTTGTTGTTAGCTGGATTTCCTTCTTTTCTTAAAAACTCTACCCGCTCGCGAGATTGTTTATTGGCTGTTGTATACGCCTCATAGAAAACATCTATTTCCTTTATTTTGGTAGGTTTCTTTTTTATTTTTCTCGCTGATTTCTGCATAGCAGCATCATACCGTCCTTTCATTAGCATTTTTTTGGACGATGTACAAGAACTTAATAAAACAGTAACTAAAAGCAGAGTAATTAATTTATTCATACGTTTTGATTTATTAATATAAGGACAAATCCAGTGCCAAATATAAAACAAAAACGTAAGTTAAAAAATATTAATTAGCAAGTAATTTGAATGTTTTTGCTTCACTTTCGTTCGAAACAGATATAAAATAGAGTTGATTTGGTTGTAAAAGCAAATTACTTAAAACCACTGTCTTTTCTGGATTTTGAAGTTTAGTGGAAAAGAGAAGTTTTCCGTGTACATCAAATACATTGATATGGTAAAATATGTTTTCAGTATTTGATTCCAAAGACAAACAAACCTGATTATTTAAAATAAATGCATGAGTGTTAGATATGGTACCTAGGTTTACACTAATCCAATCTGAAAAAGATGTTTTGCCATCAAAATCAACTTGTTTAAGGCGATAGTAAGAATTACCGTTTAACGGGTTTTTATCAGTGTAATTATAGTTTACCAAAGTACGAGAATTTCCCGATGCTGAAACTGTTCCGGCATCGTACACTTTTTCAAAATCAGCTGTTTTTTGTACAATAAAATGACTGGAATTATTTTCGCTTTGTGTAGCCCAGTACAATTTAACGAAAGGAGATTCTGCTATCGCTTCAAACGAAACCAACTCAATGGGTAAAGGAGATAAAATACTGGCTATAGCCCATGGATAATTAACAAGTTGACCCGATGCTACATTAGGCACAGTTACACTATTTGCCCCGGTGGTTTGTCCGGCTAATGGTAGCTGCCATTTATTGGTAGGGGCATTCTGATAACGCTGTGCACGCATATCGGTAGGTACATTATAAGGAGGAATAGGTAATTCGGCAGAGGCATAAGTAAAAGTTAATGTTACAGAACAAGGAGTTCCTGCTCCTATAGATTTTCCTATTTGCCAAAAACGATCAACGGTTGCATCTCGGTTATCTGGCAATAACCCTATTAAACTATTTAGGTTATTTACGTTAGATGGTGTGGTGGGCCAAGGTAAATTGGTGGGGGGTGTTCCATAAGTAGATATGGTTACAGTATCTACATCTCCACTAACCAAGTTATAGGTTAAAGGGATATAAATGGAATTATTTACCCCAAAAGGAAAAATATGTGCTCCAGGAGTGTTGTTAACATACCACCTCAATTTACTGGAGTTATTTGTTAACTCACTTTTTACATAACCCCCTGTTCGGGTTATCCCGGTAGTAAGTGGAGATAGAATGGTTAATTTATGCCCATTTAAATTTAGTTCTCCATTTGTTAAAATTAATTGGTTTGCTGTTGTATTACCATCTAAACTCCTAATCCCGGTATTGGAAATTTTTAATTTTTGATAGGCGATTGATTTTTCAACTGTTTGGGTTCCACTTCCGGAGTACTCAATTTGAGAGTTGACGTTGGGCAAATTATATGTAGTAGTCCCTACGTTTGTATTTAAAAAAGCTCCTGTTCCGCCTATTCCCATAATGTTAAGTCTTCCATTGGTAGCACCTCCATTAATAGTCATTTGGGCACATTGGTTAGCATTATCAGTACCATAATCTATGATACCAACATTCATAACTCCGGTATTCCCTATTACAATCGTTGGCTTATTAAATGTGTTGTTTGAGCCAAGCCACAGTTTTCCGTTTATAGTAAATACCCCATTAACTGTCCATATACCACCTCTGTGTGATGCGACATAAGTACCTGTACCTGAGCCATCAACGCCAGCACCTGCGGTTGGTTCAACAATGGTTAGGGTACACCCATCATTAATCATAACATCGAATGTGGAAATTGCATCCCTATCGCTGTACAAAGCATTTATCCCACTCCCGCCTAATGTCCCTGTCCATCTTAAATTCACATTCATAGCAATGGTAGTTGTGGTGTTTCCTCTCGTTGCTCCATCATTAGTTTCATCACTATTTCGTATTCTAAGTGCATTAAACTTTCCGGTGCCTGAAATGGTGTGTGGTTTATTGGCTTGTATGTTTACTCCTATGGCATCTAAAATACCATCATTCCCAAAATCGCCATTGCAAATAATACTTCCGCACAAATTAATGTAATGCAAGGCGGCTTCGCTGGTATTATTTCTAAAAAACTTTGCTCCAGTTTGAATAATTAAGCTGTCTAAAGTTACAGGAGAACCGTTTAGAGTAACTATATGTCCTGTTTGAATTACAAAAGTACTATTGTTATCGAACACAGCCGGTCCGGGTGTGCCTACAGGAACAACATCCCAAATGTTGGCATTGTGATTTCCACTCATTTGTGAGTAATAGCGGGTTTGTGCTCCAAGTTTTGCAAACGCAAGAAGCGATAAAAAGATTAAGAATAGGTTTGCTTTACGCACTTTTTTAAATAATAGCCGACTAATATACAAACTTTTACACTAAATTGTTCAAAAATAATTTTCTTTACGATAAAATAATCTTAACGGAATATAGCGAGTACTAGGTAAAAAATATGCTTTTCTGATTAATTAAATCCAGATGTTTTGTTCACTTAAGCTTATTTTGCTGCCGAAAAACATGGAGGCACTGTTGCCGAAAGAAGGGGTATAATCAGAAATATAAAAATGGTGTTTACCTACATTATTCTTATTCAGCAGTTTTTTTTGCGTAAGTATATTTTTTACCTGTAAAGCCACAATTTCTGCTGAGTCTATGATCTCAAACTGCTTTTTATAAATATCAGTAATTTCCTTTTTAATTAATGGATAATGAGTACAGGCTAGTATAAGACAGTCTATTTTTTTTAGGCGCGGTTTAGATAAGTACGATTGTATAATGGTTTTGCTTATGTTGTTATTGAAAAACCCTTCTTCAATCATTGGAGCCAATAAAGGCGTGGCCAAAGAAACCACTTCAATGTTTTTGGATATTTGTTTTATTTTATTTTCGTAAACATTTGATTTTATTGTGCCTTTTGTACCAATTACCCCTATGCGTTTATATTCTTTTTTTGTAGAAACGTAGTTTACTATAGGATCAATTACATTGATTACTTCAACTTTATTTTCGGCAAATTCTTTTACAACATTGTATGCATGAGCAGATGCTGTATTGCAAGCAATTACAATGGCTTTACAGTTTTTTTGTAAAAGAAAACGGGCAATTTTTATAGCATAGAATTTTATAGAATCCTCCGATTTTTCTCCGTACGGAAAATGTGCTGTATCTCCAAAATAAACAATATTTTCGTTGGGAAGGATTTTTTTAATGGCAGAGGCTACAGTTAAACCTCCAATACCACTATCGAAAATGCCTATGGGTTGCGAAGGATTGATGATTTGTTTCAACGGAAAACCTGTGTAAAAAAACGAGCCGGATTACCGGCTCGTTTTAAAAATTATAATTTCAAATTTTTCTTTACTAACGGAAGAATATCTTCACCTGCAGTGTAAAGTAAAACGCCTACACTAGAATCGAGGATATAAGTAAACCCATTTTCTTTGGCAACATCTTCAATGGCTTTTTTAGCTTTATCGATAAGGGGTTGAAGTAACTCGCCTTCTTTGTTTTGCAAGTCTTTTTGGGCAGTTTCTTGAAAATCCTGAATGCGTTGTTCCAAATCTGTAATTTCCTTAACCTTGGTATTACGAATCAACTCCGTCATTTGCCCTTCTTTTGCCTTAAAATCCTGCACTTTGCCTTGCCATTCTGCTTCCATAGTTTGTAACTGAGATTGTAATTGCTTAGCATATTCTTCTAAATCTTTCTGAATTTTAGTACGCTCTGGCATGGCCATTAATAATTCGTTTGAGTTAATATGCCCTAATTTTTGCGTTTTCTGAGCAAATGATGCAACACTAAATAACATCAGTCCTGCAAATAAAATTTTCTTAATCATAGTCATAATTTTTGTTTGTAAATTTAGTTGTCTCGATTTTGGCCTGGAGTATGACCCAGTTTTTTCAATACATCATCACTCTTATCATATTTTGAATTTGTATAAAGCATGGTTAAACCACTTGATTTATCAAAAATAATAGCGTATTGACCAACCGTTGCAATATCTTTAATAGCATTATAAACCTTATCTTGAATAGGTTTTACTAATTCCTGACGTTTTTGAAAAAGTTCACCATCTACTCCAAATTTTTGTTTTTGGAATTCTTTCGCTTCTTTTTCCTTTTTCATTATATCATCTTCCCTTTTTCTTTTCATTTCATCGGTAAGTAAAATTTGCTCTGCCTGATAGTCTTTGTACATTTTATCTATTTCGGCATATTTTTTTTCTATTTGCTTTTGCCATTCTATCGAAATTTTATCTAGTTGTTCCTGAGCTTCTTTATAATCAGGAATTTGATTTAGAATATAATCTGTATCTACAAAGGCAAACTTTTGAGAGTATGCCGAAAAAGAAAGTAGTACAAATACAAGGGGCAATAAGGATTTCATAATTGTTTTCATAACGCTTTGTTTTATGGTTTACCAATTCTTTTCAAAAAGTATGCCCTAATTTTAGCGGAGGCGAAAATAAGAAAAATAAATAAACCAAGACTTAACGCAATTGATTTAACTTTGCCACTTCAAAAATTTGTTTAACTCTTTGCACTTATGCAGTTTGATTATGATATTATAGTAGTTGGGGCCGGACATGCCGGTTGTGAAGCTGCTGCAGCTTCGGCAAATTTAGGGTCAAGGGTTTTGTTAATTACCATGAATATGGGAACCATAGCCCAAATGTCTTGCAATCCGGCAATGGGAGGTGTAGCAAAAGGGCAAATTGTAAGAGAAATTGATGCTCTTGGCGGATATTCCGGAATAATAAGCGATAAGTCGGCCATACAATTTCGTATGCTCAATTTATCTAAGGGTCCGGCTATGTGGAGCCCAAGAACACAAAACGATAGGATATTGTTTTCGATTTTTTGGAGAGAATTTTTAGAAAAAACGCCTCTGCTAGATTTTTGGCAAGATACCGTTTGTGGACTAATAACTGAGAAAAATAGGATTGTTGGGGTTAAAACCAGTTTAGGAATTTCTTTTAAAAGTAAAGCCGTAATACTAACCAACGGAACTTTTTTAAACGGAGTAATACATATTGGAGAAAAACAATTTGGCGGAGGAAGAATAGCAGAAAAAGAAAGTTTTGGTATTACCGAACAATTGCGTGAATTGGGGTTTAAAAGCGGAAGAATGAAAACGGGAACTCCTCCAAGAATAGATGGTCGTTCGCTTGATTTTTCAAAAATGGAAGAGCAAAAAGGAGACGAAAACCCTCAAAAATTTTCATTCCTCCAAGAAATTAAACCATTAGCCAAACAAAGAAGTTGTTTTATTACGTATACAAATCCAACTGTTCATGAAATACTTAAAACGGGATTTGAAAAATCCCCTATGTATAGTGGAAGAATTAAAGGAACAGGACCCAGGTATTGCCCATCAATTGAAGATAAAATAAATCGCTTTTCCGAAAGAGAAAGACATCAATTATTTATAGAGCCTGAGGGGTGGAATACTGTAGAAATATACGTAAACGGATTTTCAACTTCACTACCTGAAGAGGTGCAAATGAAAGCACTTAACAATGTACCCGGCTTTGAAAATGCCAAAATGTTTCGTCCAGGCTATGCTATAGAGTACGACTATTTTCCTCCTACACAACTTAAGAATACACTGGAAACAAAATTAATAGAAAATCTTTTTTTTGCGGGGCAAATAAATGGAACTACTGGTTATGAGGAAGCTGCTGGGCAAGGTTTAGTAGCAGGCATAAATGCACATTTAAAAACAAAGGAGAAAGATTGTTTTGTATTAAAACGAGATCAGGCATACATAGGTGTTTTAATAGACGACCTTATTACAAAAGGAACAGAAGAGCCTTACAGAATGTTTACTTCAAGAGCTGAGTTTAGAATTTTATTAAGACAAGACAATGCTGATTTAAGACTAACCGAGTTATCTTATAAATTAGGTTTGGCTAAAGAAGAGAGAATGAATAATGTTTTTGAAAAAACAAAACAGACTAAATCAATTATAAATTATTTTAAAAAAGAATCTATAAGCCCAGAAGAAATAAATCCACTTTTGGTTGAAAAAAACACTCCTAAAATAAATAAAAAAACCAAAATTTTCAGTATTCTATCTAGACCTCAATTAAATATTCAACATTTTATTTCTATGCAAAAAATAAGATTTGAGTTAGAAAAATATAATCAAGAAAGTATTATACAAGCTGAAATAAACATGAAATACGAAGGTTATATAGAAAAAGAAAAAGAGGTTGCTTTAAAAATGCAAAGGTTAGATGAGCTCAAAATTAGCAAAGCAATAGAATATAACCAAATCGAATCATTGTCTTCGGAAGCAAAGGAAAAACTTATAAAAATTAAACCAGAAACACTGGGGCAAGCATCTAGAATAAGCGGTATTTCACCATCCGATATTTCTGTTTTAATGGTCTATATCGGACGTTAATTTATTAATTGTTTCACGTGAAACATATGTTTTTATTTTCGGACAAGAAATAAATAATTTTTCTTTTTGCGGATTCCAAATAAAAAGATTTATAGAATCGATGTTTTCTGCTTTTTTAAGTATAAAATACTTATCCTCGCTTATGCCTTGTGTTAAAACCATTTCCTCTCTAAAATCTTTACTATTTTTGGTTTTGTAAGAAGCTACCATTTTAATATTCTTTTTATTAAAATTGGCTTCTTTTATTTCTATGCTTACCACATTGATGTATTGCTTTTGTGGCAAAAAAGAAAAATTAAAAAAATATTCATTGTCTTCTTTGATTAAAAATTGATTCGAATCTCTTTGTAAATTATAATCTTCTATACTAAATATGTTTACTGGTATTGATGGGGTATAATTTTTAAACAATATCATTTTATAATGTTCATTTATTATTATTTCAAAATCTAAAAAAAATAATCCGAAAACATTTATCGCTTTATCATACCAATCATCTTTTACTCCTAAAAAAATGGCAAAATCTGGTTTGTTTTGTTCTAAAGTAAAAAATAAATCAGAAAGGTCCTGATTTGTTTTTATGTAAAAGTTATTGGTTTTTTGAATCAATGCATCAGAAAACTCAGTATTAGTAATGGCCACAATGCATTGTGTGTGTTTTTTTGTTTTAAGAGTACTTTTAAGCTCTTGCAATGGTTTTATGTGTTTTTGGTTATATATGCTCTTAAAAAGCTTTAAAAACAAAAAAACGCCTAAAATTAGTAATGGAGGGATTAAATATGGCCATAAACGAGATTGTGTATTCATTATTTTTCAAAAAAACTTCTAATGGTAAAATAAAAAAGCAGAACGAAAAATATCAGGCTGATACTTACAGAATACTTTAATTTTTTATTTTCAAAGCGAAATTCAACTTGATTAAACCCAGATTTTAGAAACACCGATGTAAAAAGTAAATTTGATTTGATAATTTCTTCAGGCTTTTTGTTCACATAACATTTCCAACCCTTGTAGTAAGACTGTAGTATATTTAGTAAAACATTATTTTTTGATACCGTAGAAAAACCCCAACGATTGGGAGAGAAAAAATTCATTTCTACTTGATCGCTCTCTAATACCTTCAAGTTTAAGTTATTTTTAAAAATAGAATCCTCAATAAATACTGTCTTTGTGCTGTAAATACTGTCTTTCGAAAGTGTAGAAACCGGTAATATATGGTCTGATAAATAAAACCAAGGATTTTGTAGCAGAGAATCGCTTAACCGCTTGTAATCATTAAATAAAAGCTCATGCTTTTTAAAAATAAAAGAAGTCATACAATCGCACGAAATGCGTTTTTCAAAAATGTTTGTATTATGCCACAAAGGGAAAAAGGCAGCAGAAAAATCGCTCGTATTTATTAAAGGTTTATAAATAGGAGCAGGAAATCCTTTTAACTTTTTATCTAAGTGGGCATATATTTCCATAGGCTCTCCTGCATTTATGCCCGTTCCCCATATACAAAACTGAACGGCTACAAGCAAATCTACCAATGCCAATGCGAAAACAAAAACAGTATTTTTTAGTTTACAGAAAATTTGAAATATTAAAAATGCCACGTATAGGATAATCTGTAAAACCAACTGAAGCAAAATGCGTTGTTTTAAAGTAGAATTTAGCACATTTTGTTTAAAATCTGCCGAATGAAAACTTTCTGCCCAATATAGAAAATCTGCTTGTGAATATAGAATTCCAAAAACCAAAAAATATCCAAACAACACTGTAAGCAAAATCACTATTTCTAAACGATATTTAAAAGATTTAAAAGAAAACCCCTTAAGCAAATGAGCAGAAAGCAATGCTATTCCAAAAATACTAAACAACCGGAATATAGCCGGAAAACGAAAGGTTCCCATAAGGGGGAGTTTACTAATCCACAACCTTAAAGGCAAATCGTTCCCAAGCGATATTAAAAAACAAGAAATTGCAAAAAAGGCGATAATCTTTAATTCTGGGCTCCGTTTTGTAAAAAAAGAAGATATAAATAAAAGTAGTGGAAAAATACCGGTATATATGTTTGCCATACTTATATCGGTACCTAAGTCAAAATCGTTTGCAACTGTTCCAAAAGGTAAAAAAAATGATAAAAAAGATTTTAATGTAAAACTCCCTTTTATAAGATTTTCAGGAGATACTTCTCCCATACGGGTTACATAAGGGTAGGAATCTATAATTCCAACCAAAATAGGTAACATACAAAGCAAAATAATAAATGCTGAAAAAACCATTAATCCAAACCATTTTTTAAAATGAATAAGGTTTTTATTTTTATAGTCTTGTGCAAGATAGTAGAAAACAAATACCAACAGTAAATAAAGTAATATAAAAGAGATGGGTTGATATCCACTAGATGCCATCAAAAAGCCAAAAAAGGTAAATTTTACCCAATTTTTCCAAAATAGAAAAGAGCGTAATTTAAGAAAATAGTAAATCACAAACGGAAGCCAAGCTCCGGCAATAATTAATGTTAAAGAAGAGGCATGGCCTACAAAAAATCCCGATAAGCAATAAACCACTCCGGCAAATCCTGCCGAAAATTTATCTTGGAGCAAAAAATATGATAATTTAAACATGCCTACCCCAGCCATAGCAATGTAAAAAAGTAATAAATAATGCAGGGTAATATTAGAATATCCAATAGTTGGAGCTAAAAGTAATACTTCGGGGGTAAAAATAGGGTATTGGGGGTCGGCATAAATGGGGTAACCACATTGCTGATAAGGGTTCCATAAAGGCCACTCCCCATTCATAAAACACTCTGTAACAAAATATCGCCAAGGCAACACTACATCAATTAAATCGTATTGCACACTATTTTGCAAAAAGGCAATTTGCCAATAAGCGACCATTATGAGCAAGAAAAAAAGTAAATACGTTAGTGATTGTTTTTTAAACGCCTTTCTCATTCGCTCTATCTTAAACGAAAAATAGCATATTTAATAATCACCCACATAATTAAAAAGGCATCTGCGTTTCGTATTTTTTTACCCTCGCCTTCGTTTCGGGGGTAATAGTGTACAGGAACCTCAGCAATATTATTTTTTTTTACTCTTAAGGCTTTTATTAGTAATTCCGCTTCAAATCCAAAGCGATTCTCTTTTAAGTTTATTTTTTCTAGCAAACTTTTTTTTATCAACTTATACCCGCAAGCCATATCAGTAATTCTTACATTTATAAAAAAAGAGGTTAAAAAACTAAAAAATTTATTCGCTAAATAGCGTTTATAAGAATAGAGCGGCCTTACTATTCCTGGCATGAAACGAGAGCCATTTACAAATTCTACTCCTGTTTCGTGCATCGCATTTATTAGCACAGGTATATCGGCCGGATTTAGTTCTAAATCGGCATCTTGAATCAACATTATGTCTCCTTCGGCTTTGGAAAAACCTAATCGAACAGCAGCCCCTTTTCCTCTATTTTTGGTTTGTTTTAATATTTTTATAGCAGGGTGCTGATTCGCCATTTTTTCAACTTCAAGCAGAGAGTGGTCGGTAGAACCATCGTCTATTACCAGTATTTCAAAGGCATTTATAAAAGAAGGTATTTGTACATTGTTTAATTCACTAATCACTTTTTTTATAGTAAATTCTTCATTGTATAATGGTATGATTACGCTTAATTTCATTAAAACACTGATATTTGTCAAATGTAAGAATTGCATTAATTTTATATGCTTCTCAATATTTTTTTATATTCATCGTTTTTGCTTTGATTGTTTATGTATAAATCTCTTTTTAATAAATTCTTTTTTATACTCTTTCTTGTGTTCTATTGCAACACTTCTTCAGCCCAGGTTCCCATAGGGCAGTGGAGGGAGCATTACCCATATTTTAAAACTCTTTTTACCCAATCGTCCGAACAAAAAACTTACTGTGCCACCCCAAAAGTTCTCCTAATTTATAACAAGTCTGACCACGATTTAAGGAGAATATCCACTATTAATGGGCTTTCGGATGTGGAAATCTCTGCCATGATTTACGATACTGATAATGAGCAGCTGATTATTGGTTATAAAAGTGGAAATATAGATTTTATAGATCGCTTTGACAAAATATACAATTTGCCCTCGCTTAAAAATAGCAATATAATAGGCAGCAAAGAAATAAAGCAAATTACATTTCAAAGTGGGTTAGCCTATGTTTCTTCCGGAATAGGAGTTATTGTACTAAACACACAAAAAAGAGAAATTAAAGATACTTACTTGTACGGTCCTATGGGTATTCAAATGGCTACTGTTTCGGTGGCTTTGCATAATGGATATATTTATGCTGCTACAGAATTACAAGGCGTTTACAGAGCTCCTCTTACTGCACCTAATTTAGCCGACTTTAATAACTGGAGTAAAATACCCGATTTGCCCAATGTAAATTACTCTCACCTATTTACTCATGTCGGAAATTTGTATGCCAATATTAAAGACCCCGATTATTGGAAATCTGACTCCATCTTTGTTTTTAACGGTAGTAACTGGCAGATAAGCTCTTTTTTAGCAGGAGAAAAAAATTATTCATTCCGAAATTCAGAAAATAAACTAATCGTTTCTCATCGCGATATTGTGCGTGTATATAATGAAAATTTACAGGAAATAGATTTTTTCTACACCTTTTCGGGTATTCAACCTCAACCAAATGATGCTGTTTTAGACAATAGCCAATACCTTTGGGTAGCCGACCGAAACAAAGGTTTTATAAAAATAGACCCTAACAAGAACGCTGAAGTATTGACTCCAAATGGCCCTTTAGGTGAAAATAATTTTTCTCTCTCTTCAAAAAAAGGAAAGGTATGGATGCTACCCGGAGCTTGGACTATTTCTTTAGGGGGTATGTTTCGCATTGAAGGAATACACCTTTTCGAAAACAACGAATGGAAAACTTTTTCTCGAGAAGGTAGTGCTGCACTCGATTCGGTGTACGATTTGGTTCGTACTGCCATAGACCCATCAAACTCAAATAAAGCCTATTTTTCATCGTGGGGGCGTGGGTTGATTGAATGGGAAAACGATAAAGAAATAATGGTTTACAACAACATCAACAGCACTCTAAAACCCCGCCCCGAATATTATTGGATTGGGGTAGGAGATATTAAATTCGATAAAAAAAATAACCTTTGGATTACCAATGCCCACGTAAACGAATGTCTTCAATTAAAAACATCAAACAATCAATGGAAATCGTTTAACCTTTTTCCTTATTGCAACTCGTCCAAAGGTTTTGTGCATTTAATTATTGACGATAATAATCAGAAATGGCTTTTTAACCAAAGAGGAAACGAAATTTTAGTAGTTGATGATAAAGCCTCCTACGATGATGTTTCAGACGACAATATAAAACTGCTCACAAAATCGGAAGGAAATTTGCCTGCTGGCGAAGAAATTTACTGTGCCGAAATTGATAAAGACGGAAAAATTTGGGTTGGAACCGACCAAGGAGTTTATGTTTTCTTTTCGCCCGGTAGTATTTTTAGCGAAAACAACGACAAAGGGCAGCAAATATACATTACCCAAGACGGGATAGTTCAGTTGCTATTAGAAACCGAAGCGGTTACAGCCATTGCTGTTGACGGAGGAAACAGAAAATGGTTCGGAACAGCTAAATCGGGGGTTTTCCTAATGTCGGAAAATGGTACGGAACTTATAGAACACTTTACCCGCGAAAACAGCCCACTGCCATCTAACGCCATTTTAAGTATTGCCATAAACGATGCTACCGGTGAAGTATTTTTTTCTACCGACAAGGGTCTTGTAGCGTATATGGGAACCGCTACCGAAGCCAAACAAGATTGCAACGATTTAATTGCTTTCCCAAATCCCGTAAAAGAAGATTATACCGGGCTGATTGCCATACGTGGACTGATCGGAAATTCTGAAGTAAAAATTACCGATACAGCCGGAAATTTAGTTTATAAAACCACTTCTTTCGGTGGGCAAGTTGTGTGGGATGGAAAATGGCCCAACGGAGAAAAGGTAGCCACAGGAATTTACATTGCCCACTGTGCTGCACCCGATGGAAGCAAATCCTGTCCGGTAAAAATTTTAATTGCTGCTCAGAATCAATAAATGCTTACCTCCACTAAAGCCATATTCTTACAAACTATTCCGCTAAACGAAAAAAGAAGCCTTGTTAAACTATTTACCGAAACCAATGGGGCTCTTTCATTTGCAGTAAACGGTATGAGCCGAACCAAAAAAGGAAAAAAATCGGCATTTTTTCAACCCCTTTCTTTGCTCGAAATTGTTTTTGAAAACAAAGAAAAAAATAACATCCAATTTCTAAAAGAAGTTCGGTTTGATTATGCTTATGTAAATGCAGGTAACAACATTTATAAAATCTCTGTTCTGTTTTTTTTAAACGAAGTGCTTATCACTACGCTCCGTGAACAAGAAGCAAACCCTGCATTATTTTCCTTTTTGCACAGTGCTCTGCAATATTTAGATATTAGCGATGAAAACATCAGCAACTTTCCTCTTCTTTTTCTGCTTAAACTAAGTGCTTATATGGGTTTTGCTCCCGGCTATTCTTCTATTCACAACGAACCGATTTTCCTACCCGAAAAATTACTCACTCTTTACCGCTGCAATTTTGCCGAAATGAACCGTATTTCCTTTACGAACCAAGAAAGAAGAGAAGCCTTAAAAAATCTAATCAACTACTTTAAATTTTACTTACCCGGTTTCAAAGAAATAAAATCAACGGCCATACTCGAAGAAGTATTGGTTTAATGCTACCTTTGCTATCGTGAAACAGTTTATACTAATCCCTATATCTGTACTGCTATTATTTTCAATCTTTCATACTTTGGTGGGTGGTTTTATTGCTTTCGAACTATCTAAAAAACAAGTTAAACAATCCATTAAATTAAAACTCAAAGCCGGTGTACCCAAAAACGAGCTAATTACTTTTAATATTACCAGTAAACAATATAAAAGCCTGCAGTGGGTAAAAAAAGACAAAGAATTTAAACTGGGAAACGATATGTTTGATGTAGTAACCAGAACTGAAGAAAAGGGGCAAATAACCATAGTTTGCATAAACGACAAGCAGGAAACAGAGCTTTTTAAACAATTAGACCAGTTAGTAAATCTGAACATGGGAAATGCTAAAAATATACCTAAAAGTAAAAAGGGAAATAGTTTATCGCTTTTTGCATCTTCTTTGTTTTGTGAATCATTTGCCCAATTGAACTTTAGCAGATTTTTTAATCCATTCAATTATTTTATTGCCAATGAATGGAATAATTACACCTCTTATCTTACTCCACCTTATTCTCCTCCCGATTCGTCTATTTCGTAAAAATCATATTCACACTGAGTGTGTGTGATAAAGCAATTTTATTTAAAAACATAAAAATCACATATGAAAAAAATAATTTTTATGTGGTGTATGGTTATGTGGTACATAAATGTATCGGCACAAACAATTACCGTAAAAGATAAGGTAACCCTTTTACCATTAGAAAAGGCTGTTATTTATGATAAAACGCAACAAATAGCCACTACCACTAATGCAAAAGGCAAAGCAGATATCGGTGCTTTTAAAAACATAGATACTGTTTACATTCGATTTATGGGGTATAAAACCAAGATTCTTAGTTATTTTCAACTAAAAGAAAAAGGAGAGATTTTACTTACCGAAGATTTGGTTTCCTTAGATGCATTAGTAGTTTCTGCTTCCAGAAACGAGCAAACAAAAAAAGAAGTGCCTATTAAAATTACCGCTATTCAGCCTAAAGAGGTGATGTTGCATAATCCGCAAACAGCAGCCGATATGTTAGCACTTTCAGGTGATGTATACATTCAAAAAAGCCAAACAGGAGGAGGAAGCCCTATGATTAGAGGTTTTGCAACGAATAGAGTATTGCTTACTATTGATGGAGTTAGAATGAATACTGCTATTTTTAGAGGAGGTAATGTTCAAAATGTAATCTCTTTAGATCCTTTTACCATTGCAAAAACTGAAATCCTTTTTGGACCCGGGTCGGTAATGTACGGAAGCGATGCTATTGGAGGTGTTATGAATTTTTTTACACTTTCTCCTACGCTTTCCGATACGAATAAAGCCCTGTTAAATGGTAGTTTTAGCACCCGTTATGCCTCGGCAAACTTCGAAAAAACCAATCATCTTCATTTAAATCTTGGTTTTAACAAATGGGCATTTACAACCAGTGCTACATTTTCCGATTACGATAATTTACGTATGGGGCAATACGGTCCTAACGAATACTTAAGACCTCGCTACGTTAAAACCATTAATGGGGTAGATAGTGTTTTTTCTAATTCTAATCCGCTCCTTCAAATCCCTACAGGTTACAGTCAATACAATCTGATGCAGAAAATTCGTTTTAAACCAACCCATCATTGGGATGTGGTTTATGGGTTTCACTACTCTGCCACTTCCGAATATTCGCGTTACGACAGGCTTATTCGCCCCAAAGGAAATACCTTACGTTCTGCCGAATGGAATTACGGACCCCAAATTTGGATGATGAATAACCTGCAGGTAACCCACTATGCCGATTCCTTTTTTTACGACCATTTGCGGCTCACATTGGCTCATCAGTTTTTTGAAGAAAGCCGTATAGACCGCGATTTAAACAAAAGCACCCGCAGAATACGAAAAGAACAAGTGAATGCTCTTTCTGCTAATATAGATTTCGATAAAAGCATTGGCAAAATTCACAGAATTTTCTACGGAGCAGAATTGGTGCTGAACCAAGTAGGTTCTTTTGGAGAAGATGTAAATATTAAAAAGAATGAAAGCGTTCCCGGACCCACACGTTACCCTAATGGCTCGGAATGGAACTCGTATGCAGCCTACCTCAATTATCGGCTCAATTTCTCCGATAAATTTTATATGCAAAGCGGAGTAAGGTACAACACGGTAAACCTAAACGCAACATTCGATACCACCTTTTACCCTTTTCCGTTTACAACAGCCAACATGAGCAACAATGCCCTTACAGGCAATTTGGGTTTTGTTTACAATCCCTTTAAAACATGGTTGTTTAGCATTAATGCTTCCAGCGGATTTCGTTCTCCCAACATTGATGATGTTGGAAAAGTGTTCGATTCTTCACCCGGTTCGGTTATTGTTCCTAATCTAGACTTAAGCCCTGAATATGCCTACAATTTGGAATTGGGTATTGCCAAAACCATTGCAGATTTTGTAAAATTAGATGCTACCGGATTCTACACCCTACTTCAAGATGCCTTAGTTCGCAGAGATTTTACACTCAACGGAAAAGATAGTACTCTATACGAAGGGCAATTAAGCAAAGTAGAAGCCATTCAAAACGCTGCTTTCGCTTATGTTTATGGCATTCAGGCAGGCTTAGAAGTTTCTTTACCCGAAGGTATTGGCATTTCTTCTCGATTTAATTACCAGTTAGGCATGGAAGAATTAGATAATGGCAATATGGAACCGCTACGCCATGCGGCTCCTTGGTTTTTAACCACACACATTACTTACACCAACAACAAGGTAAAAGCCGATTTGTACGGAATTTATAACACCTATGTAAGTAATAGTTGGCTTGCACCGGAAGAAAAAGCAAAGGATTACATGTACGCCATAGATGTAAATGGAAAACCCTATTCGCCCGAATGGTTTACATTAAATTTTAAACTAATTTATCAACTTACAAACTATTTTTCTGTTTCGGGTGGGGTAGAAAACATTACCGATTTAAGATATAGACCTTACTCATCGGGAATTATAGCACCCGGGCGAAATTTAATTATTGCCTTAAAAGCTACTTTTTAGTTACTGTTCTTAATAAATAATTTAAAGCAAAATGCGGCTTGCTCGAGCCGTATTTTGCTTTAAATTTACCTTTGTATTCTCTTTTATTAAACTAAAATAGTAATGGCCACATCAAATAAAAAAGAATTATTACAGAACGAATTATTAAACACTTTAAAAATTCGATTCGAAAAAAATATGAATCGACATGAAGGAGTGAGGTGGAATGAGGTAGAAACTAAGTTAAAATCAAACCAAAAAAAATTAGAAGCACTTTATAAAATGGAAGAAACTGGAGGCGAACCCGATGTAATAGATTATGATAAAAATACAAACGAATTTATTTTTTGCGATTGCTCCGAAGAAAGCCCTAAAGACCGCAGAAGTCTGTGTTACGACAAGGAAGCTCTTGCATCGAGGAAAGAACATAAACCCAAAAGCAGTGCCATGAGCATGGCCTCAGAAATGGGAATAGAACTGCTTACAGAAGAACAATATCGCAAACTACAACAACTCGGAAAATTTGACACTAAAACATCTAGTTGGTTAAAAACTCCCGCAGAAATACGAAAACTAGGTGGAGCCCTATTTGGAGATTATCGCTACGGCAACGTATTTATTTACCATAATGGAGCTGAATCCTACTACTCTTTCAGAGGCTTTAGAGGCTTATTAATAGTATAATCTAAGCATTATTGGTTTTGATTCTATAACCAATTCATAAAAAAAATAGAAAACAATTTAATGCTCTTGAGTAAAAGCTGCTGAAAGATAGAATATATACCGGCAAAGAGTAAATAAAAACATCTTATATTTACTATGAGAAGAACGCATAATCATGCTTTCAAAAAAAGTATTTTTAAATTCCATACTCCTTGGCACTAGCAGCTTGCTGTTTAACTTAGGGTTTATTTTTGCACAAAACACACAAATTAACCGTACAAATAATTGGTATTTTGGTGGTGGGGCAGGTATTAACTTTAATGGGGGCTCAGCTACTGCCGTTACAGACGGACAAATGTATGTATATGCAGGCTGTGCAACGATGAGTGATACACTGGGAAATTTACTAATGTACACAGACGGGCAAACGGTGTGGAATAAAAACCACCAGATTATGCCTAACGGAACAGGTTTACTGGGTGATGGAACACCAGTTCAAAGTAGTATTATAATTCCAAAACCTTTAGATGATAATCATTATTACATTTTTACATGTGCTGGATACGATGGCAACCCAAATGGTATTAGGTACTCTATTGTTGACATGACATTAAATAATGGATTGGGTGATATTTCTATAAAAAATGAATTGCTGTTTCAACCAAGCAGCGAACAGCTTGGTGCTACCATGCATGCAAATTGCACCGATGTTTGGATTACGAGCCATGAACTAAATAGCAATAAATATAGAGCATACTTATTAACATCCAATGGAATTGATACTAATAATGTAGTAATAAATGAAATTGGAAACTTTGGAATATTTGGGCAACACCTAAAATTTTCACCTAATGGCAAAAAAATGGCAGCAGTAAATTACTGGGATAATATCAATTTACCCAACAATCTCGACACACTCGAACTTTTTGACTTTAATTCTACTTCAGGAATTCTGACTAATTTAACGAAATTACCAGATACTTCCATTGTCACTTTTGAATTCTCTCATGACAGTAAATTTTTATATGTTTCTAATTTCAACACAGAACGAGCTAATTTATATATTATACCAGGCTTCGAAGAAATTTTTCAATATGATTTGTCTTCAAATAACGGAACTTTAATAAAACTCTCGAAAACATTAGTCTATGAACCTTTGAGTACGCCTATAAACAATTACAATACCTGCTTCTGTGATTTTCAACTAAGCCCAGATAACAAAATTTATGTTTCGTCAATGTATGACAGTCTTTCGGTTATTAACTATCCAAATTTGGCAGGAGTAGCATGTAATATAGAGGAATTAATCTTTTCATTAAATGGCAAAACATCGTTTACTAAATTACCTAATTTCGTATCTTCTTATTTTGATCAGGACAGTACGGGTTGTTTTTATTCTGCAGGTGCAAAAGAAATTAATGAGGAGCAAGTAAGTATCCATGTTTACCCTAACCCTTTTAGTTTTTCTACAACTATAGCACTAAATTTCCTTCACGATAACAACGATGAATTTGAAATTGCTCTATACGATATCTTCGGCAGAAACATAATTACCCATGCTATGATTGGTAGTACTGAACAATTCAGTAAAGAAAGCGTTTTTACGCTGCATAAAAAAAACCTAAATACCGGGATATATTTTCTGAATATCCGCATCAATCATAAAACTTACACTCAAAAAGTAATTATTAACTAAGCATTTACAACATGAAAAAAACAATCAAACAAGTAATTATAGCGACTATAGTCTCTACTTGCACAACTAATAATATGTGTTTTGCACAATTTAATATTGGTGGCATGGGACTTGGCGACCGTTGGGGACAAACAAATGATCCGGGGGGAACAAACAATGATATTCGCAGGGTAGGAATTGGGCATTTTAATAATTTTAATAGTGCACCTGCAGCGGCTTTACATATTAATGCAAATTATTTAACTGCCGTCAATCCACTTGCTCCTAACACATTTCTTCCAGGCGAAGTATTCCACACTTCCGGCCCATCAGCTAATGTGAACGCTTGGCGTTTTTTTACCGGGACCGGAAATGGCACCGAAAAGTTCAATATTAATGTTCCTGCCGGCAGTAGTGATGTAAATATTGTAACATACCAAAACGGATTTATGGCATTCCACACCAACGTTACCGAAAGGCTGCGTATTACCGCAGCAGGCAGCTTGCAAGGATGGCCGGGCAGTATTGCCGGTGGATTACGCAGCATTGCCTTTGGATTCAATACAACCGCCTCTGGTGATAACAGCCAAGCCTTTGGACAAACTACCACTGTTTCGGGTGCTAATGCCACTGCCTTCGGAAGCAGCAATATCGTTAACGGTGGTGCTTCCTTTGCTTCAGGCTCGGGTAATGTAATTAACGGAGGTAGTACAGCCATTTTTGGAAACAGCAATTCTGAATTAAATGCTCTAAGTGTAGGAAATTTGGTAGCAGGTGCCAATAATCAATTAAACAACTGTGCTTACAATTTTGTGGGAGGATATTCAAATTCCCTGCAGTTGAGCAGCAACAATATGGTGATGGGGACTAATAACACCATATTAAACAGCACGGATTGTGGCATAATTGGTAGTAATAATTCTATGGCCGGACAAAGGTCGTTTTGTTTGGGAATAAACTCAGCCATTACCACTAATGCTTCCAATACTTTTGCAGGAGGCTCTAATTCTACAGCTAACGGAAACGATTGTTTTGCTTATGGAAGTACCGCTACTTCCAATGCCCAAACCGCTTTTGCTTTTGGCGAAAATGTTACTTCCAATGGCGTTCTCTCTTTTACGCTTGGCACTGGTAATGTAGCCAATGGAGGGGTTTCTTTTGCTATAGGAACTTTTACCGAAACAAAAGGCTTTCAAAACTATTCCATAGGAACAGGTTTAAGTCTTGGACAAAAAATGAACAATAGCATTGATAATTCTTTTGCCGTAGGCTTTCTAAGCACTATCCCTACTTTTTTTATTGAACCTCCTGTTGTTCAGGGACTACAGGCAATCGGACGTGTGGGTATTGCTACTACAGCACCACAAACTATGCTGCATGTTGCCAACTCTCCGGGGGGGGCTTAGTAACGATGGTTTTATACGTACCGACCCTTTAGCTACTGCCAGCCTTACGCCATATACCATTACCACAGACGATGGCTTGGTTATAGCCGATATAGATGGTACACTGATTACAAAACTGCAATTTACCGGCAACAACACCGATGTATTACTGGGTGATGGTACATGGGGAGCAGGAGGTGGCGGTTTTAGCACTTGCGTTTCGCCTACTACTTTTGGCGGTAGCGGTGGGGCTGTCAACTTAAACAATACCGATAATTTTCATTTCCTTGGCAACAACTCTGGCAGTTTAATGGTAGATAATGTAATGATTGGGGCTACTTTCTGCGTTACGCCCTCAGCTAAATTACATGTGCTGCAAAACGTAAACGCTCCTTCTTCTATTGGTATTTTAGCTGAAAATAATGACCTATCTTCTACCACCAATCCTACTGTTGGTTTAAAAAGTATTCTTCCTACAGATTCCTCATGTTCTGCTATTGCTGCTTGGCTCGAAGCTCCTTCAGCAAACATAGCGGTTTGCCAACCTTATGCTTTATTTGTTCCGCATAACGGAGGCAGAATAAGTATTAACCACCCTTACAACGACCCGGCTGCTATTCCATGGATGTTTGCTTTGAATGGGGCAGCCAACAGTCCTGTTGGCTGGTTTACTGTTTCAGACCAAACCTTTAAAATGAATTTGAATGCCATTAGCAATCCGCTGGAAAAAATAAAGAACATCAATGGAGTTTATTTTGAATTCGATACCTTAAATTATCCTAATTACAATTTTCCTGCGGGCAAACAAGTTGGTTTTATTGCTCAAAATGTAGATACCATATTGCCAGAAGCGGTTTCTGATAACGGAGGACCTTTGAGTTTAGATTATGCTAAAATAACGCCTTTGCTTTTGGAAGCCGTTAAATCTCTAACTAAAAAGGTGGAAACATTAGAAACACAATTAAACCAATGCTGTCAAAACAACAATCAAAATAACAGTGGAAATTCTAATAATCCACAAATGAATGAATTGGGCAATTCTATTAATGCAGCACTTAGCAATGGCGATACTATTGTGTTAGAGCAAAATGTACCCAATCCTTTTGCCGAAAATACTAGCATAAACTACTTCATTCCCGAAAACATTGGCTACGCCCAAATTATTTTTACCGATATGCAGGGACCTATCATCAAAACCCTTGATATTAAACAAAGCGGAAAAGGGCAATTAAAAGTATATGCCGCCCATCTTTCTCAGGGCATTTACCAATACAGCATTGTGGTTGATGGTAAAATGATTGACACTAAAAAAATGTTGGTGGAGAAATAGCGTTTTTTTAACTCAGCCACTTTTTATAATATCCCTTTTGCATCAGAATAAGCGAGATTATTCCCAAAATAATCATAGGTACGCTTAGTAATTGTGTATTACTCAATCCTTCGATATTGATTAACCCGGGCTCTCTTTCTTTAAAAAATTCCAATAATAAACGAATGGAAAAAATAAAAATAAAAAAGATAGTAAGATACAAGCCGGGCATATTGTTTTTTACACGCTTATAAGTGTAAAGTAAATAAGCAAATACCCCCCAACACATTAAGGCTTCATAAATCTGAACAGGGTGGCGAGGTAAATCATCTACGCTATAAAAAATAAAAGCCCAAGGTACATCGGTAGGAATACCATATAATTCGGAATTGCACAAATTGCCAATACGTACAAGTCCTAAGCCAATTAAAGAAATAATAGCAAGCCTATCTAACAACCAAACCAACTTAAATTCTTTATTGAATTTTGTGAAAAGCCAGGCTCCAATAATTACTCCAGGTACCCCGCCATGACTGGCTAATCCGCCTTTCCAAATCATTCCAATTTCGGAAGGGTTTTCTATAAAATAATCGAGGTTATAAAAAACAATATCGGCTAACCTTGCTCCCACAATACCGCCAATGCCGGTATAAAAAAGCATATTGGTAATTTTATCTTTGTTATAGCCTTCTTGTTTAAAAATATAGGCTGCCACATAATAACCGGCAACAAACCCTGCCGACCACATTAATCCGTACCAGTTAAAACCCCCATCACCAATGGGAATAGCAACAGGGTCAATATCCCAAACAATATACAATGGCAAAAAATTCATGTAAACAAATATGCACTTTTTTGCCGAATAAAAATAGTGGAGCAAAAAAGAAAGCGGGAATTTAAAACCCATTGCAATAAAGTCGAGATTGTATCAACTCCATTTGCTCGTTAAACACGGTTTCGCTAGTATTTCGTTTTTCGCCTTTTTCTTTACTACTAATTAAAACATGATTACTAAAATAAAAATGCCCGCAATAGTTTTGCTCTTTCGAAGAATAATCTAAGTCTCCGTTTTCGTTTACCAAATGTGTTTCTTCAATATCTTCTATAAGAATTAGCTTTCCGTTTTGGTAGTAATAAGTAGTTTGCCAAATGCCGTAAGGTAATTGAAGATTCCGTGCCACTTTTACAACTTCTTTTTTGTAGCTATAAGGTGTAGCTATACCTGCTGCAGTAGAAAATTCTATAAACAAACTTTCTTCTTTTTTGAGAGGTAGGGCATTAATCTCTGCTACAATGGAATCTGTACTTACTATTATTTCAGCTTCTTGCGATTTTACATTTTGAAAAAAAATGCAAGCAAAAAGGGTAAGCAAAATTTTTGGTATCATGTTGTTTTTACTGGCAAGTTGCGTACCAATGTTTATTAAATACGTTTATTTTTGGTTAATTTGTTTTATCTTCTTTTTATTTTGAAAAAATTAGCACTATACTGTTTCTTTATTTTTTTAGTCTGTTTACTTTTAAACTGCAAAATCAATAAAAGCGTAATTTCAGATTCTTTTTTAACTAAACGAAAATACACAAAAGGTTGGTATTTAAACCCGTCTATAAAAATTTCGAGAAATAGAAACACGGTAAAGGAAGAAACAGAAAAATCCACTCAAGAAGATGTTACTGAAAATACCATTCAGATTCACGCAGAAATGTATTCTTCGTTAAATGCCAATGCTTTGTGCGAAAAGAAAAGAAGTGAATTTAACGAATATGATTACGATATTAATTTAGAAAAAGACAGCAGTAAAAAGCAAAATATTAAAACCAACTCCAATAATAAATTCAACGATTTTCAAACACAAGATTCTTCTCAAAAAATAACGAACACTCACGCCAAACATTCTTTTTTTATGATGTTAGCACATATGACTTCGGTTGGAATATTTTTAATTGCAATGCATAACAATAATTTACTATTCTCTATATTGGTGGTATAGGTATAAATTATTTGTGGATGCCTACGCTATTTTTATCGATTATGGCATTTCGGAATCATAAAAAATGGCCATTCAAATACAAAAACACTAATCTAGCTATGCCAGCCCTAATATATGGTTTTCTTTGTTTGGCTGCTTATGTTTTTTATTTATTTTATCTGTTGTTTGAGAAGATAGGACTTATTATCGCTTCTTTGTTTTTTCCATTGTTAATTATAGCAACATTGGTATATATTTCGAAAGGATTCAACAATAAAAAGAAAGAAAAAACAATTACCCTAAACAGTCGGGGGGAGAAAAGAGCAAACATCTATGCTGTTGTTTCTTTTATGGTTTTTGCTTTTGCGTTACTCTTCTTAATCTTTCAGTATTTTTTTGATTACTATTTAGATGTACTCCCTTACAGTTTGGGGTTAGAAGGTTCTCTTTTAATTTTCACATTACTCCTTTTTATTTCTCTTATTCTGAGTATTACTGCTTACGAAAGAAACAAAAAAAATCCAGCTATTTTTAAATATAACAAACTCTTTTATCCGGGTTTGTTTATTGGTCCATTTATTATCCTTTTAATTCTAATTTATTTTCGTTTGTATCCTAGATAAGCCCATTATATATGCTAACGAAATCTAAAAAATCTATATTTTTGAAAACCAAATCGTAAATAAATGCCTTACAAAAACATTACCCTACAAAGCGAGAATAATATTACTCTTGTTACCATTAACCGCCCCGATAAACTAAATGCACTAAATATTGAAACCATTGATGAGTTGCATCGTGCATTTTTAGAAACCGAAAACGATCAAAATTGTAAAGTAATTATTCTTACCGGTTCAGGAAATAAAGCCTTTGTTGCCGGTGCTGATATTTCGGAGTTTTATAAATTTACTGTAGAGCAAGGCAAACAACTGAGTGCCGATGGGCATACTAAACTTTTTAATTTGATTGAAGATTTATCAAAACCAGTTATTGCAGCCATCAACGGTTTTGCATTGGGGGGAGGATTAGAACTGGCCATGAGTTGTCACATTCGAGTGGCTTCCAACAATGCCAAAATGGGGTTACCCGAGGTATCTTTAGGAGTAATTCCAGGTTACGGAGGTACTCAACGCCTTCCACAATTGGTAGGCAAGGGCAAAGCCATGGAAATGATTTTTACTGCACAAATGATTACTGCACAAGATGCCCTAAATTGCAAATTGGTAAACTACGTAACCTCTTCCGAAGAACTATTAAACCAATGCAAAGAAATAGCCACACAAATATGTAAAAATTCACCTACTGCTATTAGTGCAGCCGTACGCTCTATTAACGCAGGTTTTGCCGGCAACAATGGTTTAAACACAGAAATAGAAGAGTTTGGAAAATGCTTTGGCACTGCCGATTTTAAAGAAGGAACCTTAGCCTTTTTAGAAAAAAGAAAACCGCAGTTTACAGGGTGTTAATTGTATCGTGGATAATTGATTTATCATAAATCATTGTTTCTATAAAATTTCAACAACTTTACCAAGTTGTTTATATCAATGAATCCACTTAAAAAACTAGCCGGACAAACAGCTGTTTATGGTTTAAGCAGTATTGTTGGCCGTTTGCTTAATTACCTGCTGGTACCTATTTACACTTACCGCTTTGCTACAGGCGAATATGGCGTGGTAACCGAAATGTATTCCTACGTTGCCATACTGGTAGTGCTTCTTACCTATGGAATGGAAACGGCTTATTTTCGATTTACCAAAAGCGAAAACCCCGAAAAAGTGTATGGCACTTCGTTAATTTCATTGTTTGTTTCTTCTGTAATATTTATTTTTTTGGTTTACTTGTTCAAAAACGAGATAGCCGGTTTACTCAAAGGAAACACTTCAGAGCAAATTCCTTACGAAACCTATATACTATGGTTTGCCTTTATTATTTCTGCCGATGCTTTTACTTCTATTCCCTTTGCTTACTTACGTGAACAAGGAAAAGCCCTACGATTTGCCCTTCTGAAACTGGCCGGAATAGGAATAAACATTGGACTGAACTTATTTTTCATTGTATTGTGCATGGATGTGTATAAGCATGGAGAAACACATTCTTTATTTTCCTTTGTAAATTCTATTTATTCGCCCAACCTAGGAGTAGGCTATATTTTTATCGCCAATCTGGCAGCCTCACTCTTTTCTCTTGTATTACTTTTTCCGGAATTATTTTCGGTTAAACTTGTTTTCGAAAAAGCTATTTGGAAAAAAATGATGCTATACGCGTTGCCTTTGTTGGTTATGGGTTTAGCCGGAAATATAAACGAAACATTAGACCGCATTTTGCTGAAATATCTTTTACCGGGGAATATCAGCGAAAACCTTCAGCAATTGGGTATTTACGGAGCCTGTTATAAACTTTCTATCTTAATGACCATTTTTATACAAGCCTTTCGTTATGCTGCCGAACCATTCTTTTTTACACACCACAAAGAAAAAAATGCCCCAGAAATCTATGCTAGGGTAATGCTTTATTTTATTATTGTGTGCAACCTCATTTTTTTGGGCGTAATGCTCAACATTTCGTGGATACAATACTTTTTGGGGGGGGCATTTCGCGAAGGATTACACGTTGTTCCGGTTTTATTAATGGCCAATTTAATGCTCGGTGTATTTTTTAATCTTTCCATTTGGTATAAACTAACGGACAAAACACATTATGGTGCATGGTTATCTATAATAGGTGCCACGCTTACTGTTGTGTTAAATGTTTGGTGGATTCCTATTTGGGGATATACCGGTTCGGCATGGGCCACCTTAATTTGCTACAGCATAATGTGTGTTTTATCATATTTTATCGGGCAAAAATATTTTCCAATTCAATATCCGGTACTCAAAATACTATTATATCTAGCATTATCCGTAATTCTCTATTTTGCCACATCGTTTATTTCTATTGACCATAATGTAGTTTCGGTGCTTCTAAACAATCTGTTTATCTTATTGTACCTTGTGCTTGTTTGGAAAATAGAAAGACCTAAAAAAATGGTAATTTAGTCGGCTAAAAGAGAAAAACCTGTTTACTTCATGAAAATAAAAATTGTAAATAAATCGCAACATGAGTTGCCTCAGTACGCCACCCCATTATCTGCCGGATTAGATTTACGTGCCAATTTAGATGAGCCTATTACATTATTACCTTTACACAGAACTCTTGTTAAAACAGGTCTTTTTATAGAATTGCCAGCCGGCTATGAAGCACAAGTTCGTCCTCGTAGTGGTTTAGCACTAAAAAAAGGAATTACCGTTTTAAACAGCCCGGGCACTATTGATGCTGACTACCGCGGAGAAATTGGAGTAATATTGGTAAACCTCTCACAAGAAACATTTGTGATAGAAAACGGAGAACGAATAGCACAGCTTGTATTAGCAAAACATGAACAAGCCCAGTGGGAAGAAACAGAAGAATTGCAAGAAACAAACCGAGGAATAGGAGGATTTGGTAGCACCGGGCTTAAATAATTTTTTTAAATTATATACATGAAAATTATCATACCAATGGCCGGAATGGGTAAGCGAATGCGGCCACACACACTTACAACCCCAAAACCTCTTTTACCAATTGCCGGAAAACCCATAGTACAAAGATTGGCCGAAGACATTACTGCCGTTTGCGAAGAAAAAGTAGAAGAAATAGCCTTTATCATAGGTCGCTTTGGAGAAGAAACCGAAAAAAACCTGCTTGCTATCGCCTCTAGTCTTGGAGCAAAAGGTAAAATCTTTTATCAGGACGAGGCTTTAGGTACAGCACACGCCATTCTTTGTGCAAAAGAAAGCCTAAATGGAAAAGTAATTATTGCGTTTGCCGATACCCTTTTTAGAGCCGATTTTAAACTGAACGAAAACGAAGATGGTATTGTGTGGGTTCAGCAAATTAAAGACCCTAGTGCTTTTGGCGTTGTAAAACTCGATGCCGAAGGAAAAATTACCGATTTTATTGAAAAACCTAAAGACTTTATTTCTGACCTCGCCATTATTGGCATTTATTATTTCCACGATGGAGATAATTTAAAAAGCGAACTGCAATACCTCCTCGATAATAACATAAAAGAAAAAGGGGAATACCAACTTACCAACGCCCTCGAAAACATGAAAAATAAAGGCCTTCGCTTTGCTGCCGGCAAAGTAACCGAATGGCTCGATTGCGGAAACAAAGATGTAACAGTTTATACCAATCAGCGCATTTTAGAGTTTATTAAACAAAAAGAAAATCTTATAAATCCAAAATCCATTATACAAAACAGCAAAATAATAGAGCCCTGCTTTATCGGAGAAAATGCAGAAATAATAAACTCTACCGTTGGCCCCCACGTATCGGTAGGGAAGGGAACCATTATTACAAACAGCACCATTACAAACAGTATCATTAGTGAAAACACACGTATAACCAATGCCACCCTAACGAACTCTATGCTAGGTAATTTTGTAGAATACGTTGGCTTTAACGGTACAGAAAAACAGGTAAGTATTGGGGATTATACCACCATAAAATAAATGCATTGATAAAATCGCTTTTAAAATATTTTCTAATTACCTCTCTTTTTTTTGTTTCCTGCAAAACATCTAAACACTCCGGAAACAAAAATGCAGCCGACCGTGATTTTTCTGAAAAAGACCAAGTTAAATTCGAACATTACTTTTTTAATGCATCAAAAGAAAAAATACTTGGTAATTATGAGTTGGCACTTAACCTATTTCTGCAATGTGCCAAAATAAACCCAAAAGAACCCACTCCGCTTTACGAAATAGCCCTTATTTACGAACAAAACAATGATGCAACATCTGCTTTACCTTTTGCAGAAAAAGCAAGCCAATTAGATCCGGATAATTATTGGTTTCAACTGTTATACGGCCAGGTTTTATATAAAAATAATCAGGTAGCCAAATCCATCAAAGTATTCGAAAAATTGTTAGAAAGAAACCCAAAAGAACTGGAATTGGCCTTCAATTTAGCCGGTATTTATACTTACGAAAAACTTCGGGAAGCGATAAGCCTTTATGATCGTATTGAATCGCAAATAGGAATTTCTGAAGATATTTCTTATCAAAAACAACAACTCTACCTCAAGCTCAACGATGTGGAAGGGGCTGCAAGTGAAATAAAAAAATTGATTCTGGCTTTTCCTACCGAAACAAAATACTATGGAGTATTGGGCGATATTTATTTTACCAACGGACAAGAAGAAAACGCATTGGAAATATATCAGAAAGTATTAAAAATAGACCCTGAAGCACCTTTTGTACATCTCTCGCTTGCCGATTACTACCGTAAAAAAGGCCAAAAAGCCTTATCGTACGAGCATCTGATGCTCGCCTTTAAAAATCCCGAATTAGACATTGATACCAAAATGAAAATTTTGCTTTCGTACTATTCCCTAAGTAATAACAACGATGAATTAAAAAAACAAGCCTTTGAACTTTGCGATATACTTACAGGGGTTCACCCCAATGATGCCAAATCATATTCTATTTACGGAGACTTTTTATACCGAGATGGGCAACTTAAAGAATCAAGAGAAGCCTTTAAAAAATCTGTTTCATTAGATCAAAGTAGGTTTCCTGTATGGAATCAGATTTTAGTAATAGATATTGAACTTTCCGATTTTGCTTCTTTGGTAGAAGATGGAATACAAACCATAGAGCTTTTTCCAAATCAACCCACCGCCTTCTTTTTTTACGGATACGGATTGGTACAGAAAAAAGATTATACGAAAGCCTTAGAATACCTTAATATTGGAAAAGATTTGGTTTTTAACAACGATGAGTTGCTTACCCAATTCTATTCTACCTTGGGCGAAGCATATTACCGTCTTAAACGCTTCCCAGAATCGGATAATGCATTTGAAAACGCCTTACGCAAAAACCCAAACGATGCCACAATACTAAACAACTACAGCTATTATCTTTCGGAGCGAGGCGAAAAATTGGAAAAGGCCGCAGAAATGTCGGCTAAAAGCAATAATTTACAAAGTGGACAACCCTCTTTTTTAGATACCTATGGCTGGATTTTATATAAACAAGCAAAATATGCCGAAGCCAAAGAATGGCTTAAAAAAGCCATAGACAGCGGAGGCAACAACAATAGCACTATTTTAGAACATTATGGAGATGCTCTTTACCAGCTAGGCGAAAAAGAAAATGCCCTGATGTACTGGAAAAAAGCAGAAGAAAATGGTGGTAAATCCGAAAATTTGAAAAAGAAAATTGCCGATAAAAAGCTATATGAATAACCATTTCAGATTAAAATATTTTATCGGGTATTTTCTTTTTCTTCCCTTATTTTTTACATGTAAACCCAAAAAAGAACTTTCAAAAAAAGAGCTGAAAGACTTAATTGACGAAGTATACACCACAGAGCAAATACTCGCTAAACTAAAAGAAAACGAATTTAAATTTGACGGGTTAAGCATTAAAGCCACCGTTGAATATAATGCCAACGGGAAAAAAAATTCATTTAAATCTACCCTTCGGATAAAAAACGATAGTGCCATTTGGGTATCAGTTACCCCGCTAATGGGCATAGAGGTTGCCAGAGCTTTAATTACACCTGATACCGTTTTAGTAATAGACAGGATACACTCTACTTATTTTGCAGGAAATTTTAATTACATTAATAAAATTTTTAATGTTGATTTAGATTTTAAAATGCTGCAATCCCTAATGATAGGCAACAGCATTGAATTTGAAGAAAATGAAAAAATATTTTCTCAAATAGACAAGCACATGTTTTTTTTGGGAACCACAAAAAAAAGGAGAGTAAAAAAAGCCATTAAAAAAGATAAAGAAAGTAAACTAAAAGATGACAATCAATCGATATGGCTCGACCCAGAATCGTTTAAAATAAAAGAACTTTTTATAACAGACCACCGTTCCGAACAATCTTTAAGAGCCGTTTACTCAGAACATCAGAAATTAGAAGAACAGTTCTTTCCGGTAAAAATGCGTTTTTTTATCTCTTCGAACCAAAATGCATATCTTGGCGTTGAATTTTCTAAAATTACACTAGAAAGCGATTTAAATATGCCTTTTTCAATACCCGAAAAATATGAGCCTGTTGAAATTAAATAGCTTTCTGCTCCTTTTTTTATTTTTTACTTCATTTGCTTCGGCTCAAACAAAAGCTGAACTAGAAAAAAAGAAAAAACAACTGCTTAACGATATTTCTTACACCAATAAATTATTAAAAGAAAACGAAGAAAAAACTAAAAATTCTTTTACAGAACTTAACCTTATAAAGAAAAAAATTAATGACCGGCAGGAATTAATTTATACGATTAACAGTGAAATAAAATACATAGATAAACAGATACAAAAAAACAACGACATTATTCTTTCGCTGAAAAACGATTTAACAAAACTAAAACAAGATTATGCACACATGATTTATTATGCCAATAGAAACAAAAGTTTTTATTCCCGCATCATGTTTGTGTTTGCAGCAAACGATTTTAATCAGGCGTATAAGCGAATGAAATACCTTCAGCAATATGCAGGATTTAGAAAAAAACAAGCCGAATCGATTGTTAAAACACAAGAAACTATTTCTAAAAAAATAGATGAATTAGATGAAAAAAAACAGGAACGGGTTTCGTTAAAAGAAAACAACGAGCATGAAAAAAAACAACTTGGTTCAGAACAAGAGCAACAACAAGTAGTAATAAGCAAACTACAAAGCCAGGAAAACGAGCTGAAAGAACAATTAAAAAAGAAACAAAAAGATGCCGATGCATTGCAAAAAGCCATTGAAGAAATTATACGAAAAGAAATAGAAGCCGCTCAAAAAGCGGCACAGAAAGCAGGAAATACAACCTCTGTCAATAAAGGAGGATTTCCTCTAACCCCTGAAGCTCAAAAACTATCGAATACCTTTGCCTCCAACAAAGGGAAACTTCCATGGCCTGTTACCGAAGGTGTTATAACCGGTGCATTTGGCACCCATGAACATGCTGTATTAAAGGGTATTATGGTTGATAATAACGGGATTGATATAAGTACTAAAAAAGGCACACAAGTTCGATCTGTTTTTGAGGGTGAAGTAAGTTCAGTAATTATTATTCAGGGAGCCGGAAAATGTGTAATGATAAGGCATGGAGAATATTTAAGTGTTTACTCTTACCTTTCAGAAGTTTTTGTTAAAAAAGGGGATAAAGTTTCTACAAAACAAGTACTTGGAATTCCCGCCACCGAAGAGAATGCATCGAAATCTGAAGTACACCTCGAAATATGGAAAGGCACCACCAAACTTAATCCTGAGTACTGGATTTATAAGTAAATCTAAATTTTTTGCACTCTTCTTTCATGTCTTCCACCTTCAAAGTGGGTATTTAAAAACACTTCTACACACTCTTTGGCATCGTTGTTACTTATAAATCTTGCAGGTAAAGCAATAATATTGGCATCGTTGTGTTCTCTTGCCAACTTTGCCAACTCTTTATTCCAACATATAGCACTTCGTATTCCTTTATGTTTATTAGCTGCCATACTAATTCCATTACCACTTCCACAAATTAAAATACCGTATTTAAATTCTCCTTTTTCTACTTTCAAAGCAAGGGTATGAGCAAAATCAGGATAATCTACACTTTCTTCAGAATGTGTTCCAACATCCTCTAATTCAAAACCTTTTTTTATTAATTCTGCCTTTAAGTATTCCTTTAATTGGAATCCGGCATGGTCGCTCCCTATTATTAATTTCATGTTTATAATTAATTTTTGCTTTTTATAACTTTTATTTGCTTTTTAACTTTTAAAATCTATTGATGTTAGTTCTTTAATATAACAATACTTTATAGAAAAAATATGTAGATTAAATACAAACACTTTTTAAGCATTTCAAAAGTACATTTGTTTTTAAAAGAAACATTATTAACTATTATTATTCATTGTTAATAAATAATAAATTTTATACATTTTAAAGGGTTTTATACATTCTTAATTGTTAATTTTATTGATTAAAAACTACTATTAAAAGTTTGTAAAATAAAAAATGGGTTGTTTATTAACAAAATGAACATGCTAGTAATAACACCATAAATATTTAAATTATTTTTTTATAATTAATATATAATGTTTGTTCACTTTTTAAAATATGTATTCTTCATTTTTGTGCTGTTATTTGCTCTAACAAAAAATACCTTATATGCCCAACAAAAAAATAAAGTAAATCCTAATGGGTATAATACATTTTATTATTCTAACGGCAATATATCAAGCGAAGGAAATATGAAAAATGGAAAACCGGAAGGTTATTGGAAAACTTATTTTGAAAGCGGAACCATTAAAACCGAAGGAAATAGAGAAAATTTTTTGTTAGAAGGTACATGGATATTTTACAGAGAAAACAAAACCATTGAAAAGGAAATTAATTACAAAAAAAATAAAAAAGAAGAGTGGAGCTTTTATTATAATGATAGTACAAAACTTATAAAAAAAGAATTTTATAAAAACGATTTAAAAGATAGTGTAACCATTTTATACTACGAAAATCAAAAAGATAACAGAATATACAAAACCATTCCCTTTATAAAAGGAATAGAAGAAGGTTCCGGATTTGAATACTCTTTAGATCAAAAAATAATAACTATTATACGCTATAAAAAAGGAGCAATTCTGTCTGAAGAAAAAATAAACAGATACGATAAAAACGGACTTAAACAAGATGTTTGGAAAGAATTTTACGAAAATGGTAATTTAAAAACAGAAGCTAGGTATATAGACGATAAGTTAAGCGGATACTATAAAGAATATACTAAAGATGGTAAATTATTAAAAGCAGTGTTGTATATAGATGGAGAAATACACGAAGATGAACGACTACAAACATTAGACTTGCGACAGGAATTTTACGAAAACGGTTTACCAAAAGTAATCGGAACCTATAACGTAAGAGGTGAAAAACATGGTAAGTTTAAGTACTTTAATGAAAACGGGCAACTTGAAGAACAAATTATTTACAACAACAATGTAATTGTAGCAAAAGGAAAAATAGACGAAGAAGAAAGAAAACAAGGATACTGGGAAGAATTTTATCCAAACGGAGCTATTAAGAGTAAAGGAAAATATATAGATGGAGAAAAAATAGAAAACTGGGAGTTCTTTTTTTTAAGCGGAAAAAAAGAACAAGAAGGCACTTATGTAAAAGGCGGAAAACAAAACGGAACCTGGACATGGTATTATGAAACAGGAGAAATACTAAGAAAAGAAGAGTTTAGAAAAGGGTTGGAAGATGGTATTTTCATAGAACATTTCCCCGATGGTAAAGTAATTACACAAGGTGAATTTTTGGAGGGTAAAAAAGAAGGATTTTGGTTTTACGAATTAAACGACCACAGAGAAGAAGGAAACTATAAAAACGGGCTAAAAGATGGTTCTTGGAAGTATTTCAATGTACTTACCAACAAATTGGTTTTTGAAGGCACTTTTTTTGAAGGCCAAGAAAACAGTAAATTTAAGTTTTACTATCCCAGCGGAAAATTATATGAAGAAGGAACTTACGCACTAGGAAAAAGAGAAGGCATTTGGAAAAGATACAACGAAATGGGAGAAGTAATTATAACATTTGATTACAACAACAACAACGAAATAAAAATTGACGGAAGTACCTTAAAATTTCCGAATCATGCACCCGAATAAATTATGCCCGATAAAAAAATAAAAAATTTTAAAGAAGTTAAATTAACTCTGCTCGAAAATTTCATTAACTCATCAACCGATGTGTATGTGCTTTATGATGAAAATTTAAACCTCTTGGATATTAATAAATCAGGCATTAAACTAACTGGCAAAAACAAAAAAAATATTATAGGAAAACACATTACTAAAATATTTAAAAACGTAGAATTAACCGAGAGATACAAAGTATACAAAAAGGTACTAAAGACTGGTAAAACAACTGTTTTGGAAGGTTCGTTGGGCTACAAACCCACCGAACACGATTGCTTTAACATTCATGTATTTAAAGTAGATAAAGGCATTGGTATTATAGCTCGCGATATTTCTGAAAATAAAAAAATAGAAAAAAAAATAATAGAAGAAAAACAGAAACTAGAACTCATTTTAAATTCAACTCCCGGCATTACATACTATTCTACCATAGACCAAAACGGCAATAAAAAAGTAGAATTTATGAGCCCCAAAACACAAGAATTATTAGGCATAGAAGTTCATAAATATCTAAAAATAGCTCAAACACCACAAATTAAAAAATACTTTCATCCCGATGATTTTTCAGAAATAGTAAAGAAAAATCAACAACTTTTAAAAGACAAAAAGCCACTAAGTATGGTGTATCGGTTTAAAAAACCGGGTAACAAAAATTACATCTGGCTCGAAGAAACAGTAGTGCCCAAGAAAATAGGCAATAAACTAGCTATTTTTGGTATATCAAGAGATGTAACCCATGAGGTATTAGACAAGCAAAAAATAAAATACAACGAAGAAAAATACCGAAACCTCTTCGAAAGAAACTTAGCAGGCGTTTTTAGAACCAATATTAAAACAGGAGAAATTCTAGACTGCAACGATTCCTTTGCCAAAATATTTCAGTTTAAATCAAAAAAAGAGCTGATTGGTAAAAATGCAGCGAAGCTATTATATTTCACAAACACAGAAAGAGAAAAATACGTAAAAGAGCTAAGAAAAAAACAACAACTTATAAATTATAAATTACGCCACAAAACAAAATACAACCGCGAGGTATGGATACTTGCCAATGTAAACATAGCAAGTGATACCAATTACCCAAATACCGAAATAATTGAAGGAACTCTTACCGATATTACCAAAATTGTAGAACTAGAAAGAAAAGCAGCTAAAACACTCATTGTAGAAGAAACCAATAAAGTGTTGCAAAACGAAATAAAGAAAAGAATTGAAATAGAAAAAAAATTACGGCAACAACAACAATACACAAACAGCATTATTAACAGCTCTCTCGATATTATTTGTGCATCAGATAAAAACAACAAAATCATTGAATTTAATAAAGCCGCACAAATAGTGTTTGGCTATACCGAAAAAGAAGTATTAGGAAAACCCACTACAACACTTTATGCAAACAAAAAAGAAAGCGAAAAGGTAAAAAACAGTTTAAAAACAAATAAATCATTTACAGGCGAAGTGCTCAATAAAAGAAAAAACGGAGAAACCTTCACCTCTTATTTATCAGGCTCCCTGTTGTATAACGATAAAAAAGAACAAATAGGAGCCATGGGTGTATCGAGAGATATTACCGAATTAAAAGAAGCCGAAGAACAACTCAAAAATTCCTTAGAGAGAAACAAAGCCATTGTAAATGCCTTACCCGATATTATTTTTAGAATAAATAGAGAATGTGTTTTTCTTGATGTGTTAACCAACAACGAAGATTTATTAGCCTTTCCGAAAGAAATTTTTTTAGGGAAAAAAATAAATGATTTTTTCCCCATTTGTTTTGTTAAAAAAAGCAAAGAGTGCATAAAAAAAGCCCTGCAAAATAAAAGCAATATTATACACGAATATTCTTTAAATACGCCTAAAAAAAATGGTTATTTTGAGGCACGATACGCCAAAATAAACGAAAAAGAAGTGCTCGTTGTAATAAGGGATATTACCGAAACCAAATTAGCCGAACAAGAACTAAAAAACTCCCTAGCCGAAAAAGAAATACTGCTTAAAGAAATTCATCACCGTGTAAAAAACAACCTTCAGGTTATTTCTAGTATTTTAAATCTTCAATCTTCGTTTATAAAAGACACACACGTTATTAATATTTTAAAAGAAAGCCAAAACCGCATTAAATCCATGGCTTTCATTCACGAGTCGCTCTACCAGAATAAAGATTTTTCTAACGTAAACTTTAGCGATTATGTGAGCAATTTATGCAACACACTTTTTTATACTTACAATACTTCCGATGATTTTGTTAAACTAAAACTGGAAATAAGCCCCATAAAACTAAGTATCGATAATGCAATACCCTGTGGATTAATAATAAACGAGCTGGTATCAAACGCACTTAAATACGCCTTTCCAAACAACCAAAAAGGAGAGCTTACCATTAGAGTATATTTCCACAAAAACCAACTCCGAATAGAAGTAGAAGACAATGGAATAGGCTTTCCTGAAAGTTTGAATTTCAGAAATACCGATACACTCGGATTGCAGCTAGTAATTACGTTGGTGGAACAATTAAATGCCGAAATTGAGCTTATTTCAAAAGAAGGTTGTAAATTCGCAGTAAAGATGAACACAGAACCCAATATTAAATAACCCAATATGTCTAAAATAAACATATTTGTTGTTGAAGACGAAAGTATCGTTAGCAAAGACATTCAGCAAAGCCTTAAAAAATTAGGCTACAATGTGGCTGGTGCAGCAACCTCTGGAGAGCAGGCCGTTGAGCTTATAGAACAAACAAATCCCGATTTGGTATTAATGGACATTATGCTCAAGGGCGAAATGAACGGAATACAAACTGCAGAAATAGTAAAAAACAAACACAATATCCCGGTTATATTTCTTACCGCCTATGCCGATGAAAATACCCTTAGCAAAGCAAAAGTTACAGAGCCCTATGGTTACATTATAAAACCATTTAAAGAAATAGATATACACACCTCTATCGAAATGGCCTTATACAAGCACGGCAAAGAAACAGAGGTAAAAAAAGAACGCGATTTTTTATACTCGCTGGTTGAAAGCAAAGAAGCCGGAGATGGTGTAATATTTGTAAAATCCAATTCCAGACTGGTAAAAGTTAAAAGCAGCGATATTTATTTTATAGAAGCACTAAAAGATTACGTGGTAATTAACACCGCTACGGCAAAATACACCATACACTCTACCATGAAAGATATTGAGAAAAAACTACACCCAAGCGAATTTGTTCGGGTGCATCGTTCTTACATTGTGCGATTAGATAAAATTTTATCTATAGAAATGCCCAACGTGGTATTAGAAGGAAACAAAAAACTAATACCCATCGGAGGCTCTTATAAAGACGAATTACTGAACAAAATAAATCTTATTTAATAAAATAAAATACGAATCAATAGGGGCAAACAGCCCCTTTTTTTATTTACAATTTAATCATGGCAGAACATTTTAATCCCAACGAAGTGGCCGTTGCAAACGGAAATATTTTCGGATTCCCATATTCCCTATCCGAAGCAGAACTAGTTATTTTACCTATTCCATGGGAGGTTACCACATCGTATGGTGGTGGTACTGCCGATGGGCCACAAGCTATTTTAAATGCTTCTACTCAGTTAGATTTTTACGATCCGAACCTTGAAAAAGCGTGGCAATATAAGGTGGCCATGAAAGAAATACCGCAAAAAATATATGATAAAAATACCGCACTGCGACCTTTGGCCGAAGAATACATTAAAAGGTTGGAAGAAGGAGAAATGCCTCAAGAAAATAGGGGTTTGAGAAAAATTGCAGAACATATAAACAAAGAATGCGAAGGACTAAAAAACTGGGTTAAAGAAGAAGCCAAAAAAGTATTAGATTCAGGAAAAACAGTAGCTGTTTTAGGTGGAGACCACAGTACGCCACTTGGTTTAATAGACGCATTGACCGAAAAATATTCCTCTTTTTCTGTATTGCAAATAGACGCACATGCCGATTTAAGAAAAGCTTACGAAGGTTTTACTTATTCGCACGCCTCCATTATGTACAACACCTTGCAACTGCAGCAGGTTTCAAAACTTGTACAAGTAGGCATTAGAGATATTTGCCCCGATGAAGTAGAAATGATTACCCACTCGAGAGGGAGAATTAAAACTTTTTTTGATTGGGAAATTAAAAACGCCCAGTACGAAGGAAAATCATGGAAAATACTTTGCGATGAAATCATTGCAGAACTAAGCAATGAGGTCTACATTAGTTTTGATATTGATGGGCTAGACCCTAAACTTTGCCCCAATACAGGCACCCCGGTTGTTGGCGGGCTAGAGTTGGCTCAGGTAAGCTACTTGCTTAACCGCCTTTGCGAATCGGGGAAAAAAATAATAGGTTTCGATTTAAACGAAGTTGCCCCTGGAGAAAACGAGTGGGATGCCAATGTAGGAGCAAGAGTTTTATACAAACTCTGTTGTATGCTGTTTAAAAGTCGGTAATTTTTAAAATGACCACCTATATATCAATATTAAGAGGAATTAATGTAAGCGGGCAAAAGCTTATCAAGATGGATAGATTGCGAGAACTGTATCAAAACATAGGATTTAATAATGTTACAACCTATGTTCAGAGTGGTAATGTTGTTTTTCAAAGCAATAATTCAGATGTTGGCAATTTGAAACAAAAAATATCTCAACAAATTCAAAAAAATTTTGAATTTGAAGTTCCGGTAATTGTTTTAACTATAAATGAACTAAGTTTGATAATAAATAACAATCCATTCAAAAATAACCTTAAAAAAGAGCACACGCATTTGTATGTTACGTTCTTGTCGTCAAAACCAAAGTATTGCGAAAAAGAAATAATTGAAAGTAAAATTCAAAAGGAAGAAGAAATTTGTTTTTCTGAAAAAGCTATATATCTATACTGTCCAAATGGATATGGAAGAACAAAACTGAATAATAATTTTTTAGAAGCAACACTTAAAGTGGTGGCAACTACCAGAAATTGGAAAACAACAAATGAACTCTTTAAAATGGCAAATCAAATAAATTGAAATAGTATAATAAGATTCCATTAAATTTATCATAGACAACGCTTTAAATTTTTGCCTTTCGTTGAATAATTATCCCCTGTTTTTTATTAAGTTTAAGGTGTCCAATAATTCGTTTACACCATTTTGTGAAACCAGTTTTTTGCGAAAATCTTTAAAATCAGGTATTCCTCTAAAGTAATTTCCGTAGTGTTTTCTCATTTCCAGCACCCCCTGTTTTTCGCCTTTCCATTTTACAGAATCCGATAAGTGTTTTTTGGCGGCTTCTGTGCGTTCAAAAAGAGTGGGAGGAGGCAATATGTGCCCGGTACGCAAAAAGTGCTTTATTTCTTTAAAAATCCACGGATATCCAATGCTTGCTCTACCAATCATTATACCATCAATTCCATATCTGTTTTTCATTTCAAGCGCCTTTTCGGGAGTATTTACATCTCCGTTTCCGAAAACCGGAATAGTTATGTTTGGATTGTTTTTAACTTCTCCAATTAAAGTCCAATCTGCTTGCCCCTTATACATTTGTACTCTTGTACGTCCATGAATGGAAATGGCTTTTATGCCCACATCTTGAAGTCGTTCGGCCACTTCTACAATATGCTTCGATTGCTCATCCCAACCTAAACGGGTTTTTACGGTAACGGGCAATCGGGTAGACTTTACAATTTCTTCGGTAAGTTTTACCATTTTGGGTATATTTCTGAGTATCCCTGCACCAGCTTCTTTGCAAACCACTTTTTTTACGGGGCATCCGAAATTAATATCTATCAAATCGGGCCTGGCTTCTTCTGCCATTGCAGTAGCTTTTTTCATAGATTCAATATCGCCACCAAAAATCTGAATGCCTATAGGTCGTTCGTATTCAAAAATGTCTAATTTTTTTTTGCTTTTAATGGCATTGCGTATTAAGCCTTCGGAAGAAATAAATTCGGTAAACATTAAATCGGCACCATAGACTTTGCATAGTGCACGAAAAGGTGGGTCGCTCACGTCTTCCATGGGAGCAAGCAACAGCGGAAATTCTCCTAATTCAATATTTGCTATTTTTACCAAATCAACCAAAATTACGTTTATGCGTGGAATGTTAGGGCATCTTTCAAAAGGAACTCAGTTTCTTTTTCTTCTTTTGCTGTGTATTTTTTCTTTGTCGGTTTTTGCAATTATGGCCGCAGCGGCCATGAAATTTATTTTTCAGGTGGGAGATGTGTTCGATATGGAACAACTTGCTGAAACAAACAACTCCCGCATTATTTCAGCTCTTAAATTTTCGCAACTTTTAAACTCGGTAGGTTTATTTATTGTGCCACCTGTGTTGTTTTCATTTTTGGTTTCTTCAAATTCTTCAGAATATTTAGGGTTTTGCAAAAAGAATAAAACATCTAACTACTTTTTGGTATTTCTGATTATGTTGGTTTCTCTTCCGTTTTTAAATTGGATGATAGAGTGGAATGAATCCATACAACTTCCGGAATCTTTATCGGCTTTAGAAGAGATGATGAAAGAATCGGAAAAAAAGGCTACAGAACTAACGAAAATGCTTTTAAAAGCCCACACCATGGGCGATTTACTTTTTAATCTTGCATTAATTGCTATAATACCTGCTTTGGGCGAGGAATTATTGTTTAGGGGTGTAGTACAAAAATTATTTTCGGAGATATTTAAAAACCCTCATGCTGCAATTATTACTACAGCCATATTGTTTAGTTTTTTACATTTTCAGTTTTATGGGTTTTTCCCACGTACATTTTTCGGAATACTTTTCGGATACATGCTGGTTTGGAGTGGCTCCATAAAATTACCGATATTAGCTCATTTGGTAAATAACTCTATGGTGGTGTTGGCTAATTTTTATGGTAACGATAATGGCCTAAGTCAAACATTAGATAATATTGGCAAAAGCGAATCGGTATGGTGGGCAATAGCCAGCGTGGCTTTGTTAAGCGTGTTGATGATTGTGTTGTACAAAAATACTTTTCAAAAAGAGAGGATATAAAAAAGGGCGATGATCATCGCCCTTTTTTGAGAATAATCTACTATTCTATTTCATTAATGAAACTTTAATAATCTTATCGAAATTCCCTGCTCTAAAATGCAAATTGTAAAGACCGTTGGGTAATTCTTGTAAAGAAACAGCCACTTGGCCTTTATTGTTTTCTAATTTTTCAACTTTCATAAGCACCTTTCCTTGTAAATCTTCAACTTCTAAAGAAATTAAGGCATCAGATTGGGGTATGTTAACGTAAACAACGCCTTTACTTGGATTTGGAAAAACGCTTAACTCATTAAATAAGGTTGAATTAGAAATTCCTGCACAAGCATCAACTACAATGGAATCCGTAGCAGAATTTGAGCAAGCTCCATCTGAATAGGTATAAGTAATAACGTGTGTTCCCACACCGGCAATCGAAGGATTAAACGCTCCGCCCGATACTCCACTACCGGAGTACACTCCACCGCCCGGATTACCACCGCTTAGAGTTAAAGCAGGTGCGTTTAAACAAATAGTATCTTGAGGTAAATTAAACAATACACTAGGCGTAACTCCAACATAAATAGATTTTACTTGGGCGGGGCTTGATCCGCAAGTGCTATCGGCTGTTACGGTTATATCTCCTGCATTGTTACTAAAAGTTACATTTATAGTTGTAGTGCCTTGTCCACTATTAATAGTTGCACCTGAAGGAACTGTCCATGTATAAGACAAAGCACCTGGCACGGGAGAAATAGAATATACTTCAGTTGCATTCTCACAAACTGAATCTTTTCCTGCAATAGCACCCGGCATAGCAGGAGGAGCCGGAACATTAACTGTAACGATAATTTCTCCATTTCCAGTTTGAAAGCCTGCCGTATGTGTTACGTTTGTGGCACCCGGAGCTGTATAGCTACTGCCACCACCACCACCACCGTAGCCACCACCACCACCACCATAGTAGCCACCGCCACCACCGCCACCATAAGTACAGGCCCCATTTCCACCCTGTCCTAGAGTTCCAGCTTGTATGCAACCTTGTCCTTGATCATTTCCTTGTAAGCCACCTGCAACTTGAGTACCGCCAGCACCCGGATAGTTTGGAGTGCCTCCTGCACAAGAACCACATTGGCAACCCGGAGCACCTGTTAAACCCCCTCCGTCTCCTCCATGGTCTCCGTTGCCCCAACAGTTTGTGCCTGCCCCAGCACCGCCTGCTGCAACAATAATTCGGTTTACTAAAGCGGTACCGTTTAATCTAATATCTGATGCACCTCCACCGCCTGCACAGTATGTATTATTTCCCCCTGTTCCTCCACCATTGTAGCCTGGGCTGTTTTGGTTTGGCGAGCCACCTTGTCCGCCCACATAAATGCTTAATACATCACCCGGTGTTACAGGAAAAGAACAAGTAACCCTACCGCCTTTACCTCCGTTGCTGGTTTGACCGTTATAGGTCATATTACCGCCTTTAGCTCCTTTTACATCTACGGTTATAGATGTAGCACATAGCGGAACAGTATAAGTTTGCACACTTCCGGTATAGGAAAAAGTGGTGGTTTGTGCTTTTGCAGAGTTTACGGTAAAAGCAAGTGCAAATGTGGATAACAAAAAGCAGATTTTTTTCATAATATAAGTTTAAGGGTTGTTTAAAAACAGACTATTTTATCTTATCTGTTTTTCTCGAAGAGTAGTTTATTTTTAAAGCTTGTGCTTTGCGTAATTCTTGTTTTACATCGGTTACCACACCCATCTCGCAATCTTTGTCTACTTTGAGTGAAAAAGTGATAAGAGGCCTTTCGGCTTCATTAATTTTTTGTCGTTCTACTTCTACGTATTCTGCAATTTGTTCTTTTGTGGCAAATTGGTCGTTTAGTTGAATACGAGGGGCAGAGCCATAAGTGGCTTTTAGTTTTTCAATGGGAGAGCCTATATAAATGTAGCTAACCAAATCTTTGCGGTCAATCTTTTCGGCTTCTGTAGCTTCCGGTGGAGATACCTTAACGAGTAAATCTTGCTCTCTCATTACAGTGGTAACCATAAAGAAAAACAGGAGCATAAAAACAATATCGGGCAAGGAGGCGGTTGAAATAGCCGGTTGTTCTCCTGATTTATTTTTTTTAAATTTCGACATACTTACAACTATTCAAAAAATTATTTAGTTCCAATATTTTTTGGTTCTGCTTCGGAAATACGTTGTGGGTAAATTTCCTTTATTATTTTTTGTTGGTCTTCGTTTAAATCTTTAAAAACTTTTCCGAATCTTTTTTTAGATTCTTCGTCTCTTACCTCATTATAAGCAGCAATTAATTCGTTTTGTACTTTTATGTACATTCCATAAGAGGTACCACGGTCGTTTTGCAAAGAAACTACTTGTTTAGAAACCATCACATTTCCTACTCCGGTAATGTCTTTGGCTTCTTTTTCGGGCATATCTTCTCGGTCTCTTGGGTTTACAATAAATTCTTTGGCTTTTTCGCGTAATTGGGTTACTTGTATGTAATCACTTTCAACCAATAACTGGTCGTTTGCGTTAATAAGAATTTCTAAGATATTTCTTTGTTTAATTTTAATGTCTTCGTTTTGGGGTTCATCAACGGGTGGAGGGAGTTTACGCAATAAGCCTTTATCTACATCCATAGTAGTGGTTACAAGAAAGAAAATAAGAAGCAGAAAAGCGATATCTGCCATTGAGCCTGCGTTTATTTCCGGTAATCCTCTGCGTGCCATTATTTAAACATTTTAGAAATTTCAGAAAACACTGCGACTCCTATAGCTCCTAAGCCCAATAGATAAAAAGCAATTAACCCGGCACCTACCATTTTAGAAGAACTTTCGGTTACAATGTCTTTGTAAGCAGGGAGTACTTCGCTTCCGGCCATAGCATAAGAAATACCAAAAACAACTACTAAAAGGCCAACTCCCAATAGTGCGGTTTTTGCATTTTTAGGGTTTTGTGCCATAATAATTATGGGAAATATGATAGCGGCTGCTGCCGAAATAAAAAGTAGAATATAGCACCATGTAATGAGTAAACTTTCGCTTACCGCACTCAGGTAAAATAATATTCCCAACAAGGCTGAAATACCAAGTAAGGATAATCGTATGATGGTCATTAATTTGTCAGACATAGGTCTTATTTTTTGTTTGTCAATTCGTGTTTAACCAATAAGTCTACTAAAGAGATGGAGGCATTTTCCATATCGTTTACAATGCCATCAACTTTAGCAATAATATAGTTATAAAATATTTGTAAAATCATGGCAACAACAAGACCAAATACAGTGGTCAAAAGAGCTACTTTAATACCTCCGGCTACAAGAGAAGGAGAAATATCTCCAGCTGCTTCAATGGCATCAAAAGCTGAAATCATACCGATTACCGTACCCATAAATCCTAACATGGGGGCTAATGCAATAAAAAGAGAAATCCAAGAAACTCCCTTTTCTAATAAACCCATTTGAACGCTACCATAAGAAACAACAGATTTTTCAACCATTTCTATTCCTTCGTGGCTTCTGTCTAAGCCTTGGTAAAAAATACTGGCTACCGGTCCACGTGTGTTGCGGCAAACTTCTTTAGCGGCTTCAATACCTCCGCTGCTTAGTGCTGATTCGATATTGCTGAGAAGTTTATTGGTATTAGTGGTTGCCATATTTAAGTAGATGATACGCTCTATGCATATAGCCAAACCTAAAATAAGAGAAATTAATACAATCCCCATAAATTCGGGGCCACCTTCAATAAATTTTTGTTTTATAATCTGATGAAATGTTTCGTTCGATGCAACAGCAACAGCGGTTTCTTCGGTAGCTGCTTTTTCATCTTGTGCATACACCTGATTGATGGTTGAAAAACACATAAATCCGGCCATTGATAGAATTGCAAATAGTTTTTTCATAGATGTTCTGGTTAAATTTATTTTTCTTGTTTGGTTTTTATGTTTACTTTTTTTACGATTTGAATTTGTGTTTACATTTTTATTTACGCTTTATTATTGCGGAGAGAGAGGGATTCGAACCCTCGGTACCCTTTTGAGATACACACGCTTTCCAAGCGTGCTCCTTAAGCCACTCGGACATCTCTCCGGGCTGTATTTTCTCTTTTAAAAATGTAAAAGAACAAAACAAACTTTAAATGTAGGCTGCCAAATTACAAAAATTTATTTTCGAACAAAGGGGTTTTCTTTTCCTAGTGTTAAGATTTTGTTATTTCGCCACTTATAGAGGTAACAAACTTTTTTTTCAATTGGGTATAAGAAAGTTGAAATACAAGCAGATGCATTAGTTTCGTAATTGCGGCTTCGAAGGTAATATCATTTCCTCCAATGATTCCTAGTTTTTTTAATTCGGTACTGGTTTGGTATTTTCCTTGTTCAACACTTCCTGCTATGCATTGCGTAACATTTACAATGATCTTTCCCTCATGAATGGCTTTTTTGAAGAGGTTTAATAACCATTTTTCGGTAGGGGCATTCCCCGATCCGAAAGTTTCTAGAATAATGGCTTTAGTATGGTGGGCATTTAAAACACTTCTTACATAATTCTCTGTTATTCCGGGGAACATTTTGAGTACCGCAATGTTTGAATTGGTTTGGTAATGAACATTGAGTTTTTTATTATTTGGTTTTCTTATATATTCGTGATTAAACTTAAGGTGTACGCCTGCTTCGGCAAGTTTTGGGTAGTTTGGCGAGGCAAAAGCCTGAAAATGTTCTGCATTTACTTTTTTGGTGCGATTTCCACGGTAAAGGGCATATTCAAAATAAATGGCAACTTCGGGCACAACGGGTTTTCCGTTTTGTTTGGCTGCTGCAATTTCTATGGCTGTAATAATGTTTTCTTTTCCATCGGTACGTATGGTTCCAATAGGCAACTGTGAGCCGGTTAGAATAACCGGCTTGTTTAAATTTTCGAGCATAAAACTTAATGCCGATGCGGTGTATGCCATGGTATCTGAGCCGTGCAGAATAACAAAACCATCGTATTTATCGTAATTTTTTTCTACAATTTTTACCAAATCGCTCCAAATGCTTGGATTCATGTTAGAAGAATCAATAGGCTTGGCAAATGAAAAACTATCAAGTTTTATTTTAAACTTTTTTAATTCGGGTATTTCTTTCGATAAATTTTTAAAATTAAAGGGTTTTAGTATGCCGCTTAAAGGGTCTGATACCATGCCTATAGTGCCTCCGGTATAGATGATGAGTACTGATGAATTTTTCATTTTATTCCAAAAATATTTAATGCATTATCGCTTGTTTTTTCGGCAATTACTTTGAAGGGAACATCAAAAATATCGGCCATTTTTTTTGCTATTTCGGTAATATATGCAGGCTCATTTCTTTTGCCTCGGTGAGGAACGGGAGCAAGGTAGGGTGAATCGGTTTCTAATACCATTTTTTCTAGTGGAATAGTTTTAATTACCTCATCTAAGCCGCTGTTTTTGTATGTAAGAACTCCACCAATGCCCAGCAAAAAATGATGGTATCCTAAAATATGTTTTGCCTGTTCGGCATTTCCGTTAAAACAATGAAAAATTCCTTTCAGGTTTTCATCGTCTAGTTCGTCTATTATTTCCAATATTTCGTTAAAAGCATTTCGGCAGTGTATAATCAAGGGTAATTGATATTCTTTTGCCCATTGTATTTGTATTCTAAAGGATTGTTTTTGCTGTTCTATAAAAGTTTTATCCCAATATAAATCGATTCCTGTTTCGCCAATACCGTAGTATTTGTTGGTGTTTAAAAGATTTTTCATTTTTTCAAGCACCTCTAAATAATTTTCTTTTACCGAGCAGGGGTGTAGTCCCATCATGGGGAAACAATGGTTTGGGAAAAAACTAGATAATTGGTGCATTCCATCAATGGAATCCGCATCTATATTGGGAAGAAATAGGTGTTTTACTCCTGCGTGGATAGCTCGTTCTATAGCTTCGGTGCGGTCGTGGGTAAATTGTTTGGAATATAAATGTGTGTGGGTATCGGCCAATACCATTAAAAAAATTTTGCCAAAAGTAAGAAACGAATTGATAGTTGACGAATACATTATCTTTGTGAAATGCAAACGGAAAGGAAGCCTATAAAAGTACTGGTTTTACGTTTTAGTTCTATTGGCGATATTGTGCTTACTACTCCCGTTGTTCGATGCCTTAAAAAACAATTGCCCCAAGGTTCTGAAGTGCATTTTTTAACAAAAAACGGTTTTACCGATTTTCTTAAAAACAACCCTCATATTTCTAAACTATACGGAATAAATAAAAAGGTTTCCGAAATACTACCTGAGCTTAAAAACGAACGGTACGATGTGGTTATCGATTTACATAAAAACATCAGAACCCTGCAAGTTAAAACAGCATTAAAAATTAAATCGCACACCTTCAAGAAATTAAATATCGAAAAATGGATTTATGTAAACTTTAAATGGAATTTATTGCCCAACACTCATATTGTGGATCGTTATTTTGAAGCTGTAAAACCTCTAGGTGTAATAAACGATAACAAGGGTTTAGATTATTTTATACCTAAAAACGAAGAAATATCAATTACGCATTTACCCGAAAATTTTAAAAATGGTTTTATTGCTTTTACGGTAGGGGCAAAGTTTGCAAGCAAATCGATGCCAAGCAATAAAATAATTTCTCTTTGTCAAAAAATGCCTTTACCGGTTGTATTATTGGGTGGCAAAGAAGATGGGGCAAAAGCCGAAAAAATAAGTAGTGCTTGCAGAAACGCGGTTTATAATGCCTGTGGCAAATATAATTTAAACGGCTCGGCCTCTATCTTAAAACTATCTCAATTGGTAGTTGCCCATGATACGGGTTTAATGCATATTGCGGCAGCTTTTAATAAAAAAATTATCTCGATTTGGGGCAGTACGGTTCCGCAGTTTGGTATGTATCCTTATGTGCCTCAAACTTCCGATAATATTTTTATTGCAGAGGTGAATCATTTATCTTGCCGGCCTTGTTCTAAAATTGGTTTTGATACTTGCCCTAAGAAACATTTCAGATGCATGATGCAACAAAACGAAGACGAGATTGTTTCTGTTGTTAATAGGTTTTTAAGTAAATAATATGAGAAATTGTTTTTTGGTATTTCTTATTGCACTTCCTGTTATTCTTTTTTCGCAGAGCGAAAATCAAAATGAAAAAGGAAAATTTTTTGCATACTGGGGCTACAATAGGGCATGGTATTCCACTTCCGATATTCATTTAAAAGGCAGCGATTATAATTTTACTCTTTATAATGTGGAGGCTAAAGATCGTCCAAGTAAATTTTCTTTTCACGATTATGTAAGTCCGCAACGTATATGGATACCACAATATAATTATCGCGTAGGGTATTTTTTTCATAAAAACTATAGCATTTCACTGGGTTTAGACCACATGAAGTACGTAATGATTAAAAATCAGGAATTGGAAGTTTCGGGAACCATTGATTCTACCCGATCTAAACAGTACCAAGGAAATTACAATAAAGAGAAAGTAGTGATAGCCCCCGATTTTTTATTGTTTGAACACACCGATGGCCTAAATTATCTGTCTATAGATGTAGACCGCTTTGATCAATTATTTGCAATAAAAAACAAATTTCGTTTTTACTTATCCGAGGGGCTTAATGCCGGACCGGTTATACCACGTACCGATGTGCGTTTGTTTACCGAAGGATTAAATAATAAATTTCATTTGGCAGGTGTAGGAGTAGGCTTAAAAGCGGGTTTGCATATTACCGTGTTTGAAAGGTTTTTTGTTCGTTCCGATGTAAAATATGGGTATATTACCTTGCCCAATGTGTTAACAACTGGTAAAAAAGAAGACAGAGCCAAACATCATTTTACTTTTTTTCAGTACTATATAGTGGCAGGAATAAATTTTCATTTTCCTCCTAAAAAAACAATGAAAGAGTAAAGACAATTACTATTTCATTGTAGTAACTAATGGCTATTTTCTAACGATTAATAACAAATTTTCAATGCCTATTTACTTAATCACAAAGTATACAAAGGGCAAGTTTACTCTACCATAATTTTTTGGCTGTATATTCCAATTTTAATAAAGTACATTCCCTTGGAATATCCGGTTAAATTTAGGATTAAGGTATTACGCCATTATCTTGCCGTAAATTTACTTGTATATGGTAAGTTAATGCTACAAATTTTACCAGATACCCTTTATCGCCTGTGGTTTCGTACATCTCTAACAAGGCATTGAGTACATCAGCATACCTATCGCCTAAGCGGTTGTTTAGGGTGGAATCGATCTTTATTATTGGGGAAGCGGTGTCTCTGTAAAGATATTGTCAACTATAGAAATAATTATAATCTGATAAGTAATCGAAGTTTTCTTTTTTACATATTACTCAATATTTTTATTTCAGTTTTCTTGTTTAATTCTCTTACTCACAGATTCCGAAACAAGTTTGGAATGACCTCTTTTATATTTTTTTGGATTTGCCCTATTACTTGAAAATTACAAGTGGGGTTGTTAGTACCTACGCCTACAAAACCTGTATCGGGCAGGGTGTTGGGCAGGTTTTGGCTAATGGCCGAAAGGGTAAATATGCTCATAAAAAAGCATAATAAACTAATTTTTAGATAATTGAGGGGGAGGTAAATGTACCCTTGTTGTTTTTGTGTACTTGCATCATAGTTTTTTTGTGTACTTGCATCATAGTTTTAGGGTTTGGTGCAGCTAAAGGGAAAGAATTATTTTTGAGAATGGCAAATTGTTTAATGTGATAATGGGAGAGAAAGCTATTTTTTATAAACGAAACACTCAGAAACTCATTTCACACATTTAAAAATTTAAGATTTCAAAATCTCAAATTTATTTTACTTTCCAAACAAGGCTTTTAGTTCAGTAGCCTCTTCGGGTTTCATTTTACCGGCCAATATTAAGCTAAGTTGTTTTCTGCGTAATGCGGCATCGAAGCGTTCTTTTTCCTCATTGGTTTCGGGTAATAATTCCGGAACTTCAATGGGTTTTCCGATTTGGTCTACCGCTACAAAAGTATAAATAGCACTATTGCATTTAATTCTATTACCCGAGCGAAAATCTTCTACAAAAACATCGATATATACTTCCATGGAAGAGGTAAACGCTCTGGAAATTTTTGCTTCAAGAGTAACCACATCGCCCAGTTTAATGGGTTGTCCGAAAGAAACATTGTTTACCGAGGCGGTAACTACAATTCTGCGGCAATGCCTATGGGCAGCAATGGCTGCAGCAATATCCATCCAATGCAACAATCGTCCGCCCATTAAATTTCCGAGTGTATTGGTATCGTTGGGCAGAACAATTTCTGTCATTACGGTTTGCGATTCTTTTGGGGTTTTTGCTTTCATGTGGTTAAGTTAAATAAAGGGTAACTTGTTGTCAATTTCTTTTGCCCAGGCACTTATTCCGCCTTTTAAATTGTATGTGTTAGTGAAGCCTTGTTCCTGCAAAAATTCAATTACTTTAGCACTGCGTATTCCGCTGCGACAATATACAATTACGGGAACATCTTTTTTTATTTTGTTTAGATTAAGAGGTATCGTGTTCATAGGAATAAAATCACCACCGATGTGTGCTGCTTCTCTTTCTGCTGGTTCGCGTACATCGAGCAATTGAAGAGGTTGTTTGGTATCGAGTTTCTGTTTTAGTTCCTGTGTGCTTATTTCTTTAATGGTATCGTTGGTGGGGGTATTGCAAAATAATTCGTAATCGATTAAGGTTTTTTGGGTGGGTTTTTCTCCGTTTAAAGGATTTTGTGGGTTTTTATTTATTTTCATTACCCTGTTTTGCATGGAAAGAGTATCTAAGATGAACATTTTGCCGGAAAGAGGTTCTCCTATGCCTGTAATTACTTTAATAATTTCACTGGCTTGCATGGCTCCAATAATACCAGGTAAAACTCCCAATACGCCTGCTTCGGCACAGTTCGGAACTGCCCCCGGGGGTGGGGGAGAAGGAAAAATATCACGATAGTTTGGTCCGCGAGCACCTTCTTTCTCTAACAAATTAAAAACCGATACTTGCCCTTCGAAGCGGTAAATAGAAGCAAATACATTTATTTTTTCGCTTAACACACAGGCATCGTTTACTAAGTAGCGTGTGGCAAAATTGTCGGTTCCATCGGCAACAATATCGTAGTTTTTAATTATTTCCAAGGCATTGCTGCTGTTAAATCGGGTATTGTAAGTAGTAATTTGTATGTGTGGATTTAGGGCAGTGAGTTTGTTTTTTGCGATTTCGGTTTTAAGCTTACCTACCTCACTAGAGGTAAATAATACTTGTCTCTGCAGGTTCGATTCGTCTATGGTATCGTAGTCTACAATACCAATGTTTCCTACCCCTGCAGCTGTAAGGTAAAGCAGTACCGGAGAGCCCAAGCCTCCTGCACCAATTACCAATACGCGGGCCTTTTTAAGTTTTTCTTGTCCTTTGGTTCCTAATTGCGGAATAAGCAAATGACGGCTGTATCGTTTTAGTTCATCGGTTGAAAACATACTGCTGCAAAAGTAAGAAAGCGGGAGGATTTCCCGCTTTCTTTTAAAAAGGTATTGTAAAAGATGGGTTTTATTCTACCATCAATTTTTTAGTAAAATTTTCTTTTCCATTCGCTATAGAAATAAAGTACATTCCTTTGTTAAGATGGCTAATGTCTATGGAGTTGGGTTGGTTTCCATTGGTTTGGTGTAGTAAAACCACTTTGCCAGTAATATCAGAAACAGTAATTTGAGTAGAGGTAGAATTTCCGCATTGAACTGTAATATTGTTTTTGGCGGGGTTAGGAAACACGCTAAAAAGATTTTCTTTAGTTGGTTCAACAATCGAATTGCTATTGGGGTCGTGGGTACGTACCATTTTTACATTAGTGGTATTACCCATTACAGTTACTACATTATAAATTACCTGAAACAAGGGATGTTTGTATGCAGGGTCCATAAAATTATAAGTGGTAGAAACGGTGTTGGTTACCACCGGATTTCCCATAATGTTCATGGAATCATTAATAGTTTGAACCGTTTTAATTCTTAATACACTACCAAAAGAACCAAAAGAGGTATTTAGAACACCACTAGCATCGGCATCAAAAGTAATAGTTCCTGACCTGTAAATGGTATTACCGCCCGAGGTATATGTAGCTGTAAAATTATCGTTGAAGCTGGTACCGTAAGAACAAGGGTATTCAAAGAATTTAACGGTGTTTGCATATTGATACGTGGTGGCGGTAGAACCAATACCATCAATAATCATATCGTTGGCGGTGGTGGTAAAAAAAGTATAATCTTGGTTGTTTTCGGTTGAGGCCAGATTAGAGCTTGTAAAAGTTCCTGAATAAGGAGTAGAAGAGGGGGCTACATAGCTCAGGGTATAGGTGGCACTGTCTATTACATTGATGTTCCATACTTGGCTTGTTCCTGCGTTTCCTTCGGAAATACCGGCAGCTTTATGAATTTTTCCAAAAAAAGAATCGCCCACCTGTGGAGCGTTGTTTATGGTTTGTGCCTCTACCGACAAAACCAATATTGATGATGCAAAAAAAGTGTAAAGTTTTTTCATGTTAACGTTTTTAAGGGTTACAATACAAAGATACTTTTTAAGTACACAAGTTAAGTACGTATAGATACTTAAAATGGTATTTTGTAGAGAGCTTTTTTAAATCCCTTTTTACTGTAAATGTGGCAAAAGGAAAGGGTTTACAGAAAGGTAGTGAGGATGGCCAAGGATTTTAGTAGTATATTTACAGTAGAGATATTTTTTAAATAGATTCTTCACTATCTTTTTTCTTAAAAATAGAACCAATGCCTTTCCCTATCTTCTGAACGGCATCAATTCCTCTATTTAAAGGTTCTGCAGAAAAATCGCTATATTTTTCGTTGCTTATGCTGTCGGAATAAGGTTGAGGGTAGATTACAAATCGGCTATTTTTTGTAAAGTGTTTTTCGAGTTTAGCCGGAAGGTTTTCCAATGTTCCCATGTAGGAAGCAGCTCCTTTTCGGGCAGATACCAAAATAAACAAATCTTCTGCTTGAATATATCTAGAAAGCACGAGAAAATCTTCCCAATCGTTAAAAGGGTTTGCTTTAAATGATGCCGTAATCTTTGCTTTTTTAAAAAATTTTTGAACAGCTTTTTCGGTTGCTTCGTTAGAATAAAGTAAAATGGGAATACTTAATTCTTGAGCTAGTTTTGCTATTTTGCTGAGCCAAAGTTCAAAACCGTATTCGTGTTCGGTTAAAGGTGGGGCGGCAATAACAATTCTTTTGTGAAGAACTAAAGGCTTTTCTAGGTGGCAAATGAAAGTGGTTTTTTCTGTATGGGTTAAAATACTGTCCATTTTTTCGCCAATTAATTTATCTAATAAACCTGAGCGTTGAGGCCATCCCAAAACAATAATGTTTGCTATTATTTCTCTAGAAATTCTGGCTATACCGCTAGCCGGGTTATGGTCGATAGTGGTAATAATATTTACTTTAGTTTCGGAGGCAGAGGCTTGTTTTACGAACTCTTCAAGTTTGTTTCGGGCTTTTAGAATATTCAATTCGGCTTCTTTGTTATTAGATACTACCGAAAGGATGGAGACCGGGTTTGCCGATTTTTTTTCTTTTATAAAAATAGCAAACTCAAGGAGTTTTTCTATACTAGAAACATTTGCAATGGGTAAAAGAATATGCTCACTAAGAATTCTATCAGATTTTATAAGTACTTCTGTTTCATCTTCCGATTCAATTACAATTTTTTTAGCTGCTTTTTCTGTGGCAAACGAGGCCACTATGCAGGTAATTAGAATAAGTATAATAGTGCCGTTGAGGATGTTTTCATCTAATATATCGGCTTTATAACCCACTAAAATTATTGCCAATGTTGCGGCAGCGTGAGAGGTGCTAAGTCCAAAAATAAGTTGCCGTTGTGCTTTAGAATACTTAAATATGAGCTGAGTGAACAAAGCGGCAAGCCATTTTCCAAAAATAGCCACCACCGTTAGTGTTCCCGCTACTATAAGAGCGGTAGGACCACTTAAAATTACACGTACATCTACTAACATTCCTACGCTAATAAGAAAAAACGGAATAAATAGGGAATTTCCAATAAATTCTATGCGGTTCATCAATGCAGAAGAATGTGGAATAAGTTTGTTTAAAGCCAAACCTGCAACGAAAGCTCCAATGATAGGCTCAACGCCTGCTACTTCTGCTAAAAAGGCCGCTAAAAAAACGATCGACAAGACAAAAATGTAGTGTGAATGTTTTTCACTTTCCAATTTGCGAAAAAACCATTTTGCGATTCTTGGAATGAGAAGAAACATGATGGCCGAGAAAATGATTAATGAAACCCCCAGTCTAATCCAAAACTCTGAGTTTAAACTTCCCTGACTTTTTCCTATAACTACGGCTAAAATAATAAGTACAGCTGTATCGGTTAATATGGTTCCTCCTACGGTAACGGCAACAGCCTGATTTTTTGAAACGCCTAATTTGCTTACAATAGGATAGGCTACTAATGTATGAGTTGCAAACATGCTGGCGGTTAGAAAACTGGCATTAAAATCGTATCCGAGTATATAATAGCAAACCGGAAAACCCACTCCTATTGGAATAATAAACGTAAAAAATCCAAACAAAAGACTTTTATTTTGATTCGTTTTGAATTCGTTCATATCAAGTTCTAACCCGGCAATGAACATGATGTAAAGAAGCCCGATAGTTGAAAAGAGTTCAATAGCAGAATTTTTTTCAAGCATATTAAATCCATGCGGACCAATAACCACACCCGCTATGATTAATCCGATGATTCCGGGTATATTTAATCTTTTCAGCAGTATGGGAGATAACAGAATGATAAATAAAATCAGTGAAAATATCAGCACAGGGTTTCCCAACGGCAATTCAAATTCGTGCATCAGGTGTTCAAAAAAAGAGGGCATTAACTATCGTTTAGTCGTTTATTTTTTACCAAATTTCCTTATTTATTCTGAAAGTAGGCAAAAATTCATGCTTTTTGGTTTTCGAGTTAGCAAAACTAAATAAACTCTTAAAAGTGCTTGGTTTTATTATGTAAAGCGAACGGTTTGGCAGCTTTGCATTGGGGCAGGTATTTTAGCACCATGCTCGATACGAAGAACCGTACATTGAGCAAACACAAAAATTTCAACTTAATTGCGTTACTCTATATAAAGGAAAAACCGATGCCAATGGTTGATATAAATTAGTTTATATTTTTTATGTTGCATTTTGCTAATACGATTGTTTAAAACGCTTTATAAACTCAAGGATAAAGAGCATAGTCAGAGCTCCGATTAATGAGGAAGCAAAATGCTTGAAACCCGGAAACTCAAAAGCGAAAATGGTTTGCAAAAAAGGAATAGCAATGGTCAGTATCAGTATTACAAATGCTACAAGTGAAATAATAATCACAGCCATATTTTTTTCAAGGATTACCGAAAGAAAGTTACGTGTTTCAGATAAAGAAGATAGAATAAGGAATACGTTTCCAATAATCAAAGCCGAAAATGTAATGGCTCTTATTTCTCCGTCAGAATGACCCTCATTAATTGAAATAAAATAAATAGCTGTAACCATTCCAAATAATAATAGTCCTTTAAATAAACTGAATGTTATTTTGCTCCATCCGAAAAAAGAATCGTTAGGATTTCGAGGCGGACGTTTCATGATTTTCTTTTCCTCTTGTTCCGATTCAAAAGCAATGGCACAAACCGGGTCAATAATCAATTCTAAAAAAACAATGTGCAGTGGCATTAAGAGAATGGGCAACCACGAAAAAAATGCAGGTAGCAAAACCAGTCCAATAATTGGAATGTGAATAGCAATGATGTAAGACATTGCTTTTTGTAGATTATCAAATACTCTTCTTCCGGAACGTATGGCGTGAACAATGGAAGCAAAATTGTCATCTAGCAAAACAAGTGAAGAGGCTTCTCGAGCAACGTCTGTTCCTTTTAATCCCATTGCTACACCAATATCGGCAGCTTTTAATGCCGGTGCATCATTTACGCCATCTCCCGTCATGGCAACAATTTCGCCATTTGCTTTTAGTGCCTTAATAATTTGTAGTTTTTGTTCAGGTACTATTCTTGCAAAAATAGTAGTGTGTTTTATCCTTTCTTTTAATTTATCTTCACTCAGGCTTTTCAATTCTAACCCTGTTAGTACATTTTCGTTATGCTTTAACCCAATTTGATTAGCAATACTTTGAGCCGTTGCGGGATAATCACCGGTAATCATAATCACGTTAACTCCTGCCTCATAACAATCTTTTATAGCTTGAGGCACTTCAGCTCTTATAGGGTCTTCAAAAGCAACGAGTCCGGTAAAGGAGAATATGAAATCATTTTGTTTTTCAGGAAGATTAACCATTGCAGAGCTACTTTTTGCTGCAGCCAGTACTCTGTAGCCTTTTACAGCCAGAGCTTGAACAATGTTGGTATAGCCGGCAATTTCAGCTTCCGACAATCTGCATAACTGATAAATGGCTTCGGGTGCCCCTTTGCAGTATGCTTCCGCCAATTCATCAACTTCTGATTTTAAAACTCTGGTCATTGCGAGTAATTCTTTACTCAATGGATATTCTTTTATCAGTTTTAGTTGATTTTTTGATTCTTTTATTTTTTCATATTCAACACTAATGGCCTTTTCCATCGGGTCAATGGAATTATTTTGAGAGGCATAATTTAACACTGTCAACAACCCCTTTATTTTTTCCTCACTAGATGTAAAATCGGTTTTGTAATATATTTTATCATTCGGAAACAAAGCCGATATCTCCATTTTGTTTTGGGTAATCGTTCCTGTTTTATCACTACACAAAACTGTTGCAGAACCAAGTGTTTCAATGGCAGAAGGCTTGCGTGTTAATACATTGTTTTTTGACAAACGCCAAGCCCCTAAAGCCAAAAATATGGTAAGTACTACGGGAAATTCTTCGGGCAGTAATGCCATGGCAGCAGCCAGTCCGTTGATAAGGGCATTTAATATATTGCCCCGCGTAAAGTAAAACGCAGCAATTACTCCTGAGCTAACGATGGCACCCCCTATAAATAAGTTGCGAATAAGTTTTTTCATTTCACGCTGCAGGCGTGTACTTTCTTGTTCTATACCCTGCAACGAAGTTCCAATTTTGCCAAATTGGGTTTTGGTTCCTGTGCTGATAACTTTTGCAATTCCCTTTCCCTGTACCACTAATGTGCCACTGAATATACGATTTTGGGAATCTTCGTTTTTAATTACCGGAATCGATTCTCCTGTCAGCAAAGATTCATCAATCGTTAGGTTGTTGCTTTCCAGAACCAGTGCATCTGCCGGCACACGGTCGCCTTCATGTAAAATAATGATATCATCGGGCACTACCTCTCTTCCCGAAATTCTTGTTTCTACACCATCTCGAATTACTAAAGCCCTTGGAGAGGCAAGTTGTCTCAAGGCTTCTAATGATTTTTCTGTTTTACGATATTGATAAAAGGTAATTAAAATGATTACGAATACCCAACATAATAGAATGATGCCTTCGGAATAGTTGCCCAATAGAAAGTAGACAGAACCACAGCATAGAAGCAGAATAAACATGGGTTCTTTTACAACCTCTTTTACAATTTGCCAAACATTTTTTGGTTTTGCAGAGGGTAATTCGTTATACCCATGCAGCTTTAACTGTTCGGCCGCTTTTTTACCGGTTATCCCATTTTTCATGCTTACAGTAATATTCTTACTCAATTTATTTAAAAGCAGGGATAGAAGAGGGCTGGAATATTTGAGGAAAAAAGGCGGTAAGCCGTTTTTCTAATCGTCATCTTCCTCTGATTGGTTTTGATTCATTGGTTCAGAAACTTCATTTTGGTTTGCTCTTATTTCTGTATGTCTTATTTCTCCTCCCGTTGTTCCGGTTTCCTTGCCAAAATAAATTACTACAAATACAAAAATCAAAATACCCATATTTACAAACGTTGAAAAGTTTTTTTGTTTAATGCTTGCCCAAAGTCCAAACAAAGAAAGTCCGCCTAAAAGATAGGTTAGAATTGAAAAAAGTTCTGCTGATTCTTCGTGGCTTTCAATGTAGTTTTCTGTTACTCCACTAATGTTTTCAACCACCTCTTCGGCACCTTCACCGCTTGTCATTGCGGCAATAGAGCTCAAAGAGCCTATAATAAAAAGGAAGAAAGCCGTTCGCTTAACGGCATCGGATTTAAAAATTAAACCCGTAATCATAACGATTGCTCCCGCCATTGGGAAAATGATTGGTAAATGATTTACCACTAAATGAAAATGTGCTGCGTTCATATTTACAAAATTAAGATTATACATTAACACCAAAAATATATCCTACCAAGGCGGATAAGCCCATTGCAATGGTTCCCCAAATTACAATTCTTATAATGGATTTGCTTATGCTTGAGCCACCTGTTTTTGCAGAAACTGCTCCAAGAATAATGAGCGATAATAGGGTAAATCCGTAAAGGAAATATTCCATAGTTGGAACCGGAGCAAAGAGAGTTACTAAGAGCGGTAAAAGACCGCCTGCTGTAAATGCTGCACCCGAAGCAAAAGCTGCTTGTATGGGGTTTGCCTGACTTATTTCGTTAATACCCAATTCATCACGAATATGTGTACCTAAAGCATCTGCTTCGGTTAATTCTTTTGCCACTTGCAAAGCGGTTTCCTTTTTTAGTCCTCTTTTAACGTAAATCTCAGCAAGAATTTTCATTTCTGCTTCGGGCATTTCTTTAAGTTCTTGTTTTTCTCTTTCAATATCGGCTTTTTCAATATCGGTTTGGGAACTTACCGAAACATATTCTCCTGCTGCCATAGATAGAGCACCTGCTACAAGGCCTGCTATGGTTGCTAAAAGAATAGGATCTTTGGTTGTGCTGGCTGTTGCAACTCCAATGGCAAGGCTTGATACGGAGATAATCCCGTCATTAGCTCCCAAAACGGCAGCCCTCAACCAATTGCTTCGGTGTATATAGTGGCTGTCTAAATAATTTTCTATGGTTATCATTTTCTAACCGCACAAATTTAATTAATAATAACTATCGGTTATTGTTTTAAAATAGGATTTATAGCTTCTGCTTTATGTAAATCAGCATTTTTTTGTTTTTGTTATTCGTATTAGTTCATTTTTTTTATTATGTTGGGTAACGTTTTTCGGCTTGCCGCAGTGGGGGATTTTTAGCACAAAAGTTCAATCGAAGCACTGCACTTTGATTAACCACAAAAGTGTCATAGAAGCACGTCAGCCCCCATTGCGGCAAACCGATGTTAGCGGTTCGGCTTTCTTTTCTGTCGTCTGTGCTTAGCTGAATATTCATTGTCACTACTGAATTGTCGCAATGTAATTTTCAATTTCTTGACTTTCTCCAAAAGCAGTTGTTGGGTTGTTGAATGGTGGTTTGTCAGAATTTTGTGGACTTAAAATCTCACCGTTTTCTACTTCGTCTCCGTAATTTTCTGTTGTTCTAAATCTTCCTTTTCCCCTAAAATTCAAAATGACCGCTTGAACTCCTGGAATGATACAAATTTGAAGTCCGGTTTCTTCACTTTCAAAAAAGTCGTTTTGGTTAAGTCGCATACGAACAGTCTTGCCTTTCAATAAACTTTCAGGGCAGTATCCGTTCCACATATTTGAAATTTTCGTTTCAGTCATTTTTGTTGTTTTTAAGTTATTGCCGAAAGTAAAAAGAAATAGTTCAATGTTTTCTCCTTGTGTGTCAAGGTCATCGGCAAGCTGTCTTGTAAGCTGCAAAAAGTCAAGATACTTTTTCTCAGCATTGTCATATCGGATTTTGTCTAACAGTTGAAAATTTGAATATGTCTTGCTTGCAAAAACATCAATAAGTCGCTGGTCAAGTATTAAGCAAGGATTGTCGTTAAATGATATTTTAAAAAAATAAAGTAGTTTGCTGTAAGTTGATAGCCCAAGTCCAGCAACGTTCCTAAAAGTTAATGTCAGTTCGTTAAAGTCTTTGGTTGCTGGATTTGGTTTTTCTCTTAAAGACCGCAATACGTTTTCAATCGTGTCAATGTGTTTGAGAATATTTATAAAATGATTTCCACGCATTCCTGCTGTGTAGCCCCAATAAATTGTCTTGATAATTGCTTTTCTTGGCTCGTTTGTTTCAAAAATGTCTTGACGGCTAATAGTCAATGTTTTGTTGTCGCCAAACAACTTGTCATTGAGATTTTTTAGCCACTGAATTTCATTTTCTGCTTTTGTCCAAGTCGTTCGTTTAGTCGTAAAACATTGTTGTCTTACAGGCAAGTTTGAGATTAATATTTTGTAATTGTTAATGTTCATTCGTGTCGTCTTTTAAGCTGACCGCTAACTTGTTTATACCCGCCATAAAAGAATTTATCTTAAGCCAAATCGAACTTAATACCTTGAGCGAGGGGCAAATCGTTTCCGTAATTAAGTGTATTCGTTTGCCTTCTCATGTAAATTTTCCATGCATCGGAGCCCGATTCTCTGCCTCCCCCTGTTTCTTTTTCACCACCAAAAGCTCCTCCTATTTCTGCTCCACTGGTACCTATGTTTACATTGGCAATGCCGCAATCCGAGCCTTCGCAGCTAAGAAATTTTTCGGCTTCACGCATGTTTAATGTCATAATAGCAGAAGAAAGACCTTGTTTTACTCCATTTTGTATAGCAATGGCCTCTTCTAAATTTTGGTATTTCATAACGTACAGTATAGGAGCAAAGGTTTCTTCCTGCACGGTATGGTAGTGGTTTTCTACCTCCACAATAGCGGGTTTTACATAACACTTACTTTCAAAGTCTAAGATACCTCCTTCAACCAGTATTTTACCTCCTTCTTTTTTTACGTTTTCAAGGGCATTAAGATAAAGTTCTACCGCATTAGTATCTATAAGGGGACCAACATGGTTGCTGCTGTCTAACGGATTGCCTATTTTAAGTTGAGAGTAGGCTTTTATCAAACGCTGTTTTACGTCTTCAAAAATACTTTCATGAATTATTAATCTTCTGGTAGAAGTGCACCGTTGCCCTGCAGTACCTACTGCTCCAAACACCATGGCAGGAATACACATATTTAAATCGGCATGTTGAGAAACAATAATGGCATTGTTTCCTCCCAGTTCAAGTAAACTTCGGCCCAAGCGTTCGCCCACAGCAGCACCTACTTTTTTGCCCATACGGGTAGAACCGGTGGCCGAAACAAGGGGCACACGTTCATCTTTAGAAAGTAACTCGCCCATTTTATAGTTTCCAATTACCAAACAAGAAACACCATCAGGCACATTGTTTTTTTCAAAAACTTCGTTGATGATGTGTTGGCAGGCAATGGCACAAAGCGGGGTTTTTTCTGATGGTTTCCAAATACAAACATCACCGCAAACCCATGCCAATGCGGTATTCCAGCTCCAAACGGCCACCGGAAAATTAAAGGCCGAAATAATGCCTACAATTCCCAGCGGATGCCATTGTTCGTACATGCGGTGCTTGGGTCGTTCGCTGTGCATGGTAAGGCCATAGAGTTGCCTCGACAAACCTACTGCAAAATCGCAGATGTCAATCATTTCCTGTACTTCGCCTAAGCCTTCCTGTAAAGATTTTCCCATTTCGTATGATACGAGTTTACCAAGCGGCTCTTTGTATTTTCTAAAAGCTTCGCCCATTTGGCGTATTACTTCTCCTCTTTTGGGGGCAGGTACGGTACGCCACTGTATAAAGGCTTCTTCGGCTTTTTTAATGCATGCTTCGTATTCCATTTCGGTAGCCGAAGTAACCGAGGCGATTTGTTTTCCATCAACAGGCGAGAAAGATTCAATTTTTTCTCCGCGGGTGGCAAACCAGTGTTTGCCGGCTGCAGCCCCCTTGTTTTCGGGTTTAATGCCTAGTGTTTGTAATATTTCTTTTACTGTGTTTTCTTGTGTGGTAGCGGTTGACATGTTTGGGTTTTTTAGGCAGCTAAGTTAAGCATCTTTAAAAAAAAGAAAATTTTACTTAATGAAACTCCAATTTTCAACTTTACAGATATTGGCTTTTTATTAATCTTGCATTATGTTATTGAATGCAGCATTTGATTATTGGAGTTGGGTGGTAATACCCTTGCTCATTTTTTTTGCCCGATTAATAGATGTTTCGCTGGCTACCATGCGCCACATATTGGTAGGAAAGGGCATGAAGCATATTGTACCTTTTTTGGGTTTTTTCGAAGTGCTTATTTGGTTGCTTGCTATCACACAAGTAATGCAAAACCTTACCAATGTGGTGTGTTATATAGCTTGGGCGGCCGGCTTTTCTACCGGAACGTATTTGGGAATGGTAATAGAAGAAAAAATAGCACTAGGGTATCAGATGGTAAGAATTATTACCAATCAGCAAAGCGAAGAATTAATAGAGGAACTTAAAAGGCATGGGCATGGAGTAACCGTGGTTCCTGCACAAGGAGCAATGGGCCCTGTAAAAATGGTTTTTACGGTGGTTAAACGAAAAGATGTAAACGCAGTAATAAAACAAATACGGGAATTTAATCCCCAATCTTTTTTTTCGGTAGAAGATATACGAAATACAAGTGCAGGCGTGTTTTCTAACAATGGGAGTGCCAGTGTTATCGGAAATTTATTCAGTATCAGAAAAGGGAAATAGTTTTTAATACGTTTTGGTCATACTGGCCGGAACACAAATAATATAGTCTGCCTGTCCTTTATGTTCATCATTTAATTTGCTTACATTATCTTGCTCAACAGTGGTAACGGTGGCAACATTCAGTTTGGGTTTTTTGTCTTTTATGTACCAAACAATGCCCTGGTAGTTGTTGGAATGGTATGCCCCGTTATAATGAATGAAAATACCTTCTTTAACCATGTTTTCTAAAATAAAATGAGCCATGGTAGCATCTTTGAGGGCTTGCGATTTTGGAATATTATCTCCGCCATGTCCGCCCATCATGGCTAACATGTCTTTGTAACAAGCCAATTCCGGGTCATATTTAATGGGAAGGGGAGCTATCCATTTTTTAGCATCTTTGCTTACATCGTTTAAGGCCTCCAGTCCGCTTTTATATACAATGTTGGCATATCTGCGGGGTACGTTGGCGGCCACAAAAGGGAGTTTGTATTTTTTAGCAAAATCGAGTAAAGGCTGATAATCGGTTTCATTATTAGGCCACAAGCGGGCTTGTTCTTTAAATGTTTTGTAGGTTATTTGGTCTTTTAAATATTCGTTTAGCAATTCCTGATTATCGGCTTCGTACATTTCTGCTCCCAACACCATTTTCTCGTTGTACTTTTCAAAAAGGTCTTTGGTTATTTCATATTCCATCCAGTGCGAAATGGGGTTGTTGTGTAATTCGCCAATAAACAGAACATCAGCTTTAGCAGTATTTTCCAGCATGGTTTGGTAAGAAACCTCTATGCCGTTTTTATCAAAAATTTTATAGGCCGGTTTTTCTTGAGCAAACAAAGCGATGCTAAATAAACAGGCAAAAGCAAAAAATAGATTTTTCATAAATAAAATTTTTACAAAGGTGCAAACTTTTCTGCAACACCTATGCCGAATTTGTATGGGCGTTTAAAAAAACGGATAAGTGGTATTTACTCGTTAAATTTATCGAACAACACTCTAAAACGAACACTTCGGGAGTATTTTTTAAAGCTATTTGCAGGTAAAAAACGCATCTCTGTGTTTAGAATCAGTTCGGGCTTATAGGTATTCATCCATTCGTTAAAAACAACATCGGTGGTAGTAAACGAGTAGCGGTAACGAAACTTATGCGAGTTTACCGCTTCGGCAAAAAATTTCTCAAATTCTTTTATCTCAAAGTTGTTTTTTGCCAAAAGTAACTTTAAGCTTTCGGGTTTAAATTTTTCTTGATTTGTTATGAGTGTATAATTACACACCACCGATGATGGGGCCGATTTAACGGAGTAATACGTATGATCCATCAATATTTTTCCTTTTCCCTTTTTTAGTTTGTATACAAAGGGGCCGGCAAAGTAAATAGTGGTATCTCCTTTTAAAAAAACTTTTACAAATGTAGCGGGCCCTTTAGGTCCTTTTGATGAAACATTTCCTTTTCCTGTACCTCCTCCGGCTCCGGCAGGGGCCACGCGGCAAGAACTAATTAAAAGTAAAAAAACAGTTGTTGCAAAAAAGGAGATATTCCATTTCATCATATTCAATGTACTTTTTTTGAAAAAAAGCTTTCTAAATTATTGTAGTAGGCTTTTGTGTTGGTAGAATCTGTGCTTACGTAATCGTACATTAAAATCAATCCGCTTTTAGGCTCGTCAAATACCACACGACTTAAATAAAAATTATTCTTTTTAAGAAAAAAAGCCTGGCATTTTGTTTTGGCGGTAAAAGTTTTATCAGCTAACCAAACAAAGGACGAATCGTTTATTTGATAGGCATTAAATTCCGAAGAATGTATTTCGGAACTGGCCCCAATAAACACTCTGTAATTTTTGCTTTTATTGGCAATGGTGCGATTCAGATAAATGTCGGCATCGAGCTTACAACATTCTTTGTATTCCTCAACCTTTTCTTTGGGTACCGGGTAAAAATTTTCCTCACCGGGGTCAAGTTTATAAATACTGTACATACCAAACGGCACTTCCTTTTTTGATTTACACGCAAATAAAACTGCAATTAGAAATAAATACCCTAAAATAGATTTCATAGTTTATGAATTTAGAAAAAATAAAAAAAGCAGCATTTACAGCTGCTTTTTTTAAAAAATGCAAGAAAAATTATTCTCCTGTAACAGTAGTTTCGTGAGTAATAATAATTCCTAATACGTTTTTGTTAGTGTAATCAACAGTAGCAATTTTGTTGATACCGCCATTTTTTGCAGCTGATTGTAAACCAAAATCAACACCAAAACAAAGGATGTGGAAGTAGCAAGTACCTGAAGATTTACCTACTTTAGATCCGATTGAATTTTGTGTAACCATGCTTGGTCTTGTGTACGAACAAGATGCCATTAAAGCACCTGCAGCAACTAACATTAATACGTTTCTTACTTTTTTCATAATTTAGGTTTTTGGGTTTTACTTAAAATTTAGTGGCAAGTATAGGTATTTATTTTTTTATGTACAAAAAATTATAGGTAAATCTATATTATTTATGGTAAAGTACGTATTTATACATAGGGGTAGGTTCTTACAAAATCGGCAAGTTTAGCTACATTTTCAGTAGGAGTTCCGGGTAAAATGCCATGCCCCAAATTAAAAATATATCCCTTTTTGTTTTCAACGCTTTTTAAAAGTTTTGAGGCATGTTTTTCAATCGTTTTCCAATCGGCAAAAAGCAAGGTGGGGTCTAGGTTTCCCTGAACAGCTACTTCGTAATTTAATCCTTTCCAAGCATTGGCAAGATTGGTTTTCCAGTCTATACCCACCACATCGGCACCGGTGGCTTTAAAATGATGCAACAGATGAGAAGTATTGGTGCCAAAAAGAATAATAGGAACCGAACTTTTTGCTTTAATCTTTTTAATCATATTCAACATGTGTGGATGCACATAGTCTAGATAATCGTCTTCGCTTAAAACGCCAACCCAGCTATCAAAAATTTGAACGGCAGCCGCACCACATTCTGCCTGAAAAATAAGATATTCGGCCATGCTTTCGGCTAAAAAATTCAATAGTTTATTCCAAGCCTCAGTGTGATTATACATCATTTTTTTTAGTTCAATGTAGCTTTTAGATGCCCCCCCTTCAATCATGTAGCTGGCTAAGGTAAAAGGGGCTCCTGCAAAACCAATGCAGGGCACATTCAATTCTTTTTTTAGTATTTGCAGGGCTTTCCCTGTAAAATGCAAGTGTTCTGAAGCACTAATCGGTTTTAACTTTTCAACGTCTGTTTTATTACGAATCGGATTGTTAATTACGGGTCCTACCCCTCCTTTGTACCAAAAATCAATACCCATTGGCCCGAGCGGAATAAGAATATCGGAAAAAACAATGGCTGCATCTAAGTTAAATTGCTTTATAGGAAGCAGTGTAACTTGTGTTATCAATTCTGGATGATGGCAAATTTCAATCATAGAATATTTGTCTTTAATAGCCATATATTCTTTTTGATAACGCCCCGCCTGACGCATAAACCAAACGGGAGTATGCGAAACCGGCTCTTTGCGACAGGCTTTTAAAAAAGTATCATTCAATGCGTTCATTTTTTTTCCTTAAAAATATTTTGGCAAAGAAAACAATTATATAAGACTATCGTTTTTAAAATTCTTTTTTAACGATTAAAATATAGTTGTTTTCTATAGGCAGGTAGCCCATTTCGTAGCAATAATAGTAAGAACTGCCTTTTTGTGTAGTATAAATAGTGGTAAAATAATTAAAGTCAAAACCGTCTTTTAAGAGCGTATCTCTAAGTACTTTGTTTTTTTCGCCCTTCAACCGGGTCTCTAAAATACGCTTGTTTTTACGAAGAATGTTGTTTACATTCCTCATATAACTTGTGCTATCGCTGTTTAGTTTATTGTTGAAAGCATTGCGGCATGCATCGGAACAAAATCGCTTATCGGCTCGGCCCACTATGGCTTCTCCGCATTCGGAACATTGTTTTTTCATAATCTGTTTATTCGTTTACAAACGGTAGCAAATGGTTGTAAATATATACAAACGTATGTAAATGACCAAAAACCGAGTAAACATTTTTGCTGTCCCCATTTTTGCCTCATCGTTCTTAAACCAAAAACAGAAATCAATTTAATGTTTAACTATAAAATGTATGTATTATGAAAAGTATGAGAAACAAAGTGCAATTAATCGGAAACTTAGGTATTAATCCTGAAATGATGGATTTGCAAAAAGGGCAAAAGTTAGCTAAATTTTCGCTGGCCACTAACGAATCGTATTATAATGCGAGTGGCGATAAAATAACCGATACGCAATGGCACCAGTTAGTTGCCTGGGGAAAAGTAGCCGAGCGTGTAGAAAAACTGCTAAAAAAGGGCACTGAGGTAGCCATTGAAGGAAAATTAGTAAACCGCAGTTACGAAGATAAAGCAGGGAATAAACGCTACATAACCGAAGTAGTGGTTAATGATTTCCTTCTTTTAGGAGGCAAAAAAGAAACAAATTAACGCCTTTATCGTTTTGTAAAAAAGCTCACAAAATATTTTGTGAGTTTTTTTATTTATATATTTGTTGCAACAAATGTTGTTTTTGTTTAGCTTTGTAAAAAAATGAAAAATGAAGATAGAAGAAGCCATAAAACAAAATACATTTAAAAACAATATACAAAAGGCTTTAGTAAACTTGGTCTATACAGGCAACTGGCTTCGCGATATACACGAAAAAACATTTAAAACGTTTGATCTCCTTCCTCAACATTTTAATGTTCTGAGAATACTAAAAGGGAAACACCCCAATCCGGTATCGCCCGGAGAAATAAAAGAAGTGATGCTCGATAAGGGTCATGACCTTACCCGCCTGCTCGATAAATTAGTAAAGCAAGGTTTGGTAAACAGAAAAACCTGCAACGAAAACAGAAGAAAAATCGATATAACCCTTACTGAAAAAGGGTTATCGAAATTGGAAGAAATGAACAAAAGTTTAGACAATAATACGCTGCCAATAAACCACCATGTTTCAGAAAAAGAGGCCTTATTGCTGAGCGATTTACTCGATAAATTAAGAGGATAACTATGCAAACGATTTTACATAAAGCAAGTCAAAGAGGGTTTGTAAACCATGGTTGGTTAAAAGCAGCCCATTCATTTAGTTTCGGCTCTTGGTATAATGCCGAAAAAATACGTTTTGGCATGTTACGTGTTTTAAACGATGATGAAATAGCCCCACATCAGGGCTTTTCTGAACATCCGCACGATAATATGGAAATTATTACACTCGTACAGGAAGGTGCACTAAAGCACAAAGACAGTATGGGAAACGAAATAATTATGCACCCCAACGAAGTGCAGGTAATGAGTGCCGGTAGCGGAATTCTTCATTCGGAAATAAATCCCTCTGCATCGATCACAAAATTGTTTCAAATTTGGGTTTTTCCAAACAAAAAAAACGTAACTCCACGCTACGAACAAAAAATATTTTTACCCGAAAATAGAAAAAATAAATGGCAGGAAATTATTAAACCATACACCCAAAATGATGGAGACGGAATTTTTATTTACCAAGAGGCATGGTTTTATTTATGCGATTTAGAAGAAAATCAAAGCATAACATACACTCAAAAAAAGGCCGGAAACGGAGCGTTTGTTTTTGTAATAAACGGAGAAATTGAAATTCAATCCAACACATTGCAAACCAGAGACGCCATAGGGATTACCGATTTTTCTGAGTTTACCATTTGTTCCACTTCAAAGTCTAGTCTATTGCTTATAGAGGTTCCTATGAATTTGTAAAAAAAGATTCAGTTGTTTTTTTTATTTAACTTTAGTGCTGCATTCTATTTTTTGAAAAACATTCTAATAGAAAACGTACAAAATAATATTTATGAAAAAACAACCCTCTTTTTTTCTATGCTTGGCTTTATTCCTTTTATTTTCATGCCAAACAAAAACAACAAAAACAGAACTTGTGAAAGATCCTGATTATGGATTTTCGCTCAGTAATTTAGACACTAGCGTATCGCCTTGTACTAATTTTTACCAATATGCGGTAGGTGGTTGGCTTAAACAAAACCCCGTACCGGCTAGCGAATCCAAGTGGGGTTCTTTTAGTATCTTAAACAACGAAAACCTTACTAAACTAAAATTAATATTAGAAGAAACCTCGGCCAAACAGCAAAAAAAAGGAAGCGATGAACAACTGGTAGGCGATATGTACAAATCGGCCATAGACTCAAACTTTGTAAACGAACTCGGAATAAGCCCTCTCGAAAATTACATAAGAAAAATAGAAGCTCTTTCTACCACCGATGAAATACTTTTGATATTGGCTGAAATGCGTAAACTGGGTTCTGGTTTTTTATTTGGTTATTATGTGGGGCAAGACGAAAAAAACAGCGAAAAATATATAACAACTATTTATCAGGGAGGCCTTGGTTTGCCCGATCGTGAATTTTATTTTCCACAAGACGAAAGAGGAAATACCATATTAACAGAATACAAAAGCCATATAAAACAACTGTTTTTACTTATTGGAAAACCAGATACCGAGGCAGAAAAAAGTGCAAAGTTTGTTCAGGAAATAGAAATACAATTAGCCCAACAATCTATGGATAGAGTGGCTCTTAGAGATCCTGAAAAAACATATAACCTACAAACAATAAAAGAATTAAATCAACTAGCCCCAAATATAAACTGGAATATATTTATAGAATCGGCTGGTTTAAAAGGTGTTTCGGAAGTAGTGGTGGGGCAACCCCAGTTTTTAGTGAATGTAAGCAAAATGCTAAAAGCAGTTTCTATAGAAAAATGGAAGGCTTACATCACTTTTCATTTAGTAAATGATTTTTCGCCTTATCTTTCCCTTCCTTTTGAAAAAGCCCATTTCAATTTTTACGATAAAACTCTTTCCGGAAAAAAGGAGATGAAGCCTCGTTGGAAAAGAAGTTTAGAAATAATTAACAGCACACTGGGCGAAACGATGGGCAAACTCTACGTGCAAAAACACTTTAGCGAAAGCAGTAAAAAACGAATTGCCGAAATGGTTGAAAATCTGCGTGAAATATACAAAGAAAGAATTTTACAGCTCGATTGGATGAGCGATAGCACGAAGCAGCAAGCCCTTGCCAAACTAGAAAAGTTTAATAAAAAAATAGGGTATCCCGATACATGGAAAGACTACAGCAACATAGAAATAAGCAACAACACATTATTGCAAAACGTAATGAATTGCAGACAATGGCAATATCAAGAAATGGTAACTCGAATAGGAAAACCTGTTGATAAAAACGAGTGGCTCATGAATCCGCAAACCATTAACGCATACTACAGCCCCAATATGAACGAAATCGTTTTTCCGGCAGCTATTTTGCAACCCCCATTTTTTAATCCTGATGCCGATGATGCTATTAATTACGGAGGAATTGGTGCTGTAATAGGACACGAGTTTACTCACGGTTTTGATGATCAGGGAGCAAAATTTGATGGTAACGGAAATATGCACAATTGGTGGAGCGATGCCGACAAAACCAAGTTTAAAGAACGCACAGAGGTGCTTGTAAAGCAATTTAACGAATACCAACCTCTAGAAAACGTATTTGTAAACGGAGAACTTACATTGGGCGAAAATATGGCCGATTTGGGAGGATTGCTGCTCGCTTATTATGCGTTGGAGAAATCTATGAAAACGAAAAATCACACAAAAATTAACGACTTTACTTACCAACAGCGTTTTTTCTTAGGTTGGGCACAGGTTTGGCATGCCAACATTAAAGACGAAGCCATGGGGCAAATGGTAAAAACAGATTCTCATTCTCCCAGCGAATACAGAGTAAACGGCCCTCTCTCTAATTTGCCCGAGTTTATCAATGCATGGGGGTGTAACGAAAACAATGCAATGGTGCGAAAAGAAAAAGTGAAGATTTGGTAAAATTTCTTACTATAGAAGCACATTCATTACTTTTGAAAAAAAACAATTACTATGTTAGTTACAGAATTTAGCGAAACCTGCTTTCAGTACAGCCATTTTGAAGTATGGCAAATAGATAACCTCGATGCCTTTTTTAAAGGAAATACCATTTTGGAAAAAATTTTCGAAGATTATTATAAAATGCCATTGATTGACTTAAAAACAAAACGCTCCGATATTCAAGATACCGATATGATGATTATCACCAAACTTTTGGCACAAGTTGACGATAAGCACTTTTTCATTTTTACTCTACACGATGAAAATCATTTGGAACTTATAAAAATGCAAAAACTTAATATCATGAACTTTGGTTTGGACATAGAAAAAATAAGTCCCGATAAAGTTTTTGTAATGCTAATGGATAAAAAAATGCAGGAGCATTTAAATTAAAATTTTACTTCAATTTATTTTATTGCGATAACGAAAACCGTAAGCTAATACCGGCATTTGTGTTTGCTGTTGGGAAAGTGGTAGAAATAAATGGTTTCGTTAATACTTTATCATAAAATAAACGTAAATTCAGGTTTTTACTCAATCGATAATCGCCTGTAATTTTAATAGAAATAATTCGTTGCCCTCCGGTTAACTGGTGGCTTTCTTCTACAATTTTTCTAATAATCGTTAAATTGTTACGTATTGAAAAATCGGCTCTTAAATCAAAATCGCTTACTGGTTGTTTTCTGTCCGGACCAAATTTTATAGGGAAACGCATATCTTTAAACTTATATCCGGCACCCAAAATTATTTCACGACCTTTTACTTCGGTTATCTGATTGTTGTTTAAACTCAACGAGATATTTCGGTCGGTTTTTAGTTCCACTTTAGAGAGTAAACTATTGTTCCAACTCATATCAAAGTTAATGAGTGGGCTAAATTGTTCCGAAATAGAAACAGTAGCAATTTGGTATTGGTTTATAAAATTATTATTTATATCTCTGGCCGATGGGTTTCCTTGTGCATCTTCAGTATACAGCAAGTTTGCCGTAAAAGAGCTAACATTGTAAGTAGACCGGTAACCATGCCCAACGGTAATGTTTTTAAAATATTTTTTAAAGAAGTCTAATTTATTTAAGCCATCAAAAGTAACTCTCCAGTTGGGAAGCGGTATTTGTGGAAATTGTTCTAACGAAGTAAACTTGGCACTTTTACCGGAATAAGCGGCTCTAAAAGCATTTATGAGTACTTCTTGGTGGGTGGCTCCGTACCCATCAAAATACCCTGTTCCGGTGGGTGCCGAGTTTGGATTTTTTTCTCCTAACCGATCAGAAACATTTTTTCTTTCTTCAAGTAATTTTTTAAATGTAGTCGAAGAATAATCTTTTTTATCGTCACCAATAAATGCCGTTCTCCAGGTAATGAACGATATGCTGTAATTTCCGGTAATAGTGGGAGGAGTGCCGAAATTATAAAAAGGTTCTACTCCCGGTTGTGTATCGTCCCAAAAAAATTGTTGAGTTGTATTTTGGGCATACCTGCGGTTGGCAGTAAGTTCAATTCTTACGCTTTCTATGGGGCGTATGGTCATTCGGCCTTCTAAGTTTTTAGAGAGTGTATTGGAATACTGATACATTAATACACGGTTAGGAGTAAGCCAACCTTTTTCGGCAGCAAAAACAGGGTAATTAGGATCTTGCATCCCCATTATGAAATTGTAGCCTGGAGCATCAAAGGCAGGGTCAAATCCCATAATTTTTGTTTCTCTTCCGTAGCCTGGAAGTAGGGTTCCTCTATCTTCAGAATATGTTGCAGAAACATTTTTAACACCCATTAGCAGTTTAAAAAACCGGTCGTGAATACGAGAACCTATTTCTGCTTCTTTCTTTTCTTTTTCTTTGGCTTTTTTGTCTTCAGGCTTTTGTTCTTCGCCTGGTTTTGGTTTGGGTTTTGGAGCAGGTTTTTTAGGTTTTGGAGAATTTAATTTTTTAAAATAAGGCACTTTGTTATAAAGAGTTACCATATTAAACTGTCCATTCAGTTGCTTAGAATTTGCATTTTGAATGGTATGCCCTAGGGTATCGGCACCAATGGGGGCTCTTTTCCAATCATAACTACCGGTATAACGGGCAGTAGCAGTAACAAAATCGAGTAGTGGTAATTTATTTATGGGGAGGTTGTAATCTAAACTAAAATTATGTCGGTATTGTGTATTTAAGCCCCAGGTACTAATGCTTTTCATAACGGAATCTTTAAATTCGCTGTACTCTTCTTTGTATCTTTTATCCACTCTTCCATCGGGTTCGCCAATTACTGAGTTATTGGTAGCATCGAAGGCAAATTTTAGAGACTTTGTAAAATCATGACGAAGACTGTAAATTCGGTTCCAGTAAAAACTTTTTTGATAAAGGGTGGGTAAAGAAATATCGTAAATAGTGTTGTTTCTTCGTTGTCTTTCGTTGTAAAGCCGGTCGAAGTTGGTTTGAAAACTGTATTGTTTCGGGGTAAGGTAAAAATTAAATTCGTGCAGCCACTTTAATGATTTTTTTGTGCTGATGTATTTAGAGGATTTAAAGGGTTGGTAGTTTTTTGGATTTGCGTTGTAATTGTAAGCGATTCCTCCTTTGTAGTTCTTTTTTGTATCGTATTCGGTATTAATATCTCGTTGTAGAGTTTCGGTATAAGCATAAGTAAGGGAGAGATTTTCTACATCGTAAATATGCGGTTTGCTTTGTGCTCCTTTTTCTTTACGCACATTGGTAAAATTAATGCTTCTTATTTTTTGATAGGTTTCGCTGCGTTTTTTAACAGAATCTTTTACCTCCTCTGTAATTTCTTCCGACTGTAAAAAGTCTTTAAACTCAATATCGGGGTCTAGCGGATTATAGCGTGGTGTAATCCATTCTTCGGATACTCCGTAAAACATGGGGACACTAATTTTAGTTTGCTCGGGCAAAAATTTTCCTAACTCAACACTGGTAGATAAATCGTATCTCTGCCTTGTTTCTTGTTGGCGTTCATTTAATTTTTTTTCTATGCTTCCCCAACCGGGAGTACTCATTCCTGCCGAAAGGGTGGCTGTTCCTAAATCGGCAACATTGGTAGTGACCCTGCCAATAGTAGCCCATCCGCCTTTATTGTTAAAATCAGATAATCGCAATTCGTTTACCCATATTTCGGCACATTTAGCAAGGCCGTCATCATTCGGGTTGGTTTCCGATGCCTTAGGATTTCTAACTCCAATGAGTATGGTTTTTACTTTACTAAGATTTGGGTTCCCTTTTATTCGAATAATATTATTCTTTCCGCTTTCGGTAATAAAATCAGTAATTACATAGGGAATATTTATAGAAACTCCGGCATTGGGATCGAGCAATAGTTCGTTTCTTTTTGTTTTGGCTGCATACAGTTTTTCAAATTCAAGGTCGAGGTTATTATATTCCGGCCAAATATCATTTTCGCTTCGGCTGCCCCAGGGGGTAACTTTTAGGGGTATTTCGTATTCGTAATAATTATCGTTGAAATCGGTACCCAAACGAATAAACACAGACAAATCATTATCGTTAAGAGTTTCGGCTGACTTTTTTTGCTCGGCATGAATAAACATTTTGAGCCTTTTGTACTGGCGTATATCCAGATTTAGATTTTTGAAAGAAGCTCTGGCATCTCCATTTTTAAGGTTGCACACATCTAATACAAGGGATTGTTCATTTAATTGCTGTAGTATTGCCGAATTGCTGGTACGAGCTAATTGTCTTTGAATTCCTGGAGGTAATACATAGGGGACAGGTTGCTTTTCAGAGTTTTCTTCTACGTTTACAGCTCCTACATTAAAAGTGGTTTCGTCCTCATCGTTAGGAATGTACTCCCCGTTCGATAATAAATTACCATTATATTTTCTCCATTCTCCTCTTATTAAATCTAAGGTAGCAAACCTTAGCACAATAGGTTGGCTAAAGCCTTTCACAAACATACGCATAAAGCGAATAGCTTTAAAATCATAAATTTCTCCAACCACTCTGTCGGGCATACGTATGGGCACTTTAAACTGGTACCAACGAACTTTACGGGTCCCGTTAGGTGTTTGAGCTTCGGCTGTGTATATGTTGGTAATGTAATTTTTCCCTATGTTCGATTCATCTAAATCTTGCGGAGTAAGGCGAATTTGATATTGATAATAGTTTTCTTTTCGGTCTTGGTTATTGTCTAGGTTTATATCTTCTACATCGGGCAGGGTGGTGGCAGAGGTAGGGTAAGATTCTCCTCCGCTTCCCGTTTCGGCCGAATTCCCTTGAAAGTTATTGTATTTTTTATAGCGTTCAAGAATGCTTTTTTTGTCGTTATCGTAACTTGTACCACGGTAGTATTTGTAGTTATCGGAAGCAATATCACCATTTAATGCTTGTTGTGCAGCCGGAGAAAGGGCATCATAAAAACTTTTAAAATGTTCTTGTTCTTCGGCATCGTTTAATCCGTCAAGCCCTATATCCTGAAAAGTTCTTGTGCCGGTTTGGTTATCGAATGCGTAAATAATGGGTTGTTGTTTGGCTACTCTTCCCCATGAGGTATAATCGTAGTCGGCATTGTTTACATTGGCAGAGGTAGGCAATCCATTTTCAAAACTTTTTCGGTTATCACGTAAAATATCTTCAGAAATACTTCCTAGGTTTATGTATAAGTCTCCTCCGGAGTGATTGGGGTTTCCGTCTTCGGGGTCAAAAGGATCCATCATCCAAAATTGAACAAATTCAATATTAGAGGCTTCAAAATCGGTGGTTTGCAAATCTCGCATTATGCCTCCCCAACGGCTGGTTGGGTTGTTTAACATTCCATTACTCATATTTGTTCCTGCAGAGTACGCACTAGGATTAGCATCGAAATTATAAGGGCCTCTTTCTTCGGGGTAAAAAGCTAAATCGAGTACCGGAATGTTGGTAACTACGTTGTTGGCTAATGATTTGTTTGGAAATACTTCTAATTGGTCTACCTGCCTCATGTAGTGGTTAGAACGCATATCTTTGTCATCTTTAATATGTGCGGGCGTTCTGGAGTCTATTCTCCAAAAAAGAGGATCGATTACATACCATGCAAGATTCGCTCTGTTGTAGCCGTAAGCAAGGTTATCTGAAAGATTTCCTTCGGGGAATAAGTCGGGTTGTTTTTGTGGAGTACTGGCAATTCTCCATCTATTAAAGGCTTTAATGTCTATGGCCGATTGACTTCCTTCAAAATCGTCAACATAAGCAATACCTTCTCTGGTAATAGCTCTAGAGTTTCCGGGTATTAAATAGGCAAATTCTCCTTGTACGGTTAATGATGATTTTTCTTTGGTAGAATAAAAGGGAAGTTTATCGGCAAGGCGTGTAATAATAGGAGCTTCCTTGGTATAGGTAGCATCTAAGCCAACTACAGTATTTGCTATTGGCTCATTTCCTATGTTTATTTTTTGCGTCATGGGGCGTTCTGCTAATCGTAATACAGTACCACCAATATTTATATTTTCGTTGAATTTGTAGTCTAATCTGGCACCTACCATGGTTTTAACCTGCACAGCAAATAGGGCATTGCTTTGAAGTGATACTTTAATGGGTTGCCCCGACTGGAGTAAACCGGAATTGATGATTTTTACCCGGCCCAAGTTGTAATCTACGGTATAGTCAACATTTTCGGTAAGCGGGCTTCCTCCAGCCGTAACCACTACAGAGCCTTGCGGAATATTTAACGCATTTAAAGAAATTTCGGAACCCGATGAAGATGAATACTGTCCTTTAATCGTGTAACGATTGTGTGGAGCATCTAATTTAGCAAGTGCTTGAGTAGTGGTATAAAGCGAATCGAAGGCAAATTTGTTAGCGAGAGCAGTTTCGCCCGAATTAAACTTATTTCGCAACCCCGAGCTAAAAGGTTCTAATACCGGAAAATAAATTCTGCCATTGGTGGGGTTAATGGTTATGCCCGGAACAAAGTCAAAAACACCATCGGCTCCGGGTTGATTCATTTGGTTTAACCGATCTATATCGGTAAGCATAATGATGGGCTTGCCCTTTACCGAACCCTCGGGTAAAAAAGGAATTTCTACTCCTGTTTCGGGATTTAAATACCATACATCTAATAAAAAATCTTTTTGACTTACATTAAACGCTCCAAGAGCATAAACGTTTTTCATCATCAAATTCCAGTTTGGAATTTTGGTGTTTAAAATAGTACTTTTTAATAATTTAAGGTAGAGGGCATTTTGTCCGTTTATACCGTCTGTAGAAAATTCACCTACCTGATAGGTTTTACCATTGTAGGTATATTGGTAAGCAACGGCTACAATATCATCATCGCCTATCATTGAATTTAACGATACGTAGCCTAGTTGCGGATTTAGTATATATTCAGACGATGAGAGCATGCGTGCGTTTTCATACACTTCATAGTCTAATCCATTAATAAAACCAAGCCCGTCAAGAACAACGGAAGCATTGGTGAAAGAACGTATGGCCGATGAATTTGGAAATCCTGAACTTAAGTTAGAATAGAGGTTGTTTGCACTGTTATTTGGAATAGGAGAATTTATATCATTATCTGAAGTTAAATCATCTCTGTGAATATGAGTTTGCGTTGCTTCACCGAGGTCTTGCATGGCTACTATGTTACGTATGTTGTCTGTTGCTCTATTTACATTCGATACCCAAATTTCTACGCGGTTTACGGTAATACGAGAGCTAATGAGTGGAGGATTAGAAAGAGATGATTCGTATTGGTCTCGGAAAAATTGCGATAAAAAGAAGTGTTTGTTAGCCTCATAATCGGCTACATTTTTTTCAAATTCTTGTATTTGAGCTCCTCCGGTGATTTCAATTTCTTTCTTTTCTCCTTTTTCTTGCGATAGAACCGTGGTAACTCGTAGCCTTCCGAATTTGAGTTCCGATTTTATTCCAAACAAAGTTTGGCTTCCCGTAATTAAGGAGCCTTTTACAGGCAGGGCTACATTACCGGCTTCAATTTTTTGAATAATTTCGTCTTCGTACCCTGTGTATTCCAATTTCATTTGGTTTTCGAAGTCGAAGGTTGCTTGTGTGTTGTAATTGGTAGAAATTCTTAGTTTATCGCCAATTTGACCAATTACACTAAGTTGTATTCGTTGGTCGAAATCGAAAGTAGTAACTCTTCGTTGTCGTTCGGGTATGGCAGGGTTATCTCTTCTAGAACTATTTACTCCAAAAATAAGTTCGGCCGAGCCATTGGGGCGAATCTCAATTTTATCTCCTCCAAAAATGCGATCGAATGCTTCGCTTTCTACTTTTAACGTAGGAGCTAATCCTTTTGCCCCATGAGCCATATCGCTCTCTGTACCCGATTTTTCCCTCCAATACTCTTTGGTTCTTTTTTTAAAATCGTACTCTAAGTATTCTTCGAAGGTAAGGTAAGAAGGAGGACGAAAATTGTAATTGCCGTATTTTTCTTTGTAGTTGTAGTTCCCTGTTTCGGGGTCGTACTCGTAACCCGATTTTATGTTTTCGGGTTGGTTTAAATACAATCCTCCATTGTTGTTTGTGCCAAAGGGGTAGGGTAATTGCACTTCAGGGGTATCGGGAGGTGGAGGTGGTGCATAAAAACCTAAGGGTTTAGCTACCGAATGAGGAGTTTTTAAAAAAGATGCTCCCGAAGCGATAAGAATACTTAGCGAAACAAAAAGAAGTAGCCGATATATGTAAGTAATTTTTAAATTCAAAGTAAATACTTGCTTATAAGGCTTTTAGTGCTTTTTTAATAATTTCTTCTACACTTGCTTCTGTGTTGGAGGCAATGATTTGATTAACCACCTTTTCTGTTTGAATTTTTGAAAAGCCAAGCATAACCAAGGCCGATAACGCTTCTTCTTTAGAAGTATTGTTTTGAGCATTGATAATTTGAGGTGAAAAATGGTCGCCTTTCAGTAATTTATCTCTTAGGTCAATAATAATTCTTTCGGCCGATTTAGTTCCAATACCCTTTATGCTTTTAAGTAAGTTTACATCTTTAGAAATAATGGCATTTTTAATTTCGGCAGCACTAAGTGAAGAAAGAATTAAAATAGCGGTGGCTGCCCCTACCCCTGAAACAGATATAAGTTGGAGGAATAATTCTTTTTCACTTTTTTCGGCAAAACCATAAAGAAGATGAGCATCTTCTCTCACAATAAGGTGTGTATGTAGCTTACATAAATCGTTACTGGTTAATTTTGAAAAAGTATTCAGGGAAATATTAACTAAATAACCAACTCCTGCACAGTTTATTATAACGTAAGTTGGTGTTTTTTCAAAAATTTTCCCTTCAATGTAAGCAATCATAATAGTTTAGTTAGGGTAATCGGGTTTGGGCATCGGCAGCGGCTAGTGCTGCCATATTTACAATTTCTCTTACAGAACTTCCTAATTGCAGTATGTGTACAGGTTTTTTCATTCCCAGTAAAATAGGGCCTATAGATTCGGCTCTTCCTATTTCTTGCATTAATTTATAGGCAATGTTTCCGGAAGCTAAATTTGGAAAAATCAGGGTATTTACTCTTTTATTGGTAAGAGATGAAAAAGGAAAAATTTCGTTTAATAAATCGGAATTAAGTGCAAAGTTTGCCTGAATTTCTCCATCTACTTCAATTTCGGGATATTCTGTGTGTAATATTTCAACTGCTTCTCGCATTTTAACGGCATCGGGGCCTTCGGCCGAACCAAAATTGGAATAAGATAAAAGAGCAATGTTTGGTTTAGTGCCGAATCGGTTTACTATTTTATTTACGAGTACAACTAAATCAACAATTTCGCGGCAGGAGGGATTTAAATTAACAGTGGTGTCGGCTAAAAAATAGGGGCCATTTTTCGTATTAATTATGTGCATTCCGGCAATGCGGTTAATGCCATCGTCTTTTCCTATAACCTGCAATGCGGGTTTAATAGTGGAGGGGTAGTTTCGGGTAAGACCCGAAATCATAGCATCGGCATCACCTGCCTCGAGCATGGCCGATCCATAATAATTTCGCTCTCGCATAATGTGTTGGGCCTCGTGTAAGTTTACTCCTCGTCTTTTTCGTTTTTCAAAGAGGTATTTCGCATACTTTAGCCTATTATTGGCTTCTTCTTCGCAACGAGGGTCTATTATTTTTACAGTATCTAGTTCGAGGTTATACTCTTGAATAAGCTTTAATATCTTTTCTTTTTTACCCAGTAAAATTGGAATAGCTATTTCCTCGTCTTTAATAATTTGTGCGGCCTTTAGAATTTTGGGATGATCGGCTTCAGCAAAAATTACTTTTTTAAGTTCTTTTTTAGCTCGCTCTGTTATACTTCGCATTAGTTTATTGTCCTGCCCGAGTCGGTTAGAAAGAGCCTCTGTGTATTCTTTCCAATTTTTAATAGGAGCTTGAGCTACTCCTGATTTGATTGCCGCTTGAGCTACAGCCGGAGCTACTGTTGATAACAGTCTTGGGTCTAAGGGTTTTGGAATAAAATAATCTTTTCCGAAGACTAAATTTTTTTCACCATAAGCACGATTTACGATATCGGGGACGGGTTGTTTGGCTAACTCAGAAATTGCATAAACGGCAGCTAGTTTCATTTCTTCATTTATGGCAGTGGCTCTCACATCAAGTGCTCCTCTGAATATAAACGGAAACCCCAATACGTTGTTTACTTGATTTGGATGGTCGGAACGCCCGGTAGCCATAATAATATCGGGTCGGGCTGCAATAGCTTCTTTGTAGCTAATTTCGGGGTCGGGATTGGCTAAGGCAAATACAATGGGATTTTTTGCCATGGAACGAACCATTTCTTTAGTTAAAATATTTCCTTTTGAAAGACCCAGAAATACATCAGCTCCTTTGATGGCATCTTTAAGAGTACTTACCGATTTGTTAGTAGAGTAAACTTTTTTATATTTATCCAAATCGGTTCTTTTGTTGTTTATTACCCCTTTACTATCGCAGATAATTACATTTTCTTTTTTTACTCCTAGAGCAATATAGAGTTTTATGCAAGAGAGGGCAGATGCTCCTGCTCCGTTTACCACCACTTTTATTTTTGCTATTTTTTTATTCGCAACATCTAGAGCATTTAGTAAAGCGGCACTTGTAATAATAGCGGTTCCATGTTGGTCATCGTGCATTACCGGAATGTTCAACTCTTCTTTTAAGCGTTTTTCAATTTCAAAACATTCGGGGGCTTTTATATCCTCAAGGTTTATTCCGCCAAACGTAGGAGATATTGCTTTCACGGTGTTTACAAAATAATCAACATCTTTAGCATCTACCTCAATATCGAATACGTCAATATCGGCAAATATTTTAAAGAGCAACCCTTTTCCTTCCATCACAGGTTTCGATGCGTCCGGACCAATATCTCCTAAGCCCAACACGGCTGTTCCGTTTGAAATTACTGCTACTAAGTTTCCTTTAGCGGTATACTTATAAACATTTTCTGTTTTTTTAGCTATTTCTAAGCAGGGAACTGCTACACCGGGCGAGTAGGCTAAGGATAAATCTCTTTGTGAACTGTATGGTTTGGTAGGAACTACCTCAATTTTTCCGGGTTTGCCTGATGAATGATAATCTAACGCTTCTTGCTCTTTTCTTGTCTTAGACATATTAACTTTTTATATTAAGTTGGAACTTGTAAAAGTATTAAAAAGTATTAAAATGCTATATCGTATCAAAAAAGGTTGGTTTTCTAATTTTTATTTAGAAAATTTAGCCATTCAAGTTTTATATGAAAAAGAAAAAAGTAGTGGTATTTACAGGAGCAGGAATTAGTGCCGAAAGCGGACTAAAAACATTTAGAGATACCGGAGGCTTGTGGGAAAATTATAATATCTCAGAAGTTGCCTCTCCGGAAGCGTGGAAAAAAGACCCCGAAAAAGTATTGAGTTTTTACAATATCAGGAGAAAACAAACCATAGAGGCGAAACCGAATAAAGCTCATTATGTAATAGCCCAATTAGAAGAAAAATTTGATGTTTTTGTTATCACTCAAAACATTGATGATTTGCATGAAAGAGGAGGTTCAACAAAGGTATTGCATTTGCACGGAGAGATACGAAAATCGCAAAGCAGCAAAAACCCAGATTTAGTATATAATATCAAAGGTTGGAAGCTAGAAATAGGTGAAAAATGCGAACTAGGGTCGCAGCTTCGCCCGAATGTAGTTTGGTTTGGCGAACCAGTGTTAAAAATGGGCGAAGCCTACGAAATCACTTCCAATGCAGATATTTTTATTGTAATAGGAACTTCGCTTTCCGTATATCCTGCAGCCGGTTTATTAGAAATGGCTCCGGTAAATGCCGAAAAATACTTAATCGATCCGGCTCCAATCAATTTGTATTCGCAAAAGGAATTTATTACGCACATAAAAGAAAAAGCCAGTACCGGAGTTTCGGCACTGGCTCTTAAACTGCTAAAAGAGGATTAATTTATTTACTAATAACTAATTTTTTGGAGCTTAACAATTTTCCATCGGCTTTAAAACCATAAAAGTAAATTCCTGAAGAAAGCGAACTGACATCTAATTTAATCTCTCCATTTTTTCCGGTTGTTGGTACTTGTAGTATTTCGTTTCCTATAATATCAATTACTACTAAATGGGCAGAAGCTATATTTTCAGCAATGGTATAAGATATGGAAACAAATTTTTCAGCCGGATTTGGAAAAGCATTGTAAGAAGTTTTTGTTGCGTTGATGGTTTGGATACCGGTAGCCCAAGTCGTCCAAGTAATAATGGTTGAAACCGAATCGTTCGGATTATTCATATCATACGCAGTAATTCCCCATGTGGCAGAGGTATTGCCTCCCCAAGCAAAAGCAAAAGGAGCTATTTTTAGTGTTAGGTCCTTATTGTTTCCTGCAACTGTTCCATTTCCGGAAATAGTTTGTGCTCCAGTAATCCCTGCGGTTGCAGTATAACATGCCTGTCCAAAACACACCTGCAAATCGGAATTAGGGAAATTTAATATTTGATATGCTTTGATTTTATAGTCAATAGAGTTAGAAGAAATATTTTCAACATGAAATTTTGTTTCCGACATCATAGTAGGGGTTCCACTTTCCATATGGGTTAAACCACCTATATTGTTATCTAAATGATCTAGTATTTTTAAGGATTGGGCTCTTAATGTAAAAAGAAAAGAGAAGGCCAACGAGCAAAGAAATAAATGTTTTTTCATAGGTTATCAGTTATTTAGTTTTACCAAATATACAAAATTTCACTGAATTTGTTCAAGAAAGTGGTCTTTGCTTGTTTTTATATTTTAATAGGTTTCCAAGAATTAATTTAAAACTAGTTTTATTAGCATCTGTAAAAGAGTACATTTGTTATCAACTTTAAAACAAAAATATTAATTTATGAAAAAAATTACAACCTTAGTATCGGTTGCTTTAATAGCCTCGGGTTCTTACGCTCAAAAAGGCTTTAATTGCAACAACTGCGAAGTGGCTCCCTTGGCAGGGAAAGGCAATTCGCCCAGTGAAAAAGCCCTTTGGGATATTCAATTTGACCATGCTGCCGGAGCATTGCCCGGGAGAGCGGGAGCCTATTGGACAGGCACAGAATTTTGGATATCGCGTTGGAGTAATGATTCCCTTTTTACGGTAAATAACAGCGGCACAGTTACAGCATCTTTTAAGATAGGTGGAATTACCGGAGTTCGCGGTATTACCGGAGATGGCACATCTCTTTATCTTGCAACAAATTCAACAACAGTTTATAAAGTGAACCCCGCCACAAAAACACTAATAAGTACTATTACTGTTCCGGCTGCTGCTCGTTATATAACCTATGATGCTAGTTTAAATAGTGGTGCGGGAGGATTTTACATTGGAAGCTTTAATTCGGCAATTACAAAATGTAGTATGACTGGTGCAAATTTAGGGTCTATCGCTCCGGGAACACACGGCTTAACCGGAATTTATGGTTTGGCTTATGATAATATTTCTACCGGTGGCCCTTACTTATGGGCTTATGACCAAGGAGGAAACGGTGGTCAAATTGTACAACTAAAACTACCTGCCGGCACACAAACCGGTTTAATACACGATGCTACGGTTGATTTTCCGGGTATTGCCGGAGGTTTATTTATTGCTCAGAATATTGTTCCGGGTAAAAACACCATTGGAGGAATTGCTCAAGGAGTTTCTTTGTTTGGTTATGAATTAGCTAATCCAAATGCAAATGATGCAAAAATGGTTAACCTAGATATTCCAAAATATGCAGTTAATCCATCTTCAGTGCAAATTAAAGGAACCATTAAAAACAATGGTTCTAACACCATTACTGCAATGACTATTAAATGGAACGATGGAACAAACACATTCGCACAAAATCTTACTAGCCTAAATGTTCAGGCTTGGCAGAATTATAATTTTACTCATAATGTATCACTTAATATAACTAACACAAATACTATTAATGTAAAAGTATGGGTAGAATTGGCGGGTGATCAAGATGTGACAAATGATACCATGAAAACCACAGTTACAGGAGTAGCCTATGTTCCACAAAAAAGAGTGTTTGGCGAAGAAGCTACAGGAACTTGGTGCCAATGGTGTCCTCGCGGAGCCTGCTTTATGGATCAAATGGCAACAGATTATCCAAGTACATGGGTAGGTGCAGCGGTACATAATAACGATCCAATGGTAGTAACCGCTTGGGACCAAGGCTTAGGAGCGTTTATTAGCGGATACCCCAGTGGAACGGTAGATAGAGTAAATTCCGATGTCGATCCTTCTCAGTTTCCTGCAGAGTACAATGTATTAATAAACAAAGTAGTTCCTGTTGCGGTAGATATAAAAAACATATCGTACAATTCCGTTACTAAAGTGGTAACATTTACAGTAGAAGGCGATTTTGTGGCTGCTTTAACCGGTAACTATAAAATTAATGCGGTAATTACCGAAGATGGAGTAACAGGTACCACCTCTGCATATAACCAAGCTAATGCTTACGCAGGTGGTGGAAATGGGGTAATGTGCGGATACGAAAGCAAACCAAACCCAGTTCCGGCTGCTCAAATGGTTTACGACCACGTAGGAAGAGCTTTGCTTGACGGATTTGGCGGAAGTTCATTGCCAGGCTCGATTCCAATTGGAATCCAAAGCAAAACATATAATTATACCGTGCCAAGTGGTGTAAACGTAAATAAAATTCATTTGGTAGGTATGATTTTAGATGGTTCTGATGGTTCTATATTGAATTGCAAAGCTAGTAGTGTACCTACCGGAGTTAAGGAAGATATCAATGCTCAATTCGATTTGAATATTTATCCTAACCCCTCTGAAAATAACACTGCTGTTACATTCTTTTTACCAAACAATAACAATGTAAAAGTAGAAATTTACAATGTTATGGGAGCGGTTGTAAAATCTCAAAATTTAGGAAGCTTAAATCATGGTAATCATAGAGTAGAGTTTAACGTAAACGATTTAGATAATGGTTTATATTTTGTTAATCTTACTGCCGGAGCTAGAGTAATTTCTAAAAAATTAACCATCTTAAAATAATACATTTTTTAAATAAGCAGAGGGGGTATTCGTGCCCCCTCTCTTATTTTATAGGGTTTCAATTTTCATAAATCAATTTAAAAATTTAAAAATCTCTTATTGTGTATTTTTACAGTTCAAAAAGAAAATGTTTGGTTACTTTGGCAGAGTAATTGTTTTATAAAGCGGAAAAAGAAAAAATATGAAAAAAATTGTTTGTACATTCTGCGTTGTTATTTCATCAGTCGGTCTCTTTGCCCAAAATGGCAGAGGAATACCAGAGGCTGAGGTAAAAGACTTAAAGGGAAGTTCGTTTAATACAAAAAACCTTTCGAACGAAGGAAAACCCATGGTAATTAATTTTTGGGCCACTTGGTGTACTCCGTGTAAAAAAGAGCTAAACAATATAGCCGAAGTTTACGATGAGTGGCAAGAGGAAACTGGAGTTAAAATTGTGGCTGTTTCTATTGATGACACCCGCAATATGAGTAAAGTGGCTCCCTATGTTAACAGCAAATCGTGGGAGTATGAAGTTTACTTAGATCCTAATGGCGATTTTAAAAGAGCCTTAAATGTGAACAATGTTCCTCATACTTTTTTAATAAACGGCAAAGGAGAAATTGTTTGGCAACACAACTCTTATTCTGAAGGAGATGAGCACGAACTCTACGAATTAATCAAAAAACTATCTAAAGGCGAAACCATTGAATAGATTTTATTCTAATCTTTTTTTATTTTCCAAAGTAGTTATTTCTCTGTGCTTTTTCTGTTGGACTAACACTTCTTTATCGCAGGAAAAGGAAAAGCCAAACTACGGTCAGGTACACGGGAATTTCGAAATGAACATACAATATTATAACGAAGACTCCCTCATTGGAGCGAAACAACCTCCCGAAAAAATGCTGATGAGTGGTTTTGCAAATGTTATTTATACTAACGGAAATTTCGAAGCAGGCATACGGTACGAAAGCTATTTAAATGCACTACAGGGTTTCCCCACGGCTTATAAAGGAAATGGAATTCCTTTTAAATATGTATCTTTTCATAAAGATAATTTAAGCATGACGGCCGGTAATTTTTACGAACAGTTTGGCAGCGGTATGATTCTCAGAGCCTACGAAAGCAGAGGCTTAGGTTACGATAACGCTTTTGAAGGATTTAGAGCCTCGTATAAACCCATAAATGGAGTAGTGTTGAAAGGTCTCATCGGGAAACAACGAAAATATTTTACAACCAGCGAGGGGATTGTTAGAGGTGTAGATGGAGAAATAAATATTAGCGAACTTTCTGATTCACTTGCAGATATGAAAACAAAAATAATACTTGGAGGTAGCTTTGTCAGTAAATTTCAGGCCGACCAAAATTCGCAATTTGTGCTACCCGAAAACGTTGGGTCTTGGGCAGGAAGAATGAATATAATAAATGGGGGAATAAATTTTTATACGGAATACGTTTACAAAATTAACGACCCCAGTGCCGATAACGGGTTTATTTATAAGCCGGGCGATGCTCTTTTAACTCAAATCAGCTATTCTACAAAAGGCTTTGGAATCTCGCTAAGCGGAAAAAGAAATGACAATATGAGTTTCCGATCGGAAAGAGATGCCGCACTTACCGATGTGTTGATTAATTATATTCCTACCCTAACAAAACAACACACTTACAATCTTTTGGCTACTTTATACCCTTATGCTACGCAGCCTAACGGAGAAGTAGGTTATCAGGCCGAAGCAAATTACCAGTTTAAAAAAGAAAGCTTTTTAGGAGGTAAATATGGCACCTCATTATTAGTAAACTACTCCGAAGTGCGAAACTTAGATACCATTCGCTTAAACGATGAAACAACCAACCGAATAGGATATACCTCTGATTATTTTGGATTTAATGGTCAAGTTTACTTCAAGGAACTTTATGCCGAGATAACCAAAAAGTTTTCTAAAAAAGTAAAAGGAACATTTGCCTACGCAAATCAAATTTTTAATATCGAAGTAATACAGGGAAAACCCGGAAAACCAACCATATATTCAAATACAGCAATTATTGACATTACCTATAAAATAAATCTTAAACACGCTATTAGAACCGAGCTGCAAGCATTGTTAACCAAACAAGATAAACAAGATTGGGCAACCGCTTTAATAGAGTACACATTTTCTCCGCATTGGTTTGTTGCCGTAATGGATCAGTACAATTATGGCAATAAAAAAACACAAGAAAGAGTTCATTACTACAATGGCTCGGTAGGTTATGTAAACAAAGGAAACAGATTTATGGTTACTTATGGAAGACAAAGAGCCGGTATTTTTTGCGTTGGGGGCGTATGCAGAAATGTGCCCGCTGCAAATGGCTTAATATTTACGGTTACCAGCAGTTTTTAAAAATACATTTATGAAAAATTTATCAATTATATTTTTAGTGCTCCTCTTTACACTAAATTCTTGCGATAAAGTAAAAACCCCCATACAATCTACAGGTAATAATCCGGCCGATACAATACAAGTGATTAAACGCAGAATTTTGATAGAAGAATTTACCGGACAACTTTGTACTTTTTGTCCCGATGGAGCTAGAGAAATAGAAAGATTAGTGGAAGTGTATGGTTCACAAATTATACCTGTATCAATACATGCCGGTAGTTTTGCCGAGCCGGGAAATGGAGCATGGAACGATTTTACCACCACTGCCGGAGATGTTTATTTAGCCACCTTTGGTGTTTCAAGCTATCCGGCAGCCGCAGTTTCCAGAATCAACACAGCCGAAATAACAGGGAAGAATCAATGGGAGTCTAAAATTCTTAGTATCAAAGACGATGAACCCTATGCCGAGATAAAAATTACAAATACATACAATAACACTACTAAAAAAGTAGATATAAATGCAGAATTAGAATGGCTTAAAGATGCCGAAGGTGGTGTAAACTATAAGTTACAAGTGTATATTATAGAAAATCACATTACCGCTAAACAAATTGATAATGGAGTTACTATAAACGATTACGATCATAAACACATGTTCCGAGCCGATGTAAATACTCCATGGGGAGATATTATCAGCACTTCACAAAAAGGTCAAAAAGAAAATTTTTCATACACCTATACTCTTGATCCTACATGGAAAGAAAACGATTGTGAAACGATTGTTTTTATTTACAAAGAAGGCCCCGATTATGAGGTAATGCAAGCGGCTGTTAAACATGTGGTAGAGTAAACATTCTGATTCTTACATTGTTTTTCTCGTAAACACATTAATATATTCATGAGCGAAATAGTAAACAGAGTAGCACAAAGTAATATTATTACCCTTCATTTAGAAGATTTTTACCCCAAAGAGGAACGTGTTATTATTGATATCAAAGACCACCTCTGGCAAGGTCTTGCACTAAAAGAAAAAAACTTCAGAGAATTTATTAATACTCATCACTGGCCGCAATATCAAAATAAACTGGTTGCAGTACATTGCTCGGCTGATGCCGTTGTTCCAACATGGGCCTACATGTTAGTAGCAGCTGCATTACAACCATTTGCCAAAGAAATTTTTTTCGGAAATGCGGAAATGCTCGAAATATTTTTATTTAACAAAGCACTTCAAAAGTTAAATGTAGAAGAATTTAAAGATGCAAAAGTAGTTGTAAAAGGTTGTGGAAATAAACCAATACCCGCCTCTGCCTATCTGCAAATAACAGCCCTATTAAGACCCCTTGTAAAAAGCATAATGTTTGGTGAAGCCTGCTCTACTGTGCCAGTTTACAAAAGAAAATAAATGTATTTTAATTCAATGAGTTGATGCTTAAAAAGTATATTTGTAAAACAAACATACTTTATGAAACAAACACTTATACTTTTTTGCACCTTTGCCCTTATTGGAAATCTGTTTTCTCAGCAGATTTTTCACGATCAGGTTTGCAAAATAGCTCAATCTGAAAAGCTAACTAAAGGAGCCAAAGTACCGATAGATAAAAAAAATAATATTACAGGAAACTACGATATTAAATACCAACGCATGAAATGGCAGGTAAATCCGCAGGTTTACTACATAGCAGGAAACATTACCTCCTATTTTACCATTCCTCAAAATGGGACAGACACTATCAATTTTAATTTATCCGACAGCCTAACTGTAGACTCAATAAAATACCACTCGAGTAATATTTCTTTCATTCATGTAAATAATTTATTGAAAGTGCAATTTCCTTCAGTAATACCCATAAATACATTAGATTCGGTTACTGTTTATTATCAAGGAAAACCTTCTACATCGGGTTTTGGATCTTTTATACAAACATCACATGCAAACGATTCTATTATTTGGACCCTTTCCGAGCCTTTTGGAGCAGCCGATTGGTGGCCCTGCAAACAAGACTTGTCCGACAAAGTAGATTCTGTAGACATTTACGTTGCCACACCTGCTCAGTACAGAGTAGCCAGCAATGGGTTACTAATAAGTGAAATCACTTCAGGTGGAAACAAAATTTTTCACTGGAAACATAAATACCCAATTACAGCCTATCTTATCGCTATTGCCGTTACCAATTATGCATATTACTCAAATTATGCTACCCTAACAAATGGCACATTAGAAATATTAAACTATGTTTTTCCGGAAGATTTACTTACAGCACAGGCTCAAACACCGGGCATTGTTCCAATTTTACAACTTTTTGATACGTTGATAGAACCTTACCCGTTTTCAAATGAAAAATACGGTCACGCCCAATTTGGTTGGGGCGGAGGAATGGAGCACCAAACTATGAGTTTCATGGGTAGCTTTGGGCATGAGTTGATGGCACACGAACTAGCACATCAGTGGTTTGGCGATAAAGTAACCTGTGCTTCGTGGGAAGATATATGGCTTAATGAAGGTTTTGCAACCTACCTAACAGGGTTAACTTACGAACATATGTTTAATGGATTTTGGTGGCCCCTTTGGAAAAAAGGCACCATAAACAGTATTGTTTCTTTGCCCGATGGTTCGGTAATGGTTGATGATACAGCGAATGTAAGTCGTATTTTTAGCAGTCGCTTAAGTTATAAAAAAGGAGCCTATGTGTTGCACATGCTTCGTTGGGTAATGGGTGATTCGGCTTTTTATGCCGGGGTTAAAAATTATCTCAACGATTCTCAACTTTCTTATGGCTATGCATATACTTCCCATTTAAAACAGCATTTAGAGAACACCTCTAATTTAAACCTTACGGAATTTTTTAACGATTGGTATTATAAAGAAGGGTATCCTTCTTACCAGATAACATGGGAACAAACAGGCAGCAATATAACTGTGAAAATAGATCAAACTCAATCGCACCCCAGTGTTTCTTTTTTTGAAATGCCTGTTCCTATTAAGTTTTTTGCATGGAATGCCGATACTACAGTAGTTTTTAATCACACTTCATCTGGCGAATTATTTTCTTTTACATGGAATCATTCTATAGATTCGTTACAGTTCGACCCCTCACTATGGATTATTTCGGCTAATAACACCATCAGTGTGGGTATACAGGATTTAGTAAACCAAAGCGGAATAGCGAAAGTTTATCCTAATCCGGCAAAAGATTTTATAAATATTCTCTTCCCCACAAACGAATCATTTTCTCAAATAACCATTTTCGATATTAACGGAAAAATGGTTTTACATCAGCAAATAACAGAAAGAGAAAAGCATTTGGTTAATGTAAACAGCCTCTCAAAAGGGTTTTATACACTCAAATTACAGGGGCAAAAAAGTATTCAAAATCACAAATTCATAAAAGACTAATTTTACTTGAAAACCAATTTTAAAATACTTGCTTCAATTGTAGTTATAGCCATTGTTTTATCCTCTTGTAGTTCTGAACATAGTAATAAAGCCTACGAAAACTATGCTGCCCAAAACGATTTTTCTGCACCCGAAGGAAAAGGTGGAGAAGCAGAACCTGAACAACAAAACATTATTACCGAACGAAAATTAATAAAAGAAGGAAGTATAACTTTTGAGACAGAAAATGTGCAAAAATCAAAAGAACTTATTTTCAAATCTCTAAAAGAGCTAAACGCATATGTAGCAAACGAAAATACTTATACTTATTCCGATAAACAAGAATATAGAATAGTAATAAGAGTTCCTGCCGGTCAATTTGATGCACTTCTATCTAATATTTCAAACATTGCCTCTAAAATAGATTCTAAAAATGTAGATGTATTAGATGTAACCGAAGAATACATTGATATTGAAGCTAGAATAAAAACAAAAAAGGAACTGGAAAACAGATACAAAGAAATTTTAAAACAAGCCAATAAAGTAGAAGAAATCCTTTCTATAGAAAAAGAAATAGGGCAATTACGTACAGAAATTGAAGCGGTAGAAGGGCGTATGCGTTACTTAAAAGATAAAATAGGGTATAGCACCCTAACAGTAACATTCTACCAAAAAGTAAATACAGCCTTTGGTTTTTCACTAAAACTTACACAAGGAATTAAAAATGGTTGGACTAATCTTTTATGGTTTATGGTAGGTCTAATAAACATTTGGCCATTTCTACTTTTAATTATATTAATGGTTTATTTTACAAGACGTTACATAAAAAATAAAAGACAAAAAAACAGACTCTAACTTCCTTAGAATAATTTAATCTTAAGTTTATTCTTGTAACCCTATTGGGTAAATATACGTAGTAGCGATTTTGAAATTATTAGGTATTTACACGGAATAAATTTTACATTTGCCATAAATCATAAAATTACTATGCTCAGAAAGTTATTTTCTTGCTTGTTTTTTTACTTTACCACAACGTATACTTTTGCCGCTTGCTATTCTACCGGAAACGGTAATTGGAATAATACAGCTACTTGGTTGTGTAATGGAGTAAATGCCGTGCCGGGTTGTGGAGATACCATTTACATTCAAACAGGCCATGTTGTAACGGTTACTAACCAAAACAATTATTTTGGAATTCCGGGATGTGCTCCAATGCATATTGTTGTTTATGGAACTCTTCAGTTTACCAATGGAAACAAATTAGACTTACCTTGTGGTTCATCGGTAACCATACCGGTTGGAGGCTTGGTTCAAAAATCGGGGTCGGGAGGAGGTAGTTCTACGCTAATTGGAATATGTGGAGTCAATGTGTGGACGGCCGGTGACGGACCACAACCGGGGCCAATAAGCTGGGGAGGACCTCCTTTACCCATTTCTTTGGTTTCTTTTACTGCAGATTTAAAAGAAACTACGGTTCTACTAAATTGGATTACGGCATCTGAGCAAAACAATAATTATTTTACAATAGAAAGAAGTAATAACACAATAGTTTGGGAACAAATAGGTACTATGAAAGGTGCAGGAAATAGTAGTACCACCCTTAATTATTCTTTCTTGGATAAGAATCCCTTTTCCGGAATTTCTTATTACAGACTAAAACAAACAGATTTTGATGGAAAATCTGACATCTCAGATATTGTTTCGGTAAACAATTTTAATATTGAACTAATAAGTGTTTTTCCTAATCCGGCTGACGACAATATTACTTTTTTGTTGATGAGCAAAGAAGAGATGACTTGTACCATAAATATATTTAATGCATTGGGACAAGTAGTAGAAAGTTATAATTTAAACATTAAAAAAGGAGAAAATAAAATTCGCCATTCTGTTAATAAACTTAGTTCCGGAGTTAATCTTATAGGTATAAGTTTGAATGGGAAGTTTGTTGCTAAAAAACAATTTTTAGTAGGGCAATAAGACAGTGCAAATTTGCTTTATGTGCGAATTTGTTAATTTGTTAAAAATGTGGTACATTTCGCCTCTAAATAAAAAAGGTTGAAAAAACAATTCTTTTTATCGGCTGTTTTTTACTTACTTTTATTGGGTAAGTTTTTTGCACTAGATAAAGCTCCTGTATTAGCCGAAATAGTTTCGTTTGAGGCCGTTTTAAATAATCAAGAAGTTTATTTTTATTGGACAACTCAAACCGAAAATAATGCGGAGCAGTTTATTGTAGAATGTTCGGTAGATGGAAAATTTTTTGAAGAAGTGATAATACTTCCTGCGGTGGGCAACAGCGATATTCCAATCGAATATTTTGATGTAGATCAAACCCCGGAATCGGGCCAATCTTTTTACCGATTAAAAATTACCGATTCTAAAGGCAATACTCATTATACTTCTTCTGTTCCGGTTATGAATACCGGTGAACAAATTAAAATTAATATAGAACAGACAGGAAATAATTGTCTGCAAAACGTAATCGATAAAGAAAACATTTTAATGATTTTACGCGACCAATCCGGCACCGAATATTTTTCAAAATTTAATCTTTATAAAAAAGATAATTTGCTTGCAGGTTGCGATTTAGAACAAAGGGTACCAGCCGGCATTTACGTAGTAACCGGAGCATCTAAACATATTTACTACTCTTCAAAATTAGTGGTAGAATAATCTCGCCACGAGTTAAAGGCTTAAACATTATTATTTGCTTTTTGTTTTGTTGGAATAGTTTACCAAACAAAGATGGCAAAGTATTCAATAAAAGAGATAGAAAGTTTAACAGGCATTAAAGCTCATACCATACGCATTTGGGAAAAAAGATACAATATCATTAGCCCCGAACGCACCTCTACCAATATTCGATTGTATTCCGATGGGGATATTAAAAGAATTTTAAATGTTTCAATTTTAAATCATCACGGCTTAAAAATTTCTAAAATCTCAGATTTGTCTAATGATGAAATAAACAATAAAGTGCTACAGCTTACCTTACATTGCAAGGAAGAAGATAGGTTTGTTGACATGCTGGTAGCCTGTATGGTTGAATTAGATGAGCTAAGGTTCGAGAAAATAGTAAGTAATTCCATTTTTAAAATTGGCTTTGAAGAAACAATAAGCAATGTTATTTATCCATTATTAGATCGCATTGGTGTTCTTTGGCAAACCGGTAGTATTTCAGCTGCACAAGAGCATTTTATGTCTAATTTAATCCGGCAAAAATTAATTGCAGCTATTGATGGGCTTCCACCTTGCGAAAAAAAAGAACGTAATCAATATTTATTATTTCTTCCCGAAGGCGAACAACATGAAATAGGTCTTTTGTTTTATTATTATCTATTAAAAAAGAACGGAAAATATGTTATTTATTTGGGGCAATCGGTTCCCCTAAACGATGTAATAGAAATAGCAGAAACACGAACCCCTCCATTTCTTTTAACCGCTTTTGTTTGCTCACAAAATAGCATAGATGTGTTATCTTATTTGCAAGAACTAGAAAAAATAAAAAATGTAGAAAAAATATATATAACCGGAGCTTTTGCCAACCAATCGGCTCATATATCTCATAAAACAGAACTTATTAGCAATATAAAACAATTTTGTACGTACATTTTGGTTTAAATTGAGCAGTTGATTTGTGTTGATTCACCTCAATTTTTATGTGTTTAATCTAAAAAACATGAGCCGCATCATAAAATAATATGATAAAAATCATAAATGTTTAAACAAATCGTACATTTGCTGAACAAAATTAAAAGTGTATGACAGCAATAGAGTTTAATCATCAGGTGGTAAAGCTGCAAACTCCCCTAAAATATTTTGCTATAAAACTTACTGCAGATGCCGAAGATGCTCATGATCTTTTACAAGATACTATTTTAAAAGCATTTAAATACCGAGATAAATTTGTAGATAAAACAAACCTGAAAGCATGGTTGTATACCATTATGAAAAATACTTTTATAAATAACTATCGCAGGTCAGTGCGTACAAGAATGATAATAGACAATAGTAAAGATTTGTACGTTATAAATACCCCCTCAAAAGTGGTAAATGAAACCGTGGTTTCAAAAATTACGCACAACGATATTTGGAAATCGGTAAATGAATTAAATGATGAATTACGTACCCCTTTTAAAATGCACGTAGAAGGCTTTAAATATAAAGAAATTGCCGATGAAATGAATTTGCCTATAGGTACCGTAAAAAGCCGTATTTTTTTAGCACGCAAAAAGCTAATGGAAGAATTGAAAGAAATTAGAAACTGATTATTTAAAATCTTTTTAGTTTAGTAAAGCAACTTATGCGGATAAATTTCCAAATGCAGTTGCTTTATTTTTTTGTACAGAATTTCTCTGAGGGGTTCAATATTATCTTTTTTTGTGGCAGAAATAAAAATGCAGTCGTTATTTAGTTTTCCCATCCATGTTTCTCTAAGTTCTTCAATACTTACGTTTTCTTTTGTTTTTTCAGAAAGATCAAATGGATCTTTTTCTGTAAAGCGATAAGCATCTATTTTATTAAAAATAAGAATGGTGGGCTTGTCTAATGCTTTCAAATCCTTAAGAGTTTCATTTACCACGTTTATTTGTTCTTCAAATGTTGGGTGCGAAATATCCACTACATGAAGTAATAAATCGGCTTCACGAACCTCATCTAAGGTAGATTTAAAAGATTCGATAAGGTGCGTAGGAAGTTTACGGATGAAACCAACCGTATCGGAAAGTAAAAAAGGTAAATTTCCGATTACCACTTTTCTAACGGTCGTATCTAAAGTGGCAAATAGTTTATTTTCTGCAAACACTTCCGATTTGCTGAGCATATTCATAAGGGTAGATTTACCCACATTGGTATACCCTACCAACGCTACACGAACCAGTTGATCGCGATTTTTGCGCTGGGTAAGCATTTGTTTATCTATTGCGTTTAGTTCGTTTTTCAGTTTTGAAATTTTTTCAAGTACAATTCTTTTATCGCTTTCAATTTGTAATTCGCCCGAGCCGCTTCGTGTTCCTGTGCCACCACGTTGGCGTTCAAGGTGTGTCCACATGCGTTTTAAGCGTGGCAGCATATATTGGTAACGGGCTAATTCTACTTGTGCCTTTGCATGAGAAGTGCGAGCTCGTTGGGCAAAAATGGTTAAAATAAGTGAAGTGCGGTCTTGCACATCGCACCGTAACTCTTTTTCTAAATTGCGTTGTTGCGATGGGCTAAGTTCGTCATCAAAAACGATAAGAGTAATTTCGTTTTGCCTAACAAATTCGGCAATTTCTTTTAGTTTTCCGGAGCCAATGTAGGTTCCGGGAAGGGGTTTGGTTAGTTTTTGGGTAAAGCGTTTTACTACATTACACCCGGAGGTATAAACCAAAAATTCAAGTTCGTTTAAAAATTCATTTATTTGTTGGTCATCATTTTCTTTTAAGGAAACTCCAACCAATACTGCTTTATCTTTTTTTACATCAGTGGTTTCGGTATTCTTCATAAAGTTAAAACCAACCTCTCCCTTCGCCTACCAAAAGAATTGGCCATGGAATAAGCATCATTATGAGTAAAAAAGCAAGTGTATAAAAGAGAACAGTACGTTTGTGTTTTAGTTGATCATCAACTGCTTTTTTGGTAAGTATTCTACCCATTGTAATTAGAGCAATGGCAGCTATCATTCCTCCTATGTGTTCTACTGCCCAAAATCGTAAAATGGAATCTTTCATGGCAAAGCCCATTCCACGAACCATTGCAACTTGTATAAACGGACTGATAAAGTATAAAAACAAGCCAATGAGGAGTTGAGTGTGGGCGGTAATCATTAGAAATAATCCAATTTTATTATCGGTAGTTTCAAAAGGAGTTTTGTTTAATAATCCTTTAATAGATCGCACTATAGCAAGGATAATCAGAAACAACAAAACATAACGTAAAAAGGAGTGCAAGTGAAGTAGTCCGGTATACATAATAAGGTTTTAGCAAAAGTAACAAATACAATGTTTAAATGTTTTTACGAATATTTATTTTTGCTTAAAAACAAAGGAAATATTAATTAAAAAGGAATACCTTCGTTAAGGGTAAGCGAATGAGGATTATTTTAGCCGATAGCCATGGTGAAGTAATGGGGAAGGAACAAACCAGCCCCAATTTAAGTTTGTTGTATTTGGCATCGTATTTAAGGGGAAAAGCGAATTTTAAAATTGATTTTAAATACATTCCCCAATCAAAATCTCTTACCTACCATTTTAATTTAATCAACCGATTTCGTCCGGATATATACGCAGTATCATTTACTTCATTTACGGCTTTAACCACCTATAAAACAATTCAAAAAATAAAGCAACTTTTTCCCAATGTTTTGGTTATATGTGGAGGACCTCATGTTACCTATACTCCGGAAGAAGTACTAAAAATATCGGGAGCCGATATTTGTGTTATAGGAGAAGGAGAAGAAAGTTTTTTTGAAATAATTCTAAATTACAAGAATAAAACAGATTTTTTAGACAACATTAATGGTATTGCCTATTTAAAAAATGGCAGTGTAGAGAAAACTCCTTCCAGAAAAATAATTTCTGATATAAACGCAATACCTTTTCCTGCCCGAGATTTAGTAAATAATAAAGATTATTGTGGACTTACATACAGCAAAGCAAGACCCAACACAGAAATGGTGGTAGTGAGGGGTTGTCCACAACGATGTGTGTTTTGTGCAAACCCTGTTTTTAGGCTTAAAAACGAAGTACTATTTAGAGCCAGAAGCCCCGAAAATATAGTTGAGGAAGTTAAACAATTATACCAAATAGGATACAGAGAAATATACTTGCATTCCGATGAGTTAAATGTGCATTTAAAATGGGCAGTAGAAGTTTGTAAAGCAATTTCGCAGTTAAATCTTAAAGACCTTTATTTTCAAACGAACTTAAGGGTAGAACCTATATCTGAAGAGTTTGTGTACTGGTTAAAAAAAGCAAATTTTTGGATGGTTAGAGTGGGTATAGAATCTACCAGCAATAGGGTACTGAAAGGCATAAAAAAGAACACCGATTTTGCTGCAATTGAAAAAGCTTGTAAACTTTTAAGAAAACAAAATATAAAAGTTTTTGGATTTATGATGTTGTTTAATTTTTGGGAACAAGAAAACTCTTTACAAAACGAAACTACAGAAGAAGTAAAAAAATCAATAAGCGATATTTATAAACTTTGGAGAAAAGGGCTAATTCAATATTCGAGTTGGGCTTACGCCTGTCCTGTGCAAGGTTCCGAGTTCTACGAAATAGCGAAAAAATATCATTTGATTAATGATTATTTTTATCCGAGTGATACATGGAATTCGTATGACTTTTTGCAAGGAGTTTCTGTAAAAGAATTTAAAAAATTATATGCTTCAGCTAGAATGCAGCAGGCTATTATGGCATTATTTTCTGGAAATTATGAGTGGAGAAATTACAAAGGAATTACAAGAAAAATAATTCACCTGATAAAAAATTTCTTTCGGATTTAGAAAAATGCTTTTTTAATGGAACAATGAATAAACAAAGAATGCATATTGGAAGTTAAGATTTAGATAACATAAAAGTATATTAAATTTTTATTCCTATAATACAAACATCATCAATTTGTTCTAATTTACCTTTCCATGTTTCGAAAGAGGTATCGATAAGTTCTTTTTGTTCGTCCATCGTTTGGTTTTGAATGCTTAATAAAAGAGATTTAAGTTTAGACGATTTAAATTTCTTGCCTTTTTCTCCGCCAAACTGGTCTTGCAAACCATCGGTAAAAAGATAAATAGAGTCCCCTTTTTGTAATTCAATAGTGTGTGTGATAAAAGGCAAGGGATTATCAACTTTTCCAATAGGTTGTTTGTTGGGTTTAATCTCTAAAAGGTCTTTGTTTTTATTTCGAATAACCCATAAAGGATTATTTGCTCCCGCCCATTCTAATACAATTTTTCGGTTTTCACTTTCATTATGTTCATTGATTAGAATTGAAGCGAGTGAAATATCCATACCATCTAAAACATCTTCATTATTCTTACTTAGTTTTTCTACAACAATCTCTCTGGTTCTAAAAAGTAAATCTCCTGGATTTTCGTTTTTTTCTTCAAGCAAGGCTTTAGAAAGGGCGTTACTGCAAACTACGCTTACCATAGCTCCGGGTACGCCATGCCCCGTACAATCGGCTGCGGCAATGTATATTCGTTGGTTTAATTTTTCTATCCAATAGAAATCGCCTGCTACAATATCTTTTGGTTTGTATAAGATAAAATAATTAGTAAGAAATTCCTGTATGGTTTTATTTGAAGGTAATATGGCTTCTTGTATGCGTTTGGCATAGGTAATACTATCTAAAATATCTTTGTTTTTTGCACGAATTATTTTGTTTTGAGAGCGGCTGATTTTTAAATTTTTAAAAACAAGAAATGCAATTACAGTTAAAAATAATAATCCGCCAACAGATGCATAAATAAATATAGTTTGTCGTTTTCCTTTTTCTTTTAAAATTTCTATTTTTCTTTTATTCTCTTCTTTTGCTAATGCATCTTTTTTATCAAAATCATATTGCATTTGCTGCAGCATGCTTTTTTGGGAATTTTCCTCATTTAAAATACGATCTCTTAAAGAAATAAAATTTTTATAATGTTTCAATGCAAGCTTATATTGTTTTGTTGTGTCGTATAGAAGATAAAGATATTGTTCCTGATCTCTAAGTAAACTCAATGCGTTTAGCTCGTTCGAAATAACTAATGCTTTTTTTAAATACTGCTCGGCTTTTAAATACTCTCCGGAATTAAGGTATAAGGACCCCAAATTCCCAACTGTTATGGCTTCGTAATATTTATTCCCAAGTTCTTTACTAACATCTATCATCAAGAAGAAATACTTTAATGCATTTTCTTTCAACTCTTTTCTTTCTTTAGGATTCGTTGTTAAATTGTACTTTTCAGAAAAAAGAGAAGCCATATTAAGTAGCACTAACGCTTCAGTATTTTTTTCCTTAACTTCTGTAGCACTTGCCAACGCTTTTTCGTAAAAATCTAACGCTTTTTGTAACATACTATTTTTTTCAGCTAAACCTTTTGTATTGGTCGATTGTTCCGCATACGCGGTTCCAATGTTTGTATATTGGTTCATCTTTAATCTGGTGTTTCCTGTAGATTCTGCCATTACCAGCACGTTGGTGTAATATTCAATGGCTTTTGTGTAATTTTTTTCCTCGTTGTACACAATGCCAATATTTCCCATATTGTTAAGTATGCCTTGATCATTATTTATTTCTTCGTTAATACGCAAGGCATTAAAAAAATATTCCAGGGCTTTAGGATAAAGAGATTGAGTTAAATAAACAAGTCCTAAGCCCGAATATGCATTTGCGAGAACAAGTTTAAAATTTTCTTTTTCTGCAATTAATTGTGCATTTTCAAAACAACTTTTTGCGTAAACAAATTCGCCTAAGGCATAATACACATTGCCCAGTCCATTTAATGCATCGCTCATACCTTTTTTTGAATTAATAGAACGAGCTATTTTAAAAGCTTTTTTACCGTATTCTAAAGATTGTTTGTTGTTGTTATTCAATAAGGTACTCGCAAGTTTTATGTATACATTTAATTTTTGTGTATCGGTTGCATCAGAATTCGTTAAGGTAATTAATGAATCTAAATACGCATTTCTTTCAAAAGCAAAATACCTGTAATGATAAAACAGTAAAAAATGAACCAGAATAAGGGCCTTTACAAATTGACTTTTCATTTACATGAAATAATTTAAAAATGCAATTAAATAAAAAATATTTATAAGGTATTGAAATTCAGCACACAAAAGTAGTAAAATATTTATAATAAAGAGTGTAAATGGAATTTTACTCATTATTGTACTTTTTAGATTTATAAGTGCTTTTGCTATTACCTTTGTTTCTCAATAAATAGAAATTATGCCGGTTGATATTAAAAAAATACCTTTACCCTGCTACGTATTAGAAGAAGATTTACTAAGAAAAAACCTAACGCTTATTAAACAGGTATCTGAAATAGCCGGAGTGGAAATAATTTTAGCTTTTAAAGGTTTTGCTATGTGGGGAGCATTTCCGATAGTACGCGAATATATAAACGGAGCCACCGCCAGTTCATTAAACGAAGCCAGGCTCTGTTTCGAGGAAATGAAAACTAAATCGCACACTTACTGCGTGGCCATTTCCGATGATGAAATAGATGAATTATTAAAATACTCATCACACATTACATTCAACTCGCTAAATCAGTTTAACAAGTACAAAGAAAAAGCAAAAACTGCCGGTGTTTCATGCGGAATACGTGTAAATCCACAATATTCTGAAGTAACTACCGAATTGTATAATCCTTGTTCGCCCAATTCTCGTTTGGGTATGTGCATAGAACATTTCAAAGAAACATTACCCGAAACATTAGAAGGCTTGCATTTTCATGCACTCTGCGAAAATGATTCTTATACCCTTGAAAAAACATTGCAAGCATTTGAAAAAAAATTTGCACACCTCATTAAGCAAGCCAAGTGGATAAATATGGGCGGAGGGCATTTAATGACCAAGCAGGGGTATGATACCAATCACCTTATTCAGGTACTTAAAGCATTTAAACAACGCTATCCAAAAATACACGTAATCCTTGAACCGGGTAGTGCCTTTGTCTGGCAAACAGGTTCACTATACTCCACGGTATTAGATGTGGTAGAAAATAATGGGGTAAAAACAGTAATAGTAGATGTTTCTTTTACAGCACATATGCCCGACTGTTTAGAAATGCCCTATCGTCCCAGAATTACGGGAGCCATAGACCCCGTAGAAGGAAAACCAACCTACCGCATTGGCGGTACAAGTTGCCTTTCGGGCGATTTTATGTTTGAATATTCTTTTGAACACGAACTAAAAGAAGGAGACACACTTGTTTTCGAAGACATGATTCACTACACCATGGTTAAAACCTCTACCTTTAACGGAGTAAAACACCCCTCTATGGGTATTTGGACTAAAGAAAATACTTTTAAATTGCTGAAAAAGTTCGGCTATACCGATTATAAAAATAGGCTTTCTTAGGGTATGCTCGTTATTCCTGCAATAGATATTATAGAAGGCAAATGTGTTCGGCTTACCAAAGGGGATTATAGTACAAAGAAAATATACAACGAAAATCCATTAGAAGTAGCCCTGCAATTTCAAGATGCCGGACTCACTCACTTGCATCTTGTAGATTTAGACGGAGCTAAAAACAAACACATTGTAAACTGGAAAGTAATTGAAAAAATTTGCTCAAAAACAACATTAAAAGTAGATGTGGGAGGAGGTATAAAATCAGATCAGGACATAAATATTGTATTTGAGTGTGGAGCGGCTCAAATAACTGCCGGAAGCATTGCAGCCACAGAACCCGAAAAAGTGTACGAATGGATAAAAACATTTAGTGCAAAAAAAATTATTTTGGGAGCAGATGTCCTCAACGAAAAAATTGCCATCAATGGTTGGAAAGAAAATACCGAAACTAATATATTTTCCTTTTTAAAAACATATTCGCAACAAGGAATACAGTGCTGTATTTGTACCGATATTTCTAAAGATGGCATGTTGCAAGGGCCTTCTGTTGTTTTATACGAAAACATTTTAAAACAAAATCCCAAACTAAAACTAATAGCCAGCGGTGGAATAAGTTCTGTAAACGATTTACAGCTTTTGCGTCAAAAAGGATTATATGCAGCCATAGTGGGGAAAGCCTTTTACGAAAATAAAATTTCTCTTAAAGAACTTTTATTATTCTTGTAACATGTTAGCCAAACGCATTATTCCCTGTCTTGATATTAAAAATGGAAGAACCGTTAAAGGAGTTCGTTTCGAAAATTTACAAGATGCAGGAAACCCCGTAGAACTAGCTAAATGGTATGCCAATGAGGGAGCTGATGAACTCGTATTTTTAGATATAACGGCTACTAACGAAAAAAGAGGAACACTTTTAAAATTAGTTAAGGAAGTTGCTGATGAAGTGTATATTCCATTTACTGTAGGAGGAGGAATTCGTAGTGTAGAAGATGTGGCAGAAATACTACATGCCGGAGCCGATAAAATTTCGGTCAACTCTGCTGCTTTTAATCGCCCCAAATTAATTACCGAAGTGGCTACTCGTTTTGGAAGCCAATGTGTGGTACTTGCAGTAGATGCCAAACAAATAAACGGAGAATGGATGGTTTACCTAAATGGAGGCACGTTGCCTACGCAAAAAAAAATGTTTGACTGGTGTAAAGAAGCTGTAGAAATGGGAGTTGGAGAAATTTTATTTACCTCTATGGATAACGATGGCACCAAAAACGGATTTGCCAACAATGCACTTTGCCGACTTTCAGAAAACCTTAATGTTCCTGTTATTGCATCAGGAGGAGCGGGCTCCATGTTACATTTTTTAGAAGCCTTTACCATTGGAAAAGCCGATGCTGTTCTAGCTGCCAGCGTTTTTCATTACAAAGAAATTGAAATAAAAGAATTAAAAAAATTCCTTTCACAAAATAAAATTGAAGTAAGAATATGAGTCCCGATTTTACAAAACAAAATGGTCTTGTGCCAGCCGTTATTCAGGATTATGAAACCCAAAAAGTATTAATGCTTGGGTACATGAATCAGGAAGCTTTTGAAAAAACTAAAAGCGAAAAAAAAGTAACTTTTTACAGTCGAAGTAAAAATAGGCTTTGGACAAAAGGCGAAGAGTCTGGAAATTTTCTGGAAGTAAAAGAAATAATGCTCGACTGTGATGCGGATACATTTTTAATAAAAGCAAAGCCGCATGGCCCTGTTTGCCACACCGGTTCCGATAGTTGTTGGAAAGAAAATAATCACTCGCATTTTGGTTTTTTTTCAACATTAGAATCAATCATTGAAGATAGAAAAAATCATTTTTCCGATACCAGCTATGTGTCTCAGTTATTCTCAAAAGGGCTCAATAAAATAGCACAAAAAGTAGGTGAAGAAGCAGTTGAGTTAGTAATAGAAGCAAAAGACGATAACGAAATACTCTTCCTAAACGAAGCAGCCGATTTGCTTTTTCACTATCTTATTTTGCTTAAAGCAAAAGGATACAACTTAGAAAAAATAGAACATATTTTAAAAGAAAGAAATCGGTAAAAAACTATTTTCCAATGAATCCGCCTACTACACAAGGCTTTTTATAATGCCTAACAGCTCCCGATAAGTTGTACACCTCAAAATAAATAATGTAAATTCCTATGCGGGCTTTTTCGTAATTGTCTCCAATACCGTCCCAAGAAATAGTTCCTTTGTTTGCCAACAATTCATTTTGTATCAACTTGCGAAAAATTCTCCCTTCGTTATCGTAAATAAAAATGCTGCCCACAAAACCAGGTTCTCCAAAATCATAATGTATGTTTAAAACGTCATTGTATCCATCGTTGTCGGGCGAAAAAATTTCAGGCTCTAGGCTCATTTCATCAGTTCCTTCGCCTGCCTGAAACTGAGAATTTTCAAAACCGGGCGTGGCAAAACCTGTGTTTTCGGCAGCCGAATGCCAATTGGTAACATCGTTGGTAGGGCGATTAAAATCGATTCGTTCTAGTGTGATTCCTTTTTTATCTTTTAATAAAGGGAAGTGCATTTTTTCCGTATAATCAAAACGGTCGCATACTTCATCAATATTGTTTATAAGAATTACCGTTCCTTCCGAATTGTTATATGAAGGAAGAGAAGGCATTTGTATAAATCTTCCGGGTTTTGTGTTAGGGTATTCTTCGGTAATATTTACAGTATCTTTGGTTAAAACAAGGTATTCTCCGGGTTTTACTAAATAAGGAGTATCAGAAATGGTTTTTAAATTGGAAAAAGTTTGATTATCGTAGTTGGCCAACTTCCAGTTTTGTAGGTTAATGTTTTTATTGGAAAGATTGTAAATTTCTACAAAATCGGAACCTCCGGTACGTGGATTAAAAAGCACTTCGTTGATTACCACATCGAGCGGACCTGCTTGTTCCGGTAGGGCAAATTGTGTTTTATTTTGCGTGCCTATACTGTTTCCTATGCAATCGGTAAGTCCGCTAACTAGTACCGTATAAGTAGTTTGAATTTGAAGTTTATTTAAAAGATTTAGTACAATGGCTTTTCTATCTATTTTTTTAGAAGCTATCGTAATTCCATTATCAATATCATAGGAAGCAAAAACAGCAGAAACACTATCTATTATCTCGTTAAACGAAAGAAGAACCGTGCTGTCGTTTAGGGCATCGGCTTTCTGTAATTTAGGGCCTTCGGTGTCGGGGTTGTTTCCAAAAATAGAGTTTATTTTTCCGGGAGTTCCGCCCGAAGAATGAATGGATGCCGACCAGTTTTCTCCTTCTCCGCAAGGGTTATTTGGATCTATCATTTCTAGAGTCCATCCTCCGTTTTTTTTCAATTCGTTTTTGTACCAAGTATCACTGTAGTTTACATTGGAGATGATTTGATTAAGGGTATTTTTCAAACTCAGGTTATCTCCGCTATTGTTTAACGATGGCCAGCTACTTAAACCCAAAGCATAGCCATACGGGCTATAAAGATTCTGATTTGAGGAGGGACAAAGTATAACAAAACTGTTAGGTAGTAAAACCCCCTTGGGTATGGTGGTGCTTGAAATGGCATCAGCAAAGAGTAAACCATCTAATAACAATACTTTTCCTGTAGAGTTATATAATTCTACAAATTCATATTCGGGCAATGAGATAGGGTTAGAGGGGTTTGCAAAAATTTCGTTTATTACTATTTCGAAGGGTTGTGGTTTTACACCTATGCCAAACAAAAGGGTATTATTGTTTAGTGGATTTCCGGGGCAATCTGTGGCGTTAGTAACAGTAAGTGTGTAGGCGGTGGCCGAATCGAGTGTGGGAAAAAAATCAAGACGAACACCCAAAAAATCGGGGGCAATAGGTTGTGCCAAAGTTACCGTAATCCCATTATTTAAAGTATAAGTTGCGTTGGCAAGCGAGAGGCTGTCCATGCTCTTGTCAAAGAAAAAGTCGGCCTGAAAGTTTGTATTCATTAATACGGAAGTTAAATTGGGCTTAGTGGTATCCGGATTATTATTATACAGTGAGTTTTGTGCCGCAGGAGTTCCCCCATTGGGGTCGTTACTGGCTTTCCAGTTGTTTAATCCGGTACAAGGTGTTTCGGGATTTATTTGCTCTAAGGTCCATCCTCCGCTTTTTTTACCGGCATCTCCATACCATGTGTCGGAATAACTTAAGGCATCTATTAGGGTATTGGTGTTTGATTGAAGTGTAATATTGTCTCCGGTGTTGTTTAGTGTAGGCCAAGTATTTAATCCCATTACAGGACCAAAAAACTTATAATAAATAGTATCACTGCTTTTGCATAGAATAAGATAATCGTTTGGTTTTAAAATGTAGCTGGAAAGAGTACCGGTACTGCTGCCATCGGAAAATTTCCATCCGCTTAATTGAAAGTATTTATTTCCCGGATTGTAAATTTCTATAAACTCTTTATTGGGTAAACCTACTTGCGGGTCTGGGTCGGCTAATATTTCATTAATTACTATATCGCGGTAGTTTGCCGTAGAAAGCAGATAATAAATGAAGTTTACTGTAGCGTTAGTAACCATATTGTTACTATAATCTTCTACATTGTTTACAGTAAGCGTATAGGGAGAATTGCTAATGAATGAATTGGCAAAAGTAAGGTGTATCAACTTAAAATTTAATCCATCGCGTACAGCTGAAATAGGATTGCCTATTCCATTATTTACAGAATAATTTAAGGAGGTTTCGGAAGTAATTAATTCAACATTTTCATCAAATAATACATCGAGTTCGGTGGCTGATACAGGAGTAGCTGATACAATGGCTGGAGGGGTAAGGTCATAAATAATAGGACCGGCATAAAAATCATCAAAAAAATGTTTGTTAAAAAAACTATTAGTGCTTTGGGCTATAAAAATTCCGAAAACACTACTTGTTAAAACACTAGCATCAGTAACAGTTCCTTCCAAAAAATAATTTGCTCCTGTGCCTGTTATATCTCGGTGTAATTCCCATACATTGGTAAGAGTGCGTGTAATTTTTATTTTTAGGGTGTTGTTAGAAAAATTAGTAACCCCATCGAGCCCATCTATTATTTTAGTGTTAACTCCTAAAACTCGCTTGTATAAACAAATATCATCTTGGGTATTCCCTACTCTCACAAAATAGCCGTTTATGCCGGGTGCTAAAAGGTTGGCTTGGTCGGAAGTTAAAAAAATATCAACATAATTGGCACTAGAGGTATTAAATTGCAAATTCAGGTAAAATTCCCACTGACAATCGTTTACCTGAGCACTAGGCGTAGAAAGATAAAACGAAGTAGAGGCAATTTGTTTATTGGATCGCAGTAAATTATTTCCACCGCTATTTACAACAGTAAACACAGTATCATCTCCTGTCCATGTAGGGTTTGCAGTAAAATCTCCATCAGTAAAGTCATCGATAAACTGGGCAAAAGTGTTTATGCATACCAGCAGAAAAAATGTTGAAAATATGACACGGAAAAAAAGCATAAATCATGTTTAAGCAGGGTAAATGTAATATTTTTGCTGTTTATTTATACCAACTAACTATTATTAAAATTTTAATAAAATGAAAATAGCCGTAGTAGGAGCCACCGGATTGGTAGGTAGTATTATGTTAAAAGTATTGGAAGAACGCAATTTTCCGGTAAGTGAATTATTGCCGGTTGCCTCAGAAAAATCGATAGGCAGCGAAGTATTATTTAAAGGAAAGAAATATAAAGTAATAGATATAGAAGAAGCCATAAAACAAAAACCGGGTATTGCTATTTTTTCGGCAGGGGGAGGCACATCTTTAGAATGGGCTCCAAAATTTGCCGAAGTAGGTACTACTGTAATCGATAATTCTTCGGCATGGAGAATGGACCCCACAAAAAAATTAGTGGTTCCGGAGGTAAATGCTCATTGCCTAAAAAAAGAAGATAAAATAATTGCAAATCCAAACTGTTCTACCATTCAAATGGTAGTGGTTTTAAATCCCCTGCATAAAAAATACAAGATTAAAAGGGTAGTCGTTTCTACCTACCAAAGTGTAACCGGTACAGGTAAAAAAGCGGTAGATCAAATGATGAACGAGCGAAAAGGTGTAAAAGGCGAAATGGCCTATCCTTATCAAATTGATTTAAATGTGCTCCCACATATTGATGTTTTTTTGGAAAACGGATACACCAAAGAAGAAATGAAAATGATTTTAGAAACCAATAAAATAATGGAAGATGATACCATTCAGGTTACTGCTACTACCGTTCGTATTCCTACTATGGGAGGGCATAGCGAGAGTGTAAATATACAATTCGAAAACGATTTTGATTTACAGGAAATTCGCCAAATGCTAGCCTCTACGCCCGGAGTTATTTTACAAGATAATCCCGAAATGAATATATATCCTATGCCCCTTTTGGCCCATAATAAAGACGAAGTTTTTGTGGGTCGAATACGTAGAGATTTTTCTCAGCCAAACACTCTCAACCTTTGGATTGTGGCCGATAATTTACGCAAAGGAGCAGCCACCAATGCGGTTCAAATTGCTGAATATTTAGTGGCCAAACACCTTATACAGCTACCGCAAAGCGTTGCGTAACGTATAATTTACCGCCCTAAGTGGGCATAAATTTGCACTTATGCCTATAGCCGATATCACTAAACAAATTAGTTATTTCCCTAATCAGCCGGGAGTGTACCGTTTTTATAATTCCGATGGAAAAATTATTTATGTAGGCAAAGCGAAAGATTTAAAAAAACGAGTTTCATCGTATTTTACAAAGCAACCCGAAAGTGGCAAAACGGCCTTAATGATAAAACAAATTGCCGATATTAAAACCATTGTGGTAAATACCGAAGTAGAGGCCCTTTTGTTAGAGAATACGCTCATTAAAGAGTTTAAGCCCCGGTATAATATTTTGCTCAAAGACGATAAAACCTATCCTTGGATTTGTATAAAAAAAGAAAGATTTCCGCGCGTATTTTCTACCCGTCATTTGGTTAAAGACGGCTCGCAGTATTTTGGCCCATACGCCTCGGTACGCACTATGAAAACGCTGTTAGACCTATTAAAACAATTATACAAGCTGCGAACATGCTCGTACCAGCTTTCCGAAGAAAATATAAAAAACAACAAATTTAAAGTGTGCCTCGAATATCATTTAGGCAATTGCAAAGCCCCCTGCGAAGGTCTGCAAACGGAAAAGGAATACAACGAATACATTACTCAAATAAAAGAAATTTTAAAAGGAAATATTGGTGAAATTACCAAACTCATAAAACAACAAATAAACGAATGTGCTGAAAAACTACAGTTCGAAGAAGCTCAGGTATTAAAAGAAAAATTAGAACGGCTACAGAACTATCAAAACAAAACAACTGTAGTAAGCTCAACCGTAAATAATGTAGATGTATTTTCTTTTGTAAAAAATGAAGGAACCGCTTTTATTAATTACATGAAAGTAAATGCAGGAGCGGTAGTTCAATCGCATAGTATTGAATTAAAAACAAAACTAGAAGAAACGGATGGTCAATTGCTCGATTTAGCCATCGTTGAACTACGCCAGCGTTTTCAATCCAACTCTACAGAAATTATTTTACCCTTTTTGCCCGACACTATCTTGCCCGATGTACAGTTACATATACCGCAGCGAGGCGATAAAAAAAGACTGCTGGAATTATCCGATAAAAATGCAGTTTATTTTATGAATGAAAAACTAAGGCAAGCAAAAAAAATAAACCCCCAAACACACCATCGGATCCTTGAAAAATTAAAAACCGATTTAAACTTATCGGCTTTGCCAGTTCATATAGAATGTTTCGATAATTCTAATATGCAAGGCACTAACGCAGTATCAGCTTGTGTCGTTTTTAAAAACGGAAAGCCCAGTAAAAAAGATTACCGCCATTTTAACATAAAAACAGTTGAAGGCCCTAATGATTTTGCTAGCATGGAAGAAGCTGTATACAGGCGGTATAAGCGAATGTGTGAAGAAAAGATGCCGCTTCCACAACTTATTATCATTGACGGAGGAAAAGGACAACTATCATCGGCACTTACAGCATTAATACAATTAAACTTATCTGAGAAAATAAAAATAATTGGCATTGCCAAACGCCTCGAAGAAATTTTTTTCCCGGGTGAATCTATTCCTTTGTATATCGACAAACGTTCAGAATCACTTAAACTAATTCAGTACTTGCGCAACGAAGCACATCGTTTCGGGCTAAAACATTACCGAAGTAAGCACTCCAAACAACTCGTGGTATCGGAACTCGACCATATAAAAGGAATTGGCGAGAAAAGCAAGCAAGCCCTTTTGCAAAAATTCAAATCTATTGCCCGCTTAAAAGAAGCCGAGAAAAAAGAAATTGCAGCTGTAATTGGAATTAAGAAAACCGAAATTTTAATTAAAACCTTCGAGGCTACACCTTGATATGTCCCCAGTTTTCGCCACTTTTAATACGATAGGCCTGCATTTCGCTAATATTAAACCGTTGGGAAATTTTTTGAATCGTTTCTTTTCTTTTAGGGTTAAGCAAAATAGTCTTTAAACGAGTTACTTGTTTAACGGTAAGTTTTTGTCCATCACGCATTCGGTTAAATTCAATAAGTTTTTTTCTTGCCGCAATAACTTTTGGACTTCTTTTGTTATGTAATACCAATTCTTCCTTGCTGCCCCATTTTAAGTTAGAAGCTTTGTTATTTCCCCTTGTACGGTTTAAGTGAAGCACATACGTCTGCAATTTTTGGGGTTTTGGAAGAAATTTTTCGGCCACCAACCGATGCACAAAAAAGTGTTTGTTTTGCACGCCTTTTTTAGTAGTTACTTTATATCTGAAAACCTTATAGCCATCTACATCGCTGCATTTTAGTATGTTTCCGTCCTTGGTGGTTTTTTTAAAACTCATCATACGCCCGTAATTAGAAACGGCATACCGCAACTTTAATTGATGAGGAAAAACACATTCTTTCCATTTTTCGTTTTCGTAAAATTTTGCCATAATGAAAGGTTTTAAAAGAAGAGAATCTTATGATAGTTTATCGGTTAGTAAGCTCATTTCCATAATAGGCGACATTTTTTCGTACAATATTCTGTAAACTGCTTCGGTTATAGGCATCTGCACGTTAAATTTTTTATTCATTTCATGCAAACTTTTAACCGCATAGTATCCCTCGGCTGTCATATTCATTTCTAATTGGGCTGCTTTTACCGAATATCCTTTGCCAATCATAGTCCCAAAGTTCCGATTTCTCGAAAATTGAGAATAAGCAGTTACAAGTAAATCGCCAAGATAAGCCGATGATTTTACATCGCGGTGAATAGGATTAACCGCATCCACAAAACGCTCTATTTCCTGAATGGCATTTGTTACCAAGATAGCCTGAAAATTATCGCCATATCCCAGTCCGTGGCAAATACCAGCCGCAATGGCAAATACATTTTTAAGTACAGCCGATAATTCAGTCCCAAATAAATCATCGGAAACAGTTGTTTTAATGTACCGACAGGATAGAAAATTTGCCATCATTTCGGCATGCCGGGTATTTTGGCAAGCTATGGTAAGGTACGAAAGCTTCTCCATGGCTACTTCTTCGGCATGGCAAGGGCCGCATATAATGCCTATTTTATCGTATGGCGTACCAAATTGTTTATGAAAAAAGCGGGCCGGTATGGCGTGGTATTCGGGCACCATGCCTTTGATAGCCGAAAATAATATTTTATTCTTTATACCGCTTGTTTTATGAGTATTAAAAACATCTACCAAAAAGGCTGCGGGAACACCCATAATCAGAACCTCGCTTTCGTTAATAACGTGCTGAAGGTTTGTGCTCACAGATACCTTGTTGGGCTCAAACTGAATAGAACTTAGATAATTGGGATTATGATAAAATTTAGTAAAGTGTTCAGCGGCTTTTTCATTTCGCATCCACCAGTGGATGTGCGTTACATTATTTCCAAGAATCTTAACCAATGCAGTAGGCCAACTTCCTCCGCCAATAACTCCAATTTTCATTGTTCTCTCCAATTAAATTATGCTCGATATTATATCTAGTGAACAATCATTTTTTCTATGGAATAAAAGGTGTTTTCTTTACTTATTTCAATAAAATAAACTCCGGTTTCTACGTTGGGAATGCTTAGTTCTAGTGTAGTGTTTCCGGAAATCTGTTTGTGATTTGAATAAACAACTTCTCCGATTACATTATATAAATTAAAGAAATACGTACCTGCATCGGCATTACTAAATTGAACGGAAAAGTTGCCATTGTTCGGATTTGGAAAAATACCTATTTGAGTATTTTTATCAAGCTCATTTACTCCTACGCAAGATTGTACAATTACGTTAGTGGTAGTGGTGTCTTTGCATCCGTAAGCATCTTCAACCATAAGGGTGTAAGTTCCGGCAGCAGCCATCGTTACATTAGGAATATTGGCATTTTGTTGTGAACTGGAAAAACTATTAGGACCTGTCCAGTTATAAATAGTGCCTCCAAATCCGCTTAAAATAAGGGTTTGTGTTTCGCAAACAGGGCTGTTGCTAATAGCAAATGCACTAGGTGCCGAAATAGCTACATTCACAAAAGAAACACTAATGCAACCTGCCTGATTAGTTACTATAACAGTGTAGGTGCCCGTATTTACAAAGGTTACATTCGGAATACTTGGGTTTTGTTGAGTAGAAGAGAATCCATTAGGTCCCGACCAAGAGTAAGTAATTCCCCCGCTTGATGTTAACTGAAGAGTTTGCCCCATACACAGAGGAGCATTACTGCCTGCGGTAGAGAATGAGGGGCAATTTTCAAACCGTGTAAGAAAAGCATCATATTGTCCCCCTCCAAAAGTGGTTTGGTGTACTCCGGGAGTCGCAATATTGTTGGTACTGTTTGTAATACCTGAAATATATACATTATTGTTTGTATCTACCGCAACAGCATGGGCAATATCTTGGTTTGCTCCTCCATAATACGTTCCCCATAAGCGGTAACAAGTGGTATCTATTCTTGCTACATAAGCATCGTTAAAACCCGATACGGTATCTTTAAAGGCTAGGTTAGTAGCAATTCCCATGGTGCTTTCTGTTTGTCCACAAATAAAAACATCGCCTTTTCCTGAAGGGTCTATGGCGATTCCGTATACAAAATCGTTACTGTTTCCTCCATAGTAAGTGCTCCATTTGCGAACTCCGGCCGATGTAAAGCGAGCAACATATCCGTCAAATGGGCCTCCTCCGTATATTGGCTGATGAACACCTGCAGAGGTTATGCCGCTTGTACTTTGTGTGTAGCCGGATATATAAACGATATTACCTAATGAGGGTTCAACTGTTAATCCAAAGCCATAGTCGGCATTGTTTGCTCCAAAATAGGTTCCCCATTGGCGAGTACCTGAGGCATTGAATTTAACTAAAAACGCATCAAATAAACCTCCACCATATACAGGTTGGTGAGAGCCTCCTGTGGAAATGGCAGAATTACTTGCTGTGTATCCACCCATGTATACGTTGCCGAATTTATCGGTGGCTAAGCCTCGCGAACGGTCTTCGGCATTTCCTCCGTAGTAGGTTCCCCATTGGCGAACACCAGAACTATCGAATTTTGCAAGAAAACCATCATAGTAACCGCCCCCAAATGATTGTTGGTGAGAGCTTGGGGTTGAAATTGTTCCCGCATTGGTACTGGAGGTGTATCCGCATAAAAAAACATTTGCGTTGTTATCAACCGCCACATCGTTCCCGTAGTCGTATACAGAACCACCATAGTAGGTTCCCCACACTCTAATTCCGTTAGGGGTAAGTTTTACTAAAAAAGCATCGTAGTTTGAACCGTTTAGTGCAGGTTGGTGAGAACTTGGGGTACTTATAGCAGTTGTACTATTGGTTTCTCCGGTAAAATACACATATCCGCTATTATCGCTGGTTATTCCGTATCCGTAATCTAAGTTGGCACCACCATAGTACGTGGCCCAAAGCAGCGTGCCGTTTAAGGTGTCAAATTTTGCTACAAAAGCATCATAAATTCCACCTCCGTAGGTAGTTTGATGTGTTCCGTTAGTTGCAATATTTGCGTTGCTTCCAGTATAACCTACCATATAAATTTGTCCATTTTTATCTCGATTTATATTGTTGCTCCAATCGTATGCACTACCTCCAAAATAGGTAGACCAATACAATGAAGGGTTTGGGTCAATAACAAGGGTTTTTGATTGATCGTAATTTGGCACATTAAAACCGAAGGTGCTTTTTTGTTGTGTAAAAGAAACAGAGATCTGTTGCTTGTTTTCGGCAATAAAACTTTCGGGAATGTTTTCAAACATTTCTCCATGTATCACGTCAATTTTTATTTTTTCATTTTTTAATTGAGTGTTGTTACTTCCAATGTAAACCCATTTAATGTGGGAGGTATTTCCGCCCGGATGTACAATAAAATTGTATTTTACTCCGGTTTCGTTGGTTACAAATTCTAAATCAATTTTTGGGTAAAGGTTTTTATAGGTTACTTTAGAAAATTGCCTTACTTGCGTAATACCTTGTTGTGGGGTGCCTGCTGTATAGTAATTGTAGTAATGCATTGAAGGATTTTCGGCAATGATTACGGGTTGAGGGTTGGCATTGATAAATTCTATATCGATTCGGTGATTGGTATACGTTATTTCTCCGCCTTTTCGGTTTTGTTTAGGATCTGTTCCTTCGGCAGGAGCATCGGTGCCTTTAACTTCTGCGGTATATGTATCGTAACTGAAACTGTTTTTCTTTAGTTGAACATTTAATCCGGGGCTGTGTAAAATATATTTTACCTGAGTATTTGGAATAAAATGTTGGTTTACAACCTGTCCTTTATTTTCAGTAAATCCAAGTTTAGAGTGATTGTTGTGGGGTTGTTCCGAAGCTATAATAGTTTGCGAAAAAAAGAGTAATATAGTGCAAACAGTAAAAGAAAAGGAAGTACAAATAAAAGATGAAGAGATTCTTTTCATAGCGGTTTATTTTTTTTTAAAACAGGTAAATTTAGTAAAGTTTTTAAAACAGAAAATTTATTTGTAAGAGTATTATAACTATCTGAGCCATGACGAAAGGAGAACACTCTAAGTTGCACATACATTTTTAAGCAAAAGTTTGTAAATCATATAACTTTTTATACACTCCGTTTTGTTGAATAAGCTGTGAATGTGTTCCTGTTTCAACAATATTTCCTTGATGTAAAACAATTATTTTGTCGGCATGCTGTATGGTAGAAAGCCTGTGAGCTACAACCAATGATGTGCGGTTTTGCATTAATTTTTGCAGGGCATCTTGTACCAGTCGTTCCGATTCGGTATCGAGAGCAGAGGTAGCCTCATCTAAAATTAAAATTGGCGGATTTTTAAGTATGGCACGGGCAATGGCAATGCGTTGTTTTTGGCCGCCCGATAGTTTGTCGCCTCGGTCGCCAATAAGGGTGTAATACCCTTCTTCCATTTGCGAAATAAATTCGTGTGCGTTGGCTATTTTTGCAGCTTCAATTACTTTTTCCTGAGTAACGCCAATGCTGCCAAAAGCAATGTTGTTAAAAATGGTATCGTTGAAAAGCACCGATTCTTGAGAAACAATGCCCATGAGCGAACGGAGGTCTTTTACTTTAATGTTTTTTATGGGAATATCGTCAATAAGTATTTCGCCTTCTTGTACATCGTAAAAGCGAGGCAGTAAATCGGCAAAAGTAGTTTTTCCGCTCCCCGATTGACCAACCAATGCAACCATTTCTCCCTTTTTTATCTCAACCTGTATATTTTTCAGAACGCCTTCTTTTTGGTAGGCAAAGGATACATTTTTGTATTCAATTTTATTTGTAAAATTTTCTTTGCTTACGGCATTTTTACTATCTCGAATAGGATTTTCTGCCCGTAAAATTTCTTCAATTCTTTCTACCGAAGCAGCTCCTTTTTGTACGTTGTTGTAAGCGGTTGAAAAGGATTTTACAGGATTTAGTAATTGAGAAAAAATAATAATATAACCAATAAACTCACTGCCATTCAATTCGAAATTATTATTTATAACGAGGCTTCCGCCAAAATACACTAGTGATATCATTACTACTGAACCTAAAAATTCGCTTATGGGTGAGGCTAAATCTTTTTTTCGGTACATTTTAAGCATTATTAACCGATATTGTTCGTTCACTCTGTCGAATTTATGTTCATTAAATTTTTCAGCATTAAATGCTTTAATTACTCTTAATCCACCAAGGGTTTCTTCAACATAAGAAAGCAATAGGCTCATTTTGCCCTGCCCTAGCGATGAGGTTTTTCTTAAACTGCGGCCTATTTGCCCAATAACTAAACCGCCAACCGGAAGAAGAAGCAGGGAAAAAAGAGTGAGTTGCGGACTGATAAATAACATGGCTAACAAGGAAAATAGAATTGACATAGGGTCGCGAAAGAGCATTTCTAAAGAACTCATTATAGACCACTCTACCTCTTGTACATCAGATGAGATGCGTGTAATAACATCTCCTTTTCTAGTTTCGGAATAATAAGAGAGTGGCAAGGAAATGATTTTTGCGTATAATTTTTTACGTATATCTTTAATGACTCCAATGCGAATAACGGCAATGTAGTACATAGCCATGTAACGAAAAAAGTTTTTTAAAAAAAACAACACTGCCACTAACATACAAATAAGGACTAATGCCGAGGTGGTTCCGTGTTCGAAGATGTAAGTACTCATAAGATAATCCGAATAATTTTTTAATCCTTCTTTAGAAAATGCAAAAACAGGCTTTTCGGTAATGGGAGTAGTTTCTCCAAAGAGTAGGTTTAAAAAAGGAATGAACAAAACAAGCGAGAGTAAATTAAATACTACGGAAAGTACGTTAAACAGAATGTTTAGAATAGCATAACTTTTGTACTCGGCTGCGTAGCGCAGTACTTTGCGAAAGCGGTTCATGGAGTACAAAGATACAATATAAATAAAAGGCTAAAAATCTGGAGCAGTTCTTTAACAAACAAAAAATGACTACTATATGTAGCCATTTTTGAAAAAATCTGGAGAAAAACCTATTTCTCCACTACCATTTTTTTAGTGTCAATCATTTTACCATCTACCACAATGCTGTACTGGTAAATACCTTGACTAAGGTTGGCGGCATATACTTTTAATTGACCTTTTCCGCTTTGTTTAATATCAACGGTCTTAATAATACGCCCCTGCATATCGGTAAAAATAAGTTGGGCGTAGCCGGTGTTTTCGGGAATGTAATAGTTAATGCTTGAGTGTTCGTTAAAGGGGTTAGGTACGTTTTGCTCTAATACCACTGCATCGTCATTGTTTAATTCCACGTTAATACGATTCATTACCTCTTCTAAGGTTTCTATTTTAGAATTGTTGTTGTTGCCGCATAAGAAGTTTAACAAGGGCTGCAAACAGTTTTTCATTTGCGTAAATTGCTGACTAAGGTTGTTTAGTGCGGTATAAACTATCAATAGAACTTTGCTGCGAGTTGTTTAACGAATTCATTTTGGCAATAGAATCGTTTTGCTCTTGTAAGGCTTTGGTAAGAATGGCAAAGTACGCATTGTAGTTCATTGTTTTAAAAGTTACGGCAGGGTATAGCAAATTGCCAAGCGAATCATATTCAGCAGGTTTAGTTGTGGAACCTACCAACTCAGGCATAAATTGCTCAACATCTTGTGCAATAAAACCATATTGTTTCTTTGACGAAAAACGCATATTTACCGAGTTGAGTGTATCGTAAAAGAAAGATTTTGGTGCCAGTTGAGAAATAATTGCCGAAGCATTTGTAATTGTATCAATATTGGTTTTAAATTGTTGGTCTGAGGCGTAGAACTGACCATTATTACCTGTGCCAATACCATTTATATACAAATTACCATCACTGTAAATGGCATAGTTTCCTATACCCTGTGGCGAGGAACCCCACACACCTATACCGGAAAAAGTGCTACCAAGCATAGCCGTACCGTTATTTATGCGTGCAACTACCCCATCACCAAGGCTAGTAACCCTAACATGAACCCCTATTCCGGAGCTTTGGTTAATATTTAGCAAACCGGATGATACCCCACCATTCCCTGAGGCCTCTATATTTACCTTATTTTGGGTATAAATATGGTCGCCAATACTATGTGGTATTTTATTCGTAGTACCATATATCAACCAATCTTTATCGGCCAAAGAATCGGCATGGCGCCATTTAACACGCCCGTTGTTAATGGAATCCCAAACCATAACCCTAACGTGGCTGGTATCGCCTTCTTTTGCATATCTTAGGTTTTGCTGTCCGTTTACGTAAAGTGCAAGGTCGGTGTTTAAAGCGGTATTTGAATCGAGCATATTAATGGCCACAAAACCTTTTGCAAAACCCCAAGTGGGGTTAATAAGCAAATGCCCTCCGCCAAAGTTGTTGTTTAAATGATTAGTAGTTTTTATATCGGTATAAGAAACATTACTAAAAGAAGTGTTTGCGGTAAGCCTCAGCTGAGCATTTAAAGAATCGTACACATCGAGCCTGCGTTCGGGTTTACGAATGGCAATACCTACATTGCGTTGTATAGATTGTCCGTTTTGAAACCTGCGAGGATTAATGTAGAGATTTCCCAAATTAGTAGTTTGAAAATCGGTCCAAATACCACGGTTGGGGTTGTTGTGTGCGGTATGGGTAAGGCGAAGTTGGGCATCGGCAGCGGTATTTCCGTTGTTTACAATATCTGCACTGCGTTTGGGTACAAGAATATTAACCCCAAGGCTGCGTTTGGTTGTTCCGCCATCAAAATCGAGCACAATTAAGTTGCGGTACAACTGGGTAGAACCCTGAGGCACCCCTGCAGGCGGGGTATTAGCAGCAAATACTTTTCCGGTATAGGTAACAGCAGCACCACTACCAATACCAGCGGAAATACCTTGGTAAAAATCACCGGCCGGTGTGTTGGAAGGGTGTGCCATAAAAAAGCTGTTTTGGCTGCCTTTCCAAATAAGGGCGGCATTGTTATCTAAAATAATAGATTTCTGCCAACCCTGTGCATTGGCTACTCCATCGCCTATAATATGCAAAGGGGCTTGGGGAGAGGAGGTGCCAATGCCGACCAATTTGTAATTGTTTGGGTCTAGTTGAATACTTTGTAGTGGTGTTGCATTAATCCATTGAGCTTTAATTGTGAAACTAAACCAAAGGTCAAGAAATACAATTAAGAATAATCTAAAATTTCTCATAATTTAAGGTATTATTACCTTAAAAGTGTAATGTTTCCCGAAAGTTTTTTTATGCTGTTGTTGCTTTTGTTTTCAATTAAGACAGTGGCAAAATAAGTTCCTTCGCTGCATGGTTGTCCATTATAATTACCATCCCATCCGGTAAATTCTCGACCTGCTTTAAAAACTAACTTCCCCCAACGATTATATAAACAAATTTCTGTGATGTTTATACTTTCGGGGTTGAATATTTTGATTGTCCAAAGATCGTTTTTTCCATCATTATTAGGGGTAAAAATATTGGGTAAGACAACAGATGGACTTACTGCAAATTTGTCAATGAAGATATATGAAAAATTACCATACGTTAGAAATTTAAGTGAATCAAAAACAGTACTTGAGAAATCGTTTACACTACAAAAATTTCCTACTATTAACCATTTTTCATTGCCTTTTGCAATAAATCTCCCTTCAATTTTTTTCCATTCAGCAATATTATCAATATAATTCCCTTTTATGTTTTCCCAGTCGGCACTTTGGGTTTCCCAAAATAGTTTATCATATAAAATAGAATCTTCGACAAATTTTATGCCGATGCAATCTATTGCAATACCTGATCTTTCCGATAGTTTTACAAAGAATTCAAAGTGATATTCTTCATTCTCAATCAGATTTTCAGATAAGTTGATTTGAATATATTCGCAATAACCTGGCGGTACACTATAAATGCCATATGGATAAAAAGCGGCAACTACACCTACATATCCATTTCCACTATATGGCATTCCATCTAAAAAATTTATAGATGAGCATAAATTGAAGTAATCGCTAGTAGAAACATTATTATCGATTGGGTTAAATGCATGTTTGCAAAGATTAAGTTGAGCAAGATTATCCGGGCATTCCCAATACTCTTCAAAATCGCCATTGAGTAGTAGGTTTTGAGCGGGGGCAAAAAAAGCAAAACAACAGCTATAAAAAAACAATACCGTTTTATACACTTTGTTAAGGTTGGTTATACATTGTTTGTTGTAAAGGTAATAAAACTCTGCTTTGTTTACCTTATCAAGAAAGCAGGAAAAAGGTTGGGAGCTAAGGCTTGTAGACTTGTAGGCTTGTAGAGTAAGGTTCATGGGTTGCAAGTTAATAAGATTTTTTTAGAGGAGCAATTTTTTTTCTGTCCGTCATTGCGAGCGTAGCGAAGCAATCTTTTTAATGCGGAGTAAAAAGCAGGGGATTGCTTCGGTCGTTTCTCCCTCGCAATGACGGGGAAGGGTGTTACTTCGAGTAACGAAGCTTTTGCGGAGTGTATCTAGAAGTAGACAGTTTCAGGTCTTATCTCTTGTTGTGTTCTCGATACGCCCGTACCTCGCTACTCGAGCGGACAAAAAAATCTCTTTATTCCTTAAGTAATATAAAATTTCCCAAAATGCTTGGAAAATAAAGGTATTCCAACTCGTGTACTTTTTTTGCAAGAGAATCCGGAGTGTCATTATCTAACACAGGGCATTTTGCCTGAAAAATAATACCCCCTTCATCATACTCTTCATTTACGTAATGTATAGTAATACCACTTTCTTTTTCACCGGCAGCAATTACAGCCTCATGTACTTTATTTCCATACATGCCCTTGCCTCCAAATTTTGGCAGCAATGCAGGGTGAATATTTACTATTTTATTTGGAAAAGCCGAAACAAACTCCTTAGGCATTTTTAAAAGAAAACCCGCCAATACAATAAAATCAATTTTTTTTTCATTCAGTAAATGCAAAAATGTTCCGTTTTCCAGTTCCATTTTTGTAAAAACAAGGGTTTCAACACCTAGTTTTTTTGCTCTTTCCAGCACAAAAGCATGGGCATTATTGCTAGCTATTAATTTTACGCAAATGCAGGAATGATTTTTAAAATGATTAACAATATTTTCGGCATTTGTTCCGCTACCCGAAGCAAAAATCGCTATATTCGTCATTTATAAAATTTTATTCAAAACTACCTAAAATAATTCCATACATGAACAAGGCTTTTATTCCCTATACTCCACACATAGAAATAGACAAAGAAGAAATGCTTGGCCGCTCTTTGCAATTTTATCAGTGGGCAAACAAGCGGAGAACAGTTCGTGAAATTTCGAATCAACCTATTCCAAAAGAAGTAATTGAGAATATTTTATTAACTGCAGGGACTGCCCCCTCGGGAGCCAACAAGCAACCCTGGACATTTTGCGTAGTAAGCAACCCTTTATTAAAAGAAGAAATAAGAAAAGCTGCCGAAGCCGAAGAATATAAAAGTTATACCGAAAGAATGAGCAAAGAATGGAAAGAAGATTTGGAACCTTTAAAAACCAACTGGGAAAAACCCTTTTTAACCCAAGCTCCTTATATTATAGTTGTTTTTAAAAGAATTTATGAAATAGAAGAAAACAAAAAGCATCAAAATTATTATGTGCAAGAATCGGTTGGCTTAGCCTGTGGTTTGCTTTTAGCCGCTATACATAGTGCCGGACTGGTTTCTGTAACGTATACCCCCAGTCCAATGAATTTTCTCCTGAAAATATTTAATCGCCCCGAAAACGAACGCCCTTTTATGATTATTCCGGTAGGTTTTGCCAACAAAAAAGCCAAAATACCAAATATTAAAAGAAAGAAAATCAACGATATAGCAATATTTTACGAATAAAATACAATAAAATACGTATATATTTAAGCATTTTTTTTTTCTTTGCACACTTAAATAAAAACCCAAAAACTTACAAAAATGGCAGATATCGCTTCAAGAGTAAAAGCAATTATCGTTGACAAATTAGGCGTTGACGAAAACGAAGTTACACCACAGGCTAGCTTTACCAACGATTTAGGTGCGGATTCATTAGACACCGTAGAGCTAATTATGGAATTCGAAAAAGAGTTCAATATTGCCATCCCCGATGATCAGGCTGAGAAAATCTCTTCGGTAGGAGATGCAATAAAATACATTGAAGATAACGCTAAGTAATAATACGTTTTCCGCATGGCGCTGAAACGTGTTGTAGTTACAGGTATTGGAGCCATTACCCCACTGGGAAATACCAAAGAAGAATTTTGGAATAACCTATGTAACGGGGTAAGTGGTGCAGGTTCTATTACCAAATTCGATGCATCGAAATTTAAAACACAGTTTGCTTGTGAGGTAAAAAATTTTGATGTAGGGAATTACTTAGACCGAAAAGAAGCACGTAAACTCGACCTTTTTTCGCACTATGCTATTGCAGCCTCCGAAATGGCCGTATTAGATTCTGGTCTTAACCTCGATACAGTAAACAAAGATAGGGTAGGAGTTATTTGGGGTGCAGGAATTGGCGGTTTATCTACCTTTCAGGAAGAAGTAACCAATTTTGCCAAAGGCGATGGAACTCCACGTTTTAATCCGTTTTTTATTCCTAAAATGATTGTAGATATTGCTCCTGGGCACATATCCATTCGCTTTGGGTTTAGGGGGCCTAATTTTACCACCGTTTCTGCTTGTGCTTCTTCTACAAATTCTCTGATAGACGCTTACCATTACATACAATTAGGAAAAGCTGATGTATTTGTAGCCGGGGGTTCCGAAGCAGCCGTTAATGAAGCCGGAGTGGGCGGATTTAATGCACTGCACGCCCTATCGGTTAGAAACGATTCTCCGCAAACCGCTTCTCGCCCTTTTGATAAAGATCGAGATGGCTTTGTACTTGGAGAAGGTGGTGTGGGAGTAATTTTAGAAGAGTACGAACATGCCATAAATAGGGGAGCCAGAATTTATGCCGAAATGGTAGGAGGTGGTTTATCGGCCGATGCCTATCATATAACAGCTCCGCACCCCGAAGGATTAGGTGCCTTAGCAGTTATGAAAAATGCACTGCAAGATGCCAACATGAGTCCCGAAGAAATAGATTACATAAATGTACACGGAACCTCCACTCCTTTAGGAGATATTGCCGAGTATAAGGCCATTATGAATGTATTTGGCGAACACGCCTATAAATTAAACATTAGTTCTACCAAGTCAATGACAGGCCACTTGCTTGGTGCAGCGGGAGCCATAGAGGCTGCTGCCTGTATACTTGCGGTGCATAACGATATAATTCCTCCTACCATCAATCATTTTACCGATGATGAAGCGTTCGATCCCAAGATAAATCTTACCTTCAATAAAGCTCAAAAAAGAGAAGTAAGAGCAGCCTTAAGCAACACCTTTGGTTTTGGAGGGCATAATGCTTCTGTAATCTTCAAAAAATTCAAATAAATTTTATTCAAACCTTTCTCATATTGGTTTTTATCTAAAAAAGATAAAGCATTTTCGGACACCTTATATTCGGTCGTAGGTATTTTTCCTAAAAATATAAGTTTATATAAGCAAGCCTTTCGGCACACTTCGGTAGCAAAAGAAATTAAAAACGGAGTAAAAGACAGTTATGAAAGATTAGAATTTTTGGGCGATGCCATATTAGGCTCTGTTATTGCACACTATTTTTTTTCAAAATTTCCGGTAAAAGATGAGGGGTATCTTACTAAAATGCGTTCTCGTATGGTTAGCAGAACCTACCTCAATCAACTTTCTGTTAAAATGGGTATTCACAAATTTATAGAATTAAAAGGAGATTTAGGCCGCTCCGTTTATGGTGATGTGCTTGAAGCTTTGATTGGAGCTATTTATTTAGATAAAGGATATAGAAAAACCCGAAATTTTGTAATTCTAAATATCGTTCAAAACTATGTTAATTTAGAAGAACTTATTAATACGGAAACAGATTTTAAAAGTAAGCTAATTGAAATTTCACAAAAAGAAAAAATAGTTTTAGAATTCAAATCGGAAGAAATAGGAGTTAAAAACGGAAATAAAATTTACAATGCAACCATGTATTTAAATGGGAAAATTGAAACTATAGGAACCGGATTTTCAAAAAAAAATGCAGAACAAGAAGCGGCTAAAATTTATTTTGAAAAAAAGGATAACCATAAAGCTTAATACACCTTTAAAGTGTGGCCTGAATATTTGCTAAATTTGCCGTAAACTTTAGCAATGGCAAAACTGATATTATCGTTAAGCGAAAACGAGTTCGATTTTGGATTGTTAGCCATTTGCTCTCACATTAAAGACTACCGGATTGGCTGGGAAATAAATCGCTATCTAAATCTCGACTTACAACGAATAGATGATTTAGAGCTGAAAACCCCCGCAGGGTCAACTTCATTTTCTTTTTTCTCTTGTTTTAACGAAGATACCAATGTGTCTGTTTACCTTTTGGCAAACCGCTCTGAAGGAGGCCTGTTAATTCCGGAAAAAAAACAAATAGATTTTTTTCTTATCATAAAAGAAGCAGATGAATCTTATTACAACGAGATATTACTGAAATTAAAAAAACTACCCAATATATTGGCTGTTTATGCCATAAACCCATCAGAACTAAAGTCGAAAAATAATTTATTGTTTTAAAAAATGAAACTCCTAAAAAAAACCAAAATAGTTGCAACCATTGGCCCTGCAAGTACTTCAAAAGAAGTATTGCGAGAAATGATTAAAGCAGGAATGAATGTGTGTCGAGTAAATTTTTCGCATGGAGCTTATACCGACCATAAAAAAGTACTCGATACCATTGCAGAAATTAATGCCGAGGAAAAAACAAATATTGCTGTATTGCTTGATTTACAAGGCCCTAAAATAAGAATAGGAGAAGTGGAAAATAACGGGGTTGAACTTTATGATGAAGAAATTTTAACGATAACTACCGACCCCTGCATGGGTACAAGTAAAAGGATTTATATTACATATCCTGAATTTCCGAAAGATGTGTGTAAGGGAGAAAAAATATTGTTAGACGATGGAAAGCTAGTGTTGGAAGTAATAAGTACCAATCAACAAAACGAAGTACTTACTAAAGTAATCAATGGAGGAATATTAAGTTCTAAAAAAGGAGTCAACCTTCCCAATACCAAAGTTTCACTCCCTTCTCTAACCAAAAAAGATAAAGAAGATTTAGCCTTTGCCTTAGAAAATAATGTAGAATGGATAGGCCTTTCATTTGTGCGTTCGGCAAATGATATAAAGGAATTAAAAAAAATAATTATTGAAAAAGGAAAAGATTGTAGGGTTGTAGCCAAAATTGAAAAACCAGAGGCCCTAAATGAAATAGATTCAATAATACATGAAACCGATGCGGTAATGGTAGCCCGTGGCGATTTAGGAGTAGAAATACCCATGCAACAGGTACCCATGATACAAAAAATGTTGGTAAAAAAATGCTTGTATGTTGGCAAACCTGTAATTATTGCTACGCAAATGATGGAGAGTATGATATACAATCTTACCCCCTCTAGAGCAGAAGTAAACGATGTGGCCAATGCCGTATTAGATGGAGCCGATGCCGTAATGCTCAGTGCCGAAACCTCAGTGGGGAAACATCCGATACAAGTAGTGCAGGCCATGTCTAAAATAATTTGCGAAGCAGAAAAAGAAGAAAGTATTTACCATAAAGAATATCCTCCCGAATTTAATGAAGACCGATTTATTTCCGACTCGGTTTGCTTCAACGCCTGCCGCTTATCCTTAAGAGTAAAAGCCGAAGCCATTGTAACCATGACACACTCCGGTTATACCGCATTAAAAGTAGCCAGTGCAAGGCCTAAGGCCCAAATTTGTGTTTTTACCGGAAACACCAGAATGATGAATATGTTAAGTTTGGTTTGGGGGGTTCAAACATTTTATTACGATAAATTTGAAAGTACTGATCAAACCATTGCTGACATTATTTGTATTCTTAAGAAAGAAAAAAATATAAAAACCAAGGATTTGATTATTAATATTGCCAGTATTCCTATTTCAGAAAAAGGGAAATCAAATATGCTTAAATTAAGTTGTGTAGAATAATAAAAAAATAATTATGAGTATAAACGTAAAACTACTGAAACAAATTTGCGAAATTCCCGGAACTTCCGGATTTGAGCAACCCATACGCGAATTAGTGATGAAAGAAATTAAAAATCTTGCTGACGATATCAGCATTGACAATATGGGGAATGTAATCGCTTTTAGAAAAGGAAAACAACGTAAAAAAATAATGATTGGGGCTCACATGGACGAGATTGGTTTTATTGTAAACCATATCGATGATCAAGGCTTTTTACGTTTTCATACATTAGGTGGATTTGACCCAAAAACACTTACTGCACAACGAGTAATTGTACATGGAAAAAAAGATTTAATAGGCGTAATGGGAAGCAAGCCCATACACGTAATGAGCCCTGAAGAAAGAACAAAAATGCCCAAAACCACCGATTTTTTTATTGATTTAGGAATGCCAAAAAAAGAAGTAGAAAAATATGTTTCGGTGGGAGACCCCGTTACACGCCAACGAGAACTGATTGAAATGGGAAATTGCGTAAACTGTAAATCGCTCGATAACCGGGTATCGGTTTTTATTCTTATAGAAGTATTACGCGAACTAAAAAAGGAAACTCCGCCCTACGATGTGTACGGAGTGTTTACCGTTCAGGAAGAAGTGGGTATTAGAGGGGCACATGTTGCGGCACTTAAAATACAACCCGATTTTGGATTTGGTTTAGATACGACTATTGCTTACGATGTTCCCGGGGCCAAACCCGAAGAAAAAGTAACTGAACTAGGTAAAGGAGCTGCTATTAAAATTATGGATTCCTCTACCATTGCCGATTACCGCATGGTAGAATACATGAAAAAAACAGCGGATAAAAATAAAATAAAATGGCAACCCGAAATTTTACCTGCAGGAGGAACCGATACAGCTGGTATTCAGCGAATGACACCCGGAGGATCTATTTCGGGAGCGGTTTCTATTCCTACCCGCCACATTCATCAGGTAATTGAAATGGCCGATAAAAGTGATATAAGAGCTTGTATTAGCCTGCTTAAAGAGTGCATTAAAGGCATAGATAGAAATAACTGGAAGTTTTAAAACGCTATTTTATAAAATTCAAGCAAATTTCTAAAAAGATCTCAGGTGTTTCTGCGTGTATCCAATGCCCTGCTCCTTGTACCATTCTAATTTGGGCATTTGGAAAATGTTTGTAAATAAGATTTTCGTTATTCTCTGTTATGTAATTTGATTGGGTGCCGCCCATAAACAAAGTTGGTTTTTCAAAAAGGGCTTCATTAAAAAGAGCTTTTCCTACCTCTTCTATATTTTTTGCAATGGTTGGTAAATTAAATCTCCATGCAAACTGATGTTCGTTTTTTCGATATAAGTTTTTTAGTAAAAATTGCCTTACGCCAACGTCTTTTATTTTATGCGAAAGTTGCTCTTCGGCTTCATTGCGATTTTTAATTTCATCGAGGTGCAAAGAAAACAAAGCATCAATTATTTCGTGGTGATGCACCGGATAATATGCGGGAGAAATGTCTACAACAATTAATTTTTCGGTTAATTCGGGATATTTACAAGCAAACTGCATAACCGTTTTTCCTCCCATGGAATGCCCTATTACTACCGGGTTTTTAATAGAATGCTCGAGGATAAACTCTTTTAAGTCATCGGCCATCAAAGAATAATTAAAATCCTCACTGTGTGGAGACTGACCGTGGTTACGTTGATCAATAATGTAAACAATAAAATGATTTTCGGCCAAGGCTTTAGCTATGCTTATCCAGTTATCTAAAGAGCCAAAAAGCCCGTGAAGAATAAGAATAGGCGGGCCTGATTCTCCTATTTTTTTAAAATTCAATTTCATTGCAGGCGTTGTAAATAAAGAGAAATGGTGTTTTGTAGGCCAAAGTATAACGCATCACTAATTAGAGCATGCCCTATAGAAACTTCTTTTAAGCCCGAAATATTTTCTTTGAAATAGCGGAGGTTTTCAAGATTTAAATCGTGCCCTGCATTTATTTCAATACCCAATTCGTTGGCTTTGTGAGCTGCAATAATAAAATTTTTAATGGCTTTTTGTTTGTTTTCTGTATAATGATTAGCATAGCTTTCGGTGTATAGTTCTATTCGATCGGTTCCTGTATTTTTTGCTCCTTCTATCATCTTTTCATCGGGGTTTACAAAAACCGAAGTACGTATACCTGCCTGTTTAAATACCGAAATAATTTCGCATAAAAAGCGTTGATGTTGTACGGTGTCCCAACCATGGTTAGAGGTAAGTTGTTGGCTTGTATCGGGTACCAAAGTAACTTGTGCGGGCTTTACAGCAAGTACTAATTCTACAAACTTTTTTTCAGAGGGATTCCCTTCTATATTAAATTCGGTGGTTACTATTTTTTTTAAATCATATACATCGGCATATCGGATATGTCTTTCATCAGGGCGGGGATGAATCGTAATTCCTTGTGCTCCGAATCGTTCACAATCCTTAGCTACCTGTAACAAATCAGGGACATTTCCTCCGCGCGAGTTTCTAAGCCATGCTATCTTATTGATATTTACACTAAGCCTAACCAAAATTGAAATATTTGATACAAAAGTAGCGTTTATAATACTAATTTAGCACAAAGTATAGATGCTTATGATTGCGATTGATTTAGTAACCGATGAAATACCTCCACTTAAAACCTCCGATACCGGCTTAAAAGCATTGGCTTGGATGGAAGAGTTTAAAGTGGCACAATTACCCATTGTAAATAACACAAAATTATTAGGCTTAATTACAGAAGAAGATATTTTAGATTTAAACGAAGCGGAAGAACCGCTTGGAAACCATAAACTCTCACTCGAAAAATCATCTGTTCTTAAAACACAGCATTTATTCGATGTGTTTTCTATCATGGCACAAAATAAACTTTCGCTTTTGCCGGTGGTAGACGCAGAAAATAATTATTTAGGAATTATTACGTTGGGTAATTTGGTTCAAGTTTTTTCCGAAACAGCTTCCTTAAAAGATGCAGGTTCTGTAGTTACTCTCGAATTAAATATTAACGATTATTCTATCTCAGAGATTGGTAAAATAATAGAATCAGACGATGCTAAAATATTAAGTTTATATGTTACCTCATCACCCGATACTACTAAGATGGAATTAACCATTAAAATAAATAAAACCGATATTTCTCGCATCTTGCAAACTTTTTTCAGATTTAATTATATTGTTACAGCCTCGTACCAGCAAAGCGATTACGAGGAGGATATGAAAAAAAGATACGAAGCATTTATGCGGTACTTGAATACTTAAGTATTTCTTATGCCCAAGGGTTTAAACCTCTTTTTTTTTCTTCTTTTTTTTGTTTTAGAAAACCGTTTACTTGTTGCCCAAGAGAAACAACCACTTATTATTTCCGAAATAAAATTTATTGGAAACAAGGTTACCAAAGAACGTGTTTTACTTAGAGAAATAACGCATATATTAGGCGATACTCTAGCAAAAGAGAACTTAGAAAAATTCTTAGTACGTGTGCAAAGTAATTTAATGAATACCCAATTGTTTAATGTAGTAAATGTAAATCATGTTTTTTTCGATTCGCTGCATATTGGTATTTATATTGATGTAATTGAACAATGGTATACTTGGCCAATCCCTATTTTTGAAATAGAAGACAATAATTTTAATACCTGGCTGAAAACAACCGATTGGTACAGACTAAACTATGGAATGTACTTAGAACGTGAAAATTTTAGAGGTCGCAAAGAAGAAGTGATTGCAAAATTTCAGATGGGCTATTCCGAACAGTTTGCCCTGCAATATAAAATTCCTTTTATAGATAAGAAACAAAAACATGGGTTGGGTTTTACGGTAAGTTACAAAGGCAATCATGAAATAATGTATAATTCAGAAAACAATAAACGATTGTTATATCGCAACGAAATAGATTATGCCCGAAAAGAATTTTATGCACGCGTGGGATACCAATACCGAAAAAAACTATACAATACACACACGCTCCAAGCTTATTATTACAATGTTTCGGTACTCGATACGGTAAATAAATTAAATAAGGAATACTTATGTGGAAACAAGAAAGAAAATGCCTTTTTTGTTTTAACCTATCAGTTTAAACACGATAAAAGAAATTTTTCGAACTACCCGGTTAAAGGGCATTATTTCGATATAGAACTTTCTAAATATGGATTGGGCGTTTTTTCTAAAGAACCTGATTTTACGACTTTTCAGGTATGGGCAAAAAAATATTTCGATTTAGGGAATCATTTTTATTTATCGTTTGCAACTAAATTAAGAGCAAGCAGCAAAAAAAATGTAAATTATTATTTGCTAAAAGGACTTGGATACGGTAGCGATGTAGTACGCTCGTTTGAATATTATGTAATAGACGGACAATGTTGGGCATTTCAACGAAATCAGTTTCGATACGCCCTTTTAGAAAATAAATTATTTAAAATACCCATTATTCAATCTAAAAAATTTAACACTCTACCTGTCTCAATTTATCCCGGAGTATTTTTTGATAATGGCTACATAAAAGATGCATCACAAAGAATTAACCCTCTAGCAAATCAATGGATTTATGGTGGAGGAATAAGTTTAGATTTTGTTACTTTCTACGAAATGGTGCTTAGAACAGAATATTCCATAAATATGTTGGGCGAATCGGGAATATTTCTTCACTTTGTAGCACCAATATAATAACCTATGCGTGTAGCAATTTACGGCAGATACATAAAAGATTCTCATTATTCTTTTGTAAAAAAATTATTGCAAAAACTATACGAAGCAGAGGTTTCTAAAATTATTGTGTTCGAAAATATTTCAGAAAAATTTATTGAGTACGATGAAAAAAAACAGATAGAAATATTCTCTACACATACTCATTTACGAGAACACCATATTGATTTTTTATTTAGTTTGGGGGGAGATGGCAGTTTACTCGATACTCTTACTTTGGTTAAAAATAGCGGAATTCCCATCATTGGAATTAACATGGGAAGATTGGGTTTTCTTTCCAGCATTCAAACAGACGAGATAGAAGAAGCCATTGAAGCCATTAAACAAAAGAAATACTATATAGACGAACGAACATTACTATCTGTTTCAACCAAAAATAATGACTTAAAAGATACAAACTTTGCATTGAATGAGGTAACTATCAATAATGCACACACCTCTTCCATGCTTACAGTACATGTGTATATCAACAATGAGTTTTTAAACTCCTACTGGGCCGATGGATTAATTATTTCTACCCCAACTGGTTCTACTGCCTACTCGCTTAGTTGCGGAGGCCCTATCATTTTACCCGATTCAAGCAACTTTATTATAAACCCCATTGCCCCCCATAACTTAAATGTGAGGCCACTTGTAATTCCAGATTCTGCTGTACTTAAACTTATTCCTGAAAGCAGGCAAGGTAAGGTATTTTTATCACTCGACTCAAGAAGTGTTGTGCTTGATAATGCCGAAGAAATTATTATTTCAAAAGAGAAATTTCCCATCAAACTACTTCGCCTCAACAAACACAGCTTTCTTACCACCCTCAGAAACAAATTAAAGTGGGGAACTGATTCCAGAAATTAATACAACTTTGCTTGAAAACTATTTCAGGCTTCTTGTTTTCCATAACCCTAAATCTGAAAAACTAAGCGAATCATCGATTTTTTTGAATTTAATTTGCTACGACAAGTTTTGACATTCCTCCATAATTAAACTTGCCAAAAAAATAAATGGAAAAAACCCTACGTGAACTCGAGGAAGAATTGAAAAAACTCGGAGAAAAAAATCTGCTCTCATTAAAGAAAAAGCATACGAAGCAGCAGCCATAATACGTAATTTACAAGTAGAAATAATGAAAAAAATAAACGAAATAAATGCAAATCAACACTCTCCGGAAAAGTAACCTGATTAACATCGTTGACAATACTTGCGAATTTCTAAAAATAGTACCGATTGAAGCCAAAATGAGGATGAGTCATTGCCCAAAAGATTTCTGAAATAAAAAACGAAAACAAAGTTTTTTATCCCCAACATAGGGCATTAAAGATTTTTCTTTACTTTGGCGTGTAAAAAAATCGGCATGAATATTAAATTACAAAGCATTACCCCTAATCTAATGGTAGAAAATATAGATGAAACCATTGCTTACTACGAAGATGTTTTTGGTTTTACTTTACTGCGAACCGTTCCTGATAAAGGAGATTTAGACTGGGCCATGATGAAAAGAAACGAAGTGTTACTGATGTTTCAAACCAAGCGCAGTTTAGCCTCGGAAATACCTGCGTTACAAAGCCGAAAACCCGGAAGTGGAACCACGCTTTATATTAAAATGAAAGGTGTTCAAAAATTGTTTGAAGAAATAGAAAACAAAACAGAAATAGTAGCCGAATTAGAACACACGTTTTACGATACTAAAGAATTTTCTGTAATGGATTTAAACGGCTATGTAATAACATTTGCCGAAGACATGGAGGAATAAAAAATGACAGAAGAAATAAAAAATGCAGGCGAAATCAAATCTGAAATAAAAGAAGGTGTTGCAACTATTGAGTTCTCTCATCCCTTAAGCAATTCTATGCCCGGCAAATTACTTACCGAATTAGCCCATACAATAACTCAAATGAGCAATGAAAATTCGGTGATGGTAATTATTCTAAAAAGTGCTGGTGAAAAAGCATTCTGTGCCGGAGCTTCTTTTGATGAGCTTCTCTCTATAAATAACAATGAAGAAGCAAAGCTTTTTTTCTCAGGTTTTGCGAATGTAATTAATGCGGCACGCGAATGCCCTAAATTTATTTTAGGCAGGGTGCAAGGTAAAGCGGTTGGAGGAGGAGTTGGATTAGCAGCAAGTTCCGATTATTGCGTTGCAACTACTGCTGCATCAGTAAAACTTAGCGAATTAGCTGTAGGCATAGGCCCCTTTGTAGTAGGCCCTGTTATTGAAAGAAAAATCGGGTTGTCGGCTATGAGTCAACTTGCCATGAATGCTACCGAATGGTATTCTGCCCAATGGGCAAAAGAAAAAGGGTTATTTGCCGATGTGTTCAATTCCATCGAAGAAATGGACAAAGCTATTTTAAAATTGGCTCATACCCTTGCTAAATCAAACCCTGAAGCCATGAAAGAAATGAAAAAAACCTTTTGGCAAGGCACAGAACATTGGAGCGAATTACTTACACAGCGAGCAGCAATTAGCGGAAGGCTTGTGCTTTCCGATTTTTCCGTTAAAGCGATTAGTGCTTTTAAGAAAAAATAATTTTGTAAATTCCGTAATTAAGTTGTACCTTCATCATTCCGTTTAAGTGCAACTTTGTATGGTGAAGTTGCGTCAAATAGATTAAGTAAAAAAAATTAGCAATGATTAAGAAACATTTTATTTTGTTTTTCCTGCTGTTTGCAGGTGTATTTATGGTAAAGGCTCAGTCGGGTTGCCTTAGTATCAACGCAGGAAACGATACCAGCATGAGTTGCGGTATAAACTGTGTAAATTTAAATGCAACAGTAGTGGCTCCTTCCAGTCAAACCAATACCTATACAGTTTCTTCCATACCCTACGCCCCTCCTGTTCCTTACAATGTGGGCAACCAAATGTTTATTAACATTGATGATGAATGGAGTACCGCACTAAACTTGCCTTTTTCATTTTGTTTTTACGGAAACACATACAATCAAATTGTAGTTGGCACAAACGGATTGATTTCTTTTGATATGACTTATGCAGGAGGATATTGTCCTTGGAGTTTTTCCGCATTGGTTCCCAATCCTGTTCTTCCCCTAAATGCTGTATTTGGAGTGTATCATGATATTGACCCTTCAATTTGTGGGCAAATTCGGTATTCTATTCAAGGCACGGCACCTTGTAGAATGGCAGTCATTAATTTCAATCAAGTTTGCCATTTCGATTGCAACAATTTAATGTCTACCACCCAAATCATTCTTTACGAAACGACAAATCTAATAGATGTTTATGTTCAAAATAAGCCTACCTGCAACAATTGGAATAGCGGAAATGCAGTAATTGGTATTCAAAATGCCACTGGCAATACAGGTCTTTGCCCTCCCGGCAGAAATACCGGTCCTTGGAGCACAAACAATGAAGCATGGAGGTTTACACCATCAGGCCCGCCTTCTTACACCATTAACTGGTACACAGGAGGGAATTTAGTGGGAACGGGTACTCCTATTACCGTATGCCCGCAAAACACAGTTACCACTTACCTTGCTGAAGTGGTTTATACTACTTGCACAGGACAAACCGTTAAAGATACAGATGATGTAGTGGTTACAAAACTTTCGGGTGCAGGAGTTAACATTGTTCCCGGAGATACTGTTATTTGCCCTGGCCAAAGCGTTACATTTAATGTATTGGTTTGTGATACCGGAACCTTTGTGTGGCAACCCGGAGGAATGACAACCCCTTCTATTACGGTTAGCCCTGGGAGTACTACCACTTACGTAGTTTCACACACTTACAACGGTCAAACAGCATACGATTCTGTAAAAGTTACCGTTAGTACAGGCCCGAATATAACTTTCACAGGGAATACTTCTATTTGTCCTGGAAGTTCAACCACCATTACCGCATCGGGTGGAAGTAATTTAAGTTGGTCTCCCGGAGGAATGACAGGAAGTACCGTAACACTTTCTCCCGGAGCTACCACTACCTATACTGTAACCGGGCAAGACCAATATGGATGCACAGGGTCTTCAACCATTACCATAACGGTTTTTCCCTTACCAAACATTAGTATTTCAGGGCCAAGTGATATTTGTTTTGGAGACCAAGTTACACTTACCGCTTTTGGAGGACAGTCTTACTCGTGGATGCCCGGAGGACAAAGTGGAGGAAGTATTACGCAATCGCCAGCAGGAACTACCACTTATACAGTAATCGGCACCGATGCCAATGGATGCACAAATACAGCCACACATACGGTTAATGTAAATCCTTTTCCACAAGCAAGTTTTAATTTTAGTCCTAAAGAAGGCTGTTCTGAACTTTGTGTACAGTTTACGAACACTTCGAGTATAAGCAATGGTACTATTGCCTCAACAACATGGTATTTTATGCCCGGAGATTCCTTGGTAGGGAATAATCCTAATCGATGCTTTGTAAATAGTACCGGAAATGTATGGAAGCTGCAACCTTCGATTAAAGTAATTTCAGATAAAGGATGCGTTGCTTTTTTTCAAACGACCGATACACTGAAAGTGTATCCACAACCCATTGCCGATTTTGAAGTGAGCACTCCGCTTCCCCTTCGCCCTAATATTGATATTTCTTTTACAGATAAATCAAGTGGAGCTACAGAATGGAAGTGGACAGCCGGATCTCAAACCTCAAGCGAACAAAATCCCAAATTCAAATTTGAACAGGGCACTTACGAAGTGTGTTTACAGGTTAAGAACAATTACGGTTGCCTAAATGCTGTTTGTAAAACCATTGAGGTAAGAAGTGAAATTGTTATTCCAAATGTATTTACTCCCAATGGTGACGGGCAAAATGATTTGTTTGTAATAGAAGGGCTGTACGGCTCCGATAATTTAATTTTCATCTTTAACCGTTGGGGTAAAAAAATATATGAAAATGCCAATTACCAAAACGAGTGGGATGGAACCATTAATGGCAAAATAGCCTCAGACGGCACTTATTACTATATTTTCAAAACCTTTGATTTAAAAGAGTACTCCGGTTCTTTTTCTTTGTTTAGGTAATAATTAAATAGATGCAACCTTTTAATCTTGCACGTAGTCTACGTGCAAGACATTTATTTAAGTTTTATGATTACTATTTTAAGGAATAAGAGTAAAATTAAAATCAATCTTTTTTCTAAGATTTTTTTTTGGATAGCATTCTATAGTTTAACAACTTCATCCTCCTACTCACAGTGTAACTGTGTATGTACCGGAGATAATCTTATTACAAATTTTGACTTTAGTGCAGGAGATATGGGGTTTAATTCTTCTTACAACTCTAAATTACCAAACACCCAGCTAATGCCCGGAGATTATACGGTAAATACCAATGCAAATGGCTCAAACTGTTGTTGGAAATTAGTGCAAGACCATACCTCGGGGAGAGGAAATATGATGTTAGTAGATGGAGCTAATGTGCCTAATGAGGTAGTTTGGAGCCAAACCGTTACTGTAAAACCAAATACAACCTATATTTTTGCCATGTGGTTATCGGTGTTTTGGAATGTCAATTCACCTCAGTTACAATTTTCAATTAATGGACAAAATTTTGGACCTATTTTTAATCCACCTCCACGACAAGGTTCTCCAAGCACGTACAGCACCATTCCTCCCACTTGGGAACAATTTTCAGAATGTTGGTATTCCGGACAAGGTGGAACCATTACCATTGAAATTGTAAATAAGAATATACAATTTGCTGGAAACGATTATGGGATAGATGATATTACACTTGTAGAATGTCTAAATTCAAACACTCTAAATCTTGCCATTAGCAACGACACTGCTATTTGCCAAGGAGATAGCATTACATTAACGGTTATTCCTAATGTTGGGGGCGGAACGTATGATTGGTTGCCAAGCGGAGATTCAACGCAAACAATTACTGTAAGCCCAAATGCCACTACCACATATACCGTAGAATATACCAAAAATAACTGTGGAAGTACGGCCTCTTGTACTGTTTTTGTTCATCCTGTTCCAGAAGTTTTTTCAGACTTTGGTCCTAAAGAAGGCTGTTCCGAATTGTGTGTACAATTCAAAGACTCTTCTAGTATAGGTTCAGGTTCCATAGCATCAACAACATGGTATTTTTCTAAAAGCGATAGTATAGCAGAGAGTAACCCATACAAATGTTTTGTAAATAATACGGATACTGTTTTAACACTTCTTCCAAGTATTAAAGTGGTTACCAACATAGGGTGTGAAAGTGTATACGAAACCTTTGATACCTTAAAAATATTTCCTTTACCAAAAGCAAATTTTGAGGCAAGTACACTTCCTCCCTATCGCCCTAATGTAAACATTTCTTTTACAGATAAATCTACAGGAGCAACAGAATGGTTTTGGAATGCTGGTTCTTTAACTTCTACCGAGCAAAATCCAACATTTGTGTTTGAACAAGAAACCTACGATGTGTGTCTTACCGTTAAAAACAAATACAGATGTGCCGATTCCGTTTGTAAATCAATAGAAGTAAAAAGCGAAATAATTATTCCAAATATTTTTACACCCAACGAAGATGGGGAGAACGACTTTTTTGTGATAAAAGGATTGAGAGGCAGTGGTAATATGTTGCTAATTTTTAACCGTTGGGGTAGGAAAATATATGAAAGTTTTGATTATAAAAATGACTGGAACGGAACCATTATAAATACAGAAAAACTTGCATCAGACGGCACTTATTATTACATTTTTGTAACGCACGAAAAAGCCGAGTATTCCGGCTACGTTACCCTATTGAAATAAATAAAATAGTTTGCCATGCAACTTAAAACAAAAAATTATACGTCAATGCTTGTAGTTTATGTTCATTTTCTATAATTTTCCACCTCAATAAATTTTTGTGTTATGAAAAAATTAATTACACCACTTCTTATTTTCGTTGGTTTTGTTTTCACGCAAAACATTTTTGCATCGCATATTCCGGGTGCAGATATAGAGTTTGAATGTGTGGGCCCGAATCAGTATATTATACGTTGTATGTTCTTTGTAAAATGCCCTGCTGGAAACAGTTTACCCAGTTATGCAACCCGAGTTGTTTCTGCTACCAATACATGTGGATTACCCAACCAAAGTTGGACCTTACCCTGCGTAGAATGTGGAATAGAAGTTTCACAACTTTGCCCACCCCAATTGCCTCAAAGTGCTTGCTCAAACGGAGGTTTACCCGGAGTGCGTATGTGGAAATATCAATCATCGGTAGTTACACTGCAACCTTGCGATTTTTGGGAGTTTTCTACAAATATTTGTTGCCGTAATACCACAGTAAATGTTTCCGGTCAGCCAAGTTTTTATACGTATACAAGAATGTATAGCCAAACCGACCCGTGCAACACTTCTCCCAAATGGACAGCACAGCCCATTCCTTATTACTGTGCTAATCAGCAGGTAACTCATAACTGGGGTATTATTGAACCCAACGGACATACCATACAATATAGTTTTGTAGATGCTCAACAAGCTCAAAACAGTCCGGTGCCTTATAATTTCGGATATTCTGCAGTTCAACCTTTTGGTCCGAGTTCCACCATTAATCCACAAACCGGTGAAATTGGATTTAATGTGGGTACCATTGGAGACTACATAGTGGCAGTAAAAGCTACAGAATTTAATGCAAATAATCAAATAGTTTCAGAGCAAGTACATGATGTACAATTTACAATTATTAACTGCACTAATCAGCTTCCACAACCACCTCAGGGAGGTATAACCAATGTTACCGGTAGTGGAGTACTTACCCCCCCTAATAAAATAACACTCTGCGAAGGAAGTGCCACTTGTTTTGATTTAGTATTTACAGATGTAGATTTAGGAGACTCTTTATTTTGTACATCGAATGTTACAAGTGTGTTATTAGGGTCTTCATTTACTTTTACAGGAAAAAATCCTGTTACAGCTACCATTTGCTGGACAGCTCCTCCCGGATCTCAGGGTACTTATACTTTTGATGTTGGTGCAAATGACGGAGCTTGCCCTATTCCGGGACTTACCAGTATGGGAGTGGTGGTAGAAGTTACTCCAGGCATATTGGTTAACCTCGGTCCTGACATCTTAATCCCTTGTAATCAAATGACCACCGTTGTCCCCCAAATTTCAGGAGGTTCAGGTGGTTATTCCTATTTGTGGAGCAATGGATCTACAAACCCCATTATAGCTGTTGGTCCGGGTACTTACTGGTTAGAAGTAACCGATACTTCAGGCACAGCATGTATTGGAGTAGACACAATTGTAATTACAACCGATAAACCTACAGCCGATTTTATAGCAGATAATGTGTGTGAAGGAACTCCGGTAAGTTTGCAAGATGCATCTACTCCTGCTACCAGTGGAACAATTATAAACTGGCAATGGGATATAGATAATAATGGCTCTACTGATTATGTTTCGCAAAATGTATTTCATGTTTTTAGCGGAACAGGTCCTCAAAGCATTAAATTTATAGTAACAGATTCCTACGGCTGTAAAGACACAATTGTAAAACAGGTTTTTGTAAATCCCAAACCCAAAGCAGGGTTTATTGGCACCTCACTTTGTGATGGCATTACCATTGTGTTTGCCGATACCTCTAGTATCGTTTCAGGTAGTATTGCTACCTGGCAATGGGATGTTGATAATAATGGCACTTTCGAGTACTTCACTCAAAACTTCTCACACGGTTATCCGGGTGCTGGAATTTATAATGTAACATTGATTGTAACATCAGACAGTGGATGCGTGGATAGCATTACTATGCCTGTAAATGTAAACGTAAAACCCAAAACCGATTTTGTAACCGGGCAAAGTTGTGCAAATGATGGTATGGCATTTTTAGATCTTACTACGCCAACTCCAGATGGTTGGAAATGGGATTTTGGAGATGGTACAGCAAACTCTCCGGTTCAAAATCCAATACATTACTACTACAATCCGGGCGTTTATAGTGTAAAACTAGTAACTTGGATTGGCCCATGTTATGATTCACTAACATTAATACATACCGTAAGGCCTGTACCTATTGCAAATTTCGATGCTCCAGCACCTCCTTTGAGACCAGAAACTGATATTAAATTTACCGATAAATCCGAGGGTGGAAACCCAGGTGGTATTTTAGAAGAATGGTATTGGACATTCAATAGTGAGTTCTTCTCCAATCAGCAAAACCCGATTAAACAATTCGGGCAAGATGACTATGAAATATGCCTTACCGTTACTAATCAGTTTACCTGTAAAGCAATTGTGTGCAAAATAATAGAAGTGCGTTACGAGTTTATTATTCCGAATATTATTACACCAAATGGTGATGGGATGAATGACGATTTTGTGGTAAAAGCACTTTTTGGAGAAGGAAACAAACTAACTATATACAATCGTTGGGGCGATAAGGTATATGAAAACGAAAGTTATAAAAACGATTGGGGAGGAACCAATGGATCGAGAAATTTAGCAGATGGCACATACTATTATATTTTAATTACAAATCTTGGTGAAAAATATACCGGACATGTTACCATACTTCATTAATTGATGAGAATTATAAAAGGAAAAGCCCCGAATTTTCGGGGCTTTTCCTTTTATAAAAACCAAAAAAATCTTTCTTTTGCCGCAAACACAAATGTTATGTACGGAGAATTTAAAAAATTTTTACAAACCGAATTAACTTCTATCGAAGAAGCCGGACTATTTAAAAAAGAACGAATTATTACAACAGCACAAGATGCAGTTGTTAAGGTAAACGGAAAAGAGGTAATAATTTTTTGTGCTAATAATTATTTGGGGCTTTCTTCGCACCCAAAAGTGATTAGTGCTGCAAAAACCACATTAGAAAAACACGGCTACGGAATGTCATCTGTACGTTTTATCTGCGGCACACAAGATATTCATAAGGAGTTGGAAGAAAAAATCGCTCAATTCTTGGGTACGGAAGATACGATACTTTATGCAGCTTGTTTTGATGCGAACGGAGGTGTTTTTGAGCCTTTGTTTGGAGAAGAAGATGCAATTATATCGGATGAGCTGAATCATGCTTCCATAATAGATGGAGTGAGGCTTTGCAAAGCACAACGCTATCGTTATAAAAATTCCGACATGAACGATTTAGAAGAAAAATTAAAAGAATCACAATCTCAACGATTTCGGGTAATTGTTACGGATGGCGTTTTCTCTATGGACGGATATGTTGCACCACTTGATAAAATTTGCGATTTAGCAGATAAATATAATGCTCTTGTAATGGTAGACGAAAGCCATGCTACCGGTTTTATTGGAAAAACAGGAAGAGGCAGTATTGAGTTAAGAAATGTAATGGGAAGAGTAGATATTATAACAGGAACCTTAGGAAAAGCTCTTGGCGGGGCTATGGGAGGTTTTACAACAGGAAAAAAAGAAATCATAGAAATGCTTCGTCAGCGTTCAAGACCATATTTGTTTTCAAACTCTTTGGCACCCTCTATTGTAGGAGCTTCTATTACCGTTTTTGATATGCTAAGCGAAACTACCGAGCTAAGAGACACACTAGAAAACAATGTGCGCTATTTTAAAGATAAAATTAAACGGGCAGGCTTTGATATTAAAGATGGAGAGTCTGCCATTATTCCAATCATGCTATACGATGCAAAACTTGCACAAGATTTTGCAGCCAAACTTTTAAACGAAGGGATTTATGTTACCGGTTTCTTTTACCCGGTAGTTCCAAAGGGACAGGCAAGAATTCGTGTGCAAATTTCGGCTGCACATAAAAAAGAACATATAGATAAAGCGATAGAAGCGTTTACAAAAATTGGTCGCCAACTCAATGTAATTTCTTCTTGAAAAAAGTTTGTGTTTATATTTCCTTTTCTGTTTTTTCGCTGTTTGTAAATGCAAACAACACCATAGATTCGCTTTATAGTGTTATTCATTCTAAACAAAGTAACGATAGCACTAAAATAAGTGCGTATATAGAACTTAGTTTTACACTACAGAGTAATCCCCTACAAGTAATCTTACTAGAAAAAGAATTTCTCAAATTTTGTCAAGATATTCCAAACATAGCCACTAGAGCATACGCCTTTAGGCAAGCCGGAAATATGAACTACAGAGCCGAATATTACGATAGAGCCATCGACCTCTATTTTCAATCTGTTCGCTTATATGAAAAAATAAATGATCCGGTAGGGGTTTTGCGTACCTATAACAACATAGGGAATGCGTATACCGAGCAAGGTATCATATCTAATGATAGTTCCGCTTTTTTAAAAGCCATAGAAATTTTAAGCAATGCTGTAATCCTTTCAAAAAAGCACGATACACTAAGCATACATAACCTTTACAATAATATTGGAAATGCCTACAAAGAGTTAAAACAATATAAAAATGCATTGAGTTATTACAATCTCTCTTACCCTTACTACTTAAAAAGAAAGGACCATAATGGAATAGAATTTTCACTGATAAATTTGGGAGAGACCTACTTATTGTTGGCAAAAGAAACCGACAAGTCTGAGTATTATGCCAAAGCGATGGAATACTTTATGTTTTGGAAAGGCAATTATTTAAATAATTCTAATTACGAACGGCAGGCCTTTATGCTTTGCAATATAGGAGAGGTATTTATGTTGATGAACGATTTACAGGTAGCTGAAAAGTACCTGAATGAGGCCTATTCCATTGCTGTTAAAACAGGAAAAAAAGACATTAGAAAACTAACGGCTTATCAATTATCAGAATTATATAAGAAAAAAAATAATGTAGCAAAAGCCTATACATACATGAATATTTATACTACATTAAAAGATTCACTTCAGGCAATTAGCAGTTATAAAAATATGCAACTCCTTCAGGCTTTTTACGAATCGGAAAGAAAAGACAGGGAGATTGAAACACTAAAAATTGAAACGCTCGAGAAAGATAAAAAAAATGCCGAGTTACGCACGTACACTATTTCAGCCTTTGCCGCAGGAGCTTTTGTTTTATTGATTGCTTTTGCTCTTTTCTATTTATATAGGTTGAAACAAAAAAACAATCTTAAACTTAAACAAGCTTATTCTTTGTTGGAAATCTCAAATAAACGCATAAGTGATAGTATTACATACGCTAAAAGAATACAATCTTCCGTATTGCCGGACAGTGAAAAAATAAATAATATATTCAGCGAATCATTTGTTTATTTTAAACCTCGCGATGTGGTAAGCGGGGATTTCTATTGGGTGGGCGAAACCATCGAGCACAAGTTTATTGTAGTGGCCGATTGTACCGGGCATGGCGTGCCGGGTGCCATTCTTAGTATGTTGGCATTTTCGATGTTAGAAAACGTTATAAACGTAAAAAAGATTGAGCAACCTGCAAAAATTTTACTTGAACTAGACAGGCAAATGATTACTCTTCTGCAACAACAAAATGTAAATAAACAAGATGACGGAATGGATATCTCCGTTTGCAGAATAGATAAACGTAATTTAAACCTATGTTTTTCGGGGGCAAACCAAAATGCCTATTTAATTCGAAATAATAAAGTACAAACTTTATCAGGCTCCATATTCTCCATTGGGGGATTTAATAAAAACTACATAAAAGAGTTTAAAGAAACAACTGTTTTAATAGAAAAAAATACCATGCTATATCTAAGTACCGATGGATTTGCTGACCAGTTTGGGGGAGAAAAAGGCAATAAATTTCTTGTTTCTAATTTAGAAAATCTTTTCATCGATTTAGCAAATAAACCTGTATCAGAGCAACAGACAGGAATAGATAGAGCATTTTTAAATTGGAAGGACAATCAGCGACAAACAGATGATGTGTTGGTAGTAGGAATAAGAATTTAATTTTCTTTTGTTACTATTACCACTCCTGATAAACGGCTGTATCTTTCGGCTGCCTGTTGCATGTCCTTATCTCCCTTATCATAGAACCAAGTTACAGAAGTATCGCAATGACCGGATATTTGGCGAATTACTTCAAAAATCTGCAACAATTGTTTGGCCGATGAGGTATTGAAATATTTTAATTTTATTTCACATGTAAATTTTTTTGGAGCCACAGCCAAAAAACTTTGTAAAGCCTCTAAAATAGGGGCATAAAAACCTACTGCATCTTCTGGAAAAGAACAGTTTTCTAATACAAAAAATCCTTTTTCAATATCTAGGTTTACATAGGGAGTATCATCAGTATGTGGTATTACTAGCGATTCCATTTACTGTACTATATTTAATTGAACTGTAAAAAAACTGGTAGAGTCATTTATTGGGTCGAAACAATAGTTGATTTTAGAATGAGTTTTTAAACGCATATCTATAAAACCAAGTCCCGCCCCTTTTATAGATTCTTTGGGTGGATTCAGCAAGGTTTTATCGTATAACTCTTCCAATTCCAAAGGATTTAAAGAGTTGGTATAATCAATTTTGTTTTTTACAGTATCAATTTCATTATTTTCAATAAAGTTTCCTGTAGTGAATATACAAATGTTTTCATCTCCACCTACGGTGTAAATGCCCGGTTTTTCATTTTTGTTATTGTTGAGGGATAAGCCGTGCAGGCTAATATTTTGAAGTAACTCAATTAAAATATGGATGTTTTTCTTTTGAACGGATAGCTCGGCCTTAGAATGTCCTGTGTTTTCAAACATTTTAATAAATTCCAATAAACTTTCCTGAGAGAATAAACCCTGATAAATGAGTTTTATCTTTGCTTCAGAAATTTTTTCGTGAATTTCTTTTACTTGAGAAATGGTATTAGGACAAATACTGCTGATTAAATTACTACAAATGTTAGTTTGAAAATAGAAATAGTAATATTCAGGGTTAATCGTTACAAAATCATACACAAGTTTGTTTCCCGATTTTCTGGCCATCTCAATTAATCCAAGTCCAGCCCCTCCTTTATCAGAAAGACTGTTGAGCTGGAGAGTTTCCATGTAATAATTTTTCAGTTCATCGGTAGTGAGCGAATTTATTTTTTCAATCTTTTCTTTTATGGGGTTTACTTCTTTAGCCGAAATATAGTTTCCTGAAGTTATAACAGTATTTTCATTTAATTTTTGTAAAGCAAAAAACCCCTCTTTATCTTGTTCTTTTTGGTGGCGAGTAATGTTTTGTAACGACTCTACCATTATAAAATATGTTTTCTTATTTACTTTACCTGTTTCTTCGTTTTTTGCCAGTTTATTTTCGGCAAAGGATAAAATACTTTCAGTAAGGTTTAAGGTAAAATGGCCACAATACAAGTATTCCAAACCCAGTTCTTGCATTTGGATATAATTTTTGTAGAGCGATATATTGTTTTGTTGCTGCAATTCCCTTTTATCAAAATAAAGGAATTCAAATGTACAAAAAACAGCAATATGCTGCTCGCAATAGCAATGTCAAATGTCTTATTTTTTCAAACCTCTTTTTCGGTCGTTTTCGTTTAATAAAATTTTACGCAAACGAATGCTTTTGGGTGTTACTTCCACATATTCATCTTCCTGAATATATTCAAGAGCCTCTTCTAAGGTAAAGGTAAGAGGTGGGGCAATTCTCACTTTGTCGTCAGAGCCAGAAGCTCGCATATTTGTAAGTTTTTTTGTTTTAGTAATATTAATAACTAAATCTCCCGGACGGTTGTTTTCGCCTACTACCTGACCTTCATACACACTTTCGTTCGGGTCAATAAAAAATATACCTCTATCTTGTAAATTATTTATTGAATAGGGTATGGCAGTACCAGTTTCCATTACAATAAGAGAACCATTTTGACGGCCTGGTATTTCACCTTTATAGGGTTGATATTCTATAAAGCGGTGTGTCATCACGGCCTCACCAGAAGTAGCAGTCATTAAATACGTTTTTAAACCCATTAATCCTCTCGATGGAATGATAAATTTTAAAATCATTCTATCGGCTTTGGGAGTCATGTTCATCATTTCACCTTTTCTTACCGATACGGTTTCTATCGCTTTTCCTGCATATTCTTCGGGTAAGTCTATGGTTAATTCTTCTATGGGTTCACATTTTCTTCCCTCTATTTCTTTAAAGATAACACGGGGCTGACCAATTTGTAGTTCGTACCCTTCTCTTCGCATGGTTTCAATTAATACACTTAAATGCAAAACCCCTCTTCCTGATACATTAAATGAATCAGCAGAATCAGTAGGTTCTACTCGTAAAGCAAGATTTTTCTCTAGCTCTCTTTCTAATCTTTCTTTAATATGCCTCGAGGTAACAAATTTCCCTTCTTTACCAAAAAAGGGAGAATTGTTAATAGTAAAGAGCATGCTCATGGTGGGCTCTTCTATAGCAATGGTGGGTAATGCTTCCGGATTTTCTGCATCGGCAATGGTTTCGCCAATTTCAAAATTTTCAATTCCTACTATGGCACAAATATCTCCGGCTAATACTTGTTCTACTTTCTTTTTTTCGAACCCTTCAAATACAAATAAATCTTTAATGCGTTGTTTTATCTGTTGTCCGGTTCGTTTTACAAGAGTTATTTGTTGCCCTGTTTTTAGGCTTCCGCGTTGTAGTTTGCCAATAGCAAAACGGCCAATATATTTAGAAAAATCTAAAGAGGTGATTAAAAGTTGTGGTGTTCCGTCTGCCACATTGGGAGCGGGAATGTGTTCAATAATTTTTTCGAAAAGAATATCAATATTGTTGGTGGCATTGTTCCAGTGACTACTCATCCATCCGTTTTTTGCCGAGCCGTACACTACCGGAAAATCAAGCTGATCATCAGTGGCATCGAGACTCATCATGAGTTCAAAAACGGCTTCGCTAGCTTCTTCGGGGGTACAGTTAGGTTTATCTACCTTGTTTACTACTAAAATGGGCTTTAGTCCCAATTCCAGTGCTTTTTGAGTAACAAATCGGGTTTGAGGCATGGGGCCTTCAAATGCATCAACCAAAATTAAAACGCCTTCGGCCATATTCAAAACGCGCTCTACCTCCCCGCCAAAGTCGGCATGGCCCGGAGTATCAATTATATTTATCTTATAATCTTTATAACGAACCGATACATTTTTTGCCAAAATAGTAATACCTCGCTCTCGCTCCAAATCATTACTATCCATAATTAATTCACCAGGGGTTTCGTGGTCTTTAAAGAGTTTGCCGGCAAGCAGCATTTTATCTACCAATGTGGTTTTTCCGTGATCAACGTGTGCAATAATTGCAATGTTTCTAATCTTTAGCATAATTTAAAAAAGATTGCAAAAGTAGTGTTTTGTTGCTTACTGAATACTAAAGGCGTAAATTAGTGCCCCAAGAAAAGGTAAGGTATGAAAGATAAAGCAAAGAAAATAATAGATAAAATGTATCTCAATGACCCGTTTACTAAGTGGTTGGGTATTGAAAGAGTGGAGGAATCGGCAGGAAAAAGTGTTTTAAGAATGACGGTTAAAAACGAAATGTTAAATGGTTTTGGGATTGCCCATGGTGGAATAACGTATTCATTAGCCGATAGTGCTTTAGCTTTTGCATCGAATGGGTATGGGAAAATGTGCGTTTCTGTAGAAACCTCTATTTCTCACATGGTTGCAGTAAAAGAAAATGATGTACTTACGGCCATTGCGGAGGAGATTAGCATAAAAAATAAATTTGGTATTTATTATGTAAAAATAGTTAACCAACATAATGAAACTGTAGCTTTGTTCAAAGGTACGGTTTACCGTAAAGAGAAAGATTGGGAAATTTAGTTTCTGTACACTTTGTTACTTGTTTTCTAAAAGAAATTTTATGTTTCTTTCTATTCCGCTGTACTTTGTTCTAAGTAGGGGAGAATTTTTAAATTCTTTATTAAAAATTTCCATATTCAATTCTGTCCATTCTTTCATTTTCCATTTTTTTATTGGTTCCAACATTTTAAATAATGGTTCGTTGTGTGGTTGAGCAAATCGATTCCAAGGACAAACCTGCTGACAGATATCGCAACCAAACAAATTTTCTTGAATTTTATTCTCAAACAATGATGGAATTTTTTCATCTTTTAATTCTATGGTAGCATACGAAATACATTTAGAAGCATCTACCGAAAATGGTTCTATGGCTTGTGTGGGGCAGGCATCAATGCATTGTGTACAAGTACCGCAATAATTTTCTATGGGAGTATCGTATTCAAATTCGACATCGCAAATTATTTCCGCAATAAAAAAATAAGAACCTTTGTTTTTATTAATTAAAAGGGTGTGTTTTCCTATCCAACCTAATCCGCTTTTAGCGGCCCAAACTCTTTCCATTACGGGGGCCGAATCGGAAAACACTCGTGCATTTATTTTTCCTGTTTGTTGTTGAAATTTTTCAAGTAACAGAAATAATTTATCTTTAATTACTTTATGGTAGTCGTTTCCCCAAGCATACATAGAAATATGAGGAGCCTCAGAGGGCTGTATTTCGCTGCTGTAATAATTATAAAGTAAGGAAATTACCGAAACGGATCCTTCTACTAATTCAGAAGGATTCATTCTTTTTTCGAAATAATTTTCGAGGTATTGCATTTTTCCGTGCTTCCCTGCTTGTAGCCATTTTTTCATTCGAGGGGCTTCTTCTTTCAAATACCCGGAAGCAGAAATTCCGCAACATTCAAAGCCAAATTCTTTAGCTAACTCTTTAAGTATATGTGTTCGTTCGAAAACCGATTTATTCATTATTGCCAAAAAACAAAGAGCCTTGTTCTTTAGGGGGTATTTTTCCTAAATGAATATATGCTTTTTCAGTAACCTCTCTACCTCGGGGCGTGCGCATTATAAAACCTTCTTTAATCAAAAAGGGTTCGTACACTTCCTCTATGGTTCCGGCTTCTTCTGAAACTGCCGTAGAAATGGTAGTGAGACCTACGGGTCCCCCTTTAAATTTATCTATTATAGTTGTAAGAATTCGGTTGTCCATTTCATCTAAGCCATATTGATCTACGTTTAATGCTGCTAGTGAAGAACGTGTAATTTCTAAATGAATAGTGCCATCTCCTTTTATTTGAGCAAAATCGCGTACCCTGCGTAATAGTGCATTTGTAATACGTGGGGTTCCTCGGCTTCTGCCTGCAATTTCCGCGGCTGCATCGTTGGTAATTTGTATTTTTAGTATTTGAGCCGAGCGTTTAACAATTGAACTTAGCAATGTAGATTCATAATACTCCAACCGTGCATTAATTCCAAATCGTGCACGTAAAGGGGCTGTTAGCAATCCTGTGCGGGTTGTGGCTCCAATTAAAGTAAATGGATTCAGAGATATTTGTACTGAGCGGGCACTTGGGCCGGAATCAATCATAATATCAATTTTATAGTCTTCCATAGCGGAATAAAGATACTCTTCTACCACCGGACTTAGGCGGTGTATTTCATCAATAAAAAGAACATCACCTTTTTCTAAGTTGGTTAGTAAGCCCGCTAAATCGCCAGGCTTTTCGAGTACAGGGCCCGATGTTACTTTTATGTTTACTCCTAATTCGTTGGCAATGATATTGGCTAATGTGGTTTTTCCTAATCCGGGGGGGCCGTGTAGCAATACATGGTCTAAAGCTTCGCCTCGTTGTGCAGCAGCTTCTACAAATACTTTTAAATTTTCTACTACTTGGCTTTGCCCCGTAAAATCATTAAAATTTAAAGGACGAAGTACTTTTTCTATTTCTTTTTCGACCGGATTTAAATTTTCGGAATCGGGATTAAGATTGGGATTCATAGTAAATTCGGAATAGTAGCAAAGGTAGTAAAATGTTTACACTTGTTTAGATTTGCATATAATCGGCAATAGCTTCTTTAATCAATATTTCCTGTTCTTCAGGATTTAAAAAGGGGAGTTTTTTTGTGCGTTCCCAATGTGGCCATCCCTCTTCATCAAGTCCTTTGTAAGTGTAATAACCGAAAGGCTCCAATACTTTACATAATGCGATATGAATAATATCTAATTTCTGATCCTTTGAAAAAAGTTGGGGAGGTTTTGCCAACTCCTGCAATCCAATAATAAAAAGAAGGGAGGTGGCATCAAGTTTTTCCCCAAAACGATCTACACATATTTTTTCTACTTCTTTCCAACGAAATTCAATATCTTTTTTTACCATGCTTCAAAATTAGATACTTATTTTTGACTTGTGAGTTACCTAGATATACTTCTAATAATTCCCTTACTTTGGGGTGGTTTTAAAGGATTTCGTAAAGGATTGGTGATGGAGTTGGCCACCATTGCGGCTTTACTTTTGGGCACTTGGGTAAGTATTAAGTTTTATACTTTATTTTCGGCATGGCTTAAAAATTCACTCAATTGGCAGGGCGAGTGGCTTCCTTTGATGGCTTTTGCCATTCTTTTTATTGGGGTACTTATTGGAGTTTATGCGGTGGCAGGCCTTGCCGATAAAACCTTAAAAGCGGTAGCACTTGGAGTTTTTAATAAACTAGCCGGGGCTTTTTTGGGTGCTGGAAAGTTCGCTTTAATACTTGGAATTATTTTATTTTTGGCAGAAAAAATACACACTCATTACCCTTTTATTCCTCAGCAAGCAAAAGAAAAATCGTTACTTTATAAACCTGTTTTTATGCTTGCAGAAACAGTAATGCCACATATTAAAGAAAGATTGTAAATAATGAAAAAGAAAACACGTTGTGCTTGGTGTGTGGGTAACGAACTTTACGAAAAATACCACGATGAAGAGTGGGGAATACCCGTACACGATGATAAAAAGTTATTCGAATTCTTAATTCTCGAATCATTTCAGGCAGGTTTAAGTTGGCTAACAGTACTTAAAAAACGCGAAAATTTTAGAAAAGCGTTTGCCGATTTTGATGTGCAAAAAGTGGCTAAGTTTAATGCTGCAAAAATTGAAACATTGATTCAAGATGCTGGTATAATTCGCAATAAACTAAAAATTGAAGCGGCAGTAAATAATGCTAAAAAATTTATAGAAATTCAAAAAGAATTTGGCTCGTTTGATGCGTATGTATGGGGCTTTACAAAATATAAGGCCATTGTTAATAACCCTAAAATCGTAAAAGAAATTCCGGCTAAAACGGCCTTATCTGATGCCATGAGCAAGGATATGGGTAAACGCGGATTTAAGTTTAGGGGCTCTACTATTTGTTATGCTTTTATGCAAGCTGTAGGAATGGTAAACGACCATACTACAGATTGCTGGAAAAAAAAATATTAATGTAGAAAGTTTGTTGTTCTACCATCCATTAAGACTTCCCCCAATAGTAAAATGTATTTCGTTTCGTTTACTTCCGGGTACGTGTACTCCGGGTACATCATCGAAGCGGTAGCCCCAATCTAAACCCAGTAAACCAAACATGGGCATAAAAATACGAATACCAAAACCAGCCGATCTTCTTGCTTCGAAGGGTTTAAATTCTCTGAAACGCTGCCATGAATTTCCTGCTTCAGCAAAAGATAATAAGTAAATTGTGGCATTAGGATTTGGACTTAACAAAAATCGCATTTCCATTGTGTACTTACTGGCAATACCTGCTCCGGTAGTTGGCGAAAGCACTCCATTTCCATATCCCCGCAGGGCAATAATTTCTCTGCCATCTAATTGAAAATTTGTTAAACCATCGCCTCCAAGGTAAAATCTTTCAAAGGGTGTAAGCCCCAAAGATTTGCTGTAAAAGCCTAAAAATCCGTATCCCATTTTAGCACTCAAAACTAATTTTTTTGCAAGGGGTGTGTACCATTGGGTTTGAAACCTCCATTTGTGGTATTCAATTAAATTAAATCTTTTATTTAGAGGCATAGAGGAATAATCAGCTCCGGTGCGAAATGCAGAATACGGAGGAGTAACCTGAAGAGAAAATGTGCTTTGCGATCCAGTACGAGGAAAAATAGGTTGATCGGAAGAATTACGAGCCAACGAAAAACGATAGCTTAGGTTATTTGCATATCCATTGGTAAAAATAAAAGCTCCAACATAATTTCTTAAGTCGTAGTATTGGTAAGATACTTCGTGATAAACAGTAAAAAAGTCATCGGGCCATTTTAATCTTTTACCCAGCCCCAAAACAATGCCGGTGGTTTTCATTACTTGCCTGTTTGGGTTGCGTATTTTATCTCCATTTACATCAGTACTGTCTTTTAAAAACCTGCGTTCTCCGTTTGAAAAAACCGAATGATACACCGAGGTAGTAAGAGAGGTGGGCTTTTTGCCACCCAACCAGGGTTCTGTAAAAGATAAGTTGTACGATTGGTAAAATAAACCTGTGGTTTGCATACGCACACTTAATCGTTGTCCATCGCCCGATGGGAGAGGACGCCATGCACTACCTTTAAAGAAATTGCGAGTAGAAAAATTAGTGAACACAACTCCTAGTGTACCTACAATGCGATTTCCTCCCCAGCCACCGGAAAGTTCAATTTGGTCAGACGGTTTTTCCTCTACCGTGTATTCAATATCTACGGTACCGTTTTCGGGGTCTGGTTTTGGATTTACACCTAATGTTTCGGCATTAAAGTACCCTAGTGTTGCTAACTCGCGTTGCGAACGTATAATGTCGGAACGGCTAAATAATTGTCCAGGACGTGTTTTTAGCTCTCGCATTATAACGTGGTCGTTGGTTTTGGTGTTTCCGCTTACATATACTTTATTAATGCTTGCTTGTCTTCCTTCGTAAATACGTATTTCAAAATCGATGGAATCATCTTCTACAGCAACTTCAACGGGGGTTACAGAAAAAAACAGATATCCGTCATCCATATATAAAGAAGTTACATCTCGCCCATTAGGATTCATGTACAATCGGGTATCCATGTATTTCTGATTAAACTCATCGCCTTTTTTAATGCTCAATATTTTACTTAATTGTTCATCGGTGTATTTTGTATTTCCAACCCATTTTATATTTCTGAAATAGTATTTTGGCCCTTCTTTAATGGTTATTTCAATGGCTAATGTTTTTTCGTTATTCTTATAAACGGTATCATGAAATATAGCTGCGTCTCTATAACCCTTTTCGTTGTATTTTGAAATTACTTTTTGTTTATCTTCTTCGTAAGTATTTTGTTTAAATTTAGAAATAGTAAATAGGCTGTACCAAGTATTTGTTTTAGTTTTTTTCATGGATCTTCGCAATTTCCCATCGCTAATATTTTCGTTGTTTTGAAAAATAATATTTTTGATTTTTATGCGGTGGTTTCTTTTAATATTTACTATTAAAATAACGCTGTTTTGAAGTGTAGTATCTGGAATCTCTTTAATGGTAACCTCTGCGTTTAGATACCCTTTGTCTACAAAAAAGGTTTTTACTTTGTTTTTTGAGGTAGTAATTAAATCTTCGGTAACTACACGACCTCTGGCTAAATCTATTTTTTCTCTCAAATCGTTGGCAATTCCTTTTCTAACACCTGTGAACATAAATTTTGAAAGGCGTGGACGTTCGATTAATCTTATTTCTAAAAAAATCGTATTATCTGTAATTTTAACAACATAAATACCTATATCGGAAAAAAGTTTTTGCTGCCACAAATTATTAATGGCTTTCGAAATTTTATCACCTGGTATAAGTATTTTATCACCAGGAACAAGCCCTGTAATAATTTTTAGTGCGTTATGGTCTAAGTGGTTTGCTCCGGAAAAGGTAATTCCTCCTAACTCATATTCAATGGGATTAGAATAACTTATTTTTTCATCTTCGCCTACTAATATCTGTGAGAAAATGGTTCCTATAACAAAAAATCCGATAAGTAGTAAGAGCGTTTTTTTCATGTTTAAACTTCTCGATTATAATTGTTCGCTGGTTAAACCAAATCTTCGTTCGCGATGTTGAAAATCTATGATGGCCTCATAAAAATCTTCTTTTCCGAATTCGGGCCACAATTTTTTTGTAAAGTAGAATTCTGTATAGGCTATTTGCCAAAGCAAAAAATTGCTAATGCGGTATTCACCGCTAGTGCGTATGAGTAGTTCAGGGTCTGGGATAGAGTGGGTGCAGAGATACTGGTCTATAGTTGATTCGTTTACGTCTTCTTTTGATAAACGGTTGTTTAATATATCGTTCACAATTAATTTTATAGCATTGGTTATTTCCCATTTTGAACTGTAACTAAGGGCTAAAACTAAACTTAAGCCGGTATTTGCCGAAGTTTCTTGGATGGCTTTTTGCAACTCAGCATGGCAATTTCCGGGTAAACTTTTTAAGTTTCCTATTGCTTTTAAACTGATGTTGTTTTTTTGAAGTATACCCACTTCGGCTACAATGGTATTTACTAATAACTCCATCAAAGCATCTACTTCTTGCTTAGGTCTATTCCAGTTTTCTGTAGAAAAGGCATAAAGGGTAAGAAATTGAATTTTTGCTTCTGCAGCGGCTTCTACTACTTTACGAACCGATTCTACGCCCGCCTGATGTCCCCAAATTCTTTCTTTGCCCTGTTTTTTAGCCCATCGGCCATTGCCATCCATAATAATGGCTATGTGTTTAGGAATATTATTTTTATCAATTTGATTAAGTAACGACATATAATTAACGAAACAATGCGTTTTTGGGTGCAAATATGAGATTAATCAATAAATTTATTTTAAAAAAGATGCGGACAACGATCAAAAGCTTTCCGGAATTTGTAGGTTATAATTATTCCTGAAAAATTATACCAATCGTAATTTTTTGCATTTCCTTTTTGGTAACCTATAGCATAAACATTTTCAAGTCGGTCTAGTTCATCGGTATAGGTTTTTCGCATACCCCATTCTATCGATGCTCCAAAAGAGCCTCCCAAATTAAATTTATATCCTATGCCAAACGGAATAACAACATTGCTCATCCAACTATCGGTAACATTTTCTGAATTGAAAATAGTTTTCTCTTTATTGTTCCCATTGTAGTATAAGTCTATTTTAGATAGAAAAGCACTAACCCCAATAAAAACATAGGGAGTGTGATTTTTTTCTTTTATACCTATTTGATATTCTAAAAAGTTAAACTCCAACTGCCCTGAAGCCTCGTAAATTGGCCCACTCATGGCGTAATTGCGAAATGAATTAAAGGCAATTTGTGTTGAATAATCCGAAGCTTTTAGTTTTCCGTACAAGAGTGTGGTTTTTAGAGAGTATCTTTTACTTAGATTTTTTCGGTACACAAACCCAGCTGCCGGCAAATAGCATTGGTTAAAATGTTTGGTGGGATTTAGTTCTCCGATGTAATAGGAGGTGCCTAAAAATAAACCTAATTCGGAGTGTTGGGCAAAAGAATGGCTGGTAAGGAAAAATACAAAACCGGCACAAAGTGTCGCTATTTTATTAACAAAAACCAATGGTTTAAAATTTGGGTAAATTTCTTCTTCGATGTAATAACTTGTAATTAACCGAAATTATTGCAGAGATGTATGCATCTTTATCGCTTGGGTCGCCTCGTTGTTCTCCGGCCTGCGTCCAGGGGTGTTTCCCTTGCCCTCCCGGGTCTGAAAAATAGGCGGCAACAAGCCCTCTCTCTTGTAAAATAGTGTTGTAGTCTTGGTAATCGGTACTTACGTCATCGATGTAATCGGTAAAGGTTTTTCGCATTATCAGTTCAAAGTTCACACTCCACTGTTTATCAATAGTATGCCTTACGCCAAATCCAAAAGGTATAGCTACATTTATTCTAGAATAGCGGACATTTTCTGTTTGTAGTGGTTGAAGTGCGTACCATTTTCCGTTTAAGGGGCCTTTGGGATTAAACCAAAAAACGCCTAAACCGGCAGTAGCGTATATATTCCATTTAAACCCTTTTCTGCCTTTTACTCCTCGTAATTTAAAGAGATGTCCCGATTTTTCTTGCATTAAATAGTACTCTCCCACAGCCGTAAGTTCAATAACAGGAGAACGAAATCTGAGGTTTCTGAAATTTCGTGCAGGCTCTTTAGTTAAAGCATCATTTCCGTTCAGTCGTATGTAAGTGAATTGACCTTTTACGCGCAAATCTTTTAACAAGTGGTAACGAACACCTCCCAGAACGGAAGGGCGGGTAAGAGAAATTTCCAAATCACGCAATCCGTTTGTGCCAATTCTGTCGGCACCACCTAAATCCCCTAAAAAGTTTGAAATTCCTAAGCCTGCAGTGTATTCCAAACGGTTTCTTTTCCATTGTTGTGCAAAGGTGTTATGCGAAAAACTTAAAAACAAAAAAAGAAAAGAAAAGAATAATTTGTTCATCAAATTTTTTGGCTACTTTTTTTAAAAACGAACAAATGTAACAAAATTTTTACTACGCCTTTCTAGAACTTTGATTGAAAAATCCCCCTCATTCTGTTGATTTTGTATGAAATACCAAACTGAATGGTCATATAAGCGTCTTTATCTTTAGGGTCTCCTCGTTGAAGGCCTGTGGCAGTCTGATACGATTTTCCGTGTCCTCCCGGGTCGGAAAAATAAGCGGCAATGGGCCCTTTTTCTGCAAGCATAGAATTATAATCATAATAAACGGTGCTTACATCGTCTATATAATCGGTAAAGGTTTTTCGCATATTTATTTCAAAATGGAATGCTATTTTACGAGAAATAGTTTTTTTTACCCCCATACCAAATGGAATAGCAATATTTATAGAGCTATACCTTACTCCTTCGGTTTGGAATTTCCGCAGTGCATACCAACGGCCGTTTAATGGACCTTTTGGATTATACCAAAACCCGGCAATTCCTCCAAAAACGTAAATATTCCAACTTTGTGCTTTTTTCCCCTTTGCCTTTTTTAGTTTGTATAGGTGTCCGGAACTCTCGGTTAAAAGATAAAATTCATAGATAGCAGAAAGTTCTAATATAGGTGAACGAAATTTTAAGTTTCTGAAATTGCGAAAATATTCTGTTGTTAACTTATCATCACCATTTACTCTTAAATAGGTGAGTCCTCCTTTTATAATATTTGAATTGCTTAAGAAGTATCTGTATCCACCAGATATTGCCGGACGAGTGAGAACCAATTCTAAATCTTTCAGCCCATTTGTGCCTATTTGGTTAGCTCCTCCCAAATCGCCTAAAAAATTACTTGCCCCCACACTTAAAAAATAGGTGCCCTTTTCTTTTTTTGTTTGAGAAAAACTAGTAAAAGCAAGCAATGTTGCAAATATAAACAGGCAAAACTTCATACCACAAAGCTAATCAATTATCTGATAAACCGACTTTTAAGTGCAAAAACGATTGCAAAAACGGATAATCTTATGGTGTTGTAAGTTGCTTATATTTAGTTATATATATTACAAATAAAAACAATAACCGAAAAAAAATATCTGTTATTTATTATTCTTGTTTTTTCTTTTTTACCATAGTAAGAATGGTAGCAATAGCAACTGTTTCTCCTGTTTCGTCATAAATATCAACGAGCCATTTTACTATTCCTTTGGCAATATCATCAGGTGTTTTTTTCTCTTGGTCAATTTTTTCTTTGCAGGTAAACCTAACTCCAACGGTGCTTCCCGGGTAAACGGGTTTGGTAAAACGGCATTCGTCTATTCCGTAGTTCAGTAAAACCGGCCCTTTGGGTGGATCAACAAATAAGCCTGCAGCTTTAGAGAGAATATAGTATCCGTGAGCAACTCTTCCGGTAAAGATGGTTTCATCTAAGGAGTTTTCGTCCATATGGGCATAAAATTTATCACCACTCAGTTCGGCAAATGCTTCAATGTTTTCGAGCGTAACAGTGTGCTTTTGGGTAATAAGAGTTTGTCCAATTTCTAGTTCTTCGAAGTAATAACGGAAAGGGTGTTTTTCTTTCTCAATAAATTTTCCGCCATATTGGTATTGCCCCATTATTTTGCTTAAGGTGGTGGGCGATCCTTGGATGGCGGTACGTTGAAGATAATGGAAAACTCCGCGTTTTCCACCCATTTCTTCGCCTCCACCTGCACGTCCTGGTCCGCCATGGGTAAGTAGGGGCATAGGCGAACCGTGTCCGGTGCTTTCTTTGGCACAGTCGGCATTTAAAATTAAAATACGTCCGTGCATACAGGCTGCTTCCACTACAAATTCGCGGGCAAGAGCATCATTAGCAGTAACAATAGAGCACACTAAAGAGCCTTTTCCCATTTTGGCTAGTTCTATGGCTTCTTCAATGGTTTTATAAGGCATTAAGGTACTTACCGGCCCAAAAGCTTCTATGTTATGGCAATCTTGGTACTTAAAGGGGTTTGTGTTTAAGAATAAAATTGGCGAAAGAAAGGCTCCGCTATTTTTATTGGCTCCTACCACTTCGAAATTTTCTAGGTCGCCAAATATAATTTCTTGTGTTTGGGCTAACTGCATTATCTTTTCGGTTACTTCGGCTTGTTGGGCTTTTCCGGCAAGAGCTCCCATACGTACTCCTTCAGTATTCGGGTTACCAATAATGGTAGAGGCTAGTCGTTTTCCGAGAGCAATTTGTACCTCTTCTATTAAATTATCGGGAACAATTATTCTGCGAATGGCCGTACATTTTTGTCCAGCTTTGGTGGTCATTTCGCGTTGTACTTCTTTTATGAAAAGGTCAAATTCAGGAGTTCCCGGAATGGCGTCTGCTCCAAGAATACAACAATTAAGCGAGTCGGCTTCCATATTAAAAGGTACCGATTCTTCTATTAAACGCGGGTGTGCTTTAAGCATTTTTCCGGTACTTGCGGAGCCTGTAAAGGTTACTACGTCTTGGTTTATAACGTGGTCTAAAATTCCGTTGGCACTTCCACAAATGAGTTGGAGAGAACCTTCGGGTAAAAGGCTTGAAGCAATTATTTCTTTAACCACAGCTTCGGTTAAAAAAGAGGTAACCGTGGCAGGTTTAACAATAGCGGGTACTCCGGCCAACAGATTAACGGCAATTTTTTCTAACATTCCCCATACCGGAAAATTAAATGCGTTGATGTGAATGGCGACTCCTTGTTTTGGTACACAAATATGATGTCCTATAAAGGTGCCGTTTTTACTCAGTTTGGCGGCTTCACCATCGTAGCAAAAGGTTTCATCTGGAAATTGTCTTCGTAAGCTGGCGTAGGCAAAAAGGTTTCCAATACCACCTTCAATATCAACCCAGCTATCGTTACGGGTAGCACCGGTGCCCCAACTTATTTTGTAAAAAATTTCTTTTTTATCGAGTAAATGTAAAGCCAAGGCTTTTAGCATACGACCTCTTTCCTGAAAAGTTAGTTTACGTAAGGCTTTTCCTCCTATTGTTCGGGCGTAGTGCATCATTTCGGCAAAGTCTAGGCCTTTGCTGCCAGCCATTGAAAGGGGTTCTCCGGTAATGGCGTTGTACTGAATTTGTCCTTCATCTTCTCCGGAAATCCATTTTCCCAAAGCGTAGTTTTCGAGTTTTTTCATGGAAATAAAATTTGTCTAATTTAATCTCGTGTAACAAATAAAATCTAATTTAGGTTTACAAATTAGCAAATAAAAGTAAGGTATGCAAAAATGTATATGGTTTGTATTTTTCTTGTTGTTGCAAACTGCAGCATTTGCACAGTGTTGCAAAAAAACAACAAATGAAATAGAGTTAAAAGAAAGCTATAAAACTACTTTTCATGGGGGGCATAGGTATTCGGGTTATTCAGTTACATATCATTTATCTTTTCTGGTAAATAAAAGCACGGTGTTAACATCTATTGAAGTTGATACGTTTAATTTGGTATTGAATAAGAAGGTAGAAAAAGCAAAGAATCTTTTGCTTGAATTGGTATTGACGATAAACCATCAACCACAGAATCCCATTTCTGGATTTGAGGGAGAAACAGAATGTACTTTTCAGCAGCTAGTTAGCGGAGAGCCTCAGGGTCTTCCTTTTACTTTTTCCAAACGCACCTCTTCGTCCGATTGTGAAGTGGTAATCTATTTTGGAAAAGGCAAAAGAAAAGGCCTTATTAAAATAAATAAAGTGCCTTTAAAAGAGTCTATACAAGCTCCTTAGCGAGTAAATCCTATTAATACGGAAACACAACCGCTGGGTAAAATATTATTTAAAGGCTTTTTGTAAGGAACGTTAATTTGAATGATTAATTGTTGCGTATTTTCGACTTTAAAATCCCAATAATTTTTGTTTTTCCCTTCACTGTTGTAAAGTTCATTTCTTTTTTCATCGAGTACTTTAAAAGTAGATTGTCCGATGGTTTCGTGGCTGCATACTAACAGTCGGTATTCTTTTCCCGAAGAAAATGTAATATTCATTTCGGCTACCTCGCCCGGCATAAGTACTGCACCATTAAACTGCCCGTTGTGAGTGTATGGAGCTAAAGAAGGAAAGCAGTATTTTTTTGTGTAGCTTTTACACTGGGCCGAAACAAAAGAAACAAAAAATAATAATGTTGCTATTGCAACAAAAAAATGTTTACTCATTTACTGTAAAATTTAAGGTTTAATTAAGGTGTTTCTTATGGCCGATATTTTGTTTTTTATAGCCATTAAATCTGCATTGGTGTAGTGAAGAGAATTACCTCCTTTTATTGTGGTAACACCTGTTTTTGAATTAGTTTCGGCCGTTGTTTCTTCTAGTTTGGAAAGGGTAATTTTTTCGAATAAAGGAGCTAGCTCTTTTAGGTAAGGTAATGCTGGTTTTACTAATTCTTCGTCTTTAAAAGAATAAAGCAGTTCAAGTAAACTTTCGAAAGAGTATTTTTGTTCGGCAATAATTTTTTCCAATTCGGCATTTTGGGTTGATTTTTCTAACATACTACTACCTAAGTAGAGACCTTCAATCCAACCTCCACAAATTATAAGTGCCGAAATGCTTTGGCGGTTGTTTTCCTTTAGGTACATATCAACAGTCCAGTAGGTTTCGGAAATAATTTGAGAAACAGAATCGCGGTTATTAATATTTATTTCCATTCGTTCTAATAACTTTTCGTTGAAAACATCAGAGATTCCAAGTCCATCAGAAAGTTTTTGTGCACAATTCATGTAAAACATGGATTCTTGGGTTTGGTTAAAAATGCTGGTAAAGGTTAAATCGGCACCATAAATACCCAAGTTTATGGCTTTGGAAAAATTGGTGGCGTATTTTGCCGCATTTTCTATGGGGTTTAGCAAATCTTTGTTGTAGTTAAGCCCGGCTTTTTCAAACATTAAAGCGGTTTCGAGAGGAGAGGGTACAGAGTAAAATATTTTTTGGGTATTTTTTATTCGATTTTCTAAAGTGCGTTTATCTACTTCTGTTAGGGAGTTGTTGGTATTGTCTAGCTTCAGATCGTCATCATTATTACAAGAAACAATAGCAAGTAAACCAAAGGCTATTGAAAGAATAGTTGTTAGATTTATTTTTTTCATTTTTAAAAAATTATTAGCGGTAAAGGTAGGTAAATGATTTATAAAAAAACTAATGTGCTTCGAGCCAGTTTGTTCCCGTATTCATTTCGGTAAGTAAGGGAACTCGGAGTTCTACGGCATTTTCCATTTTTTGTTTTACCATGTTCATTACGGTTTCTTTTTCGGGAATGTATAAATCGAAAACAAGTTCATCGTGAACCTGTAAAATCATTTTTGTTTTAAGGTGTTGATTTTGTAAATATTCATCAATTTCAATCATGGCTTTTTTTATAATATCGGCAGCAGAGCCTTGTATAGGGGCATTTATGGCGTTGCGTTCGGCAAAACCACGTACGGTGGCATTGGGTGAATTTATATCATTTAAATAGCGTTTTCTTTTCATAATGGTTTCTACATATCCGTTTTCTTTTGCCTGTTTTATATTGTTTTCCATGTAAGTTTTAATGTCCGGGTATTTTATAAAATAGGCATCTATTATTTCTTTGGCTTCTGTTCTGGAAATGCCTAAATTTTCGGCAAGCCCGAAGGCAGTTTGACCGTATATAATGCCAAAGTTTACCGCTTTTGCTTTTGCTCGCAAATCTTTTGTTACTTCATGTAGAGGTACATTAAATACGTTGGCAGCCGTGGCGGCATGAATATCTTTTCCGGCAATAAAATCGGCTATCATATTTTGTTCTTCGCTAAGTGCTGCAATAATGCGAAGTTCTACTTGCGAATAATCGGCAGAGAGGAGAAGGTAATCTTCGCTTCGTGGAATAAAGGCTTTGCGAATCATACGTCCTTTTTCGGTACGTATAGGGATGTTTTGCAAGTTGGGGTTATTGGAACTTAGTCGGCCTGTGGCGGCAACGGTTTGCATAAAAGAGGTGTGTACTCTTTTTGTTTTTTCGTTTACCATTTCGGGAATACTGTCAACATAGGTGTTTTTAAGTTTGCGTAGTTCCCTGTAGCTTAAAATGTCATCAATAATAGGATGTTTTTTGGCAAGTTTAGAAAGTATTTCTTCGCCCGTGGCATATTGTCCCGTTTTTGTTTTTTTTACATTCTCTTCAATTTTTAATTTTTCGAATAATATTTCACCTAATTGTTTGGGAGAATCTATATTAAACTGTGTTCCGGTTTTTTGATAAATACGTTGTTCTAATTCTAAAATTTCTTTTTGTAATTGAATAGAATAATTTCTCAAAAAATTTACATCTACATTTACTCCTTCGTGTTCCATATTTGCTAACACTCTAATAAGGGGGGTTTCTATTTGGTAGAATAATTCTTCTGTGCCGTTTTCTTTTAGTAAATCGGCAAAAACAAATTTTAGTTGTAGGGTAATATCGGCATCTTCGACAGCATATTCTTTTATGTTTTCTAGGGGTACATTACGCATATTTCCTTGTGTTTTCCCTTTTTTTCCAATAAGTGTTTCAATAGAAACAGGATGATAGAGGAGGTAAGTTTCTGCCAAGAAATCCATATTGTGTTTTTTGTCTGGGTGCAATAGGTAGTGAGCCAACATGGTATCGAAAAGTTTCCCTTTTACTTCTATGCCGTAATTTTTAAGAATATGCAAATCGTACTTAATGTTTTGTCCTATTTTTAAAATGTTTTCGTTTTCGAAAAAAGGGCTTAGTATGGAAAGAATTTTTATGGCTTTTTCTTTTTCAGGAGGAATGGGAATATAAAAGCCTTCAGATTTTTTGAATGAAAAGGCAATGCCCACCAATTCAGCATCGATTATAGAAAGAGAAGTGGTTTCAGTATCGAAGCATACTTCGGTTTGTTGTAGCAGGATTGATACAAGGTTTAATATATTTTCTTCGTTTTGTACAAGTGTGTATGTATGCGGGGTGTTAGTAATGGTTTTCCAATCGGTAGTTTTTACTTCCGGTATCATATTTTGCGTTGGTTCTTGTCCTTGTCCGAAAATATCTAATTGTCCCGATGTGGAGGCACTTTGTATTTCTTTGCCTAGTATACGTTTTGCGAGTGTTCGGAATTCCAGTTCTGAAAAAATTTCCAATGCCTTTTCTTTATCGGGCTCTTCTAGAATCAGTGCGTTTTCATCGAATTCTACCGGAGCATTAAGGAGTATAGTGGCTAGTTTTTTTGAGAGAATGGCTTTTTCTTTATTTTCTTCTACCTTTTCTTTTAGTTTCCCTTTTAGTGTATGGGTGTTGTTTAGCAAGTTTTCGATACTCCCGAATTCTTTGATAAGTTGTTTGGCCGTTTTTTCACCAACTCCTGGAATACCTGGAATATTATCGATGGCATCACCCCATAATCCTAAAATATCAATAACTTGTTGGGGATTTTGCACTTCAAATTTTTCGCATACTTCTTTCACACCTAAAATTTCAGCATCATTTCCAAAGCGCCCGGGTTTGTAAATAAAAATATTTTCGGAAACGAGTTGTCCAAAATCTTTATCGGGAGTCATCATATAGGTAATAAAACCTTTTTCTTCGGCTTTTTTAGCAAGGGTTCCTATAATGTCATCGGCTTCGTATCCGTCCGATTCGATAACTGGTATTTTAAAGGCTTTAATAATTTCTTTTATGTAGGGAATGGCAATCGCAATAGCATTAGGCATTTCTTGGCGATTGGCTTTGTAATCGGTAAAATCTTCATGTCGTGCAGTAGGTGCGGCTGTGTCGAAAATTACAGCAATGTGTGTAGGTTTTTGTTTGGTTAGCACTTCTACTAAGGTATTTGTAAAGCCTAATATAGCCGATGTGTCAAAGCCTTTAGAGTTGATTGGATTAAATTTTGTATTGGCATTTAGGGCAAAATATCCTCTGTATATAAGTGCAAATGCATCGAGTAGAAAAAGTTTTTTTTCGGCCATTTTTATTTAATTCGAAGTGCCTAAAGATACATGTTTTTATAAAGAGATAGAGGCTTTTATAAAACAGTTAATATAAAAGGATTTTACTTTTCTTTTTGAATGATTGCTAAAACCGTTTCGCCCACCGCTTTTAGGGTTTCTTTATCTATAATGTCCATATTGTCAAGATGGGTATGATGAAAATGCCCGTAGTGTTCAGTAAATGGGTTCATGTGTACAATATTAATACTTGGTATTTTTAAAATACTATTTACATAGAGATGGTCATCGGTAGTCATACCGGTTTGTTTATTTATAAAATATTTTTGATACCCTAGTGTATGAGCTGTTTTCCAAACTTTTTGTACAATAGCAGAAGCGTAGTGCATAGAAGTGCCTTCCATGGGGAAGGTGGCTTCTTTTGCTCCTACCATGTCTAGTAAAATTCCAAATTGGGCGTAGTACCCGGGCGTATGCGGATTTTTAGCCCAATACTGTGAACCGAGACACCATGATTCGGGCACATGGTTTGTCATGGAATTTTCGGGTTGGCCGTAGTCTTCGGCATCAAAAAAAATTATATCCAGTCCAATGTTTGGTTTAGTAATATTGATTTGTCTGGCAATTTCTAATAAAACACCCACGCCACTAGCTCCATCATTGGCTCCGAGTATGGGTTTGTTTTGGTCTTTGGTGTCTTTGTCGGCAAAGGGGCGTGTATCCCAGTGTGCAAAAAGTAAAATTCGTTTAGTGTGGGTGGGGTTGTAAGATCCGATGATGTTTTTCATATCGAGTACCTTTTTATTGAAGGTAGTTACTTTCCCTTCTTGAATTTGCACCTCCCATTTAAATCGTTTTAGTTCGGAAACTAAGTAATTAGCACATTTGCTGTGTGCATCGGAATTTGGAACGCGAGGACCGAAAGCTACCTGTTTTTCTATAAAAAAATAAGCGGTATCGGCATTGAAATCGGGAGCAACTGGTAAAGGTTCTTTTTTGGAATAAATAGAAGTATCAATGAGGGTTTTCTGGTTTTGTTTGGTTTCAGGAGGTTTGTTTTCTCCGCAAGAACCTAAAAGCAGAACAGAAATTGCAAAAAGATTAACTTTATTTCTCATATTCCCATAAGGCTCCTTCCTTAGAGTCTTTAATAATGATGTGTAATTTTTTTAATTCATCGCGTATAAAATCGGAGGTAGAAAAATCTTTATTCTCTCTGGCTTTTTTTCTGATGTTTAAAATAATATTCATTATGCCATTTGTTTTATCGGAGTTATTATTATCGGTTTCAGTTTGCAAACCTAGTATATCGAAGAAAAAGTTTTTAAATACAGATTTTAGAGTTTCAATTTGTTCTTTAGTGGCGATTTCTTTTTTATCGTATAGCAGATTTATTGTTTTAGCTGCATCGAAGAGATGAGCAATTAAAATAGGGGTGTTGAGGTCGTCTTGAATGGCATCATAACATTTTTTTTCGAGTTCATCAGTATTTATGGAACCCGATTCGGAAGGCTGAATGGTTTCTAAAAGTGTTATGGCATTTACCAATCTTCTAAATCCTTTTTCCGATGCTTGCAGTGCTTCATTAGAAAAATCGAGTGTGCTGGAGTAGTGTGATTGCAACATAAAAAAACGCACACTCATGGGTTCGTACGCTTTTTCCAACATAGGGTGTGTTCCATTTATTAGTTGGGTTGCGGTAAAGGAATTTCCGAGCGATTTGCTCATTTTTTGACCATTTACGGTTAACATGTTTCCATGTATCCAGTATTTGGCGGGCTCTGTATTTTCGGCAGCTACCGATTGGGCAATTTCGCATTCATGATGTGGAAACTTGAGATCCATGCCTCCCCCGTGAATATCGAAAGTTTCACCTAAGTATTTTGTACTCATTACCGAGCATTCTAAGTGCCATCCAGGAAAACCGATACCCCAAGGGGATTTCCATTTCATGATGTGAGAGGGTTCGGCATTTTTCCACAATGCGAAATCGAGGGGCGATTTTTTTTCCTCTTGCCCTTCTAAACTTCTAGTGTTGGCAATGAGTTCTTCGGTTATTCTGCCTGATAGTTTTCCGTAATGGTGCATTTGGCTGTATTTTTCTACATCAAAATAAACGGAGCCATTTTTGGTGTAGGCATAACCATTTTTTAGAATGGTTTCAATCATTTCTATTTGTTCAATAATATGGCCGGTAGCAGTTGGTTCTATTGAAGGCGGAAGCGTATTAAAAAGTTGTAATACAAAATGAAAACTGTTTGTATATTGTTGTACCACTTCCATGGGTTCTAAGTTCTCTAAACGAGCCTTTTTGGCTATTTTATCTTCACCATGGTCGGCATCGTTTACTAAATGACCTACATCGGTAATGTTTCTAACGTAGCGCACTTTGTAACCTGCATGTAGCAGATAGCGGTATAATACATCAAAAGAAATAAATGTTCTTACGTTGCCAATGTGTACATCGTTATAAACTGTGGGGCCGCATACGTACATACCCACAAAAGGCGGGTTGATGGGAATAAATTTTTCTTTTTTTCGGGTTAGGGTATTGAAAATAAACAGGGAACCTTTCATAGAAAGCAAAGGAAATAAAAAAATAAGAAAGAGAAGGAAACGAGGGGGCACTTATTTTTCGTCTATAACACCATCTCCAATATACCGCCCATCTTTATAGATTTCGATGCGAATAAGTATTCCATTTTCATCGTATTTGAACCACTTGCCGTCCATTAGTTTATAGCTTTTAAATATTCCGTCCTTAGAAACCTGTTTATTGAGATTGAAGAGTTTTGCATACCCATCTCCATTAAACTTAGAGGAAACAGAGGGGTTTGGTTTTTCGTTCTTTTCAACGGTTACGTTTGCTATGGGTGTTTTTGGCTCAACTTTTTCTTTTATTGGTTTTTTCGGTTCGTAGGTTTTTGTTTTTTCAGGATCAAGCACTCCTCCTTCAAAATTTTTCTCGGCTTTGATTTCTCCATTTTCGTAATATTCTTTAACAATTCCCGATTCTTTTCCGGCACTCCAGTCGCCTTCAATCATAAGTTGCCCATTATCATAGTAATATTTTTGATTACCATCTCTTTTGCCACTTTCATTAAAATTAAACTCTTGAGAAACTTGACCATTTTCGTAGAATCGTTTGAAAGTGCCAATGTTCCGGTTGTTTTTCCAAATCCCTTCCTCCTGAACTTGTCCATTCTCGAAATACGTTTTATAATATCCGTTGGGCCGATTATTCGAATATTCTATTTCATCTTGAATATTTCCGTTGGGGAAAAATCTCTTCCAAACCCCAATCTTACGGCTGTCTTTAAATGCGCCTTCTTCTACAATTTGATCGGGTTCGTAGCCTGGCAAGTTTTTGGTGCGATTGAAAATTTTCCAAAGACCTTGCTTAAGGTTATTTGCATCGATGCGGTTAATAGTGTCCCCTTGATAAATTTCGTATGACTGACCGTAACCGGCTACAGCTAAACTGATATTCCCTATAAAAAACAGAGCAGATATGTAAATATACTTCTTCATAGGTCTTCTTTTCTCAGCTACTAAAAGTAGGTACTTTGTGTTAATTATTTCTAAATTATTCGATAAAAACATTTTTTTTATCGACCGACTTAGAAAAATAGCTTTTCTAAAATTATTTTTAAGTAGCGTTTACGAATAAATTTAAAGGAGGTTTCAGGAATTAGGATAAATTTTTTATCATGGTTTGAGTAAGTTTTTCCAAATTATAGTTGGGTTTCCAATTCCAGTCGTTTTTAGCTTCCTTATCATCAATGCTTTGGGGCCAACTATCGGCAATTTGTTGTCTGTAGTCGGGCTTATAAATAATATTAAAATCGGGTATAAATTTTTTAATTTCTGTGCTAATTTCCTTGGGATTAAAGCTCATACCGGCCAAATTGTAACTAGATCGAATACTTAAACAAGTTGGATTTGCCTGCATTAATTCTATGGTTGCTCTTATAGCATCTTCCATATACATCATGGGTAGTGTTGTGTTTTCACTTAGAAAACATTCGTACTGTTTTGTTTTTATCGCTTGATGAAATATATCTACGGCATAATCGGTAGTGCCTCCACCGGGCATCGATTTCCAGCCAATTAATCCAGGGTAGCGAAGGCTTCGCACATCAACATTATACTTATTGTAATAGTATTCGCACCACCTTTCTCCGGCCAACTTACTTATTCCGTAAACAGTACTGGGTTCCATGATGGTATATTGCGGAGTGTTAATTTTTGGGGTGGTGGGGCCAAATACCGCAATGGAACTGGGCCAATATACTTTAGTAATTTGCTTTTCTTTGGCTAAATCCAAAATGTTAAATAAGCTTTCCATATTTAGTTTCCAACCAAATGCCGGATTCTTTTCGGCAGTGGCAGACAATAAAGCAGCTAAAAGGTATATTTCGTTTACTGCATGTTTTTTTATAACAGAAAATAAATCTTCTTTATTTAATACATCTAACTTTTCATATATTCCATTGGTGTTATTATCTTCTTTAATGTCAGAGGATATTACATTTTCTTGACCATACACTTTTCTTAACTCCTCTACCAATTCTCCTCCTATTTGGCCTTTAGAACCTATTACAAGTATTTTTTTCATATTGTTTTTGTTTGGCGTAAAAGTAGATTTTTTTTACAATCTAGATGATTTTTGAATTTGGCACAAATGCTTACTTTTGCTACAAATCATAAAAACTAAATAATGCCTATCTACCATAAACTGGGAAAAATTCCTCCAAAACGACACACTGTTTTTGAAAATCCCAAAGGAGGGATTTACTACGAACAACTTTTCGGAACCGAAGGGTTTAACTCTCACTCGTCTTTATTGTACGAAATTCATCGTCCAACACAGGTTAAAGAAATACTTGCTTCGCATCATATACAGCCCGAAATAGCTATTAGTAAGAATATAAAATCACTACTTCTCTCTACATTTAGCATAAAGCCGGAAAACGATTTTTTAGAAAGCCGGAAAACACTTTTTATTAATGCCGACTGCGTGGTTGGTGTGGCTGCTCCAACTAAATCGTTACGAGGTTATTTTTATAAAAATGCCGATGCCGATGAGTTGCTTTTTATTCATAAAGGAAAAGGAAAACTAAGAACCTTTATGGGAAATATTCCTTTTGAATATGGCGACTATCTCGTTATTCCGCGTGGCATGATATATCAAATTGATTTTGAAACCGAAGAAAACAGAATCTTTTATGTAGAATCGTTTGCTCCATACTATACCCCGAAACGATACAAAAGTTCTTCGGGTCAATTATTAGAACATTCTCCGTTTTGTGAACGAGATTTTAAGTTACCCTTAGAGTTGGAAACGCATGATGAAAAGGGGGACTTTCTTGTAAAAATTAAAAAGGAAGGAATGCTTTATGAATTTGTATATGCCACACATCCCTTTGGAGTAGTAGGTTGGGATGGATATAATTTTCCATATGGTTTTTCCATACACAATTTCGAGCCTATTACGGGTCGTGTTCATATGCCACCTCCCATACATCAAACTTTTGAAACTTCGGCAATGGTAATTTGTTCTTTTTGCCCACGCATGTATGATTACCATCCTAAAGCCATTCCCGCACCATATAATCATAGCAATATTGACAGCGATGAACTACTCTATTATGTAGATGGCGATTTTATGAGTAGAAACAACATAAAGCAAGGAAATATCACACTCCATCCCAAAGGCATTCCGCATGGTCCGGCTCCGGGTGCTTACGAACGTAGTATAGGTCAAAAAGAAACCTTAGAATTAGCTGTTATGGTAGATACTTTTCGTCCACTGATGGTTACTGCCGAAGCAGTAAAAATTAGCGATGAAAACTACTATAAAAGTTGGGTAGAATAAAAAGGTATAACAATAAAATGAAAAAGCAATATGGCTAAAGAAGTAAAAAGCGTTGAGTACGGATTAGAAAAAATTTTTGAAGGAGCACAAGATTTTCTTCCATTATTAGGAACAGATTATGTAGAATTTTACGTGGGAAATGCTAAACAAGCAGCACATTATTATAAAACAGCATTTGGCTTTCAGTCTTGTGCATACTCGGGTTTAGAAACAGGAGTGCGAGATAAGGTTTCTTATGTCCTGAAGCAAGATAAAATAAGACTTGTACTTACTACTGCTTTAAACAGCACTTCACCTATTGGAGAACATGTAAAGAAACATGGCGATGGTGTAAAAGTAATTGCCCTTTGGGTAGATGATGCAAAAAGTGCATGGGAAGAAACCACTAAACGAGGTGCAAAATCTTTTATGGAGCCTACTTTAGAAAGAGATGAAAACGGAGAAGTAGTACGTGCTGGAATTTACACTTACGGAGAAACCGTGCACATATTCGTGGAAAGAAAAAACTATAAAGGTGTTTTTTTACCGGGATTTACAGAATGGATATGCGATTATAATCCAAGCCCCGTTGGACTTAAATATATAGACCACATGGTAGGCAATGTAGGGTGGGGAGAAATGAATACTTGGGTTAAATGGTACGAAAGTGTTATGGGTTTTGTAAACTTTCTTTCGTTCGATGACAAAACTATACATACCGAATATTCCGCTTTAATGAGCAAAGTAATGAGCAATGGTAACGGACGAATAAAATTCCCGATTAATGAGCCTGCAAAAGGCAAAAAAAAATCGCAAATTGAAGAGTATATCGACTTTTATGAAGGCGGTGGTTGTCAGCATATTGCGGTTGCTACCGATAATATTATCGAGACAGTAAAACAACTTCGTGCCCGCGGTGTAGAATTTTTATCGGCACCTCCACATACATACTATCAAGAAATTCCTAATCGTTTGGGAGAACACATGAAAATGATGAAAGAAGATATTGCCGAATTAGAAAAATTAGCAATATTAGTAGATGCCGATGAAGAGGGGTACTTACTACAAATTTTTACAAAACCCGTTGAAGACAGACCTACTCTTTTTTACGAAATTATACAACGTATGGGAGCAAAAGGTTTTGGTGCAGGTAATTTTAAAGCATTGTTCGAAAGCATAGAAAGAGAGCAAGAGAAAAGAGGAACATTGTAAAACATCTCCTTTTTTCTTCAACGAAACTTTATACCTTGAATATGCGTAAGTCATACAAACGCTATAGTTATGAAGAAATTTTTACTTTTTATCGTTACATTGAGCCTTTCGACCACCTTATTTGCTCAGGATTATAAAACCGGAGTAGGCTTACGCCTTGGTTGGGAAAGTGGTATTATTGTCAAACATTTTTTGGATACAGATGCTGCTATAGAAGGAATTGTTGGCACTTCACCATATTGGGGAGGTTTTTATTTATGCGGTTTATACGAGTTACACGCCAAACCATTTGATGTAGAAGGGTTGAGCTTATTTTACGGGGCTGGAGCACATGTTCGCTCTTGGGCTGGTGGAGGGTGGGGAGTGGGAAATCCACGTAATAAATATTACAACAGTTATTTTGGACTGGGTGTAGATGCTATTGTGGGGTTAGAATATAAAGTACCTGAAGCTCCTATTAGTATTTCTTTAGATGTTAAGCCAGCTATTGATGTGATAGAATCTTTTTGGATATATGGAGGAGGAGCCTTAGGTATTCGTTATACGTTTTAGAAATGAGAGCATACTAAGTGCACCCTTACGTGAAAAATTACCTCAAATAGGGCTGTTTTAAAAAGTAAAAAAACAGATGGTATGGCTCCTTCAGTCAATTATTTAATGCTTCGATAATTTAATAATTCTTTCACCTTGGTTATATTTTATTTTAACAAGGTAGTTGCCCGTATTCAATACCGAAATATCGAGTTCCGATTTTTTATCATTGGGTTTATAAGACAATAAAATTTTTCCGTTTAAATCTGCTATCATTATTTCGTTAGGAATAAATTTTTCCGACTCAATTATTAATTTGTTTTTTGCCGGATTAGGATACATTTTTACCCCATTATCACTTAATTGTAAAGTATTAATTCCTGTGCAATCTAACACGTAGATGCTATCGGAATCTGTATTTGTGCAACCATTTAAATCAGAAAAGGAATAAGTAATTATATTCCAGCCGATTTGAGCATTTCCGGGATTAAATGTTCCTGAAGAAACACCGCTGCCTGAGTAGGCTCCACCTCCGGGCACTCCTCCAGACAAGGTGAAAGAAGGAGAAGTATTACATAGCGTATCAGAAGAAACCTGAAAGGAAACTGTGGGCAGTGTATTTACCTCAACGGTTACATAAGCCGAGTCTATACAGCCATTGTTATGTGTAGCAATTACTTTGTAAGTAGTGGTAGCGTTTGCTGCAAAAGGTACTCCATTAGTGACTCCGTTATTCCACACATAAGAATTACCTCCATTGCCTGTTAATGTTACCAAGGTGCCCTCACAAACCGTATCGTTTGGTAATACCGAAACGGTTAAGAAAGAAAAAGAATTTATTTCTGTAATGATTACTTTTCCGTTTCCGCCTTGTACCCCTTTGCTGTTTGATTGATTTGTGCCTGAGTTATATGAACCTCCACCCCCTCCTCCGGCACGGCAGGAAGAACCTTCGCCTGCTCCTCCTCCAGAGTAACCACCACCCCCTCCACAACCACAAACTGCACCACCGCCTCCTCCGTAACCTCCATGCCCATTTGGCCCAAATGTGTTTGAACCATTCCCTCCTGTAAATAAGGGAAAAGTAAGTCCTCCTGTACAACCCCCTCCCCACGTGGAATTTTGCCCGTTAGAAAGCCATCCTGCACCACCGGAACCTGTTCCAGAGGGAGCATTTCCAAAACCTCCGTTACCATTTGTTCCTCCTAATGCTGAACTAATACCGTTACCTTGTGTACCGGAAGTTAAGGTATCTGCGTCTATTCCATTTACGCATGCCCCCGGCCAGTTAGTATTACCCCCACCCCCACCCCCGGCAGCTATAAATAATACTTTATTGTTTCCACTTCCTTTCCATACAAATGAGCCCCCACCCCCACCACCTGACGCACCTGCTCCTCCGCAGCTATTCACATTTCCTTGTTGACCCACTACAATGAATAGGGTATCTCCAAATGTAACACTAAAATTTCCTTTCATTCTTGCCCCTAAGCCCCCATTTGTGTTTCCTCCCTGAGCTCCAAAAGCTTCTACGCTAACAGAGTTAACACACGGAGGAACTATATATTGTTGTATGCTTCCGTTTTGCACTACACCATTTGCATTGTAGGTTATTTGTGCAACAAGTAAGGAAGGCATCAGTAATGAGGTTAAAGGGAACAATAATGTTTTTTTCATAGGGAAATTGTATTTGAATTTAAAAGCAAGTTTAATAAAAAAAAAGGAATTATCACATATTTTAAAAATCCTGTATATTTGTCGTATGAATAAGAAATTTACACAATTACATCTACACCATTTTGCCTGTTGCCCCCAACGGTGAGCGGTGTGTGTATTGTGTAAACAATTTATAACAAGGCTTGCCGCAAATGGTAAGCCTTTTTAATTTTAAAAAAGATGAAACTGAAAATTGCAATTCAAAAATCAGGGAGGCTACATGAAGATTCCATGCAACTGCTGAAAGAATGTGGAGTGGGAGTTAATAACGGAGCAAATAAATTAAAAGTTGAAGCAAGTCATTTTCCGTTGGAAGTGTATTTTTTACGAGATGATGATATTCCGCAGTATGTGGCTGACGGTGTAGCTGATATTGGTATTGTAGGCGAAAATGTACTAAACGAAAAAGGAAGCAAGGTGCACTGTATTGAAAAAACGGGTTTCGGTAAATGCCGTTTATCTATAGCAATCCCCAAAGACAGCAACATAAAAACACTAAAACAATTAAACGGCAAAAAAATAGCAACCAGTTATACCCATATTCTTTCGAACTATTTAAAAAAACAAAAAATAACAGCAGAAATTCACGAAATAAGTGGATCGGTTGAAATAGCGCCTAGCATAGGATTATCCGATGCAATCTGTGATTTAGTTAGTTCCGGAAGTACGCTTTTTTCGAATGGACTTAAAGAATTTGAAACAGTTTTTTATTCCGAAGCCGTGCTCATAGCTAATCCGCACCTTAATGCCACGAGAAACGCTATGCTAAATAAATTGCTTTTTAGAATACGTGCTGTAAAAAAGGCAACCAATAACAAATACATTTTACTTAATGCACCCAATCACAAGTTAAAAGAGATCTGTAAATTATTGCCCGGAATGAAAAGCCCTACCATTTTACCATTAGCCGAAAAAGGGTGGAGTTCGGTGCATTCGGTCTTAGATGAAAATGATTTCTGGAACAATATAGAAAAATTAAAAGCAAGTGGAGCACAAGGTATTTTAGTGGTTCCAATTGAAAAAATGATTGTGTAAAAGGTATAACGAAAAAATAAAAATGATTTCAATTATTGAATATTCGAAACAAAATAAATACAGTTCGTTTCTAAAACGAAAAGTTTTTGAAAACGATGTATTGGAAAAGACGGTTTCTGAAACTTTAAAAAATGTAAAACAAGATGGTAATAAAGCGGTACAGAAATACACAGCTACATTCGATGGATACAACAGCTCTGCGTTTCTTGTTACAACAGCCGAATTTACAGAAGCAGAAAATCAGATTTCTAATACGCTGAAACAAGCCATACAAAATGCATATGACAATATTTATAAATTTCATTTGTCGCAACAGAATAACGAGTTGCCTGTTCTAGTTCAGCCCGGGGTAAAGTGTTGGAGAAAATCGATACCAATTCAAAAAGTGGGTTTTTACATTCCCGGAGGAACGGCTCCTTTGTTTTCCACTGTTCTTATGTTGGCCATTCCGGCTGGTATTGCCGGTTGTGTCGAAAAAATAATATGTACTCCCTGTAACAGTGCAGGAAAAATAAATCCGACTATTTTATATACTGCCAAACTATGCGGGATAGAGAAAATTTTTAAAGTAGGGGGAGCACAAGCTATTGCCGCTATGGCGTATGGCACAGAAACCATTCCGAGGGTATATAAAATTTTGGGTCCGGGAAACCAATATGTTACTTGTGCCAAACAACTTGTGCAAAAAGAAGGGGTAGCTATTGATATTCCTGCGGGTCCGTCGGAAGTGGCTATACTTGCCGACCAATCGGCAAACCCTGCATTTGTTGCAGCGGATATGCTTTCTCAGGCAGAACACGGTATCGATAGTCAGGCGGTTTTAGTTACCAACAGCAAATCAATGATAGAGAGCGTGCAACAAGAATTAGAAAAGCAACTTGCACTCTTACCTCGAAAAGATATTGTTTACAAAGCTCTACAAAACAGCTGTATGGTTTTAGTTACAGACCTTACCGAAGGAATTGAATTATTGAATGAGTATGCTCCCGAGCATTTAATTCTTTCTGTGGTTGATTCTCACCAGTATGCTGATAAAGTAATTAATGCCGGCTCTGTTTTTTTGGGAAATTATTCGCCAGAAAGTGCGGGCGATTACGCTTCGGGTACCAACCATACCCTGCCCACCAATGCTTTTGCAAAGGCATATAGCGGAGTATCGCTCGATAGTTTTATAAAAAAAATTACGTTTCAGGAAATTACACCGCAAGGATTGCGGCACTTATCCACAAGCATTACTGAAATGGCCGAAGCAGAAGGCTTACAAGCCCATGCTAATGCGGTTAAAATAAGATTGTAAATATGTTCGACCTAAATAATATTATACGAGAAAACATAAAAAAAATGGTGCCGTATTCTACCGCACGTGATGAGTACAAAGGTAGCGAAGGTGTTTTTTTAGACGCCAACGAAAGCCCATTCAATACAGGGTTAAACCGTTATCCCGATCCGCACCATACAGAATTGAAAATAATATGTTCTCAACTAAAAAAAGTTCAACCCGAAAATATTTTATTTGGTAATGGCAGCGATGAAATTATTGATTTAATTTATCGGGTTTTTTGTGAACCCGGTTTACATAATGCCATTATTTTGCCTCCTGCCTACGGCATGTATAAGGTGGCAGCGCAGTTGAATAATGTTGGAGTAAAAGAAGTGTGCCTAAACGAAAATTTTCAACCCGATGCAGAAAAAATATTCGCAGAAATAAATGAAAATACACGTATTGTTTTTTTCTGTTCTCCCAATAATCCCAGCGGAAATATAATCAACAAAGAAGTGATTAAAACAGTATTAAAAAAATTTAACGGAATAGTAGTTGTTGATGAAGCGTATATTGATTTTTGCGAAGAACACACTTGGTTAAAGGAGTTAAATAATTACCCTAATTTAATCATAATACAAACCTTTTCTAAGGCTTGGGGAATGGCCGGAATCCGCTTAGGAGCAATGTTTGCTTCAGCCTCTGTGGTTGAGGTATTGCACAAAATAAAACCTCCTTACAACATTAACATATTAACACAACGAGTGGCCCTACAAGCACTGCAAAATAAAAATCAAAAAGAGACTTGGGTTAAAGCTATTGTTTCTCAAAAAGTGATAATGCAAAAAGTATTAGAAACATTGCCTTTTACAGAAAAAGTGTATCCTTCTGATGCAAATTTTTTACTGGTAAAATTTCTCGATTCAGAAAAAATATTTACCTACTTGTTAGAACAAAAAATAATTGTTCGTAATCGCTCAAATGTTCAACTTTGTTCGGGATGCTTAAGAATTTCTGTGGGAACTATGGATGAGAATTTAAAACTACTCGAAGCACTTAAAAATTTCTGATATGCAAAAAATTTTGTTTATAGACCGAGATGGAACACTTATTTGGGAGCCACCCGATAATTTTCAGATCGACAGTTTTGAAAAACTAAAATTTATACCCGGTGTAATAACCTGGCTCGGAAAAATTGCACGCGAAATGAACTACCAGTTGGTAATGGTTACCAACCAAGATGGGTTAGGTACAAAAGCCTTTCCGGAAGAATCTTTTTGGCCGGTTCATCGTTTTATGGCAGAAACATTAAAAAATGAGGGAATTATTTTTACAGCAGAATGTATAGACCGAAGTTTTGAACACGAAAATAGATCTACACGAAAACCAAATACAGGTATGCTTACTTCGTATCTGCAAGGAAATTACGATTTAAAAAACTCTTTTGTAATTGGTGATAGAATTACCGATGTGAAACTAGCCATCAATTTGGGAGCAAAGGCGATACTTTTAGAAAATTACGACCCCCCCAAGGGATGGGAAAAAGAAATTAGCTTAGTAGCAAAAAATTGGAAAGAGATTTATTTATTTCTATCCAAACACGAGCGAAATTCTACACACGTAAGAAAAACAAACGAAACCAAAATAGAAGTAGCTATTCATTTAAACGGATTAGGCAATGCGAACATCGAAACCGGAATAGGCTTTTTTAACCATATGTTAGAACAAATTGCCAAACATGCCAACATCGATTTACAAATTAATGCAATAGGAGATTTGCATATAGACGAGCACCATACCATAGAAGATACCGGTATTGCATTAGGCGAAGCATTTGCTATCGCCTTAGGAAAAAAAACAGGAATAGAGCGTTACGGATTTTGTTTACCTATGGACGATTGTCTGGCTCAGGTAGCCATTGATTTTGGCGGCAGAGCTTGTTTGGTTTGGAATGCAGAATTTAAACGTGAAAAAATTGGAGAAATGCCAACCGAAATGTTTTCTCATTTTTTTAAATCGTTTTGCGATGGAGCTAAATGCAATGTAAATATTAAAGCCGAAGGAGACAACGAGCATCATAAAATTGAAGCTATTTTTAAGGCTTTTGCAAAAGCTATTAAAATGGCTATTGCAAAAAACGAAAACAATTTTAATTTACCCAGTACCAAAGGAGTTTTATAACTTCGTTAATCTAAAAAATTTTTTAGCCACCGAAAAAGCACACGTTGTGAGATGTAAACAAATACTATGGTAAGTAAAACAAAGACGATATTTACAATTAAATCTTTCAAGGCCAAAAATAATTATGCAATTTTACATATCCAACATGGCCTTATTTTTAAGTAGTTGTTAAACAATTGTTTCAAAAAAAATAAATTTTCATCTCTATATACAGAGAAGTAAAATAATGCCCTATAAAAATGAAAATACTCGTTATAGACAACTATGATTCATTTACTTATAATTTGGTGCATTACCTCGAAATGTTTACTAATGCCCCAATTAAAGTTTATCGGAATAACCAAATAAGACTAAAAGAAATAAACCAATACGACAAAATAGTCCTTTCGCCAGGACCCGGATTACCCGATGAAGCAGGCATTTTAATTCCCCTTATAAAAGAATATGCCCATATCAAAAGCATATTAGGTATTTGTTTGGGGCAACAAGCTATAGCACAAGCTTTTGGTGGCACTCTGCAAAACCTTCAAAAGGTTTACCATGGAGTTAAAACCCCCTTAACCATTATTCAGCCAAGTGAATCTCTCTTTGAGAATATTCCCAACGTGTTTATGGCTGGCCGCTACCATTCCTGGGTTGTAAATACGCAAACTTTACCCCAATGCCTGCAAACAACCGTAGTAGATGAAGAGGGACATTGTATGGGCTTTTCGCATAAAATATATAACGTAAAAGCGGTTCAGTTTCATCCCGAATCTATTCTAACCGAACACGGAAAAAAAGTGATTGAAAATTGGTTGAAACAATAAAAAATCTAAAATTTGAATTACTTAAAAAAGAAAATATGAAATCGAACCATGAAATTGATTACCGCATTATAGGCGAAGAAATGCAATGTGTAGAAATAGAACTTGACCCACAAGAAACCGTAATAGCCGAACCCGGCAGCTTTATGATGATGAATGATCAAATAAAAATGGAAACTCTTTTTGGTGACGGAAGCCAGTCCAATACCGGATTTATGGGAAAAATTTTATCTGCAGGAAAACGACTGTTAACAGGCGAAAATCTTTTTATGACTTCTTATACCAACATAGGAAATGGAAAGAAACAAGCTTGTTTTGCATCGCCCTATCCCGGCAAAATTATTCCCATGGATTTACATCTCTTGGGCGGAAAAGTAATTTGCCAGAAAGATGCATTTCTATGTGCAGCTAAAGGGGTTTCTGTTGGTATTGAATTGCAACGCAAATTAGGTACAGGCTTGTTTGGAGGTGAAGGTTTTATAATGCAAAAATTAGAAGGAGACGGAATGGCTTTTGTGCATGCAGGAGGTACCATCATCGAAAAAATACTTCAGCCCGGAGAAGTGATTAAAATAGACACCGGTTGTATTGTAGCTTTTACCAATACGATTCATTACGATATTCAATTTGTAGGCGGAATAAAAAACACACTCTTTGGAGGCGAAGGAGTTTTCTTTGCCACGTTAACAGGGCCGGGAAATGTGTGGATACAAAGCCTCCCCATTAGTCGGTTGGCTTCGCGTATTTTACAGTACGGAACCACCACCAGAAAAGAAGAAGGTAGCATTCTAGGAGGTTTGGGTAATTTATTAGATGGAGATAGATAAATCCATTCCCTCAATTATTTATTGCTTATTCTTAATTTAGCTTGTATTTAGCTTTTTGCATACTAAAATTGTGGCAAATAAGTTAATATTGCACTACATTCAAAATTCTTGCTGTTGAACAAGTATTTACTCAATAACATACAGGTAAAATTAAGTCTGCTGATATTAGTTTCCTTTTGGTTACATGCCTGTTCTACCAAAAAAAACACCTTTACAAGAAGAGCCTACCACAACACCACAGCACATTATAATGGCTATTTTAATGCCCGCGAAATAATGCGGGCTGCCGAACAAAATATATATACGAACCACAAAGAAGATTATTCCGAAATAATTCCCTTGTTTTTGTATGGAGATGAGGCCATGTCGAAATCGCTTTACCCCGATATGGATAATGTGATTAAAAAATGTTCGAAAGTCATTAGCAGACACTCTATGTTTATAAAAGGGGTTGAAATTAATCGTTGGATGGATGATGCATACATGCTGGTAGGTAAGGCATACTTCTATAAAAAAGAGTACCCCGAAGCAATGGAAACCTTCGAGTTTATTGCACGAAATTTTAAAAATACTCCCGCCCGCATTGAAGCCCTATTATGGGGAGTGCGAACTCGCGAACAAACCAACGAAACAAGCAAACTACTTTTATTGCTCGATTTAATTGAAAACGAAAAAAAATTAGACCCCGTATTTAAAGGGCAACTACATGCCCTCTACGCACAACATCATATAAAGAAGAAAGATTACGACAAAGCCATAGAACGTCTCGAAGCCGCCATACCACTTTCTAAAAATAAAAAACAACGTATCCGCTACACCTTTGTGTTAGCACAACTTTACCAACAAACAGGAAATTTTAAAAATGCAACAGTTCAATACTCCAACGTAATTCGGCTTAAACCTAAATACGAAATGGAGTTTCAGGCTCGCATAAACCGTGCTCGAGCCTTTGATTTGGAAGGAGGGAACATTGCCGAAGTAAAGAAAGAACTTCAGAAAATGCTACAGGATAAAAAAAATAAAGAATATAGAGATCAGATTTACTTTGCACTTGGCGAGTTGGCTTTTCGCGAAAAAGAGGAAGCCTTGGGGATAGAATACTTTAACAAGGCTGCGGCAAGTAGCCTAGGAAACAAAAAACTGCTTACTCAAATCTATTTCAAATTAGCCAACTATTATTTTGAAAAACCAAAGTATATACCCGCACAAGCCTACTACGATAGCACTTTACAAAATATGGACAAAGAAGATGAAAGATATTTTGAAATAAGTGAAAAAAATAAAAACCTCTCTACCCTTGTTGAACAAATTAAAATCATAGAAAAAGAAGATAGCTTACAGAAAGTAGCCCAATTAAGCGATAAAGAGAGAGATAAAATTATAAAAGAACTTATACAAAAGGCAAAAGATGAAGAAGCTAGAAAACAAAAAGAACAAAACAGCAACGATATTGTGAACGATTACAATCAAAACAAGCAACAAGAAAATAATGCCGGAGGAGGTTCTGTAAAATGGTATTTTTACAACCCCACAACCCGAGGGTTTGGTTTCAGCGATTTTAAAAAACGATGGGGAAACAGGCCATTAGAAGATAATTGGAGGCGATCTAATAAAGGCTCGGCTGGCGTTTTTGATGAAAACGGAAATCTTATTGTAAAACAAGATTCAGTTAAAAAAGAGAGCGATGAAAACATACTTTTTTCTGAAGAGTATTATTTAAAAAACCTCCCATTCAATGATTCTTCTTTGCTTGCATCGCATGGTCGTATTTGCGAAGCACTATACACACTAGGCGGTATATATAAAGAAAGTTTTAACGATGTGCCTCGTGCCATAGAAACATTCGAGCGCTTGGCAGAAACCTACGATACCAGCCAGCATATTTCATCAACCTACTACCAACTTTTCAGATTACATCAGGCAAATAAAAATAACCAACGTGCCGAGTACTTTAAAAATCTGATTCTCGAAAAATTTCCATATTCCGATTATGCTCGTTTGGTAAACGACCCCAATTACCTTAAAAATACCAGAGAAAACCAAAAAAGAGTGGAAAACTACTACGATATTGTGTACGACCTTTTTAACAAAGAAGATTACAAAATGGTAATTGTACGCTGCGAAAAATCGAAAGAAATTTTTGGGTCGCATCATATCGAAAACAAATTTGATTTTTTAAAAACCTTGTCTATAGGATATACCACCCCCGTTGATACGTTTAAGAAAGCACTCGAAATTTTTATTGCCAACTATCCAGCCGCTGAAGAAAAACCCTTGGCTCAAAAAATATTAGACAACATCAATAAAAAAATAGCAGAAAACAAACCAAATGATGCCAACCCCGATAATAAAATAGATGAAAATATTCCAAACTATGTTTTTGATCCCAGCAAAGAACATTACTTCGTTTTACTGGTACCTTCCGACAAAGATTTAAACAAAGCCAAAATAGAATTATCTAATTTTAATTCGGCCTATTTTGGACTAAAAAAACTTCTGCTGAACAGTATGCTTCTTAACGATTTTTATCAAATCGTTACAGTAAAAATATTTAAAAATATGGCCGATGCCCAAGATTACTATAAAGCCGTAAGCCTGAACGAAAAAGAACTAAAAGAAATAAAATTGAATGCTTACGAGTATTTTATTTTTTCAGCAGAAAATTTTTCGCTTTTTTATCAAAATAAAAACACCGATTACTACCGCCAATTTTTTATGATAAACTATTCCAGCAAGTAGATTTTTTTGTTTCTTATCCTAAACAACTAAATAAAAAATGGCGTAGGTTTGTAAAAAAAACTCATGCGTTATTTGCCAATATCTGCCGATTTATTTACAGAAAACAGAAAAAATTTTATTCAAAAACTGCTTCCTGCTTCGTTGACTGTTTTTAACAGCAATGATATAATGCCTACGAATGCCGATGGAACCATGCCTTTTAGGCAAAATAACGATTTGTTTTGGCTGTCGGGTATCGATCAAGAAGAAACCATTTTATTGCTCTTTCCCGATTGTAAAAACGAACAGCATCGTGAAGTATTGTTTGTACGCGAAACCAACGAAACAATAGCTATTTGGGAAGGTGAAAAATTAACCAAACAAAAAGCCACCGAAGTTTCCGGAATAAAAACTGTTTATTGGCTTTCGCAATTTCATCAAGTATTTTCGGCATTAATGTTTGAATGTAAAAATGTGTATTTGAATACTAACGAACATACGCGGGCTATGGTAGAAGTTGAAACACGCGATGCTCGCTTTATTAAATGGTGCAAGGAAAAATTCCCTACACACATATACCAACGTAGTGCACCCATTATGCACGAATTAAGAGCCATTAAATCACATACAGAAATTGAACTGATTAAAGCCGCTTGCCAGATTACTGAAAAAGGGTTTCGCAGAGTATTAAAATTTATTAAACCAGGAGTAACTGAATACGAAATTGAAGCAGAATTAATTCACGAATTTATCCGTAACCGTTCACGCGGTTTTGCTTACACCCCTATTATTGCTTCTGGTTTCAACGCCTGTGTGTTGCATTATATAGAAAATAACAGAACCTGCAAAGACGGAGAGGTAATTTTACTCGATGTGGCTGCAGAATACGCAAACTATGCATCCGATTTAACTCGGTGTTTACCTATAAACGGCACATTTACCAAGCGACAAAAAGAAGTGTATAATGCGGTACTCCGTGTAATGAAGCAAGCCACACAAATGCTTGTGCCCGGAACTTTTATAGATGAATATCATAAAGAAGTTGGAAAAATAATGGAAAGCGAATTAATAGGTTTAGGCTTGTTAGATAAACATGAGGTAGCAAAACAAAATCCAGATGCGCCACTATATAAAAAATATTTTATGCACGGTACTTCGCATTTTATGGGGCTCGATGTACATGATGTAGGTTTCCGAAACGAACCCATTAAAGCGGGGATGGTGTTTACCTGCGAACCCGGAATTTACATAAGGGAAGAAAACCTGGGCATACGTTTAGAGAACGATATTTTGGTTACCGACTCAAAACCCATAGATCTCATGTGTAGCATACCCATTGAAGCTGATGAAATAGAAACCTTAATGCATGAAAACTAACTTGCCGGAAAGTTTTATACCCGATAAAGCCTTTTTGTTTAAAGGAGTTCCGGTATATTTTACCGATAGAGGGAGTGGACCGGCAGTCGTATTTTTACATGGATTTTTAGAAAACAAAGAAATTTGGAATGATTTTGCCGAGGCTCTTGCTTCAACCAACAGAGTTCTTTGTATCGATTTACCAGGACATGGCAAAACAGGTTGTTTAAGCTATGTACATTCTATGGAATTAATGGCCGAAGCAGTTTATTTAATAGTAAAAAAACTACGTATTAAGCGATGCAAATTGGTAGGACATTCCATGGGGGGCTACGTGGCTCTTGCCTTTGCCGAAGCAAATCCAGAAATAGTTACAGGTCTTTGTTTGTTTCATTCTACTGCGCGTGCCGATACCGAACCTAAAAAAACAGATCGTAACCGAGCTATTCAGGTGGTTAAAAAAAGTCCATCGCTTTTTATAAAAGAAGTGATTCCCAATTTGTTTTATACCACCAAGCAAAAACCCTTGAAACGACTTATTGCCAAAACCATTGCCATTGCATTAAAAACTCCAAAACAGGGTATTATAGCAGCATTAGAAGGCATGAAAATACGTTTGGAACGAGAACTGATTATACGTTTTGCCCCTTACCCCGTATTATTTATAATTGGCAAACATGATAAAATTATTCCCTACGAGGGTTTGTTTGAACAAGCAGCATTGCCGGAAAATAGCAAAACAGTTGTGGCAAATTGCGGACACATGGGCTTTTACGAAGCTCCTGAAAAAACTCTTGCGGCAGTAAAAGAGTTTGTAAAAGAATAATACAATCGGCACTTGTTTATTTTTTAATTTTCAAAAGCATTTTCTTTACCGATTTATATATTCCTGCAGTTAATGTTTCGGTGTATTGGTTTTGTGTGAGCAAAACTACTTCGGCAGATAATTCGGGATACTTTTGTGCGGTTTTAATTAGAAATTTTAATGCGTAAAACCGAACCGATGGTTGGTGATTTACTTCGACCCAAATAGTAGTACAATGGTTATACAACAGTCCTTCTAGCTTTTCAGGAATATTCATTTTTTCTAGAATCTTTAATACCTCTCTTTTTTGATTGTCTTTAATTTTTGGCAAAACACGAATAAAACTTTTAACATGCTTTTGTATTCGCGGGTCATTTTTTTTCACACAATCCCACAAAAGCCAAGCGGCTCGCCACGAATAAGGAGGTTTGTGTATAAGAGATAATTTTACGGCTTCCTTAAAACTGTTGGTATGATTATTTACGTACAAAAGCATTTCTTTTTTATGAGAATGTGTCAGCATTTTTTCAAAAGAGGTTTCCTTTCGTTTTAAAGGAGAGTTTTTATTTTTTTTACTTACTACATTTCTCATTAAAAAAATTAAATAATCAGCACTCCTCTTTTCTTAATCAACGGAATATCCGTAAAAAAACTTTGACAAATGGATTCGGCTAAGAAAACGTATTTTTTATCATACAAAGTATTGTTGTAAAAAAAGCTTACCCAGTATTCGTTATTCAATGCAAAAACTTCTTCAATGATAGGTTCAATTTTTGAATAGCTTTTAGCAGGAAGAGTTTTTATAAAATGTCTTAATACAGAGGTGTTTCTTTGTTCGTTGTTTATAAATCCATATCCTTTCGAAGAAACAATAATCCCTTCAATGGCTGTTTCGCGTAAGTTTAATAAATAAACATTCCAAGTTTTTTCATTTTCTTCGTTCTGTTCAGGCACAATGGCTACAGCAATATTTTCTACTATGGGAGGGGTAATTTCCTTTTTCATTTAGCAATAGAAAAAGCCGTATTTAGGTATTTATAAATTTCAGAAGGATGTCCATTTATATACTCATCGCTGCGTTTTTTACCCAAGCGTACAACGATTAAATTTTCATTAGGAATAACGAAAATATATTGTCCCTTAATTCCTCGAGCAAAATAAATAGGTCTGTTTTGATAGGTAGTCATCCAAAGTTGATATCCGTAAAAATCTACTGTTTGCCCCGATGCATCGGGAGTGTTTACTGGTTGAAAAGCTTGAAGCATAAAATTTTTAGGAATAATTTCTTTTCCATCCCACCAGCCAGTATGGAGTATTAATTTGCCGATACGGGCAAAATCGCGGGCATTACTGTAAAAACAGCAATAGGCTTTTATGGTTCCTTGATTGTCCTTACTCCAAAAGGCAGGTTGTTCGGCCCCTATGGGTTTCCAAATTTTTTCTTCGAAATAGTTGCTAATAGGCATTCCACTTACTCTTTCAATAATGTAGGAGAGCAGCAGAGTATTTCCTCCCTGATAGTAAAAGGTGCTTCCTGGTTTTAAAACTGATTGGTAAGTAAAGGTTAGATCTTTAATATTTTTACCGTAATAAACTTTTGCCATAAAGCCAAGGGGATGGTCGTAGCTTTCATCAAAATTAATTCCGGCTGTCATATTTAGTAAGTGGTGCAAGGTAATCTCATTGGCAAAAGAGCCTTTTAACTCGGGTAAATAACGAATAGCTTTATCGTTTACGCTTTTTATTTTACCTTCTTTAATGGCTACACCAACAGCTAAAGCAGTAAATGTTTTGGCTACAGAAAATGAATTGGTGTGCGAATGTTCATTGTATTTTTCCCAATATTTTTCGAAAACAATGGAATCATTTTTAATGACTAAGAAAGCAGCTGTTTGGTTTTCAGAGAATATGTTTTCTTGTTCTTCTGTAAGTTGGTATGTGTTATATGTTTTAGAAACATTCCATGGTGTTGGGGTGTTGGTTTTAATGGTATCGAAATCGAATTTTTGATACTCGTCTATACTTGGCCCGGTTTGTCCTGCTAAGTATGTGCTGACAATAGCTTTGTATAGGTGTGTGTTGCCACTTAGGTACAATGTGATGTGTAAGAGGGCTGCAATGATGAGCAGTGCAAGAAATATTTTTTTTAATGTTTTCACAACGCTACTTGTGCTTTAAAAAGAGTACAGAAGTGGGTTTTAATTTTTTCTTTTACTTCGTTTGTATTTATTTCTTTCCCAAGTTCCTGTTGTAAAGAAGTTACTTTTTTATTGTTTATACCACAGGGTACAATGTGTCCGAAGTATGATAAATCGGTGTTTATGTTAAGGGCAAATCCGTGCATGGTAACCCAACGGCTACAACGTACTCCCATGGCACAAATTTTTCGAGCTTTAAGAGGTTGATCTGCATCAATCCACACACCGGTGTACCCTTCATATCTTCCTGCAGTAATATTATACTCGGCCAGGGTTAAAATAATCATTTCTTCGAGATAGCGAAGATAGCGGTGTATATCGGTAAAAAAATGGTCTAAATCTAAAATGGGATAACCTACTATTTGTCCTGGACCGTGGTAGGTAATATCTCCTCCACGATTAATGGCGTAATAAGAGGCCTGATGTTTTTTTAACTCATCTTGATTAATAAGCAGGTTTGAAAAATCTCCCGATTTTCCGAGTGTATAAACGTGAGGGTGTTCGCAAAACAGAAAATAATTTTTGGTGTCAATTAAAGTTTCCGGATGGTTTCTGTTGTGCATTTTTGTATCAAGAGTTTCCTTAAAAAGTGTTTCTTGATAGTCCCAAGCTTTTTTATAATCAATAAAACCTAATTCTTTAAAAATAATTTCGGGTTTCAAAATTTAGATAATTCTCCTTTCAAAAAATCTATTACTTGTATTTCTTCTGCATCAATATTTCGCTTTTCGGCTAATAAAACCGAAATAAAGTCGAGCAAATGAATAGTGTATAAAATGCGTTCTAGAGCAGAATCCCCTTTCGTCCACACTTCGGTTACCGAAGATGCTTTTGGTAAAATTATTTCTTTACAAATGTCTATGCGTTTGGCAGTACGAGTATAATCATTTTCATTGCGAATAAAAAGTACAGCCAGATTTTTATTTTCTTGCTTCCAGCCTACCAGTTCGTTGTGATTCATTTCGGGAAGTACATGGTGCCAAGCCAACATTTTTGCATTTTCGTTTAACTGTTGACGAAAACGAATTAATACGGCTTCGAAAGAAGCTTCAGCATACAAAACCGGAATTTTATTTAACAGAATCTCGCTTAATCTCTCTGCTTCGTTTTGTATTTTTTCCTTTTCGTTTTGCAAAAAAGAGATTGCTTTTTCAATTTCAGAAAGATGTTTGGAAGAGGTAATACGGTAGTGCGATAAAATGGTAAAAAGTTGGGGAAAGGAATACCCGAAAGCTGCTCTCGGAGGGATTCCTCCAGGTATTTGAATAAAAGGCAGTTTTTTTTCTATTGCCATCTCAATGAGTTTTCCTCCAGAGGATAAGCAAACTACTTCGGCACCTTTTTCTAACGATTGGTCAATGGCAGCAAGTGTTTCTTCTGTATCCCCCGAATAAGAGGAGGCAATGACTAGCGAGTTATGGTTTACAAAAGCAGGAATAGTATAGTCCTTACACACATAAAAGGGAACAGTAGCTTCGGTATTTGCTAATTGCGATACAATACTTCCACCAATACCTGACCCTCCCATACCACAAATAAGTACATTGGAAAACAATTTATTAGAAACGGGAAAGCTAGATTTTTTTCCTATAAGAACAGCCTCTTTTAGATGCTGTGGAAATGACTCGGTAAGTTCTCTTATGTTGCTCACTCTACATGTTTAAAAAGGTTTGTAAAAGTAAGTATTTTATCAGAAAATTCTTTTTACTTTCCAATAAAACAAGCGATTCTCTGTTTTACTAGTATTAACTGTCAACAATTTGCAAACAATAATATATGTACCTTTGCTGCTTTGCTTCAATAAGCATTCAATTATGAAGGAATATAAAGCCGGAGTTTTACTGGAAAAAATAAACACCCCTTCCGATTTGCGCAAGCTGAGCGAAGAAGAGTTACCTCAAGTATGTGAAGAACTTAGACAGTTTATTATTGATGTAGTATCGGAAAAAGGAGGGCATTTTGGAGCTAGTTTAGGAGTGGTAGAGCTTACGGTAGCCATACATTACATATTTAATACTCCATACGATCAGTTAGTATGGGATGTGGGGCATCAGGCATACGGGCACAAAATATTAACCGGACGAAGAAAAATTTTTCATACAAACCGCATTTATAAGGGGCTTAGCGGATTTCCAAAACGGAGCGAAAGCGAGTATGATACTTTTGGAGTAGGTCATTCCTCTACCTCTATTTCGGCCGCTTTGGGAATGGCTTTTGCATCAAAACTAAATAAGCAATCCGAACGTCAACACATTGCTGTAATTGGCGATGGAGCCATGACAGCTGGTCTTGCTTTTGAAGCCCTAAACCACGGAGGAGCTGCAAATACGAATTTGTTGGTTATCTTAAACGACAATTGCATGTCTATCGACCCTAATGTTGGGGCATTAAAGGAATATCTAGCAGATATAACCACATCACATACTTATAACAAGCTAAAAGAAGAAGTATGGCATCTTTTGGGTCGTTTCAGTCATTTTGGCCCCAATATACAGGCAATTGTTCAGAAAGTAGAAAACAGCGTTAAATCAGCTGTATTAAAGCAAGGAAATTTGTTTGAGGCTATGAATTTTAGGTACTTCGGCCCTATTGACGGGCACGATGTAAACCATATGGTAAAAGTATTGAATGATTTAAAAGATATTCCCGGCCCCAAAATTTTACATTGCATAACCAAAAAAGGAAAAGGCTACCAACCTGCTGAAGAAGGAGACCCCACTCAGTGGCATGCTCCGGGAGTGTTTAACAAGGATACAGGAGAAATAATAAAGGTTATACCTAAAAGTCCGCAAGCTCCAAAATACCAAGATGTTTTTGGGCACACCATCGTTGAATTAGCCGAGAAAAATGAAAAAATTTTAGGAATTACACCAGCTATGCCTTCAGGCAGTTCGTTGAATATAATGATGCAGGCTATGCCTAATAGAGCCTTTGATGTAGGTATTGCAGAACAACATGCTGTAACTTTTTCGGCAGGACTTGCCACACAAGGATTTGTTCCTTTTTGTAACATTTATTCTTCTTTTATTCAACGGGCCTACGACCAGATAATACATGATGTGGCTTTGCAAAATTTACATGTCGTTTTTTGTTTAGATAGAGCTGGTTTAGCCGGTGCCGATGGCCCTACACATCATGGAGCATACGATATTGCCTTTATGCGGTGTATTCCCAATCTAATTGTTTCGGCTCCGCTGAATGAAGAAGAGCTGAGAAATTTAATGTATACTGCCCAGTTAGAAAGCACTAAAGCTCCTTTTGTAATTCGTTATCCAAGAGGAGAGGGTGTGATGCCTAACTGGAAAACCCCATTTAAAAAAATTACCTTAGGAACAGGCAGAAGAGTGGCTAATGGTAATGATATAGCCATTTTATCTATTGGACATATTGGTAATTATGTTACAAAAGCTATTGAAAAGTTGAAGCAAGAGGGAATTAGTGCTGCACATTACGATATGCGATTTGTTAAACCTATAGACGAAGTATTGTTGCACGAAGTATTTGGTAAATTTAACAAAGTAATAACCCTCGAAGATGGATGTTTAATGGGAGGCATGGGTTCGGCTGTATTAGAATTTATGGCAATAAACGGGTATCATGCTCAAGTTAAAATGATGGGTTTACCCGATAAATACATAGAACACGGTTCACAGATTGAATTACATACGGAATGTGGCATTCACCCTGGAGGCATTGTTTTAACCGCAAAAGAAATGGTAGAAGGGGAAATTAATAAACAAGCTTCTGCATAATATACCAATAGGTCTGCAGAACCTATCTCAGAAAGAATCCAAAATACTTTAAATTAAATTTGTATAAAGTTTTGTTGCACTACCTTAGCAAGGTAACGTGTCCAATGAAGTTGTGATGCAGATTTTTGTCTTTTTCCCAAACACTTGCTTTCCAAACATAAACGGCACTGTTCGCTACTTTTCCATTTTTAACAATACCATTCCAACCTTGATTCAGGTCAGTAGTTTCCCAAATAAGTTCACCCCAACGGTCAAAAATCTGTAAAAGGTATCTTTCAGTATCTATACCAATACCCTTTGCAAAAAATACTTCATTTAAATGATCTTCGTCTATAGTAAATGCACTCGGAACAAAGTAGGTAAACGAACCATCAACTTTTACAAATTTGGTAATAGTATCGCAGCAACCATAAGTGTTGCATACAGTAAGAAGCACTCCGTATTTACCAGGTTCTATGTATGTGTGTACTGCGTTATACTGATTTGATGTATAATTGTCGGCAAAATTCCAAAAGGCGGTGGTGGCACCATCAGAAGTATTTGTGAAAGTAATTTCGGCAGAATAAATATCGGTTCGGAATGGTGTGGGAAAAAAATCAGCCACCGGAACAGGATAAACCGTTATTAAATTGGTTTTAGTAATGGAACTTTTACATCCATTGCTGTCTGTAACTATTAAGGTAACAGAATATGAGCCAGCTTTGGAGTAACAATAACTTGGCATAAACCCTGTTCCGTTTCCACTATCTCCAAACGACCATGAGTAGGAATCGCTCGTGGTTGCACTTAAAAAGTTAACACAAACGGGAGCACATCCATTTGTTGTGTCTACTGTAAAGTCTGCAATTGGTAATGGATTTACGGTAACAAAGGCTACCGCGTTATCGGTGCATCCGTTGGCATCTGTAACAGTAACTGAGTACTGGCCAGAAGCTGCAGCATTAAACTGAATAGTTGCAGTATTTTGTCCACCAGGATTCCAAATGTAGAAGTAATTTCCACTTCCTCCAGATGTTTGTGTAGAAAGAGTCACATTATCTCCCACGCAAACACTAATGGCATTAGGAATAATAGAAACAGAAAGAACGGGTGGTTCTGTAATAACAATCACAGCAGAATCTACACATCCGGCAGAGTCGGTAACAACAATGTTGTATATTCCGGCAGGCAAATTAGTTTCTGTAGGATTTGTTCCTCCCGAGCTCCAATTGTAAGTAAAAGGAGAGGTTCCTCCGTTTAAAGTAACTCCGGCCGAACCGTTACTACCTCCAAAGCAAGAAACATGATTTATTACGTACGAATTTATGCTAAATGAATTTGAAAAAGGAACAAAAACGGTTGCTGTTTCTACACATCCGTTGGAATCAGTAACTGTAACGATGTATGAGCCCGTTGCCAATCCTGTTGCAGTAGGAGTAGTTTGAATAGGATTTGAATTCCACGAATAAGTGTAGGAACCTGTTCCTCCGGTAGCGTTTACCGTGGCTGTGCCAATTTGCTGTCCGCAGATAGCAGGTGTTACACTTGTGTTTAGTACAATGGCAGAAGGTTCGGTGATGGTAACAGTAGCAGTAGTGGTACACCCGTTAGCATCAGTAACTGTAACGGTGTAATTGCCGGGAGGTAAACCTGTGGCGGTTTGTGTGGTTTGCACCGGTACACTATTCCAAGAATAAGTATAATTTGGAGTACCTCCTCCTGTAGTAACAGTGGCCGTGCCGTTATTAAAACCAAAACAAGTAACATTGTTATAAGAATTAATGTTGGCTGTTAAAACGGGAGGTTCAGAAATACTTACAGAAGCGGTAACCGAACACCCATTGGCGTCAGTAACTGTAACGGTGTAATTGCCGGGAGGTAAACCTGTGGCGGTTTGTGTGGTTTGCACCGGTACACTATTCCAGGAATAAGTATAATTTGGAGTACCTCCTCCTGGGGTAACAGTGGCTGCACCGTTGTTTAACCCAAAACAAGTAACATTCGTAAATTGGTTAACAGAAGCGGTTAATAAAGGAGGTTCTGTTATTGTAACATTTGCTGAAACGAAACACCCGTTGGCATCTGTAACGATAACCGTATAATTGCCGGCAGGTAAGCCTGTGGCAGTTTGAGTAGTTTGTATAGGATTAGAGTTCCAAAGATATGTAAAAGGAGCGGTGCCACTAGGATTTGCTGTGGCAGTACCATCTGTTCCTCCAAAGCAACTTACATTTGTTACACTAGTTGTTGTGGTAGGCAATGGGTTAACAACTACAGTAGCATAGGCGGTGTCTTTATTTCCCACACTATCAGTGGCAATTACCTGATAAGTGGTGGTATTCGGTGGGCAAACCACATGAGGTCCAGGACCAACGCCAATATTGGGTGTCCAAGCATAGGTAACCGGTCCTGAATTTCCAGTTGTAGTAGCGGTAATGCTACCGCAAGAACCTGCACAAATGGTATCGTTGTTTACACTCGTTGTAATACCGCAAGGGATAATATTAACGAGTATTGTGTCGGAATCGGAATAACATTGGTAATTCACAATTAATGTAACAATAAAACTTCCCGCACCTGTAAAGATATGGGAGGGATTATTAAGATTTGAAAAATTATTTACCCCACTTCCTGGGTCTCCAAAATTCCAAGAAACCGATTGAGGAGTTCCGGAACCTGTACAACTAGGGGGAGGAGTAACAAAGCTAAAAGTGGCTTCATAGCAATTATTCATGTTAATGGTTGCCGAAACAGTGGGTGGGAAAATACTAAAATAGCTAGCTGGAAAATTTGGTAAGCCTCCTAAACATTGGGTTCCTCCAGGAAGCATGATGGTATTATCTACGTAACCACAGCCTACACCTAATGTATTTGGGTTATTTATTCGGGCAATGCTATTGGCAAAAATTCGAGCATGATATATTTTATTATCAGGGCCTAATTGAAGTGCTCCAGCCCAACCATTTGGCGAAGTGCCAATTTGTGTTTTTGAAGCCACAATAGCACCCGGAGAACCAGCACACATATTAAATTGGTAAATAATACAAGGTTGAGATTGATTTGTATAAAGTCTGGAGCCATCGGGTGAAAATTCTACCCCATACGCATAAGGATGAATTCCCATGTTTAATGGGTTTGATACTACTCCTGTGGTATTATTAAAATCAAATAATTCTACAAAACCTTGGGCAGGGCTTCCTCCTTGAGAATAGCGTGTGGCCATGGCTAATTTATTACCATCGTGTGATGCTTTTAAATAACCGATTGCATTGGCAGTGTTACCTGAGCTTACAGAACCAACAGCACTAACTATTGGTATGGGATTTACTCCGGCTGCTGTTAGCAAATACACTCTAAATTCATTTGAACCCCAATGATGTGTAATAATCCAGTAATCTATATTGTTGCAGTGCTTTACTGCTGTAATTCTTTCGGTACAAGGAGCATACATTAATACATTTTTTGTGCCGGTAACTCCTCCCAAACCTCCGTTCAAACTCATGTCTATAATTGAATATCGGTAGCTTCCACCTGGAGGTAACCCTGCTGTAAATACAAAATATTCTGCGGCACTTCCGGGTCGTTTTACTACAATGGCAGACTGTGTAGAAGAGGGGTCGCCCATTAAGCCATTTCCATTAGCCATAACAGCATGGGTAGCATTTCTAACGGTTAATCCATCGGTATAAAACATCAAATTGCCTGCTCCGTTAGACGCTGTGGCAACACCTTCCATCGTATTGAGCATACCTCCTAAAACGGCAACAGGTGGGCCAAACGGAAAATTTAATCCGGCATTTTGACCGAAATACCACCAGTTGGCTTCTCCTTGACTAAAGGCATTTCCTATAGTAAGAAGGAATAGTAAAGCGAATAAACTTTTTTTCATTAGGTAATTTTTACGAGTATAAGACGAGTATTCGCTTATTGGTTGCTATAAAAATAAATAAAAAAAGCCCATCTTGAAAAAGATGGGCTTTTTTTATTAAAATGTGTTTTATTTCAGACTGAATTTAATAGGAATAGAATAGCGTACCTGAACGCTTTTTCCGCGTTGTTTACCAGGAGTAAAATCAGGTAATGTTTTAACCATACGAACAGCTTCGTCATCTAAGGCTTTACCTCCTGCTACTCCCCGTAACACTTCTACATTAGAAACTTTGCCGTTTTTATCTACTACAAAAGAAACGAATACCTGCCCTTGTATTCCGGCTTCTTTAGCCATTTGAGGATACTTCATAACTTTTCCAAGGTGTTCGAAAATTTTTCTTTGTGTACAATTCGATTTAGCTTGCTCATCTTTTTCTTTTTCGCAACCTCCAAGTGTGGGCATGTTTTCTACGATGGTAAAAATTTCTTCTTCAACAATTTCTTCGGCCTGTTGCTCTATTACTTGTACCTCTGTTTTTTGGTCGGCTTCAGAATCTTGAATTTGTTTTTCTTCTTTTAACTCTTTATCGTCTTCTACAATTTGAATGATTTCTTGTACTTGCGGAGGAGGAGGAGGTGGTGGTGGTGTGTTTTGTTCTGTTATTGGGATTAATTCATCTTCTAATTCAACTTGTACCATTCCTAAATCAGTTACTCCTCCTTCTGAAGTTTTCCAATTAATCATAATGTAAATAATGAGCAATGATGCGGCAAGACCTGCTAACATGAAGGTGCTTTTGCTTCTTTCTAAATCAACCGTAGGATTTTTTTTCAGTTCCATAAAATTCTTTTTTGGAGGTTATAAAATTAGTATTTTTTTAGGAAGATGCGAACTTTTTACAAATTCCATACGCACAAAATAAAAAATTTAACCATAAAATAATTTAGTTGCCGAAAGCCCAAGTAAAACACCTATGGTATTAGCCAGAATGTCTTTAACTTCTCCGGTACGGCTTGTAATAAAAAATTCTTGTATTAATTCTATTGCTACTCCATAAATGGACGTTATCCCAAATGAAACGATTAAGAGAGTAATATATGCAGCAAAGGGGTAGAAAACAAAAACAAACCTCCCTCCCAAAAACGACAATACGAGATAAAACATTGCATGCACAAATAAATCGAATCCGGAAAAAGGAACTTCCGGCAACTTATTTCCAGGCAAAAAACTTAATACAAGTATAACAACCGCCCAAAGTAGAGGTGGGCAATAGTACCTGCAGGAAAATGGGTTACTTGCCAATAAGTGCTTTATAGTCGGCAACAGATAAGAGTGAATTTGCCTGGCTACTATCGGAAACTTTTATTTTAACCATCCAGCCTTTTCCGTAAGGATCTTGGTTTACCAATTCTGGATTTGCATCTAATTGGTCATTTTTTTCAAGCACTTCTCCGCTTATAGGAAGAAATAAATCTGAAACGGTTTTAACAGCTTCCACCGTGCCAAATACAGCATCTTTTTCAATGGAATCACCAACAGTTGTAATATCTACATAAACAATATCGCCCAATTCACCTTGAGCAAAATCTGTAATTCCTATATAAGCGGTTTCGCCTTCTATTCTAATCCACTCATGGTCTTTGGTGTACTTTAAGTTTTCTGGAAAATTCATGTTTTTTTATTTAGTTTTTGGTGGTCAAATATACGAATATAGAGCAGAGAAAAAAGTGTTTTTTTATTATTAGACATATTCTTTATTTATTCGAAAAAACTTATTCTTTCATGAGTTTTCTAACATATTGTGTATCTCCAATTTGCAATTTTACGAAATACATTCCCGGTACAACTTCAGACAGATTTAATTCCAAAATTTCTTGATTTTGAGAATAGTTAAAATTTCTTTTTAAAACCTGTTTTCCTGTCAAACTAATTAGTTGAAGTTGAATGGGAGTGTTTGTGATAAAAGGGATTTCAATAAAAACACTTTGGTTTGCTGGGTTTGGGAAAAGAATAAAGTTTTCGATTTCTGTTTTTTGAATAGAGGGAACCGAAGTAATCCAGTAGCAGGTTCCGGGCAAATTGGCATCTATCCAATTGGCTCTGGTAATAAGCCAGTTTTTAAGATATAGAATTTCTGCTGCGTAACTGTTTCCAATATAATTGTTAGGCCATACCCACGTGCTTAGCACAGGCCAGCGCTGAAAGTTTCGTTGCTGAGCTTGACTAAGGTATGTGGCCATAGAATCTATAAAGGCGGCAATGCTGTCGTTATGCCAAATACCTTGTCTGCGGTAATTCCAGTGGCACCGGGTTTCGTTTACAAAAGCGGTATCTGTAATTAGTTTGTTCCACCAAAATGGAATTAAATAAGAATCTCCGTTGCAAACGGAATTAAAATTATATGCCCATCCGGTGGTGGTACCTCCTGCACAGTAATTGGCATTGCCAAGAGCAATATTATAATCCCAAACAGGGCCAATAAAAATTCTGCCGTTCCCGTATTTGTTTATTTTGTTTTTGTGTAAAAAGGTGCTGAGGCGGTAACCATCTACATTTTTTGTAAGTTCGTTTACTAGAAAGTAATTGATAAATGAACCCCATTCGGCATATTTTTTCCATCCGGTATTGGGGTTATCGAAGTTGGGCGAGTTGAGTGCTTTTTCGAAGCTATCTACATACATTTTAATGTATGTTTTTTGCACAGGGAGTAGTTCTATTTCTTTTGGGTCATGGAACTGGAAATTAATTTTTTGATTAGAAGATGCGTTGGGAGGGCTAAAGGGCGATTGCCATCCGGGGCTGCTATTCCCTGTGTATTTATCTATTTTAAAGAGGTATCCTCCTGTAAGTTGCTTCCCGGTAGTGTCATCGGGATTAAGTTTTGAAATATTTACTCTGTTCTCATCTCGTTTCATTTTTTCGGTAAGAACATACACTCCTTTATAATCGCCATTAATTACTACTTCGCAAAAGCGAACACGAGGGGCGTAGTTTCCAAGTATGGCCGCCCATGAGTAGGTAAGATAGTTTCTCATAAGCGATTTATCAGAATAAGGGCCGTGCAACACCCAATCGTTTTCGGTCGGCATACCAAGCAGTGGTGTGTTTAGAGTATTGCCTAATAGATTGATGGTTTCCACACTATACCCTTTTTTAGGAAAGGATTGTGAAGAGGAACCTCTTACCTGAATATTTATTTTTCCATTGTAATTATTGTAGGGGCCATTTACATTATTTAATTGCCCAATTCCATTATCAACAATTCCCATATCGGCCATTATATCAAACTGGTCTATTATGGTTTGCCCGTTGGTTTCTATAACAATAATGGGCAGATTAGAAGTAATGAAATTGAGAGGAGGAGTAAACCAATTGGGTGTAGGTCCGTAATTGCTGCTGTTATCGGTAATTCCAAGGTGTAAAAAAGGAATAGAGGACAAGTCGGAAGAACCAATATTGTCGTTGTGCGTTTGAACAGCAAGAACATTGGCGCCTGGAAGAAGTAAACCCGCCAAAATATTTTTATTAATAATAAAATCATCGGGTTTGCCACCTTGGTACATCTGTGCTTCATGTAATCCTGTTGATGTTTGATTGTAGGGCGGAGGAGTGCCGGGTGTTCCAATGTTAGCACGGGCTATTTCAACTCCATTGAGGTAGGCTACAAAAGCGTCATCATAATCCATAGATAAAACAGCTTGAGCAATTTTGGAGGTGTCTGAAATATTAAATTCTATACGCATATAAAGACTAACGGTGTTGGAAATAACGGTAGAATCATCGTTATCGCCATAGCCAATACCCGCTTTTCCTACGTTCCATCCAGAGGTGTTAAATCCTAAATTTTTCCAATTAACGGAAGGCTCAGTATTTGGCAGCAAATACGTCCATATTTGAGGGGCGTAAACTGCCGTTTCCCAGTGATTGATATTTTGAGAAAAACCTAAAAAAGGAATAAAAAAAAGGAATACTATTTTTTTCATTTGAATGTAAATTTTGAATCGACAATATTAAATTGATGCTAAATGTATTAAAAAAGTGTTACCAAAATAAAATTGCAATAAATATTTTGCAGAGTAAATAAATGCTGTTTTTTGTAAAAGGAAACACGAATAAGCTATAGCTGACAGAAAATGAAGGGTAACTATTTATTACAACTCATTGCTTTAATAGTATTTGTACAAATAGGCTTTGCACAACAGCAGGATAGTGTTGTAAACGATGCTATTGTATTAGAGTTAGAAGCGGTGGGAGGGTATGTAGTGCCGAATTATCCCAATTATCCTACCCATAACCCAATATTAGGTATATGGGGCAGTATTGGGAAAGTTCATTATCAATCTTTGTTTTCGGTTCATTACAATTATCCTCAAACGGGTATTAGTGTAGGGTATATTCATTTAGGGAATACTGAAATTTTTGGGCAACAGTTTTTCTTGATGCCCTATTTGTCTTTAAATACTTCGCAAAAAAAGTTACACTCTTGGTGGTTTCGTTTTGGTTTAGGAGCAGCTTATTTTAGTACTTTCTACGATTCTATTTCTAATCCGGATAATGTGGCCATCGGCTCTTCCTTTACTTGGGCATTTCAGGCGGCACTGCATAAAAAGTGGTATTTAAGTAAAACCAGTAATTTAAAAATAGGGGGACATTATTTGCACGCTTCTAACGGGCATACACAACTTCCAAATTTTGGGCTAAACTCTGCGGCTGTTTCAGTGGCGATGGAGTTTTTTTTAAATAAAAATAATTATTCAGAAAATCCGATTAAAAAAGAAAAGAAACAACACAAAAAACAATGGTTTGTACAAGCAACGCAAGGTGTAGGATTTCATGAACTGGGGGCTACGGCACATCCAATAGGGGGGGCTAAAAAAGAGGTTTTTTCAACCGCTTTTTCAGCAGGGCTTATTTTTTCAAATCATATAAAAATACGCAGTGGATTTACGTACCGTTTCTACAAGCAGTATTACGATGATATACGTAAAAATAATTTGCAACCATACATAGAGAATCCCAATGCCTCTGCATCGAATCTGTATTATTTTATTGGCAGCGAGTTTTTGTTTGGACATATAAGTATAGATGTAGAGGGAGGATTAAATTTACATAAACCGTATTTTAATTATTTCTATCCCTATTATGAAAACAGTAGCAACTTTGATTTTTGGCTTAAAAAATTATTTTGTACACAATTAGGCTTAAATGGCTATGTGTTAAACACCCAAAAGTTTCAGCGTTTCAATGTTTTTGCCGGAATACATTTATATGCCAATTTTGGGCAAGCCGATTTTACCGGAGCAATAGTGGGCACAGTAATAAAACTATAGATTGTATACTTTCATTTTTTACAAACACAACTCATTCTAAAAGAAACGGGCATTATTCCATATCTTTGTGGCTATTATGAGCAGTATTCGACAACAAAAAGTAGCACGGCTTTTACAACGCGACTTATCTGAAATTTTTTTAAAACTCCGAAGTACGCACTTAGAAGGATGCATGGTTTCGGTAACGATGGTTCGTATAAGCCCCGATTTATCATATGCAAAAATTTACTGCAGTTTGTTTGGGTCTGCTCTGCCTCAGCATTATTTAGAATGCATACAAGCTAACAAAAACATTATACGCAAAGAATTGGGCATACGGGTAAAAAAACAATTGAGAATTGTGCCCGAACTCGATTTTTACATTGACGACTCTATTGAGTATGCTTCAAAAATTGATGAACTTCTCAAAAAATAAAATTCTTTTAGCTGTTTGAAACTTGCATTTTACATAGCAAAGCGTTACTTGTTTGCCAAGAAATCGCAAAATGTGATTACGGTTATTTCCAGAATTTCGGTGGTAGGCGTAGCGATAGGTTCTTTGGCCTTAGTGGTAGTCCTTTCAGCATTTAACGGATTACAAAATTTAGTTGAGTCCTTGTACGCATCTTTTGATCCCGATATTCGAATAACGGCAACTCTCGGGAAATCCTTTTCGTATGATTCTTTCCCATCCGAAAAAATAAAAAAAATAAAAGGAGTAAAATACATTACTAAAACCATTGAAGAAACGGCCTTGCTCAAATTTGAAGATAAACAAACCCTAGCTACTATTAAGGGCGTAGAAAATGAGTTTACAAAAATGAGCGGATTGGATTCAATGATGGTGGAAGGAAATCTTGTTTTAAAAGACGCAGATAATGAATTTTGCGTGTTAGGATATGGTATTGCCAATGCCCTACAGATGAAGTTTAACGGCTTTTCTAAGCCTATTTGGATTTATGTGCCTAAACGAAGCAAAAGCGTTTCCTTTAATCCCGACCAAGCTTTTCATAAACGGAATATTTTAACAGCCGGTATTTTTTCGGTTAACCCCGATTTTGATAATAAATACATATTGGTTCCATTTGAGTTTGCTGCACAATTATTGCAATTGGAAAATAAAGCTACTGCCGTAGAAATTGGATCCGAAAAAAATGTCGATTTAGAGAGCCTTAAAAACGAAATACAATCAATTGTAGGAGCGAATTATACCGTCCAAACACGGTATCAAATAAACGAACTGATTTACAAAACAAACAAAACCGAAAAATGGGTTACTTTTTTAATTCTAACATTTATTTTGATTATTGCCGCTTTTAATATCATTAGCTCGCTTACCATGCTTATTATAGATAAAACCAAAGACATATGGATTTTAAAATGTTTAGGAGCAAGCAAAAATTTAATAAGGCTCATTTTTTTTACAGAAGGCATATTTATAAATTTATTGGGTGCATTAACTGGAATAGTAATAGGCACAGTTATATGTCTTCTTCAGCAACATGTGGGTTTGTTGCGACTAGAAGGAAGCATTGTAGAATACTATCCGGTACATATAGTACCTATAGATTTTCTATACATTTTTATAACCGTATTTTCCATTGGTCTTTTTGCATCGTGGTATCCTGTGCGGGTGCTTACCAAAAAATACCATATAATTGGTAAAAACTAATCTTGTATAAATAGGGTATAATTTTTTTTATACCTTTATCTCATGAATTTAAACAACATAATAGAGAAAGCTATTTTTGAAGGTGATAAACAAACTCCCGATGAATACAGAAAGGGAAAGTTTTTTATTCTTTCAATGGGTATTTTGTTTATTTTATCTGTTGTTTCTACACCCTATTATTTCGACTCAGGATTTAATTTCGATCCGATTTTAAAAAAGCTTTACTTGTTAACCATGTTGCTTTTTTGAGCCATTTTTTTTATTTATCCAAAATACGGGCATAGAATCATACTGGCCAATATTTATTTTGTATTGGCTTTTTTGATAAATACATACGGTACGTACCATAATGGAGGCATTTATTCTCCCGATAATTTTTTTGGAATTGTAATTATTATATTTATTTTTTAGTAACGAATAAAGCCTCAGGATATGCATGGGCTTTCATTCATTTACTTCTATTTTGCTTTTACTACTATGCCGAAGTGAATCACTGGGCTGATTTTAAAACCCTAACAGAAGTTATTCCAAACCATTATTATTTTGCTTCTCTTGTATTCGGATTAGTGTTGGGAACTATTGTTATTCATCTGCACGAAAGTAGTAAAGAATCCTATCTGAATGAACTGGCTCAATCCAAATCCGATGTAGAAGAGCAAAAGAAGATTTTGGAACAGCAGAAAGAAGAGATTATTTCTTCAATACAATATGCTCGTAGAATGCAAAATGCCATTTTACCACAAGAAGATGTCATATACCGAAATATTCCACTTTCATTTATTTTGTACAAACCGCGCGATATTGTGAGTGGAGATTTTTTTTGGTTTCATGAAATAAATGCCGACAATTATATAATTGTATGTGCCGATTGCACAGGGCATGGAGTGCCCGGAGCTTTGATGACGGTTATTGGAAGTAATCTGTTAACACAAATTATTACAGAAAACAGGTTATACCAACCCGCTAAAATATTGCAAGAATTAGATGAGCGAATTTCAGCAACTCTAAAATAGCATAAAATAAAAGAAGAGTACGTGCACGATGGAATGGATTTGGCCTTGCTAAACGTAGATAAACAAAAAAAAGAATTTATATACACTAGTGCCAAGCGCCCAGCTATATTTATCAGAGAAAAACAATTACAAGAATTTAAAGGCAGTAAATTTTCCTTAGGGGGATTAAGACAAGAAGAAAAGGAATTCCATGAAATAAAAATAAACTATCTAGAAGATGATGTAATTTATCTTTTTACCGATGGATATACTGACCAGTTTGGAGGGGAAAACAATAAAAAATTTATGATTAAACGATTTAGAGAACTGTTGTTGAAAATGCACACTAAACAAATGCATACACAAAAACAAATAGCTGAACATACTATTACCGAATGGATTGGAAATAACGAACAAACCGATGATATTGCATTAATCGGAATTCGGTTTTAAAACTGTTTTTAATTTAATGCTTCAGCTCCAGCAACAATTTCCAAAATTTCACCCGTAATTGCCGCTTGACGAGCCTTATTGTAGTGCAGTTTCAGTTCGTTTATTAAATCTGAAGCATTATCTGTTGCCTTGTGCATAGCCGTCATTCGTGCACCATGTTCGGCTGCATTTGAGTCTAAAATAGCTTTATAAAATTGTGTTTTTAAAGATTTTGGAATTAAATCCTGAACAATTTCTTTTTTATCTGGCTCAAAAATATAATCATTGTTTGATTTAGACTTTGTATTCGGAGGTAATACAGGTAAAAATTGTTCGGTAGTAAGCACTTGCGTTGCTGCATTTTTAAATTGATTATAAACAAGCACAACTTTATCGAACTGCTTATTTACAAAGGCTTCCATAATAGCTTGTGCTACCGGTGCCACTTCTTGAAAAGTTAAATTATCGTAAAGTTTTCCAAGCTGCTTTGGTAAGGTGGTGCCTTTGATATGATAATCCGTTTTTCTGTAAAAATCTTCAGCCTTTTTGCCAACGGAAAGTATAGTTATGGTTTTCCCTTTATACTCCTCGCGTATTAGTTTATTTACTTGTTTTAATACATTGGCATTAAACCCTCCGCATAATCCCCTGTTAGAAGTAATAGCCACAATCAACACACTTTTTATTTCCCGTTGTTGGGCATAAATACCTTCATTACTTTCCAAACTAGCACTTAAATTTTCTAAAATCTCTTTTAGTTTTGAAGCGTACGGACGCATGCGTATAATGGCATCTTGTGCTTTTTTAAGTTTGGCAGCAGAAACCATTTTCATGGCAGACGTAATTTGCCTAGTAGATTGTACCGAGGTTATTCTGTTGCGTATTTCTTTTAAATTGGCCATTATTTATTGCTTGTATTTTAACGACACTTCTGAGCCCACCTTTTCTAGTACAGAAGTAATAGAATCGTCAATTTTTCCGGCTTTAATTTGATTCAATGTTTCTTTGTGGCTAACCTCAAGAAGAGATAGATAATCTTTCTCAAATTCACGAACCTTATTTATTGGAACATTTCTTAAAAGTCCCCTTGTTCCTAAATAGATAATTGCTACTTGTTTTTCAACGGTTAGAGGCGAGAATTGCCCTTGTTTTAATACCTCTACGTTGCGTGCTCCTTTTTCTAATACGGCCTTTGTAGCGGCATCTAAATCGGAACCAAATTTCGAAAAAGCTTCTAGTTCACGGTATTGTGCTTGGTCTAGTTTCAAGGTGCCGGCTACTTTTTTCATAGATTTTATTTGTGCATTACCTCCTACGCGAGATACAGAAATACCCACGTTAATAGCAGGACGAACACCAGCATTAAATAAATTTGATTCTAAAAATATTTGCCCGTCAGTAATAGAAATTACGTTAGTAGGAATATATGCCGACACGTCTCCTGCTTGTGTTTCAATAATGGGTAGTGCGGTTAGCGAACCTCCTCCTTTCACAATGGGTTTAAGAGAATCAGGGAGGTCGTTCATTTGTGCAGCAATTTTATCGTCATTAATAACTTTTGCAGCTCTTTCAAGCAAACGAGAGTGGAGGTAAAAAACATCTCCGGGGTAAGCCTCACGGCCTGGAGGCCTGCGAAGCAACAAAGATACCTCGCGGTATGCTACAGCCTGTTTAGAAAGGTCATCGTATACAATGAGTGCAGGGCGACCAGTATCTCTAAAATATTCGCCAATGGCAGCACCGGCAAAAGGAGCATAGAACTGCATAGGAGCGGGTTCTGATGCAGAAGCTGCTACTACTACAGTGTAGGCCATGGCTCCGTTATCTTCGAGTGTTTTTACAATTTGTGCAACGGTAGAGCCTTTTTGGCCAATGGCAACATAAATACAGAATACAGGTTTTCCGGCATCGTAAAATTCTTTTTGATTGATGATGGTATCTATTGCTACGGCTGTTTTTCCTGTTTGGCGGTCACCAATGATTAACTCTCGTTGTCCGCGTCCAATGGGTATCATGGCATCAATGGCCTTTATACCTGTTTGCAGAGGTTCGTTTACCGGTTGACGAAAAATTACACCGGGAGCTTTTCTTTCTAAGGGCATTTCGTATGTTTCACCTGTAATAGGTCCTTTTCCGTCAATAGGGTTTCCTAAGGTATCAATTACTCTTCCAACAACTCCTTCTCCAACGCGAATAGATGCAATTCTTCCGGTACGTTTTACGGTGGCACCTTCTTTTATTCCGTTAGAGGAGCCTAAAAGTACAGCACCAACATTGTCTTCCTCCAGATTTAATACGATTGCGTTTAATCCGTTTTCGAATTCAATTAATTCTCCGGATTGTACATTGTTTAATCCGTATATGCGTGCAATACCATCACCAACTTGTAATACACTACCTACTTCTTCTAGTTCTGATTCGGATTTAAAACCGGCTAATTGTTGACGTAAAATTGCGGATACTTCTGCGGGTTTAACTTCTGCCATTTCTTTTTCTTTTTAAATTTTTAATATTCTTTAATGTAAGGATTTTTACTGAATTCTTTTTGTAGGTCGTTTATTTTTCTGCGAATGCTTTCGTCTATTTGTTTATCTCCAACACGTAAAATCATTCCGCCAATAATGGTTGAATCTACCTTTTCTATTAGTTCTAAATTATGGTTGTTTATGGTTTTTTTAATGGAGGCCAAAATAGTTTTTCTCAGATTTTCATCTATTGGAACTGCGGTAGTAATATAGGCTGTATCTATGTGTTTTAATGTTTTATATTGAGTATTAAAACTGCTTGCAATATTTTGTAAAATTACCTCGCGTTTTTTACGTGCAATGATTTTAATAAAGGAAAAAGAAACTGCAGAAATATTTTTTTCGAAAATTTCTGAAAGGATGGAAATTTTTTTATCGGTTTTAATAATGGGGCTTTTCAGCAACAAAAGAAGCGGTTTGTTTTCATAAATCACTTTCTCTATAAAGTGCATATCTTTTGCTACTTGTTCAAGGCAATTTTGCTCTACTGCAAGAGAAAGCAGCGATTTAGCATAGCGAGATGAAACGCGAATATCGGCCATTGTTTATTAATTCAGGTTTACGTCTTTCACTAAGTTGTCAATTATTTTTTTCTGTTTGTCTTCGTCAGAAAGCTGTTGCTTCAGAATTTTTTCAGCAATTTCAATAGACAACACGGCCACTTGATTTTTTAATTCTGTAACGGCTGCCATTTTTTCGTTGTGAATACTTTCTCTGGCCATTGCAATTATTTTTTCGGCCTCTTCAGAAGCTTTTCCTTTTGCAGTAGAAATAACTAATTCTTTTGCTTCTCGAGCTTCTTTTAAAATTTTATCGCGTTCTATACGTGCCTCATTTAAAAGTTTTTCGTTAGAGCTTTGTAAATTTTCCATCTCTTTTTTTGCATTTTCTGCGGCACGCAATGCAAGTTCAATAGATTCTTCTCTTTCTTGTATGGCTTTTAAAATAGGTTTCCATGCAAATTTGCCAAGAATGAAAAGTACTGTTAGGAAAGCGATGCTTGTCCAAATAATAGTTCCGATACTTACTGATAACATATCTGTTAATTTTGTTTAGTAATGAAATAAACCGAAAACTTTAACCAACCGTTAAAGTTTTCGGAAAAGTGTTTTTAGCCAAGAACAACTAGAAGACAAACAATAACGGCAAAAAGTGCAACACCTTCTACAAGTGCAGCAGCCACAATCATGTTTGCTCTAATGTCTCCTGTAGATTCGGGTTGGCGGGCAATAGACTCAAGAGCTGAGGTGCCTATTTTTCCAATTCCTAATCCTGCACCGATGGCAGCAATACCTGCACCGATAGCGGCAAATCCTGCCGAAGAGGAGGCTTCTAATAAAATTTGTAATAGATTCATTTGTTTAGATATTTAGGGTTAATAAAAACATAATTAATGGTGAGCTTCCTCCACTGCTGAGCCGAAATAAATGGCAGCTAACAGGGTAAAAACATAGGCCTGTAAAAAAGCGACCAACAATTCAATAAAGTTCATAAAAATCATAAAAAACAGGGAGCCCACTCCCACTCCGTAACCGGCTGTGGCACTTTGCTCACCAAATATAAAGATTAAGCATACAAACGCGAGAATAATAATATGCCCTGCGGTAATGTTGGCTGTTAAACGCACCATTAAGACCAATGGTTTTATAAAAATGCCTGCAATTTCTATGGGCACAAGAATAAATTTAATAGGCAGCGGAATTCCGGGAGGCCATAATAAATGTCCCCAATAGTGTTTGTTGCCATTTATTGAGGTAATCACGAAAACTACAGTGGCTAATACGGCAGTAACACTGAGAGTACCTGTAATATTTAAACCGCCCAAAAAGGGAATTAATCCTAAAATATTACAAGTCCATATAAAAAAGAAGATGGTTAACAAGAAGGGCATAAAAAGATGATATTTATGTCCTATTGAAGGTTTTGCCACTTCATCGCGAATAAAGAGTATAAGAGGCTCCATGAAAGATTGAAGACCTTTTGGTGCGCTATTTACATTTTTTTTGTAGGCTTTAGCTACCGATAAAAATACAAGGGTAACAATGAGTAGGGCAAATAGTAGGCCGGCAGTACTTTTTGTTATAGATAAATCAAGAGTTACAGCTTGATTGGTGGGGTGTCCGTGTTCATCAAAATCTAACTCACCCTGTTCGTTGGCGTAATATATTTTTTCATGAAATAAGGCGAATCCGTTATGTTCAAAGTATTCGATGTTTTTTATTTGGTTTTCATGAACGGATATTTCGGCTGTTTTTTTATTGTGGTAAAAATGTGATGAGCAAAAAACTTCAAACCCTTTATCGGATTTAAGTATTACGGGTAAATAAATGGCGAAATCTCCAATAATGTGGATTTCGTGTGCATCTTGAATATGGTGCATAATCATTTCTCCGGCATTAAATTTACCTTCCGAATTTCCGGAAGCAAAACCAGAAAAAGAAGAAAACAGTAGTATAAAAAGTGCACTTAAACCTGCGAAAAACTTTGTCATTCCTTTAGTTGCGTTAAATATTGTACTAAATATGGTTTAAAAAAACCGTGGCAAAAGTATATAATTAACACTTACTTAAGCAAGATTTTTTTACTGATTTTTAACAGGTATGTTTCTACTCGCTGAATGACTTTATGCAGCCGATGAATCTTGGTTTTTTATCGCTTTAATGCTGGCCCACACCTGCAACACAAAATATGATATGTATCCAAAAAGAAAAACAATGGCGATGGGTTTTAATAAATCTTTATGAGTGAGAATAAGTGCCACTAAAAAGAGAAGAGCCGAAAACATTTTAATTCCAAATACAGCCATAAATACAGTAATAAAAGTTGTTGGCTTTTTAGCTGCGGCTTTTGCCAGAACAAAGTAGGTAACAAGATTTAAACCTAAAAGAAATAAATAAATGGAAATAAACACGAAGCTGAAAGAGATGTTTAAATACGAAAACACAAATAAATTAATAGATAAAAGAATGGCAGTTATAGTGCTTATACCGATAAGATATGTAGACAATTTCATGTGTATTTATTTTGTACGCGATGTGTCTTTTATTACAATATAAATAGCCAACGATACCGAAATAATGGAAAGGATAAGCGTAAATACCGGAAAGGATAAATTTAATTTTTCGTCTATTTTTTTACCCCCATATACCCCGGCTAAAATGACTAGAGCCATTTTACTGGCCATAGAGGTGTATTTATAAAAATCGTTAGGCTGATTTTTCTTCAAGTAACGCAGACTTATTGGAGTTTTCTGTAATGGCAGATTTTTCCATTCCTTTTACTACTGCTCCCATGCGGCAGTTTCCTGTAAAGTTGGCCCCGGGTTCAATGGCTATTTTAGAAGTAAAAATATCACCATTGATGTTGGCTGTGCTGCGTAATTGCAATAATTCCTTTACCGAAATTTTTGCTTTAAGATTGCCCGAAATGTCGGCACTTTTGCAAAGTATTTCGCCTTCTATGATTCCGCTTTCTCCCACTACTAATTTCCCCTCGCAGGTAAGACTTCCTTTTAAAATGCCATCGATACGAATATCTCCATTTGTACGAATGTTTCCTTCTATATGTGTGCCGTTTCTAAGAATGTTAATAGAAACCAAATCGTTTTCTTTACGTGCCATAATGTTCATAATTTTTAAAAAACGGTTTAGAATAAAGGATTACAAAGATAGAATAATTAAGGATTTTATCAAATTCTACCTGAACAGTTTTAGAATATCGTTTCCGTTTGCGTATAACAACAGTCCTAACAATAAGATCATTCCTGCCATTTGGGCATATTCCATAAATTTTTCGTTGGGCTTTCGACCGGTTATAATTTCATAGGTAAGAAACATTACGTGTCCACCATCTAAGGCGGGTATAGGCAATAAATTCATTATGGCCAGTACGATGGAAAGAAAAGCCGTAAAAAGCCAAAAGCGTTGCCAGTCCCACTCGCTGCCGAATTGTTTTCCGATAGAAATAAATCCACCCACCGATTCGGGCGATTTGGAGATGAGTTTCATTTGCTTAATGTAGCTATCAAATGTTTCGTAGCCTTTTTTGGCACCTGCCGGAAAGGATTCCATTAGTCCATATTTTTCTGTTTTTACATCTAGCTGTAAACTGATGTCTTGCACCGCAAAACCTAAAGTGCCTTTATCTGATACGGTTACTTTAGGTAACAAAAGAGTATCATTATTTCGTAATACGGAAATAGTAACTTCACTGTTTTTATGGGCTTGAAGATAAGTTACTACGCTATGAAAAAAAGGAGTAGGTTCATTGTTTAGTGCAAGAATTCTGTCGTTAGGCTCCATGCCGGCTTTAGATGCGGGAGTTCCCGCTATTACCTCTTGTACTATAGGTAAAAAGGCAGGTTCAATTAATGTTTTTTGGTGTTTAATAAGTTTTCCTATCAATTCTTCGGGAATAGCAATATTTAGTGTTTCTCCATTACGTTCTACCTGGATGCTTCTGGCATTATTTAAAATAATTTCCAAAGGAATGTAGTTGAACTTATCTACTACTTTGTTTTCTACCGAAATAATTTTATCTCCATCTCGCAGTCCAATTTCCATTGCTAAAGAATCGGCATGGATGCCGTATTTAACTCCGCTAGTGGGAATATATTCTTGCCCCCAAACAAATAAAACCATAGCATAAATAAAAATTCCTAAAATGGCATTTACAGTAACTCCTCCCAACATGATGATAAGACGTTGCCAAGCCGGTTTAGAACGAAACTCCCAAGGTTGGGGTTCTTTTTTCAATTGTTCTTTATCCATGCTTTCGTCTATCATTCCGGCTATTTTTACATAGCCGCCTAAGGGCAGCCAGCCAATGCCATATTCGGTATCGCCTTTTTTAAATTTAAAAAGAGAAAACCAGGGGTCGAAGAAAAGATAAAATTTTTCTACACGAGTTTTAAATAAACGAGCAGGAATAAAATGCCCTAATTCATGTAAAACAACCAAAATGGATAAACTTAGAATTAATTGTGCGGTTTGTATCAATTTAATAGGTTTTAATAAGGCTGCGAAGTTACGGATTTTATTATGGTAAAGAAAAAATCGCTTATTACAAAAACTCTGTACTTAACAGAATTTAACGAATAGGGGTTAGAGAATGTAAAGAAATTCGTTTGATTAAAAATTTGAATTTTCAATGTTATTACAGTGCTAGAAGTAAATTATCTCAGTACATTCTACACGATGTTGAAGTGTTTTTATTTCTTATTTTTCAAATCTAGAATTAAAACCTCAATATGTTTTATTAATGAAGTTAACTGCTCTAAGGTTGTATTTACACGCTTTTTTGCATCTTCATTCTCATTATTAAAAATGGAATTATTATTTATTCCTATATTACCATAGTTGCAATTATTAAAGACCAATGTTTCATCAAATTTTAGCAAATCAATTGGGTCGATATTCAGTATTTTGGAAATATTCCCTAATCTGTCCAATGTTAACTTTGTTCGACCTGTTTCTATGTTAGAATAATTATTTTGAGATAACCCTAACAACTCGGCAACATATTCCTGAGAATATCCTTTTAGTTCGCGTACTTTTCGTATTTTACTACCTATTTTGTCCATAAAGTATTTTTTATCAGTGATACAAATAATTTATCAAAAATACGGATAAGAATTTATAGTTATAAAAATGAAATTTGAACAAACTTAAAAAATAAATAATTATGAAATAGATTTTATTCATTTCGGCAACAACAATAATGATTATATTAATTTCGATTTTTGCTTGTAAAAAGGATGTAAACAAAAGCAAAGGTAATTATTCAAATAATATTTACAATTACAATTTACGCCAAACAGCCTATGAAGATAGCGTTATCATTGCAACATTGGAAGCAAATGATGAATACTTAAAAAGCAACTTAGATTTGTTGGCAAGAGGGATTGTATATCTTGTAAATGATACAGAAGTTGTTAGTATTGTAGCTAATTATATGAAACAAGAAAGAAAATATCGTATAACACTAAGTAGTTTAATTTCACTTTGTGACAATAATAATATCGATTTAGTTACTCTTATGCTTAATTCACTAGATAGTACCGGTGCAACACAAAGTGAGATAAATAGATTAGATTCAATAATTGAATCGTTTGATATAGATAATGGAATAAGTTTTAAACCTGAAATAGTCTTTCCAGCACTTGATACAATAGTTGCATTTGATGCTTCATTTTCCAGTTGGGATGTGCAGACACCTTGTATGGTTGCTACATCATTATTTTATATGAATGAAACAAATATTCCCATATACCGTATTTACAGCGGTTATAGTAAAGGTAGCATGGCAAAAGAGGAATTATTAAGTAAACCTGCATGGCATATTAGTTTAGCACCAAATTTCGAAAGGAGTTTGGGTAGGGATGGCATAATCGAAGCGGATGCAAACGGTAATTTTATTGGTTTCAGGCCAATTTTAGTTAGTAAAATGAATCAAATAGAAACATGTAATTGTATTGCAAATGCAGTAGGCTCCGAAGAAGGAGAAGTTATTATTATTTGTGAATCTAATCAAGCGTCAGGTTGCTCGCCTGGACCTGAAGGTTGTGCTGGTTTATGTCTTCCTGCAATAATAAAAATTGAAGTAGAAGAATGTGTAGAATAATACTTATACTAATTATATTTTTAAGCGAACCTTTTTCGGTTTTAGCACAAAAAGCAGAAAAAATAACCTATGCTGTTAGTATAGGTTATTTTTCAGAAGATTCTTTGAAAAATCTTTTCCCTTATATAAACGAATATACAAGGTCAGACCTAGGGAGAATACATATTTTAAAAACAAAAAATAGGCAGTACAGGGTACTTGCAGGCTATAGAATATGTTATAGTGAGGCATTGAAATTATTTGAAAAAATGAAACAAAGTCCTTTGTATAATGAAAATGCCAAAATAATTGCGTTTAACTGCCTAGATGAGATTGCTTTGGAAGAAGCCGAAAAGTTATGTAATTATAGATGTATAGAAAACGCAGCCTCCGTTTTTCAAAATAAAATAGATTCTGCTGTGCCTTTTGATTATTTTTATTACAAAGTTTTAGCATTTTCAAATATCGACTCTGTTCAAAGAAGTAAACTTTCTTACTTAAATAAACTTTTTCCGGACGATACTATTTCAATAGATGTTCTAAAATCTTGTGATGGGAAAAACACTATTTTATACAAGGTTTTTATTGGAAATTATGAATGTGAGAATAAAGCAAAAGAAGCTAGAGAAAAGCTACTGCTTACAGATGGATTTTTATTCTCTATGGTAAACGGAGAGAAAACCCCCGTCTATATTTATAATTGTACTAAAGAAAAAGGGAGAAAAGGACATATTCTTTTCGAAAAAAACAATAATTGCAAATGAAGTAAATTAAAAACAAGTTGAGATTTGTTTCAAACACAAAGTAAACATGTTTTGTTTAAACAGAAAAAATCACACTACCCTAGCCTTTTTACAAAAACTTTAGCATTGCAAATACAAGGAATTTTTTTGCAAGCGGCACAGTAATATTTTTTTTGCAAGCTATCTTCCTTCCAGTATTTTTTTATTTCGGTATGCAAATAAAATCCGTATTTAACCAATACATTCTCCATGCTGCATTGCTTGTTTTTTACCCATGCTACAGAAAGTGCTGTATCGGCAAGTGATTCGTATTTCTCTTGTGTAAATTTTACTAAAAGATTTGCAATGCCTCTTTTTTGAAATTCTTTTGAAACAACTGTATGTGCACGATATAAAATAGTATTACTGTTTTTTAATAAATCTTCAAATATATTTTTATGAGTAACTGCGTACTGCATTATAAAGTCCTTTTTGGGTAAAACCCGAACCATTGAAAAACCTACTGTTTCTTTGTTTAATACAACTTGTATACAATAGGTATTGTCTAGTTGTAAATAGTTTTTCAGAGTTTCTTCGCATAGGTAATGGGTTCCCAGTTCATGGTTGGCTAGGGCTACTATAGCCGAAATATTTTCTTCTTTCAGGGGTTGAAATATAATTTCTTTCATAACCAAAACTCTGAATAATCAATGGATATTCACTAGAATAAAAAGCGATAATCTTTTTGCAAATTTTTAAAAAATCTTTCGATAATCTACTGTAAAAAGAAAGGAACCAATGATTTTTGATAGAATTATAGATTTAATAAAACTTCATCAGGAGTTTTTCCGCCAAAGATAATACGAGCCGGATTTTCTATCATTTCTTTAACCTTGTACAAAAAGCCAACGGATTCTTTACCATCTATAATACGATGGTCGTACGAAAGAGCAAGGTACATAATAGGGCGTATTTCTACTTTTCCGTTGAGGGCTACCGGTCTATCTACAATATTATGTAAACCCAATATGGCACTTTGTGGAGGATTAATAATAGGAGTAGATAACATAGAGCCAAACACCCCTCCGTTGGTAATAGTAAACGTGCCTCCACTCATTTCCTCTAAGTTCAGTTTTCCATCGCGGGCTTTTCCTGCTAAATTTTTTATTCCGGTTTCTATTTGTGCTAAAGTCATTTGTTCGGCATTTCGTAATACCGGAACCATTAAACCTTTGGGTGCTGAAACCGCAATGCCCACATCAGCATAATCATGAAATACCATTTCCTCTCCATCTATGTACGCGTTTACAGCCGGAAAAAGATGCAATGCTTCGCAAACAGCTTTGGTAAAAAACGACATAAACCCAAGACTTACCCCGTGTTTTTCTTTAAAAGTGTCTTTGTATTTATTTCTAAGTTGTATTACATGGTACATATCTACTTCGTTGAAAGTAGTAAGCATAGCGGTTTCGTTTTTAACGGCCACTAAACGTTGCGAAATTTTTTTTCGCAGCATGCTCATTTTTTCGCGTTTTTCATTTCGAGAGCCACCCCAAGTGCTTGCAGCTGATTTATCGGTGCCCGCTGCCATGTATAAAATAACATCTTGCTTGGTTATGCGGCCACCAGGGCCTGTTGCATTCAGGTTCGATGAAGAGATTTTTTTTTCTTCTATCATTTTTTTTGCGGCAGGTGATGCATGTCCTTGTGTGTAGCTGTTTGCAGAGGCAGTAGTATTTATAGTTTCTTGCTTACTCTCAGCTTTTGTTTCTTGTACTGTTTTTAAGGCAGGTTCTTTTTTCTTTTCAGGAGCTTTTGCTTCAGTATCTATGGTACAAACGGCACTTCCTACGCTTACAGTTTCTCCTGACTGCACCAGTATATTTATTGCTCCGGAGTCTTCGGCAGTGAGTTCTAAGGTGGCTTTGTCGGAATCTATTTCGGCAATTACTTGATCTTTTTCTACATAATCGCCATTCGCAACCAACCAGTTTGCTATTTGAACTTCCGAAATCGATTCACCCGGACTAGGTACTTTTATCTCTTTAACCATACTGCTTTTTTAAGTGGTTTTTATTTTTTTATTTACAGAAAATGCATAGTCAAAAACCGTAGTTAGCAATTTATTTTGCCTTGTGGCATGTGCCTTATACGAACCTGTGGCTGGGCTTCCGCTGGCTGGTAAAGTTACAGGAATTAAATTTTTTTTCGGAAACATTCTGTTTATATGTAACCACGCCCCCATATTTTCGGGTTCTTCTTGTACCCACAAAAATTTAGTTGAAGAAGAGTACTTTTTTAATATGAGTTCCACTTGTTTTTGCGGAAAAGGGTAAAGTTGTTCTATTCGAATAAGGGCTAAATTTTTGATAGAAAGCGATTCTCTTTTTTCTGCTAATTCGTAGTAAATTTTTCCTGTACAGAAGGCTATTACATCTGTGTTTTTAGGGTTTACAAACTCATCGTCTATTACTTCTTTAAACCCTCCTTTGGTAAAATCAGAAATAGGCGAGAGGCATTTTGGGTGTCGGAGTAAACTTTTTGGAGTAAAAACAATGAGAGGTTTTCTGAAATCTTGAATTAATTGTCTTCTTAGTAAATGAAAAAAATTAGCAGGGCTGGTACAATTTGCTATCAGCATATTATTTTCGGCACAGTTAATTAAAAAGCGTTCTATTCTTGCACTGGAGTGTTCGGCTCCCTGCCCTTCGTATCCGTGCGGAAGCAACATCACTAGTCCGTTAAAGGTATTCCATTTCTCTTCGGCACTGGAAATAAATTGGTCTATAATAATTTGTGCTCCGTTAAAAAAATCGCCAAACTGTGCTTCCCAAACGGTAAGGGTTTTGGGCGAAACCATTGCGTAGCCATACTCATAGCCCAATACACCATACTCAGAAAGCAATGAGTTGTAAATGTAAAATGGAGCCTGTGCAGGGGCAATGTTTGCCAAAGGAATATATTCTTCTTCCGAATCCTCTACTTTAACAACAGCATGTCTGTGCGAAAAAGTGCCTCTCTCCACATCTTGTCCCGAAATGCGTACGGCAAATCCCTGATGAAGCAAACTGGCATAAGCCATTAGCTCGCCCATGGCCCAGTCTAGCAGGTTGGTTTCGTTAAGCATTTTAAAGCGATCTTCGAAGAGGCGTATGGATTTATTGAAGAATTTTTTATTGGCAGGAAGAGTAGTAAGAATAAGCCCCAGCATTTTAAATTCTTTTTCGGAAATAGCGGTTTCGACCGATTTTTCAAAATCTGTATCCTTTGCCTTACGAATATCTTTCCAAATACTTTCTAGAAATGAGGTAATTCTTGCTTTGTCAATGTTTTTGGCTTCTTCTAACTTTTTTTGAAGCAGATGGTTAAATTCTTTTTCAATATTTTTTCCTTCTTCTTGGGTTAAAATATTTTCTTGTACCAAGCGATTTAAATAAATTTCGCTTGCATTGGGGTGTTTTGCTATGGCCTTGTACAGCAGGGGTTGTGTAAAGCGAGGTTCGTCCCCCTCATTATGTCCGTATTTGCGATAACATAGGAGGTCTATAAAAACATCGCGGTTAAAACGCTGTCTAAATTCGAGGGCTATTTTTACGGTTTGGCAAACAGCCTCTACATCATCGCCATTTACGTGGAATACCGGAGAAAGTGTAACTTTAGCCACATCGGTACAGTAGGTGCTGGAGCGTCCATCGATGTAGTTTGTGGTAAATCCTACCTGATTGTTGATTACAATATGTACGGTACCTCCGGTTTGATAACCTTTTAGTTTCGACATTTGAATTACTTCATAAACAATACCTTGTGCGGCAATAGCTGCATCTCCGTGTATAAGGACGGGTACAATTTGGTTGAAATGGTTGTGGTGTGCATCAATTTTGGCCCGGACCATTCCTTCTACTACTGCATTTACAGCTTCCAAATGCGAGGGATTAGGAGAGAGAGTTAAATTTACCACATTGCCCTTTTTTGTTTTGATGGAGCAAGAATAACCTAAGTGATATTTTACATCACCATCAAAAAAATGGTCTTCATATTCTTTTCCTTCAAATTCGCTAAAAATATTTTCGTAGGGTTTATTAAAAATAGTGGCCAACACATTTAGCCTTCCTCGGTGTGCCATGCCTACAATAAACTCGTTAATTCCTATGTTAGAGCCCTGTTCGATAAGTGTATCTAGTGCCGGAATAAGAGTTTCCCCCCCTTCTAAAGAGAAGCGTTTTTGGCCTACAAATTTTTTATGTAAAAATTGTTCAAAAGTGGCTGCCTGGTTTAGTTTTTTAAAAATATGTTTTTTGTCTTCTTCTAAAAAAGTTGGGCGGTTTTTTAATTCTATTTTATTACGCAACCAATTTACCGTTTCAGGGTTACGCATATACATATACTCTATTCCAATAGATTGGCAGTAGGTAAGTTCTAAATGATTTATAATTTCAGAAAGGGTAGCGGCACCTATACCTACCTCAGTTCCTGCCTGAAAAACCGTACTTAAGTCCTTGGCCTCTAATCCAAAATTTTCGATGGCTAGCGTAGGAGCGTATTTTCTGCGTTCGCGTACTGGATTGGTTTTGGTAAACAAGTGCCCTCTTGAACGGTAGGCATTTATAAGTGTAATTACATTAAATTCTTTTTGAAAGTTAGAGGGAATATTGCCTGTTGTTTCAACGTTTTTACGGGCAAATTCAAAACCATCAAAAAATTCTTTCCAGCTATTATCAACTGATTGAGGGTTTGCTAAGTATTGTTTAAACAGCGTATCTATGCTCTCCGGGTCGGCATTGCTTAAAAACGAAAATTTATCCATTGAAATCGCTTAATGAGTGGGCTACAAAATAAAGAAATATTTAACCAAAATATATGATGTGTATCCAAGTTAGATGTTGGTCGTTTATTTTTCTTTAAACAAACCATATTACTATTTGTTTGCATTTAGCGGCAGATTTCTGTTTTATAAAAACAGGTTTCCAATAAATGTTGGTTTTATTTTATTGCTTTGCGATTTGTTAAAATTGTTTTTACATATTTTCGCACACAGAAAAAGGTATTATATTTAATGAGTCCAAACCCCAACGTAAAAGGCAACAGATTGGTAATTACATTACTAGTTTGTATGTTTATTATCTATAATATTTTTGTTTACACCGGAGCACAACCCAAGGAAATGCCCATAATGAGTGAAAAAGCCATCAAAGGGCAACAACTTTATCAGGATAATAATTGTACGGCCTGCCATCAACTTTACGGATTAGGTGGGTATTTGGGCCCCGACCTTACTAATGTAATTTCTGCAACAGGTAAGGGAGAAATGTACGTAAAAGCTTTTTTAAACAGCGGGGTAAAATCTATGCCCAAATTCAATTTTACCGAAGAGGAAAAAGAGGCCATTGTAGAATATTTGTCGGAAGTAGATAAAACAGGCTATTTCCCTAATTACGAAGCCGAAAAAAAACCAAACGGTTGGGTAAAAATTAAAACCAAACACAAATGAAGAGAATAAGTTTACTTTTTATTGCAATGGCTTTATTGGCATTGTTGGTGGGTGCAATGTTTGGTGTGCTGGCGGGTATACAGTATATTTTTCCCGAATTTTTAAAAGAAACGATAGCTTTTAATAAGATGCGCCCTTTCCATGTAAGCACTGTAGTGGGTTGGATTATTTTGTGTGCAACAGGAGGCATCTATTATTATTTGCAAGAGGTACTAAACACTACGCTCTATTCTTCCAAATTACTTAAAACGCATTTTATCATTTTTGTAGTTTGTGCCATTGCGGTTTACATCTCTTTTGCTACCGGTAAAATGGGCGGAAGGGAATATATGGAGTATTTTCCACTCATTACCCTGCCCATTTTAATTGGCTGGATTTTATTTGGTATAAATTATTTTAAAACTACATTAAAGCAAATACAAAATTGGCCTGTTTATTTATGGATGTGGGGAACAGGAATTGTTTTTATGACGTATCATTTTACCGAAGCACATTTTTGGCTCATTCCTTATTTCCGCGAAAATTTTATTAAAGATTTTGCCGTGCAATGGAAATCGTATGGCTCTTTTGTTGGCTCTTGGAATATGTTAGTTTACGGCACATCGGTTTTTTTAATGGCCAAGGTAAAAGGAAACGAATCGGTGGCTTGCGGTAAAAAGGCTTTCTTTTTCTATTTTCTGGGCTTGTTTAATTTAATGTTGGGTTGGGCTCACCATTCTTATATTGTACCCACCGTTCCGTGGATAAGGTATTTAGCTTACGGAGTAAGTATGACGGAGTGGATTATCTTTTTTTCCATACTCCGCGACTGGAAAAAAATGCTTTCTGCCGATGAAAAAATAAAAAATAATTTATCCTATCAATTTTTGGTTTCAACCGAATTTTGGGTTTGCATTAATTTATTCATAGCCCTTCTTATTTCTATTCCTTACATCAACTATTATACGCATGGCACACATATTACTGTTTTGCATAGTATGGGAACTACTATTGGCATTAATACTTCCATTCTGCTTGCTTCGGTTATATTCATTGTGAATAGGGCCATGCCACAGGTTACAGAACAGTTTAAAAAACAAATTCTTTCGGGTTTTTGGATTCTGAATATTTCTTTATTAGTTTTTCTATGTAGCCTTTTGTGGAGCGGAATAAAAAGAAGTATTTGGATGTATTTTAGTGAAAACCCAGTTCCGTTTGGTAGTATGCAAGAGGATCTTCAGTCGGTTATGTACGTATTTCTGCTTTCGGGATTAGGAATTTTAACAGGGCTACTTTTCATTGCTTTTCCTTTGCTCAAAAGAGGAATACTTCCTCTAACTAAGAAATAAAAGTATTTACTTGCATGAATTGAACAGTATTTAGTGAATATTAAGTTTTTCACATAATAAATCAACAGATAAAATTTTTGTACCTTGGCGTCCGTTAATTTAAAAAAAGAATAAAAGTCATTGAAAAAAATAACCACTATACTACTTCTTGTTTTTTTTGTAGCTATACTAAAGGCTCAAACCCCTCTTTCTCTTTATGGAATTGATGTTTTAAAAACAGAAATAACAAAGAAAGACGTAGCATGGGAATCGGGTTTCGAGAATAACCAGTTGGTATATAAACAAGCTTTGAGCGAGGGACTACCCTTAGCCACCGTACTAAAAACGACTGATAATGAATACCAATTTAAAACCGACCGAGGGAACTACGAAAATATGGGAGAGCGTTTTCAGTTGGTGTACAATTATCTTTTCGAAAAATTTGGGAACCCTAGTTTAATTGAAACAGCCGAAGGAGGATACTTGCGAGATGCCCGCCTGAAAAGAAAAGAAAACGGAGAAGTTTATTTTTTAATTCCGGAATGGGATTGGGATAAAAACCAGGCCATGGAGGATAAAGGAGAGGAACTATCGGCTCATGCGGCCTATAGAAAAATTTCCTTTTATAAAGATTTTGTAAAGTGCGAGTGGGACGTAATGCAAAAATACGGAGTAATAATTCGCGTTCACTGGCAACGAAGCGGCATTGTTTTATCGGTACATAATTATAGCGGAGCCGAAGAAGCTTCTAAAAAGAAGCCTTAATCAATTCGTTTATTTATTTTTCCAGTCAGGTTTTCTTTTTTCCAAAAAAGCGTTTATGCCTTCGTTGGCATCTTCTGTATTCATTAATTGATTTACGTACATATACTCTAACTGCGGAAGAAAATTACTGAGGATATGGTTAAATTTAATACGCGAAGCTTTTACGGCAAACCTTAGTGATAAAGCACTTTTGGGAAGTATATACTGTTCTATCCACGCATTGGTTTCGGTATCCAGTGCATTTTTATCATGAAACAATTCATTAATTAACCCCATGTTTTTTGCTTCTTCGGCAGAAACCGATTTGCCTGTAAGCAATAATTCTTCGGCACGAGATAATCCTATTTTTTCGGGTAAAATAATAGAAGCCGGAGGGGGAAAAACACCCAACACAATTTCGGGTTGACCAAATTTTGCAGTGGCATCAGCAAAAATCTGGTTACACATGATGGCCAATTCCATACCACCGCCTAAACATTGTCCGTTCACTTTTGCAAGGGTTGGAATAGCCATATCCCTCAGCGAATAAAAAAGTTGATGAAAGCCACGCAACATGGCTGCGGCCATGTCTTTTTGGTGTTCTTCTACACTGGCTCCAAACGAAAAATGTTTTCCTGCTCCTTCAAAAATAATCAGTTTTAAGTTTTCGTTTTTAGCAAATTCGTTGAACTGTTGTTGTATCTCTTCCATCATTACATGGTCGAGTACATTGCCTTTTCCATCGTCTAAAATAATTTGAGCAACAGAATCATTGTGTGTATAGTTGAGTTTTATTTTTTCCATTTTTTATGCTTTAGCGGCTTTAAACTGGGGAGAAATGGCACGGTGCATTTCATCGTTCCATTCTTTGCCTTGTGCCAGTAACTGACGAAGTTTTACAAAATCAATTTCACGGTCGTTTTTCGGCCCTTCGTTAAAGGCTCGGAAACCTGCTTTAGCTTCCGTCATCATGTTTAGTGCTAACCATTCGCGGCTGCTTTCCTTGTTCATATCCCAATGTTCCAGTTTTTTCTTACGAACCTCTGTTAGTGTTTTGTGCAGGCAATTTGGGAAGGTGTGTAATAGTTTTGCAATTAAATGATTTACGGTTTCATCTAACTTCGATAAATCTACAACTCCTTTTGCCATTAGTTCTTTTCCTTTTGCCAGTTCTTCTCCTGTTTTCATGGCTCCAAAAATAACTCTGCCGTATTCATCGGCATATTTATCAATGTTTACCAAAGGGTTTGCAATAAATTTTCCATCAACTTTTAATGCGGGAGCAATATCTGTAATTAACCCAATATTCAAAGCCTGATGAGCTGTCCATGGTTCACAAAGAGTTAATGATGCCATAGCTCTTTCTACTCCAATGTATAGGTGTAAAAAATCGGTTGCTCCGCCAATGGCAGCACTACCGTGTTTGGGTCCGGCTTGTCCAAAACGAGCTAAGTCTGATGCAACTGTAAAGTCGCAAGCCATTCCAATTTCTTGTCCTCCGCCAATTCTCATTCCGTTAACACGCGAAATAACCGGTTTTTCGCATTTTAGAATGGCCGAAACCATATCGTTGAACAAACGCATGTATTGTGAGTATTCTTGTGGGTTTCCTGAATAGTACTCTGCGTACTCTTTTGTATTGCCTCCGGTACAAAAGGCTTTATCTTCTACTCCGGTAAATACAACGGCTACCACACTTCTGTCGTTAGAGGCTTCGCCAAAGGCTAATATAATTTCTTTAACTGCTTTGGTGGTGTACGAGTTGTATTGTTTGGGGTTATTTAAAATTATCCATGCATTGTATAGTCCTTCTACGGGTTTTCCATCGGTATTGATGCATGGGCGTTTTTCAAAAATAATATCGGTGTATTGGTAACCTTCTATGAGGTTGTGATTTTTTAATGAATTCATAAAATTTTCTTTTTTTGAGTGCTCTCAAAATTGAGCAATGATAGGAGTAAAAAACATGATTGGTATCATAAATTGAATAAGCAAAAAGCTCGTTTTCCAATATGTGTAAGCATCCCCTTTTTAGTACAATGCTAAAGTAGATAAAAAATAGTTATTTTATCATACACGGACTTTTTCCTTTTAAGGATTTATGTGGTCTTACATTATTATAATCATCTATCCATTCGGAAGTAATTTCTCCTACTTGATCAATATTTTCAAACAGATAAGCATATAGTACATTGTTTCTAAATATTCTATTAAACACTTCGTTTATTTTACTCATCGGAAAGGTCTGTACAAAACCCTTGAGGTTCGTTCGGGTTTGTTTCTACAGTTAACAGGATTAAAAAATAGAATATGAAATTTGACTATTCTTTCACAAATCGTACTGCATGAGTATTATTATTTTCGTACAAATGCAGCACATACAAACCAGAGGGCAATGTCTGCACACTTATTGGTTCTCCTGTATAGAGGCCTATACATACAACTTGCCCTCTATTGTTTACGATATTATAAGAAAGTGGACCTGCAATATTTTTAAGGTAAAGGCTTGTGCTGGTTGGATTAGGATAACAAATAGGTTTTTCATTTTTATGTGGTAATGTATTTGTAAACACCATAGCACCTGTGCTATCTAATTTTATTAATACAATATTATAGTTCAAATCGTTTATATGCCTGCATACTGAAGCAGCTACGAGTACTCCACCGTCTGATGTTGCTTTAAGTGTTGTGGCTGCATATAGAAATGTATCCGGCATAGTAATTACTTTTTGCCAATAAACATTTCCTTCTATATCGGTTTTAATAACTACTACTTTTGTATTAGGTATATTTATGCAGCCAAGTTGTTCGCAATGAGTAGTTCCGGCCATATAAATTTCATTTTTATCATTTACATCAAGTGATTTAAATGTGGCCGGAAATTTAGAAATGGTAGGGTGCAGGGCATAATAATGATGCATATTTTTAGCGATAAATTTTTTATTTACTTCAATAAATCCCAAATTGGTAAAGCAGGTATTATAGGTAGGGCAAAGCAAAATAGCGGCAGCCATTAAAAATGTAGAATCAGTATAAGCGGATGAATTATTTCTTATATCGGCAAGCCAAGCGTTGGGGCCTAGCGGATTGTTGTTGTATTCGGGCAGGTTGCTTTGGTAATCAACCGTGTCGAAAGGCTGTAATGTAAAATCACTTTTTCTAATCGGCAAAGCCACGTTAGTTTGCCCATATTGACCGATATTCATGCCAATAACGAAAATACTGTCTTTTTGTAAATTGAGAAAATGTGGATAGGAACTCGACCAATAATATTGTTGATGAGCAAGACTGTCAATATGCAGTATATTAAAACTCTTGTCCATAAGCATAAAATGATCATAGTCTACAGAAAAATTTACAGCATTAAAATACCAACCTGCATACATAAGAGTATCGGTATTGTAAAAACCCAAATCGTAGGGAGTGTAAACAAAATCTGGTCTATATAATTCTTTATAGGCAAGCAACTGAAGATTTTCATTAAACTTCATAAATACCGTTGAAAACTCTGGAGTCGGTAAATTTTTTACCAGTTTGCCAAACAACATATATATGCCATCATTATACTCGTACATACTAATAGAACGCAGCGAATCTAAAAAAAGAGTGGAAATAATAATACCTGTAGCATCAATTTTAAGTATGTGCGAATAATAATAATTCGTTACCGTATCATAACTACAGTAATTTACGTAGTAACAATTTTCATATTCAATTATACGTTGTGGTATATCCTGTGTGTTTGTATCTCCTACACTAAGCAAAAATGACTGTGCAACAAGATGCCCCCCTGCCACACAGCACCATGTCAAATATATAACAACAATAAAACGCATTTTTAATTTGAGTTGGGCAAAGCAACACTTTTGCCTGCTTTAAACTTCATAGAATGACGGTAACGATGACTTAGTGGATAACACCCATAAACACTTTGTTGGGTAGAGGTATCGTAAACATACCCCCAATCGTCTGCAAACATAATTATTTGAATTATCTTATAATTTGATGGTTTCGTATAATCAATCCAATTTCGCAATCCATGATACGATTTATTTAAATCAACATAATTTAAGGTAATATTTTGTTCATGACACCATAGCCAACGCAAATTACTAGAACCTAAATAATCTAATGTTGTGTAATTAGGGCATCCCGTATAAGAATTATCTATTATTGAATATCTTTGGGATGGGCTCGGATGTGGCATTGTAATAACGCCTGTAAAATATCCATTGTTTAATGGTGGATGTGTATAGTATTGATTTAATTTTTTCTCTATTTGAAAAGCCGAATGAGGATAGTAGGGATATAAATTATAACTATCACCCGGCCCAAAATCAGTAGGTTCAAAATTGGGTTCCAAAATAGGAGCGTATGTAATTATTTCTACATGCATTTTAAATAAATCATCAGAAACATCTTCGTCTACTTCTACGTCAATGGCATAAAAAAGGTTTGTGTTGTTATTCATAACATCTGTAATGGCTGAAGCAATAGAATCATAACAATAAAAAATATTATGTGGGCGAGCGTAAAACTCACCCATAGTGTTTCTTCCGCCAAGAGGTATGTAAAAAATATATTTAGATATTTCTATGCTATCAACCGTATATTGTTGGGCGAGAGTATTAGCACGGTTTGCAGAAGCCTCAAGCGTCCAAACAACTTCTTCTATAAGCATCGTATCCCAAGTTGGCAATATAGTATCCTCCATATAGTTTGTAAAAGCCACATTAAAACTATCTATAAGAGTGTTAATATTTTCGTCTCTTTCTGGTGGTGAAAAACGAGCGTTCGCATTTTCGGAGGTGTGCTGGGGTTTAATAAAATTTTCTTTTTTTTCTTTTTTACAGGCTGACACAAACAAAGTTATGCCAATGACCGAAATAGTTAAAGTTCTCATAAGTTAAATTTTTATGTTAAAATCAATTAACAAACAAAGAGAAAGAATAATAAAAAAGAATTTATTGACTATTTCGGATTTTTATTTACTTTTACGGAAAAAATATTTACTTATGGAGAAAATGGAAATACCCGAAAGATTGCATAAAATAATCAACAAAATAAAAGAGGCAAGAAAAAACAAGGGTTTTTCGCATGAATATATTGCGGAAAAGTTGGGAATTAGTGTTTCTGCTTATAACAAGATAGAAAGGCAGGAAACGAAACTAACGCTTGAACGCTTATTTCAGTTACAGGCGATATTGGATATCCCTTTGGAAGAATTATTGGATTTAAAAGTTGAAAATGTATATAATCAGCATATTACCGACCAAGCGGTAGGACACCAACAGATTGAAAATCTATATCAGGAGAATAAAGAAATAACCGAAAAATTAATTGAGGCATACAAGGAGCAAATAATTTATTTGCGACAAAGACTTCTATCAACAGAGAAACATGGCTAATAATCAGGTACCAGTACAGAGCGTTTATCGTATTTGTGTTCAAGGGTATTTTTAAACACTTCGTTTATTTTACTCATCGGAAAGGTTTGTACAAAATCTTTGATGTTTAGTTTTCCGGAAGCAATTAGTTCCACCACTTCGGGGTATAGTTCTGGTTTGCAGCCCCAGGTGCCAATAAGTTTTGCATCGAAGGCCATCAGGTTGCTTAAACGAACCTCGAGTTTGTTCATGGTAAAACCTACAATGCTTAAGGTAGAGGTAAAAGTAATGAGGTTAAAGGCTAATTCCTGACCGGGTGCAGTACCCGAAAATTCAAAAATTTTCCAACCATATTTTGAGGTGCCTAGCTGTTTGGCAATTTCTTTTACTTTATTTTTTATTTCCTTTAGGTCTAAACCTTTTGAATTAAGGGTAGCATCTACTCCGTTCTTTTTAGCGGCCTCTAATTTGGCATCGTTAATATCAATTGCCAACACTTTTGCCCCCATAATTTTGGCTATTAAGGCACCATATACGCCCACTCCTCCTACGCCAATGCAAATGGCTAAATCGTTTTTTTCTAATTCCGATTTTTTAATTACTTGGTAAGGCGTAGAAATGGCATCGGCTATAACGGCTAGCTCTTCCAGTTTGTAGTTAGATAAAACGGCATCGGGTACTACACACAAATATTGGTGTGGCACCACAATGTGCGAAGCAAACCCTCCGTGAAAATCGTTACCGGGCATAAGCTGATGTTGGCACATATTGCTTCGGCCTTTATTGCATAATTCGCAGTTTCCGCAAGGAAGAACGGCCGGAATAATTACATTTTTCCCTTTTAGGTGTGCCGGGCCTTCTACAACGGTTCCGCTAATTTCGTGGCCTAAGGTAAGCGGAAAATCTTTTTTTGTACGAACCCCATCGTGCCAAAAACTAAGGTCGGTATGGCAAACACCACAACCAGCTATTTTTACTAATGCTTCGTTTGCAGATACGGTGGGTAAGGAATTTTCTACTTTAACAAATTCGGCTTTTAACGCGGTAGCTTGCCATTGATAGATTTTTGAAGTACTCATTTTGTATTCGTATTTTACTTACTGGGCAGGAACAAGATTCCATGTTACTGCTTTCAGTTTTGCTTCTAAATGTAAAAGGTCGGTTTTAAAAGAGGAAATGATTTTTTCCGACTCTTCTTTCATTTCTGGTAACAGGTTTTTGTAGTATTCTATACCGGAAAAAAGATTTTCTTTAAAACTTGCAAAATAACTGGCTTCCTTAGGGGTAGCAGGTTCTAATAGGTTTTTGATAAGATTTTTTAAGTAGTTAATATATAATTCTAACTCCTTAATAAACATATGGGGCCTGTAAGCATCGTTAAGCAAATTAATTCTGCCATAAATATGGTCTACCATTTCTTGCAAACTGGCTATTTTGTTAAAGTATGCAATATTTGGCCCGGGGCAGATAGAAATTTTATTTTCTGCTTTAATGGTTGTTATTTGATAATTTATTTTTACTGAATTACCTAACCCATTGCAGATGCACTCTTTGTTTACAATTTTTCTAAATTCAATCTGATGTCTTTCGGGTGGCAACTTTTTGCTGTCTAACTCGGCTAATTTTAATTTCTGATACTGGCGAGAAGCTGTGCAAATAGGCATTTCGGTAAATTCGGTATTAAATTCCAAATATCTGTTGGGGCAAGAACTTCCCGGTTTTCCGGCTGTAATTCTTTCTTCTTTTTCTACTTCAATAGAATTCCCTCTTATAGAATTGAAAGGAACTCCCAGCGGGGAAACTTCACTTAAAAACACATCTTTTTCGGTGGCTTTGCAAAGTAGTTGCAGTGTTTCTTCGTCTACGTTGGTTACCTCCGGAACTAATAAAAAGGGAGTGCCCCAGCCCACCGAATCTACGTTATAATAACGAATTAAAAACTCGTGTTCAGTAGCGGTTCCCACCCCTCCCTGAACGGTAATATTGGTAGATAAGGGCGCAGAGGTATGGTTTTTACCTTCTCGGGTCCAGGCTTCCTTACACATCTCGGAGAGTTCTTTTACCAATTCATCTTTTTTATTTTTAAACTCTTCCAATATGGGTCCTAGTAAATATCCGTCTGAAGCAAAAGCATGTCCTCCACAGTTTAAACCCGACTCAATTCGATATTCCGAAACCCAAATTCCTTTTTTGGCAAACATTTTTCCTTGAATTAATGCCGAGCGATAATCACTCACTTTTAGAATAATTTTCTTTTTTAATTCTCCGTTTTCATCGGGAAAAAAATCGGGAAAGTTAGCAGTGTATGTATATAATCTGGGATTCATTCCTGCCGAATACACTAATGATGCGTTTAGTGTGCTATTGGCAAAACCTCTTAAGGCTGCGTGTGCATCGTTGTATTCTACAGGTAATATTTCCTTGTTAGCGTTGTAATTGGGGCTATCCAACTTGGTCATGATGTTTACATCAATAGTACCGGCTTTTATGGTGTTTAAAATGTAATGAAGAATCTCTTTTTTTTCTTCATTGCCGGAAGAGGCAATATATTTTTCGTAGGCTTTTTTAAGAGGAGAATGATTGGGAAGTAGGGAGAAATATTTTTTTGCCTTTTCTCCACCATTTTCAATGGAATTAACCACCTCTTTAAATTCTAAATCTACTATTTTAGCAATAATATTGAGGTATGCAGTAATTCTTTTTGCTCTAAAATCTTCTTCTTTATTTGTAATCTCCTCGTAAGGGAAATTATATTTTTTACAGTAATAGGCACTCAATCGTTCAAGTAATTTATCGTCTCCCAACGAAAGAACAGAAGAAATACCAAGTGGTGCAACTTTTACCGGAGTATCAATTGAAAAGGCTATTCCCATAACCGGAATATGAAACGTGTGTGCTGCTTGTGTTGGGTTCATTTTTATGTTAAGTTAAATATTTTCAAAAAGTATAGCGGTGCCTTGTCCACCACCAATACAAGCTGAAGCAATACCGTACTTAACATTTCTTGCTTTCATTTCTCTCGATAGGGTTAAAGACAACCGTGTTCCGGTGGCTGCTAAGGGGTGACCCAAAGCAATTGCTCCACCATTTACATTGCAAATATCCCTATTTAATTTGAGTTCTCGTTCACAACCGATAAATTGTGCTGCAAAAGCCTCATTTATTTCTATTAAACCGATGTCTGAAAGGCTTAACCCTGCTATTTCTAAGACTAATTTTATGGCGGGTACGGGTCCTAAACCCATTACTCTTGGATCTAAGGCACTTGTAGCCGATGCTACAATTCTTGAAAGTGGTTTTAAGCCTTTCGTTTTTACAAAATCACCACTTGCCACAACTACAGAAGCCGCCCCATCAACAATACCGCTAGAGTTAGCCGCTGTTTGAACGCCATCTCTGGCAAATACAGAAGGGAGTTTGCTCATGGCATCTAAATCGGCAGGACGCACGTTCTCGTCTGTGCAGAAATCTACGGCATGTTTAGGTAATTTTACTTTTCTGGTAATTAAACCATCAATAGCAAATTCGGCCGAATTCATTTTCACTATTTCGCCTTCAAAAAAACCTCTTTTTTGAGCCGCTAAATATTTATCGATAGATTGTTTGGCGAAAATATTGGCATCGTCTTTTGTAATACCATGTTTTTGGGCTACATTTTCGGCTGTACAGCCCATTGGCACAGCAGCTGTATCGTTCAATGCTTCCCAAAGCATGTCTTTAAAATCAATTTTTCCGAGTGCGTAACCCATTCTGTTGCCAAAGCTAACGGTAGGAGAAAGGGTCATGTTTTCAGTTCCTCCGCATAAGGCAGTTTGTGCTTTTCCAAGTGTAATTTGTTCGGCCCCGGCAATAATGGTTTCAAAGCCTGAACCGCAAATACGTTGCAACATTACAGCTGGAATACCTTCCGGAATACCCGAAAATAAGCCTATATGGCGAGGTAAAAAGTAAGCATCAGCAGCACTTTGGCCTATGTTGGCATACATCACTTGGTCTATATCTTTACCTTTAATTCCTGATTTTTCTATGGCAGCACGAGTAGCATAAATACCTAAATCGGTAGGAGAAACATTGCCCAATGTTCCGCAGAGTTTACCAAAAGGAGTTCTTGCTCCATTTACAAGATAAATATTATCATAAGTTATCCCAAATCCTTTTTTCTTGTCGTGAAATCCTTTCATAATTACGTTGTTTTTTTAAGGGGTTTTATTTCTTTTTTTGTATTGGAATGTATTTTGGAAAAATATTGCATGGCAATAATAGCTGCACCAAAAGAAACGATGTGCTGAGGTGCCTCAACTATTTTAATGTCTTTATTAAATTTTTCGTTTAATAAATCTTTCAGGTAGGGGTGGTGGGCAATTACTCCACCAATCATGTAGGTTGGAATGCCCGGATCGAGCCTCATTTTTGCCACTTTGTTGGCAATGGAGTTGTAAATTCCTCTAGAAATATCTTCGGGTTTCATGCCATCAAAAATCCAATTCATGATTTCTGTTTTGGCAAAAACGGTACAGAAACTGTTGAGCTCTTTATCGTATTTAGAGAGGGAGGCTAAACTACTCATATCAGAAATGTTGATTCCGGCACGTTCGGCAATTTCGGCTAAAAAGGAGCCGGTTCCTGCAGCGCACTTGTCATTCATGTAAAAATTTTCTACGTTATTGTCTTTGTCGCAACGAATAATTTTTATGTCTTCCCCTCCAATGTCAATAATATTTTTTTCTCCGGCATAGAAAAATGAAACTCCGGCTGCAGCACAGTTTATTTCGGTTTTTACTATGTCGGTTTCTGTAAAGTGTTTTCTTCCGTAGCCTGTGGCACAACTGTATTTAATATTGAAATTAGAGGATATGGCGGCCATTACGTTTTTAAATGCTTGTTTATCGTTGGTCATGGTGGGTAAGAAATAACGGAAAACGGCATTGCCTTTATCGTTTGTAATAGTAAATTTAGCATAAGCCGAGCCGAGATCTATCCCTAAAAAGCAATGAGTATTTTTGTAGGCTCCTGCTGTGGCTTTGTTTATTAGCCCCTTCTCTAAAATTATTTTGTTTACATCGCCAGCGGCTCCCGGAATACGAGAAATAATATTTTTATTGGTCATAGCTTTTACCATGTTGGTAAACGCAAGATTTAGCGATGTTCTGATGTAATGTTTACGACCGTATTCTACAATTTTTCCATTAAAATAATCTATTTCGGTGGGCCGATTATTAATTAAATCAACAGCTAAGGAAGGGAAGTGATCGCCTCCTTTTTTGAGATATCGTAAACATTGACGAAGAAAATCATCAGGAAATCGTATTTTTTCGGCTTCGGCTACTTCAATGCCTTCATTGATGACCTGTTCTATTAGTTCAACTGTATCGGGGTCGCTCATGGCTTCGGCCATCGTTAATCGACTTACACCACATAGGGCACTGAGTGATGCATTGAGTATGGTTTTTTCCCAAGTGCGTTTGAGAAGTTCAAAAGAGTCAATGGCTTTGGTTGAAAGGTTTACAGAACTTAGTAAATCGGCTATTTCTTTTGCTTTTTCTGCTCGTGCATCGTTTACAGAGCCAATGTAGTTGGGTGGTGTAAAGAAGGTAACTTTTGTAAGGTTAGGACCCACAGTGTTTCCGGCAAAATTAATAACCAAACGCATCGTTTTACTTTCGCCAAAACCGGCTACTAATAAATGTTCTACATCAATTCCATTTTGGGCAGAAACTACAGTTAGTTTTTCGGTATTTAGTATTTCGGCTTGTTTAACGGCAGCAGGCGTGTGGTTCGATTTTAATGCAAAAAATAAATAGTCGGCATCCCAACCTTCAAGCTCCGAAATCGATTGACAAACTTTAGTAAACGTAGCTTTTGCCTGTATTACATTTTCCAACACCAATCCTTCGGCTTTAATTTTATTGGCTTTGGTTTCGTTGGCTTCGCAGAGGGCTACTTCACAGCCGGCTTCCTGAAGTTTTACGGCCAATATCATCCCTACAGGCCCGAGACCGATGATAGCAGCTTTTGTTTTATTTTTTTCGGCCATTAGTTTAATATTTTATTTTCTTCCAATTGCTCTAGAAAAGTTTCAATTTTAGTTATGCTTTGTCCTTCGCTGAAAAAACGTAAATCGCACAAATCGCCTTCAACAACTAATGCAGGAACTCCGGTTATTTCTCTTAACCGTTGTGGCATACCAAATTTGGCATTGGAATTATTAAAACAGGTTTTTGTATCGTGATACACAATTCCATCTATTTTAAATTCGTTAAACCAATCGGCAAGCATTTTCATTTTTGCTTTTTCGCTTCGGTTAATAAATATTTCGGTATAAGCTCTTGCCGTAGAGTTCCAAGGGTCGTTTTCATCAAACTTATCAAACACCCAACTGCTGCAATAGGTTGAAGCAACAACGGCTGCACCGTTAGAGGTAAACAAATCGCTGAGCATTCTTAGTTTTCCCCAAATAGGCATGCCTTCCCAAAAAATTCTGGTTTTTGCTTGTGGTAAAAATCCGATGTTGTTTTTCACGTTTTCTTGTAGTTCGGTCAGTAGTTCAGTATAATAATCTTTTGCTACCTGAGTTCCGCGTAGTACTACTATAGGTCCCATGTGAATGGTGCCATCGAAAAAACTCAAAGGGGCATTCATCGCTGTTGATGTTTTCAATACTTTTTGCCAAAGTAAAGTGGCTTCTTTGCTTAAACGAACGGTTTCTTTAAATTTACTTTCATCAAATTTTTGTCCGCTAACTTGTTCGCAAATCGGAATCATGTTTTTGAATTGCTTTACCACCAAATCGACTTCATCTTGAGTTACTTCATCAACATGACGTGGAGGCATAATGCCAACAATAGGACAGCTAAATTCATCAGCAAAAAACTGAAACCAATCTTGCACTTCTCGGCACTGATTGGTGTTGTAAGCTATTAAATCAGGTTTTGGATGTCCACTTAATCCGTAATGAGTTTGTAGAGGCGTTTCTTTTTTTAGGTAAGAACCTATGTCGGCAGTGGTGTATGAACAAACATGACCAGAATATCCACATTTTATTGCTTCAGGAATAAAATCCATAGCTGTGCGGGTTGCCCCTAATAAGGCTCCATGATTTTCTGGAAAATAAACCTCAAAACCAAAAGAACGTAACAATTCGGCAGGGCCAACACTTGTACACCAAGCTATTTTCTTTTTGCCTGTTTCTAGTGAGCGAAAATAATTGCCCATTAGCTCTTTCATTTTATCGGTAGCTTTTATTTTGTACATCTTGAGTTCAATTTGTTGGGTTCTAATTCAATTATATAAACTTCTTCTTCCACAGGAACATTTTCGCCATACATGTTAAGCAGGTGTTTTTTATATCGTTCCACTACATTTTTGGGAGCTACTTTCATGGAGGGAGTAAGTGTATTGTTATCCAACGAAAGCTCATCTAATATAATTGCTGCCGATTTTACTTTAGCAAACTTTTGTCCAATACTGTCGTTTGCCATTGCTAAGCAACCGGTAAGGCATTTCCCCAACTCGTTTAAGTTGCGTGGGCAAAAACAACCCTCTTCGGGCGATAGCTGATAATCGGGTTTTTCAAGTAGTTTCTTATTAGGAAAAATAAGTGCTACAGGGTGTTCTTCACCACTACCGGAAACCACAGCGTACTGAACGTAGTGGCACTTTAGTTCGATGGCTTTTTCCAAATCGGAGGGAATTACTTTTTCTCCGTTAGATAGTTTAAAGATGCGATCTTTTCTTGAAATAAGTTTTAACCCGTTTTCTGTTATTTCTCCTACATCGCCTGTTCTGTACCATCCATCTTCGGTAAAAACATCTTTGTTGGCTTCTTCATTTTTATAATACTTCAACATAATATTGGGCCCCTTTACCTGAATTTCATCATCATCGGCAATACGGATGCTTACTCCAGGTATGGGTTTTCCTACTACTCCGGTTTGTCTTTTTAAAAGGGGGTCGGTAAGAGTGCAACAAGGAGAGGTTTCGGTTAAGCCCCATCCCTCAATAACCTTGATATTTCTTTTTTCAAATTCGTTGGAGAGTTTTTCGGGCAATGCGGCAGCAGCGGTAAAAATAAATTTCAGACCGGAATTAAAAAAAATTTCTTCGGCTTCTTTGCTTTCTCGGGTTAATTCGTACAAAGCCTGATACACTTTCGGTACACTGAAAAAAACCGTTGGCTTTACTTTTTTCCAGTTTTCAAAAATCATATTGGGGTCTTTGCCATAGCTGCTCTCGAGGTGAAAGGTAGCTCCGTTATATAGGGCAGAAAACAATTCAAATATTCCTCCGAAACTATGGTGCCATGGCAAATAAGAGAGAAAACGGTCGTTTTCGTTTATATCCCACACTTTTTCCAAAGCAGCTTGTTGTGAAAGAATGTTTTTGTGCATGAGTTGTACGCACTTAGGAATACCCATGGTTCCTGATGTGTACATATTTAAACACACTTCATCGGTCTGGGCATCAGTTTTCAGCGAAATAAATTCCGAAGTGGGTTTTAGTAAATCGGAAAACGGATGGAGATTTTTAAATGAAGGATAGGTTTTATTGTCGAAAGTCCAGCTGTTTTTTAACTTGAGTGTTGGGCTGATTTGCTCTACCTGTGTTTCGCCTGCAACAAACAGGTAGGAGGCATCGGAATGAGCAATGAGCAATTCGGCTGTTTCTTTTTTAAAGTTGGCAAAAATAGGTACGGCTATTCCTCCCGAAGCCATAATAGCCAATTCGGTTTGCAGCATATTAAGCGAATTACGAGAAAAGAGAACGGCTTTTTCACCTTCTTTAAATCCAGCTTTTTTTAAATGGGTAGCAATAGTTAAAATGTTTTTATATAATAGCTCCCAGGTTATTCCTTCGTATTCTCCGTTATTATTTTTTTCGCTGTAAACTATTTTTTTTGCAAAACGTTTTGCGTTGCATTCTAACAGCGAAGCGATATTGGGCATCATTTCACCCATAGATTGATTAGATTCTAAGAGTTTCATTTTTCAGAAATAATAAGTTTTCCCGTTGCCGTTTCGTTTTTATAATTGGTTACGAGATATAAATAAATTCCTTCAGATAACTTTTTGTTTAGATAAATTTCAGATGAAGAATAAGTTTGTCTTTCTATTTCTCTTCCGCTTACATCAAAGAGCGAGAAAGTATAGGGTTTGCTTTGCAAAAATTCGCTTGCTATTTCTATTTTAAATTGCCCTGCAGTTGGATTAGGATATATTATTATTTCTTTCTTGGTTGCCGTTTTTTCTTTAGTTGCTAAAGGAAATTTTTGTTTATAATATTCCACCGATTGTACTACATTATTTTTATTGGCATGAACCACACACACCGGATAAGTAATTGTATTGGATAAGAACATATAATTATTTAGTGTGTCGCGAAACAATTCTAAAGCATAAACCGGATTACCGTTAAGAAATGCGTATACACTATCAACGGTTACTAAATACTCGTGTACCCTTACTACATCGGAGTAAGTAGCTGAGGGCAGCGTTAAATCTCCAAAGGCATCGGTACTCAATGTTTTTTGAATATTCTTAACATACAACGTATCTACATTTGCGGGGTTTGCATTTAACCATAATTCCCAACGGGCTGCGTTATTAAAAACCGAACCTAGTGTAGACGGAGCGCCAATTAGTAACTCTTTGGGAGCATACGTTACATTTTTATTTGCGTATAAACCATTATCGGAGCGGAAGCCAATTACCCAAAAACCATCATTCTCTCTTTGCCAAAACATATAACCATTGCTCATGCCTTGTGTACCTACGGGAGCACCACCATGAAATCCGCTGTATAGAGCAGCCGGACCGTATGTAAAATGGGTAGAAGCCGGAAAGTTTCCGGCATAAGGTGTTTTGTTAGTACTATCGTACGAGGGCACACGCTGGTAGTGGTTAAGCAAATTGGCGTAATTCCACGACTGTGTTGTGCCGCTTGGCGAGCCTAAATTAACAGCTGTGAGAGTATCGTTGGCTATAAGATACGTAAATCCGGCTTCAGGTAAGTCGTTTTCGGTAATGGTTATTTGTGCATATACGGAAAAAACGAAACCGAAAAAAAAAATGGAAAATAGGTATTTTATGTTTTTCATATCTGAAAATTTCAGTTACTTAGGCTACAATAGAAGCCTCTTTTTCTTTTAATTTAAAATACCTGTAACCACCCCAAAGAGCAGCTCCGATAGCACCGGAGTAAATAGCATTAGGATGAGAAATGAATGTAAGAGGATTTTTGGTATCTGCCGCAAGTTCTTCTATGGCTTGTATCATTCCTGCATTCATACCCATACCACCTACCAGTACAATGGGCGACTCGGCTTTAAGTGAGCTTAATAATTTAACTACACGCTGTGCAATAGATATATTGATTCCTTTTACAATATTGGGTGTAGAAAGTCCTTTTGAAACTAGGTTTATCACATCAGTTTCAGCTAATACTGCACAAATGCCCGAAGGCACTTCGGGATTATCGGCCTGCAAAGAAATTTCGCCCACTTCTTCGATGGCTAAACCTAAATACCTGGAAATGTTTTCTATAAACTGCCCGGAGCCGGAGGCACATTGACCTGTCATTTTATAGTCTATTACTTTTCCTCTATTATCTACTTTAATGGCTCTAACGTATAGAGCACCCATATCTACTACGGTTTTAGCATCGGGAGCAAAGTAAATTCCACCTCGGGCATGGCAGGTCATACTATAAAAATGGCCTGTTTTTTTCTCTACCATTTCACCTTCGCCTGTGGAAGCAAGGTAGGCAATATCTTTGTCGTAGTTTAATTTATTTCTTTCCAGCAGCATATCTACGGCATCTACAACCACGTCTTTAGGGTCTCGCTTTCTGATTTTTTCAGTTTGTTTATCGAGCAGTTTATGGTTTCCGTTTTCCTGATTGTATTCCATTAATACAGCTTTTACGTAGCTTCCGCCTACGTCAACTCCCATGGTATAAATTACTTTTTTCATCTGATTTTTATTTTGCATTAGTTATTTCTTTTTTTAAATGTATATTTCTTTCTTCTAAATATTTTATAACGTACTGAAAACTGTCGTTATCTTCGCCCAAATACTCGGGTGGGCAGATTCCTTTTCTGCTAAAAAGTTTTTCCATAAACAAACCAACTGCTGCCGTGCAGGTATATCCGGTAGTACGGGCCATAGAGGTGGTTTGTGTTTCTTTTTCCATTTCATCATACAGGGTGTAACATATTTCTTCTTTTTTATTTTTAAGAGTTACCCGCATAATGGTAAAATCGGCTTCCCCTTTGTTTAATTTCCATTTCGGAAACAAAAGTTTTGAGGTAAAATCTATGGGTGCCATTTGTATTCCGTTTAGGTATATTTTTTCTTTTCCGAAAAATCCGGTTTCTCTTAGTACTTTCATAAGTGCTATATGTCCAGGAAAGCGTAGAGTTTTTTCTTTCATGTTGGGAACATGGGGCATAGTATCAGCAAGAGATCGCAGGCCATCGGTGTTGAATGATTCGAGTGTACCTACGTTATCGAAATGAATGTATTCGGCATCACTTAATGCTTCGCGAATAATTAATTTGCTGTTTTCGATGTAGCGTGCCGGACGTGTGTATTCTTCTATTACATCAATAGGAGAAAAAACGGCTTTATACTCGTAAGGCCACTCTCTTACTTTGGGTAAACCACCTACTAAACATTCATAAAAATGTAAAGATTCTTGTGCGTTATGATGTCCTGCTAAGATGTTACATAAGCCCGGTGCTACACCACAATCTACAATAGCGGTAACATTATTTTTTTTGGCTAGGGCATCGAGTTCTAACGCATTTTCGGGGAAGAACGAAATATCAACTACGTTTTTTCCGGCTTCAATGATGGTTTTTAATGTTTCAAAACCCATAAATCCGGGTACTGCACACACCACCAGTTCGTAGGGAGTTATAAGTTTTTTGAGAGTTTCTTTATCGGAAAAATTGCTTTGAGTGGTTTTTATGTTGTGTTTTTCAGAAAGTTCGTTTAATGAGGGGAGATGAATATCGGCACAAGTTACATCGAACCTTTTGTGGAGGTCGATTGCAATGGTACGACCAATTAATCCTGCTCCTAATACAATTATCTTGCTCATTTTTTTATTTTACTCTTCGCTGGTTACTTTCGATTGTTTTTGGCTAGGTAAGTCGGCACTGATGTTTCTTCTTGCAAACATAGCTCCACCTAAGGCTCCCATAAAAATAGAATCGGTATGTATGTTCATGGTTACCTCTCCATACGAATCGGTTACCATTTGTTTTACATACTTAAGTACGGCTTCGTTTCTTGCCACACCTCCGGTAAATGTAAATTCGTTTTTAACACCACCTGAGCGAGCAATTAACGACATGGCACGCTGCACAATGGCTTTGTGTAAGCCGGCCAAAATATTGGGGCGTTCTTCTCCGTTATGCAGCAGTTCTTTTACTTCGGCTCCGGCAAATACGGTACAGGTAGAGCAAATGGTGGTTTCCTTAGTGGCTTTATTGGCCTCTGGACCTAATTCATTTAAGGATAAACCAAATTCATCGGCAATATACCCCAAATAACGACCGCAACCTGCCGCACATCGGTCGTTCATGTGGAAACTAGTTACTAGTCCGTGGCTATCTACTTGTATCGCTTTAGTATCTTGCCCGCCAATATCTAAAACGGTTCTGGTATTAGGGAATACAGCATGTGCTCCAAATGCATGGCAAAGAATTTCTGATTTTATACAATCTTCGGGAAAGGGCAATAACGCTCTGCCGTAACCTGTTCCTACCATTTTGGCAATATGAATTTCTTCGTTGGCAATATCTTCTATGTGTTGGCGTAAGGTATATTCTACGTTTTTGTAGTTATTTTTAATGGCGTTTAATTCGGCATAATACCAGTCTTCTTTGCTTCCGTCTTCTTGTTCATCGGCTAAGCCTTTATACTTTTCATCAAGTATTCTCATGGATTCGAGTACAAGTTCTTTAAAATTGTATTGAACCATTTCGTTTTCAATGGGTGTAATGCTTTTATCGAAGGCAAGCATTAGGGGTTCGTAGTATTCGGCTCCTTTTTGGGCTACTTCGGCATTATACTTTTCACTAACGATATCGCGGAAAAATTGATTTTTTGAGCCTAAATCTTCGTTGATAAAACCGTTGCGAATCTGTGGGCGAATAGTTTCAATTATTTCATGCAGTTTTTCTAAAACTTTATTTTTGTTTTCGTACGAAAAATCGTTTACGGTTTTTTCTAACATTTTTTCCATACTATCCATTCTGCGTTTGAATTGACCGTATTGAAAAACATTGCGAAGGTCTTGCATGTATTTCTTAAATTCGGGTTTTGTTACATCTTCTCCAATTTTTCGTTGTAGCAAATTAAATCGCGCATCATATATGGCCTCTTCGCGGGCAATGTCGGCAGCCACTTTGTAGTTGGCTCTTGTGTTGGTAATTCCTCGGCCCACGATTTCGTCTTTTTCGTTTATAATTACGGCTTTAGAGGTGGTGGAACCCAAATCGATTCCTAAATAGTATTTTTTCATTTCATTTCGGTTTAGTAGTTACAATTTACAGAAGTTTTATGCTTCTTGTTTTTCTATTATTTTACGTTGTGCTAACATTTGAAAGTACGATTCTAAGCGGTTTTTAATATTTGAGTAAGAGAAGTAACGGGGATCAACCAAATCGGATTCGATAAATCCTACAGGAACTTCCAAACGATCTTCAATTTCTCTCATCATAGCCAACTGGCCTGCAGAAAAGGAGTTGCAACTTTTTATAGAGTTTGTAACATATCCATCTGCCTGATAATCTTCGATACATTTAGAAAGCAAATCGATGCGTTGTGGAATATTTAAATTAGTGTAACAGTTCATGCAATATTCTGCGAGTGCTTCGAGGGGGCGTTCGGGGTCGTGCCTCCATCCTAAATCGTAAACGCCGCCAACTTTGGTGTAAGAAGAGGCTACAATTACAGCTCCCATATCGTAGAATATTTTCCAGAATTCGCGAAAGTTGGTCCAGTTGGGCGGCCCTTCTACTACTAAGCGATATTTCTCTTCTTTCATTTCGCCTTCGGGGGTAATGGGTCCTAGGCCTAAGCGAATTCGTTCCTGAATTTCTGAGTATAATTCTTTGTAATATTCTACTGCTTCGGGAGTGCCTCTAAAACCAATATTAATAGGGCCAATGTAGTAAACCCCTGCAAAATAGGCATCGATAGGAGAGGGTTTGTGTTTGGTAGTATCAAAAATTTTGGTAATCCAATCTTCGGCTTCTTTAGATAGTGCAAGTATTTTTTTAAGTTTTGCTTCATCGTATTTTATGCCGGTTACTTCTTCCATTTGCGGAATTACCTCTTCCTTAAATTGTTTTACCATGTACTGTACCATTTCAGGAGTCATTTTAGCATTTTCCTGATAGGGGGTATGAATCATAATTACCTTGGCATTGGGGTACTCCCGTTTTAGTGTTTCAAACCATTTCATAAAGGTAAAACAGCCGGTATAGCTCAGAAGTAAAATATCCGGTTCCGGAAGTTTTTCTCCTGTAGGGCCTATATTTCCTTTCATCATCATACCCACATCACATTTTACGTAGGTGCATACATCTTCGGAATGGGCGTGTTTTTCGGCTTCTTTAATGTAGGCAGCCGATTTTTTGCGCATGGCACTTTGCAATGCGTTTATTTCAGGATAAACCGGTAACATATCAAAAGTTCGAATAAGTTCGGAAAGGTTTCCCGGCACAAAGGTGTAGCACACCTTTTTACCCAACTCCTTTGCCTTGCCTAAATCGTTAAATAAGCCTTCTACCATCTCCTTTTGGAGAATCATACTTTTTTCTTTTTGTGCTTCTTGCGACATAGTTTCTCTATTTTAAATAGTTGTGAAATTTTTTATTTTACTGAAACAGGTTCATCTTCCCAAAGTTTGATGGAATCGGAAAATGCACCTACCTGTTCTTTAATTACTTTAAATTGGTTTATATTTTCGCTGTATTGAAAAGAGATATACCGAATGCCCATTTTATCAAATGCATTCTGAAAGATGGGTGCATCAAGTAAGCTTGGGTCGCAGAAACTTGCCGAAGCAAAAATAACCCCATCAGCCCCTCTGTTTTTTACAATTTTTGCCAAGCGAAATTCTTTAGGGTTGTGTACATCGTATATAGAAGATGAATACTGACTGTGTGTAATGTATGCGTTGGCAATGGCTTCTAGAGGGTTTTCTGCTTTGGTATCAATATCTTTTAAAATCATTCTAGAGCCAAGCATATAATCATCATCTACTACATAACATCCTGCTTCCTCAATGGCTCTGATGAGACCAATGGCCGGCTGTTCGCAAAATGCACCAGAAATAACTACTTTTACTTTATCCTGAGGGGTGCCAATATCTTGTTTTATGTGTTCGCATACTTGCTCTAATAGGGCATTATGTTCTTCTACCGGAATAACGGTTCCTGCGCGTATAATATGGTATACATCTTCTATGCTTAATCGCCAAGGATAATCTTGACGAACAGTATAGATATACTCAATCAATTGTCTGTTTTTATTATACAAATCAATAGAATGATTCAATTTTTCGGGTGAAACTTCAATTCCGTTTATTTCTTTAATATAATGCAGCACGTGTTGCATTTCTTGCTGATAAAAAACACCGCCAATTTGTGGCAAAAAGTTTTGAGGGAAATCCATGTATTTTATGAATTTGCCTAATTTATGTTGTTTAAAAATACCGGAAAGGTTACGAATTACATCGCATATAGAGGGAAAAATAAATCCATCGAAATGGTCGAGGTGTTTATCAAGAGCCAGTTCCATAATACTACGAGGAATGTGGCATATATAAGATTGGTAATAAGCGTCTCCTTTAATGATTTGTTTTCTGTCGCCTCCTCCAAATATTGCTACAGGCAAACCTCCGGCTGCATGAATAATTTCGCGTGGAAAATAAATAGGCATATATCCTACAATAACCCTTCCTGCTTGTGCATCTTTCCACTTTTTCGCACGTGTAAAATTCAGGTCGAACGACAACTCTTTACACTCGTTAATGATTTCCTGAAGATTCCTTAGTTTTGTCATGAATTTTTTTTTAATGAGTTTCTAAAACAATGTTTTTTATTTTGCCACTAAACTCCGCTATAAATCATGTATAAACAATGATTTGTATCATAAAAAAATCGGCA
>JABWCF010000014.1 GCA_013359255.1 Flavobacteriales bacterium
TCTATCGGTCAGGGCTTCTCGTTCCGAATATCCGCAACCCTGCGGGATGCGTCTATCAATGGCTTGTCGCCATTGAAACGGAACGACAAGCCCTGACCGATATGGGTAAGTACTTAAAGACGATAGAATAAATAATATATGCAACAACTGACTCCAGAGAAAAAACTTGATATAGCCCTTGAATTCTTATCGACTCATGGTGCAAAAGGTGGCAGTTACGACTGGTATGACGACCGTGCAAAAGAAAGAGGATATGACGAATGGCTTTTTAAATATCTTTTGACGCAAAATATTTCAGAAAATGAACATCTACCAATTATCTATAAACTGCATCGGGACAAATTTTTAGACACCTTTTATGATAAAACGAATGGTGAGCAATTAGGGGAACGACCGACACAAATAAGAATATCATTTGAAGGGATTATGCTCATATCCAATGGTGGTTACGAACAGACAAAAAAAGCCAACGAGACAAATCAGGCAAGAATAAAACGTAATGAATTAATAATAATGATTGGTACTGGTTTTGCCGGACTATATGCATTAGTACAATTTTTCCAATGACTAGGAACATTCTTTTGTTGCAATCATCATTAAAACAAAAGTACCTACCCATAACAACGGCTTGGCGTTATGCCGCGATACAATAATAAAAGAGAATGCGGCACAAACGACAAGCCGCAAAACGTCAACAAGATAGGGCATTTTAAGACGACTTAAACAATGAAAAGAACAATTACAATTTTGACATTATTGCTGCTGATGTTGTTACAATTGGAGTGCGACTGTAATAATTGTCTTGTTCAAAATTCAGAATGTTCAATAAGCGTAAGCAAAATAAAAAAACAGAAAAATCAAATAGGGAAAATGAAACAATAATTCACACACACGTAGTTGAAAAATATTTCTATTGTATTAGTTGAGAATGTAGTGATTCAAAATAAGCAGCTGCTTCAATCGGCTTATTTTAGCGTAAGCTTTGTACGGCCTATATCGGTAGCATCAGCATAAATTTCAATAATATATTCTCCTGCCGAAAACTCGTACGTATCATTGGGGGCAGCCCAATCCAAACAAAGTTCCATTTCCTGATTTTGATAATCTATTTGTTTTTTAGAACTAAACAAGCCTTTTACTCCGTTAAATTCAAACATATTCGACTCATCACTTTTATCGGCCAATACTTTTCCATCAGGAGCAAGAATTCTAAGATAAACCCATTTTTTGCCCGAAGGAGTAATCTTGTTCTCGGCCAGTTTAAAGCAGCAGCGAATTTTGTCAATTCGTTTGGCTTTATCAAGTTCTTTTCCTGTGTTATCGCCTTTTACCCTAACACCAAAAGCCCTCATGCCTGTGGCTTTTAATAAAGAAGCCACGGTAACTTTACTGCTCAAATCCTCATTCGATTTAGCAAGTTCTTCATTTTTTGTTTGCTGTTGTTTTAATTGTGTGGTTACTTGTGCTTTTTCTTCTGTTAAGGTTTGATTCAATATGTTTAACGAATCGATGGTTCGAACAAAACCCTTCATAATAGTACGCAGGGTTTCAGTTTCTTTTCTAAGTTTATGTATCACCCATGCGTCTCCCTTGTGTTTTTCGGCTTCTTTTAAAAGTTGTTCTATTTTTGCCTTTTGCTCTTCTACCTGAGCCTGCATTTCTTTATTATCTGTTTTTAGCGTTTCATATTGCTCCAGCATAGAATTTAATTCTTGTTTTATGCTGTTCCGCTCGGTTTCTATATCTGTTTTTTCAATGGTTATATATTCTATTTGTTTTTTTTGATTTAAAAGAATCCACCCTTCGGCAAGGCATATAATCAATAACAATATACAAAGGACAATCAGAACTGTGCTGTTGTTCTTTTTTTGAGGAGGTGTATTTTCAGACATGTTTTTTTATTTGCAACAAAGTTAGAACGATTTTTAATGTAATACCTTTCCTTTTTTTACTTTTATTTTATGATTCAGTATTTAATAGATTTAATTTACCCGAATATTTGTGTTGCTTGCAACAAAAATTTAAGTACAAATGAAAAGCAAATTTGCAGCCGATGTTACTTAAAACTGCCATATACCCGTTTTGCAGAAGAAAAAGACAATGCCATAGAGAAAATATTTTGGGGTAGGGTGCCTATTGAAGCGGCTATGGCACTTTTTTATTTTAATAAAGGCAATAGGGTACAAAGTATATTACATCAACTGAAATACAAAGGTAATTTTGAAATAGGAATAGACATGGGAATATTGGCCGGAAATGAACTAAAAACCAGTGTGCGTTTTGCTGATTTAAATTTAATTACGGCCGTACCTTTACATAGCCAAAAGAAGAAACAAAGAGGGTATAACCAAAGTGAAATGTTTGCAAAAGGCATAGCAAAGGCAACTTGTATTTCAACCGATTTTTCAGTTATTGAAAGAACAATATATACTCAAACTCAAACCCAAAAAAGCAGATTAGAAAGATTAAACAATGTAGAAAAGGCATTTTTTATACCGAATCCCGAAAAAATTAAAAACAAACACATTTTATTGGTAGATGATGTTATTACCACCGGAGCCACCTTAGAGGCTTGTGCCGCTTGCTTGCAAAAAGTGAACGGAGTTAAAATAAGTATTGCAGCAATTGCCTGTGCATAATATGTATTTTTGCAAATGAAAAAATGACCGAATCTTTTTACATACCCCAAACACTTTCGAGAGAAGAGAAATACAAATCCTTTTTACCACAACTAAAATCGTTGGTAAAAGCGGAAACAGATTGTATTGCAAATCTTGCTAACATAACCTCCGCATTGAAATACACCTTCCATTTTTTTTGGGTTGGTTTTTATTTTGTGAAGGGCAACGAACTAGTGTTGGGACCTTTTCAGGGTACGCTTGCCTGCACTAGAATACCTTTTGGAAAAGGGGTATGTGGTACTTGTTGGCAAAAACAAGAAGTAGTGGTAGTTCCCGATGTAGAAAAATTTCCGGGTCATATTGCTTGCAGTTCTTTTTCTAAATCGGAAATTGTGCTGCCTATTTTTAATAAAGAAAAACAAGTGGTAATGGTAATGGATATAGATAGTGATAAAAAGAATGATTTTGACGCAACCGATTCATTTTACCTGCAACAAATAGCTTCTCTCATCGAAACTTTTATATGAAAAAAAGAATACCATATTTAGTTGTGCTGGGCGTTTTTTTTTCATGTGCACAAGTTTCTTCTCCCACAGGAGGGCCCAGAGACGAGACCCCACCTCGAGATTCGGTTTGCATCCCTAAAAACAACTCTACTTCCTTTAACGAAAAAGAAATCGAAATTCGTTTTACAGAATACATCAATCTGAAAGAATTAAATAACCAACTTATAATTTCTCCTTTTTCTAAAATATTGCCCGAGGTTACTGTTAAAGGCAAAACGCTGCGTATTATAATTAAAGATACTCTGCAAGAAAATACTACCTACGTATATCATTTCGGAAAATCTATTGTTGATATTACCGAAGGGAATGCTGCAGAAAATTTCAGATATGTTTTTTCTACCGGAAACACGATTGATACATCAAAAATTTCCGGACAGGTATTGAATAGTTTTACCTATCAACCCGAAGAAGACTTTATGGTAATGTTATATTCTGTACACAATGATTCGGCACCTCTTACCCTTCTGCCTAATTACATAGCTAAAACTAATAAAGAAGGAAACTTTCTGTTTACAAATCTAAAAAAGGACCAATACAAAATATTTGCAATTAAAGACAATAACAGAAATTATCTTTTCGATTTACCCGATGAAATCATTGCGTATACAATGAATACCACTACACCAGATACTCATATAACCTTACTCAGCTTTAAAGAAGACAGCGAAAAACAATTTGTAAAAAAATCATCTGAACTACAATCCGGAAAGTTGGGAATATTTCTGAATAAGCCTTCAGAAAAAATAAAGGTAAAATCGTTAGACGCAAATGATTTAATGAAAGAAAATTACATTGGCTCCGATACCATTATCTATTGGTTGAAAAATAAACCCTCAACCGAGAAATTAAGATTTGTAATTACCGATTTCGATTCAATAATCGATACCGTTGCCATTCGTATTTCAAACTTCGAAAAAACATCAAAAGAAAAAACAAGTCTTTCTTATAACCTGCAAAATGCAAATTTGAATCTGGGAGAAAACATAAAAATAACATTCAGCAGGCCAATAGAAACGTTGAACGATTCTTTATTAAAATTATACTGCGATTCTACTCCTATTCCGTTTAAGTTAAATTTTGATGGTCTTCGGAAAGTGATTGTAGAAGCCAACTGGGAAGAAAATAAAAAGTATTCTTTACACTTTTTGCCCTCCTTTTTTACCGATGTGTACGCTTACAAAAACGACTCGCTAACGATAAAATTTAAAACGCACGAAAAAAAGTTTTATGGAAGCTTGCAGTTAAAAATAAAAAGCAATAAAAATCAACCATATATATTCCAGTTGCTAAACGAAAAAGAGGAAGTGCAAAAACAAGAAGTATTTACCCAAACATCTGCATTTAACTATAAACAAGTCATTCCGGGAAAATATAAGCTGCGAGTTATAGAAGATACTAATCAAAACGGGAATTGGGATACCGGAAAGTATATAAAAAACATTCAGCCCGAAAAAGTAATCGTTTATTCCGGAACTTTAAATATTCGTTCAAACTGGGAACAAGAAATTGAATGGTTGCTGGAAGAGTGAACCAATGCTATTATTTTACAATGTTTACTGAACACAAATAAGTTTAAATTTGTTTTATACAACAAAAGCAATGGAAATAAACAAAGAAAACGTATTACAAGCATTAAGTTTTGTAATAGAACCCGATTTAAAAAAAGATATTGTAGCCTTAAACCTTGTTAGCGAGATTGAGGTAAATGGGCAGCACCTTTCTTTCAAGGTACAAATCAGTAATCCTGCATTGCATAATCGTAAACGTATGGAAGAAGCTTGCCTACACCATTTACACCGATTTTTTGGAGAAGGGGTGCAGGCAAATATTTCCGTAGAAGCGTTGGCAAAAGACAGCGAACGCTCGCCCGAATTACGTAAATTATTGCCCGGAGTTAAAAACATTATAGCCATTGCTTCCGGAAAAGGAGGCGTTGGAAAATCTACCGTTACCTCAAATTTGGCCGTAGCGTTAGCTGAACAAGGATATAAAGTGGGTTTGGTAGATGCCGATATTTACGGACCTTCTATTCCATTAATGTTCGATGTATATTCAGAAAAACCTGCTGTTATTGAAATAGACGGAAAACAATGGATAGAACCTGTTGTGAATCACAATGTAAAAGTCTTATCTATTGGTTTTTTTGCCGATACCGATCAGGCCATCGTTTGGCGTGGTCCAATGGCGGCAAAAGCCTTAGTGCAATTATTTCGCGATGTAAACTGGGGAGAGTTAGATTATATGCTTATTGATTTACCCCCGGGTACAGGCGATATTCATTTATCTTTAGTGCAAACTGTTCCACTTACCGGAGTAGTAGTGGTAAGTACCCCTCAGGAAGTAGCTCTTATTGATGCAAGAAAAGCGGTGGGAATGTTTAAGCTAAACGAAATAAATGTGCCAATTCTTGGCTTTGTAGAAAACATGGCCTACTTTACTCCGGCCGAACTGCCTAACAACAAGTATTACATTTTCGGAAAAGAGGGGTTGAAAAATTTGGCTGAAACCATGCAAATCCCCTTACTAGGAGAAATTCCTCTTGTGCAAAGTATTCGTGAAGCGGGCGATGCCGGAAGACCTGCCGTTTTACAGCAAACTACTCCTCAAGCTATCGCTTTCTCTAATCTGGCAAAAAACGTGGTGAGGGCATGTACGCAAAGGCAAAAAGAACTAATCTGATACTTATTTGTTTAGTATATTCGCTTACATTCAAATGAAAGGAAAAAAGGAAAAAATAAAAAAAATAAAAGAAGCTATTGCTCAGCTTCGACCTTTTTTCGTGGCTGACGGAGGCGATATCCGCTTTGTAGAAATAACCGGAAATGTGGCAAAGGTTAAATTATATGGGGCATGCAAAACCTGTTCTATGAGTCATATGACGATTAAATCGGGAATAGAAGATGCCATAAAAAAAGTAGTTCCCGAAATTGTTGCCGTTGAAGCAATAGATTCCGAATAAAAGAAACTATTAATACCTCAAAATTTCTTTAAGCTCGCTTAGCATCATTGCGGTAGCTCCCCAAATTATTTCATTATTCATTACAAAGCATGGAGAATCAATAGTAGTTCCGTTACTTAACATAATTTGTTTTATGCTTAAACTTTTAGGAGAAAATAATTCGTTTAACGAAACTGTAATAATTTTATCTACCTCTTTTTTATCGGGCAAAAAAGTTAAATTGTTATACGAAATACCAATAAAAGGATACACTATAAAACGACTGGGAGGAATATATAATTCCGTTATATTGCCAATTATTTCTATATTGTTTTTCGGCACTCCAATTTCTTCTTCCGTTTCACGCAATGCGGTTTGTTGCAGTGTAGTGTCAAATACTTCTTTTTTACCTCCCGGAAAACTTATTTGCCCGCTGTGAACTCCGTTGTACAAAGCACGTTTTATAAATACCGTATGCCAGTTATTATTTTCATAGAAAAGTAAAATAAGTACGGAGCCTATTTTTGTATGTTGATTGGGTTGTATTTGAGAAACAGGTTTTCTATTAGTGGGCGACATCTTTATGTGTGCTTCATGCCCCGGTAGTGGCAATTTTAATTTTTTGCTTAATTCTTTCGAGAAAGTACGTAAATATTCTTTATTGTCCACTAGAGTGAATAATTTTTTTGTTTTGTAAGTTGATATAAAAAAGAGAATCTTCTTTTTGTGCCACTACAACAGAAGGGTTTATACGTTCTATTTTTTCATACTCTATTGGAATTAATTCTTCGGCATTTAGCGTATATAAACCCCATTTCCCTTTTAGTTGTACCTGTATAAAGTCCTCCCAAAATACAATTTTATCGAAACCTTGTAGGGTTAGCCATTCTGTTTTATCGTTTATTAAGTAATAGAGTTCTTTTTGTTTTACAATGGCCACCGAATAATGGTTAAAGAAAGAAGCATAATCAAATTTTCCGCTAGGGGCAGGCTTTTTAGAAAGGCTAACATAGACCCACTTATCCTTTTGCAAAACGGGAACCCATAGGTTTTTTCCAATATTTCCTACAGCATCGTATTTTGCTTCCAACACTTTTTTGCCCGTGCTATCTATTAGTCCGAATTTGTTTTTTTGCTTAAATATGGCATACCCATTAGTAAAATCGGCCCATTCTTTAGTTCCGGCATCAAATGAAAATTCGAGTGGAATACAAATCTTTCCGTTAGTGTTTACATATCCGTATTTGTCGTTAACAGCAACAATGGCTAAGTGGTTTTTAAAAGGGCCAATATAATCGTAGATGATAGAAAGAATAGTGTCGGCTTTTGTGTTGAGTATGCCAAACTTGTTTTCTTTTTTTACGCGAGCCAACCCATTGGTAAAATTTTCAATCCAATCATATTCGCAGCGTAAAACATTGATGCCCTTTCGATTGATGATGCCCATTTTGTCGGCAATTTTTACATAGGCAAAATTATTTTTAAAATCGCCTGCGGCATTGTAAATAAAAGGAATTGCGGTATTTCCTTTGGCATCAAGATACCCAAATTGTCCTTCTTTTTCAGCTAAGAAAAGGCTGTCAGAGAATTCGTCTAGATAAGAATATTCAATGGGAATAATTATTTTCCCTGTTTTATCAATAAGCCCGTATAAGCTGTCTCTGGCAATAATGGCGTACTCTTTATAAAAGTTTTCGGCATCATCAAAAACCGGTGCAATTACATATTCACCTCTTTTATTAATAAACCCTTTTTTATTATTTAGTTGTACTACGGCAAATCCTTCAGAAAACATAGAAGCCCATTGGTACTTGGGTTTTATTAATGTGTCGCCTTCATTGCTTATGTAGCCCCACTTATGTTGGAAGCGTACAGGCAAAAAGAATATTTCAGATAATTTCAAATCTTCTTCTAATTCGTTCATAAAAGGGTAAGAGGGATATTTTTTTCTGAAATCAATAATTTTTTCTTTGCTAAATTCTTTTGTATATAAGGTATAGATATTTCTCCATGCTGTATTTACATTCGGGTTGAAAGGGAATTTTGAAATAAAATCTTCATACGAGTTTAGTTTCCCATCTTTTGTGCTAAGGATAAAAATCTTTTCTTCGGCAATTATTTTATTTGAATTGAAGGGATGATTTTCGGTAAAGCGAATGTACTCGTCTAATGTGCCTGTTCGGGTTTCTTCGGCAAATAATAATTTATCGTAAAGAAGAAGTGCTTCTTCTACTTGTGGTGCATCGGGATAGCTTTCCGTAAAGCGGCATATTGCATCGGAAGTATTTATTTTTTTTGCTTGTTGAAAAGCCAAAATGTTTCTGTTATTTATGGCTTCGCCCCATTGAGGGGCTTTGGTAAATAGTTGTATAAACTGATTATAAAAATCTATATTGGCCGAATCGGCCACTTTGTTGTATTTTTTTTTACAAATAAGAAGGAATAAACTATCAATCTTGGCAGAATCTATTCCAAACGCTTTTAATTTTTCTTTTTGCTTGTTTTTTAAAACAGCATAGTTAGACTGGCTCTTGAGAATGTATAAATAGGCTGAATCGAGTTGATGAAAAGGATTGTCGTTTCGATAAAAAATAGTGCTTAGCCCAAATGCGGCAGGCACAGGTTTTCTTTTCATTAGTTTTTCAAATCGGTGTTTGGCGGCAAAGTAGTTGTAAGCCGAGAGGTCGCGATGGGCTTTTTTCAGCCTACTGGCAAACGCTCCAATTTCTATGGTAAATAGAGCAAATAATACAAGGTATTTAATATAGCATTTCATTAATCAAACAAATTTCTTAATTTGACGTAAGAAATGTACATTTATAACGTAGTATTTTGAACAAGTTTGCTCTCATATTATTTCAGCACCTTTTCCTATTGTTTGTATGGGGTGTTCTGTGTTCTGTTGTTTTTTCGTGCCGCACGGTTTCGTCTGATACACAAACTCCTATTAAACATGATTTTTATGAGATGAAAACATCTCAAAAAATAAAAGTGCTATTAGATTATAGTTCAACAAACTATTTTGTATACAGAGGCGAGCCCATGGGATTTGAATACGATGTATTAAAACGTTTTGCCAGAAAACATAGTTTAACAATGGAAGTTGTGGTTGTAACTAATATGGATAGTGTATTTGATTGGTTGAATAAAGGAGATGGTGATATTGCTGCCGGCAACCTAACCGTTACCCGAAGTAGAGAAAGAGAAGTAGAATTCTCGGAAGCTTTGTTGTACACACGACAAGTGTTGGTGCAAAGAAAACCGGAGAATTGGAAAAAAAGGAAACGCAAAGATTGGGAGAAGGAACTTATCAAAGAAAAAGAACAACTTTATGGGAAGGAAGTATATGTGCGAAAAAATTCTTCATATTACTCACAATTAAGAAGTATTTCAACCGATAAAAATAATCCGATAAAAATAATTGAAACCCCAGGAAATGTGAGTACAGAGGAGTTAATAGAAAAAGTAGCCTTGGGCGAAATTTCATTTACCGTTACGGATTTCAATATTGCTTTAGCCAATCTTTTTTTATTTCCGGATATTGATATTAGTACCTTTATCAGCCCTCCTACCAAAATAGCATGGGCTGTACGAAGAAACTCTCCTGTGCTGCTAGATAGTTTAAACGCATGGTTAAACGAATATAAAAAAGGAAAGGAATTCAAATCAATAGAAAAAAAATATTTTGGAACAAAGCAAAAAAGGACGTTAAATGCAAGAGAAGATTTTTTATTGGAAGAGGGTGGCCTAATCTCTCCATTTGATGAAACCATAAAAAAGTATGCGGACAAAATACAATGGGATTGGAAGTTGCTTGCATCATTAATCTACCAAGAGTCAAAATTTAACCCGGGAGCTGAGTCTTGGGCGGGAGCAAAAGGCGTTATGCAACTCATGCCGGCTACTGCCGAAAAATATGGAATAAACGAAGAGTCGAGTATTGAGCAGCAAATTGCTGCCGGTGTAAAATTGCTCACTAAAATGGATCAAATTTTAAAGGAAAGCGTTGCCGATTCTAGCGAGAGGATAAAATTTGTGTTGGCATCGTACAATGTGGGTTTAGGGCATGTGCAAGATGCGCAACGATTAGCCAGCAAGTATGGTAAAAGAAGCGATGTGTGGGAAAATCAGGTAGATTATTTTTTGCTTCATAAATCGGAAACAAAATACTACAAAGACTATGTGGTACAATACGGTGTTTGCAGAGGAAAACAACCCTATTTTTTTGTATTGGAGGTGCTAGCCAGATACGAACATTATAAGAATATGGAATTTGCCGGAAAATTAAAACAGCCCGATTAATTAATTCTACGCCCGTAGAAATTTACCTTTATTAATTCTTCCATAAGCATTCGGTTTCCATTATAGAAAGGAGTAACCCATGCATCTTTTTGTCCGGCAGTAATAATTTTTTGACGTAATTCTTCGGCTTCGTTTAGGGTTACAAACTTACCTTGCGTAAAACGGGTAATTCCGTCTGGGTATTCTCGTATTATAGGTTGCCCGAATGAAATAAGGTGTTCGTATTTGTAATTTTTAGGGAAACGATAAGCCGCAATTTGCACTTCAAACACCAAGCCTTCGGCACAAAGCCCTCCGCCTTTTTGCAGTAGTAGATTATACCATTTTATATCGTTTAAATCTTTTCCCACTAACTCTGAAAAATCAACAAATTCTTGTCTTTCCGCACAGGGATTTTGTTGGTACTCAGGCAAAGTTTTTCTTTCGCCTAGTACAAATACGGTTACAAATGCATCGCTAGCTTCTTTTTCTTTTTCAATGAGCATCAATCTAAAACTTTCGGCTTCGGCAAGGGTTTTAAATGGTCCGAATGAATAGCGGGTCATTCCGTCAGAATATGTTTTGCTGTTAATTTTTCCGTATTTATCTAGATGTGCCAATTTAAAATCATCGGGGTTTGTTACGGCTCCAATTTCTACCTTAAAACTTACTCCTCCAATTTCTTTATCGCTAGCCTGAGCAAACGCATCTTGGTTTTTTGATTTATCAATAATGTTTTTATTTTCTAAATCGGTTAATTGGTCTTTAATATATTTTTCTTTATCGGTAAGCGAGTCTGCTACCGCCTTACCGGTAATTACTTCGTTTAAGTTTATGGCATTATTAATTATATTGTCTTTGTTTTTTTCGTCTGCCAACTCTCTGTATTTAGAAATTTGCTCATCAACTCTTTGTTGCAATGTAGTATCTTGTTTTACTTCTAGTTTATCTTTATAGTCTTTAGAAAATACAGATAAATCGTGTTCTACTTGTACGTAGGTGTCTAATGATTCAATATTTAAGTATTCTACTTTTGTTTCGTATCCCTCTACTTCAATGGCTATTTTGTATTTATTTCCTGGGGTAAGGGCAAGCATATATTTTCCGGTGGCCGAGTTTGATTTGAACCGGCCCATTTCTTCGTTCTGTGTTTCGTTGGTAACCGTTATATCGGCATCTACTACTTTGTTGTTAGCGGTAACAGTTCCTAATACCAACGCCAAAATGGGTTTTTTCCCAAAATGGCCTGGGGTTACAGTGTAAATATCATGCCCACCAATTCCGCCTTTTCTGGCAGAAGAATAATATCCCGTTTTGCCATCGGCTGAAAGTACGTAATAGCGGTCGTCATCAATGGTATTTACCGGATATCCTACGTTTGTTGGTTTTCCCCAACCGCCTTTCTCGTTAATAACGTAAAAAATATCGTAACCTCCCATGCTGTTGTGGCCTTCGGAGCTAAAGTAAAGTGTTTGATTATCGGGATGAATGAAAGGAGCATCTTCATTAAATGGGGTATTGATGGTAGGCCCCATATTTTTTACATTTCCCCATTTATTGTTTGAGAGTTTGGTGGCTGTATATAAATCGCGTTTTCCAAATCCTCCGGGCCGGTCGCTTGCGAAATAAATTGTTTTTTCGTCCATGCTAATACTGGCACTTCCCTCCCAAAAGGTTGTATTAATATCGCCATCTAGAGGCTTTGGTTTCGACCAAGTATCTCCTTCTAAATTACTCATGTAAATGTCGCCCTTATCTTTTTTGGTGCTCTTGTAAATGAGCAATTTTTGTCCATCAATAGAAAGTGCAATGGCAGCATCGTGCCCAATGGTGTTAATGTTGTCGCCAATGTTTTCGGGTTCATTCCATGTGCCGTTCTTTTTTGTGCTGATAAATACATCTTCGTAATAATCGCCTGCTACATCTGGTTTTCCAGATTTATCCATCAACCCACCTTTGCTTCTTTCTCCCCGATAGGTAAAAATGAGAATAGATTCATCGGGCGAAATAAGAGGTACATATTCACTCCACTTAGTGTTTATGGGTGTTCCTATAGGTGTAAATGTAATTTCTTTTAAACTGTCGGCCATTAATTTTTTAGCATTGTTGCAGTAATCAATCATGCGGTTGGCATTGTCTATGTCTTCTTTTCCTAGATCTTCTCTTTTGTATTTATTGAAGTAAGAGATAGCCTCCTCTAATTCCCTATTTACCATATAGGCTCTTCCGAGATAATAGTTTATTTCGTTATAATCAGGGTTTAATTTTTTTACCTCCTTCATTTTTTCGAGAGCCTCTACACGTAAATCCGAATTATAGAGCATGCATATACCCGCCATAAGTTTGTAGTAAACATCTGTTGGGCTGTGTTTCTCCAATTTTTGAAAAAGCTCAAGTGCTTTGCCGTAATACTCTTCTCCGAAGTAATACTCTGCATTTTCAATTGTTTTCTTTTCTTCCGATTTACTTAAACTTTGCGAAAAGCTTGCAGATACATGGAAAAACAGGAATAGAGAAAGCAAGAAGTGTAAAAAAAGTAAACGAAACATAATAGATTGGTCGGCAAATTTTACGCAATTTATAAAAGACTGATTAGCATGAGGAATCAAGCCAATATCACTTATGAACGTATTTATTAACAAACAAACAGTGTATTTCTTTGTAGTTCTTTAATTTTGGGCATTATGCCAAAAAAGGAGATTGAAATAATAAGGTTTAAAAATAGCTTAAAAGCGGTAATAGAAAAAAAAACAAACACCGAAAATGTTCATATTGGTTTAATTATTAATGTAGGGAGCAGAAATGAGAACAAGAGTATTTATGGTATTGCACATCTTATTGAACATTTAATTTTTAAAGGTACAAACAAACATCAGGCTCGTTATATTTTAAACAGAATTGATTCCATAGGAGGAGAGTTAAATGCTTATACAACTAAAGAAAAAACGGTTATTCACGCTTCTGTAAATAAAAAATATTTTGAAAGGGCGCTTGATTTAATAGCTGAAATTTTTCAATTTGCTTCCTTTCCGGAGGCACAAATATTAAAAGAAAAAGAGGTAGTAAAAGACGAAATCCAATCTTATAACGACAATCCTTACGAGCAAATTTATGACGATTTTGAGGAACTGCTTTTTTCCGGTCATTCTCTAGCACACCCCATTTTGGGAAATGTAAAAAGTCTTGATAAAATAAATAGAAAACAAATTGTTTCATTTTATAAAAAACATTACAATACATATAATGCCGTAGTGAGTATATTAGGCCCTGTTAATACAGAATATACTAAAGAAATAATAGAACAAAAATTTTCTGCAGATAATTTTATTTGTAAAAAAGTAAGTAGCTCTCAAAAGAAGTTGGCATACCAGCCTTTTCAAAAGGAAATTTTTAAAGATACTCATCAATCTCATTGTATCATGGGTAACCATGCATATGATATAAAAAGCAATCATCGTTTGCCTTTTATTTTGCTTACGAATATTCTTGGTGGCCCTGCCATGAATAATCGCTTAAACATGAATATAAGAGAAAAATATGGTTATACCTATGCCATCGAAGCTCAATATTCAGCGTACTGCGATGCGGGTATTTTTACGGTTTATTTTGGTGTAGATAAAAAATATTTACAAAAGACTATTTCGTTAGTAAAAAAAGAATTGCAGTATTTTAAAAAAAACACACTAAGCAAAACAATGTTAACACAAGCTAAAGACCAATTGTGCGGGCAAATTTCATTGGCAAACGATAACTATGTCTCTACCATGCTAGCTAACGGAAAAAGCTTAATGTATTTTGATAAAGTAATTACATACCAAGAACTTTTCTCAAAAATAAATTCCATTACTCCCAATCAAATCTATGAATGCGCACAAACGGTTTTTAACGAAAAAAAAATAAGTACACTCATTTATAACTGATATGAATTTTTTAGACCCCAAGCTAGAAGAGTATGCCGATTGGCATACCTCGGAAGAAAACGAAGTATTAAAAAAACTGAATCGTGAAACATGGGCAAAAATGTTAATGCCCCGCATGTTGTCTGGCCATATACAAGGCAGAGTGCTTAGTATGTTTAGCCACATGATAAAACCAAAACATATTTTAGAGATAGGAACATTTACCGGTTATTCGGCTATTTGCATGGCTGAAGGCCTTGCCGATAAAGGAATTTTGCATACCATTGAGATAAATGATGAACTCGAAGAATTCATAAAAAAATACTTTCAGGAAGCCGGAATGAAAGAAAAAATAGTTTTGCACATTGGTAATGCGTTAGAAATTATCCATAATCTAAATATAACTTTCGATTTGATTTTTATTGATGCCGATAAAGAAAATTACTCTGCTTATTATGATTTGGTGTTCGATAAATTGAGTGTGGGTGGATTTATTATTGCCGACAATGTATTGTGGAGCGGAAAGGTGCTTTTAGATTACGAAATGTTAGATACAGAAACAAAAGCATTGGTTGATTTTAATACGAAAATACAAAACGACAATAGGGTAGAAAATGTATTACTTCCTATTCGCGATGGATTGATGATTGTGAGAAAAAAGTAAAAAAGTAGTAACACGGTAGATGGCAATCTATTAAAAAGTATATAATTTTGATTTTTCGAACCGCCCCTATTCATTAAGAGGCGGAGTTTTTGTTTTATGAATTTGCAGGAAATATTTCAAAAAGTAAAAGAGTTGAGTGCTTTTAAAACTCTGCTAAGTGCTTTGCAGGGTAAGCATTCTGCAAAAGTATTTATAAAAGGATTGGCGGGAGCATCTGATACACTTATTGCTTCGGTTGCTTATACTCTTTTAAAAGGCGAACATATTTTTATTTTAAATGATAAAGAAGAAGCGGCCTATTTTTTCAACGATTTACAACAATTACTTCCTGAACATTCTGTTGTTTTTTTTCCTTCATCTTTTAAAAGGCCATACCAAACGGAGGAAACAGAGAATGCGAACGTATTACAAAGAGCCGAAGTGCTGAATACGCTGCAACACCATAGAAATACACTGGTAGTTTCATATCCTAAGGCTCTTTCCGAAAAAGTAGTTACACGAAAAACCATACAACAAAACACTCTAAAAATTAGCGTAAACGAAAAAATAAATATTTCATTTATTACCGAAATATTAAATGAGTACAGTTTTGAACGAACCGATTTCGTAATAGAGCCAGGTCAATTTTCTATACGAGGAGGTATTGTAGATATTTTTTCATTTTCTAATGAAGAGCCTTACAGAATTGAGTTTTTTGGTGATGAAGTGGAGTCTATACGCACCTTTAATCCGCTCGACCAGCTTAGCATTAGCAAACTAGAAGAAGCCTACATACTTCCAAACATTCAACAAAAATTTTCTGAAGAACGTAGGCAATTATTCCTGGAATTTATTTCTACTAATGCCTTTGTATGGATAAAAGATACAGAACTATCTGCCGATACAATACATACAGAATTTGAGAAGGTATGCAAATTATACGAAGAAGTAAAAAACAATACCGTTCGGCACTTAATTCCAAGCGAATTGTTTGCCAATAAAAACGAATTTTTAGAACAGTTGATTTCAAAAAAAACAATTGAAATTGGCTCTAGGAATTTTTTCAAAGATTCATTAGAAATTAATTTCTATACCGGTAGACAACCTGTTTTCAATAAAAATTTTGAATTGTTGGCAGAAAACTTGAAAATAAATTCTGAACAAAAAATTTATAATTTACTACTTACCCCCAACATTAAACAATACGAGAGATTAAACGCTATATTTGAAAGTACTGATCAGTCTGTTCAACTTCATGCCCTAGAACTAAATTTAAGAGAGGGTTTCGTTTTTCACGATATCAAAACAGCATTTTATACCGACCATCAAATATTCAATCGTTTTCATAAATTCAATTTAAAAAGTACTGCTGGTGTTTCAAAAATAATTACACTGAAAGAACTAAATAACCTTAGTCCGGGCGATTTTATAACTCATATAGACCATGGAGTGGGCAAATTTTCAGGATTAGAAAAAATTGATTTTAATGGGAAACAACAGGAAAGCATTCGTATTCTATATAAAAATGGCGATATTTTATATGTAAGTATTCATTCGCTTCATAAAATTTCAAAATATGTTGGAAAAGATGGAAGTGAGCCCACCCTCGATAAGTTAGGTTCCGGCAGTTGGAATAAGGTAAAACAAAAAACCAAAAAGAAAGTAAAGGAAATTGCTTTTGATTTAATTTCTCTCTACGCCAAACGGAAAGCCACGAAAGGATTCTTCTTTTCGCCCGATAATTATTTGATGAAAGAGTTGGAAGCCTCTTTTATTTATGAAGACACTCCCGATCAACATAAGGCTACCCTCGATGTAAAAAAAGATATGGAAGCCGAATATCCTATGGATAGGCTTGTTTGCGGTGATGTGGGTTTTGGAAAAACAGAAATAGCCATTCGTTCTGCGTTTAAGGCAGTATGTGACAGTAAACAAGTGGCAATTCTTGTACCTACCACTATTTTAGCTCTTCAACATTTTAAAACATTTACCGATCGGCTTTCAGATTTCCCATGTACTGTTGATTATTTAAACCGTTTCAAAAGCACAAAACAGCAAAAAGAAACGCTAAAAAAAGTGGCCGAAGGAAAAATAGATATTTTAATTGGAACGCATAGGCTGCTCGGAAACGATGTAAAATTTAAAGACTTGGGTTTATTAATTATTGATGAAGAACAAAAATTTGGTGTTGGAGCAAAAGATAAAATTAAAACACTAAAGGTAAATGTAGATACTCTTACTTTAACAGCAACTCCCATTCCCCGTACACTCCAGTTTTCTTTAATGAATGCAAGAGATCTATCCGTAATTAATACTCCTCCACCCAATCGGCAGCCCATACAAACCGAAGTACACGGGTTTAACGAAGAAATAATCAGAGATGCCATAGCCTACGAGATTTCGCGTGGAGGACAAGTGTTTTTTATCAATAACCGAATTCAAAATATTATAGAAATTACCGGAATGTTACAACGCTTGTGTCCAGATACTCGTATTTTATATGCACATGGACAAATGAATGGAGATGAGTTAGAAGAAAAAATGCTAGCTTTTGTAAACGGAGATTACGATGTATTGGTTAGCACAACAATTATTGAATCGGGACTAGATATACCCAATGCAAATACCATTATCATAAACGAAGCTCACATGTTCGGATTGAGCGATTTGCACCAGATGAGGGGAAGGGTAGGGCGTTCTAACAAAAAAGCTTTCTGTTTTTTATTGGCTCCTCCGCTTTCCGTTTTAACCAATGAAGCACGAAAACGCCTACAGGCCATAGAGCAATTTTCCGATTTAGGCAGCGGATTTCAAATTTCTATGAGAGATTTAGACATTCGTGGAGCCGGCAATATTTTAGGAGCCGAGCAAAGTGGCTTTATTTCTGAAATAGGTTTCGATATGTATCAAAAAATTATTCAGGAGGCTATAAAAGAATTAAAAGAAAACGAATTTAAGGAGTTGTATGTCGAAGAATTAAAACAAACCAACTACGTTTCGGATTGTGCCATTGAATGTGATTTAGAAATTTTAATCCCAGATCAATATGTATCTAATGTAACCGAAAGATTAACTTTATATACCGAATTAGATTCATTAAAAACTGAAGAAGAACTTCAAGTATTTTCTGCAAAATTGTGCGACAGATTTGGGCTACTCCCCAATGCTACTAAAGAACTTTTAGATACCATAAGGCTTAGGTGGATAGCTGAAAATATAGGTTTTGAAAAGGTTGTATTAAAACAAAGTAAATTGCTCGGATATTTCATTTCAGATGCCCATTCAGGGTATTATCAATCTGAAAAGTTTGGTAAAATATTGCAACTTATTCAACGCAGCGATACCTGCCAAGTAAAAGAAAAAAATAACAAATTGTACTTGATATTCAACAATAAGATTGAATCTATTAATGAAGCACTAAATCACATTTCAGATTTAAATAGTCAATTACAATTAGAAATGGTGGTGTAAAATTATTGCGTATTCTTCTTCATATTGAATTCATACCTGTCATTTGCCACACCCTGTAGATCAAAAATATTTGTAATTTTTATAACTCCATAATTCCCAGAACTTGTTTTCGCAATTATTATATCGTTGGGTTGAATATTATTTACAATTTGAAGTTTGGTTCCTGAGTTAAATGCATCAACCGTAGAAATATTGGTAGCATTCGCATAATCAAATCCGTTAAACCGAACAAATTGAGTAGATGAACCGGAGTTCCATGAACGAGCTAATATAGAGTCGGTGGGAATAGTATCAAAATCTTGTATATCGCGTAAATTGGGTATCGCTGTAAGAATTAGTTGGGGAGTTCCTGTTTCAATATCAAAAGCGTCTAATTCGCCAGAGTGAGTAGAATAAAAATAATGCCCTGTTGTTTCTGTTAAAAGAATAGGTGTATTTTCTATAGGGTCAACTATAATGGTTCTTGCAGATGTTCCTACATTGCCTTCTTGGTCGTAGGCATTGAATATAATAATAATGCTTTTTCCTGCCCAAGACTCGGGTACTTTAAATTCGAAGGTGTAATTGAATTTTTTTACAGCGGGAGAGATAAGGGTATCTTTTAAAAAGACCTGACTGGCCCCCGGTTCTTTATAATGTATTTTAAAATTTACAAGCGGAAATTCCGACTCTGCTTTTATTCCAAATGAAATGATTTTATCTACGGCTGTGTATATATGAATGGCAGCGGGGTCAATAAAAACCATTACGTCTTTGGTTTTATCTTTTTTACACCCCGAAAAAATAAAAAGTACAATAGTAAAAAGTAGGAATGTGTTTTTCATACAAAAATTTTAAGATGCATAAAATTACAAATAAAAAACCCCCGCATAGCAGCGAGGGTTTTTTGTTGAAAAATAAAAATTTATTTAGTTTTTACTTTAAAGGCTTTTGCTCTCAAAGTAATGGTTTCTTGTTTGCCTAAAAACATTTGATCTGTTTTAGTTTCAAACGAAATAGGCAAAAGAAAATCTGCATCAGGTTTTGAGCTCAGTGCATCATACAACGCATTGTTGTAGCCTCTGTTATTACCAATAGGTAAAGCAAATCCGGTTTGAGATACAGCTGCACCCGCAGTGTATCTTCTGCCACCATAGGGCATGCCCATCACGTATGATTGGGTTGCCGTTCCCGTAACTTCTCCGATGTACTCAAGATCTTGCATTTGGAAAAGAACCTGCACATTGATAGGTGCTACAGGTACACTTTTCTTATACATAGTACATGAAGAAATGAACAGAACAACTGCCCCTAAGATGGTTAGTTTTAAAATATGTTTCTTCATTACCGTACAGTTTTAGGTTAAATTAGTTTAATTGAGCAGAACTTCCACCATTGTTTTTAGTTCCGAAATAAATGTTTAGGCAAACTCTAACATTGTTGTTAGTGTCCATGTTAAACATTTTTCTTTTCAACTCTTTATACTGTCCGTTGTTTACTGTGGCATTACCACCTACACCAAAAGTAGAAGTAGGGTCGTTATCTGTTGTGTAATATTCAACATCCCAACTAACTGATGAAGGCGTGCTTCCTGGAGGAAGATTTAAGTAGTATTCTTCGTTATGCTTGGTTTTGTTTCCAAGTTTCCATTTTGCATTCCATCCATATTCTAAACCAATAGAAATTGGAAGTTGAGCAACGAAAATGTTAAAACCAATGATACCACCTAGGCCAATAATTTTATTTTTGGTAGTAGCGGTATGGTCAAATAAATCACCGTTTGTAAACTCAGCTTTCTCATGCATTACATCTTTTCCGAAACCTAAGTATAAATCACTTCCTGCATATACATCAAAAATGTTTGATGTGCCAAAGTGATACTCGATACCCGGAACAATGATGTACTCTCTTTCGCTGTTTTTGTACTCGTAAGCAGCTCCCCATGGTTGAGTAGTACCGCCAGTGCTCCAACCGGAATTAAATGTGGTAGAGTCTAAAGTGGTTCCCGACATTTTATCTACAGTTTGATAAAGTCTTAAACCGCCTCTTACAGCTAAGTTGTCAGAAAGGAAATATTTGAAAGTTAATAAATCACCTCTGCCAAGTAAGTTAAATATCTTAAGCCCAGCGGCAGAGTCGGCTGGAGATTTAAGATCGATTCCAAACGTTAATGCCATGTCGCCCGCTTGTGGTCTTGCACTTAGGGGTACATTTACATCTTCGTTAGTCCTAGTGGAAATTTGGGCAAATGTGGATAAACCCATTCCAAAGGCTGTAACAATAAGTAGTAACTTCTTCATAGTTTTTGTTTTGGTTAGACTAAAATTTTGCGACAAAAATATGAATACTTTTAATAAAACAAGCTAAATAGGTTTTTTTGCATAAAAATAATGCAAACATTATAGTGTTGATAAAATATAGAAGATAAGTAATTATACGTAGGTCAAAACTAAAATAAACCGTGTATCTCAGCATCTATTTTTTCAATAATTTTTCCTAAATCTTCTTTTTTTTCAGGAAATTTATTTTCATCAATATCAATAATAAGAAGTTTTCCTCGGTCGTATGTAGAAATCCATGCTTCGTATCTTTCGTGCAGTCTTTTTAAATAATCTATTCTTATGCTTTCTTCGTAATCTCGTCCTCTTTTTTGAATTTGTTCTACAAGGGTTGGAACGGAAGCTCTTAGGTAAATTAGCAAATCGGGTGGAGGAATAGAAGACTCTAACAATTTGAATAATGAAAAATAAGTTTCAAAATCGCGGGTAGTCATTAAACCCATAGCATGTAGGTTAGGAGCAAAAATGTATGCATCTTCGTAAATAGTACGGTCTTGAATGGCATTTTTGCCTTTTTCTCTGAACTCTTGAATTTTTCCGAAACGTGCATTTAAAAAGAATACCTGAAGATTAAACGACCATCGCTGCATGTCGTTATAAAAATCATTTAAATAGGGGTTTTCGTCTGCATCTTCAAAGTGGGCCTCCCATTGGTAATGTTTTGATAAAAGAGTGGCGAGGGTCGTTTTTCCTGAGCCAATATTTCCGGCAATTGCAATGTGCATAGTCTTTTTGTTTAGGTCGTCTAAATTACAAATTATGTTTGCTTATACAAGAAAGAGTAAATATTTTTGGTAAGTAATCTTAATTTAGGGATTATCTGAGGTATCGAATAATAGAACACTTTGGGTAGTGAGCAAGTACTTTCTTTGTTTTTCTAATCTGCAATCAATACTGTTTTTTTCAAGAGGTTCGGAAATAATATCGAGTGTTTTTAAGTGATAGCGATAAAATCGGTTTTCTTTTACGTAAAGTATTTCGTTTTCTATGGGTTGAAATTTTTTAATTTGCAAAATAGGAATAGTTTTAATGTATGCTCCAAAAATATCAAATACAAGAATTCCGGATTCAGGATTGTTTACAAATAAAAGATTGTTATACTCCTGCATAAAGGTAGGTTGCAAATTAATGCCTGTGGTTTGCACAAGATTTGGAGTGTTTACGGTTACCGAAAGGTTTTCATTTAAACGTATCAGGCGAAACTGTAGTGCATCGTAAAGCCAAATGCCATTTTGATAAGAAGAGGCAACAAGAGTTGTCATTTCCATTCCCTGTTGTTGCATGTTTATGGGTTCCCCATTTAAGGATAAGGTATTGTCTAAAAAAAGAAGAGTAGAAAAATCACTAAAGAAAACGAGTATTTTGTATGGGTTTGAAACATCAAGACCTGTTACTTTTCCGTACTTGTTCGTGCTAAAGAAGTAAAGTTTTTCTCCGTTTTTGTTGTACTTTACGATATGGTTTTTTTCAATGGTGTATAGGTTGCCAAGGTGGTCGGTAGTAAAGCTTTCTGTTTGCACAGAAATTTCTTGTACGGATACGGGTTGTGCATAAAGGATGAGTGTGAAAAGAGTGGCAATAAGAAAACAGAAAAATCTCATGGGTTTATTTTCATAAAAGTTTGAATGGAATCTATGTATTTTCGGTCATTAGAAAGTTTAGGCACTTTATTTTGCCCTCCTAATTTTCCTCTTTGTTTCATCCATTCATAAAACGTGCCATTAGGTAACATTCTTACAATTGGTTTTTGCAGAATATAGTTGCCATATCGTTTCGCTTCGTAGTCAGAATTAATAGCTTTAAGGCTATTATCAAGTACTTCAATAAAGAAATGAATGTCATTTGGATTTTCCTTAAATTCTATGAGCCACTCGTGAGCCCCCGCTTCTTTATTTTTTAAAAATACAGGAGCCACCGTATAATCGGTAACTATGGCATTTGTTTTTTGACAAGCTGCAAGGAGGGCTTTTTCAGCATTATCAATCATCACTTCTTCGCCAAAGACATTTAAAAAATGTTTGGTTCTTCCTGATATGGTAATTCGATAGGGATTTAACGAAGTAAATTGTACGGTGTCTCCAATTTTATATCTCCACAGGCCTCCGTTAGTTGAAATGAGCATGGCATAGTTTACATTTTTTTCTACCTCTTGTAATGAAATTACTTTTGGATTTTCTGATGTGTATTCGCTAACCGGAATAAATTCGTAGAAAATTCCGTAGTCTAGCATTAGTAAAAGTTCTTTGGAGTGAACGGTGTCTTGTATTCCAAAAAAACCCTCCGAAGCATTGTAGGTTTCCAAAAAACTCATGTAGGGCGAAGAAATGATGTTTTTGAATTGTTCCAGGTAGGGCGTAAACGAAACTCCCCCATGAAAAAACACTTCGAGGTTTGGCCATATTTCCGAAATATCGTTTTTGCCTTTTATTTCAAGTACCTTGTTAAGTATTACTAAAGCCCAAGAGGGCACTCCTGTAATGCTGGTTACATTTTCGTTGCTTGTAAAAGCGGCTATTTTTTCTATTTTTTCTTCCCAGTTTTCCATTAATGCGATGGATTGTTCCGGAGTGCTAAGCATATCTGCCCAAAAAGGCAGGTTTTTTATGATGATGGCTGATAAATCGCCATAATATGATTCTCGGTTGAACTGGTTTATTTGTCGGCTGCCACCTATGGCTAACGACTTTCCTTGAAAGATTTTTGTAGAAGGATTGTTGAAGCAATAAATTGAAAGCATGTCTTTTCCTGCTTTAAACTGGCATTCTTCTAGTGCTTCGCGGGTTACAGGAATAAACTTGCTTTTATCGTTTGTAGTTCCCGATGATTTGGCAAACCATTTTACTTCTCCTGGCCAAAGTAAATTTTTTTCACCTTGCTTTAATCGAACCACATATTGCTTTATATCTTCATAATCCTGAAGTGGAACGCGTGAAGAGAAGTGTGCGTAGTTTTTGATTTCGTGGTATTTATACTTGTTTCCCCATTCGGTATTTGAGGCGGTTGTAATTAATTTCTGAAATACTTCTTGCTGCACTTCATGAGGATATTTCATAAACAGTTCAATCTGATGAATTCTTTTTTTCATCAGCCAAGAAATAAAAGAGTTTATGATGGGCATGTAATCTTAGTTATTGATTCCGTAAAGATACCGAATTTACTTAAATTTTATCGGATAATGCTTTTACTTTTTTATGTAAAAAAAAGAATTCGATTTCTTCGGCACTTTTTGTATTGAAGGTGAATTTTTTGGTAAGTCCTCCTTTTTGAGCCGAATAAATTCCGTATTGCACATCTTCCAATCCATCAATATGATGAGCATCCGGATTAATGGATATTAATACCTCTTTTTCCATAGCGTAATAAATCCATTTCCAATCAATATCCAATCGGTAAGGATTTGCGTTTAGTTCAATTATCACATCGTTTGCAGCACATGCATCTATTATTTTTTTGTAATGCAGCGGATATCCTTCTCTTGATAAAAGCAGTCGGCCACTGGGATGGCCGAGAATATTCGTGAATGGGTTTTCTATGGCTTTTATGATGCGTTCGGTTGCTTTTGTTTCGTCCATTTTTAGTGCAGAGTGAACAGAGGCTATTATAAAATCGAACAATGAAAGTATTTCTGTGGGATAATCTAACTGGCCGTTTGGTAATATGTCACTTTCTATTCCTTTAAAAATTTTAAAAGGAGAAAGTTGGTTGTTTAATTCTTCTATTTCTTTTAATTGTTTTAGTATGGCGTCAGGTTTTAATCCGTTAGCATACACCGCTGTTTGAGAGTGGTCGCTGATGCCAATGTAATGGTACCCTAATTCTCTGCACCGGTTTGCCATTTCTTTTATGGTATGTATGCCATCGCTGTATGTAGTATGGTTATGGAGTATTCCTTTTAGGTGTTGGGTTTCTACAATTTCTGAGGCAGAGTGTTTTTTTTGCCATTCAAATTCGTTTTCGCCTTCTCGCATTGGTGGTATAATGTATTCCAATCCGTTTTTGGCATATATTTCTGTTTCACTCAGTAATTCGCAATGCTTGGTGTTTATATGAGTGAGGTGTTTTGGATGTGCGGTAAGTTTAAGCAGGTAGTATTCAAATTCTTCAGGCTTGCAAAAGTGTAGTTTAAAATCAATATCAAAGGGAGGTTCTTCATTGTTAAATTCATTGAATTTTTCGGCACCTATAAGAAATTCTGCTTTCTCTATTACATTGCACATTCTTCGTAGTTCACCAACGCTGGACACAAGTTGGATTTGGTGTTTTGTTTTAAGATGGGTAACAAATTCTTCGGCTATTTCCTTAATTGATGCAAAGAGGTATTTTCTTTGTACGGAGAGAAGAAATTTAATCTTTTCTAAAATTTCGTTTTGGGATTTTTCTCCGAATCCTTTTAGTGTAATAAGTCGATTTTCGTTACAAGCGTAAACCAGTTCTCCAATACTTTCTACTCCTAATGCTTTCCAAATTATGGCTACTTTTTTGGGGCCTAATCCTTTTATTTTTAAAATTTCTAATAAACCGGGAGGAGTGGTGTTTACCAAATGCTGAAGTTCGGAAAAAGTATGGTGTAATTTAATTTCTTGTATAGTTTCTAAAATACCTTTTCCTATTCCTTCTATATTTAAAATTTCGTTTTCAGGAAGTGAAAGAATTTCTTTTGGATATTTATTGATTTTAAAAGCAGCATTTGCAAATGCTTTTGCTTTAAAGGGGTTTAAGTTGTGAAGTTCTATTAGTTTTGAAAAAAGAGATAGAAGTTCGGAAAGCTCTTTATTACTCATGTTTCTATTTTCTCTTAAGTGATTTGAGCCAGTTTATGGCTTCTTTTTCGTCAGTAAACATTTTAGTGGGCATAGAAGGTCTTTGAATATTAATAAAAAAGTTTACAATGATTTTGTGTGCTAAAGATTGCACTACAAAAGCCTGTGCAATTTTATTTTCTGAAATTTCCTTTTCAGTCGATTTTTCTCTTGCTTCTTTTGAGATATGAGCGTCTTTCCCCGCAATAAAAAGTAAATAATAATTTTTGTCTTCGGCTAATTTTTTATTGAAATCTTTCATTTCTAAAAGATCTTCTTCTTCGATTGATGCAGAGTCTTTAATTTGAACTTTTATTATATCGTCCTCGAGTTTGTAAATAAGGGCTTTGTTGTTTTCAAAATCTGCTTTCATGCGGTTATCTGAAAAGGTACATTTTGCCATATCCTTTATGGAAATAGGCATCGGCTTCGTTGCTTTTATGCTCAATGGAATTGTTTTCTATTCTCGTAAAAACGCGGTAAAGGTATAGGCCGTTGGCAAGGCGGTCTCCAAACTGGTCGGTTCCGTCCCATACGTATTCAGTTATGTTTCGCCCAATGCGAATGGGGCCTAACTCATCTTTTGAAATTTCTTTTACTACGGTTCCGGTAATGGTCATAATCTGAATATTGAAGACATCGGGTATTTTAGAGCCGGTAAGTGTAAAAACAAAGCGGGTAGAAGTGGTAAAGGGATTTGGATAATTTAAAATATGTGTAATGGTAGATTTATTGATTACTTCGAAACTAATGATATAATCAATTTTGCCGGCTGCATTTTTACTTCGGTCAGTAGCTTGGATCCTTAATTGATACACTCCATCGAAAACAAAAGTAGGTTGGTAGGTAATGCGTGCTGAATTTTTGGGTAGCGAGGCGGGTTGGAAATGCAGCACATCGGCTCCCGAATAATTTTTAAACCAGATGCGTTCTTGTTGTCCTTTTGGGTTAATAATGTAAATAGAATAATCGGCCGTGTCGTTTAAGGCTAAAAATTTATTTTCATCGGTGAGCGAAATGATAATTTCCGGAGTGGGAGAAACAATGTCTCCGTCTAAAATATGTACTCCGTCAAAGGTTATGTTTAACAAGGGATTTTGCTTATCGCGTTTTACATAAAATGGATATTGTCCAATATTATTGAAATGGTATTGTTCGGGCTGGTCGTTGTTCGGATTTACTTCAACATAAATATTATTTAAAGCCGGAAATCCTATGGTGTTAAATTGCATAGTAGAAATCATTACGCTATCGGCTTTAAGCGGAGCTTGTTTCGGGTAGCTAACGGGGTGTGTATTTTTAAAACGGTCATAAATTTTATAAGCAATCAGCAAACTATCCATATCAAATTCGCTTACGTTTTTAACGGCTACCAAAAATTTAAGCGGGTCTCCTTCTTGCAAGGTATCGTTATGAATAGAAAAATAGATATTAGGAGCTAGTGCCGCTTCCGGAACAGGCTCGTAAGTAACTCTCCAATAATCTAACTGGGGAGCGGTGTAGAGCGAATCGTCCGATTTTTGTGCTAGCAGTTTAAGATATGGAAAAAGATTAGCATCTATGGTTTCGGTTAATCGGATTTTTGCTGAATCTTCGGGCAAATCAGAGTAAAGGGTGGTTTGTTGTCCGCTCCAGTTTATTCCAATTATGCTTATAAAGGTGCTGTCTTTGGTAGAAGAATTTTCTAGAGATTGAACTTTCCAAAACAGAGAATCCCAACTAAAGGCAGGACCAATGATTTCTGAAGTAATGAACCCATATTTAGAGTTGCTTTGCATTACAAGACTTTGTGTTATGGTAGAAAATTTATTTTGACCAAGAGTTTCTATCGTTGTAGAAGGATAGCCCTTTTTAGTCATAAAAATATAGGGTAAACTATCGTTAGGGGTATTTATCAGAGAATCGGATCCCAAATTAATAAAGGCTTGTTTAATGCTAGGGTCGAAGCTATCCCATACGGAAAATAAGGGGTTTATGGCAGAATAGGCAAGAATGTAATTGCCGTTTGGAATGGAGTTATTAAGCATATCGCGCATGGCAATCAGCTGGGTTTGGTCATTGGTTCTGAAAATAAAGTATTTTTCTACCCTAGAACGGCAGTTGCATCCATTGTTTACATTATTAAATTGGTGGTTTGCATTTACCATGTTGCAGTTTCCGCATCCTCCGCTACCTAGTTCGCACCCATAAGTGCCCCAACTTACAAGAGAAAGGGAATCTACTACCGCAATGTGCATGGAAGGGGTAAGGCCGCATACCTGATAGTCTTGTAGGTCTGTGTCGATATTGTAATGAATTTGCCCTAATTGAGAAGGAGGTGGATTGCCAATGTTTTGACAGAAAAGTTTTTTTTCGTTGTTTGCAAATTCAAATTTCAGGGTATTCCGATTGTGTTTTAAAAATAAATAGGAATCGTTTTTAAACTGAAAAAAATGGTCTTGGCTCCAGCCCCTTTTTCCGGAAATGTGCTGAAAAGAACTTTCTCTCCAGTTGTATCCGGTAGCATCAACAGAGTCTTTGCTTACTCTCCAAAAATACACCATTGTGTCAGGCATATTGTTTAGCAGGGAGGGTTTCCATTCTAATACCCCTCCGGCAGAATAAACTGCATGCGTTTGTTTAAGTGGCGAATTAAACAAATCAGTAGTATCTAACTCAAAAATATAGTTGCGTGATTTTTCAAAAGCAAATCCGGTAGAGGCCACTAGTTTTATTCCTTGTTGGGGCACTATGGCATATTGATAAGGATAGATAGGCCATACATCGCCCGAGCGAATGGTTTTGGAAAGAAGTAAATCGTTGTTAAATTCGTTTAATTCAGCAATACTACTAGAAGCATCTACTTTTATTTCGAATTGGTTTAGCCCTATCCCGCTCACAATGTCTACGGGCATTTTAAAAATAATGGTGTCCTTGTAGTAGGTAGCATTTTTTATCTTAGTGTAAACGGTGTCCGATTTAGCGATATCCGGAAAGGTTCTTCTTACTTCCATATCGAATGGGGCGTTAATGGCTTTTCCTAAATTAGTAACGATAATTTTTATTTCGAACGAATCGGTTTCAGTAGTAATATCTTCGGGCGAGAAAAATACGTTATCGGCATGCAGCATGTAATCGGGTTGTGGATGAGGATTGATACGTATGGAGGGGTCTCCGTGTAAAGTCATTTCAAGAGCCACCGATTTATAAAAATCGTTGAAACTACCTAAACTGTATAAATTTTCTATCGAATTATTCATAAAAAGTCCTACATGTTTTCCGTAGTTTACCTGTCCCAACTGTCTAAAAAATTCGTTAGAATAAGCATGAAGCAGCGAAGCAAAACCCAAATCAACCGAAGCCATAAATCCTATTACTCCTCTTTCGGCAATAAGGGTAAATTGCTCGCTAACGCTCGATTGATAGTTATGAATATCTCCGGCATAACAAGAATTGCCGAGTAAAAATGGGTATTTCCCTTTGTTGTTCCAACTGGCAGGATTATCTACACTTTGGTCGAAACCACCCGATGAAGAGGCATGTCCAAAAAAGGTCATAATAGAAACTCCGTTTGAAATAAACTGTTTAATAGAATCGGCTAAATTGGTTTGTACGGGAGCAGTAGTAAATTTTTTAAAGGTTTTTACATTGCCTCCAAAGCTGGTATCTTCCAAAATGGTTTTGTAGCTGTTTAGGTAAACGCCTTCAAAGAGGTTTACTTCGGATTGATTTGTGCCACCCGCAAAATGTAAAATTTGCTTCATCCATTCGGCTGTTGTGTTCGATTCGTGCTCTATTACTTTATTTAAATACACCATTACATCATTTCCTATTTGGGCACTAATTCGGCCTGTGGCCACTATGGGGTTCCATGTAGGGTTTAAAAAAGAGGCAAGTCGTGTATCGGAAGCCGGATAACCAAAAGAAGGCACATGGCATAAATTATAACCGGAGGGATCTTTGCGGAAGATATTGTGTTTAGTAGATTTTCCGATTAAAAGTAGGTTTTGGGGTGCATTCCACGAATTGATTATGTTTTTAATAAAATAGCTAATGGAAAGTGGGTGTTTAGAAATGCCGTAAGCATACTGGTCATACAATTCTTCAATGTTTACAACGATAGTGTTTTGCCCCGAAATGCTGCGGTAGGTTGCGTAGGATTGGGCTTCGCTGTTAAACAAAGGGTGTGTAATGATTATGAAGGCCGAATCTATATTTTGTGCAGCATAATCAGTAAAAAATCCGTTACCGTTAACAGGAGTAAGGGAAGAAAGGTTTGTAACCGCAGCGGGTGATGTTATAAAACATTCTTTTAGGTTTGTGTTATTTGGAATAAGCGTTTGAAAAATGGGGCCTGATGGTACCACGATTATTCGTTTGTTGTTGGTTAAATCATACAGAATGGGATTGCCAACGGAATTAAAATTTGAAATATCGAGGCGGGTTTTTCCTTGCAAGTCATCGTCTACCCAAAATTTGTAAACCGAAGCATTGCTTAGAGAAGAGGTGTGTGGATATTCAATTTTTACAAAAGATACAGCACTTCTGTCTACATAATTGGGCGAGGGTAGGTCGGGAATACTTTGGGCTCTTATTAGTGTACTAGTGTTTAGTTGGTTTGCCGGAATGGAGAAAGGAAGGTCTAGTTTAAGGTATCCTTCGTAAGTGGTGTCGTATGCAGTGGTAAGTCCGGGTCCATAGTGTATTTGGAGGTGATGGTCTAAAAGTAAATCGTTAAAATTACTTTGTCCGGTAACTACTATTTTTGCCTTGGCGTTAGGACCCGCAGAGTATGCATTTAGGGTGGGTACATTAAAGTTTTGCAGATCGCCTTTGTTAAAGGCATTATTCATCCAGCCTTCGGTATCAATAAAATCTACATCGGTAGAACCGCCTGTACTTATTTTTCCTGGATAGTATACATTGTTGAACCATAAGGTACTTTCTTTCCAAAAAAAGGAAGAGGGTGTGTAGCTGTTAAAATTTACATCAGTTTCTAAACTTACTCTTTTGTTGTTAATAGAATTATTCCATGTAAGAAAGTAAGAGGCCGTGTCGGTATAAAGGCTGTAGTAAGGGTTTGGATTGTTTATGCTTCCGTTGTACAAAACATGGTCAAGCCAACCATCGTTTTGCATGGCATAGAATTCTAAAAAATCGGAGGCATTAAATACTCCGTCATTTTCACCTTCTATGTAAAGGGCTATCTCATTTCCCCTTCCAAAAAGTTGTAGGTTTCTTGCGTCTATTAAGTTGAGTGGCACTCCCGCATTAGAAAGAGTGGCAGAGTCTAAGCGGTAAATACCTTCTTGAGTAATTTTTACTTTAAAATATTTTTGAGAATAGTTAATCCAGTTATTAGAGGTTTGTGCAAAACCGAAAAAGGGTAAAAACAACAGCCATATTTTATTCAAAACGTGTTGCATTTTTTTGAAAATGGTTTAAATCTATTCGTAGTGAAAAAATATTGGAATAGAGAGCAACGGAGCGATCGCCAATATCGGTTAAAGCATAATCTATGCTAACCATGTTTTTTATTTTAATACCTAAGCCAAGATTGGGCTGGTACGAAAGATTTTTAAAATTATCTAAATCGGTTACAAACTGAAAATTCCCTACACCGGCTCTAAAAAAAATAATGTTTCTGTATCCCAATTCCAATCCTGCCAAAGGGTCTATGCTTAAGGGATTACTTTTAATGAGGGTGTTTCTTCTGCCATCAAGAGTAAGATGGGTGTTGGTTTCGGCCAGCAAATTGATTTTTTCGTTTAGCTTAAAATTTTTGGAAACGCCTAGTATAAAACGAGGCAATGTAATCTCCAATGAATTGCTGGGAATTTCGTTTCCTGTAGCAGTAAAAACTTCTAGTACCCTATCGCTCAGCGTGTATGTCCATGCGTTAAAAGTAGAGGTAACATCACGAGCCATTAATGCAAAATTCCATTTTTTGTAATTGTATTGAGCTCCCGCATCTATGCCAAAACCCCAGGCATGAGCAAACTCGCCCACATTGCGGTATATAATTTTTACACTGCCTCCAACGCGCAAGCCAGGAATGGGCAGCTTGCGGGCATACGATGTAATAAAAGCGTAGTCGGCAATAGAAAACGATTTAATACGATCGTAATTAATGTTCCCGCTAGGGTCCACTAAATCAATGGTATTCGGAATATTGTCTACCCCAAATCGGATAAGGGAGATGCCTAACACACTACTTGTGTCGATACGTTTGGCAAAGGCTCCATAATCGTATTTTGCAATGCCGGCAAAATACTCGGCATGCATTAAACTTACTTGTGCGTTGTTCTCAATGCCGTTTAAGCCGGCAGGATTCCAGTATCCCGAGGTAACATCGTTAGCCGAAACGATATGGGCATTGCTCATTCCCAAAGCTCTTGCACCTACGCCAATAGATAAAAACTCATTACTGTACTTTCTAACTGTTTGCGAATAAAGGGTATTCGAAAAAGCAACAAATAAAATAAAGAGGAATACAGTGGTTTTTTTTTTCATATCGAAGCAATAAAATTACACATTTTTAAAAAAAACTGCGAGAAGTAAACTTGTTTTTTTCTGATTAATTGCTTTGAAATTAATATTTTCGTGGCGTGAAGATAAAAAACAATATCCCCAATTTTGTTACTGTTTTAAATTTATTTTGTGGTTGCATGGCCATTCTCTTTGCTATGCGGGGGCAGTTTATGCAGGTGGGTATTTTGTTTTTGGCTTCTCTTTTGTTCGATTTTTTTGATGGATTTGTGGCCCGTTTACTAAACGCAAAATCTTCTATTGGCAAAGAGTTAGATTCGCTTGCCGATATGGTATCTTTCGGTGTATTGCCCGGTGTGATTTTTTTCATGTTCATCAGTATCTCGTTAAACGATATGTTTAAACCTATAGAGAAAAGAAGTATGGTTAACCTTGCTGTAGAAAGTGCTGGGTTTGTAGTAACAATTTTTTCAGCCATACGCTTGGCAAAATTTAATACCGACACAAGGCAGGAAGATTGTTTTATAGGATTGCCTACTCCGGCAAATGCATTGCTTGTATTGTCGTTCCCGCTTGCTCTTATCTACGATATTAAAATAAATCCATTTGTAGATTTAAAAACGATTTCCTTACAAGATTTAACCAACTTACTTTTTATTACCCCTTTTCAAACACTGGTTACCGAAGTTTTTGGGAATGTTTATCTATTGTTGATTCTAGTAATGTTACTTTCCTTTCTGTTAGTGAGTAATATTCGGTTATTTTCTTTAAAATTTAAAACTTTTTGTTGGAAAGAAAATAGCATTAAGTACACTTTTCTAATGGGCAGTGTATTCATTTATTTTTTGTTTGCATGGGTGTACGGGTATTTTTTTGTACCACTAACATTTATAATTATTTTCTATGTTATTTTGTCGGTAATTTCAAATACAATTACAAAACGAAAAAATATACACTCATGAAATTTATTGCAGCTATTAATATAATGCCTCATAAAGCCCTTTTAGATCCGCAAGGTAAAGCAGTTACACAAGGTCTGCAAAATCTTGGTTTAAAAGAGGTAGACAATGTGCGGGTAGGCAAACACATTACATTGGAAATTGAGTCTCCTAGCGAAAAAGAAGCAAAATTGAAAGTGGAAGAAGCTTGCAAAAAATTACTAGCCAACCTGATTATGGAATCTTATGAATTTTCTTTAGAGAAAATTTAGTTTTTCAGATTCAATACATTCAAATTAAATCCAAGTCCAAAAGAAACCCTTAGTTCCTCTAAAGGTACAGGAGCAACATCGGAAAGGTGTTTGCCTAAAATATAGCGAGTCTGAATAAAAAGATGAAAATAGTTGGGTCCATAATAGTTAAAACCCACCATGCCGGAAAATAAGGGATTGAATGTGCTCTGATAAGTGCTAAACACAGGAGATGATTCGTTGGGAGCAGCCGATTGAGAAAGGGCAACTCCGGGCTGAATACCTGCGTAAGCATCGAAAGAGCCTTGAGAGAACAAATGAAAATTGCTTCCCACAAAAAGCGAATGATTTTGCTTTAGAGGCCTGTTATTGCCGGGCGAATTTACAAAGTAGTACACATCGGAGCGAATGGAAATTTTTTGGTCGGTGTAATATTCCATATCACCATGCAGCAAAACATTTTTTACGTTTTGTTGAAGCATTTTGCCGGCCGAAAGGGTACCCTGAAAACGTAAAAGCCCTTTTGAAATAAATACATTGTTTTGAGCAAAAAAAGGCAAAGAACTAAAGCCTAAAATCAATAAAAAAAAAGCTTTTAACTTTACCATAATTTACCAAGTTTTATATTTATAGAAAGAGTAAAAAGCAAATGCCCTTCTAGCGAGAACCCTTCTTCTTTATGTTCTTCAATGTGCAGTCTGTTATCGTGAATATGGGTATGCACATCGCTGCCTAAATGAACCATGTACTGAGAGGATAAAGAAAAATTAAATACCTGTGAAATGTGCCAATGTGAACCAATACCCATTTGTGCAGCCGAACTCCAGCGGTCTATAAAACGATCCGATTGATCTATAATGCCGGTGTTATTGATGCGAACCTTTGTATAATCGAAGCAGTGTCCGGCTATAAAATAGGGTTCCATTTTTTTCTTTTGTATGGGATAAAAAAGCACCGACCACCCAATGTGTGCATCTGTTCTTCGGCCTAGTTTGGCAATATCGGTTGTAATCCAGTCGGCAAACCATTCTGTGTTTAATCGCTCTAGTATTCGCAAACGCATTTGCCCTCCAATTCCCATGCCCGGGTAGCCTGCTGCACTAAACGTGCTGTAAGTATTCCGAATTCCCATTTCCAATGAGCCTGCATTTCTTTCGGGTTGTGCACTTAAGAAAAAAGGGATTAAGAGCAGAAGAAAAGTACTTTTCATCTTTTTACTTTTACGGGTTTATAAACAAACGTAAAATCAATTTGTTTGTTGTTCATATGTTATTACACTTTATCCGTTTACTTTTGACAAAAATTATAAGGGTGAAAAACAATAATAAAATAATATACTATTGGCTTCTATCGGGCTGCTTTCTTATTTTTTTGATGGTATTTCTTGGGGGAGCAACGCGGTTAACTCATTCCGGTTTGTCTATGGTAAACTGGTCGTTATTTGGTTCTGTTCCTCCTGGCAATGAGGCAGAATGGAACCATTTGTTTGAGCAGTATAAACAATACCCGGAATATAGGCATGTAAATTTTAATTTTTCGGTTGAAGAGTTTAAATCGATATTTTGGTGGGAATATATACATCGCCTAACAGGCCGTTTTATGGGCTTGTTGTTTATTATTCCCTTTCTGTTTTTTTGGATTACCAGAAAGTTATCGAGAAAACTATTTTTTCAACTTTTCATATTGTTACTGATGGGCGCTGCACAGGGTTTTATTGGTTGGTATATGGTAAAAAGCGGACTGGTAAACGACCCCGATGTGAGTCATTACCGGCTAGCGTTGCATTTAATAGCTGCATTTTTAACTTTCTCTTATACGTTTTGGATTGCTTTAAGCGTAAAGTTTTCAGGTTATCCGGAGCCTTTTTTTTCAAAAATAAATCGTTTGTTGTGGGTTTTATTTCCCGTGCTCATGCTTCAAATAATGTATGGAGCCTTTGTGGCGGGTACCGATGGAGGAATGGTTTTTAATACCTGGCCAAAAATGGACAACCAATGGGCCCCTGAAGCAGTAACTGCATTAAGCCCATGGTATTTGAATTTTATTGAGGGAATAGCGGGAATACAATTTATTCACAGGTATTTGGCCTATATGGTGTTTGGACTTGTTATTTATATTTGGTATGCTGCGAAACGATTAAAAATATCGGTTCTTCAGAAAAGAGGAATAAACGCATTAGTGACACTTGTTGTAATCCAATTTTTATTGGGTGTTTTCACTCTTTTGTATGCTGTGCCAATAAGTCTGGGTGTTTTACATCAGTTAGGTGCTTTTGTATTATTGGCAGCTAACATTTATTGTTTAAATCGTTTTTATATTAAAGAGGAGTAGTTTTTTCTTCCACTTTTTCCGAAAAAATTTCAACTGCATTTTTATGTATCTTACCGGCAAGCTCATCGGTAGGTAGGTCATTATTGTCGTTTCCAAATGGGTCTTCTATTTCTTCGGCCAGTAATTCTAAACTAACAAATACATAAAAAACAAAAATGGAAATGGGAATATTCCAATAATGAAAGTCGGGAATAAGACCTATAGGAAGAGTCATTACGTAAAAAAAAATAAACTTTTTAATAAATAAATTGTACGAAAACGGAATGGGCGTATTTTTAATCCTTTCGCATGCTCCGGTAATGTCAGTAAGTGATTCTAATTGCTTGTCTAAAATTAAAAACTCTTCGCCCGATATTATTTTTTCAGTGTAAAGTTGTTTTACTTCTTTGTAAAAAATATCGGCAACAGCATTGGGTTTGTGTTGGCAGGAATTGTAAAAATCTTTTTCGGAGCCTGAAAGCGATAGTCTTTCGGCTGAAGTATTTTTATCTCTCAAGTGTTCTTTTAATACAAACGGATACGTGGTAATGAGTAGTAAAATTTTTTTCCGATAAGACGAGTTTAGAGGTAAAAGAGCATCAAATTTAAGGGCTAAATTTCTACTGCTGTTTACCAATTGTCCCCAAAGTTTTCTTCCTTCCCACCAGCGTTCGTATGCCGTATTAGTTCTAAAAACCAATAATAAACCAATAACAAACCCAAGTAAAGAGTGAATAGAAACAGCATTTTTAAAGTAGGCAATTGTGGGTGGAGAAAAAAAATGTAAGGCTAAATAGGTGAGCCCCCAAGTATAAAACCCGATAATGATTATTTCGGGCCATAAAATGCGAAGGGTATCGCTTTTGTGAAATAAAAAAATATGTCTGAACCAAGTACGAGGGTTGTATTGAATCATGAAATTATTTCCAGTTAAATGTTTCTATAAAATGGTAAATATCTTCTTCTATAAATTGCAAAACAGGAGCAATACTATCGGCATTTGGAATAGTGTTGAAATAAAGGGAGCCTCTCAGAAAATGTTGGGAACTGTCGGTTATATGAAATTGAAGCGAAGATGCAACATTTCCCTTAATGGTGTAAAGGATTCCGAATTTTTTTTGTTCCGAATCGGAAATAGTTTGTTCTATAATGTCAGTGGCTTTATAGGTGTGTTTGTAGGCTAGCGTTCGCGAATCCTCGGTGCATTTTTCCAAATCGTTTTGGAGGTTTTTATAGCTTAAATGCAGGGTGGCGTTGCATTTTAAAAATTCTAGATTTATCCAACAAGGGTATTCTGCATTGTTTCTTTCTACCGGAGTGGCATATGTAGGATATTGAAATATAAACGGACAACCTGAATGGTATGTTTGGTACTTTTTTTCGGGTAGTTCTATTCTGAAATAGCCCTTGGGTTTAGGTATGTAATTTGTATCGTCTCCGCATGAAAAAAGAATTGCTACGGTAAAGAGAAACGGAATAAAATAGGGTATTTTAATTTTCATTTATTTTAGAAACTTTAATTCTTTTTACTTTTCTTCTATCAGATGCTTCGATGATAAAAGTATATCCATTTAGTTTTATTTTTTCGTTTTTGTGCGGAATTTTTCCTGCTAGTTCTATGATAAGTCCTGCCAAGGTGTCCGATTCGCCTTTTCTTTCTTCGAAAAGATTCCTGTGTTCTTCTATTTCAAAAATTCTGTAAAAATCGTTTAGGGTTATTTTGCCTTCAAAAATAAAGGTGTTCTCATCTAGTTTTGAGTAAGAAATATCCTCGTCATCAAATTCATCGCTAATATCTCCTACAATTTCTTCCAGCACATCTTCTAGTGTAACAATACCCGAGGTTCCTCCATATTCATCAACAACAATAGCCATGTGCATTTTACGGCTTTGAAAATCTTTCAGCAAGTCATCTAACTTTTTGTTTTCGGGTACAAAAAAAGCGTGGCGAATAAGCTTTTGCCAGTCGAAGTTGGCTTTTTCTTCTAAAAAAGGAAGAATGTCTTTTATATATAGAACACCTTTAATGGTATCTAAATTTTCCGAAAAAACGGGTAGTCTAGAATATCCGCAATCGAGAATGCACGATAGCACTTTATCGAAAGTAGAATGGTATTCTATCGCTGATACATCGGTTCTGTACTTCATCACTTGCCGTACATTGGTATCACCGAATTTTACGATACCCTGTAAAATTTTGTGCTCGTCTTCCGATGAGGCAATTTCAGGGTTTAGTTCCAGTGCATGCGAAAGTTCATCTACCGAAATATTATGTCCTCTTTTTTTTATGCGTTTGTCTATCACATTTGTAGATTTTACCAAAATAAAACTAAAGGGATAAAACAAAATAATGAAGTATTGAAGGGGGTAAGCAAGCAGCTCTACAACTTTTTGGTTGTCTTTAGTTGCATATATTTTAGGAATAATTTCCCCGAATAGTAAAAGCAGTGAGGTAACGGCAAAAACCTGTATAATAAAATGAAGCGTTGTATGATGGCTAAAATCGGCAATTCCGTTTATTACGATGGTAGAAAGAATAATAATGGCAACATTTACAAAATTATTGGTTATTAAAATGGTAGCTAAAAGAGTTTTTGGCTTTTCCAGTAGTTTAAGAATGGCTTTATGAATATTGCTTTTACTTTCTGAAAAGAAGTTTTTTTGCGTAGGCGAAATAGAAAAAAACGCAACCTCAGATGCAGATATCATGGCTGAAACGGCCAAAAGCAACAACATGACCACACATACAACATACCATGCAAGGGTGGGTTGTAAAAATGTAATTTGTAAAAGGGGGCTATTTATAAAGAAACTCGGTAAGGGATCGTCCAACTTTGTATAATTTGGTTCAACTATATTTAAGAATCGCTTTGTGTTTCTGACTCAGCATCTTCTTTTTTGCCGAGCATTATAAAATTATCTGCAATTATCTCGGTAATATATCGTGTATTGCCCTCTTTGTCTTCCCATGAGCGGCTTCTAATTTTTCCTTCAACATAAATTTGTTTTCCTTTTTTCAATACTTTTTCTGCACGTTCTGCTAAATTTTTCCACATTACAATGTGGTGCCAGTCGGTATGTTCATTTTTTTGCCCGTTTTTATCAGTAAAAACTTCTTTTGTGGCCAAGGGGAATTTTGCAATAGCTGTTCCCCCTTCTAAATAACGAACTTCGGGGTCTTTTCCCAAATTGCCAATTAACATTACTTTATTTAAGGTAGCCATGCTCTTTTTTTACACAAATATAACCTTTAAAACCAATTTTAAAATTAAATAAGTTTCTTTTAACCGAAAATTGAAACAGAGTTTATGTATTTTCTTATTACAATTGGCAGAGCATACTCTTTTAACATATTTGTGTTAACCAATTCGTAGTTTTTTTTCATAAAAGAATAGTTGGATAATTGCACATGATAAAATTTAATTATTATTCGTTGGTGCGACAAAATATGTGTTATTTCAATTGGGTGGTTTAAAAGGGAAACGGTGTCGGTTTTAAAACGATGCTTTATTTTCCCTAGCAATTGTATTTCAGATGACCATTTGTTAGCGTCTTCAATAAGCGGAAACTCATAAAGGTTCTTCCAAATTCCTTTTCCGGTTCTTTTACGTATAAATACTCTGTTTTTATTTTTTATAATGATGTAGTTAAAGTATTTTGTTTTAAGCTCTTTTTTGTGTCTTTTCAGAGGAAGTTTTTCCACTTTATTGTTCTTTCTTGCATAACAAGTTTCATTTAAAATACATTGATGGCAGTTCGGATTTGCCGGTACACACTGTAAAGCTCCAAATTCCATAATGGCTTGATTGTGTATGGCGGGTTTTGAATTATTTAGCAAAAGAGCGGCAGCTTTTTCAAATTCTTTTTTCCCTGTTGCCGAATAGAACGATTGGTTTATGCCTAAATAGCGAGACAATACACGAATAACATTTCCATCTACAACAGCAAAAGGTTCATTAAAACAAAAGGAGGCTATAGCAGCCGCAGTATACGGGCCTATTCCTTTTAATTTTATTAGTTCATTGTGCTTTTTTGGAAACCTACCTTTAAAATGTTTTACAATATGTTTAGCCGTATGGTGCATGTTTCTTGCTCTCGAATAATAGCCTAAGCCTTCCCAGCATTTTAATATCCTATCTTCTTTAGCCGATGCAAACTTTTGAAGAGAAGGAAACTCCTTTTTAAATGCCAAATAATAGTTTAATCCCTGGTTTACGCGAGTTTGCTGAAGAATAATTTCGGAAAGCCAAATAAAATAAGGGTTTGTAGTGTTTCTCCAAGGCAAATCCCTTTTATGTATTTTATACCAATCGATGATTTTAGCAGAGAAATCCATAATATTTAAGCATTCGGCAAAAATCAGCAGAAAATCCTTTCAAACGCTTGACTAATTGTAGTTTAAAATCATATATTTGCAGCCTTTACAAATTAATTTATTGAAATATAAACAGTTAAAACCATAAATCTAAAAAGGAGGAAAACAAAATGACTAAGGCAGACATTGTAAACGAAATTTCTGAAAGAACCGGTATTGAAAAGATTGCAGCTCAGGCCACTGTGGAAGAATTTATGAAGGTGGTTCGCCAATCGCTTGAAAAAGGCAATAATGTATATTTGAGAGGATTTGGTAGTTTTATTGTTAAGAAAAGAGCCCAAAAAACCGGCAGAAATATTTCTAAAAATACAACCATAATTATTCCGGCACACTACATTCCTGCGTTTAAGCCAGCTAAAACTTTTATGGATAGGGTAAAAAGAAATGTGCCTGTTAAATAATAAAAAATGCTGAAGCTTACAAAGCCTCAGCTATTGGCTGTTTTGGCGGCCTTAGTGCTTATCGTTCTTATATTATTGTTACCTCGTAAAGCAAGTATTTCGCCAACAACCGTAGTGAATGGGAACGAAATGTCTTTTTCTTTCGAAAAATTTTATAACGATGCATATACTCAACTAAGTGAAAATAATAAACGCGTTATAGATAATTTAAAAGAAAGTATAACGCATGAAAACACCGATTCGCTCCGTTCCTTGTTAAACGATTCGTTGGCAAACATATGGAAAGCATTCAATTGGCCTACCATTGCGGCCTATTACTTTGAGCAATCGGCCTCCATTCGCAACAACGAAAAATCGTGGTTTAAAGCAGGCGATGCTTATTTTGCGGCCTTTCGATTTGTAAATGAAAACAAAGAATATACCTTGGATAAAGCAATTTATTGCTACCAAAAAATTCTTGAAATAGATTCAGCAAATCTAAGTGCAAAAACAAGCATAGGAGTGTGTTTTATTGAAGGAGCCTCTTACCTTGGAAAAGCCCCTATGGAAGGAGTGCTAATGTTACAACAGGTTCTTGATAAAGATCCCAAAAACATAAATGCTCTTTTTAATTTGGGTTACTTTGCCATTCAATCTGCTCAATACGAAAAAGCATTAGAACGCTTTAAAACTATTTTGCAAATTGATAGCACCTATGCAGAAGCATATATTTATATGGCCGATGCTTATTTAAGTTTGGCCGATACTTCTGCTACTATAAGCGCATTAAAAAATTACAGAGCATTTGTTACTGACGAAACAATAAAAGAACAAATTGAAAATTATATAACGGAATTAACCGAACATAAACATTAAAACTAAATAATTATGCCCTGCGGAAAGAAAAGAAAAAGACATAAAATGGCTACGCACAAGCGCAAAAAACGTCTTAGAAAAAACAGACATAAGAAAAAGAACAAATAGCATTGTTCTTTAAAAATTCATCAACACATGGAAACCTCTCATTTTTCGTGTCGTTGTTTTTATCCTATTTTTTTAAAAGAAAGGCGTATGTATGAGCGTAGATCTCATCATAGATTCTTCAGCTTCTGAGGTAGTTATTGGTTTATTGCACGATAAGCAACTGGTAGAGTTACACCGAGAAAGAACCAACAACAACTATACGGTTGGCGATATATACTTGGGTAAAGTAAAAAAAGTAATGCCCGGATTGAATGCTGTTTTTATTGATGTGGGTTATGAAAAAGATGCTTTTTTACACTATTTGGATTTGGGCCCTCAGTATAATTCTTTAGCTAAGTTTCTAAAAAATACTATTTCCTCTCAAACTCCAACATCTAATCTCACCAACTTTCAGTTAGAAGCGGATATTGAGAAAAATGGGAAAATAAATCAAATCGTTTCTTCCGGGCAACAAATATTGGTGCAAATAGCCAAAGAGCCTATTTCTTCCAAAGGGCCAAGACTTACCTCAGAAATTTCTATTCCCGGAAGATACATAGTGTTAGTGCCATTTGCTTCAAGGGTTTCTGTTTCGCAGAAAATAAAATCGGGCGAAGAAAGAGACCGCTTAATTAAGTTACTTCAAGGAATAAAACCAAAAGGGTTTGGAGTAATTATTCGTACAGTGGCCGAAAACAAAAGTTTAACTGAGTTAGAATCTGATTTGGGTGATATTCTTTCTAAGTGGAAAGAAATGGTGAAGAACATTCCGGGCAACAAGCCTCCATTTAAAGTTTTAGGCGAATTAAACAGAGCCTCAGCAATTCTACGCGATTTATTAAGTCCTAAGTTTAATAGTATTGTAGTTAACGATGAAGCCATTTATAATGAGGTAAAAAATTACCTTAAAAATATTGCTCCCGATAAAGAGAATATAGCCAAAATATACAAAGGAAAAACGCCTGTATTTGACCAATATGGGGTTGAAAAGCAAATCAAAGCCCTTTTCGGAAAAACAGTTACACTAAAAACCGGAGCCTATTTAATTATAGAGCATACCGAGGCATTGCATGTAATAGATGTAAATAGTGGATACCGTTCTAAATCGGGGGCCGGGCAAGAGCAAAATGCTTTTGAGGTAAACATGGAGGCAGCAGAGGAAATTGCCCGTCAACTCCGCCTTAGAGACATGGGAGGGATTATTGTGGTTGATTTTATTGATATGAAAGAAGAGGCACATCGCGAACAACTTTTTCAGAAAATGAAAGAAGTAATGAAGAGCGATAGGGCAAAGCACTCCATTCTTCCGCCTAGCAAATTTGGTCTAATACAAATTACACGTCAGCGTGTGAGACCGGAAATGGAAGTAAATACCACAGAAAAATGCCCTTCTTGTGATGGAACTGGACAGTCTCAAGCTTCTATACTGTTAGAAAATGAAATAGAAAACCATTTACGTTACATAACATCGCAGTTAAATCTTAAAAAAGTAGCATTGCATGTTCATCCTTTTATTGAAGCTTATCTCAGAAAGGGTATTTTTTCTATACGCTGGAAATGGCAAAAAAAATACAAGTGCAAAATAAATATTGTTTCTTCTGCATCTTACGGTATGCTTAAGTATTCTTTTTTTGATGTAAATGAAGAAGAAATAAAGTTTTAGTTGATTATAAAAATGACGATTGCCTAAACTAGGAAAACAAGTATTAAATTCGCAATGATAAGTCGAGTCCATTGCTAAAAAGTAAAATTATCTTAGTTGCATCGCTGAATTGGGGCATAGGTCACGCTTCGCGTTGTATTCCAATTATTCGTTACCTCCTGCGGCAAAACTGTAACATCCACCTTGCTTCTTCGGGAAAAGCAGCAGAATTACTTGAAACCGAATTTCCGGAGTTGCCGTTGCACATTACTCCTTCGTATAACGTAAAATATCCACATAATGGAAACATGATGTTTTCCATAATAGGGCAGATACCTAAAATTATAAAAGCAATTTATCAGGAACATAAGTGGCTAAAAAACTTTTTAAAAAAACATAATGTGGAGGCTGTTATTTCTGATAGTTGTTATGGCATGTGGAATAATAAAGTACCCTCGGTTTTTATTACCCATCAATTAAATATTCAAGCACCTTATGCCTCAGGAATTATAAATAGTCTAAATTCTTTCTTTATAAAAAAATATAATGAAACATGGGTGCCGGATGACCTTGATACAATTAAACTTTCGGGTACACTATCGCGTTTTTCAAAACCGATAACAAATGTAAAATACATTGGCATACTTTCTCGTTTTGCAGAATTGCACAACCAAAAAAGAGAGTTAACATACGATATATGTGCTATTATTTCAGGGCCAGAACCTCAGCGAACCATTTTTGAATCAATAGTACTTAACCAAATAAACAACTTTCCTCATTTAAAATGTGTTATTGTTCGGGGAATGGAGGGTAAGCCTCTCGAAGTGCAAAATGGCAATCACGTTGTTCTTTATTCGCACCTCTCTGTTCAGCCCTTTTTAGAGATTTTAAATTCATCTAAAATAGTGGTATGCCGTTCGGGTTATTCAACACTTATGGATTTAGCTTGTATAGGAAATAAGGCGGTGCTGGTACCTACACCGGGCCAAACAGAACAAGAATATTTAGCAGCATACCATAAAGAAAAGGGACATTACTTTTCTATGCCTCAAGCCGAGTTTAATTTGGCCGATGTATTAAAATACGGAGAGCATTACAAAGGCGTAAAAGCCAAAGATTACGAACAATACAAGCAGGTAATAAACGAATGGCTTAAAAGCATTTAGCCTTTTAGTTTTTCTTCAAAAAAAGCGGTTTCATGTTCAAAACAAATTTCAGGAAAAGCTTTTTTTACAAGTTCAATTTTTTGCAAGGAGGTAAGTGCAAATTTTTTATACTCTTCACTACTTTGGAAAAAAGGGCGATGTTGTAAGGCTTTTCTTATTTCTTCAATTTTTGGAAGCATGGCTACAGATTTTTTTTCTACGGAAACCTGGCAAAATTTTTCCCAAATATATTGTATTGCGGTTTCATTTGGGTGTAGCATATCTTCTTTATAGAAGCGGTAATCTCGCAAATCGTCCATCATTATTTCGTATGCCGGAAAATAATTGCAATTTTCTGCCCTACTAATTATTTGCTGAATAGCAAAATGTAGAACAGATTTGCTGAGTTGATTTTCTATAAAGCCATCATTAAGATGCCTTACTGGGCTGAGAGTAAAAATAATATTAATAGAGTTGTTTATTTTTCTGCATTCATAAATAGCTTTCTGTAATTCACTTATAATTTCTTCTGAAGAGAGAATTGTTTTTTCGAATTCTTTTTGAGGAATCTTATGACAGTTAGCCGCAACTTTGTTTTGTTCAATATGCTTGTAAACCCATGCTGTTCCAAGAGTTATAAAAAGATGCGATGCGTTTTTTAAAGTAGTATGGGTTTTTAAAATAGCAGAATTAATTTTATCTAAACAATCGTTTTTATCTGCTGAAGAATATTCTCCATGATGATCTAAACTAATAAATTTATGGTTAAAATAGATTAATTCTTGTTCGTTGTAATATTGGCATTGGGTAGAACGAATGACAGCATTTGCAATAGATACAGGGTTGTAAATGATGCCGAAAGGGTTTATAAGGATGTTAAATTTTGAAGCAAGTAGTTTCTCGCCCATGTTGGTTGCAAAGCACGAGCCGATAGAAATACAAGGTTTTTGATAATTTATTTTGTGCTTTAATTCTTTGGGTAATATTTGAGTTCTAAATTCCAACTAGTGTTTGTTTACCGCTATTTTTTGAATAAAATTTTTGTTTTCACTTTTTACATTTATGGTATAAATTCCATTTTTCCAATGTTGGGTATCTATAACAGTGGATGATGAATTTATATTTTTAGAGAAAACCATTTCGCCTAATAAATTGTAAACGGTAAGCGATTGAATAAATTCTTCATTCAATGTAATTGTAAAATTGTTATCGGCAGGTATAGGAAAGATTTGAATTTCGTTAGAGGAGAATTCATGGAAATGGACACCTACAGTGTAACAACTTTTGTTATTCATTGTAGTAAGCAGAGTAGGGCGAAGTGTGTTAATGGCTGCCCACATACGATTTTTTTGTCCTTTTGTAAAAGCATTCATGCAAGCATCTTCTGAATAATCCATAAAATTTTCTACCATATCCGGTGGATTAAAGTTTCCCCAAAAGGTACTATCATTTACGCAGGTGTTTTTGTTTAAATCGCAACCCGAAGAGGATGCATCTGCATTTGGGGTATCATCTACGTAATCAGTAGAATCGCATGGGCCATCTCCCCATATATGGCGTAATCCGAGCCAGTGCCCAATTTCGTGGGTGGCAGTGCGGCCCTTGGTTGATGGAGGCTGAACAGTACCTATTGTGCCAAAGGCATTTGTGGTAATTACTACGCCATCGGTTGCCGGGTTATCACCCGGAAATTGGGCGTATCCCAATAATCCTGGAATTAGTGGACAAACCCAAATATTCAGATATTGGTCGGTAGGCCAGGGGTCGCTTCCTATGCCTCCGTTTGATGATTTTACGGCATCAAGCGGGGTAAATAATCCGAAAAATTCTCCGGGTGATTGTTTTCTGATAATACCGGTGGTAAAATTTCCGTTTGTATCGGTAGCAGCCAAACAAAATTCTATTTCTATGTCGGCAGCAATTGTATCGAATACAGGGCGAGTGTTTACTTTATCGGTATTGAGTCTTCGATAATCGGCATTAAGTACATCAATTTGCGATTGAATTTGTTCATCGCTTATGTTTTGGTTGTTGTTAACATATACTACATGCACCACAATAGGAATGGTGATTACGCTTTTATTTCTGCCTTTATTATTTTTAATCCAATGCTGAATGTTTTTTTCAGATTCAAGCATTTTTACTTGTAGTTGCAGATTGTTGTTTTGGTGCATTTCTAGTAGGTGCATGGTGCCGCATTTTTCCGAAAAGTTGTTTTGTTGTGCCTGAGTATACAGAAACATAAAATAGAATACGAATAGTAAAATATTTTTCATGAATTAAGAATTTATTATTTGTCCAAATTTACAAATAAAGAGGTTTATCAAAAATAAACGTGTTTATATTGGCATGTCAGTATAAATAGAATCGAGTTTGGGTAAAAGAGAATCCTTCAGCAGCATAAAAGTATTTTTATATTTCTCAGGAACTGGTTTTGTGTTTGGAAAATCTTCTTTTAAGTGATTAATTTGTTTTCCATTTTTCCAAAATCGGTAACATACATGAGGCCCTGAGGCTAAGCCTGTGCTGCCAACAAAGCCTATTACATCCCCTTGTTTAATAGTAACTCCTTGTTTTATGCCTTTTGCAATTTTACTCATGTGCAGATATTGGGTTGAATATGTCGAATTGTGTTTAATTTTTACATAATTGCCATTGTATTGTTTAAAGGCTGCCTCTTGCACAATGCCGTCTCCGGTAGCTAAAATTGGTGTGCCTTGCGGAGCTCCATAGTCGGTTCCTAAATGGGGTTTATTTCTTTTTTGTACCGGATGAAAACGACTCATACTAAAACCGGAAGTAATTCTGCTAAATTTTAAGGGCGATTTTAAGAAAGCTTTACGTAAACTTTCGCCTTTTTCGTTATAAAATTCATTACTATTTTCAAATGAGAAATTAAATGCATAGAATGTTTTTCCGTAATGATAAAATTCGCAAGCGAGTATTTTATTGATACCAACGGGTTTGCCTTCAACAGTATTTTCCTCGAAAACTATTTTAAACCAATCGTTTTTTTGCAGTCGATAAAAATCAATGGTCCATGCGTAGATATTGGCTAATTCAGCTGCCAGCATATTCCCTTGTGGGGTATTTGCTAATGCCTCGTAAAGAGAAGATGTAATTTTGCCATAGCTTGTTTTAATAATTTTTTCAACCGGTTTGCTGTTTTTATAAACGTGAAGAGAATCTCGCATATCAAAAACCACATAATCTACCTCATTGGGTTCGTAAATAAAACATATTGCACGCTGTAATGAATCTCGCGTGCAGAAAACGGTATATTTTTTCCCGGAAGCAATTTTACGAACATCAAATATGCTTTCAGAGGTTTTGGTTAGTTTATCTATATTTGCATAGGGAACATTATATCGGGTAAGTATATGCGATAAAAATTCGTTAGGTGAAACAACAGCCTTGTAAACAGCAAACGAATCGGTTTCTATTCCATATTCCATTAGTGGTTCAGAAAACAAGCTATCAGGAGGGTTTATTTCGTTTGCAGCATTTTTATTTTTAAAGAAACTGCTTAAAAAGTAAGCTGTCACTACAACAACACTCGCTACAATGTAAATAATAAAACGCTTATAGGTATTTTTTACAGCCAAACTATTTTTTTTGGCAAGATAGAATTTGCTTTAGAAAAAGTGAATAAAACAATAGAAAACTATTAACAAAGAGTTCTTAAAAGTTCAAATCACAATGAACATTGAAAAGAAACAGGGAAATAAAATTTTATTTCCCTGTTTCTTTAATGGTTAATATGTAAGAAATTATTTTTTAGAAACAATAGCCATAGGGTTAGCTACGCCTTCGTATTTTGTAATTTCCATTTTAATGGAACCAACCAATACTTTAGCCTGAGCCAATACCGGAATTTTGTTTTTATCATTAGTGATCCATGCGGTTAAGTCATCTTCTTTAGAGAAGATACGGCCTTGTTGTACTACGGGGTGAAACTTCATACATTCAAAATATTCTTTACCCACTTTTATTTTTTCAATTCCACTATACTTTATTTTTAGAGGAAACACTTCATCATCTACAAAGGCGGGTATGGTATAAATGTCGCCCACCTTGGCACTACTAAAATCAATAGTACGTGCGTAATAAAATGCTGATAACATATCCTGAATACCTTCAGGAACTTCGAATGTGTCACCTTTTCCGTTATCAACCTTGTTTTGTGCCTGAAAAAACTTGTAATCCTGATTAATTTTATATCCACCTTCGTTTACACGTCTAACAAACAACCAAGGAAAAACACCTTTTGCGTCCATATAGGTTTCGTAGCGGTCTCTAACTTTATAGAACCAATCAAAAGCCCCTCTGCTTTGTCCGGTACCTACCACATGTAACACTTCTCTTCCGGAAACATTTAAGGTGCTGTTTTTTACTTCCAAACGAGCTGTTCCGGCATCTACTACACCGTAGTGAAGGCGGTATTCTAATACCTCTCCGGGCTTAAATGCGGCATAGTTAATAGTTCTTAGTTTATTTACCTCATCGTTTTGCGGTGTTTGTGCAAATTCTAGGCGATTTTGCTGCTTAAAGGCACTAGTGCCAATTGCAACTATTACAACAGGCAAGCTAATTAACAACCATTTAGTTTTCATTTTTTGGCGATTTTGTAATTTTAAATCAATAAATGTGCCAATTCTATAACGTGAAAGTAAGCCAATAGTTGCAAAAGATTAATTCAAACTAAATTGATTAGTTTTGGATACTTTAGAAAAAATAAAAAAAACCAGTATGAAAGTGATAGACGGTAAGGCTATGGCCGAAGAAATTAGAAACGAACTAAAAAAAGAAGTAGAAATTCTAAAAAAAGAAGGTAAAAAAGTGCCCCATTTGGCTGCGGTGCTTGTAGGGAATAATCCGGCAAGTGAAACGTATGTAAATGCAAAAGTAAAGGCTTGTGCCGAGGTAGGTTTTGGTTCTTCTTTAATTAAACTGCCAGAAACAATAACAGAAAGCGAACTGCTCGAAAAAGTAAAAGAAATAAACAATAATCCGGAAATTGACGGGTACATCGTGCAACTACCCTTACCCTCGCACATTAATGAGCAAAAAGTAACTATGGCTATTTCACCCAAAAAAGATGTAGATGGTTTTCACCCAGAAAATCTTGGCAGAATGGTGTTGAATTTGCCTTGTTTTTTGCCGGCTACACCCGCAGGTATGGTGGAAATGCTGAGAAGAAGCAATATCGACACTACGGGTAAACATTGCGTAGTTGTGGGTAGAAGCCATATCGTAGGTTCGCCCATTAGCATTTTAATGGCACGCAATTCTAATCCGGGAAATTGCACGGTAACAATTACTCATAGCCGTACTAAAAACTTAGAAGAATATACTAAAAGTGCCGATATTCTGATGGTTGCTATTGGTAAACCCGAATTTATTACTGCTAAGCATGTAAAAGAGGGAGCGGTGGTAATAGATGTGGGAATTCATCGAATCGAAGATGCTTCAAAAAAGTCGGGTTTCCGTTTGGTAGGAGATGTAAAGTACGATGAGGTAGCTCCAAAATGTTCTTATATTTCTCCTGTTCCTGGAGGTGTAGGTCCAATGACCATCGCCACATTAATGTCTAATACCTTGAGTGCAGTTAAAATAAGTTTCTAAAATTTAAAAAATAAAAAGTTATGAAAACGAAATCATTATCTTCTTGCATTGCATTATCTTTTTTTCTATTGGTTTTTATGGGTAATGTATTTTCTCAAACCTGTATGCCATGCAAAATGCCTTTCCCTTGGCAGTATGCCGATGCTATTATTATTGACAATTCAGCAAACCCAGTTACCTTAACCGATTATCAGGTTTTATTAACCTATAATACACAGGCTCCAATTGGGGCAGGAAAAATGAATGCAAATGGTGATGATATTCGTTTTACTTCTAATTGTTCCGATACAGTTTATTATTGGATTGAAAGTGGTATCAATACACCAACTACTCAGATATGGGTTAGAGTTCCGTTAATAAATGCTAATAGTATAGATACGCTTTTATTATATTATGGAAATCCGAATGCAACCGCATTTTCTAATGGGGATAGCACCTTTATGTTTTTTGATGATTTTTCTTTACCCAATTTAAACTTATCTAAGTGGCAAGTGCAAGGAAATCCAACTTATAGCATTAATTCAGGAATTTTAACCTTTAGCGGAAATAGTAACTGGGAATATATCAGAAGCACAAAAGTATTTAACCAAAAGGTTGTAGTTGAGGAAAATCATGCAAACGGAGGGGTTTCTACGGGGCTTGTATTAGGATATATAGGAACACACCAAAGGTATTCTTTTAGAGCAAATGGATTAAACCTAAGTACCACTTACGATAATGACATTATAGGAGGAAACGCTTTTTTTAGTACGGGTTATCCGGCTGTTCCAGCTTCAAATAATCAGAATTTGTTTTATAAATACAAGGTAGTTAGCTCTATTAATTCAAATACCATAACAGTCGATTCCTATTGTAATGTAACAACAAGTAATTGTGATAATGCAGTAACCGCACTGAGTACATATACAGGAAGTTCGTTCTACGTGGGGTTTACATCTTATAACCCATCTTATACCGGATATTTAGACTGGATTAGGGTGAGAAAATTTTCTGCAATAGAACCAGCCGCTACACAAGGCAGCACCTTTCTTGCCTTACCTGTTGTTAATTTAGGTAATGATACAACTGTTTGTGGAGAATTATTATTAGATGCCGGCCCAGGATTTACTACATACACATGGAGCCCCTCAGGGAATAATCAGGTTTTAATCGTTAATGCCACAGGAACCTATTCTGTGGTTGTAACAGAAAATACCGGATGCAAAGGAACAGACACAATTAATATTATAGTAAATCCATTGCCCAATGCAGGAATTATTGCACCCTCATCGTATTGCACCACTTCACCCTCCGATACGCTCGGTGCAATAACTCCAGGAGGCACATGGTCCGGCACAGGCATTATTGATAATATAAATGGTGTTTTTGACCCAGCTACAGCAGGTTTGGGTACACATACCATTTATTATTCTGTAACAGATATTAATAATTGTAGCAATACAGATAGTGTAGAAATTGATGTAATTATTTGTACAGGAATAACAGAGAATAACATGGGTCGTTTACTCTCTGTTTATCCGAATCCAAGTAATGGCATTATTAATATATCTTTTACTGAAAACATAAACAACACGATATTGATTCAATTATTTGATGTTACCGGAAAGGAAGTTTACAACAAGAGTGTTCTTAAGAATACAAAAATTTTAGAGTTAGATTTTTCCCAAATTCAAAAGGGTTTGTATTCATTAAGAATCACTACTGCTGAGTTCAGTAAAACGGAAAAAATAAACCTGAAATAAAATATATTGTATATTAAATTAAAAGGGCGATATCGCCCTTTTTTTAAGATTTTTTTTGTGAATAACACCCGGAAAAAAATAATAGACAAATTAGGAAATGAAATTAAAGTTCCTATTGAGGGATCATTGAGTTTGCTTGCTTTAGGAGCAGTTGGGTTAAAGGCATGGAGAGAAAAGAAAAAGCAGGAGGGGATAGAGCATTCCTTCAATAACTCTTCCACAAATGAAAAAAAAGAATAAAGTACTACTTGTTGGTTGGGATGCGGCCGACTGGAAGGTGATTACTCCTCTTATGGAAGCCGGAGAAATGCCTGCTTTAAAAAGTATGGTAGAACAGGGTGTAATGGCAAATATTGCTACGCTGGAACCGGTTTTTTCGCCCATGCTTTGGACTTCTATTGCTACCGGAAAATATGCCGATAAACATGGAATACTAGGGTTTACCGAACCCGACACCAACACCATTGGAGTAAGACCAGTTTCCGTTACCTCTCGAAAAACAAAAGCTATTTGGAATATTCTATCTCAGCAAAATTTTAAAACAAATATTATTGGCTGGTGGCCAAGCCACCCGGCCGAACCTGTTAACGGAATTTGCGTCTCTAATTTTTACCAACGTGCTTCTAAGCCCATAGAAGAGTTTTGGCCTATGCTTCCGGGAACAGTACATCCTAAAGAACTTACTTCTGTTTTTAAAGAATTACGACTACATCCGGCTGAACTTACCGAAGCTCATTTAATGCCTTTTATTCCTAATCTCGATAAAATTAATCAGGAAGAAGATAAACGATGGGAAGGAATTATGAAAATTTTAGCCGACACGGCTACTATACATAATGCTGCCACATGGTCTATGGAAAATTCCGAGTGGGATTTTATGGCTGTATATTTTGATGCCATAGACCATTTTTCGCACTTGTGTATGAAATTTCATCCACCTCAGTTGCCCGGTATTCCGAACGATTTGTTTTCTATTTACAAAGAGGTTGTAAACAGTTCATACAAGTTCCACGATATGATGTTGGAACGCCTAATAAAATTGGCAGGAAATGATTGTACTGTTATTCTGCTTTCCGACCATGGTTTTCATTCCGACCATAACCGACCGCTACTTCTTCCAAAGGTCCCTGCAGCTCCCGCATACGAACATCGCCCCTATGGTGTTTTTTGTGTAAAAGGCCCCGGCATTAAGAAAGATGAGAGGGTTTATGGAATTAATTTGCTAGATATAGCTCCCACCGTACTCCATCTTTTTAATTTGCCGGTAGGAGAAGATATGGATGGAAAAGTAATTCAACAAATTTTTGAAGAATATATTCCTATAAAACGTATCCCCAGTTGGGATTTAGTTCAAGGAGCTTCGGGTATGCACCCCGATGGTTTAAAACAAGATCCTCAATCGGCACAGGAAGCCCTTAAACAATTGGTAGAATTAGGATATATTGAACAACCCGATGAAAATGCTGAAAAAGCAGTAGAACGAACCCTTTTTGAACAAAATGTAAATCTTGCACGTGTTTACATGGGTTCGGGCCGTTATAAAAAAGCGGTTGAAATATTAGAAAAATTATTCGAAAAAAATAAAGAGATACGAATTGCAACTCGCCTTGCTCGATGCTATTACCAACTCTACGAAAACCAGAAGGCAGAAGAAGTAATTAAACAAACTCTGCTCCCCGATGAAAAGGAATCAATGGCGTTAAAACTTATAGAAGGGCAGCTCTTACTGAGAAAAAATAAGCCAAAAGAAGCGATAAAGCTTTTTAAAGAAATGCAAAAGAAAATCGGGTTTTCTACTCATTTGCTCCAGGAAGTTGGAAGTGGCTTTTTACTATTAAAAAAGTGGAAAATGGCCGAAAAAATATTTTTACAAATACTTCAAAACGACCCTGATGTAGCTCCGGCATACAATGGGTTGGCGGTTGCTTATATAGAACAAAAACGATACGAAGAGGCTGCAGAAGCCTCACTCAACGCCATTGGTTTATTTTTCGAATTCCCTATGGCCCATTATCATTTGGGGCTTGCTCTTTTTCATTTAAACGAATTTGAACATGCAGCAAGGGCATTTGAAGTAGCACTAAAATTTTTACCCAATTTAGCAAAAGCAAGAAACTACTTAATCGAAATTTATTCTAACCATCTTAAAGATGCCGAAGCTTTGGTTAAAATTCAAGAAGTAAAAGATAGAGTGGATACCGACAGTAACGAAGAATTTTTATTGCAGCAAAATAGCTTAGACACACAGCACTTAATCGAAAAACATCAGAAAGAAAAAGAAAAATTTTACGAAGGTGAAATAATTATTGTATCAGGCCTTCCGAGGTCGGGAACAAGTATGCTTATGCAGATGTTACAACAAACGGAACTCGAAATATTTACCGATAATGAAAGACAGGCCGATGAAAACAATCCGAAAGGGTATTTAGAACACGAAGCCGTTAAACGTCTTGCACGAGATAAAGCATGGCTCCCTTTGGCCAACGGAAAAGTAGTAAAAATTATTTCGCATTTACTGGTTCATCTTCCCTCAAGATTCAAGTATAAAATAATTTTTATTCACAGAAACCTAAATGAAATATTATCTTCTCAGCATAAAATGCTTGTTAGAGAAGGAAAAATAAAAGAAGGTGAGTTTAGAGCCGGACTGCAAATGGCGTACAAAGAAAATCTAAAACGTATAGCTATGTGGGAATCTTCCAACTCAAACGTGGAAATGCTACACTTAAAATATGCTGAAATAATAGAAAATACAGAAGTAGAAGCGTTAAAAATAAAAACATTTTTAAAAATAAAAACTGATACAAAGAAAATGGCCGAAGTAGTTGAAAAAAAATTATATCGAAACAAAAATAATGATTAACTTGGGCAAACGATTATAAACCGCGATGAACAATTCTTTACAATCAAAACTAAAAACATATTCTATTCTGGCAGGTTCTGCTATTGCAGCCACAACCGCTAAGGCAGATATTGTTTACACAGATATTAATGATGTTTCTTTTTCAAACAACGGGCAGTTCTACGATTTAGATTTGAATAATGACGGCACCCCCGATTTTAAGTTAGAGATTACAAAAATTAACAACATAATTAGTTCTTATTACTATTCATCATACAGCTTTTATATAGTTGGAGTAAAATACAATGCGGTAGCTTTGCAGCCCTTAAATACAAACGAAGCAGTAGTTTCAGGTGGATTATACATAGATGCATTAAACCAAAATACCCCAATAAATCAAGTTGCCAACTGGAATGCAAATCAAAATAACTTAGGTTATTTTTTATCGTACTACTATTCTAATTATTGGTCTAACAGCAATTCAGCCACAAGTAACGGCCCATGGAATAATACTCAAAATAAGTACATTGGCTTAAAGTTAAAAGTGAGCGGAAACACTTATTATGGTTGGGTAAGATTAGATGTTGCTAATTTGTACGATAACTTTACAGTAAAAGATTATACGTTTCAAGATGCACCCAATATGCCTATTAAAGCAGGTGATCAAGGAAACATTAACGCAGATATTGCCATTAACGTAAATGGGATAGATATAGCCAACAACGGAGATGCCAGCGACATGCAAGTGTCGTTTACCAAAGCGGCTGATGAAACAAAAATATCATCATATCGCTTAATGATTGTGAAGGCTTCGCAGGCAGGAACATTTGGAATAAACGATGCAAAAAATATTTTACCAGTTTCATACATGGTACACCCCCCCAATGGAAGTAATTTCCAGGCAAACTTAGCAAGTAATTTTACCGATACCGATGGAGACCCAATTATACAAAATGTAGTATACAAGGTTTTTGTTCTTAGTGTTCCGGACGGAATAAATGCTACCGCGTATCAGCTAAGTTCACAACAAGGCACCGTAACGCTTACTATTCCTCAAGGAATAGATGAAACGAAACTCTTAGGACTACATATTTATTCTTCCGGCAAAACAATTTTTATAGAAAATACAGGTAAAGAACTTAATGGCAAGCATGCAGATATTATCAATATACAAGGACAAATAGTAGAAACGATACTTTTACAATCGGGTTTAAATAGTGGTGATTTTTCACAATTAAGCAATGGTATCTATTGGATTAAGGTAAGAGGCATAAATGCACAGGCAACAAAGGTGTTTTTAAACGAATAGTTTCTTCCTGCATTTTTTATAGATTTTAAATTTTTTGGGTAAATTGGTGGTGAAAATTTTAAAAATCGACTTTTATGAATATGAAGTTATCAAACCATCTTAAAGCCTATTCTGCATTAGCCGGAGCAGTTTTAACATCAAATTCAGCCAGTGCTGATATCGTTTATACAGATATTAATGATGTTACTTTTGCAAACAACGGTCAGTTTTATGATTTGGATTTGAATAATGATGGTACACCAGATTTTCAGTTTACGATTTCAAAATCACAATTTGGCGGGACCTATACCACATACTATGGCGGAACCTCTAGTTACAATATACTTCTTAACAATATTAAAGTGCAGGCACTGAACAATAATGAAGTTATGATATCGCAAGGATACTATAGTAATTTCGTAAAAGCTCTACCGTTAAATACACCCATTAATCAACTGGAAGTTTTTGTCAATGGAACAAATGCGATGGGTACATTCTACTCATTTATGTTTAGTAATTCCTCGTTTGTCGGCTCTATCGGCTCTTGGGGTGCAAAAACAAATCATTATGCCGGGCTAAAACTGAATGTTAGCGGAAAAATATACTATGGTTGGGTAAGGTTAGATGTAGCTGCACAGTATAATAGTTTCACTGTAAAAGATTATGCATATCAAGATTGTGCCGGTCTTACCATTAAAGCAGGCGACCCGGGTAATGTTGCTGCCGATATAGCCATCAATGTAAATGCTTCTGATGTAGCCGACATAGGTAGTGCCAGTGATATGCAAATTAGCTTTACTAAAGCAGCCAATGAATCTACTATTTCAGAATACCGTGTTATGATTGTAAAAGCGGCACAAGCCGGAACCTTTACCATAAATACTGCAAAAAACATTAGTTTTTCGAATTATATTGCTCACACACCTAATGGAAGTAATTTTCTTTTCAATCCTGCTTCAAACCAAAAAGATGTTGACGGAGATCCGATACAACAAAATGTACCCTATAAAATTTTTGTACTAAGTATGCCAAACGGAAACACCTCTACCTCTTTGGCAATGGCTCAGCAAGTAGGTACAACCACTTTAACTATGGGTGGTACTTCAGTTAAGGATTTAGATAGCAAAGGTTGGAATGTTTTTGCTTCTGATAAGAAAATGGTAATAGAATGTAATTTAGCAGATATGCAAAATACAGAGTGGTTTCTTTATAATAATACAGGCCAACAAGTAATTTCTTCTAAAATGGAAATGGGTATTCAAACAATAGATTTACAAAATTACCCTGCCGGTATTTATTACTTTAAAACGAACGAAAATGTTCCTGCCATAAAGCTCCTAATTCAATAAATTTTTAAACAAATACGTTAAAAATGCCTCTGTAAGTTATGCAGGTTTTTTTATTTTGTATAAACCGCAAAAAATCTACAAAAACAAGATATACATTTGCATCTATTTTTTATGAAAGAGTTTTTAAAAAAAGCGGCAAAGATTATTTTCAAGATTGCAATATGTTTTGTTGTGGCAAGCATTGTTTGGGTTATATTATATCGCTTTGTTAATCCTCCTGTTACATATTTAATGATTAGCAAATGGGCAAACCAAGGCTATGGGATTGAAAAAGAATGGAAAAATTTAAACGAAATTTCACCTTATTTACAGTTGGGAGTGATTTGTGCCGAAGACCAAAATTTTGTTCGCCATTATGGTTTAGATTTTGGTGCCATAGAGAAAGCTCAAGAACACAATAAAAAAAGTAAACGAAAAAGAGGGGCAAGCACTATCTCTCAGCAGGTTGCAAAAAATGTTTTTTTATGGCCCGGTCGGTCGTGGATTCGCAAAGGATTCGAGGTGTACTTTACATTGCTTATAGAATTAATCTGGAATAAAAAACGCATTCTCGAGATGTATTTAAATGTTGCCGAAATGGGAAAAGGAATCTATGGAGCTGAAGCCGCAGCAAGGCACCACTTCAAAAAAAGTGCAAAAAAACTTTCTAAACACGAAGCTGCACTTATCGTGGTTTGTATTCCAAATCCTGTTAAATTTAATGCATCAAGACCATCTTCTTATATCTACTCAAGGCAAGCGTGGTTAATTAACCAAATGCGATTATTTGGAGGCGTAAAATATCTTGAAAAATTAGATGGAGAGAAATTGAAGGAAGAAACAAAAAAGAAAAAATGAGAATTCCCCTTCTTGCTATTCTAAGTTTTTTCAATTCCCTTTTTGCACAAGATTTAAAATCTTTTTTCAAATTAAGTCGTCCCGAAAAATGTTGGGTTATTTCTCATCCATTTGCTGCTAAGAAGGCGTATAAAGTAACCAACCATGCATTACAAATTACACAAGAAATTAAAAAACAAAATCTGCTCGACACACTAGAAAATGGAGGTCAGCTAGATGCCTTCCGACATGCGTATTGGATGGCAGTTCTTACAAATAGTATAGGAGCAAAAAAAGCTTGGAAATTAGGCAAAGCACACGAAAAAGGAAACTACATCGATTATAAAAAAAGAAAGTTAGAAGAAGGCTATATTCCCGATAGCGTATCATTAGCAATGGATTTTTTTAATAACAAAATAGGTATAGAGATAGGGAAAAAATATGAATGCAATGAGCTAAAAAATACTGTTATTTCTGATATTTTAGAGGGGAAAATGAAAATGATTTACCGCGATCAAAAATTAAATTCGCTTGATTGTAATGGTGAAATTTTGCCATACGAACAATGGTCGGGTATTTGGAGAAATAATCGTTGCCTTGTAAACAGCAACGTAAAAAACTAATTTTTCTATTCGGTTTTTATAAGTTTAAAACGATAACTTTTTCCGACTTTATTTTTTACATCTAATAAATAAATCCCTCCTAAAATATTTTCGAAGTTTTCTTGCATTGCAATATGATTTGTGCCGGCTACACAGCGATATGAGCTAATCCAAAGAATTTTGCCGGTAACATCTTTCAAAAAGAGTTCGATAGTAGTTTCTACAGAAGAGTTCAGGATTAAAAATACTTCATTAATAAAAGGATTAGGAAATATGCGTAAAGAATCTTTGGCGTTATTTTGGCCCACAGATAGTGGATAGTTTACATTAATATAATCTGTTTTCAACAAATCTTTATTGGGGCAAACTCCGTTATTTGCGGTTAATTGAACGGTATACAATCCTGCTTGAGCATATTGGTGCCAGGGGTTTTTATCTGTAGAAGTGTTGCCATCACCAAAGTCCCAGTACCACGTACTTGCATTTTGTGTAGTGTTGTTAAAAACGGCAATGGCCGATGGTAGATAAAGAGTTGTGTCAATGGCATTAAATGAAACTTGCGGAGCATGAATTACATTAATAGAAAAGATTTGCACAAGAGTGTCATTTCCTCCGGGGCCGTAAGCAATTAATTCAACAGCATAATTGCCGCTTTGAGTGTACAGAACACTCGGATTCGTGGCAGTACTGGTTAGGGGGTTTCCTCCCTGAAAATTCCACAGATAATTTGTGGCATATAAAGAGTTGTTATAGAAAATTATCGGATCTCCTTCGCAAACTTGTACGGTAGATGTTGAAAAATTAGCCATTGGAGGAAGAGTAGGTTGTATAACGGTTTGGCCATTGCTACTGTTTAATACAGAAATTAAACCGGCTCCATTAACAGCTTTCACATTGTAGTAATAGGTTTGATTATAATTTAATGTTAGGCCGGTATCTGTGGTGCTGGTAAAGTTCCAATTATATTTCCATGCTACAATATCGCTATCTCCGGGGCTTGTTCCTACAGAGTAATAGTAGCTGCTTATTCCGGAGTGCGTATCAAAAGAAGTGTTCCAATTTGCTGAAAGTTCATTGGTTACATAAGTAGTGTCTATGTCGTTTCCTATGCCATCATTAACAACAACAATAGAAGGAGATGTCCAATCTACATTTACATCAATAAATGCAATGTTCGATAAGTTACTTGCACTGTCGGCAACAATAGATTTAATAAGGCCGGCAGGAGTGCTTGGATTAGGGTTTTGATATCGTAAATCATTCGTGTTTCCGGCTCCAACAGTTACCATAACATTAGGATATCTGGAACGATACACTTTTAAATTGTTTACGCTGTACTTACAGTTTCCGCTTCTGAATGAAATCTGATTTCCGGTAGTGTGAGGGTTAGGATCTGTCCAGTTGGCACTAAGCGTGTTATTGATGTACATGGATATCTTTCCTGTTATCCGGTCAAAAATTACTTTGAAATCGTACCATTGGTTTGGGTTAAAGGTGTAGGGAACGTCAAGAACCATAGAAAAAACATCATTTACTACTTTATAAAATTGCAATTTATTGTCGTCTGCTCTAAACCAAACGAAGTAGGAATTACCACGATTGGTAAGCGATGCATTATCGCAAAAAAAGTGAAATCCGGCTCTTCGATTTGTTCCAGCTCCTTCAATTTTTCCCGCCCAATGATATAAATAGCGGTTCGAAAGTATTTGATTTAAGGAGGCAAAAATATTTGTATTTCCGTTTCCTTCATCGCTCTGCATTAAGTGGCTGTTTTGAATACTCCAGTTACCTGAAACAGTGCTCCAGTCAGGGTGTATGTTTAAATCAAAATTGTCGCTAAAAAAACCGCGGGTTTCGTTGGCCCTCCATTCTGTTCCGTTAAATTCAAGTATCTGATAGTAGCTTTTTTCGAGTCCGCTTCCTCCAATATTATCTTGGTCTGTAAAAGCAACATTAAAATCTTGTGTAACCCAATTTGGAGTTGTGTTAATGCTGGTAGTGGGAGGAACACTATCTTGTTGTTGTTGATTAAGATTGCTTGTCCAGGTAGCAGCCCACCCTGAAGCTGTAGTAGCACAGTCGGATCTGAATTCTACCAACAATGAATTTCCTGTTGAAGTGACTGTACCCGGAGAGTTTGTTCCTGTGTATTTACCAATAAGAGGGGCAGAAAGGGTATTGCCATCGTAAATTCTCAAATAATCCCAGTTGGTTTCTAAGTTAAACTGACTAAACGAGAGAGTAACAGAGTTGACACCGTTAGGGTGTATCAAATATAACTTTCTTTCATCGTTGCTGTAGTTTCCGTTGGGGCCTCCGCTATCGTAAAACGAGCCGGAGTTATTAGTGTAATTGGTTACACTCGGATTGTTATTAATCAACTGGTAATATTTTTCCCAATCCCAATATATGCCAGGGTCTGTGTGGTTTTGATTAGGGTAGTGCTGATGTCCTTTTATTCGAATACAACTTCCAAGTAAATTCAATCCTGAAGTGGCTGGCCCCTGAAAGGTTCTCAGCGGATTTATTCCATAATTTTTATTGCAGATATGCTTTGTTAAATCAGCCGATGCATTATACATAAAATTTGTGTACCACCCGGGCTGATTCACATACCCTTCATGTTCGTAACCAATGGTGTATGGGTTTTCGGAACCCACATGCCATGCTTTATTTGATTCTAAAACCATTTGTGTAATTTGCCCGTCAATAGACCTTATTACGTAGTGGTACGAAACATTAGAGTTGCAGTTTTTTGCCCAACTGATTGCCCCGGCATAGCTTCCCTGAATGGTATGAATGGTAATGGCCGAAATAGCTATTCCATTTCTTGAGCTGTAGTTGCAACTTGGTGCAGGGTCCCAAATGGCCGATGGATAATCAGGAGAAATTTTGTCTTTTGAAACTTTGTATTTTTCTCCTTTTTCGTCCGTGATATTATCTTCTGTAATCAATATTTTCTCCGACTGGAAAAGAGAAAAATTTTCGCCAAAAATCTTTTTATAATCTATTGAGTATTCAGGAAATCCGTACTCTTTAGCACAGATAGGATTAGTTAAAAACCAGTAAATAGCGTAAAGATAAGAGTCCATTGCAAAATTTTTATGTAAATCGCCCATAGGAAGCTCCGATAATTGCCTTAAAATTTCAAAGTTGCTTTCTAATCCATTATTTTTTAGTTTGCTTTTTAGAATCGAAAAAGCTTTGGCGTACGCCAACAAAGATATTTCCGGATTATCTAATATAGATGTTTCCGAGATGCCGGAAAGAGAAGAAATATAAGTTAAATTATTCCGAAAATAGTTTTTCCCATCTAAAGTTAATCCCATTAAAGTATAAGCCTTTGGCATATCTAAACAGCTTGAAGGTTGGTTTCCGGTAAAATGAACGAAACGAGTTTGGGTATATGAAACGGCCTCTAATAATCCTTTAGGAATATCAGGATATACTTTGTATGCACTTTCAAAAAATAAGGAATAATTGTTTTTAGGGTATAATTCGAAATTAATGCTAAATCCGTAAAAAGCTGAATAAATAAAAAAAATAAGTAGCAGAAAGCGTTTCATAAAAAGTAAATTTTTAAAATCCAATAGCTATACCCATTCTTATATCTGGGTTAGGCATCTGAAAAGAGTATTTGCTAATGTAATTTGTATCGTCAAGCACATTGAATAATATTAACAACATAAAGTAAGAATGGTCTCCTATGTTTTGTCTAATGCCTCCTCCAATTAAAAGTCTTGGATAATTCACTCGTTCAACCCTCCGATCTAAATTGTTATATAAATCCATGTTTAATATTTCATACTCCGTATGTAGCAAAAAACTGTTTAAAATTTTTTGCCTGGCAAATACCCTTCCTCCGAAAATATTGGTGCTGTAATTATAATACCGGTTACTAAAATACATATAAGTAATACCCAAACCGGCAGAAAAGGATTCTGTAATGTTGTAGCCCGCATTAGGCGATAAATCAATTAATGTTACATTTCCAAACATTAAACCAAAATTGCCGCCCACAAATGTTTTTTCCCAAAATGAAGACTTATACTTTTCTTTCGGTTTTCCCTTAGTGTTATCCTCTACATATTGAGAAAATCCATAAGAAACAAAACTCATTAACATCAAGAAAATAATAATTTTTCTCACCTTATTTTAATTAACATTAGCGAAATTACAAGATAATTTCGTGTATTTTGTTTCTGCGTATTGATTTAATCAAACATTTATGAAGAATAAAAATACTGTATTAATAACCGGAGCATCAAAAGGTATTGGACTAGAATTAACAAAGCAATTTCTTGAATTAGACTATAGGGTAATTGCGGTTTCTAGAAGCGATATAAAAACAAAAAATTTAGGTAGAACAAAAAATCTAATTCCAGTAAAACATAATGTGTCTGAAATAAAAAAACATGAAAATATCTTCAGACTACTTGAAAAATATAAAGTAAACCAAATTGATATTTTAATAAATAATGCTGAAATCCTTATCAATAAGCCATTCGAAAAAACTAGTTATAACGAAGCATTGAGCATGTTTAATACAAATTTTTTTGCGGCTACTTTCTTAGCAAAATCATTATTGCCAAAAATGAGAAAATCGAACAAAAAGTCTCACATCGTAAACATTTCAAGTATGGGCGGTTTTCAAGGCTCTTCTAAATTCTCTGGATTAGCCTACTATAGTGCTAGTAAAGCTGCATTAGCCGTGTTTACAGAGTGTTTGGCAGAAGAGCTGAAAAATGAAAATATTAGCTGCAATGCATTGGCAATAGGGGCAGTTCAAACAGAAATGCTTTCATTGGCCTTCCCTAATTATAAACCTTTAATAAAAGCAAACGAAATAGCTACATTCATTAGAGACTTTGCAATAAATGCACACACTTTTATAAACGGAAAAATCATTCCAGTAGCCCTTACAATCCCCTAAATCACATATCTTAAAAGAGTGTTACGCCTCTTTTTAAAAATAAATCGTCTGATTTGCAGTAAAATAAATCAAAAGAAGAAAAATATTTCACAAGAAAATTAAATCATATCAAAACATTGTTACATTTGCAGCCCTCAAAAAAATAATTACGTTCATAAAGTGTAGGGGGCAAATAAATAGGCACAAAGTTTTTTTTAAAAAAAGATTTTTATTAGAAAAAAAGTCTACTTTTGCAGCCCGTTAAAAAAATGATTTCTTAGATTCAACATAAGAAACGTTCTTTGAAAATATTGGAGAAGAAGCAAAATAAAGGTAAGTATCCTGCGGTCATTCAATTGTCCGTGCTATTGAGAAACTTAAATAATTAAATTTCTTTTATACAATGGAGAGTTTGATCCTGGCTCAGGATGAACGCTAGCGGCAGGCCTAACACATGCAAGTCGAACGGCAGCACAGAGTAGCAATACTTGGGTGGCGAGTGGCGCACGGGTGCGTAACACGTATGTAACCTACCTCTAACCGGGGAATAGCCCGAAGAAATTCGGATTAATACCCCATAATATTATTGAAAGGCATCTTTTAATAATTAAAACTCCGGTGGTTAGAGATGGACATGCGACTGATTAGCTTGTTGGTGAGGTAACGGCTCACCAAGGCTACGATCAGTAGGGGACCTGAGAGGGTTATCCCCCACACTGGTACTGAGACACGGACCAGACTCCTACGGGAGGCAGCAGTGAGGAATATTGGTCAATGGACGCAAGTCTGAACCAGCCATGCCGCGTGCAGGATGAAGGCCCTATGGGTTGTAAACTGCTTTTCTACGAGAATAAACCCCCGCTCGTGAGCGGGGCTGAAGGTATCGTAGGAATAAGCACCGGCTAACTCCGTGCCAGCAGCCGCGGTAATACGGAGGGTGCAAGCGTTATCCGGATTTATTGGGTTTAAAGGGTCCGTAGGCGGAATTGCAAGTCAGAGGTGAAAGCCCACAGCTTAACTGTGGAACTGCCTTTGATACTGCTGTTCTTGAGTATAGTTGAAGTGGGCGGAATGTGCGGTGTAGCGGTGAAATGCATAGATATCGCACAGAACACCTATTGCGAAGGCAGCTCACTAAACTATTACTGACGCTCAGGGACGAAAGCGTGGGGAGCAAACAGGATTAGATACCCTGGTAGTCCACGCTGTAAACGATGATCACTCGGTGTTGGCGATATACTGTCCAGTGCCCAAGCAAAAGCGTTAAGTGATCCACCTGGGGAGTACGCTCGCAAGGGTGAAACTCAAAGGAATTGACGGGGGCCCGCACAAGCGGTGGAGCATGTGGTTTAATTCGATGGTACGCGAGGAACCTTACCAGGGCTAGAACGTAGTTTGACAGGCTGAGAAATCAGCCCTTCTTCGGACAAATTACGAGGTGCTGCATGGCTGTCGTCAGCTCGTGCCGTGAGGTGTCGGCTTAAGTGCCATAACGAGCGCAACCCCTACCATTAGTTGCCAGCGGTTCGGCCGGGGACTCTAATGGAACTGCCCGCGCAAGCGGTGAGGAAGGTGGGGATGACGTCAAGTCATCACGGCCCTTACGTCCTGGGCTACACACGTGCTACAATGGCCGGTACAAAGGGCAGCCACTTGGTAACAAGGAGCTAATCCTTAAAGCCGGTCTCAGTTCGGATTGAGGTCTGCAACTCGACCTCATGAAGCTGGAATCGCTAGTAATCGGATATCAGCCATGATCCGGTGAATACGTTCCCGGGCCTTGTACACACCGCCCGTCAAGCCATGGAAGCTAGGGGTGCCTGAAGTCCGTCACCGTAAGGAGCGGCCTAGGGTAAAACTGGTAACTGGGGCTAAGTCGTAACAAGGTAGCCGTACCGGAAGGTGCGGCTGGAACACCTCCTTTCTAGAGTATTTCTCAATACTTTTGGATACTTGCCACTTCTCTCCATTATTTATTTCCCAAAGCAAGCTCAGTGTATGAGCCTCTTCACAGAGCTATGATTGTGCTTATTATACAGTCCCGTAGCTCAGTTGGTTAGAGCGCTACACTGATAATGTAGAGGTCCGCGGTTCAAATCCGCGCGGGACTACTCTTGCATAAGGGGGATTAGCTCAGCTGGCTAGAGCACTAGCTTTGCAAGCTAGGGGTCATCGGTTCGAATCCGATATTCTCCACTTTAATTATTACACACATATTGTGTATTAAACGTTCTTTGACATCTTGAAAGAAAAACCTGTAGAAACAAAATTTTTTGTAACATTTAAGAAAGTAAATAAGAGCGTATGGCGGATGCCTTGGCTCTCAGAGGCGATGAAGGACGTGATAAGCTGCGATAAGCCACGGTTAGGTGCAAATAACCTTCAACCCGTGGATTTCCGAATGGGGCAACCTATCATACTGAAGGTATGATGCATTGCGCAAACCCGGAGAACTGAAACATCTAAGTACCCGGTGGAAAAGAAAACAATAGTGATTCCCTTAGTAGCGGCGAGCGAACGGGGAATAGCCCAAACCCTAATGGTCTAGGCCTTTAGGGGGTTGTAGGACTGCAACGTGGAATGTGTTTTTATAACAGAATTACCTGGAAAGGTAAGCCATAGAAGGTGATAGCCCTGTACGTGAAATATTAATACTACCTAGCAGTATCCTGAGTAAGGCGGGACATGTGAAATCCTGTCTGAATCTGCCGGAACCATCCGGTAAGGCTAAATACTCCTGAGAGACCGATAGCGAACTAGTACTGTGAAGGAAAGGTGAAAAGTACCCCAAACAGGGGAGTGAAATAGAACCTGAAACCATACGCTTACAAACTGTAGGAGCCCTTCGGGGTAACTGCGTGCCTTTTGCATAATGACCCTACGAGTTGCTCCTCACTGGCAAGGTTAAGGACTTTAGGTCCGGAGCCGAAGCGAAAGCGAGTCTGAATAGGGCGCATAGTCAGTGGGGGCAGACGCGAAACCTTGTGATCTACCCTTGGCCAGGTTGAAGCTCCGGTAACACGGAGTGGAGGACCGAACCAGTTAACGTTGAAAAGTTTTTGGATGAGCTGAGGGTAGGGGTGAAAGGCTAATCAAACTGGGAGATAGCTCGTACTCCCCGAAATGCATTTAGGTGCAGCCTCGAGGTTTAGTGTCATAGAGGTAGAGCTACCGATTGGGCTAGGGGGCTTCACCGCCTACCAAACCCTGACGAACTCCGAATGCTATGACATATACTCGGGAGTGAGGGCATGGGTGCTAAGGTCCGTGTCCGAAAGGGAAAGAACCCAGACTATCAGCTAAGGCCCCTAAATATACGCTAAGTTGGTTAAACGTGGTCCGATTGCTTTGACAGCTAGGATGTTGGCTTGGAAGCAGCCATTCATTTAAAGAGTGCGTAACAGCTCACTAGTCGAGCGATTGGGCGTGGATAATAATCGGGCATAAAGTGTATTGCCGAAGCTGTAGCTTTCTGTAGTAATGCAGAAGGGGTAGGGGAGCATTCTAGTCTGCACTGAAGGTGTATCGTAAGGTATGCTGGAGCGGCTAGAAAAGAAAATGTAGGGATAAGTAACGATAAAGCAGGCGAGAAACCTGCTCACCGCAAAGCCAAGGTTTCCTGATCAACGCTAATCGGATCAGGGTTAGTCGGGACCTAAGGCAAACCCAAACGGGGTAGTCGATGGACAATAGGTTAATATTCCTATACCGACATACATTGCGATGGGGTGACGGAGTAGTGAAAGAACTGCGTACTGACGGAATAGTACGTTGAAGAGCTTAGGTATATCATTGGCAGGTAAATCCACCAGTGATGCTGAAACTCGATAGTACCGCAAAGCTTCGGCTAAGTGGATAATGTTCCTAATCAAACTTCCAAGAAAAACCCCTAAGCTTCAGATGTATGCCGCCCGTACCGTAAACCGACACAGGTGGCTGAGGAGAATATCCTAAGGTGCTCGAGTGATTCACGGTTAAGGAACTCGGCAAATTGGTCCCGTAACTTCGGAATAAGGGACGCCCCGTGCAAACGGGGCCGCAGAGAATAGGCCCAGGCGACTGTTTATCAAAAACACATGGCTATGCCAAATCGAAAGATGATGTATATGGCCTGACACCTGCCCGGTGCTGGAAGGTTAAAAGGAGATGTCATCCGCAAGGAGAAGCATTGAATTGAAGCCCCAGTAAACGGCGGCCGTAACTATAACGGTCCTAAGGTAGCGAAATTCCTTGTCGGGTAAGTTCCGACCTGCACGAAT
>JABWCF010000003.1 GCA_013359255.1 Flavobacteriales bacterium
GTTACTGATAAGTAATTTGGAATTGTAAATTATATCTCCCGTTCTGAGTCTAATTGTATATAATCCAAAAGGTAAATTCTTAGCATCAATGTCAATTTGCCTTTTATCGGACGTTTTACCTAATACTATTCCACTAAATAAATCAACGGAATATTTGTAGTAAGAAGAATGAATAGCATATTCCAATATGAAAAATTGACTGCATCCTGTATTAAAACTAAACCATTGCTCCGTCTGCCCATTGCCAAAAACAAAGGTTTGTGGGCTGTTACATTTCGACACCGGATTTAAAATGGCTGCTGTTTGGCAAGAGTTGTTGTTTTGTGCATGGAGCATGCTGGTAACATTAATAAATACTGCAAACACAAGGGTTTTTAGTGTCCCGAAAATGGGAGGGGTAAGTATTTCATAATGAGTACTTTATAAAGATGTGGTACAAAGATAGAGAAAAATAAAGCAGAGAACAAGAATTATGTTGCAATTATTATTGCTTTTGGTGTTGGCTCATGTTTTATTTATTCAAAAAATACCCCTTGTGCATTTAGAAGAATTTTTAATAAAAAAAGGGGGCCGTTCGAGTTTTTCTGAAAGAAAAATATCGAGAACACACTTTTTTTATTGAGCATTTGTATTCTCGATATATTCCGCAATGCTGCGGAACACTCGAATTGACAAATTTTCTTTCAAATGCACAACGGGTTCTAAAATATATTTTGAGAAGAAATACTGCGTAAAACACAGATTAAGTAAGAAAGTATCCATTCTATTAACATTTTAAATTTTCAAGACAAAATTTTTCTAATATGCCGCAGAAGTTTAAAAATTCTAAAGCAACTAACTTAAAAAAAAACGTCTGAGTATTGCAAAACTTCTTACTTTAGTACGTTTTTATATTTTATTTTGAAAATTACTTTAATACATATATTTCTCTTTACTACTCTGTTTGTTAAAGCAAACGAAAATTCTCCCCTTAAATTTCAAGAAAACAAGGGCCAGTGGGATGAAAAAATTCACTATATGGCTCAAATTCCTTCGGGTAAACTTTTTGTAGAAAATGGAACCCTCACTTACACCTTTGTTCACGAAGAAGATATTCATCGAATACACGATATTCACCACGGCCACTACCCCAACCCAAGCGAAAAGGACATGCAGATAAGAATGCACGCCTATAAAATACAATTCGAAAACAGCAACCCCAACGCTACATTTAAAACCAACAAAACAACTCCCGATTATGTAAACTACTTTATTGGTAACGATTCGGCAAAATGGGCGGGCAGAGTTAAACAATATGGAGAATTAACCTGCCAATCGTTGTACCAAGGCATAGACATGAAAATGTATTTTACAAAAGGTAAAATAAAGTACGACCTTATAGTACATGCCGGATCTAATCCAAAAGACATTAAACTAAATTATTCCGGAACCGATAAATTATTCCTTAAACGCGGAAGCTTGTACATTAAAACTTCAGTTAATGAAGTAATAGAAAAAAAGCCCTTTGCTTTTCAAAAAGTAAACGGACAACTGAGGCAAATCCCTTGTAATTACGTATTGAAAGGAAACACGCTCTCTTTCTCATTTCCGGCAGGATACGATAAAAACTACGAACTGATTATAGACCCTGTTTTAATTTTTTCTACCTATACAGGCTCATCGGCAGATAATTGGGGTTTTACAGCCACCTACGATTCTCAAGGCAACTTGTATGCGGGTGGCATCTGTTTTAACTTTGGATACCCCACCACTGTTGGAGCTTTTCAAACTACCTTTGCGTTGGGAAGCACCGATATTGCCATTTCTAAGTTTAACAGTACAGGAAATGCCCTGCTTTACTCTACCTACCTTGGCGGAAATAGTGCAGAAGCTCCACATAGCTTAGTGGTAGATAACGCAGATCAATTGGTCGTTTTAGGTACCAGCAGCAGTCCAAATTTTCCAACAACAGGAAATGCTTACGACCAAACTTTTAACGGAGGTACTCCCTTCAGTTTCTATTCAGTAAATTATGCGAATGGAGTAGACATTGTGGTTACAAAATTTAATATTTCGGGAACCGCTTTAGTAGGCTCTACCTTTGTGGGAGGAACAGGTAATGATGGAAACAATACCGCACCCGGCTTACGGTACAATTATGGAGACCAGTTTAGAGGTGAAGTTATTTGCGATGCGGCTAATAACGTATTCGTAGCCTCTACTACCAATTCTGTTAATTTTCCGGTAACGCCCGGAGCTTTTCAAACAATCTACGGAGGAGGTCTTCAAGATGCCGTTGTATTTAAACTAAATCAAGACCTATCGGGAATGGCATGGAGCACCTACATTGGCGGAAATTCTGCCGATGCAGCATACGGTATTCAATTGAATAGTGCCGGAATTCCTTACGTTTCGGGTGGAACTTTAAGCAATAATTTTCCCACTACACCCGGTGCCTTGTTTACAAATTTACAAGGAAGTACCGATGGGTTTTTATGTCGTTTAACTCCCACCGGAACGGCCCTTACGGCTTCTACCTACATGGGCACACCCCAGTACGACCAAAATTATTTTGTGCAAATAGACATGTTTGATGATGTGTATGTAATAGGGCAAACCGAAGGCACTTACCCCATTACACCCGGAGTTTACAGCAACCCTAATAGCGGTCAGTACATTCACAAATTAAATGCGAATCTTAGTGCCACAAAATTTTCTACCACCTTTGGTTCGGGATTAAGCAAACTCGATATTTCGCTCAATGCCTTTTTAGTAAACGATTGCGACCATATTTATGTATCGGGTTGGGGAGGCTCTATCAATTCGCTAAATGGAGGCCCTCCACAAAGTTCTACGAACGGACTATCCACTACCGTTGGTTCATATAAACCCACTACCGATGGAAGCGACTTTTACCTGATGGTGTTAGACACGAATGCCAGTCAACTTTTATATGCCACCTTTTTTGGAGGCCCGGGACAAGAGCATGTTGATGGTGGCACCAGCCGATTTGATAAAAAAGGGATTGTGTATCAAGCCGTGTGTGCCGGTTGTGGAGGCAATTCTAATTTCCCTTCTACGCCCGGAGCTTGGTCTACCACTAATAGCAGTTCAAATTGCAATTTGGCTGCCTTAAAATTCGATATGGCTCAGCTAAATGCCGCCATATCGAACAATGTTCCACCGGTTATTTGTGCCCCACCCGGAACGGTTACATTTACGAACAACAGCAATGGAGGAAATCAATATTTTTGGGATTTTGGCGATGGCAATACTTCTACGGCCACTAATCCCACTCACACCTACAATGATACTGGTGTGTATACCATTATGTTGGTGGCCATGGATTCTCTCTCCTGTTTGCTATCTGACACCGCTTATACAACCATAAAGGTAGAGGGCCCTCCAGAAGCTGAAGTAAGTGCCCCCGTTAGTATTTGCCCCGGAGATAGTACTCAACTTACCTCATCGGGAGGCGATACTTATCTTTGGATACCATCGGCAGGGCTTAGTAATGCAAATATTCCAAATCCAAAAGCCTCTCCAGATTCTACCACTACTTATAAAGTGATAGTTGGAAATTTTTGCGGTTTTGATACTGCCGAAGTTACCATTTCGGTGTTTACCGACCCTACATCAGCCATGGCTGATACGGCCATTTGTATAGGACAAAGTATTCAATTAAGTACATCCGGAGGAGTAAACTACCAGTGGGTTCCTGCCACCTTTTTGAGCAACCCCAATATTGCCAATCCGCAATGTACTCCCACTAATACAACGCAATATACCATACACATTACTGATGCCAACGGTTGCGAATGGCAACAAGATGTAACCATTACGGTTGATACTATTTTACCAAAAGCCTTGGCGTTAAACGATACTACGATTTGCAGAGGTGATACCATCTCTGTATACGGATCAGGTGGCTCAAGTTATAATTGGTATCCAAATTATAATATCATCAATGCTTTTAATGATACGGCTCAAGTATTTCCGCTTGTTTCTACTACTTATTATTTAATTGCTAAAAATGCCTGCGGACAAGATTTAGATAGCTTGCATATTACCGTTGTATTTGTTGATGCCATTGTTTGTAACGACACGGCTATTTGTATAGGCACTCAGGCAACCTTATATGCCGGAGGAGGAGATTTTTACGAATGGAAACCGGCTGCTCCCCTCAACGATGCTTCTATTTCTAATCCAACGGCTACCATTTACTTGCCCACCGTATTTAATGTTGAAGTAAGCAATGCGTTGGGTTGTAAAGATATTGCAACCGTAAAGGTTGATACCCTACCTCGTCCGTATGTTTCGGCAGGTGCCGACACGGTTATCGAATTTTACGATGAATACCAATTACACGGGTATGGAAACGGACTTCCGCATTGGAGCCCCGATTACTTTTTAAGTTGCACCAACTGCTTTAAACCATGGGCAAGACCTGAAGTAACTACCGAATATGTTTTTACCATTACCGATACCAATGGATGCAAAAATTCAGATACCGTTAAAGTGGTTGTAAAAGGAAATCTTTATATACCCAATACCTTTACGCCAGACGGAGATGGTATAAATGATATTTTTTATGCCTACGGTTACAATCTGAAAAATTTTAAAATGTTTATCTTCAATCGTTGGGGTGAGTTCCTTTTCGAAAGTACAGAGTTGGTAAAAGGTTGGGATGGAAAATACAAGGGTAATCCTTGCCAATTGGGCACTTACGTTTGGAAAGTATTTTACACCGATGATGCCAATGTGAGCAAGCAAGCCACAGGGCACGTGAATTTGATTAAGTAAAAAATGAGGTGCTTAGAAAATGGTCGTTAATATTTTTCCATATTCAGCCATTTTAAGGCACTTCCACTAAGCAGCATTTTCTTAGTATCATCGGTGTAGGGCATACAGTGAATCAGCTTACCTGGTTCTAATTCGCCTAAAGGGAAAGGGTAATCAGAACCTAAGGCTACTTTGTCGGCACCTACTAAATTTACAATGTAATCGAGCATTTTCTCATCATGCACCAAACTATCTAACCAAAATTTTCCTAAATAATTTTTCGGGTTTATGTTGTTATCAATTGCACATAAATCAGGACGTACTTGAAATCCATGCTCTATACGGCCAATAGAAGAAGGGAAGGAACCCCCTCCGTGAGCAAAAGCGACCCTTAATTTAGGCAAACGTTCAAATACGCCTCCAAAAATCATAGAACAAATAGCTAAAGAAGATTCGGCCGGCATACCCACTAACCAAGGCAGCCAGTATTTTTGCATTTTGTCTTTACCCATCATATCCCAAGGGTGAACAAAAACGCACATATCTAACTCCTGTGCCGCTTCAAAAACAGGAAAGAGATGCTCGTCATTCAAATTCCAATCGTTAACATGTGAACCTATTTGAATACCTTTTAATCCTATTTTTTTACATCGTTGAAGTTCTTGTATGGCAAGTTTTTCATCTTGCATGGGCAAGGTACCCAAGCCTGCAAAACGAGTAGAGAAATCGCTTACTATTCCGGCTATATGGTCGTTTAAAAATTGAGCAATTTCTAAGGTATGTTGAGGTTTAGCCCAGTAATTAAACATGACCGGAACCGTAGATAAAACCTGCAAATCTACATGATGTAAATTACATTCTTTTGTGCGCACCTCCGGATCCCATGCATTCGATTGTATTTCTCTGAAAAACGTGTTATCCATCATCATACGGGCACAGCAGGGTTTGTGATGTTCTAAGTGAATAAAACCTCCGTACCCGAATTTTTCGTTGAAAAAGGGGATTTTTTCGGGCAAAATATGTGTATGTATGTCTATGGTAAAAAACTTGCTCATACTATACGAATCTTGCATCGGCTTCCATTGTATGCCCGCATTTTTTACATGTTCTTAAAGCGTTAGAAGAGTAAAACTCTTTAAAACGCGAGAGGAAATCGTTTTCGATATTAATCAGTTTAAAATACGATTCGTGCAGTTTCGTATTGCATTTTTCGCAGAACCAAAGCAAACCATCGGTATCGTTTTCTTTTCGCACTTTTTCAATAACTAGTCCTACGGTGTTTTCGCCCCGCATAGGTGAGTGTGGAATTTTTGGTGGAAGCAGAAACAATTCGCCTTGTTTAATGGGTACATCAACGGGTTGATTATCTACCTGAATACGCACATTTACATCGCCCTCGATTTGGTAAAATAGTTCTTCCGATTCGTTGTAATGGTAATCTTTACGGGCATTAGGGCCACCTACAATCATTACAATAAAATCGCCCGCTTCTACATACAGGTTTTTATTGGCAACAGGAGGTTTTAGTAAATGTCGGTTTTCTTCAATCCATTGATGCAAGTTGAAAGGGGGTTTTATTTCCATAAAATCGTTTTTTAAAAAAACAAGTTTAACTTCGCTTTGTTCACCCCGAAAATACAGATATTTTATGAATATAAACTTAAATGGGAAAACAGCATTAGTTTGTGGAAGTACACAGGGTATAGGAAAAGCTACTGCTATGATGCTGGCCGAAATGGGAGCTAATATTGTACTTCTTGCTCGAAATACCGAAAAATTAAAAGAAGTTCACAAATTACTCAGTACTACACAGAATCAGAAACATTATTTTATTTCGGCCGATTTTTCTTTTCCTCCTGAGGTAAAACTTGCCGTTGAAAATTATTTAGAAATAAATCCGCAAATAGATATTTTGGTAAATAACACAGGGGGGCCACAAGGGGGCTTAGCTTCTGAAGCTAGAACCGATGATTTTCTTCACGCCTTCAACAGTCATTTAATTTGCAATCATTTGTTGGCAGAAGCTGTAATTCCGAGTATGAAAAAAAATAATTATGGTCGAATTATAAATATTATTTCTACTTCGGTTAAAATTCCTCTAAAAGGATTAGGGGTTTCGAATACCATAAGAGGTGCGGTAGCTAGTTGGGCTAAAACATTAGCAAATGAATTGGGGCAATACAACATTACAGTAAACAATGTACTACCGGGTGCCACCCGTACTCAGCGTTTGCTAAGTTTATTAGAGAACAAAGCAATAAGCACAGGGAAATCTGTGGAAGAATTATTGAGAGAAATGGAATCTGAAATTCCGATGAAACGCATTGCTACCCCCGAAGAAGTAGCGGCTGCCATTGCTTTTTTGGCCTCTCCGGCCGCATCTTATATTAACGGAATCAATATTCCGGTAGATGGAGGAAGAACCGGCTGTTTATAGAAAAATAAAATGGGTTAACCGCTGTTAATTTGTTTTACTATTTTATTAACTGCTTATCCCTTTAATTTAAATACCACAGGTAAGGTGTAGTATTGACTCACGGCTCTTCCGTTTTGCTTGGCCGGAAAAAACTCCGGAAACATCTTTAAAACACGTATTGCTTCATTACTTAATTGTGTATGCGGAGTTCTTAGTACTTCTATGTTTTCTATATCACCTGATTTGTTTACCACAAAACGTATAAAAACAGTGCCTTCAATTTCGGCTTTTTTCATGTCGGAAGGATACTTTAAGTTTTTTTGCAGCACTTTATTGATTTCATCAAATGTGCAAAGTTTACGTTGCTCTTCGTCTTCAATATTCTTGCAGTTTTTGGTGTGAGCAAAATGCTCGGCATGAAAAACAGGCACATCTGGTTCATCTATTTTTTCTGTTTCTATTGGAACAATAGTGGTATTATTTGTAATTGGATTTGGATTGAGTGTATTATCCGTATTTATTACCGTAGTGTTGGCAACCGGAACAAATTGCAGTGAGCGTACTAGGTGTTGTTTATTCACTTTGGGGGCTTCCGGTTGTGTCTCATTAAAAAAGGTATTGGGTATTACAAAGTCTTCTGTAATGTGAGTTTCTTTAGGTTCAAATTTAAATATAGTATAAGAGCTTTTCCACTCAAAAGCTAGTAAAACAAGACCTAAAGAAAGGATTAAACCTAGCTGAAAAAATAAAAACTTTTTATTTTCTAAGGTTTGTGAGGCATTTTTTTTGGCTTCCATGGCTATTGGTTTTTAAGTTTGAAATATATAACTACATTAGCGGTTTAATTATTGTGTAGATGCAGTCTCATTTAAAATTCCATACTATGTCTAAAAATTTTTTTTTATCAGTTCTTATTTTGGTTGTTTTTTTTTCTTGTAAAACAAAACCGGTTGCTACTTCTACAACTACCGCAAAAGCGGAAAGAATAATACAGTTTGGGGAAGGGGGTGGATTTACAGGAATGTATGAAGAGTTTCAACTTTTAGAAATCGGAGAATTAAAATACCTTGACAACAAAACGGAACGCTGGATTTTGAAAAAAAACTTCTCTGATACACAAACAAAATCTTTTTTTAATCAGCTTGATGAGGCTGATATTACGGGTATAGATTTTAATAAACCGGGCAACATGAGTTCCTACATTGAACTAAAAACGAATGGTACCACCTATAGGGTAACGTGGGGGAACCCTAGCACTTTTCCACCTCAAAAAATTGTTGATGTTTTTAATCAGCTAATGAAAGAAGCCAAGAAAGAGTAAAAAAGCCTAAAGATATTTTTCGATTTTAATTTTTCGGCAGTTTCTATTTCCTGATTCGTTGTACTGCTTAATTTTAGTTTCTAGTGCATAGGGTGGTTTCTATGCACCGTAAATACTTTTATTTAAATAAAACAGCAAATCATTTAATTTAAAGGTTTCTCTAACACTGGTTTGCTTATCCAAAATAGTTCCGCTATATACTTCCGATTCTAAGGCAAAGGTATTATCATCGCATCTAAAAAAAATCAGATAAAGTATAACATGTAATTTTTGTAAAGATGATCTAACCGCTTGCAGATTACCCATTAAATCGCTTGTATAGGTAGTATACGGATTAGTATAATCGTAAGTACGATAACAAACTTTGTTTAGCGTTTCGTTTTGGTATTTAATATTTTTCTTACCCTCAAAATAATTTTTGGTGTGTTGTTTTAATTCTTCCAAGGGCAGATTAAAAAAGTATTCTTGTAATAATTGCTTTTTTCTGTTTTAAGTTCGTGTATTAATTTGCGTTTACATTCCTGCTTATACTTTTGAACATATACCCTATTGCCCAAGCCCAACAGTAAAATTATCAGCAGGCTTTGTATTATTTTTATTCTCTTCATTACTTTTACTATACCGAGCAAGTAATATAGATAGAAATTACTTCAACTTCAGAATAACAATTTCTACTCTACGATTTGCTGCGTGTTGGCTTGGAGTAACGGGATTTGGATAAAGCATTTTAGAATTTCCGTATCCGTTGGCTTTTAATCTTTTTTCCAAAATTCCGTTTTCGATTAAAAATTGTTTCACGGCCTCTGCCCTGTTATCAGATAGTTTTCTAAATTCGTTTGTATTGCTTGAATTAGGGCCATTTACATGCCCCTGAATTTCGATTATGGCATTTTCATTTTCTTTCATAAAATGCAGCAGGGCATGTAACGAGGGCTCTGAGGTGGGCAATAAAACGGCCTCATTTCCGTAGAACTGAATGTTCGATAAATTTACTTTCTCTCCCTCTTTAATCGGAGCCAATACAATTTGCACAATTTCTTTGCTTCCTTGTTTACCAGCAGTAACCGAACGGCTTTCGAACATATATCCTTTGGCACTTGCATTTATATTAAAAGACTCATAGGGTTTAACCGAGAGGCGGTATTCACTGGCAAAAAGAGAAGTGTCTTTTCTAGAGGCAAGTCCCATTAAATTTATCTCGGCAATAAGGGGTGTTTTTTTATCGGGCATAAAAATACGTATCGCTATTTCGGCAAATTTTTCGGGCAACTCCATTTTGTTTTCTGATTTATTTTCTGTTTTTTCAACCGTACGTATTACTTTATTTTGGGCAATAGGTAAACTTATTTTTAGCGTATGCCCCTTACCGGATTTGCTCCAGTTGTTTGTTACAAGAATTATTTGTTGATTTTCTTTTACAAATATTGAAGCGGAATAGGCATTACCTACTCCCGATGGCACAAATTGACTTTTTGCATTTTTTGACAAACCCGTTTTGCCTCCATTATTTTTATCAACCCTAGAGATGTTGGATCTATGAGGCTTAAGTGCTACAATGGAATTACAATCGGTATTTTTGTCTGAAACATACACTAAAAAATCCCAGTCATCATTGGCATCATCGGGAATTAACTCAAAGGTAAATTCTCCGCTTTGGGTAATAGGTATTTTGTACCAAACCGATTGCTCCTCTTCGGGAAATAGATACGGATGACGGAGAAGATTTCCTGAAATTTCTTTTTTATTTCCAAAATTTAACACATGCCCGGTTTGGTAAATTGAATCCATTAAAACAACGGCCGAATGACAGTCGCTAAAATGTTGTTGTGCAAAAACTGAATTCGTAAAAAGTATTAATACGATTAAAAACTTTGTGTGCATACTTTAATAATTTAATGCCGAAGTGAGCCATTTTTCGGTGTCTTGGAGAGATGCAGCTTTTCTTTTAGCCAAATCTTCTACCTGATCTTTTTCTATTTTACCTACTCCGAAATATTTTGCCTGCGGATGGGCAAAATACCAACCACTAACCGAAGCTGCCGGATACATGGCTAAACTTTCGGTTAATGTTACCCCTGAATTCTTTTCGGCATTTAACAAAGTAAATATTTTTATTTTTTCGGTATGGTCAGGGCAAGCCGGGTATCCGGGTGCAGGTCTTATACCTGTGTAATTTTCTTTTATTAACTCTTCTGTATTCAAATTTTCGTTTGGAGCATAAGCCCATAACTCCTTGCGCACATACGCATGCATGTATTCGGCAAAAGCTTCGGCTAGCCTGTCGGCAATAGCTTTTAGCATAATACTGCTATAATCATCGTGCTGCTCTTCAAATGTTTTCAGGTGTTTTTCAATGCCGATTCCGCAGGTTACTACAAAACAACCTATATAATCCTTTTGCCCACTCTGTTTGGTTGCAACAAAATCGGCCAGGCACATATTATATGCCCCACTTGCTTTTTTAGTTTGCTGACGAAGATTATGATTAATGGCAAGAGTTTCGTTTCTGTTTTCGTTGGTATATATTTCTATATCGTCATCGTTTACAGTATTGGCCGGAAAAATTCCTGCTACAGCATTGGCTGTAAGCCAGTTTTCACTTATTATTTTCTGAAGCATTTTTTGGGCATCGTTAAACAATTTAGTTGCTTCGTTGCCCACATGTTCATCTTGCAATATGCTGGGGTATCTACCTTTTAACTCCCAGGTTTGAAAAAAAGGTGTCCAATCTATTAAATGCTGAAATATTGAAATATCGAAATGTTTTAATGTTTTTATTCCTAAAAAATGAGGTTTCACAATTTCTTGTGTATTCCAATTTATTGGAAATTTATTTTTTCTGGCATCGGCAAGCGAAACTTTTTCTTTAAAGGCAGTACGATTTTCGTGTTGTTTGCGTAGCTGTGCATATTCAGTTTTTACCTCATTTACAAAACCGGAATGGTTGGTTGCAAGTAAATTGGCAAGCACCGGCACTGAACGAGAAGCATCGAGTACATACACGGTTTGAGCATTGGCGTAATGAGGTTCAATCTTTACGGCTGTATGTACTTTAGAAGTGGTAGCTCCTCCAATTAAAAGAGGAATAGTAAAATGTTGTTTCTGCATCTCTTTAGCCACATTTACCATTTCATCAAGCGAAGGGGTTATTAACCCACTTAAGCCAATGGCATCAACCTTTTCTATTTTGGCAGTTTCCAATATTTTTTCGGTTGGCACCATAACACCCAAATCTATTATTTCGTAGTTATTGCAAGCTAACACAACCGCTACTATGTTTTTGCCAATATCATGCACATCGCCTTTTACGGTAGCTAATAAGATTTTCTTCGCATTAGAGCTAATGCCTTTTTGATTGGAACTCTCGATAAAAGGCTGCAAATAAGCCACTGCTTTTTTCATTACACGGGCACTTTTTACCACTTGGGGCAGAAACATTTTTCCGCTGCCAAACAAATCGCCTACCACGTTCATGCCTGCCATTAGCGGCCCTTCTATAATTTTTAATGGAGCATCAAAAGCCTTTAGAGCTTCGCACATGTCAGCCTCAATAAAATCGGTAATGCCGTTTACCAACGAATGGGTAATTCTGTTTTGTAAAGTAGTGCTTCTCCACTCTTCGTCTTTCTTGCTTTTTTCTACGCTTTTTCCTTTTACCTGCTCGGCATAACTTACTAACTTTTCGGTAGCATCATGGCTTTTATTAAACAATACATCTTCTATTAATTGCAAAAACCCCTTATCAATATTTTCGTACACACGCAACTGTGAAGGATTTACTATACCCATATCCATTCCGGCCTGTATGCCATGGTATAGAAAAGCGGCATGAATGGCTTCTCGCATAGGGTCGTTTCCTCTAAAAGAAAAAGAAACATTGCTCACCCCTCCGCTTACCTTAGCTAGCAGAAGGTTCTGCTTTATCCATTTAGTGGCTTCAAAAAAATCGAGGGCATTTCTACGATGTTCTTCCATGCCGGTGGCAACGGGAAAAATATTGGGGTCGAAAATAATATCTTGGGGAGGAAACTGCAATTGGTTTACTAAAATATGATATGCTCTTTGGCAAATATCTATTCTTCGCTGCAGAGTATCGGCTTGTCCTTTTTCATCGAAAGCCATTACCACTACGGCTGCTCCGTATTTCTTAATCAGGTTAGCCTGACGGATAAATTCTTTTTCGCTCTCTTTTAAAGAAATAGAATTTACAATCCCTTTTCCTTGTGTGCACTGTAATCCTTTTTCAATTACGTTAAATTTAGAGGAGTCTATCATTATAGGCACACGCGAAATATCGGGTTCGGCAGCAATCAGGTTCAAAAAAGTACACATAGCCTCTTCGGCATCAAGCATGGCTTCGTCCATGCAAATATCTATTACCTGTGCCCCACCTTCCACTTGCTCGCGGGCTACCGAAAGAGCCTCATCGTACTTGTTGTCTAAAATAAGTCGTGCGAATTTTTTAGAACCTGTAACATTGGTGCGCTCTCCAATATTCATAAAATTGCTTTCTGGTGTAAGCGTTACCGCTTCCAATCCGCTTAAACGAAGATATGGTTTTATAAGCGGAATTTTTCGGGGTATGGCTTTACCTACTTCTTGAGCAATATGTGCAATGTGTTCGGGTGTGGTGCCACAGCAACCGCCCACCATATTTACAAAACCACTTTCTAAAAAATCGTGTATTTGGCAAGCCATGTGGTGTGGGGTTTCATCGTACTCGCCAAACTGGTTTGGCAAACCCGCATTTGGATAAGCACTAATAAAAAAAGGGGCTTTTTCTGAAAGTTCTTTTAAATAGGGGCGCATTTCTTTTGCCCCTAGTGCACAATTTAAACCTATGCTTAACAAATTTACATGCGATACGGAATTTAAAAAGGCTTCTACCGTTTGTCCGCTAAGTGTTCTTCCGCTAGCATCGGTAATGGTACCCGAAATCATAATAGGAAGTTCTATTCCTTTTTCTTCAAATACGGTTTGAATAGCAAACAATGTTGCTTTGGCATTTAAGGTATCGAAAATGGTTTCTGCGAGCAGAACATCCACTCCGCCATCTATTAAAGCGGCTACTTGTTCTTTATAGGCGTCAACTAGTTCATTCCATGTTATAGCCCGATAACCAGGGTTGTTTACATCGGGCGAAAGCGAAAGGGTACGGTTGGTAGGACCAATGGCTCCAGCAACAAAAATATCTTCTCTGTTGTTGGAAGTTTTAAACTCGTTTGCCGCTTGGCGAGCTATTTTAGCCGCTTCCAGATTTATTTCGTAGGCCAACTCTTGCATATTATAATCGGCTAATGAAATACGCTGTGCGTTAAAGGTGTTGGTTTCTATAATATTTGCACCGGCTTGCAAATACTGCAAATGAATATTTTTTATTATTTCGGCTTGAGTTAAAACCAATAAATCGTTATTACCTTTTAAATCGCTTTCCCAGTTTTTAAAACGCTCACCACGGTAATCGGCTTCTCCGAGTTTGTGTTGCTGAATCATGGTGCCCATGGCACCATCTAACACCAATATTTTTTGTTGAAGAAGTTCTCTAATGTTCATTATTCGGGGAAGGGTGGCTAATCTCTTTTGCTTTTTGGTTATTTCTATAAATAAGGTAACCAATTACCACAAACAAAACATAGGGAATAAACATTAAATACAAGATGCCGTTATTTACACCTTCTGCAATATCTCCTCCCGCTTGTCCGTTAGACTCTATCACTGCTTTGCATATAGAGCACTGCGAAAATAGGTGCTCGTCAAGCGAAAGTATAATTGCAAATAATAAAAAAACTTTTTTGTTCATTCCTTTGCAAAGTTAGTTAAAAGAATATACAGTAATATCATGTAAATGGTTTACTGAGAGATTGCAATTACTTAGAGATTCATTTTGTTTTAATCTTTCAAATATTGTTCAGTTTCTTAATTCTTGCTTCTTTTGCAGTAAATTACAATATCCGTGGAAACCATAAAAAGAACTAAAATTAAAGACCTTCTCATATCAAAGCCTGATGGACGAGAAATAAATGTAAAAGGCTGGGTGCGTACCTTTAGAAATAACCAGTTTATAAGCATAAACGATGGCTCTACCATACACAACCTGCAAGCCGTTATAAACTTCGAAAACACTGCTTCAGAAACCTTAAAACGCATTTCCACCGGAGCTGCTCTAAGTATTACCGGCAAACTGGTGCCTTCGTTAGGCAAAGGGCAAACAATGGAATTACAAGCAGAAACATTGGAAATACTGGGCGATTGCGACCCGGAACAATACCCTTTGCAATTAAAAAACAGACCTAGTTTAGAATACCTACGAGAAAATGCACATCTGCGTTTTAGAACAAATACATTCTCTGCCATTTTCAGAATACGGCATGCCTTGGCATTTGCTATTCATGATTTTTTTAATAAAAGAGGATTTGTGTATCTCAACACTCCAATTATTACCGCCTCCGATGCCGAAGGAGCAGGCGAAATGTTTCATGTTACATCACTAAGCATAGCTAATCCGCCACGAAACGAAACAGGAAAAGTTGATTTTAAAGAAGATTTTTTTGGAAAGGAAACCCACCTCACCGTTTCCGGGCAACTGGAAGCCGAATTAGGAGCAATGGCATTGGGCGAAGTGTACACCTTTGGTCCCACTTTTAGGGCAGAAAACTCAAACACCACCCGCCACCTTGCCGAATTTTGGATGATTGAACCGGAAGTAGCTTTTGCCAATTTAAACGATGATATGGATTTGGCAGAAGATTTACTAAAATACGTAATGCGGCACGTACTGGATAATTGTAAAGACGATTTGGAATTTTTAAACAATCGCTTTTTAGAAGAAGAAAAAACTAAGCCCCAACAAGACCGTGCCGAACTGGATTTGTTGCAAAAACTACATTTCTGCACCGATAATAAATTTGAACGCATTACGTACACCGAAGCTATTGAGATACTAAAAAACAGTACGCCCAACAAAAAGAAAAAATTTCAATATTTCATAAACGAGTGGGGAGTAGATTTACAATCGGAACACGAACGCTTTTTGGTAGAAAAACACTTTAAAAAACCAGTTATTCTTACCGATTACCCAAAAGAAATAAAAGCTTTTTACATGCGGCTGAATGATGATAATAAAACCGTAAGAGCCATGGATATTTTATTTCCCGGAATTGGTGAAATTATTGGAGGTTCGCAACGTGAAGAACGATTAGACATTTTAGAAAACAAAATGAAAACCATGAACATACCTGCCGAAGAAATGTACTGGTATTTAGATACCCGCAGATTTGGTTCTGCCCCCCACGCAGGTTTTGGATTAGGTTTTGAACGATTGGTGCTTTTTGTTACAGGAATGACCAACATACGAGACGTAATACCTTTTCCTCGTTTTCCTAAAAGTGCCGAATTTTAATTTTGGAATAATTTTGGTTTAATTAAAACGAAGCCTTAATTTTAGAATATGCTAAAACAAACCCTACAACAGAAAATGCTGCAGAAGTTGTCTCCTCAACAGATACAACTCATGAAACTATTGCAACTTCCCACGGTTGCTCTAGAGCAACGCATAAAAGAAGAATTGGAAATAAACCCTGCACTCGATGAAGGAAAAGATGAAGATGATACGGTGCAAGATAGCATAGACAGTAATGATTACGATGATGATTCACAGGTTTCGGAAGCCGAGAAAGAATTTGATTATTACGAATATTCAAACGATGACGATACTCCCGACTATAAACTTTACGCAAACAATAAAGGAAAAGACGAAGAAACCCACCAAATGCCCGTTACCGGAGGAGTTACCTTTCACGAAGTGTTAGAAGCACAGCTTAGGCTTACCCCACTTGGCGAAAACAAAATGAATGTGGCCAAACATTTAATCGGAAGTTTAGATGATTCCGGATATTTACGCAGAGAACTTTCGGCCATTATTGACGACTTGGCTTTCACACAAAATATAACCACCAACCTAAACGAATTACAAGATGCCCTTGCCATCATTCAGCAATTAGACCCTCCAGGAGTGGGTGCCCGAAACCTGCAAGAATGCCTGCTTTTACAAATAAAACGTAAAGACAATAAAAAGCCCTCTGTAATTCTGGCAAGAGAAATTCTGCAAGAAAAATTTGAAGAATTTACAAAAAAACACTTCGATAAAATTTCCAAGTATTTCAATGCCAGTGCAAGCGAACTGAAAGATGCCATTGCCGAAATACTAAAGCTAAACCCTAAACCCGGCAATTCCATTGGCGAAGTAAGCAAAAGTGCTATGCAAATTGTACCCGATTATTTGCTAACAATAGAAGAAGACGAAATCGTCATTTCCATGAATTCGCGTAATGCTCCAGAATTGAAAATTAGCAGAACATATGCGAATATGCTGGAAGATTATAGCCGCTCGAAAGAAAAATCGAAATCGCAACGCGATGCCGTAATGTTTGTGAAACAAAAACTAGATGCCGCCAAGTGGTTTATCGATGCCATACAGCAACGCCAAAACACCCTGCTTTACACCATGGAAGCCATTGCCTCATACCAAAAAGAATATTTTTTAGAAGGAGATGAAACCAAGTTAAAACCTATGATTCTAAAAGATATTGCAGACATCGTAGGATTGGATATTTCTACCGTATCGAGGGTAGTAAACAGTAAATACGTTCAAACACCCTACGGCACCTTTCTTTTAAAATCGTTCTTCTCCGAATCTCTTTCTACCGATAGCGGTGAAGAAGTTTCTACCCGAGAAGTGAAAAAAATACTACAGGAAGAAATTGGAAAAGAAAGCAAGAAAAAACCACTTACAGACGACCATTTAGCCAAAGTGCTAAAACAAAAAGGCTATAATATAGCCCGTAGAACCGTTGCCAAATACCGCGAACAACTTGATATACCTGTAGCCAGAATGAGAAAGGAATTATGATTAGAATATTTATCGGAGGACTGGCAAAACTCTTTTCTGTACTATTTCACCCCATTTTTATTCCCCTCATTGGTATTGCATTTATATTTCATTCCAACACCTATCTAAACTACACTATACACCCGGAACTTAAAAATGCAATTTATTTGCTAATAATACTCAACACCATTTTAATGCCTGTGGTAATTAGTTCATTTTTGCTTTGGAAAGGAATGATTACGAGTATTAAAATGGAAAACCAAAAAGAAAGAACATTACCTTATATCGGAACAATAATATTTTATCTGCTAACCCTCTACTTACTCAAAGATGTGTATGTACCGTCCTTAGTATTTTTATTTATGATAGGTGCTGCCGTATCGGTATTTACCGCACTAATTATAAACTTGTTTTGGAAATTAAGTGCACATATGATTGGCATGGGTGGTTTGTGTGGAACTCTTATCTGCATCAGTCATAAGCTTCAAACCGATATGCTCCTATTCATTCTCTTAGCCATTATTATATCGGGTTTTGTTGGTGCTTCAAGAATATTATTAAAAGCTCATAACCCTAAACAAGTGTACGTAGGTTTTTTGATTGGGCTTTTTTGGCAACTACTCATTGTGCTTTAATAAAGCAACTGAAGGGCTCTTTTTATCGTCATTAATAAACAGCAATTTGTTAACATAAAACCATTCGCTAAAATTAACGTACAAAGGAAATAAATTAACTTTGCCGATAATATATTAAAAATTTTGACATCCGGATTTAATACAAACGATAAGTATCTAAATGATATTTTAAGAAAAAGTTCGAGCAAATCGCTACTTGGAATTACCACTATTAACGATTTGCGAGACATGGAATTCAATAATATTGAAATTACTCCCCAACATCGTTTGGCATTAAAAAATTTTGACAGATACAGAATCAATCAGCTCAAAAAAGTAAAGTCAGATGCCGCCTTTCACAACAAGTACATGCAACTTCAGGCTATCGCTAACCTTATGCCCTACGAAGAATTTTTAAAAGAAGAATACTTTTAGTATCTTCGTTCCTCTTTTCGTACACTTTAAAATACATCTATATGAACAAATTCTTACTTCTTTTAGGATTTATTGCTAGCATAAGTTTACAGGCACAACCTACACTTACCAATGCTAATATGGCACCCTCTATTGGCGAAACATACACCTACTATGTGGCCGATTCCTTAGCTAATCCGGGAGGCAGCGGAGCTAATATCACATGGGATTTTTCCACCTTAAAAGGATATGCAGTGCCCACAGAAACCATTTATATTGTAAACCCGGCCTTAACCCCACAAGGGCCTGTTTATTTCGGAAATTCTCAATTTGCCGATACTTCAGCAGGGAAAAATATTACCTATTACACTGCCAATAGCAATGAAATGATAAACAAAGGGTATGTATTTGTAAATCCATACACGGGTTCTTCAGTTATTGAATGGGATATCAATGACGAAAAAATAATGCAGTTTCCATTTACCTACAATACCAGTTTTAATGATAATTATTCCGGAACCTTGCACTATACCGTATTAGGAACCCCATTAACAGCCGCTATTAGCGGCTCTGTGAATGTGCAAGGAGATGGACATGGAACACTAATGCTTCCATTTTCTGTAACCTTAAGCAATGTACTAAGAGTTGTTACCGCAGAAAATGCTTCAGCCAATATTCCTGGCTTCGGACCAGTTAATATTTCTTCTACCATTTATTCGTTTTATGAACCAGGTACCAGCAAATACCCTATACTTCGTATTATCAATTCTACATTAAATAGCACACAAAGCAATATGGCTTACTGTATGTACCCTCTTAATGCGGGAGCTTCGATAGCAGAGAATAGTGCGTTTAATAACATCTCTTTGTTTCCGAATCCTGCGAACCAACACACTCAATTATTCTTTTATTCTTTTAAAAGCAGTATGGCACGTATTCTTTTAAAAAATATGCTCGGGCAAAATGTAACTACCGTATTTAACGGAACATTAAATGCCGGAAATAATACTTTTACCATAGACACAGAGCAACTAAAAAGCGGCATCTATTTTATTATTATTGAAAATTCGGAGAGTTCAAAAACAATAAAACTACAGGTAAATTAACTCACACTAGGTTATAAAAAAAAGGGCGGAAAATACCGCCCTTTTTTTTATAACTTAATGCAAACATTTTTGGGTTCTGTAAAAAACTCTAAGGCTTCGAAGCCCCCCTCTCTTCCCACTCCCGAGTTTTTAACTCCGCCAAATGGAGTTCTCAAATCGCGTAATAACCAGCAATTAATCCATACTATGCCGGAGTGTAATTTTTCGGCCATGCGGTGTGCTCGGGTAAGATTGTTTGTCCACAATGTAGCAGCTAATCCATACTTGGTGGAATTAGCATACATGAGCACCTCCTCTTCTGTATCAAAAGGCATAATGGTAACCACAGGTCCAAAAATTTCTTCTTGATTCGTACGGCAGTTAAAGGGCAATCCTTCTATTACAGTGGGTTTAATAAACCAACCCTTTTCACATCGGCCAGCAACAGAAGCCTGCCGACCTCCACACAAAACATTACCCCCTTCTTGCTTTGCTAATTCAATATACGATAATACTTTTTCCATGTGTTGCTTGGATACTACTGCTGCCAACTTACTTTCTTCTAACAAAGGGTCGCCTACCTGCATCTCGGAAACCTTTTGTACAAACGCGTTTTTGAATTTTTCATAAAGTGGTCTTTCAACAAATATTCTAGAACCACATAAACAAATTTGCCCCTGATTAGCAAAAGAGGATTGAACGGTAGTATTTAAAGCTGCTTCAAAATTGCAATCGGAAAAAAGGATATTCGGATTTTTACCGCCCAATTCTAACGACATTTTTTTAAACATTGGAGCTGCTACCGATGCTATTTGAGCTCCGGTAGAGGTGCCTCCGGTAAAAGAAATTACCGGTATTTGCGGATGCCCACTTATGGCTGCTCCTACTTTATGACCTAATCCATGCACAATGTTTAGTACTCCTGCAGGTAAGCCTGCCTCTATGCATATTTCAGAAAGCAAAAAGGCTGTCATAGGAGTAATTTCAGAGGGTTTGGCAACTACGCAATTGCCGGTAGCTAAAGCCGGAGCTATTTTCCATGTAAATAAATACAAGGGTAAATTCCATGGAGAAATGCATCCTGCTACACCAATGGGCGAACGTAATGTATAGTTTAATGCATTATTCTCTAAATAATGCGTTTCGGTTGAATGGTGAAGAATGGCTGTTGCATAAAATCTGAAGTTGCTTGAAGCTCTTGGTATATCTACTTTTCTTGAAAGCCAAAGAGGCTTTCCGTTATCGTTTGTTTCGGCTAATGCAAATTTTTCTAAATTTTGTTCGATTAAATCAGCTATTTTCAATAGAATATTCGACCGCTTTTCTATGCCAGCCACCGACCACGCGGGGAAGGCTTGCAGAGCAGATTGCACAGCTATTTCCACATCTTTTTCATTGGAATCGGGCAAAAACGAATATACTTCTCCAGTAGCCGGATTGCAATTTTCTAGTTTCTTACCACTTACCGAATCGAGCAACTGCCCATTAATATAATTTTTAATTTGCTGCATAAATAAAAGTAATTTCGATAAAATTAATAATAAAACTTGTGTGGCTTATTTTACTAAATTCAAACAACATAAAAAAGGAGATACTTTTAATAAGTATCTCCTTTGCACAAAACAATTCTCACAGAAAGTGAGAAAACATGAAAAAACAATGTGTAACTAAACCTAATCTAATTACACCACAAATATCCTTTTAAATTGCAGTATTACCTGTTAACAGAAATACAATAAGTGTTAAAAAAAGTTAAGTTGCCTACCATTTAAAACCGACACAACTACCTTTGTATAATAATGAAAAAAAACTACATCAGCATTTTAATTGTCATCATTTCAGCGGCACTTCTTGGGTTGGTGTTTATACAATTATACTGGATTAAAAATGCCATTACACTTCGCGAAGATGAGTTTTATAGAAAAGTAACATTTGTTCTTTTTCAGGTTTCTAACAAGTTAGAAAAAATAGAAACCATGCAGCATATCCAGTCTGTTTCTAACGAGCAATGGGAGAAAATGAATGCAATGAACAATCCCATTATTGGCAATACGCTATTCTACGATACCATAAAAACATTTCGTGATGAAGACATGGAAATAAAAGTGGTAGAAGGAAAAACACTTGACTCGTCAAAAAAAATAATTTCACAAAGCATTGAAGGCAACAGCAAAATAGGAAAAAACAGTTACGACTTTAAACTAAACCTAAATGCATACAACCACAATAGTATTACCGCTACTATCAACGACAGTGTGTATCTGCTGCAAAAAGAAAAAAGAAGCAATCTTATCAGCGATTTAGTGGAAAAAATGTACGAACCCGAAAACATTAAACCCATAAAAGAAAGGCTTAACAAAGATTTATTAGACTCTCTTCTAAAAAACGAACTATTATTGGCTGGCATAAATACTCCACACGATTACAATGTGTTCGACTATTACGGCAACCCTTTGTTTGAATTGCATAAAAACCAACTCGAAAAATTTCAAACCCTATCGTACAATATGAAATTGTACCCATCGGACATTATAGAAAAACCCCATTTTTTGAGTATTTATTTTCCAAAACAAAAAAGCTATCTCTTAAAATCAATGGGGCTTATTCTTACCTCTTCTGTAATAATTATGTTGTTTGTCATTGCTTCGTTTACCTACACCATACTTACCATATTGAAACAAAAAAAACTAAGCATTATTAAAAATGATTTTATAAATAACATGACACACGAATTAAAAACCCCTATCTCCACTATATCATTGGCTGCCGAAGCTCTCTCCGACCCTGAAATTAGCAATAATAGTTCTTTTAGAACAAACTACCTTAATATGATAAAAGACGAGAATAAACGCCTAGCCATGATGGTAGAAAATGTACTAAAAAGCGCTCTATGGGATAAACCTGATTTTAAATTGCATCGTGAAACACTTGACATACATGAAGTTCTATTAGAAATTATAAATAGCCTATCCTTGCAAGTTCAAGTTAAAGGAGGCAAAATAGAAAAACGCTTTTTAGCAGAAAACACTAAGGTTTATGCTGACAAAGTACATATAACAAACTTATTCTTTAATTTAATTGATAATGCTATAAAATACACCATTAAAACACCCGAAATAGTAGTAGAAACATCTGCTCATAACAATTATATAAAAATTGCCGTTAAAGACAACGGCATAGGCATTAGCAAAGAGCACCAAAAAAAAATATTTGACAAATTTTACCGAGTTCCCACCGGAAATATTCACAACGTAAAAGGATTTGGATTAGGCTTGAACTACGTAAAAGCCATTGTAGAAAAACATAAAGGACAAATAACAGTTAAAAGCGAAGTAAACAAAGGAAGCTGCTTTGAAATTGTATTACCCACTAAACTCTAATAAACATGGAAAACGAAACGAAATCAAAAATACTACTAGCCGAAGATGACCAAAACCTTGGCACACTTCTTTCGGAATACCTCTCTTTAAAAGGATATTCTACCACACTTACCCGAAATGGGCAAGAAGCCTTTGATGCCTTTTTTAAAAACAACTTTAATCTATGCATCTTCGATGTAATGATGCCCCTGAAAGATGGTTTTACCCTTGCAAAAGAAATTAGAAAGCATAACGAAGAAATACCTATTCTATTTTTAACTGCGAAATCTTTAAAAGAAGACACGTTGGAAGGCTTTAAATCCGGAGCTGATGATTACCTTACCAAACCATTTAGCATGGAAGAACTCTTATACCGTATTAAGGCCCTGCTGAAACGTACACAAAACCAAACAAAAGAACTAGAACAAACCCTTTTCGAAATAGGAAAATTTCATTTCGACTACAATAAACAACTCTTAAAAACATCTCAAAGCGAACAAAAATTAACTTCGAAAGAAAACGAATTGCTCCATCTGCTTTGCCTCTCTCAAAACGGTATTCTGGACCGAACCTTTGCCCTGAAAAAAATATGGGAAGACGACAGTTATTTCAATGCCCGTAGTATGGATGTGTACATTGCAAAACTTCGTAAATACCTTAAGACCGACCCTCAAGTAGAAATAATTAATATACACGGAAAAGGATTTAAACTTCTGATAAACTAAAACCAAGTATCTTTGTTTCGTTATACTGAAACACAAAAACTGAAAAATATGTTATCGAAAAAAATTGAAAAAGCATTAAACCATCAAATTAAACTAGAAGCAGATTCTTCTCAGTTTTACTTAGCTATGGCATCATGGGCCGAACACAACGGACTAAACGGTGCTGCCTCTTTTTTGTATCGCCATTCTGACGAAGAAAGAATGCATATGCTTAAACTAGTTCATTATGTTAACGAACGTGGAGGAAAAGCAGTAATACCCTCTATTCAACAACCTCCCACCTCTTTCCAATCTCTCTCTCATATTTTTGAGAGTTTATTAAAACACGAGATAAACGTAACCAACGAAATAAACAAGGTGGTAGGAGCCTGTTTGGAAGATAAAGATTATACAACCCACCATTTTATGCAATGGTATGTGGCCGAACAAATTGAAGAAGAAGCCCTCGCAAGAACCATTATGGATAAGCTAAAATTAATTGGAAATGATAAAGGCGGCCTATACTTGTTCGACCGAGATATTCAAGCCTTGGCAAACACCCCGGTTCCGAGCCCCAAAACAACCTGATTTATACCTTACTATAAAATATTTTATATATTTTATAATCTGCATTTTTTAACAGGCTAAATTTTAATATTTTTACCACTTATTATTAAAAGGCTAATTTCTTGAGAAGAGTACTTTTATTTTTTTTGTTTTCGTTTGTTTTAGTTTCTGTGGCAAATGCCCAACGCAGAAAAACTACCGCTTCGAATCGAGCCACTAAACCTAGTGTGGTAGACTATGAAGATGCCTTTAAACGAAAATCAAAAAAAGGACCCAGAATAAATTCCGGACGCCCCGGCTCCTCGAAAAGAAATAATGATGCCACTGCTACTTTTGCCACAAAAAGAAGATACCATAAAACAATCAAACAAGGAAATAAAGAAGCTTTTGCAGGAGGTTCTAAAAAATCGAGTGGTGGTGGAAGGCAAGACGGAAAAGGAAAAAAGAAATAGTGAAAACCACCTCTTTTACTACGCTTGTTTTTTAATTGTTTATTAACTTTGGCCTACTTTTTGAATTGGAAAAACCTCGTGAAAAGAATTATTTACATAATATCCTTTCTTACCCTCGTTTCTGCAACTCCTCCGCAAGGACCAGGATACGACACCAATGCAAAAATTAAGTCTGTTTTTATTTACAACTTTACCAAGTACATTGAGTGGCCAAAAAACTACCGACAAGGTAATTTTATAGTAGGTGTACTTGGAGAAAGTTCTCTCTATAAAGAACTTGAAAATATGGCTAAAACTAAGAAAGTAGCCAACCAAGATATTGAATTAGTTAAATTCAATGATTCGAAAGCTATATCAAATTGCCATATTTTAATTATCCCTCCGGATCGTTCGGACGAACTAAATAACGCCATTAAACAAGTAAAAAAGAACAGTACCCTCATCATTACTGAAAAAGAAGGTTTAACCAAAGAAGGGGCTGCCATCAATTTTATTGTACAAACCAATAAACAAAAATTTGAACTAAGTAAAACAAACGTAGAAAAATACAATTTAAAAGTAAACAGCAGTTTAGAATCGTTAGCCATTGTGGTTAACTAATACATAATAGATTATGCGTAAATGGACATACATATTACTCTTTACTCTTTTAGCCGGAACACAGCTAAAGGGGCAGGATATTGTCCAACAAGCTTTAATGCACCTTCAAAACAACGAACTGGAAAGTGCAAAAGAACTTGTAGATAAAGCCATTCAGTTAGATTTATATAACCAAAAAGCCACCACCTGGTTTTACTATGGTTATGTTTACAAAGAACTTTATAAGGCCAACGATGTAGGAAATATTAACTCAACTAACCTTGAAACAGCTTCTAATGCCTATCTGAAAGCACTAGAAATGGACAATAACCACCCCGAAAGAAATAATAATATTTTGGGAATAAACTACCTTGCCATTCAATATTACAACATTGCCGGAACCATATTAAATCAAGCCACATTCAACGTAAATATCGACACCAATATTATCAACAAAGCCATTACAAATTATGCTCGTTACAAAGAACTTAAAAAAATATCCGAACCAAATTTCAATAACACAGAGCGCGATATCTCCTTCTACTACCAACTAGGTTCTGCATATCATTTAAAATACGATTCTTCAAAATTTGCCGATAAAAAAAGTGGCAAATATGCCGAGCTCTATTTTGGAAAAGTACTTGAACTTGACAATAATAACGTCTCTGCGTTATACAATGTTGGAATCATTTACTACAACGAAGCGGTAGATATAATCAACACCCTCGATTATGATGAGGACTTGGAAAAACTAAACAAATCGCTCGATTATTCTATAGAACTTTTTCTGAAAGCACTGCCCTACATGAAAAAAGCCTACGAATTAGAACCAAAAAGAAAAGAAACAATTGTAGGATTATCGTATATTTACCTCAGTTTAAACGACAACGAGAAATCGGAGCAGTTTAGAAAAGAACTTAAAATGCTCGAAGCAAACGAATAACTATAATGAGTTTTAGGTTTACTATTGGTAAAAAAATTGGCTTAGGCTTTGGTGCTCTTATTATTCTTACCGTGGGCGTATTTATGGTTACAAACACCACACTAAACCAAAGTAAACAAATAAACGATCAAATAAATGATATTTATAACCCTTCTGTTGCAGCACTCGAAGAGTTAAAACTTTTAGGATACCGTTCAAAACTACTTATTTACACATGGGTATACTCTCCTAGTTCAACAGACGATAACCCCGATAAACTTAGGCTAAACAACCTTACTTTTCAAGATTTTCCCAGAATAAAAAAAAGATTGTTCGAACTTTCTGAACACTGGACCAAAGACGAACAGTTTATGATTACCTCGGTATTTTCTGATTTCGAAGATCTCTGGAACTACCATAATGAAATCAAATCTCTCCTCAACTCTTTCGAAAGTTACAACGATTCCGAAAATAAATTTTTAGCAGAATTTGAAATTGGAGAAGGAGGAAGAATTTACGAAAAAACCGATGAAATCATTTTTCAACTCGATGATCTAATAAAACGCCAAAAACTAAAATCAAACAAGGTTACCGAAGAAATGATATCTTCTTTCGATTTGTTACAATTTTTGGTTCGCTACCTCGGTATAGGGCTTGTCATTGGAGGTATCTTAATCGCCATTTTTACTACTCGAACCATTGTAAAACCCGTTTATTCTCTTAAAAACATTTTGCTGGGTTTAAGTAAGGGTATTTTCCCTTCTCAAAAACTAAAACCCAGAAACGATGAAATTGGCGAAATGGTAGAAGCAATGGACACCTTGGTAGAAGGTTTAAAACGCACCAAGGACTTTGCAGAACAAGTAGGTTCCGGCAATTTCGAGTGGGAATATCAACCCCTTAGTGAAGCCGATGATTTAGGACATGCCCTTATAAAAATGCGTGATGACTTAGAAGTGAACGAAAGGGAACTAGAAAATAAAGTAAAAGAAAGAACCGCAGAAGTTGTAAAACAAAAAGAGGAACTGGAACAACAAAGCAAACGCATAGGAGAACTTTACACACAAGTTACAGACAGTATTCGCTATGCAAAACGCCTGCAAGAAGCAATTCTTCCACCTCCTACCACAGTAAAAAAATTACTTCCCAACTGCTTTATTTTATATAAACCAAAAGACATTGTGAGCGGAGACTTTTACTGGATGGACGAAAAAAATGGAAAAGTTTATTATTCAGCTGTTGACTGCACCGGACATGGTGTGCCAGGTGCTTTTATGAGCATAGTAGCGTACAACAATATACAAACTGCATTTAACGACCCTACAAATAGTACACCGGCAAACATACTAAATGCATTGAATAAAGGTATTACAAAATCTTTGCACCAAAAAGAAGGAAATACCCGCGATGGAATGGATATGGCCATTTGTGCCATAGAAAAAGGCAAAAATTACATCGAATATGCGGGAGCAAATAATGCGTTGTACATCGTACGAAATGGCCAAATATTAGAAACAAAACCTAACAAACAAGCCATAGGCTCGTACAATGAAGAGGAAACAAAAGAATTTACCAATCACGTGATAGAGGTTCAGAAAGAAGATATGGTTTACATCTTTTCCGATGGGTATGCCGACCAATTTGGGGGAGCAAAAGGAAAAAAACTCATGTACAAAAAATTTAGGCAGGTGCTTATCGAAAATGCAGCCCTAAATACATACGAACAGCAAGCTCACCTTAATAACTATATCGAAAACTGGAAAGATAAACTCGAACAAGTTGATGATATTCTTGTAATTGGTTTGCGTATTTCATAAATTTTTATAACTTTATGCTTTGTTATATATTAAAGCATAATCAGTTATGAAACAATCCTCTTTCAAATTTCTGTTTGCACTTTTCTTTACACTAATATATTCCAACAGCCTTTACTGCAATATTAACGACACGCCTTGTAATGCCGATACAACTTTGCCCGTTATCCCTTTTGGCTGTAATAATCCCATGCAAACTACTGGTTATTCATTTGATAATCTTACCGCAAATTGGGAAAATGTTGGTACACAATTTACCGGCTGCAAGGGCGGCACTTTTACCACCCCCGTTGCCGATGTTTGGTTCAGAGTGATTCCTACTCAAAAAAATTTGATTTTAAACTTAACACAAGGAATGTTTGGTCCCTATTTAGGACAAGCCCGATACACCATATACCAATACAACGGAAACTGTAATTCTTTAGTACCCATTCAATGCAAAATAGGGACAACGAGCAACTTAAGTGATACCATTTTTGGCCTCATTCCGCTTACAAAATATTACATTCAAGTAGCAGGGAAAGATATAAACGACAAAGGTAATTTTCAAATCAGTCTATCCTCATACGATTTTTGCACCTCATGTATTTTACACACTTCAATGGATGTTAAGCCAGGAAGCGGCATGGGCAATTACCCACCCGATACAGAAGTTCAGTTCTGTATTTCTGTTGTGGGGTACAACCCTGCTAGCCCAAACCAACTGCATGGCCTATCTTTAAACTTTGGAAACGGGTGGGATATGAACACCTTTTCCAATCTTACCCTTCCGTATTCTGTAAGTGGTACAGGGGCATGGGATTTTTATCCCTCGATTACCATACATGGAACTAACCACAAAGGCTATTTTTTCGAACCATACTTTTCCAAGAATGGAGACCCTTCCGATAACATAGGCGATCAAGGAAATAATACCTCCATTTGGATTTTTTGTTTTAAAATAAAAACCAAAGCCGATAATACCTGCAACCAAACTAATAATAACTTAAATGTATTTGCCACTTGGCACAATGATGCTGAAACGGGTTCTAATTTTCCAAATAATAATTTCTGCCCGGCAGAAGGAAACAAACTTTCGTTTTTTGCTGTTCGTAATTGTTGCGGAGCTCCCCAACAACTTAATGTTACCAAAACTTCTTGCAAAGGTTTATGCGATGCAAAAGTTCAGCTAACCCAAATAGGCAACAATGCCACTTTTACACTCAAAGATGCCAACAACAATATGATTGGCTCACCTCAATTTGGGCAAAGCTGTCTGTTTCAGAATCTCTGTGCCAATAAATATACTTTATTTATAGATGCCATTGCTTGCACCAATACACTCTCCTTCGAAGTATTAGAAAATGATAGCATATTGGCATTACAAAATGTTTTTGGCTGCGTAGGAGAAGAAAAAAACGAAGCTTCTGCATTACCATTATACCCTCAACTATTAAATAGGGCTCCTTATTTATACGAATGGGAAAGCTTGCCTCTTTTTCCCTCGTATTTTCTTGCCTATAACCCCTCTAATACAGCAGCAAACATGCCTGGAGGAGTTTATAATGTTAGAGTAAAAGACAAAAATGGATGCGTTGCGGAAAAAGAGATTATTATTTTTGATAAACCAAAAGACAATGCCATCCTTTCCTATTCCAATACCGTTTTTTGCACCAATAGTGCTGCTGCTACACCCACGTTTTCTCCTTCAGGGGGCTCTTTTACATCAAGTCCTAACGGATTAAACTTAAATTCTTCAACCGGAGAAATAATCTTCTCTTCATCTACACCTAATACCTATTTTATAACATACAACACAGAGAGCAATGCCAATAAATGTGGAGATACAGCCTCCTTCAAAATTACAATTCAACCTCCACCCTCTACTCCTACACTTTCTAAAAATACTTTAGAATATTGCATTAATACCTTTGCTGATACCATTTTTGCATTTAATAACCCTCCGGGCACTACCGTTGTTTGGTTAGATCAAAACTTAAACATCGTTGCAACAGGTTTATTCTATATTCCCTCATTTACAAATACTGGACAAGTTACCATTTACGTAGTTTCTTACGATCCGATTACGGGGTGTTACAGTAATCCTACCACATTAACCGTAACCATTAAAAATGGAGGGAACATAGATGCCGGAGAAAACCAAACCATCTGCTTCGGACACACTGCATTGCTTGAAGCAAAAGGTAGTGCTTCTGAAATACTTTGGCAACCGGGGAAAGGGCTTTCCGATAGTACAGCATTTAACACCATTGCCTCGCCAGAAAATACCATAATGTATTATGCTTATGCCAAAAGCAATGATGGTTGCAATGGGATAGATTCTGTTCTTATAACTGTAGTAACCAAACCTGAATGTGATTTAAAAATTTATTCAGGTTTTACACCAAACATAGATGGTAAAAACGACACTTGGCTTATAGATGGAATACGCCTATACCCCGATAACAATGTGAAAATTTTTAACCGGTGGGGAACAAATGTATATGCTGTAAAAAACTACGATAACCAACTAAATGTTTGGAAAGGAAAAAACAACGAAGGAAATATTCTGCCTACCGGCACCTATTATTACATAGTAGATATTGGCACAAAAAAATACAAAGGTTGGGTTGAATTAACACGTTAATTTTAAAAATAAATTCAATTGTATTGCATACATTCGTACCCTAAAAATTACCCTAAAATGAAAAAAATTATTGCACTATTAACTGTTTCATTTTTTTCTTTAATTCAAGTATACTCACAAGGCAGCCCTAATGGCATAAACTACCAAGCTGTTGCCAGAGATTTAGCGGGCGAACCGTTGGCAAATCAAACCATTGGAACTATAAAGATTTTTATTACTAACGCTACAGGCCTTACCACGTACTATTCCGAAGAACACACAAATGTCCCTACCAATCAGTTCGGTTTGTTTAATATTATTATTGGTAATGGAATAAACAGATTCCCTAACTCTAACTCAAAAATAAAGGATTTGAAATGGGGGATTAATTCACATCATATTAAATTCGAAATTGACGGACAATCTACTTCTCTATTACAATTGCTTTCTGTACCCTATGCCTTTTATGCCGATTCTTCAGGAATTCCAGGGCCTCAGGGGCCTATTGGCCCTCAAGGAATCCAAGGACTTCAGGGACCTCAAGGTCCTGTTGGAGTTAAAGGCACAACTGGTACAACGGGAGTTACAGGAACTACGGGTTTAACAGGACCAACAGGACCTGCTCCGACAAATTCCACAGAAGCCACTAGCTCCAATGTTTGGTCCATTTTAGGAAATGCTAACACCTTTCCCGCTTCACACTTCTTAGGCACCACAGACGGACAACCTATCATTTTCAGAACTTTGAATACAGAGAGAATGAGATTACTAAGTACAGGGGAAATTGGAATAGGTACACCTATTCCTACAGCAAAACTAGAATTGCAAGGAGTTTCAGATATTAATGCACAGGTAAGATCTATAAGAAATGGTGGGGCTACTGCATTTTTTGGTGGTGGCCAAGTAGGTGGTTACGTTGGTACATTGACAAACCATGATTTTTATTTCAGAACTAATAGCCTAGATAGGATGATTATTACTGCTGCTGGAAATGTTGGCATTGGAACTACAAACCCAGACACCCGATTACATTTACTAGGAACAAGTTATGAAAGTTTAAAAATACAAACATCTTCTAACTCTGGTGCAGGAGTACAAACAGTTTTCACCACACCTCAAAATGAATGGATAATAGGTTCCCGAAACGATGGTGCCTTTGGTGCTTCAGAAAATTTTGCCATAGCAGATGGCACTGTTCCCCGCATGGTTTTTGACCAAAATGGAAATGTGGGAATTGGAACAAATGCTCCTTCCCAACGCCTACAAGTTGAACACAATACAGACCATTCTATTAGCATGCTTGCCCCAAATAATGCAAATATGTACTTAGCTTTTGGAACTCCTGCTCTATATAACAAAGGACTGATACAATATAATAATGCCAGTAATATGATGACCTTTTGGACAAATAACTCAGAAAAAATGTATATTACATCTGCTGGTGATATTGGTATAGGAACTAATTCTCCGGCAAGTAGATTACACATTTCAGGCAACGGATTGTGGTCTTCATTTATTTCTATGCAACATGCTACTGAATGGGCTGCCGGAGTTAATGGAAATGATTTTTTAATTGTAAAAAAGAGTGGTTCAACTTTTACTCCATTTCAAATGTATGCCACCGGAGGTTTCGATTTTAACAATGCGGCAGGAACAAATATTGTAAAGATTTTAAATAGTGGAAATGTAGGGATTGGAACAAATATCCCAACTGAAAAATTAGCTGTGGTAGGAAATATACGACTGGGCAGTACGGCTCAATTTTATGCAACAGGCGATTCGGAAAATTTACGGATTCTGCGAGGACACATACAAGGCAATGGAACTATTAGTAGTGGTGCCGGTTTTACAGTAACCAAATTAAGTACAGGATCATACCAAATAAACTTTACTGTTCCTTTTGGCGGAACTGCAACACCTGTGGCATCTCCAGTTTCTTCAGGAATAATTTGCAGAGTACAAGGTTTTAGTGCTGCATCAATTCAAGTTGATTGTTTTACTACCGGGGGAAGTCCACAGGATGCAATATTTACCTTTATAGTTGTAGGCCCAAAATAAAATTGACATAAAAAATTTCTTACTATGCAAAATGATTGAAGTAAGCTTAAAAAATGATATTAACTATATAAAAAACTCTACATTTGTGAGACTTTAGTATTAATTCGTAAAAAATGAAAAAAAAACATATCATCACTCTATCATTCTTACTGTTTGTTTTTTTTGGCTTATTTGCACAAGGTAGCCCCAATGGCATCAATTATCAGGCGGTTGCAAGAGATTTAGCGGGCGAACCGTTGGCTAATCAAAACCTGAATGTTAAAATTTTTATTACTAATGCCACAGGATTAACCACCTTTTACAGCGAAGAACACAATGTTACAACCAACCAGTTTGGATTATTTACACTGGTTATTGGAACCGGAGGCAATAGATTTCCAAACAGCAATTCTCAAGTAAAATCTTTAGCTTGGGGTACCCAAGCACATTTTATAAAATTTGAAATAGATGGACAAGCTTCTTCCCTTTTACAACTATTATCGGTTCCCTACGCTTTTTATGCCGATAATTCAGGGAACGGAGGAGTGCAAGGCCCTACCGGACCACAAGGAGTTCCCGGTCCTAGTGGTGCAAAAGGTGTTACAGGAACTACCGGAATAACAGGAACTGCCGGTATTACAGGACCAACAGGCCTTACAGGGACTACTGGATTACAAGGAATTCCTGGTGTTACAGGAACTACCGGAACAACAGGAATTGCCGGTATTACAGGACCAACAGGAACTACAGGATTACAAGGTCTTCAGGGTGTTACAGGAGCTAAAGGAACTACCGGTACCACAGGACTTACCGGAGCTACAGGCACTACAGGTGTTGCTGGAACTACCGGTTTAACCGGACCAACAGGACCCGCTCCGGCAAATGCCACCGATGCAACGAATGCAAATGTTTGGTCTATTTTAGGAAATGCAAATATCATTCCTGCTTCTCACTTCCTTGGAACTACAGATGCACAACCTATCATTTTCAAAACTTCGAATACTGAAAGAATGAGAATATTGTCTACTGGAAATGTTGGAATAGGAACAATTAATCCTCTTCAACAATTTACATTATCTCATGCCACTTCCCCCATATTTAGATTAGAAAGATCTGGTTTGAACATGTTCGATTGGGAAGTTTATTCAGATAACACCGGATTTCATATTAAAGGCGGTGCTGATGGAACAGGTGGTGCTTTAACTGATTATGTAACCATTGATGGAAATGGAAAGGTAGGAATTGGAACCGGTATTCCATCTCAAAAATTAGATGTAAACGGAAATACCAATATTTTAGGAGATGGTGCAGGAGACCCCTTAGTGGTTCGTTCTCCGATAGACGGCTTTTCATTAACGGTTAAAGAATCAGATAATGGAAACGTAGCAGCAAGAATTTTTGGGTATGCTACTCGTGGTCGTATGCTTCTTAATAATAATGGAAATCCTGCCATTAATCTCGATGCTGATCCAAGCACTTTTTCCTACATTAATGCCGGAAATGTTGGAATTGGCACTTCAATACCTGGCGCCAAGCTACAAATTATTAATACAACAGAAAATACAAGTACTGATATTCAGACCACCTTAAATTCTGCATCACCGAAATATGGGATAAATAGCTACAACAATAGCTCTGGAGCAGGCTCTAATTATGGGGGTTATTTCTATGTTGCCAATAGTACAATCGATAACTATGCAGTGTATGGAAGTGCTGGGGGTAACAGTGGAACAAAAACCGGACTTTATGGAACAGCAACCGGAACAGGAACAAACTATGCATTGCGAAGCAGTGCCGTGGGTGGAACTATCAACTGGGCGGGGTATTTTGATGGGGGAAATGTGTTTATTCAGAACAACTTGGGAATTGGAACAACATCCCCTGTTTTAAATTTACATATAAATGCTGCTTCGGAAGTTACTCCACCAAGCTCAGGAACCATTGCCGCAGGCATATCTCGCTATTCTGTTGGCGGATCGCCCATCGTATTAGATATGGGAATTGTTGATGATATGTATACTGGGGCTTGGCTTCAAGCCCATAACAGCAGTAATATGGCAACCAATCAACCTATTCTATTAAACCCAAATGGAGGAAACATTGGTATTGGTAGCCTTAATGCCCCCACTGAGAAATTAGATGTTAGCGGATCCGTAAAAATTACAGGAACTGTTTCTGAGGAACTTAATCATTCTGCCACTGGATTAGCTAATCTTATTCCTATAGCATATGGGGCCGTTAGCTCTACAGGAGTCATACAATCTGGAACAGGAAACTTTATTGTTAATTATGCAGGCCTTGGTCAGTATCAAATCATTGTTACAGGTCATGCATTAACACAAACAAATTGTTCTGTTAGCATTACTACTTTTAATTCTAATCCACGTTTTGCAGGTTTGGGATCGAGTGGTGGGGGCATTTACATATATATAAGAGATGCATCTTCTACTTTTATAGATAATGGTTTTTCATTTATTATATACAAACAATGAGTTTTAAAACTTATTATATATTTTTTCTTTTTTTAACCGTTGTTGGGGTTAAAGTTTCTTTTTCTCAAACCAGCATCGAGCGTCAGGTTTTTGGTACTGCCGGCAAAGCCGAAGCAATAGGTTCTATTGATATTTCCTATACCATAGGAGAAGTTGTTATTACCACAGAAACAACAGGCAGCAATATTCTTACACAAGGTTTTCAGCAACCCGAAAAATTTACTTCGCCCGATAGCATTGTGTACGAAAAACAAAATGCCACCTGCAAAGATTCAAAAGATGGACTAATAAGAATTATTAGTGTACCTAATTGTACTCTTTCTGTGCTACAAAATTTCTTTTGGAGTGATGGCGATACGTCTCGTATAAGAACCAATTTGCCTGCCGGCACTTACATTGCCAATTTTGTTTGTTTATCGGCTCCACTTGATACTATTCGCGATACCATTACCATTGGCTTAGAAAGCGAAGACCCTTGTGTACTTAAATTTTACTCGGGCTTTACTCCAAACAAAGATGGAGGCAACGATTATTGGCATATAGAAAATATAGAAGTTTTTCAGCCCAACAGCATCAACGTATTTAACCGCTGGGGTGATTTGGTATGGACGGGGGAAAACTACGATAATAACACAGTTAAGTGGATAGGCAGGGAATACCGCAAAGATATACCCTTACCCGATGGCACGTATTTTTATGTAGCTAAGGTGCAAGATATTATTTACAAAGGTTGGGTAGAATTAACACGTTAAAAAAAGTATATTGAAAAATAAATTGAAAATAAAATTCATTTTGTGCTGCCTTGTAGCCTTACAAAGCAACTCTATGATAGCACAACAAGACCCCCACTATTCGCAGTATATGTTTAACCCTCTTGGTGTGAATGCCGGTTACACAGGAAGCAGAGAAGCATTGAGTTTAGTAATGTTGCACAGAAGTCAATGGGTGGGCTTTGACGGAGCCCCAAGCACTCAAACATTAGCACTACACTCACCTATGAAAAACAAAAACATGGGCTTAGGTTTAATACTAATGAATGATGTGGTAGGTCCTCATTCTACCATTAGTGCAGCTGCATCTTATGCCTATAGAATAAAATTAGGAGCAGGGAAACTTGCCTTTGGCTTAAAAGCAGGAGTTCAAAACCACCAAATTAAGTGGGATAAAATAGAATATAAAAATACAAGCGACAATATTCCTGCTTACGGAGTAAATTCGTTAACGGTTCCAAATTTTGATTTTGGAATATATTATAACACCAATTCCTTTTATGCCGGATTTGAAATTCAACACTTGAATGCACCGGAATTATATTTTTCCGACTCTTCTGCCACCAACGATTCTGGTGGGGTTGCACGTCTCTTTAGGCACGGCACTTTTATTATGGGAAAAGCCTTTCGTATAAGCGAAAGTATCGTTTTTAAACCCTCATTTATTTTGCGTGGAGCAGGAAAAATGGAAGGAATTGGCGACTTAAACCTCTGCTTTCTTTTTCACAATAAATTATGGGCTGGTGTATTTTTCCGTTCTAAATACGGACCAGGACTTATGCTTGAATACAACATTACTCCGCAGTTTAGACTAGGCTATGCATACGATTTAAATACGAATGGATTGGCTAACACTAATAGTGGTTCGCATGAAATATTTATTGGATACGACTTTAATGTATTTAAATCAAAAGTAACATCACCACGCTATTTTTAAAAAGATTAAATGAACAGAACACAAATTATACTTCTCTTTTTTCTGTTAGGTTTATTCTCTTTTAACCTTTCTGCTTCGGCTCAAATGAGTCGTGCCAACACTCTTTATACCCAAGGCAGATATACAGATGCCGCCAAAGTATTTGAAAAGATTGTAAAAAAAGAAAGTACAAACTACGAAGCCATTTCAAAACTTGCCAGTTGTTACCGCATTTTAAAAGATTATGCAAAAGCTGAAGAATATTATGCAAAAGCAGTAACACTGCCCAATGCAGATGCAGAGCAACATTTATTGTACGGTCAGGCATTAAAAAACAATAAAAAATTTGCAGAAGCAAAAGAACAGTTTGATTTATATGTACAAAAAAAACCCTCCTCACTGTTAGGTAAATTGCTGTTACAATCCATCAACGATGTAAAAACATGGGAAAGCGAACCGGCATGGTTTACAGTATCTAGACAAGATGATTTAAATTCCGAATTAGCAGATTTCTCACCAACGGTTATAAATAATTACGTTGTTTTTACAACAGAAAGGGAAGAAGATTACGTAAACGAGAACCAAAACGGAGCAAACAATAAACCTTATTTGACACTTTTTTCTGCCAAGGCCAACGATAATGATTTTCGTTCTTTTTCTAAACCCAAAAGATTTGCCTCATCACTCAAATCGCCTTATCATGATGGACCAGCAAGTTTTTCTAAAGCAAGCAATGTGCTTTATTTCAGCCGTTCGGCAAGAGAATTAAAAGGAAATAAAGAAAACAAAATAAAAATTTATTACGCAAACAATACCGGCAAGTCCTGGACAAAATCATATCCTTTTCCGTACAACAGCAACGAATATAATACAGCACATCCCGCCATTTCAGAAGATGGAAAACTATTATTTTTTGCTTCAGATATGCCCGGAGGACTGGGAGGAATGGATATTTATATGTGCCGTTGGGAAAACAATCAGTGGACAAAACCTCAAAATTTAGGCAATGGTGTAAACTCCTCACAAGATGAAGTATTTCCTTCTTTCAGAAACGGAGAACTTTATTTTTCTTCGAACGGTTTACCCGGTTATGGAGGCCTTGATATATTTGTGTCAAAACTAAATGACAATTTTGAATCATCAGTAAACTTTCGCACTCCATTAAACTCAAATACTGATGATTTTGGAATTTGCTGGATTGACGATAAAAATGGTTTCTTTTCTTCCGACAGAAGTGGAGGATTAGGGGGCGATGATATTTATCGTTTTAACTTTTTGGGCATAAAAACTGTTGAAAAAACAAGTATGCAGGGATTGCTGGAATATCAGCAACTACCCATAAGTGGAATGACAGTAAAATTATTAGACGAAAACGATAATGTACTTCAGGTTACTAAAACTGATAATTCCGGAAAATTTACTTTCGATAAACTAAATGCCGACCAAAAATACATGGTGTTGGTGGACACTAAAGACGAAGGAGTGCTTACCAATGGTAAAGTGTACCTGACTAATAAAAACGGAGAAAAAGTATTACTCGCAAACAAAATAAAAAGCGGAGTATTTACATTTCAAGCACTACCTGCCGATAGATATGCTCAAATGCCTATTCTTCAGGAAAAAGATGAGAGTTTATTTACCATAGGTCTTTACGGACAAGTTTACCAACAACTGCCCGGAGATTTTAACAAGCAAATGGAATTATACGTTGTAGATGATGACGGAAAAATTGTAGCCACCACAAGAACTGACAAAGACGGCAAATTTTATTTCCCTAAATTGTCGCCCGATGCAAAATACTTTTTTAGAACCGAAGAGGAAGATGGCAGTTTAAAAATTGTGATGCTTACCGAAAATGGAGAAATTTTAGAATCTACTTCTAAAAAAGGAAAAGATTACGTTTACGTTAGGTTAGACCCCGATAAAAAAAGCATTACACTCCTTAATGAAGAAGATGTGGTGATTAGAATTAAAGTAAACGAAAACTTTATCATATCAAATATTTATTACGATTACGATAAAGCCGATATAAACCCCGCTGCGGCAAAAGAACTAGATAAACTGGTAACCATCTTGAAAAAAAATAAACATATTGCCGTTGAACTTAGTTCGCACACCGACTCTAGAGCCTCTGATGATTATAACCTTAAATTATCACAAAAAAGGGCTGATGCCGCTGCCGAATATATAATTTCGAAAGGAATTGAAAAGAAAAGAATTTTTGGAAAAGGCTACGGAGAAACTCGCCTGATGAACAAATGCAGTAACGGAATAGAATGCACTGAAGAAGAACATGGCAAAAACAGAAGAACCGAATTTAAAGTTATTGCCCTGCAATAAAAAGATGTACTTTAAATATGCCGAAGCTTTCTTTCGCTTCGGCATATTTGTTTTCTTATTTTTCCTTTCTCCAGCCTATTTTACACAAAACCACTCTACCATCCACTTTAAGAAACTTGCCTTAAACGATGGGTTATCGCAAAGCTCTGTAAACTGTATAACGCAAGACCCCTTTGGATTTCTGTGGTTTGGAACACAAGACGGTTTAAACCAATACGATGGGTATTCCTTTAAAATTTTTCAGCACGACTTAGCAAACAAACAATCTCTCTCAAACAATTTTATTCATTCTATTACAGCCACACACGATTCTTTTTTGCTTATAGGAACAGAGCGAGGACTTAACTTATACAACCCATTTACCAATAGATTTACTTACTTTTTTGAAGATAAAAATTCAGGATTGAACCACAACAATATTTGGAGCGTATTAAAGACAACTAAAAACCAATACTGGATAGGTACCGAAAAAGGATTGCTTCAATTTAATTACACAGAAAAAAAATTTACAGAAATAATTCTCTCGCCTCTTACCGGAAAAAACTTAAAAATACGCTCGTTATTCGAAGATTCTAAAAACAGAATTTGGATTGCTACCGAAGGAAACGGAATATACTGCTACAACCCCACTTCTCAAGAAGTAATTCATCTCTTTGCAAATACCAATAACAATGTGCTTAGAAATAACCATGTGTGGTGCGTAACCGAAACCGAAAAAAATACTTTTTGGATTGGCACCAACAGCGGGTTGGATATTTACTACGAAAACCTAAATAAAATTGAACATTTCAACGAATTGAAATTAAATCCGAATTCTTCGGAAAGCACTATAAAGTCATTATTCAACGACCATAACGGAAACCTTTGGATAGGCACAAACGGAGCAGGAGTATTTAAGTATAATCTGAAATATAAAAACACGATCTCTTTTAAACACAACAACACTCTATTGCATACCATAAGCAATAATGTTATTCTTTCTTTTTACAAAGATTTTACAGGCAGTGTGTGGATAGGTACAGAAGTTGGAATAAATAAATTCGATATCAATAAACAATTTTTTAATCTCTATCAGAAAAGGACCGATAACGAAAATAGTTTAAGCAACAATCTGATATGGTCCGTATTTAAAGATAAAAACATCATTTATGTTGGTACAGATGAAGGGCTGGATAAAATAAACACCCTTACTAAAAAAATAACCAACCATAAAATCCCTCTAACCAATAAAAACCTTCAGGCGAAAAAAGGAATTTACAGCATTTACCGCGATAGTAAAAACATTTTATGGACAGGTACTGACATAGGTTTATATTTTTTCGATGAACAACAAGAAAAAATAATTCCATTTCATCTAACCCAAAAATTTACAGAGCTTACCCACAGAGTTTACTCCATTTACGAAGACCGTAATCATTTTTTGTGGATTGGCACAAAAGATGGTTTAATTCTCATTAATCCGGCAAGAAACCAACATTTTTTATATCAGCAATTAGAAAATACTGGATTAGGGCTAAGCGGCAACACCATACGTACTATTACAGAAGATAAAAAAGGGAACTTATGGTTGGGAATAGATAATGGAGGCTTATGCAAAGCCATCGTTCAAAATGCAGATTACTCCAAGGTTCAGTTTAAAGCATTCACTCATCAGTTCGAAAATCCAAGCTCTATTTCAAATAACACCGTTTTATCTATTCATATCGACAAACAAGATATTTTATGGATAGGCACATTCGGGGGCGGTTTAAATAAATTCAATCCAACCACTGAAAAGTTTGAAAGCATTACCCAAAAAGACGGACTGGCCAATAACGTGGTATATGGAGTATTAGAAGATAAGGAGCAACAACTGTGGCTGAGTACCAACAGAGGCATTTGCCGCTATGATAAAAACAGCAAACACTTCCTGAATTTCGAACAAAACGATGGTTTGCAAAGCAACGAATTTAATGTTGGGGCTTACTTTGCATCAAACGATGGCGAATTCTTTTTTGGAGGCATCAACGGCCTCAACTCTTTTTACCCTTCTGAAATACAAAAAAATTTAATACCCCCTAAAATTAATATTACCGGATTTTATCTTTTTAATAACCCTATCACTGAAAATCATAAAATCATAAACGGCTCTTTTCTCAAAGAAGCTCAAATTAACCTAAATTACAAGCAAAATGTAATTAGTATTGAATATGCCGGCTTGCACTACTCCTATTCCGAAAAAAACAACTACCAATACAAATTAGAGGGGTTTGACGAAAATTGGATAAACGCAGGGACTGAACGAAAAGCCAATTTCACTAACCTTGATCCTGGCGAATATATTTTTATGGTAAGAGCCTGCAACAGCGATGGAATATGGAGCAAAGAAACCGCTCAGCTAAAAATTATTGTTACCCCTCCCATTTGGAAAACATGGTGGTTTAGAATTACAGGTATTTGCATTATTCTTTTAACCATTTATGTAATATACAAAGTTCGCTTAAATGCCATTGAGGCACAAAAACTTGAATTAGAATGGCAAGTGCAACAACGTACAGCCGAAATAATAAAGCAAAAAGAAAAAATAGAAGAGCAAAAAACATTACTAGAAGTAGAAAAAAATAAAGTAGAAAAACTTCTACTAAATATATTACCAGAAGATACCGTTGAAGAATTAAAATCAAAAGGAAAAGCAAGTGCCCGTAACTACCGTACCGTTTCGGTAATGTTTACCGATTTTAAAGGGTTTACAAAATTGGCCGAAAAATTTCGCCCCAAAGAATTGCTTACTGAACTAGATAGTTATTTCATAAAGTTTGACGAAATCATTCAAAAATACAATATAGAGAAAATTAAAACCATGGGCGATTCCTACATGTGTGCTGGAGGAATACCCATTAGAAATAAAAGCAATCCTATTGACATTGTGCTAGCCGGCCTCGAAATTCAACGATACATACAAGAAATAAAAAAAATAAAAGGAGAAAATGCCTGGAGTTTACGCATTGGTATTAACACCGGAGAACTAATTGCTGGTGTTGTAGGTATAAAAAGATTTGCCTACGATATTTGGGGTGATACCGTAAATATTGCCAGCCGAATGGAATCTTCGGGCGAAGAAGATAAAGTAAATATATCGGGGGCCACCTACGAACACATAAAAGATTTTTTTGTGTGCGAGTATCGAGGAAAAGTAAAGGCTAAAAACAAAGGTTTTATTGATATGTACTTTGTAAACTCAATAAAGCCAGAACTTTCTGTTAGCGGAGAAGGTATAGAGCCAAACGAAAACTTCTGGAAGTACGTAAATCTTATTCTTTACAGTAGCATAAATTATAAAAAAGCCGAAAAATTTATTCTAAAAATGCTAGAAGAAAAACTGCCCACCAATCTTCATTATCACAGTATATCCCATACAAAAGACGTCTGCCAGGCCATTGAACGCATTGCACTCATGGAGGGAGTAGTAGGCGAAGAGTTATTCTTACTCAAAACAGCCGCACTTTATCATGATTCTGGTTTTGTGCAGCAATACGAAACAAACGAAGCTATTGGTGCCGATATGGCCAAAGACGCACTACACCAGTTCGGTTATACACAAGAACAAATAGAAATTGTACAACAACTTATTTTAGCCACCAAAGTACCACAACAACCCCAAAACCACCTCGAACAAATTATTTGTGATGCCGATTTAGATTACCTCGGAAGAGACGATTTTCATTCCATAGCCGATAACTTAAAACTTGAATTGTTGGAACGAAACAAAATTCAAAACGATAAACAATGGGACGAAATTCAAATTAAATTTTTAGAAGCCCACCATTATTTTACCCAATCTGCCATTCAATTAAGACAAGATAAAAAATTTAAAAACATTGAAGAAATTAAGAACCGACTTGCCAACTACACAAACTAATGTTAAATGAAAATTGAACTCTCGGTAGTAATCATTACGTTCAACGAAGAAAAAAACATTGCGCGTTGCCTTCTTTCGGTAAAAGATATTGCTGATGACATTGTGGTAGTCGATTCTTTCTCTACCGATAAAACAAAAGAAATATGCCTACAACACGGAGCCCGATTTATAGAACATGCATTTAACGGGCATATAGAACAAAAAAACTGGGCCATTACACAAGCCCAATTCCCCTTCATCCTTTCTCTTGATGCTGATGAAGCTCTAGACGATACACTGAAACAAGAAATTGCTTCAATAAAAAACCATTGGGAATTTGATGGTTACAAGATGAATCGCCTAACCAACTATTGCGGACAGTGGATTAAACACTGTGGCTGGTATCCTGATACAAAATTAAGGTTGTGGGACAGCCGAAAAGGCAGATGGCAAGGAATTAATCCACACGACCGTTACGAATTAAATGAAAACGCTAACATAAAACATCTTAAAGGAAATATTTTACATTACTCGTATTACACCATAGAGGAACATTACAAGCAATTAGAGTACTTTAGTTCTATTTCGGCAAAAGCCATGCATGGGCTTCAAAAAAATAGCAGTTTACTACACCTACTATTTAAACCCCTTGCCAAATTCATTAAAGCATACCTTATTAAAAGAGGTTTCCTAGACGGAAAAAACGGATTTATTATTTCTAAATTGATGGCTTATGAAACCTTTTTAAAATATAAAAAACTCTTACACATTCAAAAATCATCGTCTAGCTCTGCGGGATAAAGCCAGCATAATATGCTATGCATAAAAATATAAAAAGTAACTCCAGCCTGTGATTCTAAGGTATCTTCTGTAATAAAAGATGCCACCACTACCACAAAAAAACCTAAATAAATAAAACGATTATATAACTTCAATTTATACAAAGGATAAAACAAAGCTGCTATAAATACCAGTATTCCAAATACTCCAAAGGTTATAGCAAAAGTGATGAACTGATTGTGTGCTCTTAGACGAAACTCCGGCTTAAGAATAGAATTTTCTTTTTCATACATTTTCTGAAATTCGTTTTGTACATCTCCTGTTCCAACACCTAACAAAAAATTTTCTTTTACAATTTTAAAACCTGTTTTCCAGTATATCCATCGCATTACTATAGAATGCCCATTATAATCCCTGCTATGTAAATAATTATCTATTTCCCAAACAATTTGATGTAATCGGGTTTTAATAGCAGACTGATGCATATAATTTACGTTGGCCATTCCATTTTCAATGGCCTTTATTTCGCCATTACTCAATGAGGCCACTCCCTCTGCATCTTTGTTTAATCCTTTTGATGTTAGAAAACGTAGAAGTGTATTTTTAATTTGCTGATTACTTAAGTCTAATTCATTATACTTAATTTGACTACGATTATTCCAACTCTCCTCTAGTTCTTTCCATGCAATATTTCTGTATATCAAATAACCGTTTTCTATCGCGTTTTTATGATGACCTGTTAAATCTTGGTAATACGCTTCGCCTCCTTTTGTACGTGTTAAGAGAGTGGTGTGTTTGGGCATATTAATTTTATGATAGTCGGTTATTGTAATATACATAAATCCAAATGGTATAGCTAATAGAAGAAAAAGAATAAGCAATGTTTTCCATTGAGGTGTTTTGTATTTTGTAAAAATTTTCTTTAAAAGATAAATGCCTAAAAAAATAAATAATACGCTTAAACCCGTTATAAAGCCCATGCTTAGCATAAAAAAACACATCCAAAAAATTGCGATGGCAATAAAAATTTTAAATATTCTGTTTTCGGTTTTATAAAAATATATTAAAGCAATAATAGTCACTACCATAATAAGCCCAAATCGAATATGAGAAATGAAAACAGAAATTTCTCTTTTATCTATTATCTCGTATCCAAACAAGCCAAGGTAACGAGTTAAACCTATTAAAGTGGATAATATTACAGAAAGTGAAAGAATGTAAAATATCCATTTAAATTGATTTTTTGTAAGCGGGCGAAACGAAGAGAGAACAAATGGCAATAAAAACAAAGGCATCTTTACCCGAATGTCGTTTATGGCATATTTAAAATCTGAAGTATATAGGAGCCCTACTAAGTGCAACAGAAAAAGTAAACTTACGGCTACTGCCGTAGTATTATTAAAATAATTAATCAGCAACTGTTTATAATTTCCCAATAAAATCCACGAAAGAAAAATAATCATTTGCCCCACACTCATTAAAAATTTAGACAGAGGGAGACCTATGGCTACAAGAATTAATCCGAGATATAAAATATTCTCAGGCTTTAAAATATTTTTTTGAGATAACATTAAATAGCCTTTACTAATGGAAAACTATTTTTTTGTTTTATCTCCCTTTTCAATTCCTTTTAATATGTTGGAGTATTTTTGCTTATTTCCTAATACTTCAAACGCGGCACTAATACAATCATCTTTAGATAGCACATTTTCTACCTGCCCTTTTTGATAAAAATAACGGGACACAATTTCTATCTCTAGAAAGTTTTTTATTTCGTTTTTAAAAAGAATTAAATCTTCATTTTTATTATGCGATAGTTTCTCTTTTAACAAAATAAACTCCTTTTCTATACTTGCATAATATTTTTCTTCAACAGAAGCTTCCTTTAGTTTTTCCAACATATCTTCGCTTACTGTAGTATAATCATACTCCTTATCTTTAAGAAATTCCATAAAATTACTATATTCGTTTTCGCTTACCCTAAATGTTTTTGCAGGTTCTATGGAAGAATGCTTGATTCTAAAATCTGTAGCAAAATCAAAAAGCAAATGATTACTAAATAAACTTTGAAGTATTTCGCTGGGTTTCTCTTCTTCTATGGTAATATCGGGCTCTATACCGGCACCATCAAGAACTTTGCGTTTATTTTTTAATGTGGTAAACTCTTTTCTAAGGGAATCGGGTACCGCGTTCACTTTTCCTTCATCGTCCCTATGAGAATAATCCAATCGCTGAATACATCGCCCACTCGGTACGTAATATTTCGATACTGTAACTTTAAATTTTGAGTTATACGAAAGGGGGCGGGCTGATTGTACAAGACCTTTTCCGTATGTATTTTGACCAATTACGATGGCTCGGTCTAAATCTTGCAATGCCCCGGCTACCACTTCCGATGCTGAAGCCGACCCTCCGTCAACGAGTACAACCATTGGAATTTCTGTATCTACCGGAGTATTGAGTGCCCGGTATTCTTTTTCCCATTCTTTAACTTTTCCTTTGGTGCTAACCACTAACTCTCCTTTGTTTACGAATAAATTTACAATATTAACTGCTTCGTTTAGCAAACCTCCTCCATTTCCTCGTAAATCTAAAATTATTGATTTTGCTTGTTTTGCCTTTAAGTCTACAAGTGCTGTTTTTACTTCCTTGGTGGCTGTTTCTGTAAAACCTGTAAGTTTAATGTATCCAGTTTCGTTATTTAACATCCCGAAATAGGGCACATCATTAATTTTTACTTCTTCTCGTATTACTGTTTTTTCAAAGGTTCCTTCTGTGCCGGGTCTTTGAATTAAAATTTTTACAGGTGTATTGGGTTGCCCCAACAAAATCTCTCTTACTTCAGATGATGTCTTTCCTTTTAGTGGTTTTCCATCAATTTCTAAAATTTTATCACCGGCCATTAAACCGGCTTTGTGTGCCGGAAAATTCTCGTAAGGTTCGGTAATAATAACATAATCTCCTCTGTTTTGAATGGAGGCCCCTATGCCTCCGTATTGCCCGGTCATCATCATTTTAAAATCTTCTATTTGCGACTCCGGAATATAAACCGTGTAAGGGTCTAAAGATTCTAGCATGGCGTCAATAGCTGTTTTCATTAACTTTCCGGGGTCGGTATCTTCTACGTAATAAATATTTAGTTCACGGTAAAGTGTGGCAAATATGTCGAGGTTTTTAGATACTTCGAAATAGCTGCTTACAAAACCTAAGGAAATATACGATGAAACTGAAATGAGTATTGCAACTGCAATAATGGTAATTCTTTTTCCGAAAATCTTTTTCATATATTTTAAATTAAATTTTTAGGGCACAGGGTCGTAGCCACTGCTACCTAATGGATGACACTTTGAAATTCTTTTTATACTATAACGCATACCTTTAAAAAATCCATATTTTTTTAATGCTTCTATACAATATTGTGAGCAAGTTGGCACAAAACGACAATTATTTCCAAGATATGGCGAAATACTAATCTGATATAATTTTATTAAGAAAATAAAGAACCGGCTCATTAAACTACCTTTATTAAACGCTGCAAAAGTACAATTATTTTATGCTCTATCGTTTTGTAATCAGTAGTCTGTGATGAGGTATAAATGAAAAATATTTTTAATTGAATATTTTTACTTAGCAAATGAGGTAAGATGTGTTTTTTGTTTTTTCTAAAGGACTCTTTCATTCTTCTTCTCAGTAAATTACGCTGATGTGCCTTTTTAAAACATTTTTTAGGAACCGTAAATCCTACTTCTATTCCTGTAGTATTTTCGAATAAAAGGTACAACAGTTTTATTGGCTTCTCCTCTAAAGCTGTTCCACTTTTGAAAAGTAAATCTATGGTGTTTTTAGAGCGTAATATTTCGCTTTTAGGTAATGTTTCTCTCAAAATACCCTGTGTTTTATATTCTAGCGAAGTTAAAAGGAATGAGAAGTTAAAACAAGTCTTATTTTTTCTTGCTTTCTCTTTTAATAAATTGCTCTAAGGCCATCGTCATAGAGGGGGCCTCAGTATTGGGGGCAGAAATATCAATCTTTAAACCTGCCTTCATAGCTGCTTTTGCGGTGGTATGTCCAAATACGGCTACCTTAGTTTCTCTTTGTTTAAAGTTTGGAAAGTTCTGAAATAAAGAAGTAATTCCTGAAGGACTAAAAAATACGAGAATATCGTAGTTTACATTTTTTAAATCTTTTAAATCACTACAAACGGTTCGATACAAGATTGCCTTTTCAAATTTTATATTCGAATCTTTTAATTGTTTCGAGATATCTTGCTTATGAATATCAGAACATGGTAAAAGAAAATACTCGTCTTTATGTTTTTTAATAATATCCATCAACTCATTAAAGGTTTGTTTACCGTAAAATATTTTTCTTTTTCTGTAAACAACATACTTTTGGAGATAAAAGGCGGTGGATTCCGAAATACAAAAATATTTTAATGTTTCGGGCACAATATATCTCATTTCTTCGGCAATTCTAAAGAAATGATCTACTGAATTTCGGCTGGTAAATATTATGGCAGAGTACTCCTGTAAGGTAATTTTCTCTTTCCTAAAGTCTTTTGCGGGCACACCCTCCAAATGTATAAAGGGCTTAAAATCTATTTTCACTTTAAATTTTTGTGCTAAGTCAAAATACGGAGACTTGTCCGTCTCGGGTTTCGGTTGAGAAACTAAAATACTTTTAACTTTCAATGTCTTAAAGTTTTCTGTTTTGCCCGTTAAACCAGCATTATTGTATGATTAATAATTTAATCAACACCATAAGCGGTAAAAATTCGAGTGCACAAAAGTACAAAAAAATATAACTCATAACAGCCCCCTGCTGAATAGACATATAAATGTTTCTAATTGTTCTGTAACTAATGAAAAAGGCAATCATTGTAAATGAAATCATTAGCACTATTTCTTTAGGCAGTGAGGTGTATGTATATAGAACTAATATGGGGAATAACAACACCCCCAATCCAATATTAAATAACAGCAAATTGAATATGTAATTAGAAGCCAATTCCTTCTGTTCAAATACAAAAGACAAAAAGGTTACCGTAATTATTTTTGCAAAATACACGAACATAAAACCAAAAAAAAGTGTGCTAAAAAGCATTGTTTTATCAGAAATATCCGTTGTATATCGATAATAATGAATTCCATTATATACACAAAGCGAAACTCCTAATAAAAAAGCCAAAAGCAACATCACAGAACTTCTGTGCGATATAATTTTTTCTTCTCGTTTTAGCACATTGGCAAACGATACAGCAAGCATCGCCTTATATAACTGCTTTATCCGTTTCCCTTCAATAGCAGAGGTTATACCCAAAAGCAGAAAAATAAGCAATAAAATTCCCGATACTAAATCTTCTGTAAAAGGTTCTCTATACTGCGGTTCTTTATATCCCTTGCCACTTTGTCTTATGCGTTCAGTAATTAACATATTTTTATTTACTGGTTCTTGGATAATGAGCGTATCATATTTAGAAATATTCGATTTAAAAACAGAATCGAGCCTGTTGAAATAAGAAACTTGCCTTAAAGAATCGGTATTTTCTATTGGCTTACTACTGCTAATAAAAGTAGTAATAATAGGGCTTTGTATGCTATCTGGCAAAACTCCTTGATTCATATTTATTACATCTTAAAGGGTCTCGAAATGGTAAATCCTAATTTATATTCCCCTTTCATCCACGTATCGTTGGTGTATGGAATAAAATCATTTTCTAGAATTCCTGTAGCATTGGTAATATTCAGTTGAAAAGTGTGCCCCCCGGTTACAATTTCCACGCCCACACTAAGCGGATTATAAAATGCTAAAGAAGAATTGTTTTTTCTGTAAGGTGAGTGTATAATAAAATAATCGGCAACCAGCGAAGTGGTTTTACTTATCTTTAGCCTAAGCCCCGTTCCGATAGCAAAAAGATCGTTGGTTTCTTTTGCTTGGTTTTCTGGATTTACAAAACCCTTAATATGATTGCGGTGTTGGTATGTGGGCAGAAGCACCACCGACAACCAAGAGCTTACCTTGCTCGCCAGTATAAGTTGGTGGATATACGACAATCGGCTGGAAAATTCACGGTAACTCGTATCGGGGTCTTCTTCCGGAGTAAACGACATACAACTATACCATGCTAAGCTCAAAGGCATAGAGGCATCGGTTGTTTGGTCTATTAAACGAATTTTGAAGTTGGCATCGATATGCTCTTTGGTTTTGCTTCTTCCTATTCCTACTGTTAGTTTATTATTAATTCCATAATCGAAAGAAAAGCGAATGTTGCTGGCATTATCAAAACCAAACAGCGTATGTCTTCCTTGAGGACTATCTATATACATACTGCCAAAACGATGCGTAATTCTAAAATCAAGCACTCGCTTGTTTAAGGTTTGTGTGGTATTGGCATTCACAATTTTATTCGATAAAAAAATTTCGTACACCTTTTCCTTTTTCAATGCCGGCATAACATCTTCCTGAGCCAAACTTAAAAGTGGCCATAAAAAAAACGGAATAAGAAATTTTATTCGCATGCTCCCTGAATAATCCATATTAAAATAGAATCGCGTTGTTGCAGTGGCAACGGATTACCGGATGGCATAAAGGAAGGCACCCCGTCAATCACTCTCTTTTTAAAAGAACCATTTGTTACCGAGGCTTTTGTTCCGGCATATGCGGTAAAGTTTCCGGGAGCTCCGCCCCCGTGACAATATATAGAATTACATTTTGTATCTAAAATATTCTTTACATAATTCGTATAGGTTATGGTTGCTGTATCGCACGCCTCTACCACCGGGCTTTGCGGAGGGTTAGATGGTACGGGCAATTCATCTATTCGATATGTACACGAAGCGTAAAACCACATCAGTATTGGAATTACAAAAAAATAAATGTTTGTTTTCTCCTTTATACAGCCTTTCATTTCAAAAGCGAAGTTAAACAAATTGAAAATCATTTTACCTTAAATCATACTATCCCTGCGGTTTGTTATTTTTTTCGGACTTTTTATAAGTTTTATTTAGATATTTGTTGCACTAAAAATTTTATAAAAATGGCAACAGACAGATTTCAGGCTCCCGATTATTATTTATTAGACGATTTACTTACCGATGAACAAAAATTAGTGAGAGACACCGTCCGTGCGTGGGTAAAAAAAGAAGTATCTCCCATTATCGAAGACTACTCGCAACGTGCCGAATTTCCAAAACAACTCATAGGAGGTCTTGCCGAAATAGGAGCTTTCGGCCCATACATTCCTCAAGAATATGGAGGTGCAGGTTTAGATCAAATTTCGTACGGACTTATAATGCAAGAACTAGAACGATGCGATTCCGGTTTACGATCTACGGCATCAGTGCAAAGTTCATTAGTAATGTACCCCATTTGGAAATACGGTAACGAAGAACAAAAGAAAAAATACTTACCCAAACTGGCCACCGGTGAAATGATTGGTTGTTTTGGTTTAACCGAACCAGATCACGGTTCTAATCCTGGCGGAATGGTAACTCACTTTAAAGATGCAGGAAGCCACTACATTTTAAACGGAGCAAAAATGTGGATTACTAATGCTCCAATAGCCGATATAGCCGTAGTATGGGCAAAAAACGAACAAGGTCGTATTCACGGCCTCATTGTAGAAAGAGGAATGGAAGGCTTTACGACTCCCGAAACACACGGAAAATGGAGTTTAAGAGCCTCAGCTACCGGAGAATTGGTTTTTAATAATGTAAAGGTTCCAAAAGAAAATTTACTGCCTAATAAATCGGGCTTAGGGGCTCCCCTTGGCTGCCTCGATTCTGCCCGCTTTGGCATTGCGTGGGGGGCCATTGGTGCAGCTATGGATTGTTACGACTCTTCGCTCCGTTACTCTAAAGAAAGAATACAATTCGAAGTTCCTATTGCCTCGTTTCAACTCACTCAAAAAAAATTAGCCGAAATGATTACTGAAATTACCAAAGCTCAGCTTTTAACATGGAGATTAGGGGTATTAAGAAATGAAGGCAGAGCCACTACGGCACAAATTTCTATGGCAAAAAGAAATAATGTACACATGGCTTTAACTATAGCCCGCGAAGCCCGGCAAATACATGGAGCAATGGGCATCACAGGTGAATACTCTTTAATGAGGCACATGATGAATCTTGAATCGGTTATTACCTACGAAGGAACCCACGATGTGCACATGCTTATTACCGGCATGGATGTCACAGGAATCAGTGCCTTTAGAAACGATGGAAAATAAAGTTTTGTTACCAGTAAAGTAGTTGAAATCACTCTACGTTTGAAATTTTGTTCACTTTTAACAACAAAAAAGCCTTTCAATTGAAAGGCTTTTTTGTTGTGGTGCGGGAGGGAATCGAACCCCCGACACAAGGATTTTCAGTCCTTTGCTCTACCGACTGAGCTACCGCACCCCGTTTTTTAATGGTCGGCAAAGATAAAATAATTTTGGAATACCGCACATCATTTTTTACATTCCTTCTAAACTTCCTGCAAATCCTTAATTTAGCAACCTCTTTACTTATGATATTAATTGTAGACATCGGAAATACTAAAACCAAATTGGTTTGGTTCAAAAACAACAAGCCTTTCAAATCGGCAGCTTTTATCAATACAAATTTTCGCGAATTTGCCGTCCAAGCCCGTCAGTATCCTTTTACATCAGGCATTATCTCCTGTGTAAAACCCACTTCGGAATCTTATAAAAAATGGGCAAAAAAAAATCAGCTCTTTTTTCTTTCTCATAACAGCAAATTGCCAATTAAAAATTTATATCAAACTCCACATACACTAGGCAACGACCGATTAGCCGCAGTAGTGGGTGCACAAGAACTCTATCCTCAAAAAAATATTTTAATAATAGATGCGGGCACTTGTATTACCTATGATATTCTCACAGCAAAAAAAGAGTATTTAGGAGGAGCTATCTCACCCGGTATTTATTTGCGGTTAAAAGCCTTGCACACTTTTACAGGGAAGCTACCTCTTGTAAGTGCAAAACATAAAATGCACAACCTTACGGGAAATAATACACAATCTTCTATATTATCGGGCGTTTATAATGGCACTATATCCGAAATGGACTCCATAATTAATAAATACCATTCGGTTTATAAAAATTTAACAGTGATATTAACCGGTGGCGATGCTCCCTACTTTGAAAAAGCTTTAAAAAATCGCATCTTTGCCCGCCCCGAATTAGTAATTACGGGTTTGTATAAAATTTTTACACTGAATAATGGCAAATAATTTTTATCGCAGAATTTTAATGTTGGCCACATTTGTCTTTGTATCTGGCGTTTTGCAATCCCAAACTATTACTGATTCTCCTTATAGCCGATACGGTATTGGAGAAGTAAACTCTATGGCTTTTGTTCCGCAATATGCTATGGGCGGAACAGGAATTGCCTTGCGTTCTCCTTTTATGATTAACGTATTAAACCCTGCCTCCTACTCCTCTATGAAACTCACTACCTTCGATGTAGGAATGAGCACTAAAAATGTTTTCTTTTCGGCCGATACCCAACAACTTTATACAAACAAAACATACATGAACCATATGGCATTAGGTACTCCCATTACAAAATGGTGGGGAATGGCCTTTGGACTAATGCCTTTCAGTGGTATGGGGTACAACTACACTCTAAACGATTCATTGGCCTACATTGGTAATGTAGATTATTATTACAAAGGAAATGGGGGTATTAACAAAGCCTTTCTAGGAAACAGCTTCTTCATAAAAGCCGATTCGCTAAATCATTTTAGTGTTGGCTTTAATGTTAGTTACTTATTTGGCGAATTGTTTCAGGAAAGAAAAATGGTTTTTAAAGACGTAAGCAATGTATTCAATACTTGGGTTATTGAATCAAATGCGGCAGCCGATTTTAATTTCGATTTTGGCATACAATACATTCACTTGCTAAAAGATAACAAAAGAATAATTATAGGAGCAACATTTGCTCACCAGCAAAATATTACCAGTAGTTTAAATAAAGCCGCCATAACCTTTTCGGGAAATCCTGGTTTTGAAAAGAAAAAAGATACTCTCTATTTCGATGTAGGAATTGCCAATAAACTGCAAACCCCTCAATCGGTAGGCCTTGCGGCAATGTTTGAAAATACCGATAAATTCAATATTACAAGCGAGGCTCAAAAGCAATTTTGGAGCAAAACTATCTTTAATAATACCGGCAACATTGCCGACAGCTACAGAGCCGCAATGGGACTACAGTGGATACCCAACTACAACTCCTCCAAATACACAAAAACCATTCGTTACCGTATGGGAGCACGCTATACCTCTACTTACTGGAATTTACAAAACACCACACTTACAGAGTATGGCATAACTTTTGGTTTTGGAATGCCAATACGTGTTCCAAAAAGCCAGGGTGTTATTACCTTTCCGTTTGTAAATACCGGAATAGAACTTGGGCGAAGAGGAACCACACAAAACAAACTGATAAAAGAAAATTTTATAAATATTTATCTTAGCCTTAGTGTAAGCGATAAATGGTTTATTAAACGTAAATACGATTAAATTTTTAAAACGATGAAAAAGAAATTAATTACCACAACAGCTCTAAGCCTCTTTGCTCTTGCAATAATGGCTCAAACCGGCAAATACGGCAAAACCCCTCAAGATAGTATTAAATGCGTAGAAGGCCTCTCTCTTTACAAAGATTTTGTGGGGAAAGACGACAAAACAGCCCTCTCATACTGGCGGGTACCTTTTTCTGTATGTCCCCTATCGAGCGAAAAAATGTACCTTGACGGAATTACCATTTACAGCAGTTTGGCCTCCAAAGAAAAAGATGCCGCAGCACAACAAAAACTTTTAGATACCCTTTTTATGGTGTACGATAAACGCATTGAAAACTTTGGAAAAGAAGGATTTGTGCGAGGAAGAAAAGGAGTAGACTTGTTTAAATTCAGACCTAAAGACTTAGAAGCAGCATTTGCAGAACTTTCTAAATCTATTCAACTCCAATCTAACAAAAGTGAAGCGGCCGTAATTGCCACCTACATGCAAATCTCTGCCGAACTAGAAAAATCTGGTAAGAGAACCAAAGAACAAGTAGTAGAAGATTACGGACTAATTTCTGAAATAGCCGACTTTAACGTAGCAAACAATGAAAAAAACAAAGATTTTTACACCAAAGCACAAGAGAACATAGATGCCATTGCGGCACCATACCTGAGCTGCGAGGTGCTTTCCAAATCGTTGGCCGATAAATACGAAGCCAATAAAGAAAATTTAAACTGGCTAAAAAAGAGCGAAAGTTTGCTTAGTCGTAAAAGTTGTACCGAAGCACAACCCTATTTTAAAATTGCCGAAAGCCTTTACAAATTAGAGCCCAGTGCTGCAGCGGCTGCCAGCATGGCAAAAATGTATGTAGGTCAAAAACAATACAACAAAGCCAACGATTTCTTTAAACAAGCCATTGAACAAGAAACCGACAATAATAAAAAGGCAGAATATACCCTTTACCTTGCAAAAGTTTCACTGATTAATGGACAAGCAGAAACTGCAAAAAACTATGCACTTAAAGCAGCCGGACTTCGTTCCGGTTGGGGCGAACCCTACCTTATTATTGGCTCTGCTTATGCATCGGCTGCAGGCTCTTGTGCACAAAACGAATGTGAAAAAGGCCTCATATATATTGCTGCGGTAGAACAGTTCGCAAAAGCAAAAGCCGTTGATGCAAGTGTTGCAGCAGATGCTAACAAAGAGATAGCTAAATACAGTAAATATTATCCTACCAATAAAGATTGCTTCTTTCATGGCATACAAGATGGATCTTCTTACAAAATAGGTTGCTGGATTAACGAAACGGTTACCGTAAAAACACAATAAATTTGGCTCGCAACATCACTGCCCTTATTCTAAAAAGCATCTCCGCACTCATTATTGCAGAGATGCTTTTTGCTTGTGAAAACAAAATAGAAGATGTTGAACTTTTTTCCAACAAAGGAATTATAGCCATGGAAACTGGCGATGACGTAGAAATTCTCTTCAGTGAGAATGGTATTATTCGCGTTAAAATGCTAGTAAAGCGAATGGAAAGATATGGAGGCGACAGACCTTACATTGATATGAAAAACGGAGTTCAACTCTTTTTTTTCGACTCTGCCGGGAGTACATCTTCCACACTTCAATCGGATAAAGCCATCAATTACATAAACGAAGACCGCCTCGAAGCCAGTGGTAACGTAGTGGTTACCAATAACGAAAATCAAAAAATACAAACCGAATTTTTAGTTTGGGAAGCCGATGAAAAAGATGCCGAAAAAAAAATTTGGTCGGACAAATTTGTAACCATTACCACCAAAAACGAAATATTAATGGGCGATGGTTTTGAAGCACGACAAGATTTTAGTAAATATAAAATAAAAAAACTAAAAGGCACTGTTACTATAAAAGAAGAGGAAGAAGATAACGAGGATTAACCCTACATAAAATGAACAGATATCATTCAATAATGGAAACCGTTTGGTTGGTAATTGGAATTATTACCACCTTTATTTCCGTTTATCTTGTATATACAGCCGGAATAAAAGAAACCTGGGAATTTCTACTGATGCCCATTTTTGCATTTATTCTCTTCTTTATGCGAAGAACTTTCCGAAAACACTACGAAAAGAACAATTTTAATAAATAATGGAACCCTTTTTAATACCTGCCTTATTCATCAGTTTAATTTTTTCGGCTATTTTCTCTGGTCTGGAAATAGCCTTTGTAAGTGCAAACAAGTTAAAAATAGAGCTAGATAGTAAACAAGGTATGTTCTCCGCCAAAATATACTCCCGTTTTTTAAAAACACCCTCGTACTTTATCGCCACCATGTTGGTTGGAAACAACATTGCTCTCGTTATTTACGGTATTGTAATGGCAATATTATTAGAGCCATATATCAGCAAATATATACACTCTGAAATCGTATTATTACTCTCACAAACCGGCATTTCTACCGCATTAGTACTTATTGTGGCCGAATTTCTACCAAAAGTTTTTTTTCGCATCAACCCAAACAAAACATTAGCCTTTTTTGCCATCCCGGTATTTATTATTTATTATACCCTATACCCAATTGTTATAATTTTTACTACCCTTTCAGAATTTATTCTAACCAAATTCTTTAAACAAGATAGCAGTGCTCAGGAAATTGTATTCGGAAAACTAGACTTGGGGCAATACATTGAAGAATCTACCGAAAATGCAAAAGACAAAAGCAATATAGATCACGAAGTAACTATTTTCCGAAACGCCCTCGATTTCTCAAATGTTAAAGCACGTGAATGTATGGTTCCTCGTATTGATATTACGGCCGTTGAATTAAACGAAAGCATAGAAACCATTAAACAAAAATTTATAGAAACCGGTTTTTCTAAAATTTTAGTTTACCGCGATAATGTTGACAATATGATTGGATATATCCATTCCTTCGAACTTTTTAAAAAACCGGAGTCTATCAAAGCTATTTTACTTCCACTGCTTATAGTACCCGAATCTATGCCCGCCAACGAAGCTCTTTCGCAGTTTATTGCTCAGCACAGAAGTATGGCTTTGGTAGTTGATGAATTTGGAGGCACTTCAGGAATACTTACTATTGAAGATGTAATAGAACAAATTTTTGGAGAAATAGAAGACGAGCACGATACCGATGAGCTCACCGAACAAAAGATTTCCGAAACCGAGTATCTTTTCTCAGCCCGCCACGAAATTAAATACCTCAACGAAAAATACCACCTTAAACTACCCGAATCAGATGAATACGAAACACTGGCAGGACTTATTATTCATCTCTACGAAAGCATTCCGGGAATAAACGAACGCATACTTACCCCTATTCACGAATTTACTATCAAAAAAGTAGCCGGAAACCGCATTGATTTGGTAAAGCTGAAGTTTCGTGCAAAAGCGTAAATATCTTTGTAATTTCGTTTTACTATCGTATATTCGCAACCCAATTTAAAACTCGTTACATAAATGGCTGTTATAGGTAAAATACGTGAAAAATCCACCCTCATTCTTATTATAATTGGTGGAGCATTATTGGCATTTGTATTAGGCGATTTGCTAGGAAATAAAGGCTCTATGGGTGGGCCGGTAAACATTGGCGAAATAAACGGGCAAGAAATTCAGGGACTCGATTTTGAAGCTCGTGTATCAAAGAATATTGCCGATTATGAAGAACGAAATTCCGTTCCTGCCACCGAGGAGGTTACCTCTTCCATACGTGATATGGTATGGAATCAATTGCTAATTGATTATATTGTAAAAAAAGAAATAGAAAAACTAGGTATCGAAGTAAGTCCTGAAGAATTGTTTGATATGGTTCGCGGAAATGACCCACACCCGCAAGTTCGCCAGGCCTTCTCCAACCCACAAACTGGGCAATTTAACCCCGATGATGTTATTCGCTACCTTAAAACCATGGACCAAGACCCTAGCGGAAAAGCCAAAAACCAATGGATTCAGTTTGAAAAAAGCATTAAAGAAGAACGCCTGCAAGCCAAATACTACAATCTTATTAAAAAAGGGTTATACCCAACCCTTACCGAAGCAAAACGATATTATTCCGATGCCTCCACAATGTTCAATGTTCGTTTTGTTGCTAAACGCTATGCTACTCTAATCGACAGCACCATAGAAGTTTCTGACAAAGAACTAAAATCCTTCTATACTGAAAACATTAAAAAATATCAGCAGGAAGAACCCATACGAGAAATTAAATATGTTACCTACCAAATACTTCCTTCAGAAGATGATAAGCTAGAAACCGAAAAATGGTTTAAAGAAAAAATGGAAGAATTTACAGCCTCTACCGATGATTCTCTTTTTCTTGCAGCTAACTCCGATGGCACCCCCACCTTTACCTACTTTGCCAAAGCAAGCGGCCTACCCGAGCGTTTAGATACCGTGGTGTTTAATATGGAAAAAGGCCAGGTATTTGGCCCCTACATTGAATTTAACACATATAAAGCCTCTAAAATTATTGATTTTAAACTTACCCCCGATTCGGTTAAAGCTAGGCACATACTCATTAACATAGAAGGAGATACTGCACGTGCAATGGCACTTGTAGACAGTTTAAAAAGTTTAGTGCTAAGTAAAAAGAGGAAATTCGAGGATCTTGCCAAAGAATTCTCTAAAGACTTTGGCTCCGCTCAAGAAGGCGGCAGCTTAGGCTGGTTTAAAGAAGGTGTTATGGTTCCACCATTTAACGATGCTTGCTTTAAAGGAAAAAAAGGAGATTTACCCATTATTACCTCTCAATTTGGAATACACTTTATTGAAATCTTAGACAAAGGAGTAGAATCTAAAAAAGTACAGTTAGCCACCTTAGAAAGAAAAATTGAACCCAGCGGAGCTACTTTCGATAAATATTTTAACGATGCTACCGCCTTTTCCATCAAATATAATTCGGCCGAAACTTTTGTAAAAGGAGCCGAAGAAAACGGATTAAATTTACGATCTCAGGAACTAAAACAAGCCGATCGGTTTGTAGCCGATTTAGAATCGCCAAGAGAACTGATTCGATGGGCGTTTAACGGAAAAGTAAACGAAATTTCAGACCCTTTTCGGTTTGGAGAAAAATTTGTGGTGGCCTGCATCACAGATGCTAAAGAAAAAGGAGATATTCCTTTTGAAAAAGTGAAAGATGATGTAACGGTTGAAGTGCGTAAAAACAAAAAAGCCGAACAGTTTATTAAAGAAATGAGTGGAATTTCCAATATAGATGAATTATCACAAAAACTAAATTTACCCCTCGAAAGAGGTGATAATATCAGTTTCTCATCCTTCTCTGTACCGGGTATGGGAAGAGAACCTTATGTGGTAGGAAAACTTACCACTCTTAAAAAAGGGCAGATTAGTATTCCTATTAAGGGCGACCAAGGAGTATATGTAGTATATGTAGACAATATAATAGATGCACCGGAAGTATCCGATTATTCAGGCTATAAAACTAGTATTAAACAAAGTTGGGCATCTCGTGTGAATAATGAAGTATTCGAAGCCCTTAAAGAAAATGCAAACGTAATAGACGATAGAGCCAAGTTCTATTAATCGTTAAGCTGAATTTACAAAAAAACCTTCCCTAAACACGGAAGGTTTTTTTGTTTTGTTCTACCATAAAAGGAATATAACCAAAAACAAAAATGTATTTAACACCCCATACTTGTGTGCATTCCAACTGGCACTAATAGACCGTCTTTATCGGCTGGTTTCGATAAATATAAAGTAGGAGAGGAAACATTATAATGTCGAGAAGTATTAATGATTAAGTCCAATATGTTGTCTCCATCTATATCTCCTGCAAAAAGCAAATAAGTCAATTGGTTATTAAAATTAGGTTGTGCAACGAGAAGACTTTTTTTAATTCTCCCCTTTATATTTGCCGAAATATATAGTTTATAATTCCAAACTTCAAAAAAATCAGCAGAATACTCGGGCTTCCTTTTTCCACCGGTTGCGGTTATTTCATAATGCACAGCCTTATACCAAAACTTCAACGTATCACCCGGGTAAATATAATCTTTCGCAAGATTTTCTTTTTGAACTTTTCTTCCTTTGATATAAGAATTTTTTACAAACAAAAGGATACAGTTATCCGAATTATTAGAAATAATCTTGCTACCTGTTTTTTCATCATCGGCATCAAAAATTGGGTCATAAACTTTGTGTAGTTTAATTTCCGTCTTCGAAATATACCAACCTTTCTTTCCATTAAATAATCCCCACCAAACTTCATTCTCTGCATTTTCCCAAACCTCGTTGCCATGAAAAGTACTCTGAGGTAATATTTTTATTGTGTATTCTTTTTTCTTTGGAAAAATTAGAGTATCGTAAACAATAGTATCTGTGATGTTTTTAGCATACTCTACATTGTTTTTATCGCCTGTAATCGTTGTCTGTTTGTTACGTTTTCTTTGAAACTTTAAATCATAACTAGCAGAAAGCCCTATAAAAGCAAAAGCGAATAAAACTAAAGTCTTTTTCAATAGTATATTTTTAGGTGAACAGAAAATAGAACTCCGTTTTAAAAAATTGAAACCCGTGCAACATAGGGATACGTGTAGAATCAAGCCCATTTAAATTACCCCCCCCCGAAATGAAAGAAAATGATTGCTCAACATTCATCTTCTTTTTTAATTCTTTGTGGAGAATATCGGAGTCGAACCGATGACCTCTTGCATGCCATGCAAGCGCTCTAGCCAGCTGAGCTAATCCCCCATTTATGAGGGCAAAGATATTAATTATTTATTCAAATCTGTTAGGTTAGAAACAATTAAATCGCAAAAAAAATATTTGCATTCATTCCGTCCATAAACATAGGAATATCTGTTGCAGTTTACCCTTTGGGGAGGTGCTAATTATTTTTTATTTACCTTTGTCGGCATAACATCCTGAGCCCTTTTCTTCGGCCTAATTAGCAAGCAACGTATCGGCTTCATGTGTTATTAATGTTGTAATAATAATTTTTTATATCTATGCTTATTGTAAAAGACAAAGACACTGTAAAGGTACACTACACCGGAAAATTTATCAATGGTGAAATTTTCGACTCTTCGGAAGGAAGAGAACCCCTTGAATTTACCCTAGGACAAGGAATGTTAATACCCGGTTTTGAAAAAGCGGTAATCGGAATGATGGCAAACCAATCGAAAACTGTTACTATTCCGGTGGAAGAAGCTTACGGCCCGGTAATGAAAGAAATGGTGCAGCAAGTGCCTCGCGAAGCACTACCCCCCGACATGGAACCTCATGTGGGTATGCAGTTAATGTCGCAACTACCCAATGGAACCGAAATACCTTTAGTGATAACCGCGTTAAACGAAACTGAAATCACGGTTGACGCAAACCATCCCTTAGCCGGAAAAGAATTGGTTTTTGAAATTACGTTGGTTTCTGTTGTGGGCTAAAAAATAGTTTAAACTCACAAAATGCAAGAAACAATTTTTCTATAAAAATTGTAGTAAATAGAATATTTATGACCAACAAAGAAAGTATATCGGCTGCAAATGCCCCTAAGCCTGTTGGCTCCTACCCACACGCCCGCAAAATTGGTAATTTATTATTTCTTTCCGGGGTTGGTCCTCGTTTACCTAAAAGCAACCACAACGACTCAGATGTGCCGGGCTTAAAAATAGACCATAACGGAAATTTTTTGGAGTTTGATTTTGAAGCTCAAGTACACGCAGTGTTCAATAATGTTAAAATCATTTTAGAAGAATCGGGTAGCCATTGGAACAACATGATTGATATTACTGTTTTTCTGGTAAATATGAAAAGAGACTTTATCACTTTTAACCGTATTTATGCCGAATACTTTAAAGAAAATCAACCCTGCAGAACTACTGTTGAAATAAATGCCCTGCCCACTCCTATTTCCATTGAATTAAAGGTAATAGCAACCATTGAATAAAAAATTCTTAAAACAATTCTTTCCTCCAGAAATAAAATTACTCTTTAGGTTATTTTTTACAGGTTCTGTTTTATTTATGCTTGGCCGAAGTTTTTTTTTATTTTCACATGTCAACCATTTCAGTTTTTTCGATTTAACTAAAACTTTTTTTATTGGTTTTAGGCTCGATTCCGTTATAAATTCTGCGGTTTTACTCTTTGTGATACTGCTCTTATTTATATCCAATGTTTTTAATAAAATGTTTTATTTAAGAGCAGGCTTAATAGCGGTTTCCTTTTTTTATGCCTTGGCCTTTTATCTGGTAATGGCCGATATTGTATTTTATTCTCATTACAAAACACATATTTCTATAAGTGCATTACACTGGATAGACTCCCCTCTTTTTATGATAAAAATGATTTTTGGAGAAATTAAAAACATCTTATATTTCTTAGTGTATTTACTTATTGCCTTTGTTCTTTTTTGGATTATAAAACGAATGAGTAATAGTTACTCAAATTCATTTAAGCAAAACCACTACCGTTACATCATATTAGTATTGCTTATTCCTTTTTTAATTTTTGGAATACGAGGACGACTAGCCTCCAAATCTACCATAAACTGGGGTGTGGCCATGTTTAGTACAAATCAAAATTTAAATATGGCCGCTATCAATCCGGTGTATTATTTTGTAAAAAGTTTCGGCTGGAATAATGCAGCAAAAAATAAAATAATAGAATCTATTCCCTATCCGTATGCCCTGCAATTAGTAAAAAACAATATAACCACCCCATTTCAGTACACCAACAAGAATAGTATTTACCGAGAAGTAACTCCAAATGGAGAAGAAAAAAAATACAACATCGTGTTGGTTATTTCCGAAAGTTTAGGAACCAGTAAAATGAATGCAAGCCATACGTTGCATGCCCTTACCCCTTTTACCGACTCACTTGCTTTAAGTAGTACTTATTTTTCCAACTTCTACGCAGATGGCATTCATACCTTTAACGGGCTTTATTCATCGCTTACGGGCATGCCCTCTTTACCTTTAGAACACTCATTAAAGCAATATGCCACTTATTTATCCGGAATAAAATTGCCGCAACTTTTAAATGAAAAAGGCTACCATACCACGTTTTATTCTACACACGATAAATTATTCGATAATCAATACGGATTTGCCAAATTAATAGGCTTCGAAAAAGTTATTTCACAAGAAAACTTTCCAACATCCGAAGTAATTGGCGCAACCGGTGTACCCGACCACGCACTATTTAATAAAGCAATAAAAGATTTCGATACTACTCAAAAACACTTTTTTGCTTGCATACTAACCGGCACCGACCACCCTCCGTACGATATACCCAACATACCAAATTTTATCCCTGCATTTTCTCAGCCATTCGAAAATGCCGCAAATTATGCCGATTGGGCATTAAGAAATTTTATTTATCAGAGTCAATCTAAACCATGGTTTGATAACACCATTTTTATTATAACCGGAGACCATGGATCCATTATCCATACCGAAAGCGATATGTATCTTTCTAAGCTAAGTGTACCACTGATTATCTACGCTCCGGCTATACTTAAACAAAGCCAACCGAGAACAAGTCTTGCAGGGCAAATAGATATTCCGCCAACCATATTGGGGCTGCTGCAAATACCATACACAAACACAAGTTTTGGTATTGACGTATTTCGCGAAAAAAGAAATTTTATTTCTTCAACCTACGATGAAACGATGTTGGCATTTGACACCCTTAATTTTTACGTTTATAGAAAACTAGACCCTGCAATATTCATGAAAAATAAAAACATGAAATACTGCAAACGCCTGCAGTGTATAAGTAAAACCTGTTTGCCTTTAAAATTATTTCCGTTATGTACAGCAAAAGCTACAGATGAATTAAGAAACTTTCGTACAAACTCTCCTTGAATATTACTTCTATTTTCAATTACCAACCCATTTAAGAATATTCTAAATGTTATATCGAAAGAGTTTTTATTAAATTTGTTGCCTTTTTAAGTGAGGCATTGTAATGCAACGATTTAACGAATATAAAAATCTCGATTTACCAACCATTGCAAAAGAAATTCTGCAAAAATGGAATACAGAGAAAACTTTTGAGCAAAGTATTTCTACCCGAGAAGGTAAACCCCCTTTTATTTTTTATGAAGGCCCCCCTAGTGCCAACGGTATGCCTGGCATACACCATGTAATGGCACGTACCATTAAAGATATTTTTTGTCGTTATAAAACCCTTAAAGGATTTCATGTTAAACGAAAAGCTGGATGGGATACACACGGCTTGCCTATAGAACTTAGCGTTGAAAAAGAATTAGGTATAACCAAAGAAGACATTGGCAAAAAAATATCGGTAGATGATTACAATACCGCCTGTCGTAAGGCCGTAATGAAATATACCGACCAATGGGAAAATCTTACCGCTTTAATGGGCTATTGGGTAGATATGAAAAACCCGTACATTACCTATGATAACAAATACATAGAAAGCGTATGGTGGCTCCTCAAAAATATCTACGATAAAAAATTACTGTACAAAGGGTACACCATACAACCCTATTCTCCGGCTGCCGGAACTGGACTAAGTTCTCACGAACTAAACCAACCAGGGTGCTACAAAAATGTAAAAGATACTAGTGCGGTTGCAATGTTTAAGCTAACAGAAAGTTCAAAACAAACAATAGAAACTTTATGTAAAAATAAGTGCAAAACTGATATTTATTTTTTAGCTTGGACAACCACTCCCTGGACACTCCCCTCCAACACGGCCTTAGCAGTAGGAGAAAAAATTGATTATGTATTGGCCGAAGTACCAAAACCATTTTCAAAAACAAAAGAAGTCATTTCTGTAGTTTTTGCTGTAAAATGCATTAAAAATCTTCAAAAGATTTCTTTAATCACAGAATCTCTGATACATGAAGGCAAATACCCTATTGGAGAACATGACGGAATTCAATTTATTCATTATTTTAAAGGAAACGATTTAGTAAATCTTCAATACGAGCAATTATTGCCCTATACACTTCCACATGAAAATGCGAATAAAGCCTTTCGGGTAATTTCCGGAGATTTTGTTACTACCGAAGACGGCACAGGCATCGTACACATTGCCCCTACTTTTGGTGCAGATGATATGAGGGTTGCAAAAGAAGCAGGTATTCCTCCTTTGCTAGTATCCGATGAATACGGAAAACCCGTTCCCTTAGTAGATTTGAGAGGCCGTTTTAGACCGGAAATGCACGATGAAATATTCGGCTTTGCTGGCGAATACGTAAAAGAAGCCTTTTTAAGTGAACAAGAAAAAAAGAATGAACTTGCCAAGCAAAAAGAAAAACTTAAAGGAATTATAAGCGATACCACTAAGTTACAATACCTCAGCGTAGATGAACGCATCGTGCTAAAACTACAAAACGAAGGTAAACTTTTTAAAAAAGAAAAATACGAACATAACTACCCACACTGTTGGCGAACCGATAAACCGGTGCTGTATTACCCACTCGACAGTTGGTTTATTAAAGTGCCCAAAATACGCGAGAAGTTAGTTTCGCTAAATACCTCTATTCACTGGAAGCCCGAAAGTACCGGCACCGGGCGTTTTGGCAACTGGCTCGAAAATGCCAATGACTGGAATCTTTCTCGTTCCCGATATTGGGGAATACCTCTCCCTATTTGGCGAAGCGAAGACGGGGAAGAAAAATGCATTGGCTCTCTAGAAGAATTAAAAAACGAATGTGCCAAAGCCTTTGGCTTAGGCCTCATGAAAACAAACCCTCTGGAAAACTTTGTTCCAAACAACTTTTCAGAAGAAAACTATCGGGTATTCGATATGCACCGCCCGTACGTTGACGAAATTGTTCTTGCCTCCTCTACCAACAAACCCATGAAAAGAGAGTTGGATTTAATTGACGTTTGGTTCGATTCGGGCTCCATGCCCTACGCCCAGCTACACTACCCTTTCGAAGGCTCTTTAGAAGGCAACTTTCCGGCCGATTTTATTGCCGAAGGTGTTGACCAAACCAGGGGTTGGTTTTATACACTCCACACGATTGCCACCCTCTGCTTCGATTCGGTTGCCTACAAAAACGTAATTTCAAACGGACTGGTGTTAGATAAAAACGGCCAAAAAATGAGCAAACGACTAGGAAATGCCGTTGACCCATTTGAAACGCTCAAAAATTTCGGACCCGATGCCACTCGCTGGTACATGATTACTAATGCACAGCCATGGGATAACTTAAAATTTGATTTAGAAAGTTTATCAGAAACACAACGCAAATTTTTTAGAGCCCTTTACAACACGTATGCTTTTTTTGCCCTCTACGCAAATGTAGATGGGTTTACTTATAAAGAAGAAGAAATACCCTTCGAAAACAGACCCGAATTAGACCAATGGATTATTTCTAAACAAAATTCTTTAATAAAAACAGTTGATAAATACTACGAAGAATACGAACCGACCAAAGCTGGCAGAGAACTAGAAGCTTTTGTTTTAGACCATCTCAGCAACTGGTATGTGCGTCTATCTCGCAGGCGTTTTTGGAAAGGAGATTATACTCACGACAAAATATCGGCCTACCAAACCTTATATACTTGCATCGAAACGGTTGCTCTTTTAGCTTCGCCTATTGCCCCTTTTTTTACCGATAAATTATTTTTCGATTTAAATAAAACAACCCAAAAACATCGTGTAAACTCTGTACATCTTGCCGATTTCCCTATTGTTTCCGAAAGTAATATAAATATCTATTTAGAAGAAAAAATGGCTATTGCCCAACAAATATCTTCTATGGTGCTGGCCATTCGAAAAAAAGAAAATATAAAAGTACGCCAACCTCTGCAAAAAATAATGGTACCAGTGTTAAACCACAGGTTTAAAGAACAGCTAAATGCCGTTAAGGAACTAGTACTTGCCGAGGTAAATGTAAAAGAAATAGAATTTCTGAACGATAATTCATCTCTGGTAAAACAAATAAAACCTAATTTCAAAACGCTAGGGCCAAAATACGGCAAACACATGAAAGCCATTTCTGCCAAAATGCTAGAATTTAAGCAATCTGATATTCTTCGTTTTGAAAGTTCTGGTTTTTATGAGTTTGAAATTGGTAATGAAAAAATTTCTTTGTCATTACAAGATGTTGAAATTACCTCGCAAGATATACCCGGTTTTAGCGTAAGTTCCGAGGTTGGTATTACCCTTGCCCTTGATATAAATATAAGCCCCCAACTTAAAGAAGAAGGCATTGCAAGAGAGATAGTTAACAGAATTCAAAACCTCAGAAAAGAGAAGGGATTTGACCTTACCGATAAGATTTCATTAAAAATTCAGCAACTCGGTGAAATAAATTCAGCAATTTATAACAATAAAAGTTATATTTGTTCGGAAACTTTGGCGGAGGATTTAGAATTGGTAGAAAATACTGATGCAGCCTTTTCCGATAAGTTAGAAATTGATGAACAAATTTCTACAAACATTGTAATACATAAGTTAAATTAAATAAAAAGTCATGGCTGCAAAAGCTAAAAGTAAATCAAAACCTGCTCCTAAAGCAAAAGCAAAACCTGCTGCTAAAAAACCAGCACCCAAGGCAAAAGCAAAACCTGCTGCTAAAAAACCAGCACCCAAGGCGAAAGCAAAACCTGCTGCTAAAAAACCAGCACCCAAGGCGAAAGCAAAACCTGCTGCTAAAAAACCAGCACCCAAGGAAAAAGCAAAACCTGCTGCTAAAAAACCAGCACCCAAGGCAAAAGCAAAACCTGCTGCTAAAAAACCAGCACCCAAGGCAAAAGCAAAATCTGCTGCTAAAAAACCAGCACCCAAGGCGAAAGCAAAATCTGCTGCTAAAAAACCAGCACCCAAGGCGAAAGCAAAACCGATTGCTAAAAAAACTACTCCTAAAGCAAAACCCGCTGCTAAAAAACCAGCACCCAAGGAAAAAGCAAAATCGGTTGCTAAAAAAACCGCTCCTAAAGTAAAAACGAAACCGGTTGCTAAAAAAGAACTTGCTAAACCAACTAAAGCAGATGCCTCTCTTAAAAAAAGTGGCAAAAAACAAGCAATTACTTCCGGAAAATCATTGAAAAAAGAAAATAAAAAATTAATAGATGATAAGTTAGACCTAGATATTCCAGTTGATGAAATTTCGGTAAAAGCAGTGTTCGGAGATGATGTGCCCGATGATATAGATGAAGATGATGATACAATTATTCCGGTTTCTGCAACGCCTAAACCTTCACGTAGATCAAGGAGAAAACCTCCTAAAATTGCACCGGTGTCTCCTGGCCCACAAACCATAACACCCGCCAAGCCAAAACCATTAATTGAGAAAAAAAATATACCGCAACCAGCTTATACACCAGAAGTTAAACCATTTATTAAAAAAGGAACAGGAAAAGTGGATAATAGAAATAGATACTCAGACGAAGAACTGAACGAATTCAAAAAATTAATTGAAGGAAAGTTACAAGCAGCAAAAAATGATTACGAATCATTAAAAAGCACGCTCTCTTACAAAGACCACCATGGTACTGATGATACTTACGCCACGTTTAAAATGATGGAAGATGGATCTGAAACACTTTCTCGTGAAGAGGTTGCACAACTTGCCATACGTCAAGAAAAGTTTATCCAAAATTTAGAACACGCCTTGGTACGTATTCAAAATAAAACCTACGGAATTTGCAGAGTTACTGGCAAATTGATTCCCAAGGAAAGATTACGTGCTGTGCCTCATGCTACATTAAGCATAGAAGCAAAAGAACAAATGAACCGTTAATACCTATCTGATTAAACAATACCTTTGCGGGGCAACGGAGTTGCCCCGCATTTTTACTGCATGAATAAAATAAGTCTTTTTTTTTCAAAACCTCTTCCCGTTGTAATATTGGTTTTACTTATAGACCAGATTAGTAAAATTTGGATAAAGACCAATATGTATCTTGGGCAAGAATTTCATGTATTGGGCGATTGGTTTATTATTCATTTTACCGAAAACAACGGAATGGCCTTTGGACTTGAATTAGGTGGAGAAATCGGAAAAATAATTCTTAGTGTATTTCGTATTTTGGCAGTAATAGTAATTGGGTATTTTGTATTCCGATTACCAAAAGAAGGTGCCCCAAAAGGCTTAATTTTTTGCGGGGCTCTCGTTCTTGCAGGAGCTATTGGTAATATTATAGATAGCGTATTTTACGGATTAATTTTTAACGAAAGCTATGGGCAGGTTGCTACTTTATTTCCTACCGAAGGAGGTTACGCTCCTCTTTTACAAGGCAGGGTGGTAGATATGCTTTACTTTCCTCTAATTGAAGGTTTTTTCCCTGAATGGGTACCGTTTTGGGGCGGAGAATATTTTCTGTTCTTCAGGCCCGTTTTTAACATTGCCGATTCGGCTATATCAGTTGGTATTTTTATTATTTTTATTTTTCATAAACGCTACTTTAATAAGCAAAAACCTTCCGAAGAAACCTTAACTGAAAATACAGACTCGATAAACTCCTAATGTAGTTTTTTGTTTTGTTTATGTCGTTTGTTATCGCGTTTTGCTTTTTTTTTCAGATTTTTTTGTAACGCTTTTTCTAAATCTACACCTGTCTGATTTGCCAAACAGATAAGCACAAACAAAACATCTGCCAACTCTTCGCTCAACACCTTTTCTTTATCTGTTTTCTTTTCAGATTGCTCTCCGTACCTCCTGGCAATAATACGCGCCACTTCGCCCACCTCTTCTGTAAGCATTGCCATATTGGTAAGTTCACTAAAATACCTTACTCCATGGGTTTTTATCCAGTTATCAACTATCTTTTGTGCATCAGAAATTTTCATTTTATTCTTTGTTTTGAGAATCAATATAAATAGTAACAGGACCATTATTCAGTAATTCTATTTGCATATCGGCACCAAATATTCCGCACTTTATTTCTTTTTGTAATTCTATTTTCAAAAATTCCTTTGTTTTTTCATAAAGAGGAATCGCGTACTCATGCTTTGCAGAACGCATAAATGATGGACGATTTCCTTTTTTTGTTGAAGCAAATAATGTAAATTGACTTACCAATAAGATCTCACCATTTACTTCATTTAGAGATAGATTCATTAATCCGTTTTCGTCAGAAAAAATACGCATACGTGCAATTTTTCCAGCCAACCATTCAGCATCGTGCAATGTATCAGCCTCCTCTATTCCAAGTAATACCAACATTCCTTTGCCAATGCTTGCAAACTCTTTGTTTTGTACAAACACTTTTGCATTATCTACTCTTTGAATAATTGCTCTCATCACTTAGGCATAATCATCCGATCTGAAATTTTCATCTTGGTCTTCGTTCAACATACTTAAATAACTTTGGTAACGCAAGGTAGAAATGCTATTTTCTTTTACTCCTTTTTTTATGGCACATCCGGGTTCGTTTACATGCATACAATTTGAAAAGCGGCAATTATCGAGCACCTTAAGCATTTCGGGAAAATAATGCGAAAGATTTTGTTTTTCCATATCAATAAGCCCAAAACCACGAATACCGGGAGAATCAATAATATACCCCCCCAACGAGAGCGGAAACATTTCGGCAAAGGTAGTAGTGTGTTTTCCGGTTTCGTGTTGCACAGATAATTCGGCTGTTTTTAGTTTTAACTCAGGTTCTAAAAAATTAGTTAGAGTTGATTTTCCTGCTCCTGAAAACCCGGAAAAAAGAGAAATTTTGTTTTTTATTATTTTTTTCAATTCTTCAGTTCCTTCTCCACTCACAACAGAAGTTTCTATGCATTTATATCCTGCATTTTCGTACACTTTTATTAAACGGGAAAGTTCCTCTTTTTCCTGCTCGTTGTATTGATCTGTTTTATGAAACAACAGTATGCTTGGGATATGAAAAGCCTCAGCACTTACCAGAAAACGATCAATAAATCCGATTAATGTTTTCGGTTTTTTTATGGTAACCAACAAAAGAGCTTGGTCTATGTTTGATGCGATTATATGCCCTTTTCGAGAAAGGTTGGTAGATTTGCGAATAATGTAGTTTTTTCGGGGCAATACTTCTAAAATAAGTGCTAGATGTTCGTCTTCTATTTCAAGCAATACCTCATCGCCCACCGCAACAGGATTTGTAGAAAAAGCAATGTTTTGTCTTAATTTTCCTTTCACTCTGCACTGGTAAATCTTGCCTTCCTCCGATTTTACGGAGTACCAACTTCCGGTAGATTTTAATACAATGCCTTTTAACATATTTTTTTCAAAAATAGGAAAAGCAAGAACGATTGCTTCATAATCTTATTAACTTCGTGCATTATGTCTATCGAAGTAAAAAATGTAAACAAGTTGTATGGAAGTCAAAAAGCACTTGACAATGTGTCTTTTTCAGTAAATACAGGCGAAGTAGTAGGCTTTTTGGGGCCAAACGGAGCCGGAAAATCTACTCTGATGAAAATTATTACCTGCTACATTCCTCAAAGTAGTGGCAGTGTTAATGTGTGCGGATTTGACGTAGAAACACAATCCATTGATGTTCGGAAAAATGTAGGTTATCTTCCCGAAAATAATCCGCTTTATTACGACATGTACGTGAAAGAATATTTAGAATTTATTGCAGGCATTCACAAAGTACCACAGATAAAACAAAGAGTTGCCGAAATGATAGAAACCATAGGATTAAGCGTGGAACAAAAGAAAAAAATCGGACAACTCTCTAAAGGATATAAACAACGAGTGGGTTTGGCACAGGCTCTTTTACACAATCCACAGGTTTTAATTTTAGACGAACCCACCACAGGCTTAGACCCTAATCAATTAGCCGAAATTCGCGCATTAATAAAACGCATCGGAGCCACCAAAACCATTATGCTTTCTACCCATATTATGCAAGAAGTAGAAGCCATATGCGACAGGGTAATTATTATTAACAACGGAAAAATAGTAGCCAATGCAAAAGCTTCCGACCTAAAAAAAATAGCATCGAACAAAGAAATAATTACCATAGAATTTGCCGAAAGCTTAGAGGCTCAACAACTACAAAAAGTTAAAGGTGTTCTTAAGGTTTCTTTGCTTGCAAATAATACATGGGAAATAGAAGGTGATGGCCAAAGTGATGTACGCAATAATTTGTTTCATTTTGCGGTAGAAAACAAGCTATCGGTACTTACTTTACGAAAAGAAACACAAAGTATAGAAGATGTTTTTAAAGAACTCACAAAACAATAATGAAAAGTATTTCAGGATTTAAACAAATCTGTAAATTCGCCCATTATATAAAACAAATACTAACCATTCAATTTTTTCAGATTTATGCCATATCTTTTCACATCCGAATCGGTATCGGAAGGACATCCCGATAAAGTTGCCGATCAAATTTCCGACTCATTAATTGACCACTTTTTGGCTTTTGATTCAACGTCTAAAGTAGCCTGCGAAACTTTGGTTACTACTGGTCAAGTTGTACTTGCAGGAGAGGTAAAATCGAAAACATATCTCGATGTACAAAATATAGCACGCGATGTAATTAAAAAAATTGGCTATACCAAAAGTGAATATATGTTCGAAGCTAATTCCTGTGGAATTCTTTCGGCACTACATGAACAAAGTCCCGATATAAATCAAGGAGTAGAGAAAAAAGACCCCATGCAACAAGGAGCTGGCGACCAAGGCATGATGTTCGGATACGCCTGTAAAGAAACCGATAATTTCATGCCTCTTCCATTAGAATTAGCTCATTTGCTTTTAATTGAACTTGCTGCTATTCGCAGAGAAGGAAAAGTAATGAAATACCTTCGCCCCGATTCTAAAAGCCAGGTTACCATTGAATACAGCGACCAAAACATTCCCATTAGAATTGACGCCATTGTAATTTCCACACAACATGATGATTTTGCAAGCGAATCTCAAATGCAGAAAAAAATTAAAGAAGATGTGATTAAAATATTAATCCCTCGTATTTTAAAAAAGCTACCTAAACGAGTACAAAATTTATTTAATAACAAAATAAAATACCATGTTAATCCCACCGGTAAATTTGTAATAGGTGGCCCCCATGGTGATACCGGCCTTACCGGCCGAAAAATTATTGTAGATACATACGGAGGCAAGGGTGCCCACGGAGGTGGGGCTTTTTCGGGGAAAGACCCTAGTAAAGTTGACCGCTCTGCGGCATATGCTACACGCCACATTGCAAAAAATATGGTAGCCTCAGGACTTTGTAACGAAGTATTGGTACAAGTTGCGTACGCCATTGGTGTTGCTGAGCCCATGGGATTATACGTAAACACGTATAACTCCGGTAATGTAAAATTATCTGATGGAGAAATCGCAAAACGAATACAAAAAATATTCGATATGCGCCCCTACGCCATTGAAACACGTTTTAATTTACGATCTCCTATTTACAGTGAAACCGCAGCATACGGGCACATGGGCAGAAAAACCGAAACCGTAACAAAGCTATTTACAGATGGCTCAGGACATACTAAAACGATGAAAGTTAAATTATTTCCATGGGAAGAATTAAACTACGTTGATAAAATAAAAAAAGAGTTCGGTTTGAAATGAGATGCCAATCTTAGATGTAAGAGCATATAAATGAAATGTGGAACAAAAAGTATATTCTTTTTTCTTATTTATTCATTTTCTTTTCCATTTGTAAAGCAAGCGTTGTTACCGATTCGCTTTTGTTAAGGAAAACAAATTCCTTATTTGATTCTGCTGTAAAATACCTTTATGAAGATGTTGAAAAAAGTATTTTCTTTTCTAAAAAAGCCAAAGAATTCTCCCTTTTAAATAAGGATACAACTAATATAATCGGTTGCTCCAACCTTACAGGGAATGCTTATCACATAAGCGGAAAGTATGCCGAAGCGTATTCGATATATTCCCAAGCCTATAAAATAGCGATAGAATCTAAAAACAAACATGGAAAATTAATGAGCATCGTAAATTTAGGTATTCTATTCTCAGATCAAAATAACTATAAAGAAGCAAAAAAGTATAACTACGAAGGCATACACCTAGCAATACAGAATAAGGACAGTGTTAATTTAGGAAGTTTATATAATAATTTGGCCATCGTATTTCAAAATAATAACGAAACAGATAGTGCTATTATATATTACAATAAATCCATAGAGGTTAGAAAAAAGATTAAAAAGTTTAAACAAGTAGCTATCTGCCTTTCGAACATTGGAACTATTTACTTTGAAAAAAAGGATTTTGAAAAATCAATAGAATTTCAATTAGAGGCATTAAAATACGATTCTGAAAGTAAAAACAACTTTACTTTTTCTAACATAGCACAAGCCTACTTAAATTTAGGAAACTTTAAATTGGCTTTTGAATATGCAAATAAAGCATTACCTCTTGCCGAAAAAAATCATGATATCAGAATATTAGATGATTTATATATTTTACTCTTTGATTACGAAATAAATAATAAAGACTATAAAAAAGCTATACACTACGCTCAGAAAGCCTTTAAAATTAATGAAGAATTGAGCAAAGAAGAAAGTCAACGAATTATTAATGAAACAGAAGCAAAGTACCAAACAGAAAAAAACGAACTCGAAATTAAAAATCTTCAAAATCAAAAAAAACTACAAGATGCCGAACTCAGAAAACAGGCCATCTTAAAATATTCATTCGGTCTTGGATTTATTTTAATTCTTGCATTCGCCTCCGTATTATTTAAAAGTTATAAATTAAAATCCAAGGCAAACAAAGAAATTGCACTGCAAAAATCTTTATTAGAATACAAACAAAAAGAAATATTAGATTCTATACATTATGCTCAGCGTATCCAACAATCTATCCAGCCCAAAAAAGAGAAACTCTTAGAATGGTTTCCCGAAAGTTTTATCTTTTTTCAACCAAAAGATATTGTTTCGGGCGACTTTTTTTGGTTCACCAAAGTAAATCATTTTATCTATGTAGTTGCAGCCGATTGCACAGGACATGGAGTTCCTGGAGCCTTAATGAGCATGATAGGAATGAATTCTTTACATCAAATAATTGTTGAAAATGAAATAACTGAAACACATCAAATATTAAATACCCTTCATATTAAAGTAAAAATGGCTATGAATGCCGATGTTTCAGCAGCTCGTGCTTCTAACGATGGTATGGATTTGGCCTTAATCCGATTTGATGTAAGAAATAAATCCATTCAATTTTCGGGGGCATCTCGCCCTTTGTTTTATTTTAAAAACAAGGAATTGTACCAATTGAAAGGCGACCGATACTCGATTGGAGGAGTAAAAAACGAAGAAACATCATATCAGTTATTCGAGTTATCGGCAGGAGAATTTGATACCGTTTATCTTTTCTCAGATGGTTATGCCGATCAAATGGGAGGAAGAAAACAAGGTGGAAAAAAATTAAAAATAAGTGGTTTAAAACAAATATTAGAGAGCATTCAAGATAAAACAATGAGAGAGCAAGAAATAGTGATTTCTACAGAATACAACAAATGGAAAGGCGAATTGGAGCAAATTGATGATGTATGTGTAATTGGAATAAGAGTTTAGTTATAACGCGAAATTAAAACGTAAAACTCTTTTTAAACTCCAGCATTTCTCCTTCAAAATTCACCTCACTATTAGGCAAAAGAGAATTTAATCTTTCGTCTGGTTTTACCCTTATTTGCCGCATATTAAAATGTTGGTTTACAAAAAGAGTTTCTAAATCGGGGTATAAATTTTTTATCGTTTCTACTATTTCTAGAATTTCCAAATTTCTTTCTGCCAAATTATAAATTCCAGCCTCCGTTTTATTTATAAGCATATTGGTTAACACTCCCGCTACCGTTTGAACATGAACAAATGGGCGTACTTGTGAACCATTTCCGTGTATGGTAATACGACCGTTGTAATTGGCTTCAAACATAAATTTATTAATTACTGCATCAAAACGCATGCTTTTACTATACCCGTAAACATTACTGCAACGCACTATATAGGCTCTTTTTTTTTGTGCCAACCGCTGTACATGCTCTTCGCCACGCAATTTAGAAATTCCATAATACGTTTTTGGATTTAAGGGAGAAGAAACATCGCTTACTTCCGAACCGGCACCATAAACCGAAATACTGCTTAAGTAGTAAAATTGCTGCACATTGCTTTCCTCAACAGCATAAACAAGTTCTGCCGTACCCCAATGGTTTACCTGCTCAAACAAATGCGGATTTTGGTCGGAAAAAGGAGTAGTAACCTTGGCGGCAAGGTGGTATACCACATCGATATTTTTCAATACTTTTTTCAGTTTGCGAGAATCTAAAATATCGCCTTGTACAAATCGAATTTTATAGACAGGAAATTTTTGAACACCAATAAACAAATTGTAATTGGGTCTGCTTAGGTTATCATAAATAATTATTTCAGAAACTTCATTTAATGCAGCCAGCCTGTAACTAAGTTCTGTGCCTATGTATCCCGCACCACCGCTAATTAAAATTCTCATTTTTTATATAAATAGATTGTTTTATCGAAACAACAAAAGTACGATTAAAGAAATACCTTGTTGAGATATAAATAATAGCATAACAAAAAAACTGCTGACATCAAGAGTCGTCAGCAGTTTTTTTTAAAGTGAAATTTATTTTTACAACTCTTTAAGAGCAAGTAATCTCTCCCAGTGGTTATTTACATCTTGCTGGGCCATTTCCAACAATTCTCCGGCATGTGTTGCATTTTTTTGCAACAATGAACTAAAGCGAGTTTCGTTATACAGAAAATCTTTAACCGGAACAGAAGGTTCTTTGCAATCTAACGAAAAACGTTGCCCTTTTTCTTTAAGCGGATTATAACGGAACAAAGGCCAATAGCCCGATTTTACGGCATTGGTTTGTTGGTCGGCTCCGTTTGCCATATCGTATCCATGAGCAATACAATGACTGTAGGCAATAACCATAGAAGTTCCGGGAAATGCTTCGGCTTCTTGTATGGTTTTAATAGCATGTGCATCATTAGCTCCCATGGCTATTTGAGCTACGTATGCCGAACCATGAGCAATGGCCTGAAGGGCTAAATCTTTTTTAGTATTTTCTTTACCGTTTACCGAAAATTTTGCACTGGCACCTACAGAAGTAGATTTAGATTTTTGACCACCTGTATTGGAATATACTTCGGTATCTAACACAATAATATTTATATCTTCACCGGTAGAAAGCACATGGTCTAATCCGCCAAAACCAATATCGTACGCCCATCCATCGCCACCAATAATCCAGTGCGATTTTTTGGTAAGGTGATCGGCCAATAAATGCAATTGTTTGGCATCAAAAGAATTTATTCCTGAAATGCGTTTACGTAGCTCTTTAATGTGTTCACGCTGTTTGCGGATTCCACTTTCTACAGTTTGGTCGCAGGTTAGAATTTGCTGTACCAACTCTTCTCCGATAGTATCTTTAAGTTTTAAAAGTAGTCGTTGAGCAATTTCCGTTTTTTTATCGTAAGCTAATTTTATTCCCAAACCAAACTCTGCATTGTCTTCAAATAAAGAGTTTGCCCAAGCCGGCCCATACCCTTCGTTATTAACTGCCCAAGGTGTGGTAGGCAAATTACCTCCATAAATAGAGGAACAACCGGTAGCATTTGCCGCCACCATTCTATCGCCATATAATTGCGAAAGAAGTTTTACATAAGGCGTTTCACCACAACCTGAGCAGGCTCCTGAAAACTCAAAGAGAGGCTGTAAAAACTGTGTTCCTTTTACGGTATTTCTGCTTACACGGTCGCGGTTTATTTCGGGTAGAGAAAGGAAAAAATCCCAGTTTTTAATTTCAGCCTCTTTAATCGCACTTTTATCCTGCATGTTTATTGCTTTGTGATTAGGGTCTGTTTTGCTGGCAACGGGGCAATATTCAACGCAAATTTTACAACCGGTGCAATCTTCTACGGCTACTTGCAAAGTGTATGCTTCTTTTTCTTTATCAAATTCTTTTCCAACAGGCGAGGTGTGTTTAAAAAGTTGTGGGGCATCGGCTAGATTTTCTTTGTCGTACACTTTGCAGCGAATGGCAGCATGCGGGCAAATTAAAAAACACTTTCCGCATTGTGAACAAAGGTCTTTATCCCAAACCGGAACACTATCGGCAATGTTCCTTTTTTCCCATTGCGTGGTGGCTACAGGATAGGTTCCATCTACAGGAAATGCACTAACGGGTAATTCGTCTCCTTCAAAAGATATAATTTTTGCCAATACTTCTTTTACAAAGTCCGGAGCATTTTCAGATACTGCTTTATCATTTTCTATGTTTCCTTTTGAATGAGCGGAATAATCAATTTCGTGTAAATTACTAACTGCTGCATCTACAGCAACAAAATTTTTCTGAATTACTTTTTCGCCCTTTGCTGCATAGGTTTTTTGAATGGCATCTTTTATACGTTGAACAGCGTCTTCTTTAGGTAAAATACCGGCAATCGCAAAGAAACACGTTTGCAAAATAGTATTTACGCGAGTACCCATTCCGGTATCGCGAGCCACTTTGGAAGCATCTATGGCAAAAAGTTTTATTTGTTTTTCGATAACCTGTTCCTGAAAAGCTCTAGGCAACATATCCCATACATTTTCCTTTTCGTAGGGGGCATTTAAAAGAAAGGTGGCACCCTGTTCTGCGTCTTTTAAGAGATTATACTTATAAATATAATTGAATTGATGACAGGCTATAAAATTTGCTGAGTTGATAAGGTAGGTGGAATTAATAGGTTTTTTTCCAAACCGCAAGTGCGAAACCGTTAGTGAGCCCGACTTTTTAGAGTCGTACACAAAATATCCTTGTACAAAATTATCGGTTGTTTCTCCAATAATTTTAATTGAATTTTTGTTTGCACTCACGGTACCATCAGCCCCCAGTCCGTAAAATAAGCCTCGGAACAGATGTTGGTTATCTAACGAAAATGTTTTATCAAAAGGTAAACTGAGGTGAGTGATATCATCATCTATTCCAACTGTAAAATGCTTTTTCGGGTTTTCTTTTTTCATTTCTTCAAAAACAACTTTTACCATAGCCGGAGTAAATTCTTTTGATGCAAGTCCATATCTGCCTGCAATAATACGTGGTGTTGCTCCTTTCCACTCTTCGGCTAATACGTTTACAATATCCATATAAAGTGGGTCACCAATGCTTCCGGGTTCTTTGCATCGATCGAGTACACAAATAGTTTTTACAGAAGTTGGTATCTTTTTTACTAATTCCTCTGCATCGGTAGGGCGAAATAAACGTACATAGAGATATCCTGTTTTTTCACCCTTTTTATTTAAGTACTCTACCGTTTCTGAAACGGTTCCGGCAGCCGAGCCCATAATAATAACCAGCCTGTCAGGATTTGCATCTCCGGTGTATTCGTACAAATCATAATGTCTTCCGGTAAGTTCACCAAATTTTTTCATGGTTTCGGCAACTATTTTCGGAGTGTTTAAATAGTAGGTATTGGCGGCCTCTCTGCTTTGAAAAAACACATCGGGATTTTGTGCCGTCCCCCTTATACTTGGGGTTTCGGTACTCATATATCGTTTACGAAATGCAAGTATTGCATCGTTATCCAACATGTTGGCTATTATATCATCTGAAAGAACTTCTACTTTGCTTAATTCGTGCGAAGTTCTAAATCCGTCAAAAACATTTAAAAAAGGGATTTGCGATTTTAGTGTAGAGGCTTGTGCAATTAAAGCCATATCCATTGCTTCCTGCGCATTTTTTCCAAACAACATAGCCCAACCGGTTTGCCTAACCGACATTACATCGGAATGGTCGCCAAAAATAGAAAGGGCATGAGTGGCTAATGTTCTGGCTGCTATGTGAAATACTGTAGGCGTGAGTTCTCCTGCAATTTTGTACATATTCGGAATCATAAGCAGCAAACCTTGCGAGCAGGTAAATGTTGAAGCCAAGCTGCCTCCTTGTATGGCTCCATGTATGGCACCAGCAGCTCCGCCTTCACTTTGCATTTCCATTACACGGGGTATTTCTCCAAATACATTTTTAATTCCGGCAGCCGACCATTCATCGCAGTGTTCGCCCATATTCGAAGAGGGTGTAATGGGATAAATAGCACATATTTCATTTGTTTTGTAAGCAATATAAGCCGCAGCTTCGTTGCCATCCATTATTTTTGTTTTCATCTTCATTGTGTTTGTTTAAACAAATTGTAAACTGGTTTTTTTAAAATTTTTAATAAGTTCTTCTTTTTCTCCGTTTTTTTTATCTAAGTCATTAAAATGTTGGGCTATACTTTTCAATTCATCTTGAGTAAGCATTTGCTCTGCAACACTAAGTACAATAGTATTTTCTCTAAGGATATGATCTTTCATTAATTTAAGATATGCTCCAAAAGTTGAACGAAGCATTTTAAAATTATAACTTACATAAAAGTTTTCGGTATCGGCCATAAGCGATTTGAAATCCTCGTGATTGTCACATATTTCTTTTATAAATTTTTCGTTCATGTTTTCCGAACGGTTACGTAATAAGGGATACAAAAACAATTCTTCTTTCGGGTGGTGATATGTCTCTGTAAAATTTCTGAAAAAGAGAATTACATCGTGCAATAAATTTCTATACGATGTATCATCTGCAACTTTTTGCAGCATATGCGATGATTCAACAGCTTTCAGCAATACCGCATGTTCATCTAAAAGAATTTGAATAGGGTTATTCATTATGTTTATTTTATATTTCTAATTCTTTGAAACTTCTCTTTAAATATACTTCTATCATTTCTTTTCTGTATTTTCTAGAATATACATCATTATCTACTAATCTTGATTTTTTAATTGCCTCTTTAATTAATTCATTTTTATCAGATAGCTTTGAGCCGCAAACTACAACAGGTTTAGGGTCTACACCACCCAAAACAATTTTAATGTTGCCATTTCTGTCTATCGTTACGGCCGATGTAAGTGATGTAAATTCTAACGACTCGCGTTGACGAAGTTTTTTGAAGCTCGATTTAAACGCACAGTTTAGAGGTACATTTACTGAAATAATTAATGAATTTTTATTGAATTTAAGAGGGGTTACTCCATCTCCGGAATAAATATCTTCGAGTAGAATTTCGTATTTTTTTTCTTTTTCTGATACTGAAATCGTAGCATTCATGCTAATAAGTGCTACGGCCGTATCGGAAACAAATTTAGAAAAGCAGTTTTTTTTGCCGCCAGTGGCAATACAAATATCTCCATCGCATTTAAGGCAGTACCCTACTGCTTCTCTCCACCATTCGCTCTGATTATAAAAAATGCAGCGATTTTCTACTAATAAATTTCCTCCAATGGTTGCTGTTTTTCTTATAACAGGTGATGCCACTACATCAGCTGCCTGAATAAGAACAGGAAAATTATTTTTAATATCTTCATTATTGCGTAATTCATTTAAACGCACAAGGCTGCCTATTTGCAGATGCGAATCGGTTTTTTTTATTTCTTTCAGTTCTTTAATTCCTATAATGTCGATGTAACAGTTTTGTAAATCATTTCCTTGAAATTTATTAACCATCACATCGGTGCCTCCGGCTAAAAACCGAAACTGATTTTTGTTGGCATCGGCAAATTCTAACGCTTCGGAAATTGTTGTAGGTTTTAAATATAGAGGTTCTTTTATCATGGAGTTAGACGGTTTTAATTTCTTCCAATACTTTGTTTTTCTTCATTTGCTCCAAAATATCTTCGGCAGATATTGGAAGTTTTGTAATTCGAACACCTACCGCATTATAAATAGCATTTGCAATGGCAGGAATTACCGGATGTAATGCTCCTTCACCACATTCCTTTGCCCCAAATGGGCCTTCGGGGTCTATCGTTTCTATAATATGGGTGTGTATATCAGGCGTATCTAAGGTGGTTGGGATTTTATAATCGAGAAAATTATTATTTACCAACAAACCATTATAGTATTTCATTTGCTCTGTTATTGCTTGCCCAATACCCATGTGCCAAGAGCCTTCGAGTTGCCCTTCTACAGCCATTGGATTAATGGCTTTTCCGCAATCGTGTGCACCCCATACATTTTGAATTTTAACAAATCCGGTTTCCGTATCCACGTCAACCTCTGCAATGCATGCTCCAAAACTGTACGATGGACTAAGTCCGGCTCCTGCTCCTTTAAATTCTCCTCCTAATTTTGGGGAAATATATTTTCCACTAACGCTTACCGCTCCTCTGTTTGCAGTAAGTATATCAATGGCTTCCATCCATGTTAGTTCTACAGTTTTATCATTACTGAAAACTTTATTATCGGCAAGAATTATTTCTTCTTTTTGAATATTTTTCTTCAAGGAAACGGCTTCAATTATTTCATTCTTTAAATTCTCGGCAGCATTTTTAGCCGCATTACCTGCCATAAAAGTAACACGACTGGAGTAGCTGCCTAAATCAACAGGGGTAATAAGAGTGTCGGCTGCCAACACAAAAATTTTATCGATATCTATTCCCAATACTTCTGCTACAATGATAGCAAGCATGGTATCGCTACCTTGTCCAATATCACTTGCTCCCGAAGTAATTAAAACTCTACCATCAAAATCAAGTTTTAAATGTACCACCGATTGGGGCAATTCATTCCAAATAATGGGTAAAGCGCTTCCGCTTATAAAAAATCCGCAGCCTACTCCAATCCCTTTTCCTTGTGGGAGTTTTCCTTTCTTATTCTTCCATTGCGATTCATCCATCACTTTTTGCAATGATTCACGACTACCATTTGAAGTAATGCGATAGTGCCCCACAGTAAGAGTATTCGAATCTAAAAAATTTTTCATTCTTAATTCGCAGGGGTCCATGTTAATTTTATGAGCTAACTCGTCAATCGTACTTTCTACTGCAAAGCGAGAGTTTACAGCTCCATGCCCTCGCATGGCTCCGCATTGTGGCTTGTTAGTATACACTCTGAATGTACGGAAACCAAAATTATCTAACTTGTATGGAGCTTGTAAGAGTACTCCATTGTAATACGATGTTACTACACCAAAACTTCCATATGCTCCTCCGTCAATGGCAATATCGGCATCTAACACTTTAATTATTCCATCGTTTGAAACGCCCATTTGTACCGTCATTTTTGACGGATGCCGTCCATGATTGGTAATAAAAACTTCTTCGCGAGATAATCTAACGCGAACCGGTTTTCCAACCTTTCTGGAAAGATAAGAGATAATCACTTCGTGTGGAAAGGGGTCGCTTTTACCTCCAAAACCTCCGCCCACATAAGGTTTAATTACCCTTACTTTACTAAGTGGGACTTCCATTACTTTGGCAAGAGCTCGATGCAAGTAATGTGGCACTTGCGTAGCTGTAATAATTGTTAATCCGTTTTCATCCCACCATGCAGTAGCAGCATGTGGCTCCGTAAAACCGTGGTTGATTCCTTCGAAAGTAAAGTCAAATTTGCAGGTAGTGTCTGCTTCCTCTAAACCTTGTGGTTGATTGCCAAAACGCAATTCGGCTTTTTTATGGATATTATTATTAAACTTAACGTGCTCGTGAATCTTTTTGTTTTCCCCAATATCGTTAAGAGAATCGTCTATGCTTAAAAATTCTTTAATAGGCTTGTAAGTAACTTTAATTTTTTTACAGGCCAGTGCAGCAATTTCTTCACTATCGGCAACCACAGCGGCAACAATTTCGCCAATATACCTTGTTTTTTCTATTGCCATAGCGGTTTCGTCTTGGGAAACGGTAAGCACACCAAACTTTACGGGAATTTCTTTTCCAGTGGCAACGTAATGTACCCCTTCCATTTTCTGTGCTTCAGAAGAATCTATTTTTTCTATTATAGCATGGGGATATATGCTGCGAAGAAATTTACAATGCAGTGCATTTCGGGTGTAAATATCATCGGCATATTGTGCGGTGCCTTTTGCCTTTTTTTCGGCCTCGATATAGGGCACGGAAACGCCTACTTTTGATGATGTTATTGTCGGTTGATTTGCTGTGATCTTAGAGTGATTTGTTTCAAGAGCATATTCTGCAACTGCTTCAATTATTTTTTTGTATCCGGTGCATCGACAAAGATTTCCTGATAGGGCTTCTTTTACTTCGTGAACTGTTGGGTTTGGATTTTTAGAAACAAAATCAAGTGATGTCATTATCATACCCGGTGTACAAAAGCCGCATTGAATAGCTCCTTTTTGTACAAACTTTTCTTGTAATTTATGTATCTCTCCATTTTTCGAAAGTGCTTCTATGGTTGTAATTTCGGCATGGTTATATCGCATAACCGGAGTAATACAACTTAATACCGGTAGCCCATCGACTAGCACGGTACATGCTCCACAAGAGCCTTGTTCACATCCGATTTTTGTTCCTGTTAATCCCGCTTTATCGCGAATAACACTTGACAACATTTCATGTTCCCCAACTAATAGTTCGTGTTTTCTTCCGTTTATTGTAATATTAATTTTTTGCATTTTACTTTTTATTTACTTCTTGTTTTTGTGTTTGGCAAGTGATTGTATGTGATTGAGTATTTTTAATTTCTATCATTTTTGCTAAAATAGAAATTGCAATTTCTTCGGGGTTATTTGAATTTAAGTCGTACCCCATTGGCATATCTACTTCCAAAAGTTGTTGTTCGCTTGCAATGTGCGAAGAGAGAAATAATTTTTTTGTAACCTCTACTTTTCTTTTACTTCCAATCATACCTAAATAGGCCCGTTTTTTTTCTATGCAATAGGCTAATATTTCTCGGTCTAGTTTATGGTCGTAGGTAAGTATAGCAATATAGGTATGCTCGTTAAACGGCAAACTTCGGAGAATCTCAGTATACTCATAAGGCAGTTTAAAAACGGATTCGTCAGAGATTTTGTCGAGTTCGTTTTTTCTTTCATCGATTAGAAAAACTTCAAAACCTGCAAAAGCTGAAAATTTAGCTAGGGCCCTTCCCACGTGCCCTGCACCAAAAATATACAGCTTGTTGTAAGGCAAAATCGTTTCGATAAATACTTCAACATTTCCGCCACAACACATTCCGTGTTCTTGTAATAGGTTGTGTGAAATAATGATATTGCCATTTTTTTCAATCGTTTCTACTGCATCTTTAATTACTTTTTTTTCTAAGGCTCCGCCACCTATGCTTCCAAAAATTTTTCCGCTTGGCCATACCAACATTTTTGCTCCTGTTTTTAAAGGAGTAGATCCCTTTGTTGAAATTATTGTGCAGAGAGCAATGCATTGGGCATTGTTGCGGGCTTCTTCTATTTTTTTATAAATACTTTCCATCATGTATGTGCCAAATTGTTTTGCTGAAATAATTCCGGAGTATTTATGTTGGCATGAATACTATTGGTATTTACAGGAATATTTTTTCGAATAAATAAACGCAAATGATTTTTGAGTGTGTCTTCCGTTACAACCTGATTAAGAGCTTTGATGTATTTAATAATTTTAGGGCTAAGCAGTATCGGGTGCCCTCCTTTGGCATTGAACATAGGAACAATATAATCTGCTTCATTCTTGTGTTTATACAATTCACGAATAATTTCAACAGGCACAAAGGGATTATCGCAATCTTGAATATACACATAGTGGTCGTTACTTACCTCCTTAATCCCAAGATATACGGAATACATTCTTTCTAATTGTGGCTTTGTGTTCGTAATTATTTTAATATCTCCAAAAGGAAAGAGTAAGTTCAATTCGTAATTTAATTTTTCCGATGTAACGATGGTAATTTTTTTAATGCCTGCAGAAAGATATGTATTCACTATACACTCTACAAAAGAAATTCCTTTATCTAAAAAAGGAAGCAAAGCCTTAGGCCTCTGCATACGGGAAGATTCTCCTGCGGCTAATATAATTAATTCGGAATGTTCCAATTTTTTAATTTATGAAGTGAATAAAGTTACCCTTAGGGGAGGGGTAAAAAAATGACACTAATCATAGTTTTTCTAGCTTCTATTAAAAAAAAAGCGTTGAGTAATTCAACGCTTTTTTTTAATAAAGATAAACCAAAGTTAGCTTGGTCGTTCACAGCCTTTGCGGTTATAATACCACCAATTTATAATGGTAGCTACAACAAAAAATACGGCAATAGTGTAAAAGAATCCGTTGGAATTTCCGGTGCTAGATAAAAATGCACTAACAGAAGTAGCAAAAATAAAAGGACCGAAAGCTGCAATGGCAGCGGTAAAACCAATAACTCCCGCAGCTTGTCTTGGATTATGACTAAATATAATGGGGTATTGGCGGAATGTGGCTGCATTGCCCATGCCGGTAATAAAAAACAAAAATAACATTAAGTATAAGAATGAGGGAAATTGGTCTACTGAGGTAGGAGTAAGCAAACCTAACTGAACCATAGCTACACAACCAATAATCAAACCTATTCCGGTAAGTGTTGTAAGAATAGCTCCACCTACTTTATCAGCTATAAACCCAAACAATACGCGACTAGATGCCCCAATAAGAGGGCCTAAAAATGCGTACTTCAGCGCATCAGGAGCATCAGGAAAATTACCGTATACCGTTTTTATCATTAATGGAAAAATAGCTGCTAATCCTGAAAACCCACCAAATGTCATTACATAGGTTATGGTGCAAAACCAGGTATGTTTATCGCTAAAAATATCTAATTGTTCTTTGAAAGAAGCTTTTACAGGTATACTTTTAATCAGATACCATGAAGCAATTGCTAAAATCACTAAAAGCGGCACATACCATAAAGCAGCACTTTGCAAATAAATTTCGGAAGTCCCCAACACTTCACCTGTTTTTGAATCAGTTTTAGTAAAAACTTGTGCTGCACCATATGTAGCAACCCCAAGCATAGCAGGAGTCATAAACTGGGCTACACTTACACCGAAATTTCCGATGCCCGCTTGAATACCCAACGCAGTACCTTGCAATCTTTTAGGAAAATACAAACTAGTACTTGGCATGTAAGAAGAAAAATCTCCTCCTCCAAAACCTGCAGTAAAAGCAATTACCATAAATACCCAAAATGGAGTAGTTGTGTTCATTACCGCCAACCCTAAACCTATAGCCGGAATTAATTTAATAATAGTAGAAATACTAATTACATGTCTTGAACCGTAAATAGGCAACAAAAAGGTATGTACAATACGCAGCAAACCAGCGGCTAATCCAGGCATAGCAGCAAGCCAAAACAGTTGGTCTTTATCGAACTTAAATCCGATACCCGGAAGTTTGGTTACAATGGCACTCATCATAAACCAAGTTGCGAAAGATAATATAAGAGAAATTGTTGTTACAGTTAGCACCTTCCATGCAATTTTACTGCCCTCGGAATCCCAAAACTCTTTGTTCTCAGGTTCCCATTTTGTAAGCCATGTTGCCATAATTATACGTTTTTAGTTGTTTTTTTAAGATTTTGTATCTACGTACAAATATTTATCAATGAATATTTATTAATTCATGATTTGAATCATAAATTGAATGAATACACATTGATTTTGTTTTTAAAATGTAATGAATTAAATATAATTTCGTGGCAAACATTTTTAAAAATGTCGGCCAATTATTTTTGTAAAACCTGCCCTCAGAAAAACTGCGTAATAAAGCTATGCAGCGAGGCTGATATGCAAGAAGTGTCGGACAAAAAAGAAACTAGTATTTACCGCAAAGGTCAGGTAATTTTTAGCGAAGGCAGCACTGTGTTTGGAATATACATTATACACAACGGAAAAGTAAAAGTTTACAATACGGGGTTTAATTTAAAACAACAAATTCTTCGATTTTCTGTAGATGGTGATTTACTAGGACACAGAGGGTTTGGTGCAAAAAAATATTCCATTGGAGCTATCGCTATAGAAGACTCTGTTATTTGTTTTATCGACAATCCTCTTTACTACAGAATCATCAAAAGAAACACCGAAATGCTTTTTCATATAATGGCTTTTTATGCTAGTGAATTAAGGGCGGCAGAAGCAAGAATGAAAAATCTTTCACAAATGAGTGTAAGAGAAAAAGTGGCTGAATCATTACAAATAATGAGTGCTATTTTTGGTAAAAAAGAAAAAGAAAAAATTGTGCTCGACACTCCTTTAACTCGTCAGGAAATGGCAGAAATAGGCGGAATGAGACCTGAACAATTTATTAAAGAGTTGAACATTTTCATAGCCGACAAGGTGGTTGGTTTCAGCGATAAAAACATCATTATAAATAAGCCCCATGTTTTATCAGAACTGTTAAGTATCTACAACCAACAATAAAACATTATATATCAGCTAAATGAACCAACATAACTGATATGTATCATATTTTTTTCTGTTAAAAAACTACATTCTACTTGATACTTATCATATAGAAAAGTATTCAGCCCGTTCACTTTTGCGTTGTAATATTTTTTGTAGAATAAAAAACATACCCTTATGAAAAAACCAGAATTATTAGATTTTAGTCAAGAAAGAATCCGTGTGCTACACTACACATGGATTGCATTTTTCGTAACATTTTATGTTTGGTTCAATATGGCACCGTTAGCTACAACAATGCTCGATGCGTTAGATTGGCTTAAACCGGAACATATAAAAGTGCTTGCTATTTGTAACGTAGCATTAACCATACCCGCCCGCATCATTGTGGGAGCATTGATTGATAAATATGGTCCGCGTGTTGTATTTTCGGGCTTAATGGTAGTAATGGCCATACCCGCAATATTTTTTGCATTTGGAAATTCGTTTATTCAATTAACAGTTGCCCGATTATTTTTAGGATCTATCGGTGCCGGTTTTGTAATTGGAATCAAAATGGTAGCTAATTGGTTTCCCCCAAAGATAATAGGAAGGGCAGAAGGTTTTTATGCTGGTTGGGGAAATTTTGGTTCTGCATGGGCCGCCATGACATTGCCTTGGTTTGCTATTACCGTATGTAAAGATTGGTTTGGTTTGGGCGAAGATGCTTGGCGATACGCTTTAGCTTTTAACGGATTGGTTTCTTTCGTTTATGGTATTATGTATTACTTTTTAGTAAAAGATATGCCCGACCATGCTCGTGCTAAAGCTGTAAAAGGAAAGGCAGAACCCATGACAGTAACCTCTTACGGAGATTTAATTCAATATTTATTGTGGTCTTTCCCATTAGTGGGAGCAATGGGAGCATTAGCATGGAGAATAGGCAGTATTAAAGTTGACGGGGAAGCATTGATACCACAAAACGGTTTATACACCATATATGCAGTACTTGCATTTATATATGTTGCACACGTAGTAAAAACGTTGCAAATAAACTTGCCCATCCTTAAAAAAGGAGTTCCGGAAAACGAAAAATACAGTTGGGGTAGCGTGGCCGCACTAAACAGCACCTATTTTGCAAATTTTGGTGCAGAACTAGCAGTAGTTTCAATGTTACCCATGTTTTTTGAAATTACATTTTCTTCATTAACCAATGCAGAAAATCAACCTTTAATGACTGCCACACTTGCCGGATTAATAGCCTCATCGTTTGCATTTGTTAATCTTTTTGCACGACCACTTGGTGGCTATTTATCAGATACTATGAAGAACAGAAAACGCACCATGCTAATTTACATGGTAGGTATTGCGCTAGGTTTTTTGGCTATGGGTTTTATCGGAAAACAAGGCCATGTTGATGCAAATGGCTTAGTATCATTGGTGCCTACATTTAATGGTGTATGGTGGTTGGTGGTTGCGGTAGTAATTACCGTTGCCTGCTCTATGTTTGTGCAAGGAGCAGAAGGTGCCACATTTGCCATTATACCCATGATAAACAAAAAAATGACCGGGCAAATTGCCGGAATGGCCGGAGCTTATGGTAATGTGGGTGCGGTTGTTTATCTTATTCTTTATTCATTAGTTGAAACAAACACTTTCTTTTACATCTGTTCTGCAGGTGCCACATTTAGCTTTCTGTACTGTTTGTTTTTCTTGAAAGAGCCTGAAGGTTCGTTTGCCGAAAGCCATGATTAATGTTTGGAAATACATTGAGATTTAATACCTAGTTGTATGATTGGTATCATAACACTGAGATAGAATACAAAATAACTTTGAGAGCATAAATAATCAATAGTGATTAAATATAAACCTAAAAAAATGAAAACAAAAAAAGTACTCTCTGTGTGCAGTTTGATGGCAATGGTAGGTCTTTCTACTATGCAGCTACAAGCACAATCAAATTTTTCGGGTCAAATTATGCAGCGTGCCGAGTACATGCACGGATTTGGTTCTTTAGCCGATACAAGCCAAAATGCCGGCACATACATTGGCCAAAGGGCTAGATTAAACTTTAATCATAATGCCGAAAAATTTAAAATCGGAGTATCTGTACAAGATATTCGAATTTGGGGAAATACCTCACAAATAAAAATTACCGATGGGTTACTTTCGGTACACGAAGCCTGGGGAGAAATAATATTTAATAAAAAACTGTCGGCCAAACTCGGAAGGCAAGAATTAAACTACGATGATGCCCGTTTTTTAGGAAACTTAGACTGGGCATTGCAAGCAAGAGCACATGATATTGCATTGTTTAAATTCACCGATAGTTCATTTGCATTACATCTTGGTGCTGCATACAACCAAAACGAAATAAAATCAATTGGAAATTATTATACCGTTCCTAACCAATACAAGGCGGCACAAATGCTTTGGATGGAGAAACAACTAAAACCTCTAACTATTAGTTTTTTAGCATGGAACAATGGGATGCAATTCAGCAAAGTTAATTCTGACGGAAAAATAGAAGAAAGTATAAAGTATTCTCAAACCATTGGTTTACCAAAAATTGAATATAGCAAATCGGGTTTAACAGCTACTGGTTTTTATTACCACCAAATAGGCAAAACGGTAAAAGACCAAAATATAAATGCTTTCGATGCAGGTGTCGATATATCTTATGTTAAAACCCTAAATGATTCAATAAAAAATAAAATCAGATTCACCATTGGATACGAAATTCTTTCCGGCACAAGTCAAACCGACACAGCCAATAAAGATAATAATTCGTACAACCCAATGTACGGAACCAATCACCGTTTTAACGGATATATGGATTATTTTTACGTAGGTGGCCGCCACGCCAACTCTGTAGGCTTACAAGATGCTTACATCAGAATTCGATATGATTTTAATCCAAAATTATTTGCCTCTATAAATGCACATTATTTTATGGCCGCAGCCGATGTAAGAGATAAAAAAGTGGTAACCGAAATTTATCGAATGGATGATGCACTAGGCTCGGAGATTGATTTTACTTTAGGGTATTTAATTAACGATGCGGTTTCTCTTCAAGCAGGGTATTCCCAAATGTTTGCAACCGAAACAATGAAAGCATTGAGAGGCGGAAGTCTTGATGAAATGCAAAATTGGGCATATGTTAGCATTCTTTTCAGACCTAATATGAAAGTAAGGTTTTCCGGACTTAAATTTTAATTTATAAAAAAAGTAGCCATGAAAAATAAATTCTTAACCATCGCCATTATAACATTTGCCAGCATTGTCACTATTTGGTCTTGCAGCAAACACCCAGTGATGCCCTCGCATTCATCACTTTATTTAAACATAAAGTACTTAATCGATGATGCCTTACTAGAATTAGATACAATTAAATACACCAACGAAGCAGGCAATACGTATAGCGTAAGTAAATTAGAATATTTTATTTCTAACATTTCACTTAAAAAATCTGATGGATCTGTTTACAAAAGCAAAAAAATACAATATGTGAATGCCGCCAAAGAAAAATCAAATCAGATATACTTAGATTCTATTAGCCCAGGCACCTACACAGAACTATCGTTTATAATTGGCCTAAGTGCCGAGCAGAATGTTTCGAATAGTTTACCCAGCATACCCGAAAACAACAACATGTATTGGCCCGACCACATGGGAGGAGGATACCATTTTATGAAATTCGAAGGACACTTCAATGATACAACTGCTACACCTGGATACGCCATTCACTTAGGAAAAACTGCCTATGCAGTTAAAATTAAAATTGCAAAACAAATTAAACTTACCCTTAGAAATCAAAAACAAACACTTAGCATGAATTTAAACGAATGGTTTAAAAATCCTAATGTTTTTGACCTAACAGGGGGAAACAATTACACCATGAGCAATGATTCGCTGATGAATGTAATAAGCAAAAACGGAGTAGATGTTTTTACTCTACCCGACAAGTAAAATAAAAATTCTCCCATCAAGAAGTATAATATAAATCATATTTCTTGATAGGGATATTGCGTAACTTTATAAAAAATAGAGTTATGCAAGTATTAAAACAAACACTATACATGGCAGCCGCGATAGCGGTTGCCATTTTATTTTTTTCATGCAGAAAAAAGAAAGCTGACAAGGCACCCGATGACGCCTACGTGCCAACACCCTATAATATTCAATATCCATCATACTTTCCGGCTATGCACATTGCCGAAGACAATCCACTTACTGTTGAAGGAGTAGAATTAGGAAGAAAGCTTTATTACGATCCTCTTCTCTCCAAAGGAGGTCCAAACGATGGAAAATCTTGTTCCAGTTGCCACATTCAACAATATGGATTTACCCTGCCAAATTCCATTGTGCTCCCACACATCAATTTAGGTTTCAACTCTAATTTTTCATGGAAAGGGGCCGTAAGCGGCACAATGGAAGATATGATGAAATTTGAAGTTGAAGAATTTTTTGCTGCCACTCCTGCAAATTTTCAACAACATGCAGAATACCCTACACTCTTTAAACGTGTTTTCGGCTCAGAAACCATTACACACAAAGAACTTGCCTATGCATTGGCACAATTCTTCAGAACCATGATTTCGAGTAATTCCCGTTTTGATAAATACCTTAGAAAGGAATTACAACTAACCCCATCGGAACTTAACGGTTTTATGATTTTTAACACCGAAAAAGGCGATTGTTTTCACTGCCACACCGTTGGGCTTTTTACCGATAATCAATTCCATAATATCGGATTAGATTCTGTTTTTACAGGAGAAAATCAGGGTCGTACCGAAATTACAGGTATGCCCACCGATTTGGGAAAATTTAAAACCTCAACCCTGCGTAATGTAGCCTTACGAAACAGCTTTATGCACGATGGCCGCTTTACCACGTTAGCACAGGTAATAGATCATTACAATACCGGAGTAAAAAAATCAAATACCTTAGACCCTATAATGACCAAACCGGGCAAAGAATTCGGGCTGCAATTAAACGCGTTGGAAAAAGCCGATTTAATAGCATTCCTGAACGCATTAACAGACGAATCGTTTATTACAAACCCCTCGCTATCTAAGCCTTAATAAGGCAACTGATAAAAATCATGACATCCTATTTCTAAAAAGCGTAATTTTATCGAAAATATAACGCTTATGAAAATTATTGACAGAGAAACCGGCAAACGACTGGACAAAGACCTAAAACAAAATGACCCCCTGATAAGAAATGTTGAAAAGGAAGTTACTCCCGATGAGGAAAACTCTCCCATGGACCCTCCCGGAGCTTACGAAGGCACCCCTGTTTTAGATGTTGATGCCAGCAAAATGCACTCTTTGTTACAACGCTTTGTAAACGAACACATCGTTGCCTCTGAAAAAATAAAAATGTTCGAGAATGCTTTGGTTGAATTGAAAAACAATGGGTACCATTTTACCGATGACATTAACAGTACGTTTACCGCGTTTTTTAAATTTTTCGATACAAATATTTTAGAACACAACCGAAACGAGGAAAAAGCTCTCTTCCCTCTTCTACATCAAAAACTAATTGAATCAGGCGAGCACGGAAAAGGCGATGCACCCCAAACAGCCGTAGATATTATGGAAGACGACCACGTAAAATTTATTCAATTGGGTGCTCTTACATTTAACTTTTTTGGATTAGCCGCACGCCTTACCGATGAACGGTCTAAATTTTTTGTATTTGATGTAGCTTACCAAAATGCTCGAGAACTCACTGAAATGCTACGGCTACACATTTACAGAGAAGATAACACCTTATTTCCTTTAGCTCAAAAACTCATTAGCTCCAATGAAATGAATGCACTGGAAAAAACCATTGAAAAGAAAGCTGTTTCTGGTCAACATCATGCTCATTAGGTAAAGAAAAAGCCATGCAAATGATTACCGATAATTTTGGAAGAATACACGATTATTTACGAATCTCCTTAACCGAGTTATGCAACTTGCGGTGTTTCTATTGTATGCCCGAAGAAGGTGTTCCTTTACGAGACAAAGCCGAATTTATGAGGCATGAAGAAATACTCGAAATTGCCTCTGTGTTTGTAAAACTAGGCGTAAAAAAAATACGGCTTACCGGTGGCGAACCCCTCGTAAAAGGAAATATCGAAAACATTCTATCAGGCTTGTCGAAACTACCTGTAGAATTAGCCATTACTACCAATGGAATAGTAGCAGATAAATACATAAATACACTTAAAGATAACAGAATAAAAAATATAAATGTTAGTTTAGATACACTGGATAAAGAAAAATTTTTAAAAATTTCCAGAAGAGATTACTTCGATAAAGTATTAAATAATATCCGGTTATTGATAGACGAAGGATTTAATGTAAAACTAAATACGGTACTAATGCGAAATGTAAACGATGATGAAATAATCGATTTTATTACATTTTCAAGGCAGCACAAAGTACATGTTCGGTTTATTGAGTTTATGCCCTTTGACGGAAATAAATGGAGTTGGGACAAAGGGGTGTCTCAAAAAGAAGTAATAGAAAAAGCCGAACATTTTTTTGGAAAAAAACAAGTGTTAAAAATAAACGATGCTCCTAACGATACAGCCCGCAACTACCAAATAGAAGGTTTTAAAGGCTCATTTGCTGTTATCAGTTCGGTTACCAACCCCTTCTGCGATACGTGCAACCGCATACGCTTAACAGCCGATGGAAAAATAAAAAATTGCCTCTTTTCAAGTTCTGAAACCGACTTGCTTACGCCCTACCGAAATGGAGAAGACATAGAAAAATATATTTTATCGTCTATAAAAAACAAAAAGCAAAGCAGAGGAGGAATTAATACCTTCGAAGAATTTATAAGTTCTTCAACCGAACACAAAAACAGGAGTATGATTACTATTGGTGGATAAATATCTTCAGCATGTCATCTTCCAGACTGAACAATATTCAAAAACTTTTACACGAACATTGCTCTCCGGAGTGGCTCGATTTACTTGCTTTCAAAAGCGAAGAAAAAATCTACCCTTCAGAAAGTTTTCTCTTAAAGGAGGGTGAAGAGGTTGAGCATATTTACATTATTCTTTCGGGCAAAGTAAAAGTTTTTGCTACAGAACAACCTAATGAAGAAAGAATCATCAGATTAGCAGGAGATGGCTATATTGTGGGCCATCGTTCGTTTGGAAAAAATTTTAATTTCCCGGTAAGCGCAAAAACCCTAACCACTACCACCGTTTTACAAATTCCCATACAGGTTTTTCAGAATTTACTAAAAGCAAACAACTTATTCTGCTACCACTTTTTAATGTTTATGGCCGAAGAATTAAAAGATTCTGAGATTCATATCAAGGAACTTACCAACAATACCGTATTGCAGCGTGTAACGAAGGTAATTAAAATAAATGCCGAAGTATTTGGCTACAGTACCATTGAAAAAAATATGCTTTCATTTACCCTATCACGCAAAGATATTGCGAACTTCGCAGGCACTACTTACGAAACCGTTATCAGAACATTAAATACCCTAGAAAAAATGGGGGTAATAAAAACCAATAAAAAAAACCTTTATATTCTTAACAGTAAAGAACTCCATAAAATTATTGAACAAAAAAATGTAAAACAACCTGCCGATTAACCGTACAAAAATTTGATTACAAAAAACATTATCCCCGCTACCACCAATCAAGAATTATCCGAGTCTATCTTTAAACTAAAAAAAGAAAAGAATGCGGTAATTCTTGCTCATTACTATCAGGAAACGGCCATACAAGATGTAGCCGATTACATTGGAGACAGCCTAGGTCTTTCTCAACAAGCAGCCACTACCGATGCCGACATTATTGTTTTTGCAGGGGTACACTTTATGGCCGAAACCGCAAAAATTTTAAACCCCACCAAAAAAGTATTGCTACCCGATTTGAACGCAGGATGCTCATTGGCAGAATCATGCCCTCCCGATGCATTCAAAAAATTTATATTGCAACATCCACAACATATTGTGGTAACCTACATTAATTGTTCGGCCGAAATAAAAACCCTGAGCAATATCGTTTGCACATCAGCCAATGCAGAAAAAATAATCAACTCGATACCCAAAAACAAACCCATAATTTTTGCACCCGATAAAAACTTAGGTAAATACCTAATGCACAAAACCGGCAGAGAAATGCTTCTCTGGAATGGTGCCTGCGTAGTTCATGAAGCATTTGCCATTGAAAAAATTTTAGCCTTACATCAGAAATATCCTAAAGCCCATATTGTGGCACACCCCGAATCAGAAGAACATATTTTAAAAATTGCACATTACGTGGGTTCTACCACAGGTATGATTAACTACGTTAAAAATACCGATGCTCCCGAATTTATTATTGCCACCGAAGCGGGCATTTTAAATCAAATGGCTAAAGAGGTAACAAACAAATCGCTCATACCTGCTCCTGCCCAAGAAGACAACCACTGTGCCTGCAGCGAATGTGCCTACATGAAAGTAAATACGTTGGAAAAATTATACCTTTGCTTGAAAGACGAAAGCCCCGAAATTATTATTGAAGAAAATATCAGAAAAAAGGCACTCGCTCCTATTCTTAAAATGCTCGAAATTTCATCATTGTAATTCATGTACTCTACCGATATATTAGTGCTTGGCTCCGGCATAGCTGGTTTAACTTTCGCAATAAAATCTGCCATACATTTTCCGGAAAAAAAAATTACCTTAATTACAAAAGCCGATGAAAGCGAATCTAACACAAAATATGCACAGGGTGGAATAGCCGTTGTACACAACGAAATAAACGATTCCTTTGAAAAACACATTACCGACACATTAAAAGCAGGCGATGGGTTATGTAATACTGAAGTAGTAGAAATGGTTGTAAAAGAAGGGCCACAACGCCTAAACGAAATTATATCGTGGGGAGTAGAATTTGATAAAGATAAAGAAGGGAAATTTTATTTAGGTAAAGAAGGTGGCCATTCCGAAAACAGAATATTGCATTTTAAAGACATTACCGGATTGCAAATAGAAGAAAAGCTACTTTCTATAATGCGAAAACTACCCAATATCACTGTGCTAAACCATCATTTTGCATTAGATTTAATCACCGAACACCATTTAAAAATAAACACGAATAAACCTACCTGCTTTGGTGCGTATGTACTCAACAAAAGAAACAACAAGGTAGAAACTTTTCTTTCTAAAATAACATTGGTAGCTACCGGAGGAATGGGGCAAATTTATCGCACAACCACCAATCCTTTAATTGCTACCGGTGATGGTATTGCCATGGCATATCGTGCCAAAGCAGAAATTAAAAATATGGAATTTATTCAGTTTCATCCAACCGCTTTTTACGATTTAAAAGATAATCCGGCCTTTTTAATTACTGAAGCCATACGAGGTGCTGGAGCATACCTAAGAGATAAAAACGGAGAACGCTTTATGCTTAAATACGATCAAAGAGGCGAGCTTGCCTCTCGGGATATTGTGGCTATTGCAATTGACAGTGAACTTAAAAAAACAGGAGCCGATTGCGTTTTTCTCGATTGCACCCATCTCGATAAAAAACTTATCGAAAAACAATTTCCAACTATCTATAATCAATGCAAAGCAAAAGGAATAGATCTTTTAAAAGATTACATTCCGGTAGTTCCGGCTGCACACTATTTATGCGGTGGTATTGTTTCCGATAAACATGCTCATACCACCATTAGCCATTTGTTTGTCTGCGGAGAATGTGCCTACACCGGTTTACATGGGGCCAATCGTCTTGCTTCTAATTCATTGCTAGAGGCATTAGTATATGCACATCATGCTTTTTTGCACACCCAAAAAATAATTGAAAATATACATTTCAATTTCTCTGTTCCGGAATGGGACGCTGAAGGAAAAATTGAACCGGAAGAAAAAGTATTGATTAAATACCACCTCAACGAATTAAAAAATATTATGAACGATTATGTTGGCATTGTGCGTTCAAATGAACGACTAAAAAAAGCATCCGACAAAATATACGCTATGCACCTTGAAGTAGAAAAAATATACAAAACAACTATCATCTCGCAACCACTGTGTGAGCTAAGAAATATGATAGCCGTATGCACCATAGTCATTAAACACTCTATGCAACGAAAAGAAAATAAAGGAGGATTTTACAACATTAATTTAGTTTCCCAATGAACAAAGTAAGAATAACCAAGGAATTTAATTTTGAAATGGCTCATGCACTAGATATGTATGATGGAAAGTGTGCCAATATTCACGGGCACTCTTATAAATTATTTGTTACCTTAATCGGAATTCCTGTTTGCGATATTACCCATCCGAAAAACGGAATGGTAATGGATTTTGCCGATTTAAAAACGATTGTTAAAGAACAAATAATAGATGTGTACGACCATGGCCTGGTGCTTTACAAAAAAAGCGAATACCTGCAAAATAAAACCCACTCGGCATACAAGGTAATTGTAAGCGATTACAATCCAACCTGTGAAAACCTATTACTCGATTTTGCAAAAAAAATAGAACCGCTGCTTCCTTCAGGAATAGAACTACACTCTCTTAAATTGGTAGAAACAGCCACCAGCTATGCCGAATGGTTTAAAAGCGATAACTTGCATTAAGCCTTTCTTAAGGTAAAACTAAATACAGAACCTACATTCTGTTCACTTTTTACACTAATGGTTTGCTGATGAGCCTCTATAATATGTTTTACAATAGATAAACCTAAACCTGTTCCTCCACTAGTTCTGGAACGACTTTTATCGGCTCTGTAAAATCGTTCAAAAATACGAGGCAAGTGTTCTCCGGAAATTCCGATGCCATTGTCGTTTATCTCCACTAAAATATTTTCATCTAAATCATAAAAGGCCACTTGCGTTTGCCCATTTTCCTTACCGTATTTAATAGAATTTATAAAAAGGTTGGTTAGCACCTGAGTTATCCGGGCTTTATCAGCCATTACCCAAATAGGTTTATCAGAAGATTCTTTTAAAAATATTTTTATACTTCTTTCTTTTGCTTGTAATTCTGTTGAATTAATAACCTCTTTGGTTAAAGATAATAGATCTGTTTTTTCAATATTTAATGCGAGCCCACCCGATTCTAATTTCGATATCATATCTAAATCTTCCACCAGAGCAATCATTCGTTCTACACTATTTTCGGTGCGTAATAAATAATCGCGGTTTATGGCAGGGTCATTCAGGCCTCCTTCCAAAAGTGTTAAAATATAACCCTGAATGTTGAATATAGGAGTTTTCAACTCGTGGGCCAGATTTCCAATAAATTCTCTGCGGTAAATTTCAAGTTTTTTTAATCGGTCAATTTCTTCCAGATTTCTGGAATGCCAGTCTATTACCTGTTTGTTTACATCATTGAGTATATCTTTTTCGAGATTTAGATTGTGTAATTTATTCTTGGGGTCGATTCTAAGATTGTGTATGGTTTTATAGATTACTTTAATTTTATTGTACACAAATTTTTCTACTGCGGCTAAAATTAAAAAATAAGCAATCGTAAATGTGGAAAGAAAAATGGCAAACGTGTAATAGATGCGAAAATTATTTTGAAAGTAAAGCAGAATACTCAGTAAAACGGAAATAAAAAAGGCCAAGAGCAAAGCAACTATGAAGGCAAGCTTTCGGGGGGTAAAATTATTCATTAGGCAAAGTTAATAAATTGCCTGTGATGGTTATTATAGTTCGAACTTATAACCTACACCCTTAATGGTTTTTATAAATTCATCGCCCAGTTTTTCTCTTAGTTTGCGAATGTGTACATCTATGGTACGGTCTCCCACAACTACTTCGCCCCCCCACACTTTATCTAAAATAACATCGCGGGTGTAAACTTTTCCGGGCTTAGACATGAGAAGAGCCAGTAATTCAAATTCTTTTTTAGGGAGGTTAAATTCTACCCCGTTTTTAGTCATGATATATTTTTCCCGATCAATTTGAATGGGGCCTACATTAATTTTAAGTTCAGGACTTTTCTCTTCTCCGCTTTTTCTTTTTAAAATAGCATTTACTCGGGAAATAAGCAAACGGGGTTTTATGGGTTTCGTTATATAGTCATCGGCCCCTGCATCGAAACCGGCAATTTGGGAATAATCTTCTCCACGTGCACTTAAAAAGGTAATAAATGTATTTTTAAGAGAGGGTATTTCTTTTAACTGATAACAGGTTTCAATACCATCCATTTCGGGCATCATTACATCGAGAATAATTAATTCGGGTACTTCTCGCTTAGCAATTTCAACGGCATCTTTTCCGTTTAAAGCAGTAAAAACAGTGAATCCTTCTCTGTTTAAATTATAGCTCATAAATTCCAAAATATCGGGCTCATCATCTACCAATAATATTTTTGTTGTATTCATAGTGAAATATTTATTTCCAAAATTAAGATTATGTTATGCAGTAATACATTAAATCAATGTTACCATAATTTTAGCAATTTACAAAAGATGTGAATGAGCCGATGAGAATATATTGGATTTATATGATTTTTATTGATTTCTCAAACAATGTATTTATTAAGAGTATATAAGAAAAGAGAGATAATAAAAAGGCTGCCCAGATGGGCAGCCTTTTTATTCAAAAAAAACAACTATTAGTACTCTGTATTTTGAGGATCCCAGTTAGTCCAAGAGCTTGTCCAGTTAGAAGACCCGAATGCACCTTTGTAAGAAACTTGTTCGAAAAATGTGCTTTGTAAATTAGTTGCAGCAAAGCTGGCTCCACTTAATAATGGCGAACCTCCTGATGGAATAAAGCTAGGATTAGTAAGGTTCCATGCGTTAGGAACCAATAGATTGGCATTATCGGCTTCTATACTATTTGCATATGCTGGAGTATTAAACCATGTAGAGATGTCCCAAGAACTTCCGCTGGCAACAGCTAAAGGAGTAGCACAACCTGAAATAATATTATTTCTGAATTGTAGTTCATCATTATCACTATTTGTTTCACAGGCAGAGCCATCTATTAATAACCCGGTTGGATAACCTGCCAGTAATGAATTGTAAATACAAGTTTTAGTATTTCTTCTAAGGTGTGCGGCTCTTTTGTATTGAGAGTTTATTGTAGTACCTGAAGTTTGTTTAGGACCAAATAAACTTACGTTAGAAAAAATAGAGTTTGTTATAGGAGTAGCCCCCGTGCCACTGGCATCATTATCTTGTTCAAAACCGTTAGAACCGGATTGGTCGGCTACGTTTGGATCGGTTAAAGCAAGCGCAAATTGTACTTTGCCGTTCCAACCGTTATCGCCATCAAAATTATCGTCCCAAGCACGGAAAGAAATAAGATGTTTTGCATTTACGGTTCCACCGAACCATTCGTAAGAATCATCTCCGCAATACGATACCTGAATATAATCTAGCTCAGTACCACTACCCACACCACCCATGGTTAATCCATTAATTTCTTGGTTTGGTTGGAATGGAATTCCAGAAAATTCAATTCGTACATATTTTAATTTACCGGAGTTATCAGCCGCATCGGGGCTGGCTCCTCCACCAAATGTAGCACCGGTTCCGCCTTCTACTACCCCTTCTCCTCCGGGTAGGTTTACAGGGCCTTTTCCACAAATAATAATTCCACCCCAATCGCCATAATCTCTTTGACCTTTGGGTTGATTAGATGTAAACACAATAGGTTCGTTGGCTGTACCAACCGCCATTAATTTAGCACCACGGTCTATAATTAAAGTTCCTTTAGAAGCTTTATCACCCACAATAACAGTTCCCGGTTCTATAGTTAACGTTACTCCGCTAGTAACAAATATAAATCCTTTTAAAATATATTTTTTTGTTTTTACCCAAGTAGTGCTGGCAGTAATGTTTGCTGTAACTTCCACTTCTTTTTCTTCGGGAATAGGATCTGGGTAAACACAAGAGCCATCGTCTTTTTTTGCTTTCGAATCGTAGTTGATTGCCTCTGCATCGGTGCAACCTTTTTTCTTACAAGAATAAAATCCGGCCGAAAGTGTAAGAGCCAGTGTAAGAATAAATAGTTTTTTTGTTGTTTTCATACCATTTTTTTTATAGATTAATTTTATGCAAAGCAACTTATCGAATGTTAAACGCTCGGTTGATTTTGTTTATCGTTCTATTAATAAAACCACTTGTAGTTTAACGAAATGTTAGCTTTCCGTTTAAAATTTTGCGTTTACTCCCAACGTGAAGTATGTGCCTCGTTTAAATTCCATCACGGTTTCATCGCGGTTATCGAGCAGTCCATTTTCGTTAGAATCTTGTAACAACCAAACCCGATTGTTTAGAATATCTTGAATACTAATTTTTACCGAAAAGTGCTTTCCGATGCCCTTAGAAATATTTAAATCAACTACATTGCGTGGCATTTCATATATGTCGGGTGTTCCAAATGTACCTACCGCAAAAATTCGTTTTCCTATCACATTGTATAATGCATTTATTTGTAACTGCGATTCTTTATTATCATAATAAATACCGGTATTTATAATATATGGCGACTGACCCATCATGGGTCGATTGTTTTGCTGACCAATGGCTTTGCTTCCTAATTCTACTTCGCTAATAATGTAAGAAGCATTAATGAGTAGACTAAAATCCTGTAGAAATTTCTGGGTAAAAACTTCCTGCATCGATTTTCTTATTTCTACTTCGGCTCCAATACTTTTAGCAAATGCTGCATTATCGAAAGTAAAATTTCTGGTTCCTCCAGAACCGGAGCCGGGAACAAAAAACATTTCGATGGGGTTTAAAAAGTATTTATAAAAAGCTCCTACCGAAATAATTTCGCTGGGGGTAGGATAAAATTCCCAACGAAAATCGGCATTGTGAATGGTAGCAATGAGCAAACTGTCGTTTCCATACAACACATTATTGAAATTAAAATCGTAATAAGCGAAGGGAGCCAGTTCTCTAAATTCGGGTCGGTTTACCGATTGAAAATAGGCTAAACGCAACATTGATTTTTCGGTTAAATTATACCCTATGTTTGCCGAAGGCAGTATGCTTAAAACAGGATTGTTTACAATTACCGGTTTGTTTGAATAAGATTTGCTGGAAAGTTCCTGCGTATTGTGTTCGGCTCTTGCCCCAAAGGTAAAATTAAGTTTAGGAGTAAAAGGGATAGAGGCTCCAACATATCCGGCAAGTAGCGTATTAAAAGCGTTATAACTATCTGTAGGGTTTGTTCCTTCTTGTATTTTGAATCCGGTAGAATCGTTAATATTTTTAGAAGAAAAAATTTCATCGAGTGGCAATAAAATTAAATCTTGATTAAACTGAGAACCTCGTGAACGACCATAGGACATCCAGCGTGCATTAAACATGCGAGCTTTATCTTCGAAATAAAATCCGGTTCTTATTTTAGGTAACAAATCTTCTGATTTTACTTTTATGGCATGTTCAATATCTACACTTGCCGTAATTACATTTTCGGAAAGATTGGAATAAAATCGTCCGGCATCGAGGCTTGATGCAGCGGGAGCAATAACCACCTGAAAGGGCACATTATCTTCAGTAGTTTCAATATTTCGAACCGTGCGTATTCTTCTAAAGTCAGGTTCTTGAGAAAGTGCTGTAGAAAAACCGGCTAACCATTGTATTTTTGTTTGGTCGTTATTTAATTCGTGAGTTCCAGCAAACTGCCCGTTGTATATGGTTCTTTGCTGGTAGCGGTAGGCATAATTCTGCACCTGAAAACCCTCTTCTAAATTTTTTCCGAAACGCATGGTGGTTTGGTTTTGTCCCACCTGATTAAATAAATTTCGAAATTCTATTTTGTGTTTCGCATTAATTAAAGCAGTCCAGTTGTGCATTACCCCAATGCGTACAGAGTTAATGTAATTTTTATCGTTATATGAAAAAATAGTATCGCTGCGTTTGGCAATGGTATCGTAGGTGTTATAGCCCATAGTATTGGCTTCGTAAAATTCGTTAGCTAGGGTATAGTTAATAGCCGTTATTGTACCTATACTGTATTTTTCTTTTTTAAATTGAGTGCCATACATTAGGTTTAAACGTTGGTCTGGAAGGGCTGTAGTTTCTACTACTTTCCAGTTGTTAGGCAACATTTTGCCATACTTTTCTATTAATTTGGGGTCATCAATTTTTGATAAATTTCTTCTTGAAAAGCCATCGGGTAAAGCTCTCAGACCGTTATCAAATCCTAAAAAATCGGTGTTGCTTTTTTCGCTGGTATAGGCTTCATTAAAGGTAGTTTGTGCTCTATACGAAGTAGAATACCCGAGATTAAAAATGGTAGAATCAGGAATTCCTTTAGTAAATACTTTAATGACTCCACCGGCAAATTCACCGGGTAATTCGGGGGCTCCGGTTTTATAAATTAAAATTCTATCGAGCACTCCACTAGGTAAAATATCAAATGAAAATGCTTTACGGTCGCTCTCTAAACTAGGCGTAAGTCCTCCATTAAGTAAAACAGAATTATATCTTTCACTTAATCCGCGTACCATTACAAATTTATTGTTCATAATGGTTACTCCGGGTATTCTCCGAATCACATCAGATGCGGTACGGTCTTGCGTTTTCAAAATTTGTTCGCTGGAAACACCCGAAACTACTTGTTCGGCTTGTTTCATTTCCATCATCACAGCCGTTTCGGTGTGTGTTACTTTAGTTTCGGTTATTACAAACTCATTCATATTAATCATACTTTCTTTGAGCTGTATATTTACCTTTTTGGTTTCGCCCGAAGTAAAGTTTAGTTTCAACGTATCGGTATTGTATCCGATAAACGAAACCAAAATATTTTGTTTGCCCGATGGGATGTTTTTCAGGGTAAAGTTTCCGTCAAAATCGCAAGAGGTGCCTATGGCTGTGCCCGGTATAACTATGGCTGCACCCGGCAAGGATTGTTTGGTTTTATAATCGGTAATGTTTCCTTGGAGTGTGGCGTTTTGTGCTTGAACTATAGCAACAGTTGTTGTAAGAAAAAGTATAAAAGATAATCTTGTTTTATTCATTACGTATTAAATTATAATGCAAAATGAAACTTTGAATAATACGTATTTGTTAGTGATATATTAAATCATTGTTAAGCTAAAACGGATTTATTTAATAAATCTTCTTCCAACTTATACCCTACCCCTTTTACCGTTTTAATTACTTCATCGCCTAGTTTTTCTCTTATTTTTCTAATGTGTACATCAATGGTTCGGCCTATTTGTTTATATTCTTTTTTCCAAATAGTTTGCACAATTTCATCGCGAGAAAAAACTTTTCCGGGTTTGGTAGTAAGCAACAACAGTATTTCAAATTCTTTACGTGGCAAAAAAATAAATTCGTTGTTTTTTAAAATGCTGTAGTGTTCTATATTAATTACCATTTGATTTGAAAAATGAATCAGATGTTCCTCTTGTGTTGTATTTTTTAATCTTTTCAGCAGGGCATTTATACGACTTACCAAAAGTTTAGTGCGTATAGGTTTTTTGATATAATCATCGGCACCGGCTTTGAAACATTCGATTTGCAGATAGTCTTCGGTGTTGGGCGAGTGAATAATAAGTATGGTATTGTTAAAGATTTCTTTTTTTCTTATTTCTATACATTGTTCTACCACATCGGTTTGATCTGCATCAGAAAAAATATCTAAAATAAATAGATGAGGAGGATGAAGTAACGCTTTTTCATTCGCCTCTTTAATGCTCGAAATCTGAAAAATATTGAAATCATTAGCCATTAAGTTATTGCTTAACTCAAACAATGAATCGGTGTTTTTATTATAGAGGAATATGGTATAACTCATTTCAAACCATTAATAATGGCCGAAATTAGTGTGGTTGTCTAATAATGACGTTAAGGCTTTTTTATGATACTATTAAGAAAACCAAAAGGGAATGTAAATAAAACGTAATTAGTATGTGCGCTGAGAAATCAATTCGTTTTTTTCATTCCACTCGTACCAGATACCCGTTTTTTCTCCAAGGGTATATTCCATCTCAAAACGCTTTTTCCCGTTTGCATCCCATACCATCCATTTACCGTGTTTTTTTCCTAACTCATATTCGGCACTGGCCGTGTGTTTACCTTCTTCATTATAGCGTTCCCATTTGCCGTGTTTTTCGCCAAGCAGGTATTGTCCTTTTTCCATTAGTTTTCCGTTTGCAAAATAAAATAGGGCAGGGCCATTTAGTTTTCCGTTTTCTACGGTATATTCGGCACGGGTATTTTTATTGCTAAAATAGGTATAAAATTTACCGTTGAACAAGCTGCCATCAGCATTATACAATAGCCCATCGGATTCGCTGTGTTGTTGCCCAAGTGCCGCAAAACTTACTAATGTGGCAAAAAGGAATATCATTGCGTTTTTCATAATCGTAGCATTTTGTGTTGTATAACGACAATGTTATACAAATGTTACGATAATGTTATTAAGCCTATGTTAAATTTTAATTTTGTGTTAAGGGGAGGTCTATTTTGTAAGTGGCCTGTTTTTGTATTTCTACCGAAAATACTTGCTTTAGCTGGTAAGAAACGCTATTTATGCATAGAGAATATTTTCCGGGTTTAAGGTTAGGTATTTCAAAATTTCCGTCAAAATCAGAATAGGTTATAATGTTTGTTCCTTCTATTTTAATTTCCACTCCTGCTAAAAGTTCTTGTGTGTAGCTATCTACTATTCTGCCTTTAACCATCGAGGTAGCCGCTTTATCATTACCATTGCCAGCCGTTACTGCAAAAGGGAGAAAGATGAGAAGAAAATAAAATACTTTTTTCATGAAAACAAAGTTACTCGGACAAGCTACATTTGCTGCTTTTTGGAGTTTATGCTTTCTTTATACTTGTGTTAATTTAATATTAATAAGAGGCGATTTGCCTCAGCAATTCGGTTTCTATTTCGTGTTTGCCTTCGAAAGGGTGTTCTGTGTAGTTGATACCTAATGAAGTGAGAAGTGTTTTTTGTTCTTCTGTTTTTTCAGAACTGATATAGGAATCGTTACTTGCCGAAACAAGATGTACATTTTTCCATTGCTTTTGTCCTTTGTAAAGTGGCATATCGGCAGGGAACGTACCGCACCATAAAATAATTTGTTGGGCATTTATTTCGGATTGTGCGTACCAACGGCACAATGCCGATACCCCTTGCGAAAAACCCAACAACCTTATAGCACAAGATTTGGGTGCATTTACAAGAATGTGTTTGCTCAATGTATTGAGATAAAAAATATAATCGGCAATTTCGTTTTCACGCTCTTCTTTAGTCATCCAGCTTGCCCCCACTTTTCCGGAAACTCCGTTTACGTATGCTCTGGATAAGGCTTCGGGGGCCACAATAAAAGCAGTATCGTTCTTCAACTCTTTAAATTGTTTTATAAAAAAACGGGCACTCTGCATGTAGCCGTGCAATACTATCCAAATGGTTTTTGTGTTGTGGTTCAGTTCGCCAAGAGTATAATAACGAGCAGTTCGTTGTGTGGTAAAGTGTTCTTCTTTCATCTTGTATTTTAGTTAACTTCGCTTTTACAAAATTCATTAAAATGCGTTTGATACTTCCCTTTTTACTTCTTAATCTTTTACAAAATTCTTGGGCACAAAAAACAGCACAAGATTTTTTCGACATTGCTTATAAAGAATATTACAATCAGCAATACAATAATTCATTAGCCAATTATACCCGTTCGATAAAACTAGATAAACATAACGAAAAAGCTTGGTATAACCGAGGCTTAACCCATTATGCCCTAAAAGAATACCGCTATGCTGTAAAGGATTATTCTAAAGCGATTAAATTAAAAAAAGATTATGTTAATGCATACATAAACAGAGGGATTTCTTACATAGAACTAAAGGAATATAAAGAAGCTATTACCGATTTTAACAATGCTATTCGTTTAGATGAAAACGCCTATTTGGCCTGGTATAATAAAGGGATTTGTTATTACCGCGAAAAAAATTATACCGATGCTGAAACCTGTTTTAATGAAACCCTTAAGCTAAAACCCGCTTACGCATACGCTATGTTTTACAAAGGATTGGTATATTATGAAAAAGGGATTTTTGCAAATGGTGTTGACCAGTTTACCTTGGCTATTAAACACATGAAAGAAGAAGCCGGCACTGCCTACTACAACCGTGGTCTTTGTTACCGAGGAATGGAACTGTTTGAAGAAGCTTGTAAAGATTTTAAAACTTCTTTAGAAAAAGGTTATGAAAAGGCTCAGGTAATGATAGATAATACTTGCGAATGAGATTTTACTATTGTTCGAATTTGTTTCTAATTTTTAAAATGAATACATTTACTAGCGGTAAATAATATGCCATAAATCTACCTTATTTATACCAAATAAGGTAGATTAGGGAATGTTTATGGCGAGTATAAACAAGTTAGCAGGCATGCTTTTAAACCTATTGTGAATAATGTAGTCAAATAGATAATTTAATCATCTTTAATATGAATAGGGTTATTTTTTACTTATCATTTATGCTTATTGCTAATGCAATTAAAGCTCAAACAACTAATCACGGTATTGATGTCAACTGGTATCAGACCCCAAAAGCAGCAGCGACTATAACTGGTGCTATTTCGTCAATGAATAGCGTTGGAGGTAGTGTAGCTAATGCAATGGTCGTTAAATCAAATGGAACGGTAGTTATATTTTATAGACAAGGCGGACAAAATAAATGGACACAGTCTGCAGACGGTGGCAATACCTGGACAAGTCCGGGAACGCTTTATGCACCTGCTGCAAACGGACTAACAACAATATCTGCTGACATTGATCAAAGCGACAATATCTATATCACATGGAAATCGGGAGACTTTTCCTTAGGATTTGCAAAATATAATGGCGTTTCTTGGGTGACAACCAATACAATTAATACAATAACTCAGACAGCAGCCGATACTGTTCAATTCTCTCAAATAACATTAGACAGAAAAAACAGAATTCACCTGATGTGGCAACAAGGGAATCATCAGAACTATAGTTCTGGAATTAAATCAACTTGCTGGTATGCTCGTTCAACCGACAATGGTAATAATTTTAACATTGCTCAAATTTCTGACAATTCATTAGCTAATTATCATGCAGCGTTTCCTGTTGCCGATTTTGGAGGAACAAGCAGTGACACTCTTATGATTGCATGGCGAGAAAATGTGAATGGTTGTGGAAGTTCAATGCCGTCAATGTGCTCATCAAATGGCTGGAATTGGGATGTAAAAGCTCGAATTACATACGATGGTGGGGCTACATGGAATCCTGTTTTTATTCTCGAAGGAAGTGGCATAAATAATTCTGACGATGATCAATGGGATCCTAATTTAATTGTTGATAAAAATGGGATCATTCATGCTTTTTACCACGTTTATCATAACATTACGCTGCCTGACTATAATGCTAATATTATTTATAAATATTCAGTAAATGGCGGCAATACGTGGAGTATACCTATTCAAATTTCAACGACAAACGTTAGAAGCCATTTAATCAAGACAGCCTATGATTTTTCTAATAATTTTGTTTGGTGTATTTGGAAAGATGAAATGGATTTTGGGAACATTACAAATAACCCACAAGCAGACCTTAAAACAGTTTACATTCAAAATACAGGAACTCCATTTATTGGTTCTCAAGAATTTATTACTGACCACGGTAGCTCCGAAGTTGCGTTCCATAATTTCAAAGTTGGAGATGATGGGATTATGCGTGCTACCTATAACATATCAAAAATACAAGGGAAAGGCGACACAATACTTTACACTCAAAGGAGTCTATTAACCACCGGGGCATCTGAAATATTGGTTTCAGATATTGCTAAATTATATCCAAATCCAACAACACATCAAATAAATATTGTTCTTAATGACAATTATATAAATGAGACATATGTAATAAAAATATATAACTCACAAGGACAATTAATTGACGAACGAAAGCATAATTCAACGCCAATTCAGCTAAATACATCAGGTGTTTATTTTGTAGAAATAAGTAACGTTAAAAGTAGGCAAATTCATAAAGTAATTCGACAATAGCACGACCTGCTAACATCACCTATACGCAAGCAGGGGTTTCGTGCTTCGTAGGACAGGCAAGTTGTAAATTTCAAGTTCAGTTCTTCGTAGGAAGCTCAGTGGTTAAAATCCCTGCCTGCGTATAGCTGAGAAACGTTAGCAGTAAGCCTAAAAGACGACAGTGCAACCCAAACAGACGACTAAAAACTGAGCATTAATAAAAAGACAAACCATTTTGACAGGTGACCAACATAATGACCATATTCCAACGGGACAACTGAGCCGACACTCAAGCCGTCCCATTGTTTTTTATTTTTCCACCACCGGACAATTTTTAAAACAATTTTTGAAAGACAGCCACCGCACAGCAAGCACATTTGCATTTTTGCCAACGCACAAGCCGACCCAAAAATGCAAAAGAGCTTGCTCTTGCCTACGCACCCAAGCCCACCCCCACCCTGACACAATACGAGTGGATTTCAAGAGAAAAACGGGCAGACAACGGTATTAAATTTTAACTTTGACAATTGGAAAATTGAAGTAATAAATGACGACAAAAACAGAAACAAAACAGTTTCAATATGAAATACAAAGCTATCAGGAGGACTGTGTCACAAACATTACCAGTCTTTTTGAGAGCCTTCGCCAAAAAGTGAATTTTGGTGAGGTGCTGACAGCACACCACAAAAAGAATAAATACAATTTTCCAATTCAAGACACTAAAAACATTGACATAATGATGGAAACTGGAACGGGTAAAACCTTCACGTTTATAAAAACCATTTTTGAACTGAGCAAGCATTTCGGCTACAAAAAATTTATCATTCTTATTCCGACAGTTCCAATTCGAGAAGGAACAAAAACAAACTTAGAGGACACCAAAGATTACTTCAAAAGCTTTTACGCCAACGAGAAAGAAAAGGAAATTGAAACCTTTGTTTACGAAGGAGGAAACATTTCAGCCGTTAGACAATTTATCGGCACTTCGCATTTATCGGTTTTGGTAATGACACCAAGTTCATTCAGCCACAAAGACAATATCTTAAACCGACCATTAGAAAAAGACATTAACACGCCTGAACTATTCATAAACAATCAGGAACCGCCAAAATCATATTTGGAATGTTTGAAACGTCTGAATCCGATTGTAATAATGGACGAACCTCACCGTTTTGAGGGTAACGCTTTTAAAACCTATTTCGAAGGTTTTGAAAATTACTTTTTACGTTTTGGTGCTACTTTCCCAAAAAAGAAAGACAGTCTGCCTTTATCAAACGTGGCGTATGTATTAGATAGCATTTCTTCATTCCGACAAAGTTTGGTAAAGAAAATTGTGGTTTACACGCAAGACGTAGTTGAGAACACAGACACACTCATTGGAATTGAAAAAATTGGAACAGTAAACAAAGCCCATGTAAGCACTTTAACCAACGGAATTATTGCCAGACGAGAATTAGGAGTTGGAGCAGTTTTCAACGGTAAAAGCATAAAGAAAATAAACAAAGACACTATTGTGTTAGCAGACGACACCATTGAAAAAGTTGATTATTCTTTGTCTGACGAATCATTACGGGCAATGATTAAGGAAACAATCAAAATTCATTTTGAGAAAGAAAAAGGTTTGTTTGAGCAAGGCGTAAAAGCTTTGACCTTGTTTTTTATGGAGAGCGACACCAGTTTATTTCGTGGCGAAAATCCGAAAGTCAAAAACATTTTTGAAGAAGAATACAAAAAGCAATACACAGAAATTGTAAACAAACTTGACCAATCAAGCGACTATTATAAATTCTTGCAGAACGATTTTGACAGCGACAATACTCTGCAAGTTCACAAAGGATATTTTTCAGGCGACAAAGGAAACGCAGACGAAAAAGTAAAAGCAGGTGTTGACGAAATTCTGAAAGACAAAAAGAAGTTACTATCGTTTGATAGTCCTACTCGTTTCATTTTCTCCATTTGGGCATTACAGGAAGGTTGGGACAATCCGAATGTATTTACCATTTGTAAACTTTCCAATCAAGGAAGTGAAATATCAAAATTGCAACAGATTGGTAGAGGTTTACGCATTTGCGTAAATCAAAATTTACAGCGTAACACGCTTAAAAATCTTAATGACGACCAAGAAGCATTTTGGAAAATCAACAACCTTGATGTAGTTGTATCAAGCAAAGAACACGGTTTTGTTGAGGCAATTCAAAATGAAATTCTAAGCAATTCATTCCTGATTTCTGAAACATTCACCGAGCAAGAACTCATTAAGACACTCAAAGAAAAATCGGGCTTTGATGATGATACAGTAGTTACTTTGGTGGATGATATTTTGAAAGACAAGAAAATGATTGTTCGTAAGGCAATTGTTGACGGACAAAAGATTTACGAAAAATCGCCCGAGTTTTCAGCCATTCTAAAAGAACAAAATTTGCCAGAAGAACAAGTAAAAGCAATTGAAAGTTTGTTTGCAACCGATACAAACACTTACGTTCAGAAAGCGGAGAAGAAAAGAGAGAAAAAGAAAGTTTTCATAAAGGCAACGCATTTACAAGAGTTTCAAAACCTTTGGAACGCCATCAATAAAAATGCTTTTTATGTGTTGGAAACTTTGACAGCAGAACAGGAAAGCCAACTGATCCAAAACATAAAAACTCAAATAGAAGCGGTAAACATTGAAGAAATTCTATTGCAGACCATACGTGCAGAATTGAACGTAAACAAAATTGGCGAACAAGGAGCAATTACAGAAAAGCTGACCGACACAGTTTCATACAAAAGCAAAGTTGATTATTTGGAATTGGTTCGCAATTTATCAAACAATACCAAAACCCCTATTTCATTTGTGGTTAAGGTTTTCAATGCTTTGAGTGATGATTTCAAGACCAAAATGCTCTGCAACAATCCTGAACAGGCACAACGAGAAATTTCAGAAATAATCAACAAGAACTTAATTGCAATGCTCAAAGCAAACATTAAGTATGATGGAATTAATGGAACAGGTTTGCCAAACGTATTCAAGAGCGAAAAAGGAAAAACCTATTTAGATACAGGAAGCGTTGGCAAGTTTCAAAAAGACATTGCAGGCGATTTCAGTTTAAAAACCAAATGGGTATTTGAAGACGTGATTGAATATGATAGTGATTTTGAATTGGAAATTGTGGAGCAAGACCCCGACATTGACAGCATTGAAATTTTCGGCAAACTTCCACGCCTGAAAATCAAAACACCATTGGGAGATTACAACCCCGATTTTTGCTATGCTATAAAAAGCACCGAAGGCAACAAAATATTCCTTGTAGTGGAAGCCAAAGGCTATAAATCGTCAACGGCAATCCCTGTGGATGAAAAAGGAAAGATTGACTTTGCCAAAAAGTATTTTGAGGCATTGGGCGAACACTACAAAGACCAAAACATTAAAATTTCATTTAAAGAACGTATCAGTAACAAGCAATTAGCAGCACTGATAAACAACGCATAAAACAATGGCAGAACAAGATTTTATAAAAGCAGGATTTACAGTGGTTGGAACAGAAAACAACGAAAACAAATTGTTGAGTTTTCTGAAAGAGAACTACCCCAATGTAATCCGTGACACCGAAATAAATTTAGAAGAACTAAAAACCGTTTTGGGTTTACCGATTGACGAAAAGGTAAACGGTTACGGGTTAAACTTCGTAGGTCGAAACTTTGCAAGGGCAAAATATGCTCAAAAGACAGAAAAAGAGTTACTCCTAAATGATTCTTTAAGTAAAAACCTTGATAAAACAGAAAATTTGATTTTGAAAGGAGACAATCTTGACACTCTGAAAATCCTTAAAAATCATTACAGTGGCCAAATAAAGTGCATATACATAGACCCACCGTATAATACGAAAAGTGAAGAGTTTGTTTACCCTGATAAGTTTGATAAAGAGGAAGCGGAAGTTTTGGGCTTGGCAAACTTAAGTGAAAGCGATTTTGCAAGAATGGACTTTAGTTTTAAAACCAAGAAGAGCCACAATGGTTGGTTGGCATTTATGTATCCTCGGCTTTTGTTGGCAAGAGATTTATTAAGCAAAGATGGTGTAATATTTATATCAATCGATGAAAATGAACATGCTCAATTAAAAATGCTCTGTGATGAAATTTTTGACGATGAAAATTTTGCAGGCGACATTGTTTGGAAAAATAGCAGTAAAAATGATGAAGCATACATTTCTATGCAACATGAGTATGTTTTAGTCTATGTAAAGTCAAAAATTCACAATCTCGGTAAATGGGAAGAATTAAAAGAAGGACTTCCTGAAATATATAAGGCATTTGATGAGTTTAGAAAAAAACATGGAAATGATTGGGAGAAAATCCATGAAGAGGGTTTGGCTTGGTTTAATCAATTTCCAGATTCTAATCCTATTAGAAACAGCAAGCATTACAATTGGATGGATGAAGAAGGGGTATATTTTCCCGATAATATTTCCAAGCCTGCCAAAGGTTACTATTACGACATAATACACCCAGTAACAAAACAACCTTGTAAAAAACCTGCTGGTGGTTGGCGTTTTATTGAATCCACAATGAATGAAAAAATTGCACAAAACAAAATTCACTTTGGAAAAGACCACACAGTTGTCCCTAACAATAAAACGTATCTTAAAAACACCGAGTATCAAAGTTTAACCAGTGTAATATTTAAAGATGGTCGGGTAGCTTCCAACTGGCTTAAAACTCTTTTCGGTGTTAAAGATATTTTTACAAATCCGAAGGACTATGGTGTGCTAGTAAATTTAATGAAAGCTATTTCAATATCTAATAACGATATTGTCCTCGATTTTTTTGCTGGTTCTGGCTCAACAGGCGAAGCTGTTATGAGACTTAACGCAACAGATGGAGGAAACAGGAAATTTATTTTGTGCCAATTAGATGAGCCAATTAAAGACGATAAACCCGCTTATCAATTTTGCTTAGAAAACAATTTACCTCCAGTAATTTCAAGCATAACAATAGAACGACTAAAACGAGCAGGTGAAATAATTGCAAAGGAAGTCGAAGAAGCAAACAGCAAAACAGGAATGTTTGATGAAAATAAAAAACAAGTTCCTGATATTGGCTTTAAAGTGTTTGACAGCGTTGAAGCTCCGAAACTGAAAATAGATGACAAAGGACAAATTTCATTTACTGAAAATCAAACGGATGCTTTAAGTCGCATTTACAATATGATTTTCACAGTAGGTTTAGACGAGCCAACACAAGTTCCTGAAGAAGTTGTAAAAGATTGCATTTACAAAATCAATAACCACTATTACATAACCAACAGCGAGAAAATTACGAGTGACGATTATTCGAACGCTATTAAAAACGGCAAAGTATTCATTGACGGTTGGACAGCCAGCCTAAACGGAACTTTGCAGAACTATAAAGAAGATGTGAAGATTGTGTTTTAAGCCCAAGCATTTTGCAAGCACATTTGCAAACCGCACAAGCCGATACACAAGTCAAAGTTTGCAAAAGAGCTTGCAAAGCCAACGCAGACAAAAATGGTTTTAAAAAATTTTCCGACCCTCCAAAAAAAATAAAAAACGCAACGCACAGCCGACACTATAATGACAACAAAACTCAATACTGACAATGGTTTGCAAGGACAGATGGCAAAAGGCCTACTGCTAACAGCGGTTTGGCGTAATGGCGGGTGCAGTGCTTCGAATGACAGTTTTGTGGTAGGTTCAAGTGCAGTTCTTCGATTGAACTTTTGTGCTAAAAATCCGCCACTACGCCAAGCCGCAAAACGTTACCTGCAAGCCTAAAAGACGACACAGCAAGAATGAACGACAGAAATAAACATAAAGTAACAGGACAAATGAAACATCAGACAGCCGACCCAAAAGCCAACGCTTCTGTATTTTTATTTTTTCCCACCGCACATTTTTTAAAAACAATTTTAGCCAGCCGCACAAATGGCACATTTGGTTTTGCCCGACACACAAGCCGACCCTTTGGCAAAATCAAAAGAGCCATTTTTTGCCAACGCACTAACATAGAAGTAATATGAGTTTAAAAGGAGCAAAATATATTGAAAACAAAAACATTCCTTGGGCATTAAACTTCAAGGAAGAACCTCAATTTTTCATTTACAGAATAGAACAAGAGGGAGAAAATATCAGACTACATTATCTTGTAGAAGGCAGAGGAGTTAGCATTTATGTAACCGACCCAATAAAATATCAAGAGTTGCCTTCAAAGGTTGAAGTGATTTCAGGCGGTTGGTATGGAGACAAAGGAAGATGGGCTCCATTGGAACGATATAAAGGAACTATCATTTGCGAGAAGGCAACTCAAATGAAAAAACTTTCTGACACAGGTGAAAATTTCAAATTCAATGTTCGCAAACCGTTTTTATCAAGTAGTAAAATGCTGACAATAGAATCTGAAAAGGTTGGCATTGTTGAGATTAAATGTAAATCAATCATTCCACAGGAATTTGAAATTTTACTTTTTAGCAAAAGTCAAAACAAATGGGTTCCGAGAAAATCTATGACATTTGAATAATGCAACTACAAGCAGGATACATATTTGACTTTATCAAAAAGAAACTATCAGAGAGCAACGACAACTCTGAAGTTTCTGCTTTGCTTAAAAGTTTATCCTACTTTGAAATTGATTCCGACACAACAACCATTGATAACAGCAAACCCGAATTAGCAGTTTTAAGTAATCTGCTTTCAAAAGGGCTACCGACTCGACCAAGTTTATTTCTTGAACAGGCTTTTTTGAACACTTTTAAAATCGGTGAAACGAAAACCGATGAATTGGGAAACATAGAAACAGTTCCGAACAGTTCATTTGACAGCATTTCAAAACTTCTTTTCCAATCGCTTCACACAATTGACCCAAGAATAAAAGCCGAAAAATCAAAACTCAAACTTGAACCAAGTTTTGAGTTTGATAAAATCGGTAGCAAATACGAAGAAGATTTTTTGTTCAGACACATTCCTCAATTCATAGGCGAAGAATGGTTTCAGCTTTTGGAATCTCAAAGAGAGTTTACTTCAATCGTAAATTTTGATTCAACTTTTACAAGACAGCGAACGGATTTCACTATTGAATTTCCTTACAAGATTTCGGACAAGCACGGAATTGTAATTGAAATTGATGGACCACATCATTGGGAGAATCAAAGCCAAATGATTTTGGACGAACAAAGAGATACGGCAACAGCAAATACAGGTTGGTTAAATACTTTGAGAATACAGACAAGAAATTTTGGCAACATTCAAGGTCAGTTAACCCGCCTGAAAGAATTATCAAAGGAGCATTATTTTCAAATCCTCAAACAGAATTTTGCAACTCCTTTTTATCAAAACGAAATTGGACTTAGGACACTTCAAGTTGTTCTATCTCCTTTTGCCATTGCCCGACTTCAAAAAGTTTTGATTCATTCCATTATTCAAAACAAACTCAATCTTCAAAACAAGAAATGGAACATTGCAGTAATTGAAAGAGATGTTCCTTGTGCTGCATTAGCAATCGCAGATTTGCAACAACAACTCAAAAACATTTTCGCCTTAAAAGGCGAAAATGTTTTTCCTGAAATTGAACTCACAGTTTTTGTAACTCCTGAATTCAAGTCAGCTGAAATAAACAGACAAGATTTCAAGAAACACTTTTCAAATATCAATTTCATTGACGTTGCTAACTCAACATCAAGTATTGAGTTTGATTTATTGCTTGATATTTCTATTCTGCAACGAAAGGGATTTTCGGGAAATGAAATTTTTATCGCAGCAAAAAACAAAGTTGTAATTCGTTCCTCACATCATCTGACTACGAAAAGACATTTTCTAACCTCTGATGTTATTTCGTATCAAAAATTTGTTCAATACAATTCAAATAATCCTGACCAATCATTATTTGAGTTGAAGCCCATTCACACGCTTCGCTATTTTCTTCAAAATATATTTAGGAAATATAATTTTCGTGAAGGGCAGATTGAAATTTTAAATAAAGCATTACAGGGTGAAAGCGTTATAGGGTTATTACCGACAGGTGGCGGTAAGTCTTTAACCTATCAACTTGCTGCATTGTTGCAGCCAGGCATTTGTCTTGTCATTGACCCGATAAAATCTTTGATGAAAGACCAGTTTGACAACTTGAAGAAAAATCAAATTGATGCTTGCAATTTCATCAACTCATCTTTAAAAACAAGAGAAGACAAGGAACGAGAAATAAAAAAACTCAAAAATGGTGAGGTGCTTTTTAGTTTCATTTCTCCTGAACGATTACAGATGAAGGAATTCAGAGACACTCTGAACGCAATGAATGAAAATCAAATCTTTTTCACCTATTGTGTAATAGACGAAGCACATTGCGTTTCGGAATGGGGACACGACTTCCGGACTTCCTATTTGAGTTTAGGTAAAAACGCTATTGAGTTCTGTAAGACAAAGAATAAAGAAACAATTCCGCTTTTCGGATTGACTGCTACTGCTTCCTTTGATGTTCTTTCAGATGTTCAGAGGGAACTTTCAGGCAACAACGATAGGCATAGATTGAAAGAAGATAGTGTTATCAGGTTTGACACAGTTAACAGAAAGGAATTGAGTTATGAAATTATTGATGTCAATGCAAACCTGACTAAGCAAGATGACGATTGGAAGTTGAAAGAAAAATTAGGCACAAGTAAGCAGGCTAAACTTATCAATCAACTTTCAAGATTTCCGTTTGATAAATCAAACGATTATGCGGGTATAATCTTTTGTCCTCACAAGGGTTGGTATTTCGGAGTGACGGACAGATACAAAGCAAATGCGACACAATTTAGAGGAGTTTATGATGCAGTTTTAAATGCAAAGATTCCCAACTTGAAGTTGGGTTCATTCATGGGTTCAGATGCAGACGATGAAAAGACAAGTGAGTTAATTGAAATAGATTCCATTCAAGCACAGGAAGATTTTATAGGAAACAAACTCAATCTACTTGTTTCTACAAAAGCTTTTGGAATGGGAATAGACAAACCAAATGTGAGATTCACTTTTCATATCAACTATCCAAGCTCAATAGAAAGTTTTGTTCAAGAAGCAGGAAGAGCAGGGAGAGATAGAAAGCCAGCAACTTGTTTTATTCTATTCAATAATGAACGAGTTAACAACGGAACTAAGGAACATGAGATTGACAGAGATAATCTTCTATATTTTCACAACTCTTCCTTCAAAGGAGTTGAAAAAGAAAAAGCAATCTTGTATGAATTGCTTACAGCAATTCATACTCCGAATAAACTGTTTGATATTGAAGTTAAACTTTACGAACAGTTTGAACAAGACATAAACTTAGCACTGTGGCAGAGCCAAAAAGGATATTGGTATTTGTTTGTCAACGGTGAAACGTTTGAAGAGAAGTATGGAGCAGTTTGGATTCCGAGTTTGAAAGTTGATACAAGTAGAATTACAAAGCCACTAGATGAATGTGAATCTATCTTGACTTTCATTAAGAATTTTATTCAGTCAAACGCAAATGGTGATGTAAATGTGTGGCTTAAAAAATCAACTACAATTGCAGGTTTGGAAACTTTGCTGAAAGCAAACGAAAAAATTGAACTCACACTTCGTTTTGAAAACAACATAACCGAGAGAATAGAAATTATTAGCAGATGGTTGCAGACAGCTTGCAACACAGACAAGTTTGACACTTTGGCCACGAAAGAAATTTTACTCTTTTCAAATTCATTTGATGATTTCAAAGACCAAGTAAATTCGAAGTTAGGTGGTGTATCATTTGAAACAGTTGCAACAAACAGAGACAAGGCAAAAAAAAATCCAGTCGGAACAAGTGAAAAAGAATTGCAAAGATTATTTGACGGTTTTAGAACGAAGGCGGACACAGAGAAAGCACTTTACAGATTATCTACTGTTGGAATCATTGACGATTACACTATTGACTTCAATGCAAAAACCTATACGGTTTATGCAAAGAGAAAAACAGACGAGCAGTATTTTGCAAACCTTGAAAACTATATCCGTAAATATTATTCAGAAGTCAGAACAAAACAGGAAATCAAAAAGGCGAAAAAGTTTGAAGGCGAAACTGCAATTCAAAAGTGTCTTTTCTTTTTAACTGACTTTGTTTACCGAGAGATTGAAAAGAAACGCTTTGAAGGAATCGGGGTAATGAAGGAAGCGTGTGAGGTTGGAAAAGAAAAAGGTGGTGAGGAATTTAAAGAGTTTGTTGATTTATATTTCAATTCAAAGTATGCAAGGAAGAACTATGAAGTAAACGGAAAAAATAAATCTCTAACAGATAGAACAGACGAAGGAAAAAAGCAAAACATAAAATGGGTTTGGGAATTTATTGAAATCATTGATGAAGATAAAACAGGCGGACACATCAATAATCTAAAACACTTGCGAGGAGCTTGCGTGAGGTTGATGATTCCACAACCTGACAATGCTTGCTTTCATTTGCTAAAAGCATTTTCAATTTTCATCTTAGAGCCAGAGAATAAAAGATTGATGGACGAAGCATCAAATAGTTTTTCAAAAGGGTTTATAGAATTTCAGAAAGAAAATAATTGGACATTTGACTCAGTTTTAAATGAAGCAGAGAATTACAAAAAGTATGTTCTACAATTTTCAACTCATTCAGGTATTCAGGAAATAATGGAAAATCAAATTACTATCCTTTCGGTGAAAGTTCATTCGGAATGGTTGGAAAACTTTAACAACAAATTTTTAAAAGAATATGAACCAAGACATTCATTCGCATCTTGAGAAACTCAAAGTTGAGTTAAACAAATTGGAGCCAGCCGTTAAACATTTGCAAAAAGCAGATGAAAACGCAACTGCACTTATCAGTGCAGTTAGCACTATTCATAAAGAGTATTCCAAGCATTTGCAAGCGATTGAAAAGCTACTTGTTGATTCCAACAAAGACCATCATAAACAAATTTCAAAGGACATTCAAGATTCAACTACTAAACTGAATGACTTAGGCGAAAAAATTACTAAGTCATTTAAAAGTGTTGAGAAAGAAGTTAAGGACTTACTTGATGAGTATAAATTCCTTTCATCGGAAACAGAAAAGTTGGTAAACAAAATTGACAAGATTGATTTTCCAACACGACTTGACAAACTTGATTCAACTGTTGGTTCAATTAATCAAGGACTGCAAAACACACAGCAACGACTTGGCGACATTGAAAGAAATATCAAAGACGACTTGACCGCAAAACAAAAAGAGTTGAATTCAAGAATTGAATCAGCGGAGAACGCAACCAAACAACGAATTGACATTTCAGAGAAAGAGTTTACCAAGATGTTTGAAAGGGTCTCTAAAGAAAATAATCTTCTGAAAGTTTTACTCTTTGTTTCAATTGGCTTGACATTAGGACTAATCATTTACAGAATAATATCAGGAACATGACACCAACCCAAAAAGCAAGCACATTTGCAATTCGCACAAGCCAACGCACAGACCAAAAATTGCAAAAGAGCTTGCTTTGCCAACGCAGAGAAAAATTGTTTTTAAAAAATTTCCCAACGCTTCAAAAAAATAAAAATACACCGACACACAGCCCAACAAACACAGCAGACAATGACACGGAAACTCAATATTGACAAGGGATATAGCGACTCTAAAGAAGGAAGGCCAGCAGGTAACAGCGTGTATGTGGCAATAGCGGGTGATGTGGTAAATCGAAGGTCTGTGCTTCTAAAAAACTTTGTGCTAAACGGACAGGAAAGTGCTTCTAATCCGCTACTGCACATACACGCAAAACGTTACCAGCAAATTTAAAACGACAAGACAATGAAACGACTGAAACTAATTTCGACATTTATCATTTTGACAAGTTTGTTTGCTTGTGAAGCACCTGTGACTTTTAATGAACCACAGCCAACTGACACAGACAATTTACCAAAATTTTCAAAGCGTTTGCAAGGACAATATTTAAGCCTTGCAGACAGCTCAACACTTTCAATTAGTGACAAATTAATTCAAAGAATTTACGACTTTGACTACAAAATTCACGCAAACCAACTTGACAGTGCTTCACGACTTTCGGGCGACACTATTATTGACTTAAAGACAAATGAAAAGACAGTAATAAAGCGTGACGGTGACAGTTTGATAACTCACGTTCATTACATTGACACTTTATTTCAAATAGACTATGACAATGTTGTTAGGAAATTCAAAGGATATTATTTTCTCAACACTCGCTACGACAAGACAAGTTGGGAAGTCAAAAAAATTCAATTGACAAAAGGACAACTTGTAATAAGCAGTATCTCGACCAAACTTGACATTGACAACCTAAAGGAAATAACGGAAACACAGACCGACACTATTCCTCCTTACAAATTTACAGCGACAAAAAAACAGTTTAAAGAATTTATAAAAAATGACGGATTTAGCGACAGCGAAATATTTGTTAGACAGAAGAAAAACGGCCTATAACACGGGTTTGGCAAAAGTGGCGGTTCAGTGCTTCGTGTGACAGTCTTTCGTAAATTTGAACATTCGTGCTTCGTATGAACATTTGTGGTGAAAATCGCCACCTTCGCCAAGCCCGAAAACGTTGGCGGTAATTTTATATGACGACATTAACAAGACCAAAATCATTAAAACAAGGCGACACCGTTGCGACAATTTCACTTTCTTGGGGTGGAGCGGGAGAACTTTTACACAGATATGAAATCGGTAAAAGACGACTTCAAGAAGTTTTCGGACTTAACGTTGTTGAGACAAAAAACGCACTGAAATCAGCCGACTATATTTCTAAAAATCCACAAGCGAGAGCAGAGGATTTGATGGAAGCATTTTCAGACAAATCTATCAAGGCGATTATTTCAAACATTGGTGGAGAGGATAGCATAAGGACATTGCCTTACACCGACATTAATGTAATCAGACAAAATCCCAAAATATTTTTAGGATTTTCAGATACGACTGTAACTCACTTCGCTTGCTACAAAGCCGGACTGACTTCTTTTTACGGAACATCATTGTTAGTTGGATTTGCCGAAAATGGAGGAATGCAACAATATCAAATTGACGACATTAAACGAACTCTTTTTTCCTCTTTACCAGTTGGACAAATTTTTCAAAATAAAAGCGGTTGGACTTCGGAACGTTTGGAGTGGTTTGACAAATCACTTCAAAACACCAAACGAAAACTGACCGACAGCAACGGGTGGAACTTTTTACAAGGGAATAACAAAGTTCAAGGACAACTGATTGGCGGCTGCGTTGACGTGCTTGAATTTTTAAAAGGGACTGACTATTGGTTAAGCAAATCTGATTGGACGGACCAAATTTTGTTTTTGGAGACATCAGAGGAAATGATGCCTCCAACTAATTTCAGGCGAGCATTGAGAAATTATGCTGCACAAGGAGTGTTTGAAAAAATAAGTGGACTTATACTTGGCAGACCCTATAACAACAAATTCGTTGACGAATACAACAACATACTTTTACAAGTTATCAGAGATGAACAAGGTAACGACCAGCTTCCAATCATTACAGAGATGGACTTTGGACATACTTGCCCGACATTTACGATACCATACGGAGTTGTTGCGGAGATTGACAGCAAACAGAAAACATTCAGCTTATTGGAGAGTGGAGTAATGGACTGAAAAAGAAAAACTACCGCCAACATCGGTTTTGCGTCAGGCGGGGATGCTTACACATGGATTAAGAATTAATTGTGCATAGAATTGCATCTGTGTAGCAATTCGAGTTATCAATTATTTATTCTTATTCCCTATTTCAGCTACTTTATTCTATTTTTACCTTTTGAATATAGCCATTTTCAATAGTTCTGATTAGATATAGTCCTGCAGATAAATCAAAGGTTAAATTATTTTTACCTGGCTTTATTGTAAACACTTCTAACACCTTACCCATCATGTCTATTAATTCAACCTTCTCATTAAACCCCATCTTATGCTCTATAATAAATTCTCCATGGTTTGGGTTAGGATAAATTTTAAACTCATCGGAATGCTGGCTATGCTGATCAAAAGAATTAGTACCTGAAATATCTAACTTTGTTACAATCGCTTCCCATGTTAACCCATTAGTTGTAGTTTTAAATGCACCTACTGTTACAGGATAGCTTGTAGATTGTGTATAGCCTGTAATATAAGCGTTTCCATTGCCATCTATCGCTATGCCAGTATTTCTATCATTAGAACTTCCTCCTATATAAGTAGAATACACTAAACTTGTACCCACTATATTTAACTTTGTAATAAAAATACCATGAAAAACATTTTAATCATTCATGCACACCCCGAAGAAAATTCGTTTTGTACCGCACTAAAAACTACTGCCCATACCTGTTTTAAAGCACAAGGTTGCGAAGTAAAAGTAAGTGATTTATACCGCATAAACTTTAATCCAGTAGGAGGAAAAACCGATTTCCTGCAATTAAACGATGCCACTTTTTTTAAATATCAAATGGAGCAGGTTAATGCTGTAACAAATCATTTATTTATTGAAGAAGTAAAAACAGAAATGGAAAAATTACAATGGTGTGATGTATTAATTTTTAATTTCCCACTTTGGTGGTTTGGGTTACCCGCTATTTTAAAAGGCTGGGTAGACAGAGTATTTGCTATGGGTTTTGTTTATGGAAATGGCAAAGGAGTTTACGAAAATGGTAGTTTTAAAAACAAAACCGCACTACTTACTTTAACTACCGGTGGACCTGAAATAGCCTACAACGGAGGAAAAAATGGAAATTTAGAAACCATCCTTTTTCCCATTAATCATGGTATGTTTTATTTTGCAGGCATGCGTGTTTTACCTCCCTTTGTAAGTTATTGCCCGGCCCGAAAAACAGAAGAAGAACGCAAAAACGAATTGAACCGATACCTAACCTATCTGAATAACATAGACCAATTAAAACCTATTTACTAAACAACTACAAATCGGATAATTTATTTTCTGCTTTTATATGCAACAAACATGTTGAGCCAAATACTGCGAGACAACCTAAAAACAAGAGGAAACACCACCACCAAAATTCCTCCGAAAATAAGAAGCGAAAGCACAAAATCGTTGATATTTAAAACATAAATAAGTAGTAAAAAAGCCACAACCAGTACAATCGTCAAGGCATAACTTACATACATAGCCCCATAAAAAAAACCCGTTTCTATCTCGTACTTCAAATGGCAGTGCTCGCATCTTTCGGGCATATCACTTATTTCCGACAGATTGTACGGATTGGAATTGTTAAACAAATGGCCCTCGTGGCAATTGGGGCATTTCATTTTAATAATACTGTACAATTTGGTTCCTTTTTTAATGAGGTTCATCTTTTTTCGGGCAAAAGTATTCCTATTAATCTGTTTTTAAAATATAAATTACTGTATGAATAAACTTTAACAAGTGATTCGTAATTTCGCAGCCCTATGATTGGAGTGAACAACTTAACCGTAAATTTTGGAGAGCGTTTTTTATTTAACGATGTAACCCTTATTATTAATACGCAAGACCGTATTGGCCTAGTAGGTCGCAACGGAGCAGGAAAATCAACCTTGTTAAAAATACTAGCGGGGGTGTACACCTCTCATTCGGGTTCCGTTTCCTATCCTTCCGGAACCAACATTGGTTATCTTCCGCAAGATATGGACTTTGTTTCTGGAAAAACGGTATTAGACGAAACCCGCTCGGCATTTACCGAAGTGCAGGAACTGGAAAAACAACTCGAAAAAACAAACACCGAACTCGAAACCCGCACCGATTATGAATCGGATACCTACATGGAACTGATAGAGAAACTAACCTCTATCAACGAACGACTTACTTTGTTGGGAGCTTTTTCTCTCGATGCCGATATCGAAAAAGTTTTAATGGGATTAGGTTTCAGCAAATCCGATTTTTTTCGCCTTACCGATGAGTTTAGCGGAGGCTGGCGAATGCGAATAGAACTTGCCAAAATTCTTTTGAAACGTGCCGATTTAATTTTACTCGATGAGCCTACCAATCACTTAGATATTGAGTCTATTCTTTGGCTCGAAGATTTTTTAAAAACTTTTGAAGGTGCCGTGGTGCTTATTTCGCACGATAAAACCTTTTTAGATAATGTAACCAAACGCACCATAGAAATTTCTTTAGGTAAAATATACGACTACAAAGCCCCCTACAGCAAGTATGTAGAAATGCGTAAAGAACGCAGAATACAACAGATGGCAGCATACACCAATCAGCAAAAAATGATTCAGGATACCGAAAAATTTATTGAACGATTTAGGGCAAAAGCTACCAAGGCGGTACAGGTACAATCTCGCATTAAACAACTCGATAAGGTTGAACGCATTGAAATTGAAGAGGAAGATACCAGCGATATGCATTTTTATTTTCCGCCCGCCCCCCGCTCCGGAAAAGTAGTAGTTGAAGCTCATAACGTTTCCAAAACATACGGCAATCATACCGTATTTAATCATGTAAATTTTTATATAGAAAAAGGAGAACGCATTGCTTTTGTAGGAAAAAACGGGGAAGGAAAATCTACTCTTGCCAAGATGATTGTAGGCGATGAATCCGGTAATGGAGAATTAAAAATTGGATACAACGTAAACATCGGGTATTACGCACAAAACCAAGGCGAAGTACTGGAAGGAAACAGCACATTACTTAGTACCATTGAAGATGCTGCTCCCGATGAAATGAGACCCAGGGTTAGAAACTTGCTAGGTGCTTTTATGTTTACCGGTGAAGATGCCGAAAAAAAAGTAAAAGTACTTTCAGGTGGAGAAAGAGCCAGACTGGCACTTTGTAAACTTTTACTTCAACCTATTAATTTGCTGGTAATGGACGAACCCACTAACCACCTCGATTTGCGTTCGAAAGAAACCCTTAAAGAAGCCCTTAAAAAGTACGATGGTACTCTAATAGTAATATCGCACGACCGCGATTTTCTTGATGGATTGACCGAAAAAGTTTTTGAATTTAAAGACGGTAACGTAAAAGAATATATCGGAGACATCTCTGAATTCCTAAAAGTACGAAGCTTAGAAAACTTCAGAGAACTGGAAGCCGCTAAACAAGAAAAAAAGAATGGAATAAAAGAAGTTGCTCCTGTAAGCAAAGACCAAAACAAAGAAAAATTTGAGGAAAAAAAACAAATAGAAAAAAATATTCGTCAACTGGAAAATGCCAGTAAAAAAATAGAAGTTACCATATCCCAAACCGAAGAAAAAATACGTTTACTGAACGAAAAACTGCAAAATCCTGAAACCTTTACAAACGAGATGCTTCCAGAATTCGATAGGCTAAACCAAGAACTGCACATACACATGCAGGAATGGGAAAATGCCCAGTTAAAACTGGAAGATGAAAAACAAAAACTTCAGCAACTTACATAAAAATTATTTTTTTTCGCTTTTAAAATAATTTTAATACGCTAAATATTAGCTGTTTACAATTATTTTAAGAAACGATGGAAACATTTTATGCAACTAAATGTTTCCATCTCGAAAATCTTTTTACATTTGCCGCATGAAAAAAACAGACCCTAAAGAAACCGAACTACTCATTCGTGCTTTACAGGTTTTTCTTCGTTGTGGCATACGCAGTGTGACTATGGACGATATTGCCAGCGAACTGAAAATATCAAAAAAAACACTTTACCGCTACGTATCTGACAAAAACGACCTTGTGCAAAAGGTTATGAATCTCAACTGTGCCGATGATACTCTCGTTTGCGAAAACATTAAAAAAAATAGCGAAAATGCCATTGATGAACTACTAAGCATTAGTAAACACGTAAGCCTTAAACTTCAATCTATACATCCTTCTTTGCATTTCGATTTAGAAAAATACTACCATGAAGCATGGAAAAAAATGCAACAACACCATGCGGGTTATGTACTAAAAAGCATAGAAACCAATATTAACAGAGGAAAAAAAGAAGGCTTATACCGCAAAGAGGTACATGCAGGGATTATTGCCCGAATATACATATCAAAAATTGATATTATTTTTAATTCTGAAATATTTCCTCCGGGAGAGTATAATTTTTTAGACGTGTATAAAGAAATGCTTCACTACCATTTACAAGGCATATTAAGCGAAAAAGGAAAAAAATATTTGCAACAAAAAATGAAAAAATTATAAACGAAGAATGAAAAAAAATTCACTGCTTATACTTTGTAGCATATTCATAAATATTCATGCACAAGAATCATTTACGCTGAAACAAGCTATTTCTTTTGCCCTAGAAAATGCCTATACTGCAAAAAATGCAAAAGCCGATGTTGTTTCTGCCAAGAAAAAAGTGAACGAAACAACTTCTATTGGTTTACCACAAGTAAATGCCGAAGGGAATTTTCAAAATTTTATTGATATCCCCACACAAGTCATTCCGGCCAATGCCTTCAACCCAATGGCCGACCCCTCTCTGTTGGTTCCTGTTCAGTTTGGCACCAAATACAATACATCGGCAGCAATTACCGCTTCTCAATTATTATTCGATGGCTCTTACATTGTAGGTTTACAAGCGGCAAAAACATACAAAGAACTTTCGGAAAAAGCAGCAGCCAAAAACGAAAATGAAATTAAAGAATTGGTTACCCAAGCCTATTTTACCGTATTAATAGCCGAAGAAAATTTAAGAATAATAGACAGCAGTTTATTAAATATTAAAAAAAATTATTCCGATGCACAACAATTTAATGCCTTAGGTTTTAACGAAGAACAAGATGTTGACCAGTTAAAATTAACTCTTAATAATTTACAAAATCTTAGAAACAGATCGCATAATCAGGTAGAAATTACGTACCGCATGCTAAAATTTCAGATGGGATACGAATTAGAAAAACAACTAAAAATTGTCGATAATCTAAACACTATACTAGCAGAACTGAATGCAGAAAACACCTTAAACAAAGAACTAAATATAACACAGAATACCGATTATTCTTTACTGGAAACACAGCGAAAATTAATGCAACTCAATTTAAAAAAAGAACGGTTTGGGTATTTACCCAGTTTGGCTGCATTTTTTACGCATCAGCAATCGGCTTTTCGAAACGAGTTTAATTTTTTCGAAAACAAACCATGGTACCCTTCAACCATTTGGGGACTAAAACTAAAAATTCCCATATTCGACAGCGGAATAAAAATGTCTAAAACCGCACAAGCAAAAATAGATTTAGAAAAAATTGAAACACAGCAAAAGCAATTAGAACAAGCATTAAAATTAAAAGCCTATGCAAATCAATCGGATTTTTTACTGGCTGTGGAAAAATTCAACAACGAAAAAGAAAACGTAATGCTAGCCGAAAAAATATATAATAAAACCCTCATAAAATACAAAGAAGGGATTGCATCTAGCCTAGAGCTAACACAAGCACATACACAATGGCTCAATGCACAAGGCAACTATATTTCTTCTATGTATGAATTACTGAATGCAAAAAACCAACTCGATAAAATTTTGAATAATTAAATGACAAATTGTACCATGCAAACCCTTACCCAAAAAGTAGAAATTAAAAAACAAATAAGCGAAAAGATAATTAATACCACTGGTATATTAATCATTGGCATCCTGCTTTTTTCATGTGCAAGTAAATCTAATACTTCGTTAGAAAAGATGATTCAGGAAAGAGATTCATTGAAAGCAGAACACGAAAAAATAAATCTCAGAATACAGGAGTTGAACGATGCTATTGCCTTAATCGATACTTCAAAATCATCAAGCTATACAAGTGTTAAAACACAACTCATTATTCCCGAAACTTTTGAACATTACATCGAGGTGCAAGGTAATTTGCAATCGGATAAAAACATTACCCTCAATGCCGAAGTGCCCGGAATAATAAAAAATATAACCATAAACGAAGGAGACTATGTAACCAAAGGGCAAACATTAGCTCTCATCGATGCTGAAATTATACGTAAAAATTTAGAAGAAGTAAAAACATCTTACGCTCTTTCCAAAACATTATTCGAAAAACAAGAAAGTTTGTGGAAACAAAAAATAGGTTCTGAAGTACAATATCTGCAAGCCAAAACACAAAAAGAATCACTGGAACAAAGAGTAGAAGCCCTACAAGCACAACTCGATAAAACAGTGATTAAAGCCCCCTTTGATGGAGTAATCGATCAGATTTTTACCCGCGAAGGAGAAATAGCCAATGGTATGTTGCCCCTCATGCGCATTGTAAATATAAGCACTGTTTACGTAAGTGCCGATGTGCCGGAAAATTATATTTTAAATGTAAAAAGAGGCTCAGAAGCAAAACTGGAATTCCCCTCATTAAACGAAGTAATAAACACAAAAGTAACGCAGGTAGCCAGTTACATCAATCCGGGAAACCGAACTTTTAAAGTGCGTTTTGACATCCCAAACCAAAATGAAATTCTAAAACCAAACCTTATATCGGTTGTTAAAATTAACGACCTAAAAATAGATTCCAGTATCGTAATTAGCAACGATATCATTCAACAAGATGCGAAGGGAAACAAATTTGTATTTGTTATTGATACCGAAGGAAACAACAAGAAAGTTCAAAAGAAACAAATAGTACTAGGTGAAATGTATAATAACAATGTTCGTATAAAAGAGGGTTTATCTTTTGGCGATGAAGTGGTGATATTAGGCGGAAATACGGTAAGAGCAGGAGAACTAGTTCAAATAAAAAATAACTAAAGCAATACGGTTTCATGGAGAAAATGAAAAATATGATTCGCGAGTTTGCTGTTTCTACTTGGTCTGTTGATAACAGAAAAACAGTATTTGTAATTACCGCCATTATTTTATTAGGAGGATTACTTTCTTATACCTCTATGCCAAAAGAAAATTTTCCGGAGATGATAATTCCTCAAATTTATGTAGGAACAGCATACCCGGGCAATTCACCTTCTGATATAGAAAAATTAATAACCCGCCCACTGGAAAAAGAAATTAAATCTATAAACGGAGCCGATAAAATTACATCTACTTCCATTCAGGGATACTCTACGATTTTGGTTGAATTTGATTTTGATGTAAGTCCTACCGAAGCGCTACGCAAAGTAAAAGACGCAGTAGATAAGGCTACCAGCGATAAAGATTTTCCGAAAGATTTGCCCATGGAACCCAATATTTTTGAACTCAATTTTTCGGAATTTCCCATTATGAACATTAATTTATCGGGCGATTTTTCGATAGACCAACTTAAAAAATATGCCGAATACCTAGAAGACGAAATTGAAAACCTGCCCGAAATATCGAAAGTAGAAATACGAGGTGTAGAAGAAAAAGAGGTGAAAATTGAAGTAGATATGCATAAAATGGAAGCCATGCAAATTAGCTTTCAGGATATTGAAAATGCGGTGACTTCAGAGAATCTTACTATATCCGGAGGAGAAATTTTAACCGAAAACCAACGAAGAACCGTTCGCGTTTCGGGCGATTTTACTTCGATAGACGAATTAAAAAATGTAATTATTAAACAAGAGCATTTTAATATCGTGTATTTAAAAGACATTGCAGATGTTAAATTCGAAGGGGCCGAAGTAAAAAGTTATGCCCGCGAGTATTCTCAGCCGGTTGTGATGTTAGATGTGGTAAAAAGAGGAGGCGAAAATTTACTGGAAGCTTCAACCAAAATAAATCAAATAATAGAAAAATCAAAAAAAATAGTTTTCCCCGACAACCTTATTGTTTCTGTAACAAACGACCAAAGTAATAAAACCCGTAACCAAGTTGATAATTTAGAAAACAGCATTATTTCGGGTGTAATTTTAGTAGTGCTGGTATTATTATTTTTTCTTGGTCTTCGAAATGCCTTGTTTGTGGGCATTGCCATTCCATTATCAATGTTTATGGCCTTTATGATTTTAGGGGCAATGGGAGTAACACTAAACCTTATCGTATTATTTTCTCTCATTCTTGCATTGGGTATGTTGGTAGATAATGGCATTGTGGTAATCGAAAATATTTATCGTATGCGAAGTGAGGGATTGCCAATATTAGAAGCCGCCAAACAAGGGGTTGGAGAAGTAGCGTGGCCTATTATTTCCTCCACAGCCACAACATTGGCTGCATTTTTACCATTAGCCTTTTGGCCCGGAATGATGGGAGAATTTATGCAGTATCTACCCATTACTTTAATTACCGTATTAGGCTCTTCTCTTTTTGTTGGCTTGGTTATTAATCCGGCTTTTGCAGCCTCTTTTATGAAAACAGAAGAAACCAAACCCAACTCAAAAAGTGTACTGAAAAGAAGTGCCATTTTTGCAGGATTGGGGGTTCTCTTTTTATTGCTAAAACTTTTTGTTTTAGGAAATTTATTTTTCGTGGCCTCAATTTTTGGAATCTTAAATCTGTACGCGTTATATCCCGCATCTATTTCCTTTCAAAACAAATGGTTGCCTCGTTTAGAAGCAAAATATGAGCAAACACTACAATTTGTCCTTAGAGGCAAAAACGCACGCAACTTTTTTATAGGCACTTTTGGTTTACTTTTCTTTTCGTTTTTTTTAATGATCGTATTTACTCCTAAAGTAGAATTTTTTCCGGAAAACGAGCCGGCATACATTAATATCTTTATCGAAAAACCCATAGGAACCGACATTAACACCACAAATAAAGCAGCTCAAAAAGTTGAAAAGATGGTGGAAGAAGTAATTTCTAAATACAACGAAAAAGTAATGGAAAACGGAAAAGAAGTAACTCGCAACTTTTTAGCCAATTCTTTCATTGCACAAGTGGGCGAAGGAACTAGCGACCCCGCTCAGGGGGCTTCTATGGGCAACACGCCACACAAAGCCCGAATAACCATTTCTTTTGTTGAATACGAATTTAGAAGAGGCGTAAATACCAGTGATGTAATGGAAGAAATTCGTAAAAAAATAACCGGAATACCGGGGGTTACCATAACTGTAGATAAAAATCAAAACGGTCCTCCAAGAAAAAAACCCATCAATATAGAAATTACCGGAAACGACTATGATTCTATTATTACCTATGCCGTAGCCATTAAAAACCATATTGACCTAAACAATGTAAAAGGTGTAGAAGATTTAAAGTTAGATATTGAAACAGGATTGCCCGAACTTCTTGTAGATGTGGATCGCAGCAAAGCTCGCAGGTTTAATGTTTCTACCTTTCAGGTTGCCTCTACCATACGTACGGCATTATTTGGAAAAGAAATTTCTACATACAAAGATGGGGAAGATGATTACCCTATCCAACTCCGGTTAAAAGATAATTTCAGGTATAGCCAGGATTTATTACTAAACCAAAGAATTACCTTTCGCGACCAAAGCAATGGGCAAATACGTCAAATTCCACTTAGCACCATTACCAGTCCGGTTTACACTTCTACGTATAGTGCAGTAAAAAGAAAAAATTTCAATCGCATAGTTTCTATTTCTTCTAATATTTCCGAAGGAAGAAATCCAAACGAAGTGGTTTCTGAACTTAAAAAAATAATGAAAGATTACACATTGCCCGAAGGCTACTCCTTTAAATTTACAGGAGAACAAGAAGATCAGGAAAAGGAAATGGCCTTTCTAAGTAAAGCACTTTTAATTGCCGTGTTTCTTATCTTTTTAATTATTGTAGCACAATTTAATTCGGTTTCCGCACCGCTCATTATTGTAAGTTCGGTAGTACTAAGTTTAATTGGCGTATTACTTGGTTTGGTAGTTTTTCGTATGGATTTTATTGTGATAATGACCATGATTGGTATCATTTCATTAGCCGGGGTGGTTGTAAATAATGCTATTGTATTAATTGATTACACCAATCTATTAATCAGCAAAAGAAAGAGCGAGCTTCATTTAGACGAGAGCCAAAAACTAAGTATCGAAGACACCATGAATTGTATTGTGGCTGCCGGTAAAACACGATTAAGACCTGTTTTACTTACTGCTATTACTACTGTACTAGGATTAATTCCGCTGGCAACCGGTATGAATATTAATTTCTTTACGCTGCTTTCGGATTATAATCCCAACATTTATTTTGGAGGCGATAATGTTTTATTTTGGGGGCCTATGTCGTGGACGGTAATTTTTGGGTTAAGTTTTGCCACCTTTCTTACCCTCATTATTGTGCCGGTAATGTTCTTTTTACTAATGAAGGTAAAGTATAGATTTTATAAAAACAAATAGGTATCACAAAGAAGTACCGACAAAAACCGGAGAAAAAATAAAATGTAAATCTAAAAAAAGTAAAATTTTTATTTTTCAAGCAACTTTAGTGCAATCCAGGTGAAAAGACCAACTCCGGTGTTTATAGCCGATTCATCAATATTAAAGGTAGGTGTATGCAACCCCGAATTTTTAGAATTTTTAGTTGCCACACCAAGGCGGTAAAAGCAAGATGGATATAGCTGGGTATAAAATGCAAAATCTTCCGATGTCATGCGTAAATCTAAGTCTACCACATTTTCCTTTCCTAAAAATTCTTCGGCAGCCTCTATGGCCACTTCGGTAATGGTAGTATCGTTTATCAAAAAGGGATAACCCACTTCAATGTTAAAATCGCAATCTCCACCCATTTCCGTGGCAATTTTATGGGCGGTATTTTTTAAAATTTGGTGTGCTTCTTTTCTCCATTCTTCATTAAAAGTTCGAAATGTTCCTTCTATCTTTACTTCACCGGGTATCACATTCGTTGCTCCCTTTCCTTCTATTTTTCCAAAAGCCAATACCGTAGGAATATTATTTGGTACTATACGTTTTTGAGGATTCATAAAAAGCTCATTTAACCGAATAAGAATTTCTGAAGCAATGAGCAAAGGATTTATGTAGTCTGAAGGCAGAGCCGCATGCCCCCCTTTTCCTTTCACGGCAAGATATAGTTCATCGGCCGATGCCATGTACATTCCTTTTTTAAAACCCACTTTTCCGACTTCTAACTGCGGGTAAACATGTTGACCTAATACCGAAGCGGGAGCCTTGTTGGCAAACACTCCTTCTTTAATTACTAATGATGCACCTCCCGGCAATTTTTCTTCGCCCGGCTGAAAAAGCAGTTGAACGCTACCTTCAAATTGTTCTTTATGGTTGAATAAAATTTTTGCTGCTCCCAATAGGCAGGCAGCATGTACATCATGCCCACAAGCGTGCATAACGCCATGATTCTTAGAACAAAAATCAATATTATTTTCTTCCTGTATGGGCAACGCATCTATATCGGCTCGCAGGGTAATTGTTTTTTTAGAAGGATTACGTCCTTCTATGGTGGCTAAAATGCCCGTTTCAGCAATGCCTGCTATAAAAGGGATTTCCCATTCGGTAAGTTTTTTTTGTATGTAGGCCGCAGTATTGTATTCCTTAAAAGACAGCTCTGGATGTTGATGCAGGTACCTGCGTATGGCTACCACTTCATTGATAATTTCTTCGGTTTGTTTTTTTATATGTTGGGGGGTAATACTCGACATACATTTTATTTTAGTACGCTTAATTTTTTAGCAAAATTTGCAGCAAACTCTTTTAGAACACTTGCATTCTCAGCATCTCCGGTAGCTCTCAAAAAAGTGTCGGACAAAGTGAGCATGGTTTGACAGCAAAAGAAACGCATCTCTTCTACTGTCATTTCTTTAGTCCATAAATCTATACGCAACGTATTATTCTCTTTTTTATCCCAAAGGGTAAGCATTACGCCTTTTGCTTCGGCAGGTTTGTCCGATGAGTCTTCGGCATACCAAGTAATTTTTTCGGGAACATTGTTTTCATCAAGCCCAACATTCAGTTTTATCTCGGAGTTCTTCATTGGCATTAAGGTTTATATTTCGACTGGTTGAATATTTTATGGTAATCGGTTTCTTTCATCAAATCCGAAAGGGATAAATTGGACTGTTGTTTCACATAATTTTTTACAATTTGCCAGCCTAGCCAATGCCCCACCCTACCAGGCGAGCCTTCAGGAAAACCGGGTGTAAAAGGAGCATCACCCATAAATTTTGTTATTACCGTTTGCTCCTGATTAAAAAATAAATTGTTGTTTACAAAATAAGCCCATATTTCTTTTTCGTTGTTATGACACCACTCCAATTGTTTGGCGGTAAATCCGGTAAGTAGAGTATCATGCTTTTCGGGTAAAAGTTTTTTAAGTGCATAATACAACTTGCCGAAATAAACCATTTTTCCTATTAAATCGTTAGCTGTTTGGGGTTCTTCAAATTCAACCGAAAGCCAACTAAACACCGCATCGGAAACAATATATTGCTCCTGCATATTTTTAATTTTAAAACCGGGCAAACCTAGCAGCGGGTAATATTTGCAATCCTTTCCGAGATACATATCCAACCCAATAGCCAGTATGCTATCATCGGCAGCAATGGCATAATTGAAACCCGAAACAAAAGTGTAAGTGGCAGGTGTTACTGTTTCGGGTAAATAGTATTTGTGTAGTTTAAAAGCATCTTCCAATTCCTTTTCGTAACGGCTGAAATCATGGTATTTCTTTTCACAATCGGCATACACCTCATATACACTTTCATCGTTTACAAAAGATGTAAGGTAATATGCCAACGAAGGATCATCAGGCTTGCCCACACGTATAATACGTTGAACAAAACGGTCAAAAAACAAGCCGTATTTTTCTTTAAGCTGCTGCACATCGTTCTCGTTCATTTCCTTTCCCTTAAAAGCGAATAAATCATTTTCGAAACGCATTACTTTACTGTCAATCGAAATACCTGTAACATCAGGCCTTTCTGGTTTATTTACACATGAAAAAATAAAACCTACCCCCAATAAAAAAACACAAAACCAAGTGTTACGCATACCTAAAAATACTAATATTGTAATAAAATAAATTTCTTCAAAAGTATGAAAAAGTTAACGGCTGTAATTTTCTTTTCGTTTTGCTTCCTTTTTGCATTTACCCAAGAAGAAGCAGATTCTTACCGACCTTTTAGATTTGGAATAAAAGCCGAACCCAATATGGGTTGGTTAAAACCGGAAACCAGTACATTTAAATATAAAAAACCATCGCTTGGTTTTGCATATGGCATTATGATGGATATTGGGCTGGGCAGCAATAATTACGCTCTTGCAACTGGTTTAGAAGTGGTTTATTTAGGCGGAACCATTGAATATCCCAACTATATTAAGGTTGATAACATTGGATATATTGGCATTACCGAAGCAAAATACAGTATGCAATATGTAAATATTCCACTTCACCTTAAACTTAAAACAAATGAAATTGGCTATTTAACTTACTTTGCCCACATGGGAATTGATGCAGGTGTTAAATTAAAAGCAAATGCAAATGTTAACAATCTATTGGCCGGTGTAAGTTCTCAGTTTGAGTACTCCGAGAAAAAAATTGATGTATCTAAAGAAACTAAACTCTTTCGCCCGGCAATGTGTATTGGCATTGGAGCAGAATATAATATTTCCGGAAACACCTCCATCGTTTTTGGAGCGTCTTTTCATAATGGGTTTACCAATGTTTTTTCTAAAAACAAAGTAGTGTATAAAGTAGATAATAAGGGCAATGTACTTACCCACCCTTCGGGAGAACCGCTGAAAGACGATAAAAAAGCGCATGCATTAACCAACTATATCGCCCTTACAATGGGCATATTTTTCTAAGATGCAAGCAAATGAAAATTGCTCTTGCCCAAATAAATTCAATAATTGGTGATATAAAAGGAAATTCAGATAAAATAATTTCCTACATAAAAGCAGCAAAAGAAAAGGAAGCCGAATTAATAATATTTCCTGAATTAAGCATTTGCGGATATCCCCCCGATGACTTGCTCTTGCAAAACAACTTTGTGGCAAATTGCAACCAAGCCTTACATTCCATTGCCAAACACTGCAATTTCATTTCAGCTATTGTTGGATGTCCCTCGCTAAATAAAAATGTATTTGGTAAACCCTTTTTTAATTCGGCCTACTTTTTAAACGAGGGTAAAATACAAACTCAAATTCATAAAACACTATTACCCGATTACGATGTTTTCGATGAATGTCGCTACTTTGAACCTAACAACGAGTTTAAATTAATTACTTTTAAAAACACCCGCATAGCCCTTAGCGTGTGCGAAGATATTTGGTTTGAGCAGGAAAAATACTACAGACATAACCCGATTCATGAGTTGAAAAAACTAAATCCTGATTTAATCATTAATATAGCGGCCTCGCCATTTCATAGCCAACAACCACAGATACGTTTCTCTCTCTTTTCTGAAATAGCAAAAAAAAATAATGCCCCCCTTGTGTATGTTAATGCCGTAGGAGCCAATACCGATTTAGTGTTTGATGGGAACTCCTGTGTTTACAATACAAAAGGAGAAATTCATTTGCTCTGCAAATCATTTGAAGAAGATTTACAGTTTATCTACACAAAAAATTTAAACACCACTAACTACACGGTATTTCCCTCTGAAATAGAAAACAGATATAAAGCGTTAAAAGCAGGAGTTAAAGATTTTTTTTCAAAAAACAATTTTCGTCAAGCCATTTTGGGCCTTTCCGGAGGAATTGATTCGGCATTAACACTAGCAATTGCAGCCGATGCATTAGGTGCTGAAAACATTACCGCAGTTCTTATGCCATCGAAATACAGCAGTGAACATTCTCTTTCCGACTCGGAAAAGCTATTGCAACACATTCCCTGTAAAAAAATAATATTACCCATACAAACTACCGTAAATAGTGCAGAAACCCTCTTATTTCCTTTTTTCGAAAACAAAAAAACCGATGTTACCGAAGAAAATATTCAGGCTCGCATACGTGGTTTACTCCTTATGGCATTAGCCAATAAACACGGATATATTTTGCTCAATACTTCTAACAAAAGTGAATTGGCCGTAGGGTACGGAACCTTGTATGGAGACCTATGCGGAGCCCTTTCCGTATTAGGTGATGTTTATAAAACACAGGTGTACGAACTGGCAAACTATGTAAACCGAAACAAAGAAATTATTCCACAACATATTATTACTAAAGCTCCTTCGGCCGAATTACGACTAGATCAAAAAGACAGCGACTCGCTGCCTGATTACTCTGTTTTAGATAAAATTCTATTTCTTTATATAGAAGAGAAAAAAAACGTAGAACAAATCATTGCCGAAGGATACGATGAAAACACCGTAATTCGCACTATCAGAATGCTTAACTCATCCGAATATAAGAGATTTCAAGCTCCTCCGGTTATTAGAGTTTCCAAAAAAGCATTTGGAAGAGGCCGAAAAATTCCACTGGTAGCTAAATTTTAAAAAAATGTTACACGAAAATACTTTACCCTCGCCTCATATCGTAATCGGAAATCACTCTCTCGGTTCATTATCAGAATTTATTGAGTTTTCTTCATTCAGTAAAATAATTTTATTGTGCGATGAACACACTTGTGAACAATGTTTACCGGTTCTTTTACACCATGTGCCTGCTTTAGAAAACACGGAAATACTAGAGATTGAAAGCGGAGAGGAAAATAAAACCATCCACTCTTGCATAAACCTATGGGAAATGCTTTGCAAAAAAGAAACAGACAGGCATTCTTTGCTCATTAATTTAGGAGGAGGTGTAATTTGCGATTTAGGAGGCTTCATTGCTTCTACATACAAAAGAGGTATTTCGTTTATAAACATTCCCACCACCTTGTTGGCACAATGCGATGCTGCTATTGGCGGCAAAACAGGAATTGATTTTGCAAACCTAAAAAACAGTATCGGCACTTTTTCTCAACCCTTAGCTACTTATATTTTTCCGGGATTTATACGAACACAAAGCAAAAAACAATTGCTTTCCGGATATGCCGAAATCATAAAACATGCTTTAATAGCCGATAAAAATCTTTGGGAAAAAATAAAAAAATGCACCCTGTCCGATTTAAATGAAATTGAAAAAATACTTCCCGCCTCAATACAAATAAAACTTCAGATTATACATTCCGATCCTTTAGAAAAGAACGAAAGAAAACTGCTCAATTTCGGCCATACCATTGGCCATGCTATCGAGAGTCTTTCGCTAGAATGGGGACTCCTATCGGTGCTGCACGGAGAAGCCGTAGCAATGGGAATAATCTGCGAAAGTTTTCTTTCATACAAATCGGGGCGTTTACCTCACCAGGAATTAGACGAAATATGCAACTTTATTTTTTCGCTTTATAAACCCATAGAAATAAACGATAACTATTATAGCAGATTGATTGAAATAATGCGAAACGATAAAAAAAATCGGAATGGCTACATTTATTTTACCCTGCTAAATACTATAGGCGATGGAATTGTTGATGTACAAGTAGCCGAAGAAATGATTGCACAAGCTTTACATTTTTATTCCTCAAAATCGGCATTGCAAAAATTTTCGTAAAAAGTGAATATTCGTTTACTCCACCCAAATAAAAAAGTATTTCCATTTTCTGTAGAACTCGTTTCTTCAAAAAGCGAAAGCAACAGAGTGCTCATTATACAAGCTCTTTGTAAAGAGCTTTTCTCTATAGAAAATTTATCGATGGCCGAAGATACTATTGTTTTAAAGCATTTACTCGAAAACAAAAACAAAGAAAAAAATTGTGGGCAGGGAGGCACTACCCTTAGGTTTTTAACCGCTTTTTTTGCAAGTACTCCTTGCGATGTATTTTTAACCGGCAGTAATCGCATGAAAGAACGCCCTGTAAAAATACTAGTAGATGCTCTTTATACTTTGGGTGCAAACATTACATACAAAGAAAAACAAGGGTTTCCGCCCATGCACATTGTAGGAAAAAAATTAAAAGGAGGAAAAATCACGATTGATTCATCGGTAAGCAGCCAGTACATTTCGGCACTTTTGCTCGTTGCTCCTACACTAGAAAATGGTTTAGAAATCAGATTCTCCGGCAAAAGAGTTTCTGCTCCCTATATACAAATGACTTTAGAAATAATGCGGTATTTCGGAATTGAATATTCTATTTCTGAAAACACCCTTTCAATAAATCAGCAAAACTACAAGGCTAAAAACATCTGTATTGAAAACGACTGGACAGCGGCTTCATATTGGTACAGTTTTGTAGCCATTGCAGAAGATGCCGTCATCCACATACCTAACCTGAAAAAAAACAGCCTACAGGGCGATGTTGTTCTCTCAAATATTTACAAAACATTTGGCGTTGAAACAACTTTTCATCAAACTGGTATTTCTATAAAAAAGAACAAAAACATTTGTTTACCTGAATTCTTTCAGTGCGATTTTTCCGATTGCCCCGATTTGGCACAAACAGTGGCGATTACCTGTGCCGCACTGAATATACCGGCTCTCCTAACAGGACTAGAAACACTGCACATAAAAGAAACCAATCGATTGGAGGCAGTTTGCAAAGAGTTAGACAAGTTTGAGGCTACTACTAAAAAAGAAAATAACACTTTACACATTACAAGTGGCTGTAAAAAACATTCCAAAAATGTTTTAATTAATACGTACCACGACCATCGAATGGCTATGGCATTTGCTCCACTTATCCTTTTATACCCTCAAATAGAAATTGAGAACGATAAAGTTATCGATAAATCGTATCCTTCATTTTGGAACGATTTAACAAAAGCGGGCATAGAAGTTTTAAGGGTGTAATCCTAGTTCCAAACCAACGGTAATTCGGGGTAATTCGGAATAAATAAACTGCGATTTAAAATTATCCGATAAACGATATTTTGCAACTATTCGATAAAAATTTCGGCCAAATCCGGCTGTTATACCATATTGATAATCCTCAACAAAAACAAGTCCTCTGTGATAAGTTTGTGTTTTGGTAGCATTGGCCCCATTCGCAATAATATGCTCGTTTTGAGTAAAATTAATGCTCGTATGCGTCCAGCCTGCAAAACCTCCTACATCTATAAAAGTTCCCATTCCTTTAGTGGCTTTGCCAATAGTTAAGCGGTGTACAAATGTTACATTCAAATTATTGATTACGATTTTTTCACGATTGTGCAGTTGAGTATTAGGTAATAGTTTTGTTGAGTCTTGCTTCAATCTGTACGAATACCCATCGTGTCCTAAATCAACACCCATACGGTAAAACTTGCTGAAACGGTGAAAAAATCGCAAACCCATTGCAAAATTTGTAGAATGCCCGTATAAAATATCACTCCCAATTCCTTCCGATTTCCCAACAATCATTCCTATTCCCATATACAAATACATAAAATTTTTACCGGAAACACCCTTAGAAGTATCTGCTGTTCTTTCTTCTTTCACTTCTGGAAAAGGCAAAGGGAACTCCTGAGCAGCAATATGATTTATTATAGACAAAAACAGAAAAATGATGGTTGCTATTTTTTTCATTGCTTTTTATTTACCTTTAACACTCTGTAAAAATAACAAATAGAATTTACTTATGTACATAGACCTTAGAAGCGACACGGTAACACAGCCTACCCAAGGCATGCTCAATGCTATGCTCAATGCCAAGGTAGGTGATGATGTGTTTGGAGAAGATGAAACGGTAGTTACACTAGAACAAAAATGTGCAAATTTATTTGGCAAAGAGGCCGGTTTATTTTGTCCTTCAGGCACTATGAGCAACCAAATAGCCATAAAAATTTTAAGTCATTCGCCCGGAGAAATGATATGTGAACGATTTGCTCATGTATACAACTACGAAGGAGGTGGAGCAAGTTTCAACTCAGGTATTTCAGCCAAACTAATTAAAGGTAACAGAGGAAGGATATCGGCCCAACAACTGCTTGAAAATATTAATCCAGATGATGTGCATTTTCCGAAAACACAATTGCTTTGCATTGAAAATACCTGTAATAAAGGTGGGGGAAGTTACTACCACTTAGAAGAAATAAAAGAAATGGCAAGGGTGTGCCACGAATATGGATTACATATGCACCTAGATGGTGCACGAATTTTTAATGCACTTACCGAAACCGAAGAATCCCCTTCAGAATGGGGAAATTGCTTCGATACTCTTTCGGTTTGTTTATCTAAAGGACTTGGAGCCCCCGTAGGTTCTGTCCTTTTGTCGAACAAAGAGTTCATTAAAAAAGCCCGCAGAATTCGTAAGGTGTTAGGAGGCGGTATGCGACAAGCAGGACATTTGGCTGCGGCAGGCATTTACGCCTTGGAAAATAATGTTATTCGTTTAAAAGAAGATCATCGCCTTGCTAAACAATTAGGAAACGCACTAGAACAAACAAAATGGGTAGAAAAAGTGTGGCCGGTTGAAACAAATATTGTAGTTTATTCTCTAAAAAAAGAAATCCATCTGCAAAAACATCTGCAATTATTAGCCAGTAAAAATATAAAAGCAATTGCATTTGGGCCACAAGAAGTTCGCATGGTTACACATTTGAACGTAAACGAAGAAATGATTAGGAATGTCTGTAAAATTATATCGGACTTGCCTTACTAAAGTTAGCCTGCTATTCAATTTTATTCTGTATAAATAGAGCGTATCGCAACCTAATAAGATAATGGTTGAGATTTTTCTAAATTGAATAAAGTAGAACAAAAATGCCAATTGGAAACAGTTGGCATTTTTGTTCTACTTATAAATAATAGCAGGACTTATCCGTGCATCCAAGATTTTTTAGCAAGCAGTTGGGTTTCGTCTTCTTTATTGTTTTCATCTACGATAATACAATCTACCGGACATTCCGAAACGCATTGCGGCTCATCATGAAAGCCTTTGCACTCGGTACATTTATCGGTAACAATAAAATAAAAGTCATCGCTTACCGCATTTTGTTCAGCATCGGCATCAAAAGAGTTGCCGTTAGGAGTTGAAACACTTCCTGATAAATTGGTTTTATCGGAAAAACGCCATGCTGCTCCACCTTCATATATTGCATTGTTTGGACAAACCGGTTCGCATGCCCCGCAGTTAATACAATCTTCTGTAATCGTTAGTGCCATAATTTTTCTTTTTTAGGTTATTATTTAGTTGAGTTTAATTGTTGCAACCAGTAGATTTCATCGGCCAATTTATTGCCCATTGGTATTTTTAGTTTACGAAAATACAAGGCTATAGGAAGCATAAAAGTAACATCGGTAACGCCTACTTTAAATGTAAGAGGGGCGTCTTCCGGATCTTTTGGTTTACGGGCATTCTCTTCCGATAAAACCGTATATCCATTGTATTCTAATATGTTTTTTAAAAAGCTAACGCGTTGGGCACTTGCCAATTTATCGATTACGGAACAACGAATTCCGCTAATTTCTTCTACGCTATGTTTTCCGCTAATGGCTTCCATTTTATATTCCAAAACTTAGTGATGTGATATAATCGAATAAAACACCTGCAAAGCCTGTAAGCAATAGCCCCACTACACAAATAATAAGTGCCGTTTTAGCTGTAGGGTTCGACTGAATATGTTCTATCGGTGTATCATTTTTATTTATAAACATTGCTTTCACAGGCAGTAAATAATAATATAGCGAAACGGTTGCATTAATGGCTGCTATAAATAATAACCAATAATAACCTGCTGAGGCAACAGAAGAAAATAAGAAAAATTTTCCAAAAAATCCGGCTACCGGAGGGATTCCCGCTAATGAAAATAATCCCAACATTAGCACTAAACTAAGTTTGGGATTGGTTCGGTAAAAACCGTTATAATCTTCTATGGTTTCTTTACTGGTTTTTTCCGAAACAACAGATACTACCCCAAATGCTGCTAAATTCGAGAAAATATAAATCAACACAAAATAGACTACCGATGCCATTCCGGTTTGTTCTGTGCCAATAATCCCTAATAAAATAAAACCCGCTTGTGCGATTGATGAGAACGCCAAAAATCTTTTCAAGTTTTGTTGCCTAAGAGCAAAAAGATTTCCTACACTCATAGTTAAAACGGCCAGTAAATAAATGATAGGCTGCCATTGCGAAATCAAATTTTTAAATACGGTAAATAATAAAATGATAAATATAAAAACTGCAGCCCCTTTAGAAATTACAGAATAATAAGAGGTAACGGTAGTTGGTGCTCCTTCGTAAACATCGGGTGTCCAAAAATGAAACGGTACTAAAGAAATTTTAAAGGCAAGACCTGAGATAAAGAAAACAAATGCGAGTATTTGCAATATATTTCCGTTTATCTGTGGTGATATTTCACTAAAGTACAGTGTACCGCAGGTTCCGTACAACAAGGAAATACCAAATAACATCACTGCTGATGAAAATGCAGCAGATAAAATCATCTTAATACCTGCTTCCGATGATTTAGTGCGATACTTATCGTATGCCGCTAGCGCTGCAAGTGGTATAGAAGCAATTTCCAATCCTAAATAAAACATCAGAAAATCTCCGGCCGAAATCATAAAATTCATGCCAATAAGAGTACTGATTAGGATTAAATAAAACTCATATCTCTTGCCTTCGTTATGAGGTTTTGATATCCATTCGCCCGATTGAAAAAGCACAATAAGAACACCTATATTTAAAATGTTTTTCATTAAAACACGAAGCGAATCGGTGATGTACATGTTTCCAAAAATTTCTCCTTTTTCAGAAGGCACAAAGCCAAACACCGTTATAATAAAAAACAAGGCCATTGCAAAATAAGAGGCGTTGTAATCATTCGAAGTAAAAATTTGAATCAACAGCATAATCAATACCATTGCTGTTAGCAGTAATTCGTGTCGCATTAGCAAAAAGTCGGTAATATTCATGTCTGTTGCACTATTTTATTGATGTTAACTTTTGCATAATTGGTTCTAAGCTGTCCATAATCATATCTGAAAGCCAAAGCGGAGCCATTCCAATAATGGCAATAGCAATAATTAAAACTACTCCCGTCAATTTTTCATGCCATTCAGCGTCTTTCAAACTGAGGTATTCTTTGTTTTTTACAGGGCCCAGTAAAAGTAAACCCACCACTCGTAATATATAAACAGCCGTTACTACTATGGATGAAATAGCAAGAATGGTAAATATTCTGTGGTATAAACTTTCGTTTTGAAATGCTCCAACAAAGATGGTCATTTCGGCAACAAACCCACTTAGTCCGGGCAATCCTAGCGAAGCCAAACCGGCAATTACATAGCAAACAGAAAGAAAAGGAAGAATTTTCATTAAGCCTCCCATTTTATATACATCGCGAGTATGCGTTCTTCCGTAAATCATTCCTATTAAGGCAAAGAAAAGGGCGGTCATTAAACCATGCGAGAGCATTTGCAAAATGGCTCCGTTAAATGCCGTTTTATTGAGCATTAAAACTGCAAATAATACTAATCCGCAGTGGCTTACCGAAGAATAGGCATTTATATATTTTAAATCCGTTTGCATAATGGCTCCTAAAGCTCCATAAATTACACTGGTTCCTGTCATAAAAATAAATATTGTACTTAATTCAGTAGCCGCATCAGGCAACAGAAAGGTAGCAATTCGCAAACAACCGTATCCCCCTAACTTCATTAGTACTCCGGCATGTAACATAGATACAGCTGTTGGAGCAGAAGCGTGACCATCTGGCGACCATGTGTGAAAAGGAAATAAAGCACCTAAAACTCCGAAACCTATAAACGTAAAGGGAAATAGAAATAGTTGAACATTAACTGGAATATCGATTTTAGAAATTTCTAAAATATTAAACGTGAGAGGTCCGCCACCGGGTGCCGAATGAAAGTATATGCCCAACAAACCAACCAAAAGTAATGCCGAGCCTCCCATCAGCATTAAGGTTAGTTTCATGGCTGAGTATTCTTTTTTTCCAGAACCCCATATTCCTATGAGCAAATACATAGGAATAACAGCTATTTCATAAAACAGAAACATGGTAAATAAATCTAATGAAATAAAAAATCCAAAAACGCCCATTGAAAGTAGAATGAGAGAAATAAAAAACTCTTTCGATAAATCTTTTATATTCCAAGAAGCAAAAATTCCTGTAAAAATAACAACACCGGTAAGAGCAATCATTGCTGCCGAAATACCGTCTATGCCAATTGCATAATGAATATTCCAGGTTTCAAACCATATGTAGTTTTTTGTAAATACCATTTCGGCTGTATTACCTAAAGCTCTTTCTTTTAGGTATGCCCATACCACATATAAAGACTGAAGGAGCTGTATGCTCATTCCAATGGCTGCAATAATTCTTGTCTGCTTTTGCGTTTGACAAAACACAATTCCAATTATTGTGAGAATTGGAATGATTACAAGCAGACTTAAAATATCCATACTTAACTATTTATTTAATCATTAAAAAATATAAAACAAAAATTACAATACCTATAGACCCTGCCATATACCACCATGTATATTGCTGCACACTACCTGATTGTGCTCCTTTTATTTTATCTGAAAAATAATTTGTAACTAAAGCCATACCATCCATTGAGGCATCAATGATGTTTTTATCGAACCACGCAATACTTTTCGATATACCGTTAAAAATAATATTTTTGGTAACAAACAAATACACCTCATCTAAATAGAATTTTTTATATGCCCATTTATAAACAGCTCCTAAAGCGTTAGTTATGTCTGTAGAGGCATTTGTTTCTTTTTTGTAAAAAGCCATTGCTGTAAAAATTCCGGTTAATGCAAATCCAATTGCCGGCAACGCAATGTTCCAATGTGTATGCACAAGCAATTCCCTACCGTCTGAAGAAACAAATTTTCCAAATGGAATGAAGCCTGTTAAACAAGAGGCTACCGCAAGAAGTATAAGAGGCAAAATCATAATAAATGGCGACTCGTGAGGAGCATGATGATATGCTTGTTTCTTACCCCAAAATACACGAAAGTATAAGCGAAACATATAAAAAGCGGTTAATCCGGCAACAAAAAAGGCTATTGAAAAAAGCAATTTATTATGCTCAAATGCTGCTACCAAAATCTCGTCTTTACTAAAAAAACCTGCAAACGGTGGTATGCCGGCAATAGCTAAACAGGCAATTAGAAAAGTGATGTGGGTAATGGGCATGTATTTTTTAAGATTACCCATATCTCCGATTAGGTTAGAGTGTACTGCATGTATAACCGACCCTGCTCCTAAAAATAACAGTGCTTTAAACATGGCGTGTGTAAATAAATGGAACATAGAAGCCATATATCCCAATCCTTTTTCGCCTCCATATCCGGAAACTCCTAGTGCTAGCATCATGTACCCTATTTGCGACATAGTAGAAAATGCTAAAATTCTTTTAATATCGTGCTGTGTGCAGGCAATAACAGCGGCAAACAAGGCCGTAAACCCTCCTGTATAAGCGACTATTTCCAAGGCATCGGGAGCCACCATTAAGTATACCGGAAACATTCGGGCCACAAGATACACACCGGCTACCACCATGGTAGCAGCATGTATTAAAGCCGAAACGGGGGTTGGCCCCTCCATTGCATCGGGCAACCAAATGTGCAGCGGAAACATAGCCGATTTACCTGCACCACCAATAAAAATTAATCCCATTGCCCACGTTAAAACCGATGCTCCCATAAAGGTTGCCGCTACAGGATTAGTAATCAGAGTGCCATTGGTATCGGTTAGAGTTATAAAATCAAATGTGTTTGTATAATATGCAAGCAGTAATATACCTAGCAGAAAACCAAAATCGGCAAAACGTGTTACAATAAATGCTTTTTTGGAAGCCGCAATGGCAGAAGGTTTTTCGTAATAAAATCCGATGAGCAAAAAGGAAGACACACCAACCAATTCCCAAAAAATATACATCTGAAAGAGATTTGTGGCAAGGACTAATCCTAGCATTGAAAAGGTAAATAAAGAAAGAAAAGCGTAATATCTGGCAAAACCTGTTTCTCCATGCATGTAACTCCAACTATAAATGTGCACCATTAAGGAAATGGTAGAAATAACTACTAACATCATAACCGAAATAGGATCTAACAAACCTCCAATATCTATCTGCAAAACTTCAGAAAAACGCACCCAGACATAATTGAATGCAATTATTTTTTGAAACACCCCATCAATTTTTCCTGAAACAAAAAAATAAGAATATGCAGTGATATACGATAAAATAGCTACTGATAATATGGAGGCGATACCCACTAAACCCGACACAGACGATTTTAATTTAGTGCCAGGCAATGCAGCAAAAAGAAAAGAAAGAAAAGGTATAATTAAAATCCAAATGATGTAGCTCCAGTTTTCCATACGTTAGTGCTTCATTTCGTTTATTCGCTCCGCATTTACCGTGCGAATGTTTCTATATACATTTACTATAATTGCAATGGCCACGGCAGCTTCTGCAGCGGCTATGCTAACAATAAAAATGGTAAAAAAATGCCCTTGTAAATTTTCAGGAAACAAATAAGCATTGAATACTACAAAATTTATGGCCACCGCATTCAGCATTAACTCTACCGACATGAGCATGGTAAATAAATTTTTGCGTGTAATAAATCCATATACTCCAATAAAAAAAAGCAATGTGGTTAGCAGAAGTATATGTTGCAGTGGCACTCCCTGTATCATTGTTCTTTATTTTTTAGTTCGCGTTTAGCCATTATAATAGCGGCCACCATAGCTGCTAATAATAATACACTAATGACTTCGAAGGGCAGAGCATATCCGTTTTTTTGATAACTGATTAAACTCAATGCCACTTCTTTAACATTGTATATTTTTTCGGAATACTGTGTTATAAAGGTACTGTGATTTAAAATTACAAATAGCACTAACCCTACTCCAACCACTGAAGTTACACTTGCCAATACCACTTGTAAATCGTTCGGTTTTTCTAATTTATTGTTCATTTGACTGGTAAGCATGATTGAGAAGATAATGAGGACAATAATTCCTCCGGCATAGAGGGTAAGTTGTAAGGCAGCTAAGAAGTTATATCGAAGTAAAAAATAAATAGCCGCAGTTCCAATGAGCACAAAAAGTAAATAAACCGCAGCCCGCAATATTCTACGTGTGGTTACCGAGAGGAACGCAAACAATAAAATAGCAACAGCGGTTATATAAAATAGTATTACACTCATTCTTCTATTCCTTCCAATACTTTAGAACCCGGTTGGTTTAATATTTTTATTAACTCTCCTCGATCGTAAGTAGCATGTTCAAAATCATTCGACATTACTATGGCATCTGTAGGGCAAGCTCGTACGCACAAGTTGCAAAAAGTACACATGGCTAAATTGTACACATGTTTATCTATAACTTTTTTCTTTTTCCCTTCAGGAGTTTCAACACGGTCACTTACTATAATAATGGAACCATTTGGACAAGCTAACTGGCAAGCCGAACAGCCCGTGCAACGATGTTGGTTATCTGCGGTATGAGGCATTACCAACTCTCCTCTGAAGCGTTCCGGAACTTTTAATACATCTCGGTTTTCGGGGTATTGCTGGGTAATAATTTCTTTGGGATGAAGAAAGTAATACCCGGTAACAGACATACCTTTTAGAAGAGAGCGAACTCCCTTAAAAATATCGCTGAAATATTCGGTTACTTCATTCATGTTTTTTTATTTAAAAATGCCAACCCATTAGTGATAAAAATGCCATTAATAAAATATTCATTAAACTTAGTGGTAATAAATATTTCCATTCTAAAGTGAGTAATTGGTCAATCCGCAAACGAGGAAAAGTCCATCGAAACCACATCATTAAAAAGATAATAGCCGATACTTTCATAAAAAACCAAACCACCGAAGGAATGTAATCCATAATGTTGTTGAATGCTTCAAAATTTCCAACATGTAATGGCATCCATCCGCCAAAAAATACAGTGGCTCCAATGGCTGCTATAATGAACATATTTACATATTCGGCTAAAAAGAAAAAGGCAAATTTAATTCCCGAATACTCGGTGTGAAAACCTGCCGTTAATTCCGATTCGGCTTCGGCCATATCAAAAGGGCCACGATTGGTTTCGGCTGTTCCTGCTATAATAAAAATAACAAAAGCAATAATTGAAGAGACATGTCCTTTCCATATCCACCAACCATCGGCCTGACTTTCTACAATTTCAGAAAGTTGTAAACTTCCTGTTAAGATAACGATAGTGAGCAGGGATAAGCCTGCCGAAAGTTCGTAACTTAAAATTTGAGCACCACTGCGTATAGCTCCAATCAGTGAGTATTTGCTGTTACTAGCCCAACCGGCTACTAGAATACTGGTAACGCCAATAGACGATACGGCTGATATGTAAAATAATCCTATATCAAAATCCATTGCCTGTAAACCTTTTGCAAAAGGCATTACAGCTACGGCCATAAATGATGCAATGATAATTATAAACGGAGCTAGATTAAATAAAAACTTATCGGCATCGCGGGTAATTAATGGCTCTTTAAACACTAGTTTTATAAAATCGGCCAAGGTTTGTGCAGTACCCCATTTTCCCACTCTCATAGGGCCCAAGCGAACTTGTATTATGGCACATACTTTTCTTTCGGCATACACCAGCACTAAACCTAACACAGCAAAAAACAATAGAAAAACAGTTCCTACCAAAATCATTTCAACTACCTGCGTTGAAACAACCGACATTTTTCCGGAAAGCCAGGTGTGTATGGCTTGCGTTAGGTTCGAAAAATCGTATATACTAAGTATTTTCAATGTTTTATTGTTATCGGTCTATATCAGGTATTACTAAATCTAATGTTGACATTATAGCTACCAAATCGGCAATTTTACAACCTTGTGCTATTTTGTTTAAGGCTGAAAGATTTGCAAATCCGGGCGATCGGAATTTTACTCGATAAGGATTTTTCTTGTTATCGCTTACTATGTATACGCCAAACTCGCCTCTTGCACTTTCTACACTCTGATAATACTCGCCTACAGGCAATTTTATAACCGCTTTTGTTTTTACAAAATAATCGCCTTCGGGTATATTATCAATTAATTGTTCTATGATTGAAACAGATTCCCACATTTCGTCAATTCTAGCTTTGTATCTTGCAAAGCAATCGCCTTCGGTAAAAATAATTTCTTTAAAATTTACTTTATGATAGGCACTGTATGGTTTAAGTTTTCTCACATCACAAGCAAAACCAGACGCCCGTGCAGACGGACCTGTTACGCCAAAAGCAATGGCATTTTCTTTGCTAAGGTAGCCAATCCCTTTAGTGCGTTCTGTAAAAATAATATTGTTGGAAAGCAGGGTGTCGTACTCGGGCAATTTCTTTTTGAAATGAAAAAGAAAATCTTTTACCATTTTCTGAAAATTTGGGGGAATATCAAACATCAATCCCCCGGGCACATTGTAACTCATTGTTAAGCGTGCTCCACAAGTTTCTTCAAAAATTTCGGTAATCATTTCATGTTCTCGAAATCCGTACAAAAAGGAAGTGATGGCTCCCATATCCATGCCCATTACTCCCCACCAAAGCGTATGTGATGAAATGCGATTTAACTCATCAATAATAGTGCGTATTACTTTTACTCTTTCTGGCACGTCCATTTCCAAGCCTTGTTCCACGGCTAAACATACGGCTTCGTTGTTCATGTGGCAAGAGAGGTAGTCTAATCTATCTGTTAAGTGTATAATTTGCTGGAATGAACTTTTTTCGCACATTTTTTCAATAGCACGATGAACGTACCCTATGTGGGGCTCAACATTTTTAATAATTTCTCCTTCTAACGTAAGTAATAAACGAAGCACACCATGAGTAGAGGGGTGCTGCGGCCCCATGTTAATGAAGTACTCTTTTGTTTCGCTTGTATCTATTGCTTCTATTTTCATTATTCGAGTTCAACAATATGAATGGGGTCGTAATAATCTTTTCTCATCGGAAATCCTTCCCACTCATCGGGCAATAACAACTTACGTAAATCGGGATGATGAAGGAAATGGATTCCATACATTTCAAAAATTTCTCTTTCGTTTAGTTCGGCTGTAGAGTATAAATGAGAAAGTGTTTCTATTTCGGGTTTTTCCCTATTTTCAATTTTTGCTTTTAATACCAGTTCATGCCCAAGATGTGTAGATCGTAAATGATAAGTAATTATGAAATAATTTAACCAGTCTTCTCCAGTTATACAAAACATATAGTCGAACCTAAAATCGATATTATTTTTAAGTGTTTCTACCACTTCGGTAATTTTATCCGAGGTAGTTGTAAGTATAATAAACTGCTTGTTTTCCGAAAAGGAAGCATTTGGAAAAACTTCAATCAATTTATTTTTTAATGCCTCTCTATCCATTGTTTGGAATTTTATCGATGATGATGGGTGTTGAGGGTTTGTCTTTCAATAATTTTTTATCTCTTATTTTTTCTTGTAACTTAATAATGCCATACAAGAGGGCTTCAGGGCGAGGGGGACAACCCGGCACATATACATCAACCGGAATAATATGGTCAACACCCTTTACCACCGAATAAGAATTATAAAAAAATGGCCCTCCAGATACAGAACAAGCACCCATAGCTATCACATATTTTGGTTCGGCCATTTGTTCGTAAAGGCGTTTTAATACCGGAGCCATTTTATGCACAATGGTTCCTGCCACCACAATTAAATCGGCTTGGCGAGGAGTAGCTCTAGCTACTTCGGTTCCAAACCTAGACCAATCGTGCTTCGATGAACCTGCAGCCATCATTTCTATTGCACAACAACTCGTTCCAAATACTAAAGGCCATAAAGAATTTGCTCTCGACCAATTTACAATTCCATCTAAAGAAGTAACTATAATATTTGAATTGCCGGCACTATGAATTTCGCCCGGAAAATTTTGCAAATTGTTTTGTTCTTTTAATCCCATTTTAAGGCTCCTTTTTTCCAAGCATAAAGTAAACCAATTCCTAATATAAAAAAGAAAATAAGAATCTCGATAAAGGCTAACATACCTAGAGTTTTCATAGTTAATGCCCATAAAAACACAAACACCGTTTCAATTTCAAAGATTAAGAATAATATAGCAAATAAATAGTACCCTGATTTAAACTGCATCCATGCAGCCCCTTCAGTTGGAATACCACACTCGTAAGCATCTTCCTTTGTTTTGTTTTTTAATTTTGGAGCCAACAACTGTGAGGCTAGTATTCCTCCTCCCACCAACACAAGTCCTGCAATAAAAAATAATATTAAACTTTCGGCTTCCATAATTATTACTAAAGGCAAGCCAAAATAAAATATAGCGTTATTACTAAAGTATGATACTTGTCATATTTTAATGAACAGTTTTGGAATTAATTTGTTGATTAAAATAAGTTACACATTATTCAAAAAACATTATGGATACAGCACAAGAACAAGTTGCGGGTAACAAAGTAAATTTTATTGATACAGAAAATGTAGTAATAAGATTTTCGGGTGACTCTGGCGATGGAATGCAACTTACCGGAACACAGTTTTCGGACACATCGGCTTTTTTTGGAAATGATATTTGTACATTCCCCGATTACCCATCTGAAATACGTGCTCCAGCCGGCACTATTGCCGGGGTTTCCGGTTTTCAAATTCAATTTGGGAGTAAGGAAATAAACACTCCGGGCGATTCGTACGATGTGTTGGTAGCTATGAATGCCGCTGCATTAAAAGTAGAATTGAAAAATGTAAAAAAAGGAGGTGTAATAATTGCCAACATAGCCGGATTCGATAAAAAAAGTTTGCGTTTAGCTCAATATTCCGATGAAGCAGATCCGCTTAAAGACGGGTCTCTATCTGATTATAAGGTTTTAGAAATAGACATTACAAAGCACACTAAAGAAAGTTTAAGCGGCACCAATCTTGGTAACAAGGAAGTGGAGCGTGCAAAAAACATGTTTATATTGGGCTTAATTTATTGGATGTTTGACAGACCCACTGAGCATACTGAAACCTTTATAAAAGAAAAATTTGGCAAGAAGCCCGATATTGCCGAGGGAAATATTTTAGCCTTACAAGCCGGATGGAATTATGGCGAGAACACTGAGGTATTTACCAGTCGTTACCGGGTAGCCTCAGCCGAATTGGCAAAAGGCGATTACAGAAGTATTACAGGAAACCATGCCGCAGCTATTGCATTAATTGCCGCAGCTAAAAAAGCAGGTATTCCATTATTTTTAGGCTCATACCCGATAACACCTGCAACCGACATTTTACACGATCTTTCTAAATATAAAGCACACGGAGTAAAAACATTTCAGGCCGAAGATGAAATTGGAGGAATTTGCTCTTCTATTGGAGCCTCTTACACAGGGCATTTAGCCGCAACTACTACATCCGGACCCGGGCTTTCTTTAAAAATTGAAGCCCTAGGTTTAGCTACTATTTTAGAAATTCCGTTGGTGGTTATTAATGTGCAAAGAGGAGGACCTTCTACCGGTTTGCCCACCAAAACAGAACAAGCCGATTTATTACAAGCCATGTATTGCCGACACGGAGAAGCACCGCTACCAGTAATTGCAGCAGCCTCTCCCTCCGATTGTTTCGATACTGTATTTGAGGCAGCTCGTATAGCACTGGAACACATGACTCCTATTATTTGCCTTACCGATGGATATATTGCAAATGGCTCTGAGCCTTGGAGATACCCTACAGAAGCAGCTTTGCCAACTATTAAAGTACATTTTGCTTCGAAAGAAGAATGGAAAGAGGGGCCTTATTTACCCTATAAACGAGATGAAAAACTTTCTCGTCCTTGGGCAATACCAGGCACACCAGGCTTAGAACACAGAATAGGGGGACTAGAACGCAAACACGAAACGGGTCATCCGAGCCACGACCCCGAAAACCATGAATTTATGGTAAAACTAAGACAGCAAAAAATAGATAAAATTGCAGATTATATCCCCGAACAAAAAGTGAACTTCGGAAAAGAATCTGGAAAATTGGCTGTTTTAACATGGGGTTCAACCTATGGCACCGTGCGTAACTCTCTAATTGAAATGAGTAAAGAAGGGAAAGAAGTTTCACATATCCATTTACGTTATTTAAACCCTTTTCCAAAAAATTTAGAAGCCGTACTAAGAAAATTTGATAAAATTCTTATTCCCGAAATGAACAACGGACAACTATCCGTTTTAATACGTTCTAAGTACCTTATTCCTGCCATCTCATTAAACAAAATTAAAGGAGTACCATTTTCTGCCGATGAAATAAAAGCAAAAGTAAACGAACTATTAAACAACTAATCCCATGATAACAACCAGCGAAAATAAATTAACCGCTAAAGATTTTGTTCCCGACCAAGATGTAAAATGGTGCCCCGGGTGCGGTGATTATTCTATATTGAAACAAGTGCAAACTATTTTTCCTGATTTAGGTATTCCTCGCGAAAATTTTGTATTCATCTCCGGAATAGGATGCTCTTCTCGTTTTACTTACTATATGGAAACATATGGAATGCACAGTATTCACGGAAGAGCCGGAATCATTGCATCAGGTGTAAAATCGGCCAACCCTAATTTAAGCGTTTGGGTTGTTTCGGGCGATGGAGATTCAACCGCCATAGGTGGCAATCATTTTATCCATTTAATGCGAAGAAATTTAGATTTAAATTACCTGATGTTTAACAACCAAATTTATTCGCTTACCAAAGGACAATATTCACCCACTTCCGAAAAAGGAAAAATCACAAAATCTACCCCTTTTGGCACTATTGAAGCTCCTTTCAATCCGGCCGAGTTAGCTTTAGGAGCAAATGCAAGTTTTGTTTCCAGAACCTTGGACAGAGACCCAAAACATATGCAGGCTATCTTAAAAAAAGCCAACCAGCACAAAGGAACTTCATTTGTTGAAGTTTATCAAAACTGCCCCATCTTTAACGATGGAGCCTTCTTTGCATATTCCGATAAAGAAACCAAAAAAGAAGAAGCAATCTATGTTGAAAATGGCCAACCCTTAATTTATGGTGAAAACAACGGTAAAGGAATTAAACTAAATGGCCTTACCCCTGAAATAGTTGATTTAACAGCATCTGGAATCAGTGCAAACGATCTTTGGATACACAACGAAAAAGACAAAACAAAAGCTAATTTACTTGCCAGAATGTTTGATGCTGTTGTGCCTGATGTACATTTTCCGCGTCCATTTGGAGTGCTTTTTGCTGAGGAACGTCCTGTATACGAGGAAATGATGCAATCTCAAATTGAAAATGCAAAAGCAAAAAAAGGAGAACCTAGTTTAGACTCTATTCTTTCGGGTGATAAAACCTGGACAATTAACTAAACAAAAGAATGTTTTCGGGTGTTTGAGCTAAAGAAATTCTTCTAAAGTGGTAATACCCGGAACCGTTCCCTTTTATACCTATCATCAATATTTAAAGAAAGTTTTTGGCTCCCCTGCACAAAAACTTTCTATTAACACAGGTTTAACCTGCCCAAACCGTGATGGGACAAAAGGGTTAAATGGGTGTACGTACTGTAACAATAAATCATTTAGCCCTTACTATACCGATGTAAAAAACAGTATAGCCAACCAATTAGAAAGGGGAATGAAAAAATTTGCTGCGAAGAAAAATACACCCTTGTTTCTCGCCTATTTTCAATCGTACAGCAATACATACAGCTATGTAAATAGCCTCAGAGAAATGTACTATGAAGCACTGAATTACCCCGGAATAAAAGGCATTGTAATTTCTACTCGCCCCGATTGTTTAAACAACGAGATTCTGGATATGCTTTCTGAAATTGCTCAAAAATACTACATCTCAATAGAATTAGGAGTAGAATCAACCGAAGATGAAACCTTAAAAAAAATAAATCGCTGCCATACATATAATGATTCCATTATGGCTATTAAACAAGTTGCCTCTAGGGGCATACCCGTAGGAGCACATTTAATAATAGGCTTACCTGGCGAAAATCCTGAAACCTTTGTAAATCACGCCAAAAGACTTTCTCAATTACCCATAAGTATGATTAAAATGCACCATCTGCAAATTTTAAAACATACACAAATGGCAAACGATTACCTTCAAAAACCTTCTGAATACTCTCTTTTATACCCCAACGAGTATAAAGAAATTGTGATTAATATGTTGGAAGAAATACCTGAAAACATCGTAGTGCAACGTTTTTTAAACGAATCACCCGCCCACCTTCTCATTGCACCAAAATGGAACGGACTAAAAAATTATCAATTTGTAAATACCCTCATTAACACCATGAATAAGCAAAACACATGGCAAGGAAAAAAAATAACAGAAGCTCATAAAGATTAAGTAAATGAGCATTACATTTGTTGTGCAAGAAAAAAATATATCATGAACCGACAAAGATTGCTATGTGCCGACTGTAAGGCCCCGTGCTTAATGAAAGGAATTAACGACCTAGAAGCCGTTAAAAAAGTGGAAGAAAAAAAAACTGTACTAGTTTGCTCCAAAAATCAAAAAATATTTCATGAAGATATGCCCGTAAATAGTATCAGCTTTATCAATTCGGGTATCATAAAAGTGTATAAAACCGGGATAAACGGTAAAAATCATATTATCCGTTTCTCTAGAGCCGGGGATATACTTGGGCATAGAGGATTAAACACAGAATATTATCCGGTATCAGCATCTTCCATCGAAGATTCTTCCATTTGCCTTTTCCCTAAGGATTTCTTCATCACTTTTTTGGGAAATCATTCACGCATTGCATTTAAGTTATTAATGTTTTTTTCTAAAGAATTAGAGAACTCAGAAATAATGCAATTTAATTTGGCACAAATGAATGTGCGTGAAAAGGTGGCTGAAACTTTGTTATACCTAAATACTACTTTTGGTACAGATAAAAACAATCGATTAAATATTACTCTTTCAAGGCAGGATTTTTCCGATTACGCAGGTACCACCAAAGAACAGGTGTCAAAAATTCTTTCAGAATTTCAATCAGAAAACCTGATTCTATTAGATAAAAAAGACATCATTATCAATGAACTTAACGAGTTGAAAAAAATAGCATCATTTGGCGTTCATCTTTCTTAAAAAATACGTTTTCGTAAAGAATTAAATACGATAATATATATTACTGATTGATTACAATCATAAAGGTATTTATTGCCAATAAACACCTTTGCTCGAAATGTAAAAATTATATTTATGAGCGAAGAAAATCAATCAACCACTTTTCTTGAATCCTTGCTGAATAATATGTGGCTGCTCCTCATTTTGGGAGTAGGCGTATATTTTGTTTCCTACATATTTTGGGGTTGGGCAGAAATTATACTCATAAAGGGTATTCCTGCAGAAATAAAAGATTTATTTACCAAATAAAAAAATAGAGATATGAGTTTAGAAGCACCCCCTTCCGGATGGATACACAAGAAAATAGCTCGCGATGAAAAAGGTTGGATTATTGCGGCAACCGTAGTGTGTATTGCTATGTTCTTTTGGATGATTTTGTGGCACGTATACGGAAAACAAAATCCATCGAGTGTTACTTATTACACTACCCCAGAGGAGTTTACAACACTTACCAACTCGTTTATTGAACAAAATCAAATTGGCGAAGACAACGGAATACCGGTTGTTATGCCCAAACCTGAATCTGATGTTTTTCTTCTGGCACAGATGTGGCGTTGGTCTTCGGTTATCGTATTAAAAAAAGATGAGTGGTATAAATTCCATATATCATCGAAAGATGTGATGCACGGATTTTCGGTACAGCCCATCAATATGAATTTTATGGTTTTTCCCAACTACGATTACGTGTTAGATTTTAAGCCCAATAAAACAGGTGAATACATGGTAGTGTGCAACGAATTCTGCGGCATAGGACACCATTTGATGATTGGAAAAATTGTAGTTATTGAAGATGAAAGCGAATTAGCTAATTACGGATATTAATATTATATATTATGAGCACTTTTAGAACATGTGATATAACAGGCTTTAAAGTAGATAATACTACTGAAAAATTGTTTCGATTAAATGCAGTTTTTGCTGTAGTTTCTTTACTTATTGCCGCATTAGGAGCTATACTCCTTGTATTTACACGTTGGCAAGATTTTCATGTATTATCCTCTCCTTGGTATTACAGAATAATTGGCTTACACGGTGTAAACGCATTGGTATTTTGGATTGTGTTTTTTGAAATTGCGGGTCTTTACTTTGGTTCAACAGTGGTTTTAAATTCTAGGTTTTGTGCTCCCAAGTTAGGGTGGCTGTCGTTTATATTAATGGCCACCGGCTTTATTCTTACCGATGTAATGATACTAAGTGGTAACGCAGATGTAACAATGACATCGTATGTTCCGCTGAAAGCACACCCACTTTATTACCTAGGTATAATACTTTTTGCCGTTGGAGCTCTTATAGGTGTAGGTTTGTTTTTTGGCAATATTGCTCTGGCAAAAAAAGAAGGGAAAGTAGGAAAAACCCTACCCTTATTTACTTATGCACTAATGGCAGCAGCGATTATTGCTGTATTAACATTGCTTTCCGGAGCATTGGTTTATGTGCCTACTTTTTTATGGTCGTTGGGTTTGGTAGAAAGCATAGACCCCGCTTGGTATCGCTTGGTTTGGTGGGGCTTTGGGCACTCGGCACAACAAATAAATGTGTGTGCCATGGTAGGAATCTGGTATCTATCGGTACGTTTGGTTTTAGGCGGAAGTTCCATTAATGAAAAGGTTTCGAGGGTGGCGTTCTTATTCTATATTCTTTTTATAAGTATTGCTTCGGCTCACCATCTATTAGTTGACCCTGCAGTAAGTTCAACTTGGAAAGTGTGGAATACCAGTTATGCCATGTACCTTGCGGTGCTTGCTTCGATGATTCATGCCTTTGCCGTTCCCTCTTCTATGGAGGCTGCTCAAAGAAGGTTAGGACATAACAAAGGCTTGTTCGATTGGCTCATTAAATTACCATGGGGAAATCCTGCATTTAGTTCTATTACGCTTGCCATCATTGGTTTTGGTTTTATTGGCGGAATTACAGGCGTAATATATGGTATGGAACAAACCAATATTATTGTGCATAATACATTGGCTATTGTGGGGCACTTTAAAGGAACCGTGGTAATTGGAACTACCTTAACCTTTATGGGTATTACATACTATTTAGTTCCTCTAATGTTTCGAAGAAAGATTGTTGCCTTTAAACTGGCAAAAATTCAACCATGGATGTTCTTTTTTGGCATTGCATTATTAGCCATCGGAATGATTGCATTGGGAATGTTTGGCATTCCCAGAAGACATTATGATATTGCGTTTACCGGAGGTCCCTTTACATATGATTTTAATCTTGTTTCAGGTTTTATTTGGGTTCTATTTGGTTTGGGCGGAGTACTCTCTTTTTTATCCATGCTCATTTGGATATTAATTGTTGTTGTTTCGGTATTTTTTGGTCCTAGGGTAAACGGTCCGCAAGATATGCAACTTGCCATAGCTGCTCCTCTTGGAGAAGAAAGGACTCCACATAAACGCAAATATGAGGCTCCCGGAACATTGGTGCTAACTATTATTTTTCTTGTTACATTCTTGGTGTTTTATTTCTTGAATTGGAAGTGGCTTGCTGCGATTTGGGAAATTCAGTAGAAACAGAAAATGTTTTCGTTAAATAATATGTTGAATAGATTGAGCGTAAAACTTCGGGATTACGCTCAATTAGTTAAATTTCGTTTGTCATTGCTTGTAGTGTTCTCTGCATCTATGTCGTACTTGTGGGCAGTAAACAGAAATATTGATTTTGTAACGATATGGTTACTCTCGGTGGGCGGATTTTTTATTGCAGGAGCTTCTAATATTTTTAACCAGATACTAGAAATAAAGTCAGATGCATTGATGCAACGTACCTCAGAAAGACCTCTCCCTTCCTCCAGATTAGAAATTAGAGAAGCGGTTATCCTTGGGATGATATTTTCTGTTCTGGGTCTTTTGCTTTTATCGAAAATTAATTTGCTTTCGTTTGTATTGGGATGCTTAGCATTGTTGGTGTATGTGTGTATCTATACACCTTTAAAAAAAATTACGTGGCTCACGGTAATCCCCGGAGCCTTTGCCGGTTCTTTGCCGGTATTAATTGGTTGTACAGCTGCTACAGGCTCTGTTTCCAATCATGCAGTACTTTTGTTTTTAGTGCAATTTGTTTGGCAGTTTCCACATACATGGTCTATTGCCTGGCTTCTGAATGATGATTATAATAGAGCCGGATTTAAAATGTTGCCAACTCCCGGAATAAAATCCAAATACGCATCAATGTTAATTATGTTTTCCACTTTTTTAATTGTACCAACTGCTTTACTTTTGTACATGTACGAGTCGATTGGAGTACACGTTTCGTGGATTATTTCTTTATTTGGAGGCCTATTGTTTCTTAGCTCAATTATTTTTTACAGAGCACGAACCGAAAAATCGGCACTTGCATTAATGTTGGGTTGCATTATTTTTTTGCCGGTTTTATTTATTCTTTTAGTTGCAGAAAAATTTATATGAGTTTGCACTTCCATCATAAAAAAATAAGATGTATCCTTTTGATGCCCTTTTTATGCTTGTTCTATAATTCATTATATTCACAACGAGACCCAAACGAGACCAAGTTTTTGGGAAAGCAATTAGCAGATATAGAAGTGTTCGATTCCAAAAACAACAGAAATAAGCTATCTGAATTAATAAAAGATAGGCCTATCATTTTAAGTCCTATCTACACCAAATGTCCCAGCTCATGCTCCATTATTACAGCCAACTTAAAAGAGGCCATCAAAAAAAGTAAAGGAATGGGAAAAGAGTATGAGGTGTTAACTTTTTCTTTCGATTACTACGACACCCCTAAAGATTTAAAAACATTTACTAAACGATGGGATATTACCGGAGAAAGTTGGAAAGTGGTGGCTTCCGATAAAGAAAGCACTTCGCAACTTTTATCTTCAATAGATTTTGAAATTATAAAAGAAAAATCGGGCGATTATTTGCATCCGAATGTACTAGTAGTAATAACCCCTAAAATGAAAATATCTCGCTTTGTGTACGGTGTTTTTCCAAGTGCCCGCGATATTGATATGGCCGTACTGGAAGCAAAAAAAGAAAAAACATCGCTTAGTTTTTACGAAGGCTTTTTGTTGAATTGTTTCAAGTTCGATGCAACATCAAAAAAATATATTATCGACTGGGCATTTATAATTCAAATTTGCGTAGGTATTTTTTTTATATCGGGATTATTATTTTTTGTTATAAGAGATTTATTTTTTAAAGATTTGAGAACATTATAGTCCTATAAAGTGTTACTAAATACAACTCGATTTGCTTTTTATGAATCTAAAAATATTGCAGGCTTAGTATAGAATCAGAATGAGTGGACACAGCATTTTTTTAAAAATAGGAGCGTTTTTCAGCAGAATTTTCTCTACAAAGTACAATCCAGTATACCATTTGGGCACCTTAGCCATTTACTTTTTTGCCATAGCATTTGTATCGGGCATTTATCTTTTCTTGTTTTATAAAGTAGATCCCACTCAATCGTACATATCTACTGTAGAACTTACCAATCAATGGGCTGGTAACCTAATGCGCAACCTACATCGTTACTCGTCTGATTTATTTGTAGTATTTGTTTTTTTTCATTTTTTACACATGCTTATTACAGGCAAATTTAAGCGAGTAAAATCGTGGTTATTTGGAATTGTATCGTTAATAATTACCATTTTTATAGGCTTAACAGGATTTGTTTTGGTATGGGACCAAAAGGCAAAATTATTGGGCGTATTAACAGCAAAACTGTTAATCTATTTACCCTTTTTCGACCCTTCAATTGCCGGAGCCTTTTTAATAAACGATTTGGCATACCTTGGTGGCATTTTTAGAGTAACCCTTTTTGGGCATATTTTCTTTTGTGCATTTACCGCTATATTTCTATGGTTGCACGAAATTCATTTAAGTAAGCCGGGTATTTTCCCTCCTAAAAAAATAATGCTTTTTTCCGGCTTTTTCATTTTACTTATTTCTTTGTTTTTTGATGCCTCATTAGATGCTCCGGCACAAGATACCGTATTACCAACAGAAACAGGATTTAACTGGTATTACTTTTTTGGGTATTTTTTTATGAAAATACTTTCCGTTGGCTGGAACTGGGTTTTGATTTTAATTGTTACTCTGTTTATTTTCTCTTTTCCATTCCTATTTAAGAAAAACAAAAATTACATTCCAGTTATCAATGCCGATTTATGCGATGGTTGCCAGCAGTGTGCCGAAGACTGCCCCTACGATTCCATTCTGATTAAACAAAACGAAAAAGGCGAAGATAAAGCTTGGTTAGATAACGAGAAATGTGTTGGGTGTAATATCTGTGTTGGCTCATGTAAATCGATGGCCATAACCTCAGAAAAAATAGTACCCAATTTAATCAATAGTGCCGGAAATACTCAGCACCACATTATTACTTGTAGCTATTTAAAAAGCAAGTTAAACGGATTGGATTTACAGAATACAAAAATATCGGAGGCAATTTGTGTAGGAAATATTAATGCGAAAGCGTTTGATGAAACATTGGTTTCTGAAAAAAATAAATTGGTGATTTTGGGCTGTGAATCGTGCTATTATCGTTTCGGACCCGAGTGGGCTAAAAACCGATTAAACCATAAACGCAGGCCAGTAATAAAATCTTCGGTTAATTACAGTAACATACTTTTTGTAACATCGGGGCAGAATATTAAAAAAACAATTTCCGATTTTATAAATAATGCAAATGTTAGCTCAAACAAAAAAGAACTTACCGTAAAAGATTTTTCAAAAGTCAATATAGCATTTGCCATTTTATTGAGTGCTTTATTCTTTGTCTCTATTCCATATTTTAGCAATCAAAAACTTTCTTTTTACTCTTCAAAAAGCAGAACGCTTGTTTTAAATTTGAAATATACATCTTCTCCAATACACGAGTTGCAAAATAACTCATCACATCTTTCACACATGCAATCACCTGTACCCATTATCAGCGGAAGGTCGGAAATAAAAATAGAGGTATTCAACACAAAAAACAATGAATTGGTGTTTTCAAAAAACTACAGCCCGAGAGGTATTCGTAAAGATATTGCCGTGTATGTTTACGATGAAGTAGAAGTTCCCGAAAATATAAAAATTATTCTATCCGAAACAGAGTTTCCGGAAATTAAACACGAACTCTCAAACATTCAATTAATGAAAGGGGAAAGCAGAGTACTCCGCTTTCTTTCAGGTAAACTTACATTATAATAATATGTTTTCGTAAATACTTGCATGATGCACCTCAATATTTATCATACGAAAAAACAACTTCTCATTTGACACTAATCATTTCAATGCAGCAACGCATAGTAAATCTTTGTAGCAAATACTAACAACACCTAAACATACAACTATGAACACAAAATTTAAAACAAATCTTCACTACATGGCGGTAGCATCAATAGTGGTGCTCTCCTCTTGTGGTGGCTCTGGAGAAGAAAAAAAAGTTGAAACCGAACAACCAAAAACAGAAGGTATTCTGCTAACAACAGCCGAAATGGAGAAAGCTTCTAATATTTATTTTGATAAATGTGCAGGTTGCCACGGATCTGCACGTAAAGGAGCAACAGGCCCACACCTTTTACCCGAAGCACCCGAAGGCAGCCCTGCTCCAGGAACAAAAACATTGGGCGAAGCCGGTCTCAGAGCTTTTATAGAAAACGGAACACCAGGTGGTATGCCCGAATGGAAAGGGATTATGACAGATGACGAGATTACTTTAATGACTAAATTTTTGCAACTAGACCCTCCTGCCATTCCTGCGTTCGGTTTGGAAGAGATGAAAGCCACTTGGAAAGTTTTTGTTCCTGTAGCTGATAGACCCGCCAAGCCTGTTCATAAGAGGAATATAGACAACTATTTTGGTGTTATTATGCGAGATGCCGGAAAAGTAGCCGTAATTGATGGCGATACCAAGGAAGCATTAGCCGTTTTACCAACAGGATTTGCCGTACATATTCTCCGCACATCAGCATCAGGAAGGTATATATACTCTGTAGGAAGAGACGGAAGAATTACTATGATTGATACTTACAGCGAAAAACCCACCATTGTTGCCGAGGTAAGAGGAGCCTACGATGCCCGCTCAGTTGAAGTTTCTAAGTTTAAAGGGTACGAAGATAAATACCTTGTGTTTGGCGGTTACAATCCCGCCCATATAGCTATTTTCGATGCACAAACGCTAGAACCTATCAGCGTTACCTCTACCTCCGGAAATGCTTGTGATGGAGAAAAAGAATTTGTAGAAGAAGCTCGTGTAGCTTCTATTGTAGCTTCGCACACCGATCCCGTTTGGATTTGCAACATCAAAGAAAGAGGAATGGTAGATATTGTGGACTATTCTGATCCAAAAAATCCAAAAGTAACAGAAATTGCTTCTGCACGCTTTTTACACGATGGGGGCTGGGATGCTACCGGAAAATACTTCTTGGTTGCCGCCAACGCCAGTAACAAAGTAGTAGTAATTGATGTGCCTAATAAAAAATTAGTTACTATGATTGAAACAGGCATTAAACCCCACCCCGGAAGAGGAGCAAACATTAAAAACAAACTCGGAAGTTTATGGATAACCAGCCACCTTGGTGAAAATAAAATTTCATTCATTAAAACGAATCCGGGCGAAGGACAGTGGACTGTTGTTAAAGAAATACAAGCCCCAGGAAATGGTGGTGGTGCTCTATTTGTAAAAACACACCCAAAATCTAAACATCTTTGGGTAGATAGAACTCTTAATCCTGATGCTTCTTTACATTCTAAAATTGATGTTTTTAATGTAGAAACTCTTGAACATAAAAAAACCATTGATATGCCTGAAGGGGTTGACGGAAGAATGGTACACATGGAATACAATAAAGCAGGTGATGAATTATGGGTATCCGTTTTTATGGGCAAAACAAGCGGTATTTTAATTTATAATGATAAAACATTAGAATTAAAACAAATCATTAAAGGAGATTGGGTACAAAACCCTACTGGCAAGTTTAATATTTACAATACTACACATGACATCTATTAGTAAAATAGTGTTTTTTGTAGATTAAAGGTAAGCATACCACACAAAAGTGTGGTATGCTTTTTTTAAAACAAAACTAAACAGATATGAAAAAGCCAATCTTATTCCTTGTTTTAAGTTTCTTCCTTTCAACAGTTATAGGGCAAAATGCCGATACCGTTATAACAGGAGCCAACTACACAAATAGAGTTTTCTATAGTTTAGATAATGACGATATTTTATCTACCCCTGTAAACGATTGGGATATTGCTCTTGCTTGTTATGGCCCTGGTGCAGCTGGAAGTGCCATTTTAATAAATGAAGCGGCCTGCTTTTTATATAATACTCCCTACGATACAGGAGCCTGGAGTACATTTGATACTATAGGAGCATACACATGGAAACAGCTTCTAAATTCAGATACATCATGGACAAACGGGGCTTTTAATACCTACAGAGGCACTGCCGGTTTATTCGATATGGGCTGGGGAATTTTAAACCCTAACAACAATCACTGGACATTCGGAGATTCTATTTATCTAGTAAAAACACACGATGGCTCTTTTAAGAAATTAGTAATTACTAGCCTTAAAACAGGAGTGTGGACTATTACTTACGCAAATTTAAATGGCACTAATCCACAAACCGTTAGTATAACAAAAGCCAACTACCCCAAACGAAATTTTATTTACTACTCTTTAGTAAACCACCAAATAATAGATAAAGAACCCGATAATGACACCTGGGAGCTGCTTTTTCAAAAGCACCGCGATTGGGTTTCAAATATGTACGTTTCCGTTTCTGGGGTACTCAAAAACCGAAATATTTGGAGTGCAAAAGCCCATTTGCCTTCATTTAACGATGCAATGAACACTACCGCAGCACAAACTTCTTTTAATAAAAATGTGGTTGATATTGGTTACGAATGGAAAAAATACAATTCTCAAACCGGGTGGAAAGTGTACGATACCATTGCCTATTTTATTTACAACATAGATAGCTCTATGTTTTATAGAATTGTTTTTACCGACTTTGGAGGCTCTGCAAACGGACACTTTATTTTTAATAAAACACTTATTAAAAACTTGGCTATAAATGAACCCAATAATACACTTAAAAACATAAGCACTTATCCAAATCCATCGAACGGACAATTTAACCTCTTGTATGAAGCCTTAGAAAATACTGTTGGAAACATTGCTGTTTACAGCATACAAGGAGTATTGGTTCACAGCGAAAAAATAAACTTTACAAAAGGCATATACATGCATGCAATAAATGCAGAGAATTTATGTAAGGGTGTTTATCTGCTTGTATTAGAAACAACATATTCTAAACATACTTCAAAACTCATCATTGAATAAATTGAAAAGGCGTTGGAAATATTGGTTTATTGTGCTGTTTTCTCTAACTTCTGTAAAGTTGCAGAGTCAAACCGTGCAAATAAATATTGCCCATTCGGAAACAAAGGAACCTATTGAAAATGCTCATATAAGTTTAGTATCGAAGCAAAATACAAAAGATCTTTTTTTTATAAGCGATAGCAATGGAAATATTTTTATCCCCTTATCGGATTCTGTTTCACTGACTATCTCACATATTGCATACGTTACAAATAAAGTATTTATTGAGTATCTCCATACTGATTATACCGTATTTTTAAAACCTTTGGTATTTAACTTGTCAGAATTTGTAATTACGGCTCAACGCCACATTCAGCCACAGAAAGAAAGCGTCTACTCCATTAAAACAATTGATGCTGAAAAGATAAACAGTAAAGGAGCCAGCACAATTAACGAAGCCTTGAGTAACGAACTGAATATGCGATTTTCATATCGTCCATCATTTGGGAGTAATGTAAACTTGCAAGGCTTTTCGGGCGAACAAGTAAACATTATGATTGACGGTGTTCCGGTTACCGGAAGACTAAATGGCAACTTAGATTTACAACAAATTAATTTAAATAATACCGAAAGAGTGGAAGTATTATATGGGCCGGTATCTGTCGTATACGGAAGCAATAGTTCCGGAGGAGCCATAAACCTAATTTCATCAAAGCATGGCAAAAAACCGTATTCACTAAAAAGCACTATTTATACTGAAAGTGTTGGGCAATACAACTTTTCAACTACTGCTTCGGCAGTAAATCGTTCTAAAAACATTTTTGCCGTTTCAGTAGGTAGAAATTTTTTCGGGGGATATTCCCCCATGGATACATCAAGACATAAACTTTGGTTGCAACGTGAACAATATTTTTCCGACATCAGCTATACCCGCTTGTTTAAAAAGGGAGAAATCAGAACAGGCATTTCTTACTTTAATGAATTAATGAAAGACCGAGGAGAACTACGTCCACCCTACTATAAAACAGCTTTTGATACGTACTATGGTACACAGCGGATTATAGCCAGAACACATGCAATTTGGAATTTCGGCAAGGCTCATCATTTAGATATTACTAGCGCTTTTTCTATTTATGAACGCAACAGAAAAAAATTCTTTCGCGATTTGGTTTCACTAGAATATATTCCTGTAAATACTGTAGGAGAAAATGACACTTCACTTACTTACGAATATTTTATTCGTCCAATTTTTGCGTCAAAAAAGCAAAATGCATTTTTCAATTTTCAGGCCGGAACAGAATTTTTATATTCTGAATTAAATACTGCCCGAATTGTAAACAAGAAGGAAAATGTAACCGAATATGCAGTTTTTCTAAATACTTTTATATACCCCTTAAAAAATAATAAACTAACGGTAAATCCAGGAATTCGCTATATTCAAAACAACCGATATAACGCCCCCTTGGCATATGCTCTTAATTTTAATTTGCAATTCGCTCATGATATTACTTTGAAAGGCTCTGTTGCAAAAGGCTATAGAGCCCCTAATATAAAAGAACTCTATTTAGATTTTTATTTCAGCGAGTCCATTCAAGTGTATGGAAATTCTCAATTAAAAGCAGAAACATCAAATCATTACCGACTTTCGGCAGAGTGGAATAAAAGCTACGAAAAGCAAGCTTGGTTTATTGAAGTGAGTGCCTTCTATAATCATTTAACCAACATGATTACTACGGCTCAAACAAATATTACGCAATGGAACTATATTAACATAGGGAATTTTTATTCGCAGGGATACAGCTTTTTATTACGTAATAAAAGTAAATATGTAGAGTTTATTGCAGGGTCTAATTATACAGGGTTTTTATTTTTACCTTCGACAGAATTACAAAATATAAACTACTATTTCTCGCCCGAATTTATTTGTAACCCTTCGATAAAATTACCTAAATACAAACTATTCTTTGACATCAATTATAAGTACACCGGCAAATTGGCAAGCCAGTATTTAAGTCAAAACAATGAAGTGAAACAAAGTTATATTGCCGACTACCATACGGTTGACTGTTCTGTAAAAAGAAAATTATGGAAAGAAAAGTTAACCTTTGTGATAGGAGCCAAAAACATTTTAAACATTACAAATGTTCCCATACAAGGGCGTGTGTACGGGTATTCTTCAGCAAGAGATATTACATCTCTACCTATTATGTGGGGGCGAACGGGATTTATAAGTTTAATGTTAGAATTATAAATTGAAAATGAAAACAACATATTGGCTGGCTCTGATTTCGCTGTTTTTTGCATGCGAAAAAAAAGAAATTCCACTGCCGCCTCATCAACCGGGAGCATATGAAAGGGTGGTTATACCTATAGGTTATCCGTACAACAACCAAGTATTTTATAATTGCAATACCAACAAAATTGTAAGCAGTAATAAAAAATATGATTGGGATTTGGCATTTGATTGTGCCGAAAACGGATATATTATTCGTTTAAACACAGCAAAAGGAATGTTGGCAGCTTCCACGAATTCTACATTATTTGATTCCATTTATAATGTAAACAATTTGATTTGGCGTTGGGATCAATCTGATGGAGATAAAAATTACACAGCACTTGGTAATTGGTTTCATATTTCGAATGGAACACCTTCAAACATAGTGTATATTATAAACAGGCAGTTTGATGAAAATGGGAATTCGCTCGGATACAAAAAAGTAATTTTTACGGGGCTGCAAAATGATCTGTATTCTTTCAAATATTCCGATTTAAACGGTCAAAACGAAAACTTTTTTCAAATAAAAAAAGACGAAAACTACAACCATGTTTATTTTAGTTTTAACAACGGAGGAGAACAAGTAACCATAGAACCAAAAAAAAATGAATGGGATTTGCTTTTCACCAATTATCAACACAAATTTGCAGAGTTAGAAATGCCCTTTGTGATTACAGGTTGTTTGATTAATTCAAATAACGGAGTAGAGGCCGCCAAAGACAGTTTGAGAAATTTTTACGAAATTAAACTGAGCGATGTAAATCTATTTTCGTTTTCAAACGAATGGGATAAAATAGGCTACGACTGGAAAATCCGAAACAATCAGGACAATTCATTTACCATACACCCTAAATTATTTTATTTAGTAAAAAGCCACAATGGTATTTACTTTAAAATAAAGTTTATTGATTTCTATAATTCTTCCGGGGAAAAGGGCTATCCCACATTTGAAATACAGAAACTATGAAGATGAAATTTTTCTTTGTTACTGCAATACTCGTTTTTTTGTTATTTAATTGTTCTACAAAAACAATCGAAACACTTGAAATTCCAAACTTTTATACCTCACCCATTATTAACGACTCACTGGTAATGAATGGAAAAACGATTTTTGAAAGACATTGTCATTCCTGCCATTCTATGGAAATAAACACTAGTAAAGCTCCTGATATTTCAGATGTTTTGCGTTACCATGAACCCTCTATGTTTTACCTATATTTATTGGGAGAGAAAAACCAAAAATTGCTGAGCACTTCTAGAGTATACCCCACACCGTGTGTTATAAACGATTCTATTAATAAACAAGAAGCTATTGCTTTAACAGAGTATTTGAAGCAATATCAAAATTGGTTGCACGAAATCAATTCGAGGTTTAAATAAAAAAGGGGCATTTTGCCCCTTTTTTACTTAAACGAAAGTACTTTTATTTTGTACTAAGTATGTATGCCGCAATATCATTCAACTCTTGGTCGGACATGCTTTTTGTAATGGCTAAACTAGCTTGCATCACAGCGTATTGAGAAGGGTCAACAATGGCCTCCGATTCTTCTTTTAGGAATTTAACTATTTGCCCGGACTTATCAGTATATGCCGCAGCAATATCTTTTATTGCAGGTCCTACTACTTTGTTTTCCGGGTTGTGGCATGCAGTACAACCTTTGTCGGCAAATAAGGCTTTTCCTTTTTCCGCATCACCCGCACCGGCAGCAGGTTCCTGAATGGCTTCGGCAGCAGGAGTGGTTTCGGTAGTAGTGGCTGTTTCTTCTTGTTTTTCTTCATTGCTTCCGCCACAAGCAAATACTAGGGCAGATGCAGTAATAATCAGTGCAAATTTTGTTCTATTTTTCATAGTTTATGAGATTGTTTTTTATTTAAAATTCAGCAACAAATATACTTCAAAATTATCTCTTATACACTACCAAATATTAAAAAATAATATACTTTCGTAGTCTGCATGCAAAATATTACCTCCATTGTAACATACTTTTAGCAACACTTAAATGGAAACATTAATTGCATATTTTGCCGCTATTTTAATTGGTATACTGTTAGGGATTATGGGAGGAGGAGGTTCTATTTTAACCATCCCTGTTTTAGTTTATTTGCTTCAAATAGAACCGGTTTTAGCCACTTCATATTCGTTGTTTATTGTGGGGGTATCTGCTTTTGTTGCATCTGTGTATAATTATCGTAATAAGTTAATAGATTTTGAAGTTACCTTTGTATTTTCTATTCCTGCATTTATAGGTGTTTTTATTTCTAGAAAGTGGTTGCTCCCTGCTTTGCCTAATACTTTGTTTTTCTTTGACGAACAAGCTGTTTCCAAAGGAGTAGGAATTATGATTTTATTTTCTGTTATTATGTTTATGGCAGCAGTTTCTATGATAAGAAATAATGTACAAGAAAAACATCTAACTGTCTTAAAGTATAAGTATCCGCTCATTCTTATAGAGGGAGTATTAGTGGGTTTATTTACCGGAATAGTTGGTGCCGGAGGAGGTTTTTTAATAGTGCCTGCATTGGTTGTTTTAGCACAAATGCCAGTAAAAACTGCCATAGGCACTTCTTTGTTAATTATTGCTATAAAATCTCTTTTTGGCTTTTTTGGTGACTTTAGTTACTTACCAATAAATTGGTATTTTCTACTTTTGTTTTCGTTATTTACTGTATTAGGAATACTATGTGGCGTTTATTTAAGCAGGTTCATTCCATCAAAAAACCTAAAACAGGCCTTTGGTTGGTTTATCCTAATAATATCCGTTTTGATAATAACGAAAGAATTTATAGAGTTAAAAAAATAAAAATAAAGGTTATGCAATGGGTTATAAAATATAAGTTGGGCGTGTTGGGTTTGGCACTTGGTTCGGTTTCCGGCTGGCTTTACTGGAAATTTGTAGGGTGTAGCAGCGGCTCGTGTGCTATTACCTCGGTATGGTATAACAGTACATTATATGGAGCTGTAATGGGTTGGCTAGTTTTCGATATGTTTAGAAAAACAGAAAAAAACCGCAAATGACAAACCAACCGAAGAGTAATCTGTACGATATGTAATTACACCCGAAACGAATTATTTTTTTGCTGTTTTTCCTTCCGGAATAGGCGTTTTTAAATACGAATCGGCAAAGTATCGTAAATTCATAGGGTTAGAATAATAACTCTGTAAGTGCGATTTTTGTAATGTATATTTTTCATCGTACCAAATAACCATAACAGGAGCCTCATTCATAGCTATTTGTTCTGCTTTATAAAAATACTCGTAACGTTCCTCTTCGTTTAGTGTTTGTTTCCCTTTTTCAAAAAGCTCATCATACTGCAAATTGATATATCTAGTAACATTTGGAAAAGAAGGTTGATCAAGTGAGCCTGGCACGTTTTTACCATATAATAAAACCAAAAAAGTTTCGGGCGATGGATAATCAGCAATCCATGCTGAGCGGAATAAATCTGCTCTTCCGTATCTTGCATCTTCAATTTTTTGCTGAAGTGAAACAACTTCTAAGTCTATTTTTATTCCCAAAGTAGATTGCAATTGTTTTTGTATTTCAAACGCAACATTTACATTTTTAGAACCTCCACTGTTTAGTTCTAGTTTAATAGTTGGAAATCCTTTACCATTTGGATATCCGGCCTCTGCTAATAATTTTTTAGCCTTTTCGGGGTCAAAAGTATAGCCCGAAATTTTTGTTATATCGTACCCTTTAAATGTAGGTGGAGTAAGACCGTAAATACCAGGCCCATAGGCTTCTCCTTTTAGAATATCGTTTATTATTTTATCCCTATCTATTGCATAATTGAATGCCTGCCTAACCTTAATTTTGCTGAAGTGCGGACGATTTAAATTAAACTCATAATACTGAGTGGCCATTTCGGGATTTCTAGATAGTACATATTTTGGTGGTCTGTTCTCGAAATTCGAAATTTGCTTTTCAACCATATCTTTTATCGATTCTGAGGGTAAACCCACTATCAAATCGAGTTTATCGTTTTCAAACCAGTCTAATTCTACTTTTTTCGATTCTATAAAGAAAATCATTAGAGTGTCAATAAATGGCAGTTTATTCCCTAGTTCATCTACACCATGGTACTCCCCATTTTTAATGAGAGTTAATGAACCTTCATCGGTAGGTTTCTGATAAATAAAAGGCCCGGTTCCTACCGCATTTTTTTCTGCATACATTTCATCGGCTTCCTGAGCTATAATAGCCATGCTGGCACTTGCCAAAATATTCAGAAAAAGGGGATAGGATTTTGTGAGATTTATTTCAATCGTATATTCATCTATAATTTTTACCCCTTCCAATTCTGAAATAGGGTTATTTGAAGTAGATGCCGCATAAAAATCGTTAGCTCCTTGTAAAATATCTTTTACAGTAAAATGAAAAGCCGAATTATGAGGTGTATTCGTGCATATTTTTTGAAGTGTATATTTTACATCATGAGCATTAAATTCCCTTCCTGTACCATTTTTAAAGCAGGGGTCGTTATGAAAAAGTGCCCCCTTTTTTAGATAAAAGGTGTATTTGGTTCCGCTTGGATCAATTTCCCACTTTTCAGCCAATAATGGCTCAACAGACAAATCTTTTGGATTCAAACGAACCAATCCTTCAAAAATTTGAGACGATACATGGGAGGCAGAAAGTATGGTTAACGAATAAGGCACAATGGTTTTCACTACTTCAGCTTCGCTAATGTTCACTTTTCCACCATATATTTTACCGCCTTTTCCTTCGTTATTATTTACTGTATTTGTGCTATTATTACAAGAAATTAACACTATAATGAGAGAGGAATATACAATTAAATTTTTCATAATCCTTGTTTACTGAGAATTTAATCTGCAAACATACCATAATTTGGGCATTAATAAAATAGTAATGATGTTTTTACGTAAAAATCATTACTATAATATTTTTTTACTTACTTTCGCCCATTAAATTTTAATTGCTTTCGACAAAGAAGCTGTTAAAATCGATTAAAATTAAGAAATATTTTGTTTTTTGTGAATTAGGTTTTAATATTGCACTTGGAAATAGAATAACCTAACACCATTTATAGGTTTGTTAATTATGAAAAAAATTATAATATCAGTTGTTTTTAGCCTATTTTTCTTGGTTTCTGCTAATGCAGGAGTAATTGTGTTAGAAGGTCATTATCAGGGCAAAAATTTATATGTACAAAATCCGTTTGCCGGAGCTGGCGTTGGTTTTTGCGTGTTTGAAGTTACTGTAAATGGAGAAGTAACGACTGATGAGATTAACTCTAGTGCTTTTGAAATTGATTTCGGTAATTTCCAATTTCAGCTAGGCACTCCTCTTATTGTTAAGATTAAACATAAAGATGACTGCAAGCCTAAAGTACTAAACCCTGAAGTTTTAAAACCCAAAAGCACTTTCGATATAGTGAACATGAGTGCTACAAAAGAGGGTGATTTTAAATGGAAATCTACCAACGAAACAGGAAAACTCACTTATGTTGTAGAACAATTTCGCTGGAATAAATGGGTAAAAGTGGGCGAAGTAGATGGCGTAGGTACAGCCGGAGAAAATGAATATACGTTCAAAGTAGATCCACATTCTGGAGAAAATCAAGTTCGTGTTAAGCAAGTGGATTATAGCGGCAAGCCTCGCTACTCTCAATCGGTTAAATTCATGTCGGCCGCAGAAAAAATAACATTCAGTCCAATAAAAGTTGCTACCGATATTAAGTTCACCGCTGAAACGCTTTTTGAAATATTCGATAGCTATGGTAATATAGTAAAAAAAGGGTATGGTAATTCCGTTGACGTTTCGAACCTATCGAAAGGGATTTACTACATCAACTATGACAATAGCACGGGGGAAACTTTCGTAAAAAAATAATTTATTACACAATGTATCATATCCCGCTTTGAAGAAGAATCAAGCGGGATTTTTTTTTGAAATCAAAATGGAAAAGATTGAACACATTGGGATAGCCGTTCGAAATATTGAAATAGCCAAAAGCATTTATACAAAATTGTTGAGTTGTAAGGCCTACAAAACAGAAGAGGTAGAAGAAGAAGGGGTGCTTACTGCTTTTTTTTTGGTTGGACAAACTAAAATCGAATTACTAGAATCAAAGAAAGAAGGCAGTGCTATTGCAAGATTTATTGAAAAAAGAGGAGAGGGAATTCATCATATAGCTTTTGAGGTAGATGATATTTATAATGAAATGAAACGCTTAAAAAAAGAAGGTTTTGTATTACTCAACGATACCCCAAAGAAAGGGGCTGATAATAAATTAATTTGCTTTATACACCCAAAATCAGCAAATGGGGTATTGATAGAACTTTGTCAAGAAATAAAATAGAATTTCAGATTTTTAATATCTCATTTACCGTTTCATTTTCTTTGAGGTAAATAGCATTTAATCCGCATTGTATAGCTCCTGCAACATGTTGCTCGGAGTCGTCAATAAACAGAGTTTCTATAGGATTTAATTGGTTTTGTTGAAGCACATATTCAAAACAATCGGCATTAGGTTTTCTTAAACCTATTATATTTGAATAGTAGTGCTTTTCGAAAATATATTCGAAAATATTTGAACCAAAAGAACGGATAACAATTTGTTCAAATGCATTTACATGTATTTCGTTGGTATTGCTGAGCAGAAATATTCGGTATTTATTTTTTAGTTGTCTAAGTAATTTTACTCTCTCTGAAGGAAAGTCGAGCAACATGGCATTCCATGCAGTGTCAATTTCTTTATCAGAAACTTCTTTAGGCAAGTATTTTCTAAGTTCATTTCTAAATAAATGAGCAGAAATTTTTCCAGTTTCAAAATGGTCGAACAAGGAACTTTGTTTCGCTTTTGAATACACCAAACGAAAATCTTTTATTCCAAGCTCCAAAAAGGCTTGCTCGGTAAGCAAGTAATTTATGTTTAGCAGCACTCCACCTAAATCGAAGATAATATTTTTAATATTTTTTTGCATAAAAAAGTATTCGTTGCCAAAAATAGCTATATATAATTTTGCAAATCCACTTGCTACTATTACATTTGCAGCCCTCGAATTTTTAAAATTCAGGGCCCTTAGCTCAGCTGGTTAGAGCACCTGACTCATAATCAGGGGGTCGATGGTTCAAGCCCATCAGGGCCCACAAGAAAAAAGGTTTCGGTTTTTACCCGAAACCTTTTTTGTATGATTCTTTTTTTACTTTCCGGCTAAATCGGTATGCAAGCCACACTCGGTTTTCTTTAAACCAAACCACCGGCTGTTCCGTTCGCTATCGCCCTCAATAAATTTTCTGGTACAAGGCTCGCAACCAATACTTACATATCCTTTTGCCTCTAAAGGGTGGGCAGGAAGATTATTATCGTGAATATACTGATAAATCATAGCGTTGCTCCAATTCAGTACCGGATGATAACGAATACAACCAAAAGGAGCCGGTTGTTCTTCTTTCATTTGTTTTCGGTTTTCGTTCTGTGAAGCACGAATTCCATTTATCCAAACATCGAATTCTCCTAAAATGGGCTCTAAAGGCTGGATTTTGTTTAAGTAGCAACAATAATCAGGGTCGGATGTAAATAGCAAACTACCATTATTATCTTTTTGCTGCGATTTGGACACCAAAGGATTTACTCCAACGAATTCTAACCCCAAGCATTCCGATAACTGATCTTTAAAGATTAATGTTTCGGGAAATAAAAATCCGGTATTCAAGTAATAAACAGGTATCGTTTTATCTATTCCGCTTAGCATGTGTAACAATGGAATGCTGTGGGTTTGAAACGATGAAGTGGCAAATATTTTTTTTCCCTCTTTGGTATATTGCTCTATCTTTTTTTTAATAGGTTCTATCGTGTACGAAGGTTTCATGCAACAAATTTAGAACTTCCTTTTCAAGCATTAAAAAAACCTTGTAAATTCTTACCTTCGCAGCAAGTAAAGAGTATGCAAAAACGTTGGAAAATAAAAGAACTACCGCCCTTTGAGTCGATTAACCAATTATCGAAAGCCTTAAACGGATTAAGCCCATCTTTGTGTACTCTTTTAATTCAACGAGGAATTGATAATTTTGAAAAAGCCCACCTTTTTTTCCGCCCTAAGCTAAACCAATTATATGATCCGTTTCTAATGAAAGATATGGAAAAGGCGGTTCTTCGACTTGAAAAAGCTATTTCGAACCAAGAAAAGATATTAATTTATGGCGACTACGATGTAGATGGCACCACCTCGGTTGCTATGTTATACGCTTTTCTTTCTACATTTTATAATCAATTGGAATACTATATACCCGACAGATACACCGAAGGGTATGGTATTTCTTACAAAGGAATTGATTATGCTTTCGAAAATAATTTTTCACTGATTATTGCATTAGATTGCGGAATAAAAGCCAATGAAAAAATAGAATATGCAAATGGAAAAAACATCGATTTTATTATTTGCGACCATCACCGCCCGGGAGATACTCTTCCTGCTGCCTGTGCCGTATTAGACCCCAAGCGTTCCGATTGTGCTTATCCCTACAAAGAACTTTCCGGATGTGGGGTAGGTTTTAAACTACTACAGGCCTACGCTAGCAGAAATAATATCGATTTTCGATATTTAGAAGAATGCTTGGACTTGTTAGCTATTAGTATTTGTGCCGACATTGTACCCATAACAGGAGAAAACCGAATTTTTACCTTTTTTGGATTACAACAGCTTAATAAAACCCCAAGGCATGGAATAAAAGCACTCAAAGAGTTAAGTAAATCGAGAGGAGAACTTTCAGTATCTGATGTTGTGTTTCTTCTTGCACCACGCATTAATGCAGCAGGCCGTATAGAAAAAGGCATTAGTGCCGTTAAAACCCTGTTAGCTAAAACCGAGGAAGAAGCCCGTAAAACAGGCGAATTAATCAATATTCAAAACAACGACCGGAGAGACCTTGATAAGTGCATTACTCTCGAAGCTACCGAGATGATTGAAAATTCTGAGGAGTATAAAAAGCGAAAAACTACCGTTGTTTACAAAGAAAATTGGCATAAAGGAGTTGTAGGAATTGTGGCTTCTAGACTTATTGAAACCTATTATAAACCCACCATCGTATTAACTCAGGCTAATGGTGTAATTTCAGGATCGGCCCGCTCTGTAAAAGGGTTCGATGTGTATAATGCAATTGAAGCCTGCAGCGATTTATTAGAACAATTTGGAGGACATATGTATGCTGCCGGACTTACGCTTAAAAACGAAAATCTGGAAAAGTTTATTCACCGCTTTGAAAAAATCGTAGCCTCTTCAATAGAAGAGGAAATGCTTGTTCCTGAAGAAGAAATAGATGCCGAAATAAAATTTACGGAGATTACACAAAAATTTATTAACGTACTGAAACAATTTCAGCCTTTTGGTCCCGAAAATATGAATCCTATTTTTATGGCTCGAAATGTTCTTTCTAAACCCTATGCTAAAGTGGTAGGTAAAAATCACCTGCAGTTCAATGCCTACCAAAGCAAATGTCCAGAAATGGAGTTTCATGTCATAGGTTTTGGAATGGGTCATTATCTTTCTCTTGTTACTTCCAAAAAACCATTTGACATCCTCTTTCATATTGATGAGAATTTTTGGAATAATAAAAAACAAATACAACTTAAATTAATTGATATACGAGCTTCTGAGAATAATTCATGAAAATAGGATTAGTACATTTGTTGGCGTAATTAAAATGCAGAATGAATAAAAAAATCGCACTCATTATATTAGATGGTTGGGGGAAAGGAAATTCTTCTCAAACAGATGCTATCTTTAATGCACAAACACCTTTCATAGATTCTTGTTATAAAAAATATCCAAATTCCGAATTGCTTACAAGCGGAGAAAATGTAGGACTTCCTGATGGGCAAATGGGAAACTCCGAAGTGGGACACTTAAACATCGGAGCGGGAAGAGTAGTTTACCAAGATTTAGTTCGTATTAACAAAGCTGTTAAAGAGCATACTTTTGAAGAAAATAGCGTATTAAAAAATGCCTTTCAAAAAGCAAAGGAATTAAACTGTGGCATTCACTTTATTGGCCTTGTATCATCAGGCGGAATCCATTCTCACGATTCACATTTGTATGCATTATGCAACATGGCCAAAGCATACCAACTACAAAATGTGTTCATACATGCTATTACCGATGGTCGCGATTGCGACCCTAAAAGCGGAATAAGACATATTACCCATTTGCAAAACCATCTCTATCATTCGGCAGGCCAAATCGTATCAATGATTGGACGATACTATGCCATGGACAGAGACAACCGCTGGGACAGAATCAAAACAGCCTACGACATGCTGCTCTTTGGAAAAGGAAATACCACAACGGATTTTGTAAAATCCATTCAACAATGCTACGAACAAAACGAAACAGACGAGTTTATAAAACCTATTGTAAAAGTTGATACAAATGGAAATGCAATGGGCAGAATAAAACCCAACGATATAGTAATTTGCTTCAATTTTAGAACCGATAGGTGTCGCGAAATTACCAGCGTTCTTACCCAAAAAAATATGCCCGAATTTCAAATGCAAACCATACCCTTGCATTATGTTACAATGACCAATTATGATAGCACTTTTCAAAATATTTCCATCGTATTCAATAAAGATAATTTAAACAACACGCTTGGAGAAACCCTTGCCAAAGCAAGAAAAAAACAATTACGAATAGCCGAAACTGAAAAATATCCGCATGTAACTTTCTTTTTTTCCGGAGGCCGAGAAGTTCCTTTTGCCGGTGAAAGTCGCATTATGATTGATTCTCCAAAAATAGCCACCTACGATTTACAACCCGAAATGAGCGCTGAACAAGTTACTCTTGCCGCCCTTAGCGAAATAGAAAAAAAAGAATTCGACTTTATTTGCCTCAACTTTGCCAATGCCGATATGGTAGGGCATACCGGAGTATATCCGGCCATTATAAAAGCAGTAGAAAAAATAGATTCCTGCACCAACAGAATTGTTGAAGCAGGAATAAAAAACGGGTACTCTTTTCTAATTATTGCCGATCACGGAAATGCCGATTGTGCCATCAATTCGGACGGTACACCCAACACTGCACACACCACCAATCCGGTTCCTTGCATATTAATTGATAACGATTTTAAAAATATTAAAAACGGGAAGTTAGCTGATTTAGCTCCCACTATTCTTAAAATGATGAATATTCCCATTCCGCAGGAAATGACAGGAGAAATTCTAATTTAAAAAAAATAAACCCATGAATAAAGAAATGATCAACCAATACATTCAAAACAACAAAGAGCGTTTTGTTGAAGAATTACTGGACTTATTACGCATTCCATCTATAAGTGCCGACCCTGCCTATAAAGCCGATGTGCAACGTACAGCCGAAAAAGTAAAACAACGCCTGCTAGAAGCCGGGGCCGAACAGGTGGAGGTATGTGCCACTGCTGGGCATCCCATAGTTTATGGCGAAAAAATGATAAGTCAGGATTTGCCGACCGTGTTGGTTTACGGACATTATGATGTGCAACCGGTTGACCCCATTGAATTGTGGCATTCTCAACCCTTTGAGCCCATTATTAAAAAAACTCCTCTTCACCCTGAAGGTGCCATTTTTGCTCGTGGTTCGGCAGATGATAAAGGTCAAGCGTATATGCACATTAAAGCATTGGAATTAATGCTAAAAACCAATACACTTCCCTGCAATATAAAACTTATGATTGAAGGCGAAGAAGAGGTCGGCTCCGATAACCTTGGAGTTTTTGTTGCAGAAAATAAAGAAAAACTAAAAGCAGATATTATTCTTATTTCTGACACAGCCATACTTGCAAACGATACTCCTTCTATTACTGTTGGGCTAAGGGGCTTAAGCTATGTGGAAGTGGACGTTACCGGGCCAAATCGCGATTTACATTCCGGAATTTATGGTGGTGCCGTTGCAAATCCAATCAATATTCTTTGCGAAATGATTGCTTCATTAAAAGATAAGAATAACAAAATAACTATTCCTGGATTTTACGATGACGTGTCGACACTTAACGATAGCGAAAAAGCAGAACTGGCTAAAGCCCCCTTTAACGAAGAAGAGTATAAAAAACATCTTGATATTAATGCGGTGTATGGTGAAAAAGATTTTTCTACTATGGAAAGATCTTCCATTCGCCCTACACTAGATGTAAACGGAATTTGGGGAGGCTATATCGGAGAGGGAGCTAAAACTGTTCTGCCATCAAAAGCATTTGCAAAAATTTCTATGCGTTTAGTACCCAATCAATCATCGAAAAAAATTACTGAATTATTTAAAAACTATTTTGAAAGCATTGCTCCTGCTGGTGTTAAAGTGCAGGTAAAACCACACCACGGAGGAGACCCTGTAGTTACTCCCTCTAACAACCCTGGATACCTTGCGGCCGAAAAGGCCATGCACGAAACATTTGGAAAAAAACCTGTGCCTGTTCGTGGTGGTGGCAGTATTCCTATAGTTGCACTTTTCGAGAAAGAACTTGGCATAAAATCTGTGCTAATGGGATTTTCGCTAGATACCGATGCTATACACTCGCCTAATGAACACTATGGGATTTTCAACTACATCAAAGGAATTGAAACAATTCCGTTATTCTTTTACCATTATGCACAACTTTTTAAAAAATAAAACAACACTTGTATTAATACTCTTTTTGTCGATTCTTCTAAGTTCATGCATAAAATATAAAGATGTGAATGTGCTTGGGGTTACCGATGTTAAGTTGCAAAATGTTTCTTTAGAAAAAGTAGACGTATTAATTACACTGCAAGTTCAGAATCCAAATAACTACAAGATTAGCATTGTTGATGGCGATATGCAGGTGTATGTTAAAGGCATAAAATTGGGTAATGCGGTAATTAAAAACAATGTGGTGCTTCCTAAAAAATCCGATATGAAGCATGACATCTTAATTAGCGGAACGCCTTCACAAATGAGCATAGCAGCTATTCCGACTCTTATGGGTTTAATGGGAAAAAATAAGGCTGTTCCTATTAAAGTAAAAGGCGAAATCAAAGCTAGAGCAAAAGGTATTTCTAAAAAATTTCCGGTAGATTTTTCGGATAATGTAAGTGTAGGCGAATTAAAAGAAATGAAATAAAGAAACTCTTCTTCAATGGATTTTTTTCATTATCAATAGGAATTTTCTCTCTTTTTTATCTATAAATTATTCTTAATTCTTTCGGCTATTTCTTCAAACTCTTTTTTAGATAATTGAAGTTTAGGATTTGCAAAATTCATATCACTCATCGAATGGATAGGAATTAAATGAATGTGTGCATGAGGAACCTCTAATCCTATTACGGTTATTCCTACTTTTTGACAAGGAAATGATTTTTTAATTCCCGAAGCAAGCGTCTTTGAGGTTTGCCATAGTCCGCTAAAAATAGGCTCATGTATATCAAATATATCGTCTATTTCTATTTTCGGAATAAGCAATGTATGCCCCTTTACCAAAGGAAATATATCTAAAAATGCTAAATAGTTTTCATCCTCAAACACCTTATAACAAGGTATTTCTTTATTAACTATTCTAGTAAAAAGACTTGCCATTATCTTTTAATGTCTAATATTTCGAACTTAATAATTCCGGAAGGCGTTTTTACTTCAGCTATCTCTCCTACCGATTTTCCAAGCAACCCTTTTCCGATAGGCGAATCGATAGAAATTTTCTTTTCTTTTAAATCGGCTTCATTTTCTGAAACAATAGTGTATTCCATTTCAGCCTTATTCATCATGTTCTTTATTTTAACCCTTGTTAAAATAGAAACCCGATGCGTATCTAATTGCGACTCGTCTAAAACACGGGCATTACTGATAATATCCTCTAATTTAGATATTTTAAGCTCCAGTAACCCTTGTGCCTCTTTTGCTGCATCGTATTCTGCATTTTCCGATAAGTCGCCTTTATCTCTTGCTTCTGCAATTTGTTTTGAAATTTTTGGTCTTTCCACCGTTTTCAGTTGCTTCAATTCTTCTTGTAACTTTTTAAGTCCCTCTGAAGTGTAATAGTTAGTTTGTGACATAAGCCATGAATTTTAAAAACCAAAGAGAATTCTGAAGTATCAGAATTCTCTTTAGGATAAGGTTATTATTTATTTAATTATAAGTTTATTCTAGCACCAATGCTATGGGTTCCCTGAAAAGGATTTGTAAAACGATACGAATAATCGAAACTGATAGTGCTTCCATTCTTATTAAATGGTAAATCGAAAGAAAATCCTGCACTCGGTCCCGCGTGGGCCTCAGGTACAATTCCTTTATACACTTCTTTTTTAGATGCTCTGTCAATTACATAACCTGCTCTGAAAGTTAACATCGACTTAAAGGAGTATTCTAACCCCAAACGATATTGGTCTCTGGTAAATGAATTAGATGTAAATGTACCGCTGGCTGTTAATTTATGATCAGATGTTATTTTGTCTCCTGTTGAATCTGTTTTAGGCACCAAGAAAAAATCATACGATGCTCCTATATTTAACAAAGAGGGTAGTTCAAATTGAGCCGAACGATGTTCTTCTGTACTGTTTACCCCCGTGTTAGGGTTTGTATTTCTAAATGATAATCCATCTCCTGCGTAACGCATAGGAGGTCCTACATTTTTTAGTGCAATACCAAATTTTATTTGATCATTTTCTCCTGTTACATATCTAACAGCGGCATCTAAAGCCATTCCCTGCGTTCGTATATTAGAGATTGCTTCGTTTACCATTTTCAATGTTAATCCACCGGAAATACTATTAGAAAATTCTTTTGCATAGGATAAGCCTAAATTCATATAGGATGGCGAGAATTTACCTAATCCGCCCTCTGGATTGTTTACGGTGGTAATATCTATATCTCCAAAATTCATGGATACAACAGAAAAACCCAATACACTTCCTTCTCCCACTCTTTGGCTTAAACCAAATGCATTTATTCCAATTCCTGAACCCACCAAATATCTGGTGTGAGTGAACATTAACTCGGTTTTACGAGTATACGCCATGCCTGCAACATTTAGATACATCGCTTCTAATCCTGTAACACTTGCAGTGTTGGCCCCACCTAAGCCAGAACTTCTTGCCCAAGGATTAATAAGTAACTCCGTAGCTCCGGCCTCACCCGACCTATCTTCATTCCCTGCTTTAACTCCGCTTATAGGAAAAAGTATAAGAGCCAATAATACTGTTGTTATTTTTCTTTTGTTCATCATATCTATTGTTTATATAGAACTTTTTTCTTTTTTAAAACGTATTCAAGTCAGTAGGTCTAAGTACCCCAAACCATTTGATTACTTTTTCGCCTACTCCGGGTACATTTACATGTATAAGGTATACGCCGATACTTGTTTTGGGATCGGCTTTGTTGTACTGCTTTATCAGCGTGCCACTCATGTTGTATATCGTTACCACACACTCTTCAGGCAGGTTGATTATCTTTACGCGGTTATCTAACTGGCTCTCTTCATACTCCGAATACGCATAATAGGGGTTGGGTACTACGCCTATCAATGCCAGGGCATCTTCTGCGGCCAGTTTTATCCCTTTTTCGGTGGCTAAGCCATCTAAGTTAAACCGGTACATCGGCAACGTGGCGTTGGCATTCGTGCCGGCATCATACATTCTGTACGGACGGTTTACGCGTATCTTTATCCGTGTTTCGGTGGGTATTATTCCATCCTTTATCGGTAACAACTTCTTACCTTCCTGCAACATCGGCATTCCTACATAAGAACAAGCACGCCATACTCTACGCAAGGCGTTGGCACTGCCATCTTCTAAGTTGCTCTTTATAAAGGTGCCTCCATCGTAAGCCGGCATTTTGTCGGTAGGTTGTAGGTTCTCTTCTTCTAAACTTTCTCTAAATACATACAGATAATGCTTGCCTCCCCATCGGGTTTCCTGCACTAACTGTCCACCTTGAAACACCCAACCGTCTTCTAACACTTCACTAGGGTTCCATAGCATATCTCTTCCGTTCTCTCCGGCTAACCAACTGTCTTCGCCAAAGGCCATGTTTAACCTTGTTCCGCTTACTACATCTATAGCATAGCCCGGAAACCAGCCCATGCCTTGTCCACTTCCGTCCGACTGTCCGTTAATATCTACACTGGGCGATTTGCGGGGAGCTAATCGTTTGGCTCCGCCTTCGGATAACACTGTGCTCTCCTGGGTCTCTAACACCACACAGCGGGTCCACTTACTTTTATCGGGGGTAAATACAATATCTATATTGGGTAAATAATCTAGTTTGGATAATTGCACGGTAATGTTATCGTATCCCGGGGTGTGTTTAGCCTGCCCTTGTGGATACGAAACCAAACGATAGGGGGCAAATGTACGACTGAGCATCTTCTCAAAGTCTTCATTCGGATCAATGCTCAAATAGTCATCGTAGGCTGCACAGGGATCGCTATTGTCGGCTGTTTTGGTGCCTCCGGAGCGTATCCAGTTGTAATTGCTGCAGCCGTCTTTATCTTCTACTCCACTCAGCCATTTTTGCGTACTGTCGGTATATTCTATCTCGGTAGAAATATAACCACTGCCTTCGTTCTTCTCTTTGCCGGGTACTGCTACCTGAGAAATGTTTACGGATATGCCTAACTCGGGAATAAGCTGCTCATACCCCACTTTGATAAACTTATCGCTCTTAATCGTTACATTATCGCCTATCACTTCCCAACTCATCGTGTCGGGGTGGTTTGTGGTGCCTTCCTGCTTAAATTTAATGGTAAACTCGCCTCCAGGTACATTAAGGGGGTCTACTACTTTTATATTTAAAGGACCTTTGCCGGATTGGTAGGTAATCTCGCCTACTTTGGTCTGGCTTACTATAGCCTCTTCGCTTTCACGCGTTAAAGCTACCGATATACCTCCATTTCCGCGTCCATCTACGCGAGTTATCTGTGGCTGATCGCCATACTGGGCATGCTGAACTGTGCCGCCTGCCTCGGGGGTGGGTTTATGGGGGATGGCACTGTAACTCCTGATAGATCCTACGGCTGCCTTTCTGCTTGCTATATAAGGCTTCTTTTGTCCGTCTAGTTTTAATGGGTCGTTCGGATCGTATTTCTTATAGTTGTTGTACGCATATGCTATAGCGATATAATAATAGGTCTTATGGTTTACCATGCGCTTGTTCCCGGTGGCAAACTCATCGTTTACAATCCTAAAACTGTGACGTACGCCCTTGTCTTCTCCGTTAACCATCATCTGAGGAATATTGGCGTTCATCTCTTCGCTGTACGAAAAGTTTATTAATTTACTTACTCCGTCTTTTACATCGCATTGGGCTACTAAACGAGCCTTGTCGGGGTTGTTAATGTCGGTAATCGATACCGAAGCATCTTTTACCTGATAAATCTGATACCCCTGAAAGGTATATTTTTTTAACTCTTGCTTTTGTTGGGGGGTCAACACTACGCCATCTAAGGTATCGGGTAATTGGATAAAAGGGTCTATCTCTACGTACTCGTCTTTAAAGTTGTTTGATATCGTCCGGTTGCTTAAGTAGATAATTACCTCTCGGTCTAACTCTTGTATCGTTACATCGGGAGCATCGGGACCGTCTAGTACTTTAAAACAGTTATCAAATAATGCCTGGGCCTTATCATCGGCTATGCGCAACTTCTCTACCGAGGCAAAGGGGCCTCCACTGGTGGCTCGCTCCCATACTGTTCCCACCGTGATGTCGTTCACGGCTCCGGGTAACAAGGTAAAGGGGCCTGCACTCTGAATAAACCTCCGGTCTCCGGCTACATTCCCTGCTGTTTCTTCGGTCCAGTTTGTTCCGGCTGATATCCCTTTGGTAGCCCAATTTAGAGGATCACTATTACCGGGAAACATGTGTTTGCTTAATACTGTTCCGCCTTTGCCGTTTCCTCCAAAGGTAAAAGGGGTACCGTCTCGCCAGATGCCTCGCATATAATTATAATGGTCTAAGGCCGTTACTGGATCGCCCTGTGGACCGCCTCCTATATTGTAGTAGTTGAACAAAAACATGCCCATGCGCTCATTATCGGCTACCCCATCGCCATAGCCCAAACCTAAGCCCGGGTACGGAATGCCTCCCTGCTGAAGGGCTATGCTCACATTTTCGGTAAGTGGGTTATCCATTCCATCATTGTCTTGATAAGGACCTTCGAAAAAGTCTATCCCTACGGAAGGAGGCTGGTTGCCGTAACCGATTACGCCATTGCCGTCTTCATCAAAGGCATCACCATTATATGCATACCCTAAGCCTCGCTGTACATCGCATCCTACATAATCGTCTGCGGCATATCCTAAATCACAATCTACCCACTGACCAAAAAAGGTATTGGTTAAGGTAAAGGTTGAGCGGTTTATCAACTCATAGTTATAAAAGGTCATATTATTTATCTCATCGTTGGTAGAAAAAGCAAAGGCTTGTGCCCGTATCTCCATACCTATGGCAGGACTCGTGGGGTCGTTGTGTACGTTCCCTTTATCGTTAAACACCCACCAAAAGGTCTCATCGCCAAATAAACGAATATCCCTTACCTTGCGGCAATCTATATTCCCTTTTAAATCGTAATACGGATAATCGCCTGAGCCTTCCGGATCATACACCCCATCCCCATCTCTATCGTAAAAAGGAGCTAAATAAAAATCTTGCCCTAAACTCACATCGCCATGGGCTGGCCACTCTAATATGCTCTTGGGCACCTTATAGTCCGAAGGATCTGTCTTACCACTCTCAAACCACGCTACAAAAGCATCTACTTCTTCTCGCGTTATCTTGAAATATTTATCCCATTTCGCACAGGTGGCAGGGTCTATCTCCGCAGTGGTCGTGTTTAAGGGGCCAGCCCAGTAATTATTGCCTCCGGTGCCAAAGGTAGCTGCCGCTAATTTTAACTGACCGTTTACATCCTGACCTCCCATCCACAACGCTCCGGCAAAGATCGAATAAGACCCCGAGCCTTTTGGTACTTCATAGCCCGATATAAGGTTCGCTCCGCGTTGAGTCCACATCCTACCGGATGTCCCGTCTATCCTCGCTCGTACATTGTTTAACTCCAAATACGTAAACGATGTGGCAGGATTACAGTTCGCAGCTATCTTCGAGGTGGAACCGCCTCCATTGGCCAATACCGTACTTACTTCTTGTACTACCCCCTCTCGGTTTACTTTCTCTGCATTTCGGGCGGTAAGATTCATATATTTAATTATCATCACTTATAAATTAGAAGTTAAGAACTACGCCCAATCGTACACGTCTCGGTAAGCTGAAATATCCGGGATTTTGAAGTTTCAAGCTATACAAATCTCTGAAAGATTGCTCATCGTTTTGAGAAGAAATAAACGGTTCGTATCGTGGATCATTAAGATAGCTGTCATCATCAGGGTTTCCTGTTGTTGGATATACACTTAATACATTTTTGGTATTTAAAAGATTTAGAACTTGAATGTACACATTAAGAGCGGCCATTTTTACCTCTTCACCTTCTTTTGCTTTGCCTAACTGCAAATCCAAGTTTTTATCTACTTTCAAATCTACGGTGTAAATCCAAGGAAGTCTTGAACCGTTTAGAGAGCCTACGGTTTGAGTATTTCCTTGGCTATATAAGCCATAAGGAATAATGTTCGACTGTTTTGTATAAGGGGTCCCTGAACCCATTCTAAAAGAGAAGTTAGCTCCTGCATCGGCAAAAATTTCTTTCCCCCCTATTACAGGTCCATTATAATTTTTTCCTCCTGCAAAACGATAATCAAGTACTCCTGTAAATGCATGGCGTTGATCAAAAGACAACGGAAAAATGGTTCGCAAATTAGGTTGTCCGGAGTTAACTAAGTTTAAACTAGTGGTAGCATCTGAACCTGTGCCATCTGCAAATTGAAGTGTGTAACTAGCTCTAATAGAAATGTTTTTTACTCTTCTTAAATCGTAGGAAACAGTAGTACCTTTAACAGTTCCAAAGTCGAGATTTCCATAAGTTTTATACGAAACAGGATATGCTCCAATTACGTTTTTTACCTGAATCATATCTCTCATTTCTCTATAGAAACCAGATAATTTTAAAGAGGAGAAATTGTTTAATTTTTGTTGAAATCCTAATTCATAATCAATCGTTTTTTCGGGTTTTAAATCAGGGTTATTTATTACATCTCCTGTATTCGATTTAATAAATTGATAATCGCTCGGATCAAAACGTAATCCGGTAGATGGTCTTTGAATTAATATGTCATAATGAGCAAAGAATAAGGCTTCATCTGAAATAGGGAAGGAGAAAGATATACGAGGCATTGCGTTTACCTGTGGTTTATAATCTCTGAATGATTGAGAAGTTAAATCGGTTTGTGGGTTTCTTTTTTCCGGATCAACTAACCATGGGGTAACACCTTCAGCGTTTCCAATAATATTAGGGTCAGTAATTCGTTCGCCTTTGGCATTATACCAAATATCTCCATCTCGATAACCGGTGATATTATCTGCATTCGGATCATTCACATCACTAACATATACTACAAAATCATCGCCTATGTTAGAGGGCTTGTCATGATCAACTTCTCCTGCTTTTACTGTAGGGAACATTGAATAAGGATCTGTTAAAACCGGTTGGTTTGCATCAAATCGGTCTACACGAACACCTACGTTGAAGATTAAATCATCAAATGCAAATTTGTCTTGCAAATAAACTGATGAATAGATTGGGTTAAAAGACGGAATTAAACGTGTGAAATATCCATTTTCATCTTTTTTAGTAAAATAATCGTCTAAAGATGGTCTTCCACTAATTTTCTTTCCGGTATGGTCGTAGCCCGAATAGCTCACATAACTTGATCTAAATCCTTGATTTAATAATTCGTCTGCACTGAAGTAGTCAATTTTCCAAACATCCGGACCATAAGAGTCAAAATCAATAAAATCGGTACCATCAACAGCTAATCCTAATGATTCGCGTAAATTCTTATCGAACAAAGACTGGGATTCTGCATCGTATAATCTGTTGTAGGTATATGTAGGGATACCAAAATCATAAGAGATGGTAGGATTAGATAAATCTAGCTGTGTAATATGGTTGTTTACTAAATTGCGACCTCTTTCCCATAAACCAACTGGAGAAACGGAGTAAAATCGGTCATCTCGTTGTTCAAATTCAAAACCAAAAGTAAAAGAATGATCTTTAATTTCTGCCGAACCTATGGCACTAATTCTGAATTGACTGTTATTGAAAACCGAATTTTGATTCCACAAATACCCGGGAGCTCTCCACATATCATAAATATTGCGTGGCAAATCTCCATTTAGTAAACCTCCACCTTGTCTTACATTTACTGCATTATCGTAATTTCCTTCTACTTCATCGTATAATTTATAGTACCTTTTTGTGTAATTAGAAAGTACGGGATTAATTGTGCTGTCGTATTCAAAGTTGTAAGCCACTTGTCTAAAATTATCGTGAACGAAAGCAGGTTGATTATCAATAAAACCAATTCCATAGTTATTAATGTATTCTGAAGTAAACTTACCTACATAACCATAATGTGCCAAGTTATCCTTGTGTCTTCCATCGAATGTGCGTTGTGTTTGCTTAGTATAGTCTACCTGTACAGAGAAATAAGCATTTTTAATTAATGAGGCCGACTCCTCAGTATCTTGAGAAGGATTAGAAAAACGTTGTGTAAAGCGTCCAAAAACACGCCAAGTATTATCATGCCGTTCCGGATTATTTTTATAATTAAATAAAGAATAATCGTAAACAAATATGTTTCTTTTCTTGTAATCGTACGAACCCCCGAAAGTTAAATTCATACTTTTATTGAGGGTTACATCTAATTTGGCAGCAAGATTTATACCTCTTCTGGCTACATTCTGCCTATACTTCACCCTTTCGAAATCGTTAATTCTAGTAAATTCTGCATTTGGAAAGGTGCCGGAAGTGTAGCCAGATGGTCTTAGCGGAGTTTCTTCGATGGCAAGTAACGAGCTATCTTTTATTCTCCAACCACCCATAGCAGAAGGTCTGTCATCTAATTCTGACATTAACTCTCCGGATAGGAAAAAACCAAACAATGCATCTTGTTTGTTCCCTGCACTATCTTTCTTTACCAAAAGAGGGCCTGAAACATTAAATCCTAAAAGGTTAAAGCCGAATTTATCTAAACCATATACGTTATCCTTTAATCTGAAACCAGAGCCTGTATACTCCAATCCTCCAAAAAATTCTTTAGATGCCCCTCTAGTTGTTATACTAATAATACCACCTGTTGCATCTCCATACTGGGCTGGCAAACCACCTGTAATAACCGAAACCTGCTCTATAGCAGCTTTTGGAAGATTTTGAGAACCTCTTACTTTCATTCCATCGATATAAACATCTGTACCATCTTCTCTGGCGCCTCGGATACTGACTGAAGAACCTCCGTCATCTTTTGTATAAACACCACCTACGGTTGCAGCGAAGGAGGTGGCATCTCTTCCTGCCATTTTATCAATATCTTCTCGAGTAACCGTACCACCCGATTGGGTTTGGTCTTTAGAAATAAGAGGCACTTCGTATTCTATTACTTCAAATGCTTCCAAAGCTATACCTTGCAAAAGTTTTACATCTAAAAACTGTATTTTACCGGACATTATAACTACTCCGGTTTGTTTTTGTTGCTGATATCCTACATATGAAATCAACACATCATAGGTGCCCGGAGGTATAGAAGTTACTGTGTATTTACCGTCAAAATCGGTTTGGGCTCCTGCCACCTGATTTCCGTTTAACGAAACTACAATATTGGCAAAGGGTAAGCCTTCTCCTGTTTCTTTATCTTTAATTGTTCCCTTTAGAGTTCCTTGTCCTACTTGTGCATAAACCGAACCAATTATTGAGGCATAGGTTAAGATAGCAATGGTAAATCGTTTAAACATAGATAGCCTGTTTGTGTTATACTTTGTTATTTGTGCAAAAAATATAGGTCGTAAAGATATGAAAATATAATTTTCAATTCCAAATATTTAAACTTCGTTTAATTTAATATTAATTTAAAAGCAAGATTTTTAGAGCATTGTGTCATTTTTTTCCAAACCACCTCCATAAAAAAAAGGGTTTTTTATTTTGCTTTAATCGTTTTGACTTCTTTTTCGTTTCCTTCATTCTTTTTCTAGTTTCTTTCGATTGAATTTTCATGTGTCGCTTTCTGCCTTTCTCCATGGCTTCTTCGCCTGCCTTCTTTTTGGCTTCATCTTGCTTCTCTAATTGCTTTTGGCGGTTTTTTAATTGCCTTTCGTTTCCTTGCGAATAGGCTGAAAAACCAAATATCAGTAAACAAAAAAGAAAAACTACTTTACATCCGTTTCGCATCTCAAAAAGTATTTTTACAATAATACGTAATTTCGTAAAAAATGAAATCGTTTTTTATATATCGGTTTTGGATTGTTTTTTTATGTGTATTTGTATCTTGCAAAAAGAATACAGAATCTGCCATACCGTACGTAAGTGTGAACTTTTACATTTATACTTCCGATCCCGATTTTATTGATTTAAATGCCGTTGGTGGTTGGACTTATGTAACTGGGGGTTCGAGGGGAATTATTATTTACCGATATTCAAATACCGAGTTTAAGGCCTACGATAGGCATTGCACCTATAACCCCTCTAATTCCTGTGCATTGGTTTCAGTTGATGTAAACAATATTCAAGCAAGTGATGTTTGCTGCGGATCGGTATTTTCTTTGATTGATGGTTCTGTAAACAATGGTCCTGCAGGATTCCCATTAAAACAATACCAAACCAGTTTTGACGGAAGCAGGTTACATGTGTATAATTAAATAAAAAAGGTGGGATATCCCACCTTTTTATTTCACAAATTTTTATTGATTAATATCTGTAATATTCGGGTTTATAGGGGCCGTTTACATTTACACCTATATATTCCGCTTGTTCAGAGGAAAGCACATCGAGCTCTACACCAATTTTTGCTAAGTGTAAGCGAGCTACTTTTTCATCGAGGTGTTTCGGTAGCATATACACTTCGTTTTTATAATTTGCCGAATGATTCCATAATTCGAGTTGTGCCATTACCTGATTGGTAAATGAGTTGCTCATTACAAAAGAAGGATGACCCATAGCACAGCCTAAATTCACCAATCGTCCCTCGGCTAAAAGAATAATATCTTTTCCGTTAATGGTGTACATATCTACTTGTGGTTTGATTGTATTTTTTGTATGCCCATAATTTTTGTTTAGCCAGGCTACATCAATTTCTGTATCGAAATGCCCTATGTTACAAACAATGGTTTTATCTTTCATTTTTTCGAAATGACGACCCACAATAATGTCCTTGTTTCCTGTAGTAGTTACAATGATATCTCCTTGGTCAATTACATTATCCATTTTTTTAACAGCATAACCGTCCATAGCAGCTTGCAGTGCACAAATAGGGTCTATTTCGGTTACAATTACTCTGGCACCGGCTCCTCTCAGCGAGGCAGCCGAACCTTTTCCTACATCTCCATAGCCTGCTACAATAGCCACTTTCCCTGCAATCATTATATCGGTAGCTCTTCTTATAGCATCTACCAATGATTCTTTGCAACCATATTTGTTATCAAATTTCGATTTAGTAACCGAATCGTTTATATTGATAGCAGGCATTAGTAAGGTTCCATTTTTCATTCTTTCGTACAATCTATGTACACCTGTAGTAGTTTCTTCCGAAAGTCCTTTAATCTCTTTTGCTAATTCGGGATAATGGTCAAAAACCATATTGGTTAAATCGCCCCCGTCATCTAAAATCATGTTGAGAGGCTTTCCGTCTTTAAATGCAAAAAGAGTTTGCTCTATACACCAGTTAAATTCTTCTTCGTTCATTCCTTTCCATGCAAAAACAGGAACTCTCGTAGCAGCAATAGCTGCAGCGGCCTGATCTTGTGTAGAAAATATGTTACACGAAGACCAACTTACTTCTGCTCCGAGATGTGTAAGTGTTTCTATAAGTACTGCCGTTTGAATAGTCATGTGTAAACAACCGGCAATGCGAGCTCCTTTTAATGGTTTTGTATTTCCATATTCTTCGCGAATGGCTATTAAACCTGGCATTTCGGCTTCGGCTAATTTTATTTCTTTTCTGCCCCATTCGGCCAAAGAAATGTCTTTAACTTTGTATGGTAGTTTTTTCACTTGAGTGTTTTTATCGTTCATGATGTTGGGTATATTTTTTAAGAAAATCAAAATTACATTATTTAGCAGTATTATTGAATTTAATTATGCCTATTTTTTTTGTTAGTAAACCAAGTCCTTTTTCTACTCTTGGTATTTGGAAAATTTCCGAGTCCTTATCGGAACTAGACACAGGTGTAAACAGTCATTTGTTTTCCAAATTCGAGTTTATCAAATATCCTCCTGTAAAACTTCAAAAAATTTGTACTGCTTTACTTATCGAAAAGATACACCCCGGATTACATAGTAAAATAACATATACAGAGAATGGAAAACCGGAAATTTTAAATTCAACTCTGCATATTTCTATTTCGCATAACACCCATTTTTCCGTTGTTTTAATTAGCAATATTGTGTGCGGAGTAGATGCAGAGATTGTAAGCCATAAGGCAGAAAAAATAAAAAACAAGTTTTTATGTCCCGAAGAAATCAAATTGCTTGAAAACATGGGTGGCAATCAAAACGAAGCTTTCACACTCGCGTGGTGTATTAAAGAAAGTGTTTTTAAATGGTATGCCAAAGGGAATGTGAATTTCAAAGAACATATCGGTATAAAAAAAATGTTATTTAATGAAAATAAAAGGGAGGCTTCTGTAATATTTAGCAAGGGGAAGGGAGAAAATAAAAACATACGCTTACATTTACAAAAATTTGAGAATTGTGCAGTAGCATACACTCTTGGATAATATTTTTTTTATAATGACAACAAGTATTTTCGATACTATTTCAACAAAAACGAAACAGGGTAAAAAACAACTCGCTGTTTTAATAGACCCCGATAAATGCTCAACCAAACATCTTGAAACCCTTTTTGCAAAACAACATTTTATTGATTTTTTCTTGGTTGGAGGAAGCTTAATAACCCGTGGTGATTTTTCTAAAACCATTTCTTTAATAAAAGAATTTACTCAGAAGCCTGTTATTATTTTTCCGGGAAATAACCTGCAAATTTCTGAAGAAGCCGATGCTATTTTATTTCTCTCGCTAATCTCCGGAAGGAATGCCGAATTATTAATCGGGCAACATGTTGCGGCTGCTCCACATATTCAAAAAATAAATTTAGAAACCATACCAACGGGATATATGTTAATAGAAAGCGGGCAACTTACCACAGCCATTTACCTTAGTGCCTCCTTGCCTATACCCCGGAACAAAAAAGATGTAGCTTGTGCCACCGCACTGGCAGGAGAATACTTGGGCTTGAAATTAATTTATATGGACGCAGGAAGCGGGGCTAACAGTACGGTTCCTACCGATATGATTTCGGCTGTAAAAAAAACCATTTCTATTCCTTTATTTGTTGGAGGTGGAATTAGAACAGCCGAATGTGCTTTTACAATTTACAATGCAGGAGCTGATGTAATTGTAATTGGAAATAAAGCAGAAAGACATGTGGATTTTTTAGATGAAATGGCTGCTGTAAAAGAACAAATAAAATCGGGCATTTAGTAGCCGCAGTTACAACTTTTCGAAAAATAAATGGTAGTGTTAGGCAACAAGCTTTTTAGTCGCACTTGTTCTTTTTCGTTTATAGCAACCACTCTTAAATCAATGAATTTAAGTGTTTCTTTTAAATACTGAATATTGTCGGGAAAATCAGCTATGTGGGTTCCCCATAAATCTAAGGTGTATAAATTCTTTAGTTTATCAATGTTTTTGGGCAACTCGTACACATTGGTATTGTTTAAATCAAGCTTCCATAAATTTTTTAAATTACAAATGCAATCGGGCAAAGAGTCGAATTTATTTCTCGAAACATAAAGTACTTGCAGATTTTCTAACTGACAAATAATCTCGGGAAATTTTTTAAAATGATTTTTACTAATATCTAAATATTGCAAATTTTTAAACTTGGTTATTTCTCCGGGAAGCTCTCTAAGATTTTTATTTTTAAAATCGAGCTTATATACCTGCAAACTATCCACTTTAAGAGCAGCCTGTATATTGGTGTACTTTTTTACAGTATCCAACTGATTCGGTGATAGCAACTGACCAAAAACCGATGCTGAAAGTAACGGAAAAAAGAACGAAAAAAGAAAAAAGTATTTCACCTCTTTATTTATTAAATTTTTTGTGCAATTACTGCGTCTTTTTTTAATTGTTCTTTTAATTTTTCTACGCTTCCAAAATCTTTTTCATCTCTTAATTTCTCTATAAACTCCACTTTTATTTTTTTGTTGTAAATATCTCCACTAAAGTTGAATAAATGCACTTCTATTTTCTTCTCGGAAAATTGAACCGTAGGGCTAAAACCAATGTTCAACATACCTTTATACTGCCCATTTTCTAAAAGAACACGAACAGCATAAACTCCATCGGCCGGAACCATTTTATGCTTATCACTCACAAAAATATTGGCTGTAGGAAAACCCATGGTACGCCCCAACTTATTTCCTCCTACCACCACCCCGTTCAATTCATATGGCCTTCCTAAAAAAGCGGAAGCTGTTTTTACCTCTCCTTTGTTTAGAGCCTCTCTTATTTTGGTAGAACTTATATTCACATTTGCTACATCTTCTGCCGAAATTTCTTCTACCTCAAAACCATACACCGGGCTAAACTCTTTTAAATGTTTATAGGTACCCTCTCTATTTCGGCCAAACTGATGGTTATATCCAATAACCAATTTCTTTACTCTTAATTTGTTTACCAAAACATCTCTCACAAATTCTATAGAGCTAAGTTTAGAAAAAGCCTTATCGAAAGGGTGAATGATTAAATGCTGAACGCCTGCTTTCTCGAGCAGCCCTATTTTTTCTTCTAAACTACTTAGCAGTTGCAAACTATAATCATCGGGATAAAGCACCATTCTCGGGTGCGGAAAAAAAGTAAACACCACACTTTGCCCGGAAACACTCTCAGCTACCTCATTTAAGCGATGAATAATTTTTTGATGCCCCAAATGAACACCATCAAAAGTGCCAGTGGTTACAACCGCATTTTCAATAAATCCAACCTCCGAAATATTTCTGTACACTTTCACTTTTTCGACCATTTTAGAAAAACCCACGACTAAAGCAAGGTTTTACACTACCGCTTACAATGGCCAAAAGTAGTAAAATAAATTATCAACAAAAAGGTATGTTTTTATTTAAAAAAAGGTACTTTCGCAGCCGAAATTCTGTGTATAAAAAGTTAACATTAAAGTATATAAAACTATGTCTCAAAAAGTTGGAAAAATAACACAAATTATCGGCCCTGTAGTTGACATCCGATTCGATCTTGAAAACTCTACATTACCAAATATTTTAGATGCACTTGAAGTATCAAGAGAAAACGGCCAAAAGGTGGTTTTGGAATGTCAGCAACATGTTGGAGAAGATACTATTCGTGCCATTGCCATGGACTCTACAGACGGACTCTGCAGAGGCATGGAAGTTACCCCAAAAGGTTCGCCCATTCAAATGCCTACCGGAGAACAAATTAAAGGTCGTGTATTTAACGTAATTGGCCAAGACATTGACGGCATTGGAAAAATTGAACACCACAAAGGTTTGCCGATTCACCGAGAGGCTCCTAAGTTCGAAGATCTTTCTACCTCTTCGGAAATATTATATACCGGAATAAAAGTAATAGACCTTATTGAACCCTACTCAAAAGGAGGTAAAATTGGTTTGTTTGGCGGTGCCGGTGTAGGCAAAACGGTGCTTATTCAAGAACTCATTAACAATATAGCCAAAGGGCATGGCGGACTTTCCGTATTTGCCGGTGTTGGAGAACGCACCCGCGAAGGAAACGATTTACTCAGAGAAATGCTCGAATCGGGCATTATTAAATATGGCGAAGAGTTTATGCACTCCATGGAAAATGGCGGGTGGGATCTTTCTAAGGTAAACACCGATGAACTAAAAGAATCGAAAGCCACATTCGTTTTCGGACAAATGAACGAGCCTCCCGGTGCACGTGCCCGTGTAGCCCTATCGGGTTTAACACTAGCCGAATACTACCGCGATGGCGATGGACAAGGACAAGGTAAAGACATTCTCTTCTTTATCGATAATATTTTCCGTTTTACACAAGCAGGTTCCGAAGTGTCGGCACTGCTTGGTCGTATGCCTTCGGCAGTAGGTTATCAACCTACATTAGCTACCGAAATGGGTGCCATGCAAGAAAGAATTACCTCTACAAAAAGAGGCTCTATCACTTCGGTTCAGGCTGTTTACGTTCCTGCCGATGACCTTACCGATCCTGCTCCGGCTACCACATTTGCTCACTTAGACGCAACTACTGTATTATCCAGAAAAATTGCAGAACTTGGTATTTACCCTGCCGTTGATCCGTTAGATTCTACTTCTCGCATTTTAACTCCTGCCATTGTGGGTGAAGAACATTATAAATGCACCCAACGTGTTAAAGAAACATTACAACGATATAAAGAACTGCAAGATATTATTGCCATTTTAGGAATGGACGAGCTTTCGGAAGAAGATAAACTGGTGGTACACCGTGCCAGAAGGGTACAACGTTTCTTATCTCAACCGTTCCATGTGGCCGAGCAATTTACAGGTATTCCAGGAGTATTAGTGGACATAAATGATACCATTAAAGGCTTTAATATGATTATGGACGGAGAAGTTGATAAATACCCCGAAGCAGCTTTTAACCTTAAAGGAACCATAGAAGATGTAATTGAAGCCGGTGAAAAAATGCTTCGCGAAACCCATTAATTAAAAAAACCATGTTCTTAGAAATTATAAGCCCTGATGCTAAAATTTACAGCGGTGAAATTAATTCAGCCGTTTTTCCGGGAGTAAATGGTTCTTTTGGCATTTTAAATAATCATGCCCCCATTATTTCTACCCTTAAAAATGGAAAAATAAAAGTAGTAGAGAGTTCCGGAAATAAAGAATTATTTTTCGATATAAACGGTGGAGTAGTTGAAGTGTTGAGTAATAAAATTATTGTACTAGCTGAATAAATTTTGTTTTTGTTTGAATGAATAAAAAAAGCGGTTTTTAATAAAACCGCTTTTTTGTTACACAACACCAACTCTACAATATAAATTCCTTTTTGTTTATAGAATAACTGTTCTTTTTTACTATCTTTGTACCATACATTTATAAAATACTCATTATGAAGCATTTACCCCCCCCCATTTTTAGAGTATTAAAAACGACTATAGTTGCGGTATTCGTTAATGTTACCAGCATGCTCCATGCACAAAACAACAACTCTTGCCAAACGGCAGTAATCCTTTCCGTTGACAGCGTTTGCCATTTTACCTCTCAAAATTTTGAGCCCGGACAAACCGAAAAATGGACACAATTTAATTCTTTTTCGAATCAAACAATTATAAAACTGGCAGCTAATAATAATCTTTCGGTAGCCTACATAGATAGCGTTACGGTATATACCGGCAACTGCACTAATTTGCAATTTATTCAAACATTTTATCCCTCACAACTCGATGTGGACAGTAGTTTTACTGTGAGCATTAGCAACTTGAGCCCCGGACAAACCTATTATATAGCACTTTATAAAACTATCGGAATGGGCGATGAAGCCATTGATATTTGCACTACATACCCCTCCTTGATACCCGGAAACCCGCCTTGCCCTGCTCCCGGAGTGTGCGAAAATATTTTAGCAAACGGAAGTTTTGATTATGCATTTGTTTACACATATTTTTTGGGAGATCCCTTTTCAACTTGGACGAATAATGGTATTCCAACCCCGGGTAGTATTTGTTACTGGGAAACAGCTTGGGGTAGTCCTCAGGTTCATTTGGCTTTACCTTCCACGCCACCTCGCTATGCAGCTATGTGGGCTAATGATGATGAAGGAGAAGCCATTTCAGCTCCTTTAAATATTTCAATGGGAGTGTCTTATTGGCTCTCCTATAAAGCTAGGCTTATGTTAATGGTGGACAACCTATTTCTATGGCAAACTTAACTTTTATGCTTACGGATGCAAACCAAACTCTATTGCCTTTTGGAGGTGGCTCAATACCAATTTTTATACCGGGTGGTTCTCAGGTTATTTCTACTACCGGTTTATTACCTTATACTACAAACTGGACTATCTATGGGGCTTGTTTTACACCCAACGATCCCAACTGGAATCAATTAATAATTTTTCCACAGAATAACTGGAATGCTCAAACTTGGACGAATGTGGATGATATTAGCATTACCCGATTAGACGATGCCGGACCGAACGTAAACTTAGTTTGTGATGTCCCTATTCAAATAGGTCCACCTTGTGTTATTCCCGGAGCAACCTACTCATGGAGTCCTGCTACAGGCTTATCAAACGCTAATGTGCCCAATCCCATGGCTTCGCCATCTCAAACCACCACCTATACTCTTACCATCACTACTCCCGATGGTGCTTGTACGGTGTCATCTACCGTTACAGTTACTGTCATTCCTACTCTTACAGTACAACTCGATGGCCCTTACACCATTTGCGAAGGGCAAAGCGTTACCATACAAGCACCCCTCGTTACAGGAGGAACACCAAGCTATAATTATTCTTGGAACACCATACCTCCACAATTTACATCTAGCATTACTGTTTCGCCCACCGTTACCACCACCTACACCGTTACAGTTACCGATGCTTACGGTTGCATTGGAACGGCAAGTGTTACGGTGTATGTAAACCCCTTGCCTCCGGCTCCTGTTATTACCGGACCCAACCCAAGCTGCGATACCTCTTTTACCTGGTGCATCAATAATTTTAATCCCAATTATACTTATGCGTGGTCTGCTCCCAATGCACTTAGCGTTACACCTACCCCCAACGGGCAATGTGCCGATATTATCTGGAACAATGCCGGTGGTTGGATTAGCGTTACCCTTACCGACCTCAACGGCTGTAACAATACAGGTACTTTTTATGTGAACGAATGTTGTGTAAAAGAAAGTCCCGAACCCGGCATGACCATTAACCTGATAAACCAAACTGCCTCCTGGCTTATTGCCAATTACCCTGGCTTTTTTAGCACATTTACTCCGCCTACATTCGACCAAAGCTCGGCATACCTTACTATCAACGGCACCTTTACCATTGATGTACCCTATTTTAAGTTTGTTCAAATCCCAAACATTTACCTGAGCGAAAATGCCGAAATAATTATTGGCAGCGGAAATCATTTGGAAATGAGGCAATGTACTCTGAAAGCCTGTTCCGATAAAATGTGGGAACGCATTTTTATACCTAATGCCAACAGTAAACTTACCGCATACAACTGCCTTTTTATGGATGCCCAACATACCGTTTGGAGCGATAATGGAGGCGAAATGTTTTTAAACGGTAACACCTTTAAACTAAACAGAGTTTGCGTACAGGTAGAACCCTACAACCAACCTATTATAAGCACTATTGAAAATAACCAGTTTATTGGCAATGCTCCACTGAAACAACCTTTTTACGGTTTACGTACAAACATTGGCATTCACTTAAATAAGGTTTACACCACCAATGCCATGGGTGGTTTTATCATAGGATTAAACAATACTTTTTCCAATATGAACATAGGCATAAACAGCATAGAAAGCATTGTATATGTTTTTGGAAACTCGTTTTCTAACATACAAAACTCCCTTTCGGAAGCGGCTATTGCAGCCATAAACATTGCCGGACGCACCCAGTTGCTGTTTACCCCACTGCCCTATGCCGAAATTGGAGGACAAGGCAACAAAGCCAACACTTTTTTCAACTGCAAAAACGGTATAACGGCCCGTGCTGCCACTAACCTGAAAATAAGCTATAATACCTTTAAAACCATTACAACAAGTGGCATTTATTATCAATTTTTCGATAATTTGGTATTTACCTCAAATGTAAATATCTTTAAAAACACTTTTCAGAATAACGGCACTGCCATATACTCCTACCGCAACTTTTTATGCAAAAGTTCTATTTACAGCAACACCATACAAAGCAATTTAAATACAGGTGCTATTGGCATACGTGCCGAAGAAATGGGTGGATCGCCCAACCCCAACCGTACCCAAATTTTTGCCAATACCATTAAGGGGGTTACTAGGGGCATTTGGCTTACAGGTATGGAAGAAACCAAAATAGATAATAATACCATACAAGTTAAAAAATTAGGACTCTTATTAGCCAGAGGTATTGATGTCAGCAATTGCCTGAAAACCGAAATTTCGGCAAACAACATACAATGTACGCCACCCACTAATGCAAGCAATGCAGGGGGTATTTATACCAGTCTTAGCCCGGCCAGCAATATTTGTGGTAATGATATTAAAAATCTGGGCTATGCTATACAATGCAACGGACCCCATGGTAAGCAGGGTGGTAGGTAATAAATTTACCAACCTGCCTACAGGTATATGGCTAAACAACGGAGGTATTATAGGGCAGCAGGGGGCTCCCGGGATGCCCAGCAACAACCGATGGATGACCAATTTTACGAATCATACTTTAACTTCAGGGCTTTCTGATGGGACTTTTTCTCCTATCTTTTACAGAAATTCTCCTTCATTCTTTGTTCCTTCTAATAATAATATTATTCCTATATCAATTGCAGTTGCTTGTACTTCAACCACAGGTTCCCAATTTGGGCCTATTTGTCCGGCTATTACCCCACCACCCAATTTACTGTTGCAGGTTGCCAAAGACCAACTTACCTATTCCGGACCCGAAAATCGTTGGCATAGCCGACATAATTTATACAGGGAATTACGCTTAGATACCGCATTGCTGCAAAGCGATACCACTTTTACAAACTTCGACTATACCATAAACTACGAAAATACCGGTTTGTTAGATAGTGTAAAAACCATAGCCACAAACCCTGCTTTAAATAATAATTTGAACCTGCTGCAAAGTGCAAAAACCACGAATAGTGCAGTAAGCCCTTTACTGAACACAGAGGACCGGGCAAAAGCCGTAAACAGTATTTTATTAGATATGGCTTTTGCAGGCACTACCTTGCTTACTTCGCAACAACTAAGCATATTGCAAGGTATAGCAGCCGAGTGCCCCTATACAGAAGGTACAGCCGTGTATGATGCCAGAGTGTTAGTTGCACCTTACGATAGTACGGATTATTTGAATGTTTGTGAAACGGAATACAGCATAGAGAATAATGGAAGATTTATGCAGCAAGATGAGAAAAGATCCATAAATGAAAAATCTATTTTTGAAATATATCCTAATCCTACCGATGATATCTTATACATTAAAGCACATGATAGCACAGAAACTGGGTTAAATGTTTTTATTTATGATATGACAGGAAGATTATTAATTGAAAAAACTAACAAGATCGGTTTCTTTGAAGTTAGTGTTGGTCATTTACCCATGGGTATGTATAGCATAAAAATAAGAACGGGCAATACTGTGTACAATAGAAAAATATTAATAAATAGGTAGTTTTAAAAGAGAGTATTAATTGATACTCTCTTTATTTTATAAATAAGATGAAATTTTGTTTGTCTATATTATTGATGATTTTGTTTTATTATACAAATGCTCAGCAAAATTTAGTGCCAAATAGCAGCTTTGAAATTTATACTAATTGCCCTGATAACGCAGCTCAATTACATTATGCAACTCCATGGTTTCAGCCAAATGTTATTTATGGAAATGTTATAAATTCATGTAGTAGTGAGTACTTTAATAGTTGTGCAATTAATAATGCAGTAAGTACACCCTTGAATGGTGTCGGTTTTCAATTTCCAAGAACAGGTAATGCTTATGTTGGTATTCGTGTATACTTCCTATCTACTCTAACGGATACTACTTATTCTAGAGAATATATTGAATGTAAGTTATTAAATCCTTTGCAAAAAGGCAAAGAATATTGTATTTCTTTTTATGTGAGTCTAGCCGACCCATGTGGGTATGCTGTGAGTAACATAGGAGTCTATTTTTCGCTTGACAGTTTATTGTATTCTTCTGCAATCTACGTTAATATTAATGTTATACCACAAATAAAAAATTCTGAAACAAATATTATTGAAGACAAAGAAAACTTGGTACTCATTTCAGGGGAGTATATTGCGGAAGGAGGAGAACAATTTATTACTATCGGAAATTTTGATACAAACATTAATACCAATAAAAAAAAGTTAGAGAGAGAATATTACTTTTCCTACTACTACATAGACGATGTAAGCGTTTACTTATGTGAGGATACCCTAAACCCCACAGATACTTTTTACTTGCATATACCCAACATATTTACCCCCAATGCCGATGGGTTAAACGATACATGGCAGGTAAAAGCAAATGGCACACAACAATTAAGTGCAGCCGTGTATAACCGTTGGGGCAGCCTGCTTTGGCAACAAGAAGTTTTTGCCGATAGCACCCAACACGAGCTACACCTTAGTTGGAATGAGCATAGCAACACCGGCCTGCCCGCAAGTGCCGGCACGTATTTTTATCTTGTTAGCTACACCACAAAAGAAGAAGAACTAAAAAAAGAAAAAGGTTTCTTAACATTGGTAAGATGAAAGGGGAAAGGAGTTTTTATCGTCATTACGAGGTACGCAGTGCCGAAGTAATCTTTTCATTCTTGCTTCATATTAAAAAGATGGCTTCGCTTCGCTCGCAATGACGAAAAAGAAAGATGCTGAAACAAGTTCAGCATGACGCAATGCGAGAAGAAAGAAGGTTATTCGGAACTTGTTTCGGAATCTGAGCGAAGGTTTTTATCATCCTCTGTTACTTCGAGTAGCCCGAAGCATGAGGGTGTATCGAGAAGGTATGTAGCATTCTTTTTCCATTTACTCACTAAACCGGTAGACGAACCTCGTTTGCTTTAAGTGTTTTAGCCGCTTTCAGCATATCTTCAACCACTTTTTTTCCGTATGTTTCCATTTCGAGAGTTTTTACTTCGTAAATGGCATTATTAATATTGGTAGTATAGAAGAAATGATGTTGCACTTCTATTTCGGTATCGGGTATAGAGCGACTGTACAACAGAGCCCCCGGCTCATCTATTAAAATTTCGCTTTTAAAAACTGCATCTGAGGTAAGGTCTTCTTTTAAGAGGGCAATATTGCCTTCGCCAAACAAAACGGCTATTCCAAAATTCTTTCCTACGGTAATTTCTATCGCACCGGAATTGGTGTGTACCACTTCCATTAAGCCCACAGTAGAATCGGGAACCTGAATACTTACTTCCATTCCATATTTAGAAAGATTTAGCCAAGCATGGTTGGGCATCAACATGGCCGAAGAATCTTCAACCGGTGTTTCATCTCCACCACCACAAGAAGGAACAACAAACAATGCAGGCAAAAACAACAATGCTATTAATAACTTTTTCATTTGTAAAAAATTTAATTACAAATATAGAATTTCCTTTTAATTGTACTATCCTTATTTTAAAACCTTTATGCGAACACCTTCTGAATGTGAAGTAAATTCGGGAGCATACATGCATTGAATACTTGTAATACCATTAGAAAAATCACCCGGAATATTTACTCTAAGCGGGTATTCAAACACATAAGTTCCTTTGGGTAAAAAATCGAAAAAGAAATTCGTAGAAGCATCTTTGGTGCTTTCGTAATAGCCCAATCCGTGGCTGTATCGGTAACCCGATAACACATTGATGGGTTCTAGTCCAGAGGCACGCATGTCTTTCATGTGTACATATTCCATATCTCTATCCACCCGCAACTCCACTCTTACCATTATTTTATCGCCCGGTTTTAGCTGCACATTTTTATCAATGGCTTTAATAACAGGACCTGCATCAGTATTTTGTTGCAGAAATAATTTTTTGTTCAGTTTTAATGGCGTTTCATGTGGTGTAATTTTGTCTAAATCTTCGAAATATTGCCAATACAAGGCTCCCCAGGCTACACCATCATCTTTTTTAGTTACTTTCACATTAGCCATAGAATAGTTTATTTCGCTGCCTGCCCATGAGGTTTTAAAGTATCCGGTACCGGCTTCTACTTTTACATTTTCCATTTTAGATGGATCTATTTTTAATCCGCCAATGGTTATTTCAACAGGGGTTGACTGGGCAAGCCAGTCGGTGCCTTTCAGTAACAATGCATAACATGCTTCGGTGGTGGCTTTGGTGGTTTTCCAATCGTTGGTTTGTTTGTTTTTAAGTAACCATACTTTCATTGCTTCTACCGATTCTTTATCTCCCGCTACCTCATCAAACGCCTCAATTAAGAGTGCTTGTGTTTCAATAGGTGCCTGATACCAATAATATCCGTAACTTACTTCTTTCCAATACATGCCTAATTCCTCGTGGTACATGGCGTTTTCTTTAAGAGATTTTATAATATCGGCCGAAACGGTTTTATTTTTCCAACGATGCAGAGCCAATGCCAACATTCCTTGCATATACCTGCTTTTGTTGATCCAGTATTTTTCGGCTTGTTTTTTATAATAATCTACGGCTTCTTTGTTGCGTGAAGAAATTTCGGTATCGCCCAAAAAATAGCTGCGGGCGTATAAATACTGTATTTGTGTATAACCCAAATGGTCTTCGTTAAGGTAATTTTTGTTGTATTTTTTGGTTTGTTCAAAATCTTCGCGAATACGGTTATCCAGATATTTTACGCCATCTAACACCATTTGAAAAGTAGTATTATCTTCTCTTAAATTTTTTACACCTAATTTATCGAGGTGCCCAAAACCGGTAACAATATGTTGAGTAATGTAGCGATTATCGGGCATTCCTTTAAACCATGTCCACCCACCGTTAGGCGTTTGTAAATCCTGAAGTTTTTTAAGAGCCCGTCCAAGTTCATCGCTCATTTTGTTTAAATCGAAAAGCAGGGCTACTCTTTTTTTACGTTCGGATTCGTTGTTGGCTTCGAGTACCCATGGCGTTTCCTGCAATACCAACGATTTTAATTCTTCGTTTTTGCTAAGGTTTGAAAGAAAAGCTTCGGGCGATTTGCTTTTCCAACTTTCAAAAACTGTTTTTACTTTCGGACTGGAATTTACTATATGCGAGCCAATAGAATTTGCATAGTACCTACTAAAAGTTTGTTCGGCACACTCGTAAGGATACTCCATCATGTACGGAAGTGCTTGTATTGCGTACCATGCAGGATTTGATGTAAACTCTAGGGTAAGTTTATGATGTGTTAGGGTACTTGATTTTTCCGCTTCGGAAAGTTTTTTAAATACAAAATCTTTGGTTTGTTTTCCACGTATGGGCAATGGCATACTTTCGGTAACCAACATACGGTTGGTTAATATGGGCACCATTCGTTCTTCTCCATCACTGAATTTGCCGGCTTTGGCTACTACTTTACAAGCCACCGTTCCGTAGCCTTCAGGAATGAATATTTCCCAGCTTACTACGGTACTTTTTCCTTTTTCGGTTTTAAATTTTTTGCTTGCTTTTTCTTTTAAAAATTTATCTGAAATAATTTCTCCGTTTTCCGGATGAGTAAAAACAATTTCAGCCTCTCCCTCTATATTTTCTGCCGCAAGGTTTGAGATTTTTGCTGAAAGCACCATTCCATCGCTTTCGCGAAAAAAGCGTGGTAAATTAGGGAACACCATCAGTTCTTTTTGTGTTACTGTTTCATTAAATCCAAAACCGTATTTCAACTCTTTGGTATGGGCCATCGCCATCACTTTCCAACGCGTTAATGCTTCGGGAACCGTAAAGGTAAATTGCGTTTCGCCTTTTTCGTTGGTGGTTAAATGCGGAAAGAAAAAGGCTGTTTCGTTTAAGTTGGTACGCACACTCACGGGTTCCGAGGGTTTGTTCTTTTCTTTTGCCAAGCTTAGGCTTTCGGTTGTTGTTTCTTCTAAAGGGATATTGGCATCTTTTCCGCTGCTCTCTTTATCTTCGCTTTTTTTAGATTTGCTTGCAACCGGTGGTGCTTGTTCGGCTTGTTCGGCTTCTTCTCTCATCATGTCATCTCCCATTACACCGCCTCTGGGCATGGAAGATTTGGAATATCTGTAGTTATATCTATTCATATAAAAACCAAACCAATTAATATAATCGTACGAGTGCTCGTAATGGCCGGCATAGGTATTCCAATCGTGTTGGTATAATTGTGAAGAACCGTTTCCAAAAGCCTTATTGCTTTGCCAATAATGTTTGGCATAATAATGTTGGTAAATATCAAAACTCCAATAGTGAGGCTTAAATGCGTCTAAAGAGGCATCGTACATACCGGCTAATAATTCGGCAGCTACTTTATCGCCCTTTTTATCTTTCACCGTAATTTTCCATTCTTCTTTTTGCCCCGGATATAGTTTATTTCTGAAAGTAGAAAATTCCAAATCGAGTTGCTTATTGGTAAACGGCACATGAATAGGAATTGAGTTCGTAAAAATTCTTCCGTATTTTACCATTGAAATATGCACCACAAAACCCCCTCTGTGTTTCTCTTCTATCGGAAATTGCAACAACGATTTATTATTATTTAATTTTATGAAAGTGCTGGTTTGAGTGGTTTCATCGTGTTCTGTTTCTACCAATACGCTTACGTTTTCGGCAGCCGATGAAATAACAATTTGAGCTTTTTCTCCCGGTTCGCAGGTAGTTTTTTGTTCATGTATCCACCATAAATTGTTTGCGATGCTTTGGCTTGAAGCGGTGGAGTAAAGTGAAAAATATTTTATCTCTTTTACTTCTTCGTTAAAACTATCGGTAGCAGTAAACTCTGCTACATATTCTCCCTCTTGCCATTGATGAATTTCTTTTAGAAGTATTTTATTCTTTTTAACGGTTGTGTCTGTATTAAATAATGTTTCGAAAACTTGTTTAGATTTTTCCCATTTGAATTTGTTTAACTCATCTGCATACAAATCGGTTGGAAAAGAATCATCATATTCTTTTTGTGTCAAGATATGTTTATCGGGGCGTTTTACCAAGCGACTTCTAAATACTTTTGTGGGTTCTTTCAACTTCCAAATAGTTAACTTACCTTTTGCCGGAACGGGTTGTCCGTTAAGATTTAAAGAATGAACCATAACAGAAGTAGCTACCTCTTTTTCTATTTTATCTTTTACATCGGAAAAGAGCGTCATAGCATTATAACCTACCGAAACGGTTGTTGAAGATTCATGTGTTTCTCCATTGATATCGGTAACCGTAGCCAGCACCGTGTAAGCAAAGGTGGGGTAATATTTTTTACCAACACTTTTATCGGGTAATGCAGTAAATTCTATTTCAAATTCTCCGTTATCGTTGGTTTTTACAATGCCATTTACCACTTCGGTAGCGGGTGACGGGGGATAATATCCCCAACGGTAATAACTCCAGTACGGAAAACTTGTGTTTCGGGTAACCCGAAATTGCACCTCTGAATTATCAAGATTGGAGCCTGCGTATGTTACCGCCTTTCCTTTTACTTTAATTTTTTCGTTTAGTCTAAACTGCCCTTTTACCGGTTCGAAAAGCACCTCAAAGGTGGGTCGTTTATATTCTTCTACCGAAATATAAACAGAACCGTACCCATCGGAAATGTACATATTGCCATTAAGCCCACTGCTTGGGGCTGTAAACGAACCGCTAAATGTGCCGTATTCATTGGTGGTAAGCGATACGTCTTCTATTTTTTGATTATTTACATCGTAAAAAGTAACTAGTGAGGTGTGTTTTGTTTTTATTTTATTTGAATTCAACTCCGGATTATTTTCAAGTACTATTCCTTTAAAATACACGGTTTGCCCGGGTCGGTAAATGGCTCTGTCGGTATAAAAAAAGGTTTTGGTTTCGGTGTAATTGTAACGGTATGGTTTGTATTGATAGTAGCTGTCGTTTGTGTTCAACCGATCGTTTTTGTATTTTAAGTCTAGATAAAAAGTACTGTATTCTTCGAAGGGTTCTACTTTAAAAGAGCCTTTCTCATTGGTTTTATAAGTATTTAATTTTTTCCACTCGTATTTGCGTGAGGTATAATTATATTTTTCGTAGTACAATTGGGCTTCTACATCTTTTAAAGGATTTCCTTGAGTACGATTCATTACAAAAAACTCGTACTTGCCGTTATCCATTCGTTTGGTAACATAAGCTAAGTCGCTTACCCAAAAAGGCGAATAGGCTACTGCGTGGTTTTTGAATGTAAACTGGCTATTGTCAGAAACCAGCAATACGTAGTGTCCTAAAGGCAATGAATCTATTTTAAGTTCGGTAATGTGTTGTTGAAAATCTCCATCATCGGGTAATTCTACCATCCACTCATTTTTGGTTTTAAACGAATTGAAATATTGTATCAACTTTTCTCCGTAACGGTTTTCGTTGTTTTTGTAATAATCTTCCCAATCTACCTTTATAATTTTACACCATACCTTTTTTACGTTTTTGTAAGTAAGGCTAGCCTTTAAAAAGGTATTGGAAGGGTTTGCAAATTCAACCTGAAAAGAAAGGCTTTTTTGAAAAATGGTTTCTTTGAGTGAACTGCATTGTTTAGCACCAAACGATTTCGGAAACTTTTGACTGGTTTGGTTACAAATTTCGAGTGCCTTTTTGGTGTACCACTTAAAGGTATCAGCCTCGAAAGGTTTATACTGAGAGCCTAACTGATAATAATATTGTGCTATTTTATACGTTACCTCGGCAGAAGCTTCGTGGTATACAAATTGTTTTTCTAAGTTTTCTAAGGCTTGTAAATACAAACTGTCTTTTTCGGGAAAAACAGCCTGATTTCTTACGAGCTGCAATCTTTTTAAATCGGCATCTATTAGTGCATTGGGTTCTTTATCGTTTAAATGCGAGGCAATAATGTTTTGCAAAATGGTGAGTGCATAAATCTTAAGAGAAAGCGTATCGGCCGATTGTATATTTATTTTAGTGAACTCTTTGGCGGGTAAAAAATATTCGGGTTTATCTACCTGAAAAGCATATATCGGAGTGGTAATACGAGCTTGTTCGTTCATAAAAAAATCTACTGCACGGTGTGCTAAAAAATCGTACAAAAAAGGACGAAGCGATCTCGATTCTTTTTGCACAATTAATATATCATCGAAAATGGCTGCAGGTGTACGTTGCAAGTCCTCCGTATTTTTAAGAGATTCTAAATAGGCTTTTATCGATGCGTCAATTAAGGTTTTGGCATCCCATGTTCTGATGTCATCTGGCTTTGTATCGGCCACCTGACTTCGATCGTGGAGTTGCCACATATTTTGCTGGTAATAATTCCAATATAGTTCAGCCAATAGCGATTGCAATATATTGCACAAAGGAAAGGCCGATTTATCGGCTTCATTTTGCACATCGTATATTGCCTTTACAAAAGAATCTTCTTCAATATACGAGTTGAATTTTATTTTATATATAAGGCATTTGGCTACTTGTGCCGGAATGTTTTCTTTCACTGCCTTGGCATATATCTTTTCAACCTGCTCTAATGCAGAACGGGTTAATCCTTTCTGTTCCAACGAATCTACCTTTGCCCAATCGGATAGATATGTTTTAGAATGGTTATACATTAACAAGGTTTTTTGAGGGGTGTACGTTTTCTGAGCAATAAAAAAAGTAAATCCAAGACTTGCAATGGAACACAGAACAACGAGTACAATGGTTTTTTTTCTGGATATCATGATTGTTTTTTTGACTTAGATGAAACAAAAAGTGAATTTGCATAAATTATTTATAAAAAAACCGATAAAGAAAACGACATCGTCAATACACGCTCCTACAAGAACCCATTGAGCCATTTTAGTGCTTTTTCTTCCGATGAAAAAACTTTTACGGGTATTTGTGGCCGATGTAAATACAAGTACATATTGATAGCAAATGAGGTTACAGTATTCGTTTTCTCATTTACAAAAGCCAAGGCATTCGCCACAGTAGGCAATGTTTTCGTCATAAAGGCTTTTGCTTCGTTTTCCACATCTTCAATGTTAGTAACATTTCCAAGCAGTGGGGAAACACAGCCGCTTTGTAAACGTAAAATTCCTTCGTAGTTCTCAACAAAATCGCTTAAATTCAAACTCTTTATCCCCTCTAAATGCTTAAATATAAGCATTCCGTTACTACACTTTTTTATTTGAGCGTTACCTGTGGTTATTTCTGTAAGCACTTCCATCCGTTAATTCTACTCGTTTACCTTTTATCCGAAATATTCTCCTTTGGTACAAAGCTAAAGAAAGTATTAAAAAGAAATATAACTTTGTTTTAATGAAAACATTGTTTTTACTTCTGTTATCACTGACTCATATTGTAGCTGTACAGGCACAAGAAACTTGGACATTAAAACAGTGTGTGGAGCAAGCTCTGAAAAATAACTTACAAATCAAACAATCGGCATACAATAAAGAATCGGCCAAGAGGAGCATGGAACAAAGTTATGCCAACACACTCCCCACCATAAACGGGTTTGCTACGCATACCTACAATTTTGGTCAAACCATCGACCCATTTACTAACCAATTTGCCAGCCAACAAGTTCGCTCTAACAGCTTAGGCTTAAATGGGCAGTTAGTATTATTTAACGGACTGCAAAATGTGCACTCCATACAACAAAATAAACTAGCTTACACAGCTTCCGAATTCGATTTACAAAAAACTAAAAATGATATTTCCATTGCGGTAGCTTCGGCTTATTTGCAGGTAATCTTTGCCGAAGAACAATTTACCAATGTCTCTGTACAAGCTGCACTTACATTACAACAACGTAACCGAATTGAAAAACTATACCATGCAGGCAGCCTAGCAAAATCGGCACTGCTCGATATAGAAGCACAATTGGCAATGGAAGAGTTACAGGTAGTAAACAGCGAAAATCAAGTAAATTTAAGTTACTTGAACTTAAAACAGTTAATAGAAATTGACCCTACAACCTCCATTCGCTTAGAAAAACCGGAAGTATATTCTATGGAAGCATACCTGCCTCCACAAACTGCAGCAGGAATTTATGAAATCTCATTAGAAAAAATGCCCGAAATAAAAAGTGCCGAATATAAATACTACGCTTCTAAAAAAAGATTGGCTGCCTCTAGAGGAGGAATGAGCCCTCGCCTTACCTTAAGCGGCAACTATGGTTCGGGGTATTCAGGGCTTCAGAAAGAAATTACCGGCATTTCTCTCTCTGGCACAGATACAATAGGATTTACAGGCTCTGGCGATTATGTGTATCAACCCAAATACACCTTTCAAACACAACCTAAATCGTTTAACGATCAGTTGCGAGATAATATCAACCGCTCGGTAGGTTTTACTTTAACGATTCCTATTTTTAACGGTTGGGCAACCAAAACCAACATTGGCATAGCAAAACTAACCATGCAAGGAAACGAACTTGCCTTAGAACAAACTAAACGACAGTTACAAAAAAATGTACAAACAGCACATGCCGATGTTTTAGCTGCGTTTCAGAAATACAAAGCAAGCAACAAATCATACCTTGCGTTTAAAGAAAGTTTTACTTATGCCTCTTCCCGATTTGAACAAGGTGTAATAAATGCTATAGAATTTAACGATGCAAAAAATAAATTAATAAAATCCGAATCGGAATGGTTGCAAGCCAAATACGATTTGCTTTTTAAAATAAAAATATTAGAGTTTTACTCAGGTAATCCTATAGAGTTTTAATTTAACCTACAAGAAAAACCACGAATGAAAAAAAAGAAATTATATATACTTCTTGCCATCGTTTTTTTGGTAGTGCTTATTATTGCACTTGCCAAGGGTAGTAAAGGCGGCAGACAGCATCAGGTAACGGTAGAACAAGCCGCACTTCGCTCCATTACAGAAATTGTATCGGCAAACGGAAAAATACAGCCCGAAACCGAAGTGAAAATAAGCAGCGATGTTTCGGGCGAAATAATAGAAATTACGGTTCAAGAAGGCGATAAAGTAAAAAAAGGGCAGTTGTTAATACGCATCAGGCCCGACACCTACCAGTCGGCCAGCGAAAGAGCCACTGCATCGTTAAACACCACCAAGGCTAATTTGGCAAACTCTAAGGCAAGGCTTGCTCAGGCAAAAGCTCAGTTTTTAACCAACGAACTTAATTATAACCGAAACAAAAAGTTGTATGAACAACAAGCCATTTCTCAGGCCGAATTCGATAATATTCAGGCCTCTTACGAAGTGGCAAAAGCGGAGGTAGAAGCAGCTGAACAAACCGTAATTGCTGCCGAATATAATGTACAAAGTGCATTAGCTAGTCTGAAAGAAGCCAATGAAAATTTAACCAAAACAACCATCTACGCTCCCATTGACGGAACCGTATCTTCTCTTAGCAAAAAAACCGGAGAACGTGTAGTGGGCACAAATATGATGGATGGCACTGAAATTATGCGAATTGCCGATTTATCGAAAATGGAAGTAAGTGTGAATGTAAACGAAAACGATATTGTTCGGCTTTCTTTAAACGATACCGCAATTATAGAGGTTGATGCTTTTATGGGAAAACCCTTTTTGGGTATTGTTACCCGTTTGGCTAATTCAGCCACTGTTCAAGGTATTACTACCGACCAAGTAACGAATTTTGATGTTCGCATTCGCATATTGCCTTCTTCATACAAAGAATTGGTTAACGACACCAGCATTTCTTCCCCTTTTCGCCCCGGAATGTCGGCTACTGCCGATATAACCACCCAAACGGTTAAAAATGTCGTTACAGTACCGATACAGGCCGTAACGACAAGAGAGGATACCACCCAAAAAGAAGTACCCCTTGAAAAAAATAAAATGAAGGAGTGCGTTTTTATTTCTTCCGAAGGAAAGGCAAAAATAGTTTACGTGCAAACAGGGATACAGGACAATAAATTTATTCAGGTAACCTCGGGTTTAAAAGAAGGAGAAGAGGTAATAACCGGTCCTTTTTCGATAGTAAGCAAATTGATTAACCACAATGATAAAATTGAAATTGTAAAAAAAGAGACTCTTACAACCGGAATAGAAATAAAATAAATATGGCTTTTTTTCTTTGTATTGAAACCTCTACCATTAATTGCTCGGTTGCATTATTCGAAAACAATAACCTTATTGCCATCAAAGAAATTGCCAACGGATACCAACATGCCGAATGGCTCCATACTTTTATTCAGGAAATAATTTCTACACACCCTATTGAAAAGCCAGATGCTATAATAGTGGGAAAGGGACCCGGCTCGTACACCGGATTACGAATTGGGGTTGCTGCAGCTAAGGGTTTATGTTTTGCATGGAATATTCCGCTTATTGCTGCCGACTCGCTGCAAACCCTTGCTTATGCTGTTTTAAACTCAGTAAAAATTTCGGAAAACGATTTAATTTGCCCACTTACCGATGCTCGCAGAATGGAGGTGTACACTGCATTTTATAACTCTTTCGGAGAAAGAATGACTGCCATTTCTGCAAAAATAATTTCTGAAAATTCTTTTTCCGAAGAATTGAAAAACAAGAAAATTTACTTTGTGGGTGATGCGACAGGAAAGTGCGAACCGATTTTAAGAAACAAGCATGCAAAATTTATTAACTCCTTACTACCTTCTGCAAAGTATTTAATAAATGAAGGATTAAAAAAATATACTGCCCAACAATTTGAAAACACTGCTTACTTTGAACCCTTTTATCTAAAAGAATTTGTGAGCACCATCGCTAAAAAAACATTTAAAATCGGAGAATAAAATTTACTTGCATTCAGAAATTACATTGTTTTTGCTAATGGCCACTAACTTATCTTTTTGGGGAATAGAAATCACTACAAAAGGATATGAAATAACTTCGGCTACTATGCAATTTTGACCTGGAGAGATGTAGTTGGCAAACACCGCTAGTTGAAGATCTTTCTCTACTACCTTGCTTACTTCTATAGAATACCCTCCGCTGTTTTTTTCGCCCATGGAAAGTATAACCACCATTTGGTTTGTAAAATTAACCGAAGGCATATCGGGTTGTTCAACAAAATTTGAGAATAATTTTTTCCAACCGGCTTTCATTTCTTCGCCATCTCTTATTAATAATAGGGTATCTTGTTCAAAGCCTCCGTTATTTCCTTCGGATAAGACAGAAAAAGACACTTCGGACGAATTCCCTTTACCTTGAGAATTATTTTTTTCGGAGTTTTTACAATTCGTAAAGAGTAGGGTAAATAACAAGAAAAAATAAGAAAAAATGATTCGTTTCATTTTACATTAATCCCATTTTTGTTTTTACCCCTTTTTTTCCGTTGCATTTACGTCCGTTTGATCCGGCACAAGAAACAACAGCCAATGCGGCTACAAAAAGAAATACCCAAATTACTTTTTTCATTTTATTTTTTTTAGAACTGTAAAGAAACAGAAATTATGCCACATAACAAAAAGCCTCTATACCAAATTAAGCCTCAACATTGATTGAGGCTTAATTGATATAAGTTATTCTGCCCATTAATAAATTTCAAACTCTTCGGGCATTTTGGCCATAATGCCTCTTTGTTTTTTTACATTTTTAAGTTGCTTGTAATAAATATATTCTTCTCCTAAAAAATTTCTAATAAGCACTTCTTCTCCCTGGCCGCTAAGTCCCTTCATTAATTCTTCGAAAGGATCGGGGAGCTCGGGAAATTCCTTTACCCTGTGAGCATCTAAGCCGGCCAGTTCTTTGGCTGCCAATATCGCATCGCTTAAGCCTCCAATTTCGTCAACTAATCCAATTTTAAGAGCGTCTTCTCCACTCCACACCCTACCTTGGCCAACTTCATCTACCTGTTCCTTGGTTAAATTTCTGCCTTCGGCCACTTTGGTAATAAAATCGTCATAAATTTTTTCTACACTCATTTGAATAATGTTTTTTTCTTCGGCTGTGAGTGGACGAAAAACCGTAAGAATATCGGCATGTTTATTTGTATTTACGGTATCGGTTGTTATTCCAAGTTTGTTTTTAAACATCCCCTGCATATTAGGAATCATTCCAAAAACACCTATGGAGCCGGTAATGGTATTTGGGCTTGCAAAAATTTTATTGGCGGCACAAGAAATATAATATCCTCCCGATGCGGCTACATCTCCCATAGATACTACCACAGGTTTAGCCTGCTTAGCAAGCACCACTTCTCTCCACATTACATCAGAAGCCAAAGCACTCCCTCCGGGTGAATTAACACGAAGTACAATAGCTTTTACATTATCATCTAATCTGGCTTTTTTAATAGCTTCCGAAATAGTTTCAGAACCCATACTTTCCTGAACACTCTTGCCACTAATTATATCTCCTGATGCATAAATTACAGCTATTTCAGGCTTTTTTTCTAGTTTCGTTTCCTGAAAATCGGCATGAGTGTAACGTGCAAGACTTATAAAATTTATTTTATCTTTTTCGCTTTCGATACCCAATTTTGTACGCAATATGGCCAAATATTGATCTCTGAAACATAACTGATCTATCAGTTCATATTTTACTGCATCTTCGGCCGATTGTACCAATACGCTATCGGCTAACTGGTTTATTCGCTCTACATTTATGTTTCTTGTTTCCGATATGCCGGCCACCAAATGGTTCCAAATAGAGCCCATATACTTGCGAGTTTGTTCTTTGTTTTCGGCACTCATTTTATCAAGCATAAAGGGTTCTACCGCACTTTTAAACTTACCATGACGGATAATTTGAGCCTCTACTTCTAATTTTTCTAATGCTCCTTTAAAAAACATACCTTGGTAGGCCAAACCTCTTAACTCCATCATGCCGGCCGGATTCAAAAAAACAGAATCGGCAACACTTGCCAAATAATACGACTTTTGAGTGTACACCTCACTGTAGGCATATACAAACTTTCCAGAACGCTCCTTAAATTTTTTCAATGCATTTCTTATTTCTTCAACAGTTGCTATACCCGTCTCTATTCCGGTGGTTTCTATGGCTATACCTTTTATTCTGCTATCATCTTCAGCCATTTCCAAATATTTAAGAATATCGTTTAACCCCAATTGTGGATTGGCCTGAAAAGTAGAAAAATCAAAATTTTCCAATGGATTGTTTCCAGTTCGGTCACTTATTATCTCATCTAACTTAATGAGAAGTACCGAGTTTTCTTTTACATTTATTACTTTTCCAGACGTTCCGGCCGAACTGATTGCATAGCCGATAATGCCTATGAAAATGATAAAAACCAAAAAAGAACTTAGTAAAATACCAACAATGGTAGCTAACACATATTTAAAAAATTGCTTCATTTTATTTTGTTTTTTAATTATTTATTCAAAACTACATTCATCTTTTATTAAGTTTACCGCGATTTACATTAATGGTAATTTATCATGATGAGCGGAATTAAAAATATAGCTTTTATACAGTTAGGCAGCAATTTGGGCAATCGGTTAGATTTTATAACTCTTGCCAAAGAAGAAATTGAAAAAGTAGGTATTAATATAATACAAAGCTCATCGATTTACGAAACAGATGCGTGGGGCGAAACCAACCAAGCTCCCTTTTTAAATAGCGTAATTAAGGCCGAATGTATATTTTCTCCTTTTGATTTATTAAAAAAATTATTCGAAATAGAAATATTATTCGGAAGAAACAGAAATATAGAAAATAAATGGAATGAAAGAGTGATAGATTTAGATATTTTATTTTACAATAATGTCATAATTAAAAACAAGGAGTTAACTATCCCTCATCCTCATTTACAAAACAGAAAATTTGTACTAATACCACTGAATGAAATAGCTCCAAACTATGTTCATCCTTCATTGGGAAAAAACATAAGCCAACTGCTATCAGAGTGTACCGATACTCTTTCCGTTAAAAAATATAACACTTAAAGCTATTATTTTTGTCCAATTCCTGAACAAAGCAAAAGAAAAACTTTTTTTATATTCAAAACATTATTTATTATTGCAGTCTGAAAGAAAAAACCAATTAAACTATGAAATCTAATAAATTAAGCACAGCAATTGTTGTAGCTATTGCCTTTTTAGGACTTACTGCTTGTAATGCCCTTAAAAAAATGGCTAAAAGAGCAAACGAAGTAAACTACAGTGTTACACCAAATCCGCTTGAGATGCATGGCGACACCATTGTAATGAACTTAAAAGGAAGTTTCCCTACAAAATACTTCCATAAAAAAGTAAAAGGAGTGGTTACGCCTGTATATAAATACGATGGAGGCGAAGAGAAATTTGAACCCATTACTCTTAAAGGAGAGTCGGTAGAAGGAAATGGCGTAACTATTAATTACGAAAAAGGTGGTAGCTTTTCGCACGTTGCAAAAATTCCATATAAACCCGGAATGGGCAACGGAGAACTTACTCTTTCTTTAGAAGGTTTTTTTAAATCAAAATCAAAAATATTTGAACCCGTAAAAGTAGCAGATGGAGCCATTATTACTCCGCTTCTTGTACAAAAGCAAGATAAAGCCATTTTAGGAAAAGACGAGTTTAAGAAAACTCATCCGGTTAGCTTGTTTTCAGATATACATTACGTAGTAAACACGTCTAGCCCTGTTAATGGGGATTTAGGGAAAGATGACATTAAAAAAGTGAAAGCTGGAATTAAAACTTGGTCTAAAAACGAACGTATTAAAATTACCGAAGTATATGCTGAGGCTTACGCTTCACCGGAAGGAGAACTTTCTAAAAATGATAACTTAGCCAACGAACGTGCCGAGCATGCAACAAAATTTTGGGCTGCTGAATTAAAAGCAAGCAAAATTGAAGCCGGTCAAAATAAAGTAGGAAAAGGAGAAGACTGGAACGGGTTTAAAAATTTAATGACTGCCTCTGATATCAAGGATAAAGAGTTAATTCTTCGTGTACTTGAAATGTATGCCGATTTAGAAAAAAGAGAATTGGAAATAAAAAATTTGGCTGCTACCTACAAAGAAGTTGCAGATAAAATTTTACCTAAACTTAGAAGATCTGAAATTTGGGTTAAAGCCGATAGCTTAAGCCGACCTGATGAGGAAATAACTTCTCTTTCCGGCAGTAATCCTTCCGCACTAACAGCCGAAGAACTCCTTTATGCTGCTACTTTAACTAATGACTTAAGCAAAAAAGAAAGTATCTATAAATCTTTTGTTCAAGTTTATCCTAACGATTGGAGAGGACCGAACAACATAGGATTTGTACATCTATTGAATAATAAAGTAAATGACGCCAAAACTGAGTTTGAAAAAGCTTCAAAAATTACCAAAAACGGTATAATCCTAAACAACTTAGGAGTGTGTGAAAGACTGAATGGTAATGCAAAAGCTGCCATGGACTACTACAAACAAGCATCAGGTGCAGGACCAGAAGTAGGAGAAAATATGGGCCTAGTTTACATTATGTGGGGTGATTACCCAAATGCAGTAAGTGGTTTTGGAAGTTCACAAACTTTTAATGCGGCTTTAGCTCAATTACTTAACGGAAATCCCGATGGAGCATTAAAAACAATAGATGGCTCTAATGATAAAAGCACTGCTATGGGACATTATTTAAAAGCAGTAATTGGTGCCCGTAAAGGTGACAATAATATGGTGGTTGAAAACTTAAAAAGTGCTACCTCTAAAGATGCATCATTAAAAGAAAAAGCAAAAAAAGACATGGAATTTGCAAAATTGAAAAACAATGCTGAATTCCAAGCTGCTGTAAACTAAATTAAAATAAAATACACCTACTTTAAAACCTTTTGAGTAGGTGTATTTTACTTAATCTTAAAGCACTGATAAAGATGAAAAAGATTTTAGTACTAGTGTTAGCCTCATTATTTTTGGGATTTTTACCAGCCTGCAAAAAAAGTTCGGTAAAAAAACAGTTGGTGGGGGAATGGACCGTTACAGAAATTGCTGTAAACGACCAACCCATAGAATTAACTGAAGTAACTAATTCAGATTCTTTAGATATTACTTCCATAAGGGAAATGAATTTTTATCATTGCGAAAAAGTAGAAAAGGATAAAAAATGTGCTGGTTATATGACCGGAGTACTTAACAAATATGATGACCAGTTAAAAAACAAAGTCGTTTCCGGAATTCTTTTCCAATTTGAATACGAGATTCTAAAAAAAGACAAAATAAAGTTCATTGTAAACTACGGGGCTCAGGATTTTTTTGGAATCAAATCAAACCTTTATAGTAAATTAACTTCAGAGTTTGAGGCTACCATTAAAGAAAGTTCTAAATCTAAATTTATTTTTGAATTCTTAGAGGGAGAAAAAACAATAAAAATTAGCTTGGAAAAAAAAGAAAATAAGTAATAGTACGTATTTGTAAATTGTAAAACATCTTATACTTTAGCAACCTAAATTTAAACCTAATAAAAAAACCTAAACCTATGAAAAAAGTAATGTTATTTGTTGCCGTAGCTGCTTTTGCTGCTACTACTTTCACTTCTTGTAAAAAGAATTGGACTTGCGAATGTTGTGTGGATATTCTTGGAACAAAAACTTGTTCTTCTGCCACTGCTAAACTGACAAAAAAAGATGCAAAAGCTTGGTGCGAAAACAACAGCTATTGCAAATTAAAATAATTTAAAAACAATTAAATAAAAGCCATTTATGTATACAAATGGCTTTTATTTTAACCCCCTTAATCCTAAAACTTATGAAAAAAGTAATGTTATTTGTTGCCGTAGCTGCTTTTGCTGCTACTACTTTCACTTCTTGTAAAAAGAACTGGACTTGCGAATGTTGTGTAGACATTCTTGGAACTAAAACTTGTGCTGAAACAACTGCTAAAATGACTAAAAAAGATGCAAAAGTTTGGTGTGAAGATAACTCAAACAACCTTTGCAAACTAAAATAAATTAAACCCTCAACAAAAGCCGTTTACATAAAAGGCTTTTATTTTAACTCCCTTAATCCTAAAACTTATGAAAAAAGTAATGTTATTTGTTACCGTAGCTGCTTTTGCTGCTACTACTTTCACTTCTTGCAAAAAGAACTGGACTTGCGAATGTTGTGTGGACTTTCTTGGAACTAAAACTTGTTCTTCTGCTACTGCTAAAATGACTAAAAAAGATGCAAAAGCTTGGTGCGAAAACAATAGCTATTGCAAGTTAAAATAATTTTTTAATTTATTTTACTAAAGCCACACTTAATGTGTGGCTTTTTTTTATGAAGTTTCTTTCTATCATACTAAAGTCTATACTCGGAATATTTTTTATATTCTCGGGTTGGCTCAAACTGGCACCCATAGAGCCCTTTGAGTTTATTTTTGTTGATTTGGGATTTGCCAACTGGACTTTTGCCCCTATACTATCAAGACTTGTAATAGGTACCGAATTTTTGTTAGGTGTACTATTAATCAGTCAACTCTTTCATAAAAAGACCATCATTGCCTCCTTAGGGTTAATTCTATTTTTCTCCGTTTTTTTACTCTTTCTTCTTTTCTCAAAAGGAAACGATACCGATTGTGGATGCATGGGGATTCACTATTCAATGTCGCCCATAGAAAGTTTACTTAAAAATGCTGTTATTTTATTATTGTTAGCCTTTGTATACCACAAAGGTGTTGAAATTCATTGGAGTTTTCAGAAATATGCACTAACTCTTTTTATTATTGCATCACTCAGTATGCCGTATATTTTAGAAGTTCCGGATTACAATGTACCCAATCCTTATCGCGATGAAACCGGATACAAAATGAAAATAGAATTATTAGATACAGAATGGAAAAATTATTCGAAAGAATTAGGCAGTGGAAAAAAAATTATTTGTTTCTTTAGCACCGGTTGTCGCTTTTGTCGTTTAGCCGGCTACAAACTTTCTATTATACAAAAAAATTACGGAAAGCCAATACCTGCACACTTCGTTTTTTGGTCGGAAGGAGCCAATGTAGAAGAATACTGGCATGCCAGCAAATCTTTCAAATTCCCAAACCATACCCTACCAACCGAAAAATTTTTTCAATTAAGTGGCAGTGAATTGCCCGCTGTTTTTTTAATAAATAATGGTGTGGTTGCAAAAAAATTACCCTTCAGAAATTTAGAGGAGAAAGAAATAACCGATTTCTTAAATCATTGATTTCTTTTTAAATATTTCCCATAAAACGATTCCTGCACACACCGAAATATTAAACGAATGTTTTGTTCCAAATTGAGGAATTTCCACACATTCGTTTGATAAGTTAATAATATCTTGGCTTACGCCTTCAACTTCGTTTCCAAAAACAAATGCACATTTATTGAACTTTGAGAAATCTATTTTCTGCAGTTGGGTACTTCCTTCTGTTTGTTCTACAACACAAACCATATACCCACTCTTTTTAAGATATTGAATGGCTTCGGTTGCAGCAGAAAAATATTGCCAAGCTACGCTATCGGTAGCTCCCAGTGCTGTTTTCTGTATTTCGCGATTGGGTGGAGTTCCGGTTATTCCACATAAATAAATACTTTCTACCAAAAAAGCATCGCAAGTTCTAAATACAGAACCCACATTGTGCAAACTTCTAACATTATCCAACACCACAATAACCGGAAACTTTTCGGCAAACTTATACTCCTCCTTACTAAGTCTGCCCAACTCTTCTGTTTTTAACTTCTTGTTCATAACTCCAAGCCTTTATAAATCTTAACTTTTAAGCGAAGTTCCTAATTTAGCCTTTAAGCTACAAGGAAGGTGGAAACCGTGGTAAAAAAAATAAATACAAGCAACGAAACACCCTTAATGAAACAGTATGCAGGGATAAAAGCAAAATATCCTGATGCCCTTTTGCTGTTTAGAATTGGTGATTTTTATGAAACCTTTGGAGCCGATGCCGTTAAAACAGCCCAAATACTAGGCATCGTACTAACCAAACGCCACAACGGTTCGGCAGGAGAAGTTGAATTAGCGGGATTTCCGCATCATTCCCTAGACATTTATCTTCCAAAATTAGTAAGAGCGGGCCAACGCGTTGCCATATGCGATCAATTGGAGGACCCAAAGCTAACCAAAACCATTGTAAAACGAGGCGTTACAGAGTTAGTAACTCCCGGTGTAGTTTTTAACGAACAAGTGTTGGAACATAAAAAAAATAATTTTTTGGCCTCACTATATTTTGCAGGAGAAAAAGCAGGAATTTCTTTCTTAGATATTTCTACCGGAGAATTTTTAATTGCCGAAGGAAACCTCGCCTACATTGATAAACTTTTACAAAGTTTTAAGCCCAGTGAAATTCTATACAACAAAAAAGATAAAAATATATTTGAAGAATTTGCAGGAAGCCAATACAACACATTTGCGTTAGAAGATTGGATTTTTCAAAAAGATTATGCCAATGATTTACTTAACAAGCATTTTGGAACTTCCTCTTTAAAAGGTTTCGGAATTGAAGAAAGTACCTATGGCATTATAGCTGCCGGAGCCGCCATGCACTATCTTAATGACACCCAACACCATCAATTAAAACACCTCTCTACTTTAGCCCGTATAGAACAAGAAAAATACGTTTGGTTAGATAAATTTACCATTCGTAATCTAGAACTTCTTCACTCTTACAACGAAAATGCAAAAACACTAATAGAGGTACTAGATAACACCTTTTCCCCTATGGGAGCCAGACTGTTAAAACGCTGGTTAGTAATGCCGCTAAAAGAAATTCAACCTATTAACGAACGACTTGAAGTGGTTGATTTTTTTGTAAAAAACGATTCTGAAATTAACGAACTTTCAAAAATTATAGCACAAATAGGCGATTTAGAAAGACTTATTTCTAAAGTGGCTGCCATGCGGGTAACTCCCAGAGAACTTCTTCAACTAAAAAAAACAACCAAAGCCATTTCTCACATTAGAAAAGTATGTACTGCATCTAAAAATACCGCCTTAAAAATAATTGCCGACCAGCTAAACCCTTGCACACAACTACTTATTAAACTAGAAAAAGAATTGCACTCTGAGGCTCCGGCAATGGTGCAAAAAGGAAAGGTAATAGCCAATGGAGTAAACCAAGAGCTAGATGAACTTAGAGATCTTGTAACCAACAGCAAAGAAAAGCTGCTGCAAATACAACAAAGAGAAATAGAAAATACCGGCATTAGCAGTTTAAAAGTTGCGTTCAACAATGTTTTCGGATATTACATCGAGGTGCGAAACACCTTTAAAAACAAAGTGCCTCCTAACTGGATTAGAAAACAAACACTAGTAAGTGCAGAACGCTACATTACCGAAGAACTTAAGGAATATGAAAGTAAAATTTTAGGAGCAGAAGAGAAAATACTATCTCTCGAAACAAAACTCTTTAACGAACTTGTGTTATCTGCTCAGGAGTATATACAACCTATCCAGATAAACGCACATTTAATTGCAAAAATAGATTGCTTTATTTCCTTCGCTCTCGCTGCTATAAAAAACAATTACACCAAACCGCAACTTAACGAAACTGAGATTTTAGATATAAAACTAGGTAGGCACCCTGTTATTGAAAAACAACTACCCGTTGGCGAAGAGTACATTGCCAACGATATTTACCTCGATCATCAAACGCAACAAATTATAATGATTACCGGCCCCAATATGAGCGGAAAATCAGCCTTGTTAAGGCAAACGGCCCTAATTGTATTAATGGCACAAATGGGAAGCTTTGTACCTGCAGCACATGCCTCTATTGGGTTGGTTGATAAAGTTTTTACTAGAGTAGGAGCATCCGACAATATCTCACAAGGCGAATCTACCTTTATGGTAGAGATGAATGAAACGGCCAGTATTTTAAACAACCTATCCTCTCGCAGCCTCATTCTGTTAGATGAAATAGGGCGAGGAACCAGCACTTACGATGGCATTTCTATTGCCTGGGCCATTGCTGAGTACATTCACGAACACCCCACATGCAAAGCAAAAACCTTGTTTGCCACTCATTATCACGAATTAAATGAAATGGAAACCCATTTTAAAAGAATAAAAAACTATAACGTAAGCGTTCGGGAAACCAATAAAAAAGTAATTTTTCTTCGAAAACTAGTAAAAGGAGGCAGTGAGCACAGTTTTGGTATCCATGTTGCCCAAATGGCCGGAATGCCCAAAAAATTATTAAATCGAGCAAACGCAATTTTATCTCAACTCGAAAAAAGCCATGCAAATGCAGGAAACGAAAATAAAACAAAAGCTTCCCAAATAGAAAAAACAGGATATCAGTTAAGTTTTTTTCAGTTAAATGATCCCGTATTAGAACAAATAAAAGAAGAGTTAACCAGTATCGACATCAATATTCTTACTCCTATTGAAGCACTGATGAAACTCAATGAAATAAAAAAATTAGTAGGCGGAAAATAAACAATTTTATTTTTGTAATAGGTATTTTTTTATAAATTTGCCCTCCGTTTGCGGAAGTAGCTCAGTTGGTAGAGCACGACCTTGCCAAGGTCGGGGTCGCGAGTTCGAGTCTCGTCTTCCGCTCCAAGCAATCCCTCTCTTATTACCGAGAGGGATTTTACTTCCACAAAAGTGGAAAGAGTACCGTTCTTTATAGAAATGCCCAGGTGGTGGAATTGGTAGACACGCAGGACTTAAAATCCTGTGGCCTCACAGCCGTGCGGGTTCAAGTCCCGCCCCGGGTACAAAAACAGAGTAAGAAACGGAACCAAAGTGAAGTTTCGAACTCTGTTTTTTAAAATCAAATATCTCCGCACATATTTTCCGTAAAACCATTCTCTTTTTACAAAAAAAAGTATCTTTGCAGTCCTTTTTTGACTCGGTGATTATTTCATTGTTTCATTAAAAAAAATTTAGCGGGCGTGGCGAAATTGGTAGACGCACTAGACTTAGGATCTAGCGCTTCACGGCATGGGGGTTCGAGTCCCTCCGCCCGCACAACCAAAAGGTAAAAGTTTAAAGGATTTTCCTTTACTCCTTTGCCTTTTTATTTTATACACTTATGGATATTATTAAAGAAGACATTGACCAACTTAATGCAGTTTTAAAAGTAAAAGTGGGTCCGCAGGATTATCAGGAAAAAGTAAACAAGGCACTAAACGAATACCGAAAAAAGGCAAAAATTCCAGGCTTTCGCCCAGGCATGGCTCCCATAGGCATGGTAAAAAAAATGGTAGGAAACTCTGCCCTAATTGAAGAGATTAACAAACTCCTTTCTGACCATTTAGGACATTGGATAAAAGATAATGGATTAAATATCTTAGGTCAACCCATGCCTAAGGCATCTGAAAAACCAATCGATTGGGAAACACAAACCGAATTTGAGTTTTTATTTGAACTTGGTTTAGAACCCAAATTCGAAACTCCAAAACTTGAAGATATTACCATAGAAACTCTTACTGTTAAAGTAAACGAGGAATTAATTAATCAGTCGGTAGAAGATGCCTGCAAGCGTTTTGGAAAAGTAATAAACCCGGAAGTGGCTGAAGAAAACGATATTTTGTACGGACACTTTGATGCTTGTGACGAAAACGGAAATTCATTAGAAGATGGCCACTACCACTCTACCATTTTAATAAATATTGTTCCGGATATTGAAACAAAAAACAGATTAATTGGTCTAAAGCCTCAGGCCGAAATTGTACTTGAACCCCAAAAAATATGGAAAGACAAAGAAGATATTAAAGCCCGATTCCATATTGATAACGAGAAAGCTGAAAAAATTAAAAAATTAAAATTTCGCTTAGAAAAAATTAACCGTATCGAACCAACTGAAGTAAATCAAGAATTATTTGATAAAATATACGGACCAGGTGTAATAAATAGCGAAGAAGAGTTTAAAGAAAAAATAAAACAAGAATTAGAAAAAAATATTACACTCGATTCCGATTTTAAATTGCGAAAAGACCTACGCGAGAAACTTTTGTCTCAACTAAACTTTTCGCTTCCAGATGATTTTTTAAAACGATGGATTTTATCCAGTAATGAAAAACCAATTTCTATACAACAATTAGAAAAAGAATACGATTCTTATGCCAAAATGCTTCGGTGGCAACTAGTAGAAAACCGCCTTACCAAAGAAAATAATATAGAAGTAAAATGGGAAGAAGTAGTAGAACAAACCAAGCATTTAATTTCCATGCAATACGCCAAAATGGGTATACCCACCCCCGATGAACAAGAACTTCAGGCTACTGTTTCAAAAATTTTACAAAACAACGAAGAGGCCAAACGTATTTTCGATAATCTCTACGATGAAAAGCTATTTTCCCTTTATAAATCAAAAATTACCCTTCAGCCAAAAGAAATCGGATACGATGAATTTGTAAAAATTTTACAGGAGTAATTGCCAAAAAAACGTAACATTGAAAAAAAATCAAACTATGTTTAATCAAAACGAATTTGAAAAATACGCAGTAAAACACAAAGGCATCAGCAGTGCCACCCTGCACAATTACACTTCTATTACCAACGATTATATTTCGCCAACCATTATTGAGGAACGACAACTAAACATTGCCAGCATGGATGTTTTCTCGAGATTAATGATGGATAGAATTATCTTTTTGGGCGTGGGCATTAACGATTATGTAGCAAACATCGTACAAGCACAACTTCTGTTTTTAGAATCGGTAGATAGCAAAAAAGATATTCAAATTTACATCAACTCACCCGGAGGTTCTGTTTATGCCGGATTAGGCATTTACGATACTATGCAATACATTGGCCCTGACACAGCCACCATCTGCACAGGAATGGCGGCCTCTATGGGTGCCGTTTTAATGTGTGCAGGTAAAAAAGGCAAACGCACTGCCCTTAAACATTCTAGGGTAATGATACACCAACCCATGGGAGGAGCTCAAGGCCAAGCCACTGAAATTGAAATTACACACCGTGAGATTCAAAAATTAAAAAAAGAATTATACGATATTATTTCCCTTCACTCCGGTCAACCATACGAAAAAGTAGAAAAAGACAGCGACCGCGACTACTGGATGACAGCACAAGAAGCCAAAGAATACGGCATGCTCGATGAGGTATTAACCCGAACAAAGGAAAAATAACACCTGTTTTTTCACAAGAAAGCTCACTGTTGTGGGCTTTTTTTGTATCTTCGTGTAAACCAAAAAAAATAAACTATGAAAAAACTTTTATCTCTTTGTTTTACCCTTGCTGCAATGTATGCAAATATTTCATCTGTTGTAAATGCCCAAGGAATAATAATGTATTCTGATAGTTTTTTACAAGGGCAGACGGCAGCCCCACAAAAATGTACCGATTGGAATACCTTTAAATCTCAACTTACTCCTAAATGCTACACAAAGGTTACCATTAAAGGAACCTACGATAATGTCGGAAAATTTACGACAGATCCTGTAATTATAGCAGCTATTGCCAATGCATTAAACACAAACACCACCTATATTTCTCCTTCTACCAACGGCAATGTTTGGCATTACTGCAACATCTCAAGTACTCAAATTTGGATAAACCCGGTTTCATCATGTTCAGGCTCTAACTGTCCGAACCCGGGATATATTATTCGCCCTTGTATCGGAAACTCAAACTGGGGAGGAATAAATACTGCCACCTGCAATGGTCTTAACCAACGAATGACTTTAATTTTTGAGTATGATTCAACCCTTGGAAATACCACCAATATAATTGGAACAGACAGTATATGCCCGGGCGATACTGTAGCTTATTCCACCACCTGGGTTACAGGGGCTTCATCTTATACTTGGACATTGCCTTCCGGTTGGAATATCATAAGCGGACAAGGAACTACTTCTATATTTGCACTAGCAGGCTCGAATGGCGGTACTATCTCTTTTCAAGCTAAAAATCTTTGCGACAGTACTACCATTACAAAATCCGTTTTTGTGGGAGCCTATCCTATTATAACTCTTACTGACGATACTACCATTTGTATAGGCCAATCCGTACAACTTACTGCTAGCGGTGGAAATTTTTATTCTTGGAACCCCTCTCTTGGTCTAAGTTGTACCAACTGCCCTAATCCTGTTGCAAATCCTACCAATACCACAAAATACTTTGTTTTGGTAAGCGATTCCGTAGGCTGCGAATCTTTAGATTCGGTTACCGTTACAATAGACCCTTGTGTTGGGATTGAGAATTTAGCTAGCTCAAAAAATATTAAAATTCTTCCGAATCCTTCTAATGGTAAGTTTGTACTTCAACTTACATCGTTAACAACAGAAGAAACCTTTATTGAGATAAGTGATATTAACGGAAAAATCGTTTTCAAAGAAAAATTTGCTTCAGAAAACAACCAATTGAACGAAACGATAGACCTACAAAATAATGGTAAAGGCATTTATCAAATGACTATAAAAAATAACAAAACCACCATTACAGAAAAAATAGTGATACAATAAATTTCTAGTTCTCTAAATTAAATATAAAAACTCCCACATTACATGGGGGTTTTTATATTTATAGTCAATAATAAAAAAATTCCTTTTTTTCTTTTCGGTATACAGACAAAATCCATCCTGCCCTAATGCCCAACAAGGCATCTTTGCGTAAAACAGTATCATACTGCATGGTATCGTAGTTATACCCCCTGCGGTTTTTTGTCCATGCCATAGTATATTCTACTCCTCCAAAAAAATTAATTAAACGATTTTCACTTAAATACATATAACCAGCAAACACTTCTATGGCTGGTCCATACGTAAGTCGGTCGTACCCTTTTAACAATTCCTTAGAAAGTTGAGGCAAATCGCTTTGCCTCCAATCGTACCGTATTTTATGCCTCAGCATTCCGGCCCCAAATTGAACACAAGGCCCCGAATTTGCATTCGATTTGAAAATAGGAAAAATTTTTCCAACGGTAGTCATTACGGTAAATCCACGCTCATCATTATACACAGTTGCCAACTCTCCACCTTTGTCAATGTGATACCCCTGCGAAGTAGCTATCCCTTTCAAAATACTATCTTCTCGCACCTGCTTACCAAAAATAAAAGCCCCTTTTACACCCAAGGTAAAATTACTTGCAAACTTTATTTCTCCTTCGCTACATATATTAGAATTATTGCCAAATCGTTTTGCTAAATCCATAGAGGGAAATTGAAATGCATAAGAGGCCTTAAATAAAACAGTTAATGCAGCACTATCTTGTTTACCGGTTAGTTGACCAAAAATAGGTTTGAAAATAAATAAAAACAGTACCAATAATATATGATTACTCACTAATATCAAACAATTATAGCAGCGGTTTCGCCTTTTTGAATTTAAACGCATTGTACAAAAATAACTATATTCGCAGTTTAATTGAATGCTATGAATGAAATACGTATGGTAGACTTATCTACCCAATACAAAAAGATGAAATCGGAGATCGATTCTGCTATTCATAATGTGTTAGACTCTACTGCCTTTATTAAAGGGCCAGAAGTAAAAAAGTTTGAGGAAGAATTAGCTACTTATCTCAACGTAAAACACGTTATCGGCTGTGCCAACGGAACCGATGCACTGCAAATAGCTATGATGGCACTTAACCTAAAACCGGGTGATGAGGTGATTACCGCCAGCTTTACTTATGTTGCCACAGCTGAGGCCATTGCTCTTTTAAAACTCACTCCCGTGTTGGTTGATGTGTACCCAAATACATTTACTATTGATGTAGAAGCAGTTGAAAAAGCTATTACCCCAAAAACAAAAGCCATCGTTCCGGTACACCTTTTTGGGCAGGCAGCCGATATGGAACCCCTGATGAACCTTGCCAAAAAACACAATTTATTCATAATAGAAGATGTGGCACAAGCCATTGGCTGCGATTACACCTTTAGCAACGGTAAAAAAGTAAAAACAGGAACCATTGGAGATATCGGCTGTACCTCTTTTTTCCCTTCAAAAAATTTGGGCTGTTATGGCGATGGGGGTGCTCTTTTTACCAATGATGACACACTGGCCGAGAAAATAAAAATGATTGCAAACCACGGTCAAAGCGTACAATATTACCATGATGAAATAGGTGTTAATTCTCGCTTAGACAGCATACAAGCAGCCATCCTTAGAATAAAACTTAAACAATTAGATGCATACGCAGAAGCAAGAAACCATGCAGCCGCATACTACGATAGTGCTTTTGTAAAACATCTGAACATAACTATTCCTGCACGTTTTTCGAAATCAAATCATGTGTTTCACCAATACACCCTAAAAATAGAAGGCGCCAGCCGCGATGAACTCAGAAATTATCTGCAATCAAAAAATATTCCGGCCATGATTTATTACCCCGTTCCTTTACACATGCAAAAGGCTTATTCAAACAATAGGTACAAGCCGGGCGATTTTCCGGTAACCGAGCAACTTTGTAAAAGCGTAATTTCACTACCCATGCACACCGAATTAAACGAAGAGCAACTCAACATCATTACTCAAAGTGTTCTTAGCTTTTTTAATAAATAAGTAAATGAAAATTGCAATAGTAGGAACCGGTTACGTTGGATTAGTTACGGGCACTTGCTTTGCCGAAACTGGCAATACTGTTATTTGTGTTGACATAGACCAAGAAAAAGTAAAAAAAATGCAAAGCGGTGTAGTGCCCATTTACGAGCCACACCTCGATATGCTTTTTGAGAGAAACATTAAACAAGAGCGGCTTTTTTTTACCACCCGTCTAGAAGAAGCAGTAGCCCAATCCGATATTATATTTTTGGCTCTTCCTACCCCACCAGGCGAAGATGGTTCTGCAGACCTCAGTTACATTCTTGGGGTGGCCAATCAACTTGGAAAAATAATGAAAAGCTATAAAGTAATTGTAGATAAAAGCACTGTTCCAGTAGGCACTTCCGAAAAAGTAAAAAACGAAATTTTTAAAAATGCATCCTGCGAATTTGATGTGGTTTCAAATCCTGAGTTTTTACGCGAAGGTTTTGCGGTAGATGATTTTATGAAACCCGACAGAGTGGTTATTGGTACCCAATCGGAAAAAGCAAAAAAAATAATGGAAACCCTTTACAAACCTTATGTTCGACAAGGAAACCCTATTATTTTTATGGATGAAAAATCGGCCGAACTTACCAAATATGCGGCCAATGCTTTTTTGGCAACCAAAATTACTTTTATGAATGAAATTGCCAATTTCTGCGAAAAAGTAGGAGCTAATGTAGATATGGTACGCATAGGCATTGGTTCCGACTCTAGAATCGGAAAACGCTTTTTATTTCCGGGCGTAGGGTATGGAGGCAGTTGTTTTCCTAAAGATGTGCAGGCCCTTACTAAATCAGGTAATGAAAATAATTATCCTTTTAAAATATTAGAAGCCGTAATAGCTGTAAACGAAAATCAAAAAACTATCATTCTTCCTAAGATAAAAAAATACTTCGAAGAAAATCTTTCAGGAAAAAAAATAGCTCTTTGGGGGCTTGCATTCAAACCAGATACCGATGATATAAGAGAAGCCCCTTCTTTATACATTATAAATGGGCTTCTTGAAGCGGGTGCCACTGTTTCCGCCTTCGACCCGGAAGCGATGCCGAATGTACAAAATATCCTATCCGATCAAATTGAATTTGCTCCCACCCATTACGATGCTCTTAAAAATGCCGATGCACTAATAATCGCTACAGAATGGCCACTTTTTCGGACCCCCGACTTCGATAAAATGAAATCGCTGATGAAAAATTCGGTTATCTTTGACGGAAGAAATATCTACGACCTAGATACCATGAAAGAAAACGGCTTTTACTACAGTAGCATTGGTCGTAAAACCATAGAAAAATGAAACGAGTATTAGTTACCGGAGCCGCAGGTTTTTTAGGTTCGCACCTCTGCGAGCGATTTCTGAAAGAAAATTACCATGTAATTGGAATGGATAACCTAATTACAGGCGACCTAAAAAATATTGAGCATCTTTTTCCCCTCAAAGAATTTGAATTTTTTCATCATGATGTTTCCAAATTTGTACATATTCCTGGAACGTTAGATTATATCCTGCACTTCGCATCTCCTGCCAGCCCTATCGACTATTTAAAAATTCCCATCCAAACCCTGAAAGTAGGTTCTCTCGGCACGCATAATTTGCTGGGACTTGCCAAGGCGAAAGACGCCACTATGCTTATCGCATCTACCTCAGAAGTATATGGCGACCCTTTGGTTCACCCTCAAAACGAAGACTATTGGGGAAACGTAAACCCCATTGGGCCTAGAGGCGTTTATGATGAAGCGAAGCGCTTTCAAGAAGCCATTACAATGGCATACCACCGCTTTCATGGAGTACAAACACGCATTGCTCGTATCTTTAATACCTACGGCCCACGCATGCGATTAAACGATGGCCGGGTATTACCCGCCTTTATTGGGCAAGCCCTTAGAGGAGAAGACCTAACTGTTTTTGGCGATGGCTCTCAAACACGGTCATTTTGCTTTGTTGATGATTTAATTGAAGGCATATACCGTTTGCTGCTTTCTAACTATGTAGAACCTGTTAACATTGGTAATCCGCAAGAAATAACCATAAAAGAATTTGCAGAAGAAATTATAAAACTTACAGGCACTTCGCAAAAAATTATTTACCAACCTTTGCCACAAGATGACCCTAAACAAAGGCAACCCGATATTTCGAGAGCAAAAAAAATACTTGGTTGGGAACCAAAAATTACACGTACCGAAGGGCTAAAAATAACTTACGAATATTTTAAGTCTCTTCCACCGCAAGAGTTAAATAAAAAAGAACATAGGCAATTCCACTAATTGTATGAATACACCTTTCTTTGCACACCCTACCGCAGTAATAGACGAAGGCTGCCAAATTGGAGAAGGAACTAAAATTTGGCATTTTTCGCACATTATGCCCAATTGCAACATCGGAAAAAATTGCAATATTGGACAAAACGTAGTCATTTCTCCAGAAGTTATTTTAGGCAACAATGTTAAAATTCAGAATAATGTTTCTTTATATACCGGAGTAACCTGCGAAGACGATGTTTTTCTTGGTCCTTCATGTGTGTTTACCAACGTGGTAAATCCCCGCAGTGCGGTTAACCGCAGAGGGCAATACGCCAGAACCATTGTAAAAAAAGGGGCTTCTATTGGTGCTAATGCAACCATTGTTTGCGGACATGATATAGGTGAGTTTTCTTTTATTGGTGCGGGTGCTGTAGTTACTAAAACAGTTCCTGCATATGCTTTGGTTGTTGGAAATCCGGCCAAACAAATAGGTTGGATGAGTGAATACGGGCATCGCCTTCAATTTGATACTAACGGTTTAGCAACATGCCCGGAAAGTGGAGAACAATATCTATTAAATAATAATACGGTTACAAAAAAATAAAATGAATAAAATAAAATTTGCAGTAATTGGCCAAGGGCATATTGGAAAACGCCATGCCGAAATGATTCGGAGAAGTGAGCAGTGCGAACTAATTGCACTCTGCGATAATCTTACCCCGCAAGAACTTGGAATAAACAATGTAAAAGAAAAATTTTATCACTCCGTTAGCGAAATGCTAAACTCGCATCCAGAAATTGATATAGTAAATATTTGTACACCAAACGGGCTACACGCCACTCACAGCTTAAAAGCTCTAACAGCAGGAAAACACATTGTAGTAGAAAAGCCTATGGCACTTAATACAGCCGACTGTGAAAAAATTATTTACAAAGCATTACAAATGAGCAAGCAAGTATTTTGTGTAATGCAAAACCGATATTCGCCCCCTTCCGTTTGGCTTAAACAAATGATAGAAAATAAAATGATTGGCGAAAATTTTATGGTGCAGTTAAACTGTTACTGGAACCGAGACGAACGTTATTACAAAGCAAACAGCTGGAAAGGCTCGCCCGATTTAGATGGAGGAACACTCTTTACCCAGTTCTCACACTTCATTGATATTCTGTATTGGTTATTTGGTGATATTACTAATATTCAAGGTAAATTTTCCGACTTTACACACCAACATCTTACCGCCTTCGAAGATAGCGGATTTGTAAGTTTTAGCTTTGTAAACGGAGGCATGGGTTGCATCAACTATTCTACAGCCGTATGGGATACCAACCTAGAAAGCAGCATGACCATTATTGGAAGCAACGGCAGTATTAAAATTGGCGGGCAGTATATGGATAAAGTAGAATACTGCCACATTAAAAATTATACCATGCCCGAATTACCACCTACTAACCCCGCCAACGACTACGGTGCTTACAAAGGCTCGGCCAATAATCACGGTTATGTAATAGAAAACGTGCTCAACACTCTTTTAGGAAAAACAACCATTACTACTAACGCATTGGAAGGACTTAAAGTAGTGGATATTATCCAACGAATTTATTCCATCAGAAACACAAATTTTAGAAAATAATGTATCAGCAGTTAATTAACAAAGAAGCAAAATTGGCCGTTATTGGCTTAGGGTATGTAGGACTTCCTATCGCTCTCGAATTTGCAAAAAAAATAAAAGTAATAGGGTTTGATATTAATGAAGCACGCATTCAGATGATGCGTAATCATATTGATCCCAGCAATGAACTTCCCAATTCGGCTTTTGAAGGCTGCGATATTCACTTTACTTGTAACATAGAAGAATTGAAAGAAGCCCGTTTTTTTGTGGTAGCCGTTCCAACTCCCATAGACCAACACAACCTGCCCGATTTACGCCCACTCATTTCTGCCTCTAAAACCGTAGCACAAGCCCTAAAAAAAGGAGATTATGTGGTTTTTGAATCTACCGTTTACCCTGGTTGCACCGAAGAAGACTGTATTCCCGTACTCGAAAAAGTGTCTGGTTTAACTTTTCCAGAAGACTTTAAAGTAGGTTACTCGCCCGAACGAATTAATCCGGGTGACAAAAACCACACACTAAACAACGTAATTAAAGTAGTTTCCGGTTGTTGCAACGAATCGCTCGAAAATATTGCCAAAACATACGAAATTGTGGTGCAGGCCGGTGTACACAAAGCCTCTTCCATTAAAGTAGCCGAAGCTGCAAAAATTATAGAAAACACCCAACGAGATGTAAACATTGCACTTATGAATGAACTCTCTATCATTTTTAACAAAATGAATATTAACACCTACGATGTGCTCGAAGCTGCAGGCACCAAATGGAATTTTCTAAAATTTTCGCCCGGACTGGTAGGCGGACACTGCATTGGAGTAGACCCTTATTATCTTTCATACAAAGCGAAGGAGTTTGGCTACCATGCACAGGTAATTAACTCCGGACGATTTGTAAACGATTCCATGGGTCCCTACGTTGCAAAGCAAACTGTAAAAAAAATAATTGCAGCCGATAAAAACATTCGAGAAAGTAAAGTATTGGTTATGGGAGCCACTTTTAAAGAAGATGTAAGCGATATTCGCAATTCTAAAGTAGCCGATATTATAAAAGAACTAAAATCGTTTGGAATAAACACCGTTGACGTAGTTGACCCCTACGCCAGCTCGGAAGAATTACTACACGAATATGGCTTTTCCCTAGTTCCTCGAACCGATAAAGAGTACGATGCTGTAATTGTAGCTGTTGCCCATAAGCCTTATTTAACCTGCGATGAAAGTTTTTTTACTACTTTACTAAGTACAAAAGGAGTATTAATAGATGTAAAAGGTATTTTCCGAAAAAAAATTAATTCCCTTACTTATTGGAGTTTATAATTTTTTCTTAACTTGGCTCATAATTTTAAAAAAATAACATTATGAAAAAATTTATTCTAACATCTTTCTGCATTGCCGGTTTTTTCACTTTTGCAAACGCCCAAAGTACTACCACGCCCACCCAAGCAAATACAAACACAACAGCCACTCAACAAGCCACTCGCCCACAAATAACGGTTGAAGAACTTAAGACTTGGGAGCTTAAACTGAAAGAAGGGGAGAAAATTAAGTTACATCCTGTTCGTTTAGATGTGTTTTCTCCGGAGGCAAAGGAGTATGTACTTAAAAACCCAGACAAATACGAAATTCTGAAAGTAGAAGGAAAATAAAGAATCTGATTTTTATCTTATCAAAAAAAACGCCAAGAAATTGGCGTTTTTTTTGAACTTTTTTGTTTTCGCTTTGTTTATTTTACATCACTTTTTAAACCGTTAAGTTATGAAAATTTTTATTCCTTTAGTTTTTATTCTTGTTGGTTCTTTAACCAATGTGGCACACAGCCAATGCACTGTTTTTATTGAAAATTTTAACAACTCCTTAGGCCAGTTTACTCCACAAAATGGAGTGAGCGGAAACTGGATTTTTACTAATTCGTGCGGGCAAAGCAATAGTCCAGGACATTCTGCTCCCGGTTCCGCTTTATTTGAAGGCTCCAGCTGCCAGTTTGGCAATGGAGGTTCAACAGTATCCGGAGAAATGGTTTCACCATCCATTACTCTACAGGAGGTGCTCCTATAGCTTCATTTAAGTACTACATCAGTAACGAATGTGGAATGGGTGGAAATACTTGTTGGTATGATGCATTGTACTTTGAGATTTCTAACAACGGTGGCATTTCTTACACCACTATTGCCAGCTCTGAAAGCGGACCTTTGGTAAACGGAGGATGGCATTCTTTTCAATATAATTTATCATCTTATGCAGGACAAACTATAATTATAAAATTTCGTTTCAACTCTAAAGATGGATGGGGAAATGCTTATGACGGTATCTACGTAGATGATGTAATGGTAATTCAAGGATTTGCCCCAACACCCACTATTACAGCTCAAGGCCCTGTGGTGTTTTGTCCTGGAGACAGTGTAATATTAAGTTCTACCTCGGCTTCTAAATACCAATGGTCTAATGGCGACACTACTCAATCCATTGTGGTAACAAATTCTGGCTCATACAGCGTTATGATATTTGATGGTAATGGCTGCCCCAGTGAATCTTCAAACATTATCAGTGTAAAAGTGCTTTCTGCAGCACCGGCACCCATTTTAGCAAACGATACCATTTGCTATGGGGACAGTTCTGCTTTAGTTATTGGAAATACGGGAATTTTTGAGTGGTTTGATACTCCCGGAGGAAACCTACTTTTTACAGGTGATAGCATGATGTTTAATGGTACCACCACTACTACCTATTATATACAAAATGCTGATACTGGTGGGTTTGGACCTGGTGTTTACTATCTTACTTCTCAAAATAATGAGCCATGGTGGGATAACTCAAACATTGATGCCATGGATCAGGCATTTGGCCCGGGCAACTGGACGACATTATACTACCAAAATGTAAACATTAATTCCTACCTTAACAATTCTACTTGCTTTATATACGTGGAAGGAAGCGATTGTAATGATGTGTTGATGGAACAGTTTTTAATCAGTAATCTTTCTGCACTAGAAGCATGGGTGAACTCAGGAGGTCATTTATTTTTAAATTCTGCCCCAAACTGTTTATCGAGTAATATGAACTTCGGTTTTGGAAATACCACCCTGAACTACCCATATTCTTGGCCAGGAGACGTTATAAGCCCTAACCCAAATCATCCTGTTTTTGTAGGGCCATTCAATACCATATTGCCTATGAGTGGGGGAAGCTATGCCCATGCAACCGTTTCAGGTACCTCTTTAGATACTATTTTAGTTGACCAATGGAACCCTAATGATGTTGTTTTAGCCGAAAAAACATGGGGAAATGGTAAAGTAATGTTTGGAGCAATGACCAATCATAATTTTCACAATCCTGCACCAGAAGTAGGAAATTTTAGAGCAAATGTGCTTACCTATTTAAGTGAATGTGGTTTTGCTTGTGTAAGCCAACTTACTCCGGTTACAGTAGTAGTAAACCCTTTACCCGTTGTTTCTTATGAAGCCAATCCAAATTTAATTTGTATCTCTTCTAGTGTAGTTCAGCTTACCGGAGGAAGCCCTTCAGGCGGAGTATATACAGGGAACGGAGTGTTATATGGAGGAGGCAATTACTACTTTGCCTCAAATATTGTGGGCTTTGGAACTCATCCCGTGGTGTACACTTATACCGATAACAACGGCTGTGTAAATTCTGATACATCTTACATTACAGTTTATGACTGCGTAGGTATTAATGAGCTAAACACAGAAAACGTATCTGTTTTCCCTAACCCTGCAAACAATGAGTTAAATATCCAATTTGGATACATGGTTTCCAATACAAAGATTGAGATTCTTTCGTACAACGGGCAATTGGTATATTCCTCTTTTGCAGATAACACTAATACTGTTCAATTAGATTTAAGCCAGTACCACAAAGGATTGTACCTACTTAGACTAACCTCTGACAACGGAGAAGTAAACATGAAAATAATGAAGCAATAACATCAAAATCATTATTATAAAAAAACAAAAAGAGCCGATAAATCGGCTCTTTTTGTTTTTTTACATACCACTCTAAGTTTTGTACCTTTGCTCTCTTATAAAAAACAAAATGAAAATTTTAATTACAGGGGGAGCCGGTTTTATTGGCTCTCATACCATAAGGCTTTTTGTAAATAAATATCCACAGTATCAAATTTTTAATTTAGACAGTTTAACCTATGCAGGAAATTTAGAAAACCTGCAAGACTTAGAAACGAAAACTAACTACACTTTTATTAAAGGCGATATTACCGACCAACCTTTTATTGAGAATCTTTTTAAGAAACACAGCTTTGATGGAATTATTCACCTTGCAGCCGAAAGCCATGTTGACCGTTCGATAGAAAACCCCATGCAATTTGTGCTTACCAATGTAATAGGAACAGTGAACCTTCTTAATGCAGCACAACAGCAATGGGCAAAAGATTCTGAAGGCAAAAGATTTTATCATATTTCTACCGATGAAGTATATGGCTCACTTGGAAAAGAAGGTTACTTTACTGAAGAAACATCGTATGATCCACGCAGCCCTTATTCGGCCTCAAAAGCATCGTCCGACCATTTTGTGCGAGCCTACTACCATACTTACAAATTACCCGTAGTTCTTTCTAACTGCTCTAACAACTACGGTTCGCACCAGTTTCCGGAAAAACTGATTCCTCTTTGTATTCACAATATAAAAAATTCTCACCCTATTCCCGTATACGGAAAAGGCGAAAATATACGCGACTGGCTTTGGGTAGAAGACCACGCCCGTGCAATTGATACCATTTTTCATAATGGAAAAATTGGAGAAACCTACAATATTGGTGGACAAAACGAATGGACCAACATTGATTTGGTTAAATTGCTGTGTGGAATAATGGATCGAAAATTACATCGCAAATCAGGCACTTCGGAAAAACTCATTACGTTTGTTACCGACCGCAAAGGACATGATTTACGTTACGCCATCGATTCCTCTAAATTACAAAACGAACTCCATTGGAAACCCTCTCTTCAGTTCGAAGAAGGCTTAGAAAAGACCGTAGGCTGGTACTTGGAAAACGAGGATTGGTTAAATAAAGTTACCTCTGGCGAATATCGTACATACTACGAAAAACAATATACCACAAGATGAATTACTCAAAGGCTTTTCATACTGGAAGCTTAGCTGATTATACTTTTTTAGTTACCGGAGCTGCAGGATTCATTGGCTCACACCTTGTAGAATACCTACTGCAACACAAAGCCGGAAAAGTTATTGGAATAGATAATTTAAGCAACGGCTACGAGAAAAATATAGCTGCATTTTTATGCTCAGAAAATTTTGAATTTCATAAAGCCGATATTACCGATTTTAGTGTTTGTCTTTCTTTTTGCAAACAGGTTAATTTTGTTTTGCATCAGGCTGCATTAGGTTCTGTACCTCGTTCCATCGCAAACCCTCTAGATACGCATGCCTCTAACTCAACCGGTTTTTTAAATCTGTTGGAAGCAACTCGTATTTCAGGTATAAAACGAATGGTTTATGCCAGTTCCTCCTCGGTTTATGGTAATAATACCGACCTTCCGAAAGTTGAACACAAAATAGGGCTTCCACTTTCGCCTTATGCTGTTTCGAAAATTACAAACGAACTGTATGCCCACACCTACGCACAGATGCACAACATGCCTGTAATAGGTCTCCGATATTTCAATATTTTTGGCCCACGGCAAAACACAAAAGGCCCTTATGCCGCAGCCATTCCTCTTTTTATTGAATCGTTGCTAAATAACCAACCCTGCTACATTAATGGCGATGGAGAACAAAGCCGAGATTTTACCTTTATAGAAAATGCGGTTCAGGCCAACATCAAAGCTCTTTTTACGAATAAAACCGAAGCATTTGGCAAAGTGGTGAATATTGCCTGCGGACAAAAAATTTCGGTAAATCAGATTTACCATAAAATTTCCAATGCCTTACAATTAAAAAAAGAGCCTATTTACCGAGAAGAAAGAATAGGTGATGTGCGTAATTCCCTAGCCGATATATCTAAAGCCAAAGAATGGCTAAATTATACCCCCGAAGTTTTATTTGAAAAAGGAGTTCAACAAACCGTAGAGTGGTTTCTCGAAAACAGAAAATAATATGCATTGGTTAAAAAATATTTTTTCTAAAAAAGAGAAAGTAAACCTCGAACTACTTTGTTGCGATATGCACTCGCATCTTATTCCCGGAATTGACGATGGAGCCAAAGATTTAGAACAAAGTATAGAAATGATTCGTGCGTTTAAAGAACTTGGATATAAAAAAATAATTACTACACCTCATATAATGAGTGATTATTACAAAAACACTCCCGATATAATTTTAAACGGACTGGAAAAAGTAAAAAATGAGCTGACTAAAAACCATATTGAAATAGAAGTAGAAGCTGCTGCCGAATATTATTTAGATGAAAACTTTGAAGAAAAAATAAAAACCAAAAAACTACTTTCTTTCGGAAAAAACTATGTACTTTTTGAACTTTCTATGTTTTCGGAACCCCCCCATTTAGCCAATGTAATTTTCGAATTGCAAGTAGCCGGATATACCCCTGTTCTGGCTCATCCGGAACGCTACCCATACTGGCATAAAAATATTGACCAATACGATGAACTTCGTTCAAAAGGAGTTTTGTTACAATTAAACCTGCTTTCGTTAACCGGAGCATACTCCGCAGAAGTAAAAAAAACAGCACAAAAACTAATAGATTTCCAAAAAATTGATTTCTGTGGCAGCGATGCACACAGCAAATTTCACTTGCAATTACTGAGCGAAAATCTTCACTTACCTTATCTTCATAAATTAATGGCTTTAGAATTATTGAATAAAACACTTTAAGATTTTTTAATATTTCATTGCCACCTTCTTGAACTTAATTGAATTTTTTTTTGTTGTGCTGTATACACAAATAATTAAAACATGTATCCCTATTTTCTTAAACTATAACAAAGCCTCTGTACATTTGCTTAGAAACCCATAATATTTAAAGAAAATGAATACGGACTCACTAAACCAAATTTCAGAGTTTCAAACCTCTCCAAAAATCAAAGAAAAACTAATAGAATACGGGTTTACAAAAATATTTAAAACAGGAGAGATTATTTTAAACGAAAACGCATACATCAAAGCCATTCCCATTGTAATGAGAGGTAACATAAAAGTATTTAGAGTAGATGATGATGGAAGAGAAATTTTACTTTACTACATCAACACCGGTGAAAGTTGCATCATGTCGTTTTTGGGTGGAATACACCAAGATACCAGTAAAGTAAAAGCCATAGCCGAAGACGAAACAGAAATTTTATTTATTCCTATACAAAAAGTAACCGAACTTATAAAAGAATTTCCAGAATGGCTCGATTATATTTTTAAACTTTATCACAAACGCTTCGAAGAACTCTTGGAAGTAGTAAATGCTGTAGCATTTAAAAAAATGGATGAAAGACTTTTGCATTTTCTGAAAAATAAGGCACTAATTACCCATACAAAAACACTAAACATTACCCACGAACAGTTGGCGAATGAGTTGGGAACTGCACGGGTTGTTATCTCAAGACTGCTTAAACAAATGGAAACGGAAGGCTATATTTTATTGGGACGAAATAAAATTACTCTTCTGTAACAAAAGTAACCGTATAATAGCTTTCTGGCTACCGAACTTTGCTCTAATTATTCACCTTAAAATTTAAAAAATGAAAAAAAACATGGGAACTGCCGATAAAATAATACGTATTCTTATCGCAATCATCATAACGGCATTATATATTACTAGCACCATTTCCGGTATACTGGCTATTGTACTTCTTATTCTTTCAGGAATTTTTATTGCTACAAGTTTTATCGGATTTTGCCCTTTATACACCTTGTTTAAAATAAACACTTGTAAAAGCAAATAACCATGAATCAAGATTTTAAAACCATCTTAGACGTAAGAACCAAAGAAGAATTTATTTCCGGTAATGTATCGGGCAGTATTAATATTCCGTTACAGGATATTCCTAAACAATTAGAAAAAATAAAAAAATTAGCTCCACCTATATTGCTTTGTTGTGCCAGTGGAGCACGGAGTTATCAGGCAGAGCAGTTTTTGAAAAACAATGGTATTGATTGCATAAATGCAGGAAGTTGGTTAAACATAAAATGTTAAGAAATGATTGAATTACTAAAAAATTTATTTGGAGTAAAAGAAAAAGTAAACCCCAAAGAGCTATTAAATAAAGGAGCCACTATTTTAGATGTAAGAACTAAAGCTGAATACCAAAGTGGGCATATTAAGGGCTCCGTTAATATTCCTTTAGATAAATTGGAAAGCAATATTTCCAAAATAAACAAAAATAAACCCATTATAACTTGTTGTGCTTCCGGTATGCGAAGTGCTTCGGCTAAAAATATTTTAAAAACATACGGTTTTACCGAAGTACATAATGGCGGGGGTTGGATTAGTTTAAAACATAAAATAAAATAAGATGTCGAAATTCGCAGAATTAATTAATTCGGAAAAACCAGTATTAGTGGACTTTTTTGCCGAATGGTGTGGGCCTTGTAAAATGATGAAACCTATTTTAGAACAAGTAAAACAAGAGGTTGCGGATAAAGTGAATATCTTAAAAGTGGATGTGGACAAAAACCCTCATGCCGCCATGCAGTACAAAATACAAGGAGTTCCTACACTTTTATTATTTAAAAAAGGAAAAGTGCTTTGGAGACAGTCTGGAGTAGTAGACGCAAAAAACTTAAAAAAAATCATCACTCAATTTGTATAATCATTATGAAAAGTAAAATCGTTTATCTCTACACTTTTTTTGCATTGTTACTTGTAGCATGCTCTAACGGACAAACACCTGGCACCAACAATACCAACCTTTCGGCATCTGAGTTTTCCGAAAAACTAAAACAAGAAAAAAACGCTCAGTTGATAGACGTAAGAACCCCGGAAGAGTTTAATGAGGGCTTTATTGCCGAAGCGTTAAACATAAACTGGAACAGTAATTCTTTTGACAACGACATTCAGATATTAGATAAATCAAAACCGGTATTTGTATATTGTTTTAGCGGAGCTCGAAGTGCTTCAGCAGCTTCCTACATGAGAAAAAACGGATTTAAAGAAGTGTATGAATTAAACGGAGGCATATTAAAATGGAGAGCAGCCAAACTGCCTGAAACAACTGTTAAAACAGCTAACCAAAATGAAATGAGTTTAAAAGAATTTCAACAACTCATTGCCGATAATAAAGCCATTCTTATAAACTACTATGCCGAATGGTGTGTGCCCTGCAAAAAAATGAAACCTTTTATAGATGAGCTTTCCACCGAGTTAAAAGGAAAAATAGAAATTGTACGCATAGATGTAGATAAAAACAAAAAGTTAGCAAAAGAACTGAATGTAACTGAAGTACCTGTATTAGAGTTTTACAAAAACTCTAATAAAACATGGACTCATAGCGGATTTATAGAAAAAAAGGAAATCGAAAAGAATATACTTCGGTAAGTATATTTTAGAACTTAAAGATTAGCATTTTATGCTTTTTTAACTTATTGATTGTTTTCGTTGCTAATCAATTCCCCTTCGTTGTCGTATACTTTCTGAAGGCCAAAGAGTTCGTCATCCACATAATTCGATTCGCGAATTAAAATTCCTTTTTCGTTGTATTGTTTGAAATATCCATTTAACTTGTCGTTTTTGTACATTCCTTCGCTTCTTAAAATACCGGCTCTATCCCAAGTGTACCAAACTCCTTCTCGCTTTCCAAATTCAAAATGGCCTTGCATTTCTTTTTTTCCATTTTCGTACCACCAAGTCCAAAGTCCATGGTTTTGGTTATTCAGGGTAGCTCCGTCATATATCATTTGACCGTTTTGGTAAAATTTATTTTCGGCCGAATCGGAAAAATAATAAAAAATCCAAATAACTACCAAGATGATAAGAGCAGTAATTGGCTTATGATAACTTTGGTAACGATATTTGAAAATTCGCATAAAATTAAAGTGCTAAACCGGTAGTGTTTTAAACGCATGAAGCACAAAAGGAAATAAAGCGTCTATTGTTTCCGATGCCCCATTTCCGGAGCCCGGTATCGCTAAAACCAATGTATTGTTTTTAAGACCGGCAATACTTCTTGAAAGCATTGAAAAAGGTGTACGTTGTTGCCCATAACTTCTGGCGTATTCCATTATTCCGGGTATTTCTGAATCAATAATTTTTTTTACTGCTTTGGTGGTTACATCGCGTGCCGAAATACCCGTGCCACCAACTACCAAAACTAAATGATTGCTTGTGCACAAATCGGTTATTTTTTCAGAAATTACCATTTCATCATCTGGTATATTTACGTATTCAGAAATTTGTACATTATTTTCCAATAGCTTTTTTTCAACCAACTTACCAGCCTTATCTTCTTTTTTTCCGGCAATAATCATGTCAGAACATACTACTACAGCCGCTTTAATATCTTTTCTGAATTTATCTTTAAAATCTGACTTTCCTCCCTTTTTAGACAATAGTTTAATGGAAAGTATCTCTATATTTTTGTCTATGGGTTTTAACATATCGTAAAATGTAAGAGCTACTACTGCCACTCCATGCATAGCCTCTACTTCCACTCCTGTTTTATAGATGGTTTTTACGTGCATCTCTATAGAAATTTCGTTTCCATCTATTTGGTATGAAACTTTTGCAAATTCAACAGGCAGTGGATGACAATCGGGTATTACATTAAACGTATTTTTTACGGCTAATAATCCGGCTGCTTTAGCCATTTCATAAACATCACCCTTTGGAACTCTACGCTCATTTAGGGCGGTAATGGTATCAGGGTTTCCAACCTTTACTATGGCTCTGGCTACAGCTTCTCGGAGTGAATTTGATTTATGGGTAATATCTACCATTTAAAATTTATTTATTTTCCATGTATGACTTTCATCTTCAAAAATTTCTTTACCAAAAACCGGCACCTGCTTTTTAATAGCTTCAACCACAAAACGAGAGGCTTCATAAGCCTCGTTGCGGTGAGCCGTTGCCACTAAAACAAATAAGCAAATCTCTCCGCATTTTACTTTTTGCAAACTGTGTTTAATAACCAATGCTTCGATATCAAACTTTTCATTTGCCTCCTCCATAATTTTAGTAAACGTAGCATAAGCCATTTCTTCGTAAGCCGAGTATTCTATGGCTATAACCTTTTTCTCTTCTATGGTATCGTTACGCACTTGACCTATAAAAATGGCATGTGCCCCTATCTTTTTTTTTTGCTGAACAGCCAATATCTCTTCTGCCACTAAACTGGCACCTATCGCTCCTTTTACAAAAATGTTTTCTCTTTTCATCTTTTATTTTTACCTAGCATCAAAATGTTTGCAATTGTTTGGCAATGTATATTTCAGTATTTTTTACAATTCTAAGATAATTTTTTATTGCTTTTTTTCCCTCTAAGGTAAGAATGGCGCCTCCTCCACCTTTTCCTCCCGAGGTTTTAACAACCAATGGCTTTTCGGCCTCCATATTTATAGCCGCTACCGATTCCCATGCCTTTCGGTACGACATTCCCAATTTTTTTGCCGCTTTACTTATAGATCCCCATTTATCTATTTCTTGCATCAGTTTTACCCTGCCTGCCCCTAAAAATGTACCTTTTTCACCAACAATCCATATTCGGCAATCGATGCGATATTTTTGTCTCTTTGTCATTTATCGTTATTTTATATAAACAATAACGAAGTAAATCTATGCCCTGTAAATAAAGGAAAATATGACTCAAATCATATCGTATTTTAGGTAGAATATTTTTCAATAAAATATCTGTTTTACTAATTGATTTTAAATACATTATATATATTTAGGTATTTTCAGTTGCAGCATTTAAAATTTTCCTAAATCACAACAAATATATGATTTCAATCATGTTTAATTATGATAATACTCTTGAATTTTGGTAGCGATTCAAAAAATCAACATTTGCGATTATGATTTCCAAAAAAATAAGTCCTCCAAACTGTGATACCTGCGATAATAAAGATTCTATTATTCTTTGCAGCATGAACAAAAGCGAATTAGCTGAGTTTTCGAAAACAAAATCGTTTAATGTTTACAAAAAAGGGCAAATCATTTTTTATGAAGGGAATCAGCCTCACGGTCTTTTTTGTATTAAAAGCGGAAAAGTAAAAGTACATAAAATGGGAGGAGAAGGCGATGACCAAATTGTGCGTTTTGTAAAACCGGGGGGCTTGTTAGGTTATAGGGCTCTTTTGAGCAACGAACCTTATAAAGCATCGGCTACCGCTTTAGAAAACACCCTAATTTGCTACATCCCTAAAAATGATTTTATAGAACAAATAAAAAAGAATGGTCAGCTTTCCATGCTTACCATACAAATGCTTACAAATGATTTAAAAGCAGCCGAAAAACGCATTTTAAATATGGCTCAAAAACCTGTGCGCGAAAGAATTGCTGAAGCACTTTTATTGATAAAAGAGTGTTACGGACTAGAAAACGATGAGCAAACCATTGCCGCTATTCTTACACGTAGAGAAATTGGCGATGTGGCTGGAGTTACCACAGAAACCACCATACGCACCTTATCTGAATTTAAAGCAGAAAAAATAATAAAACTAGACGGCAAGAAAATAAAAATCCTAAATATGAGTCGACTAGTTAAATTAGCGAATATCATTGATTAGCGTATTTTGCATAGTATAGTGAATATCATATTCCGTTATGATTCGTATCATATTTAACTGCTAACTACCACTTTACCTTTGTTACACCCTATAAAAAGGATTCCGTAATATGTCCGAATTATTCCCATACATAACACACTTAAAACAAAACCCGTTATTTGATAAATGCCCTGAAGTAATTTTATCTAAGAATTTAAAGGGGGTAGAAAAAGTTTCTTTCCAAAAAAACGATTACATTATTAAACAATCCAGCCCTTACAATGGGGTATACTTCATAAACAAGGGCGTAGCAAAAATTATAAAAGGCGAAAACGAAAACCATAGTTCTATTATTCGCTATGTTGTTCCGGGCGAATTGATTGGAGTAAGTTCTTATATTTTCGAGAACAATTACACTTTTTCTGCCATTGCTTTGGAAAAAACAGAAACGCTTTTTATGCCTGCCGACAATTTTCAACAAATGGTGAGTTCAAATTCCGAATCGGCTTTGGAATTAATGAAAATTTTATGTTACAACATTTATTTAATAGAAAACCGAACAAACGGATTATTTTATAAAACCACCAAACAAAGAGTGATTGAATTACTCATTTCACTTTGCCAAATAAACGGAAGAGGGCAAAATCCTCACACCCTGTCTTATAATTTAGATGATATTGCCAGCTTAGCCGGAACCACAAAGAATTATTTGTACAAGGTTATTAATGAACTTTCAAAAAGCGATATATTAACGCTAACAAAACAAAGCATAAGAATAAATAATTTGCAGCGACTGAAATTTATAGGAGAGCATGAAAATTGAACCCGTTAACACGCAAATTATAAAGTATATTAAAGAAAACAAAGTTTTTACTTTAGCCACCTCTTTCCAAAACATACCATACTCGGCCATTTGCTTTTATGCATACCATATGTCCGAAAATTATTTTGTTTTTACCTCTGATAAAAGAACAAAACACGTTTCCGATTTTTTAATTCAACCCTTTGTTGCCGGAAGCATTTATAAAAAACAAAATACTATTGCATCTGTTAAGGGATTGCAATTTACCGGTAAAATAATTTTAGATTTAAGTGCTGCCGAAAAAGAAAACATAGAGCAGTTATACCATTGCACATTCCCATTTACAAAAAAAATGAAGCTAAGCCTTTGGATGTTAAAACCCCTCTATTTTAAATTAACCGATAACTCCCTTGGCTTTGGTAAAAAAATTAAATGGAAATCACTGAATTTAAATCAACACACCCATTAAAATGAACACCCTTTTAATTAGTGAAAATTATCCTTTTGCCACCAGTTGGGACAAAAGAAAACCAAATAAAACCAAATGGACAAGAGAAGTAAAAAATATTTTCAGCAGCTCATTTTCAGGAAAAAACATATCGCTTTATATTCACCTGCCATTTTGCGAAGCTCTTTGTACCTACTGCTGTTTTGAACCCATTATTAGTAAAAACCATACAGTAGAAAACCGCTACATAGAATATCTTATAAAAGAATGGAGAATGTACTTGAATTTATTTCAGGAAAAACCTACCATTAAACAATTGCATATTGGGGGAGGAACACCTACATTTTTTAGCTTGGAAAATATTGAAAAAATTTTGCTCGAAATAAAATCCACTTCTTTTATAACCTCTAATGCAGAGCTTAGTTTTGAAATGCATATTAACCACACCAACAAGGAGCACTTAGAGCTTTTTAGAAAATACGGATTTAATACCATTGTGATGGGTTTACAAGATTTCGATCCTCATGTTCAGGAAATTTTAAAACGTAGGCAAAAAATAGAAGATGTGCTGGAACTTACCAAACAAGCCCGTTTTATGGGCTACGAAACCCTATGTGTTGATTTGCTTTACGGATTACCTCACCAAACAAGGTCTTCCATAATAGATACTATTTACAAAATACGTCAAATTAAGCCCGAACGCATCAACTGGACCGAATACATACATATGCCCGAAGTAAATGCCGCACAGTTATCATTTCAAAATCTACTACCCTTCCCTTCCGAAAAAGAAATTTTTTACACATTGGGAAAAGAAATGATAATAGAATCGGGCTATACTGAAATAAGTAACAACCATTTTGTACTTAAAAACAGTAAAGTTTACAACGAATATAAAATAGGCCATTTGCACTATAATTACATAGGTTTTAATTTTTCTAATACTAAACTTTGCATAGGAATTGGAGCCAGAGCAGCCACCGATACCTTTACCATGCTTTCCAGAAATTGCATGAAAACTGAAGATTATTATTATAGTATAGACAACGATGAGTTTCCTATAGAAAAAACTCATTACTTTACTAAAGAAAGGTTACTGCTCCGAAAGCATTTGCTAAACTTAATGTGTAAAGGAAAAACAAAAATTGCAACCCAAAACGATGCAAAACTTTTTAACAAAAATATACTGCAAACCATAGAAAAAATGGAAGATGAAAAATGGTTAGATCTAAAAACCAACGAAATAAAAATACGAAAAAAAGGAATTAAAAACATTTCCAAACTTTATTCAATTTTGCTGCAATCTTTTGAAAATAATAAAACCCTTTCGGAAAACACTACCCTTAAACTAGTATAAACCTCACATGCCTATTAATTTTAATAATACCGAGTTTGCTTATAAAAACCGCAGTAACAAAGAACTAAACAAGGCTTCGTTCATTTTTAAGGTAATGAACAATCCGAATACGGTTAAGCTATTAACTAAACTAACACTGCTTGCATACAAACTGCACCTGCCTATAGACTGGATTGTGCGTTCAACCATTTTTCAACAATTCTGCGGAGGAGAAAATATGCAAGAATGCGATACCACATTAAACAGAATGAGCAAATCAGGAATAGGGGCTATTTTAGATTATTCGGTTGAAGGAAACCACGATGAAGAAAGTTTTGAAAATGTAAAAAAAGAACTCATTAAAATTATTCTTAAAGCAAAAAACAACTTGTCTATTCCTTATTCTTGTCTTAAAATAACAGGAATAGCCCGCTTTGAACTGCTTGAAAAAATAAATGCCCACACTCCTTTAACTGCCGAAGAACAAACCGAATTCGAAAATTTGAAAAAAAGGTTTTACGAAATATGCGAAACAGCCTACGTTAATAATGTTCCTATTTTTATTGATGCTGAAGAAAGTTGGATACAAAAAGCCATTGATGAATTAACAGAACATTTAATGGAACAGTTTAATAAAAATAGGGCTATTATTTCTACTACCCTTCAAATGTACCGAAACGATAAAATTGAACACTTAAATAATTTAATTACAAGAGCAAGAGAAAATAAATTTTTCTTAGGCGTTAAATTGGTTCGTGGAGCCTACTGGGAAAAAGAAAATGAGTATGCCAAACAAAAAAATATTCCTTCGGTAGTACATCAAACCAAAGAAGCGACTGATGCCTGTTTCAACCAAGCCGTAGAAATTTGTTTAAATAATATAGAAACGGTTGTGTTATGTGCAGGCACACACAACGAAGAAAGCACTCTCCATTTAATAAAACTAATGTCCGATAAAAAAATTCCAAACAATCATCCGAATGTGTATTTCTCTCAGCTTTATGGCATGAGTGACCATATTAGCTACACACTTGCCGGTGAAGGTTACAACGTAACCAAATATCTACCCTATGGTCCTATTAAATCTGTTATCCCTTACTTAATTCGAAGAGCCGAAGAAAATACCTCTATTAAAGGGCAGGCAAGTAGAGAGTTGCAACTCCTTATAAAAGAAAAACAACGTAGAAAAGAACAAAAATTATTAAAATAATTAAATTTATATGCTTAACTTGGCTAACGCATCAAATCTTTCTTTTATGAAAAATAAAATATGCTCTTTTGTTTTATTGCTAACCGTTGCATGTACTTCTTGTACAAAAAAAACGCCCGAACCCGTTAAAATACCCGATAACAATTCCAATTTCGAATTCCTTTCGTTAACTGCTGCAAAAGAGGTGTTGGTGGTTGGCGAACAAACCGATATTACTGCCACCGCAAATGGTTCCGGCTTAACCTACGAATGGACAGCCCCAATTGGTATTCTTAGTGGAGAAGGGAAAACAATACAGTTTACAGCCTGTTGCGAAGGCGACCATCCTGTTACATGTAAAGTAAAAGACAGTAAAGGAAACTCTTCCGAAAAAACGATAAATATTTTTGCTAATCCCTGATTATGCTTTATCGTTTATTTTTCTTCTCTCTTTACTTTTTATTTGCCAATTTTTTGAATGCCCAGTGTTGCTCACAAGGAAGCCCAATAAATGGCACTACCAATGTGGGTACAGTTGATAAAAATAACGTGAGAATCATCCTTGCTCACCGTTACAACTACGGTAACACGTACTACGACCACACAAATAAAACCGATTTTAAAATAGCCGAAGAATCTAATTTCAATTATACTAGTACCATTATTTCGTACGGATTAATGAAGAAATTAACCCTTGAGGCAGAAGTAGGTTATTTCTTTAACAAAACATTAAAATACAGTTTCTCTACAAAAACCAATTATGGTTTTAATAATGTAGTAGGAACCATTAAATATGCTCTGTACAAAAACACAGAGAAACGTATTGAAATTACGCCTGCCATAGGAGTTAAATTGCCTGTTGAAACAGAAAGAAGAGTAATAAATAATGTAACTTACCCTTACGATATACAAACCTCTACCCTTGCATACGGAGTCGTTTCCCAGTTGTTTTTTTTAAAACGTTTTTCGAACAATAAAACATCACTTGTTTTGTATAACCGTAATGAAAATAATTTTGATTGCATTGCGGAAGAATATCGTTACGGCAGCACCTATTCTTTATCTTCGTTTGTATCGCACTTGTTTACACCGCGAATTATTTTAACACTTCAAACACGTGCCGATTACAAGGAGGCGGATTTTCAGTTCGAAAAAAACGTAAAGAACACAGGTGGTTTTGTTGGTTCCGTTTCTCCTCAGGTTAGTTATGAAATTGCTCCTAAATTTTTCTTTTACTCTTTAATAGATATTCCTATTTACAGAAATTTTAACGGACGACAACTTTCTAGCAAGTACTCTTTTTCGGTTAGCTTAATAAAGAATTTCTGCTTATAAATCTACTACATTATCCGTTCAAACTTTGCGGTAAAGTGTCTTAAAAACAAAGGTTCTTCAATTATTCTTACTCCTTTTACTTTTTCTCTGTTATTCCACAAATCAGCAATTACCTCCACCACATATTCTATATGGCTTTGGGTATAAACCCTGCGTGGAATTGCTAAACGTACCAATTCCATGGGCGAAGGAATAAGTTTTTTGTTTTCATTATATTTGCCAAACATTACTGAGCCAATTTCTACGGCTCTTATTCCTCCTTTAAGATATAACTCACAAACTAATGCCTGCCCAGGATATTCATGAACAGGGATATTGGGATAAAAATCTTTTGCATCTAAATAAACGGCATGCCCCCCTATGGGCCAAATTAAGGGTACTCCTAATTCTTTTAATTTTTCGCCAAGATATTGGGTGCTTTTAATTCTATATTCTAAGTAGGCGGGCTCAAATACTTCTTGCAATCCGATGGCTATAGCTTCCATATCTCGGCCAGAAAGACCTCCGTATGTGGCATAACCTTCAGTAATAATTAATTTATTTTTACATTCGGCAGCCAATATTTTATCCTTCAACACTAAAAAACCTCCCATATTTACAAGTGCATCTTTTTTTGCACTCATAATAGCCCCATCTGTTAGAGCAAACATTTCTTGAGCTATTTCCCTGTATGTTTTTTTTTCAAAACCTTTTTCGCGATGCTTTATAAAATAAGCATTCTCAGCAATTCGGCAGCAATCGAGTATAAATAAAACACTATATTTTTTACATATTTCTTTTACTTTTTTGGCATTTTGCATACTCACAGGCTGGCCTCCTCCGCTGTTATTGGTAACGGTTAATATAACCGCACCTATATTTTCTTTTCCTTTTTCAAGAATAAGTTTTTCCAGTTTTTCAGTATCTATGTTTCCCTTAAAAGGGTGCTCAGTAGAGGGCTGCGTACCTTCAGGAATTACTATATCAATAGCTTCTGCTCCTGAATATTCTATATTTGCACGGGTAGTATCAAAATGCGTATTACTAATAAATGTTTTTCCTTTTCCCCCTAAATATCCGTATAAAATTCGCTCTGCGGCTCTACCTTGGTGAGTAGGCAAAATATATTCAAAACCTGTTAATTCGTTTATTTCGTTCCTCATTCTGTGCCAACTGGTGGCTCCGGCATACGACTCGTCACCCCGCATCATTCCTGCCCATTGCTCAGAACTCATAGCAGAAGTTCCACTATCTGTTAAAAAATCAATCATTACATCTTTTGCCTCCAATAAAAAAGGATTATAGTATGCCTTTTTTAAATGGCTTTCTCTTTGCTCTGCAGTAGTAACCTGTATGGCTTCTACCATTTTAATTCTAAAAGGCTCTATGATGGTTTTATATGTTTGCATTATTTCATTTTTAGAATTGCAAAAAAACACATTCATTTTAATATAATGAACAAGATAATTTTCTGCAAAAAACGGTAACTAAGAAAATAAGTTTATAAAATCGTTTTGAATAGATTGGGTTTTATCTTGTGCATACCAAGTATGCACATTTAACACAAACTCATCGTGCCCAATTTCCGGATTCGATGTTTTTAACGCTTTAACCTTTTCTTGAATTTTTTGTGGTCTTGGCCCCCATTGAGCTACCTCATTACCCGTTTGTTTATCGTAACAAACTAGCTTTGGAACCGATCTTCCGCCATTGGTTAAATATGAATCCATAAACTCGGGATTTTCGTCTCGTATTACCATTTTCAATTCAATGAAAGGGTTTACTTCCGAAATTTTTGCCACTACCGGTACTATTTGGGCACAGTCTCCACACCAGCCTTCTACAATAAGATACCACACCTGAGGATTTTTTATTGATTTTATGGTTTGGGTTAGCTCTTCACTCAAAACAGTAGTTTTATATATTCTATCGAATCGCTGAATATTAATTTTGGTTGCTTCCAGCTTGGTTTCACTTTGTTCTGAGCCTGTAACTTGTTTTTGGTCGAATAACTTTTTTACTTGTTGAATAAATTCATTGTAGGAATATGCGTTTCCCCTAATTTTTACATCATTAAGATTCATAGTGTTTTTTTATACAAAATTAAACGCAAACAAAAATTTTCAGTGCAACCATTGTTACACATGTACAAAAATAAAATACTTAGTAGGCTTAGCTGTGGTGGTGTACCGATTCTTCGATATAAGGATGATTTTTTATTTCGAGTGAAACCTTAGACATATTGTTAAACACAACGAAAAGAAATGCTCCTGCAAAAAAGAAGAAAGAACCAATTTCATGAATACCCACTGAAGCCTCGTTACCCATTATTCCTGGCATAACCAATAAGTACAAATCAACCCAGTGACCTACTAATAAAATAGCCCCCAAAATCATTAAGATTTTTGCATTTTGTTTGGCAGCCCTTGTCATTAAAATTAGTACAGGCATTACAAAGTTAATAGCCAACATAATTAATAATGGTGTTTTAAAGTTTTGAAACCGTTCCTGATAATAGGTAATTTCTTCAGGAATATTGGCATACCAATAAAGTAAGAATTGAGATACCCATAAGTAAGTCCAAAAAATACTGAATGCAAAAACAAATTTTCCTAAATCATGTATATGACTATCATTTACACTTGGCAAAGCTCCTTTGCTTTTTAAATACAATACAGTTAGTGTAATTACCACTAATGAACTAACAAACATTCCCGAAAATATATACCATCCAAAAAGAGTACTGAACCAATGTGTATCAATAGACATAAGCCAATCCCAAGAGGAAGCCGAAGAAGTAACAGCAAAGAAAATAATAAAAATAGCAGATAATCTGAAATTTTTCTTGTAAAGAGTGTTGTCTCCAAGAGGTGCAAAATCAGCCGCTATAGAGTTTTTTCTAATTAAATAAAACAAACCCAACCAACCGGCCATATACACTACCATTCTAATAATAAAAAAAGGAAGATTTAGGAAAGCTTGTTTCCCTGCAATAATAGGGTCATAATGCTCCGAATTAGGGTCGTACAAATCGTGATGACTCCAATGGTATATAGAATGCATACCCCCTAAAATAATAATAGCCATGAGAACAAGTGCCACAGGCAAATAGGTTCCTATTGCTTCGGGTACTCGTTGTATAACAATAGACCAACCCGAATTTGAAACATATTGTACCGCTACAAAAAATGCAGCAGCTAAAGCAATTGCAAAAAAGAAGAAATTATTAAACAATAGCGAAGCCCATTCTCTTTGCACATCAGTAACAAATCCAATAATAATAGAAACTATTCCTATGGCCGCAAGAATGATTGATATGGTCTTTATTTTTTTTAAATCTATAGTATTCATAAAATCTATAATTTTTCCTATTTACCCTGTAATTTATTTAAGTGATGAATTATCTTCCATCTTTCTTCCGGACTCAGGATTAAACCATGAGGCCCCATTAAATTTTTTCCGTAAGTGATGCTGTGATACATTTTGCCATCGGACAATTCCTTTAGTTGATTTGAAAATGAAGGGGGAGGGGGGAATTTTCCAAGATCCACAATGGTTCCGTTGCCTTCTCCTTTTTCTCCGTGGCAATGAGAACAGAAATCATTGTACAACACTTTCCCTTCTTCTAAAACTATTTCTGATTTTTCAATTGGATTTTTCAACTCGGCACCTGCTGCCTCATATCCTTCAATGGTATTCGGATATAAATATACCTCATGATTCTGAGCAACAGTACCTTTTACAGGCTGCATATTTACCTGCCCGTTTTTAAAATTTTCGTTATAAGAATTTACTTCGTACGAAGGTGAACGATACATATCGGGCATAAATTCATACCCAGGATGCCTTGGATCGTTGTTGCATGATGATAATGCCGCAAGAAGCAATGCCAACGAGGCTGTTTTTGTAATGGTTAATTGAAAATGTGTTTGCATATTTCTTTAATCTCTTTCTAATGTTTTTACTTCAATTGCTTTAGTGCTTAAAAGAATTTGATTTACTTCTTCAGCATTCGCATTGTTATCATCTAATTCAATGGCAAATAAATGGCTGGTGGTTTCGGGAATTGGATTTGACTCTTTTGCCCCCGGAAACAAACCGCATACTATTAAAAAAGAAAGAACCATACCATGTGCTGCACAAAAAATGGTAAGTTCGAACAATACCGGAATGAAGCTGGTAAAGTTGTCGGCAAAGGTAAAGTTGGGTTTACCACCAATGTTTATGGGCCAATCTTGAATAAGCATGTACCATGTCATTAACATGCCTAATGACAAACCGGTTAAACCATATATAAAAGAGGCTGTAGATAAGCGGGTGTGTTTATACCCCAATGCATGCTCTAAACCATGAACAGGAAATGGAGTATAAACTTCTTTTATATTCCAATTTTTACTTTTAAGTTGCTTTACGGCACTTAAAAGTATTTCCTCATCATCATATATTCCGTAATGTACTCGTTTCATAATTAGTGGTTACTTTTATGGTGATCAGCCGATGATTTTACAATTGTTTTTAATTCGCTTTGTGCTATTACAGGGAAAAACCTCGCAAATAACAAGAAGCAAGTAAAGAATAATCCTATGGAACCCACATAAATTCCTATATCTACAAAAGTGGGGTGAAACATAGACCAGTTTGCGGGAAGATAATCTCGGTGAATGGATGTTACAATAATCACAAACCTTTCAAACCACATACCGATGTTTACGAAAATAGAAATAATAAATGTGGCCGTTAAATTCGTTCTAATGGCTCTAAACCAAAACAACTGCGGAGTCACCACATTACAAGTCATCATAGACCAATAGGCCCACCAATAAGGTCCTGTTGCACGGTTAATGAATGCATACTGCTCGTACTCTACTCCTGAATACCAACTGATAAAAAGTTCTGTTAAATAAGCTACACCCACTATTGAACCGGTAACAATTATGATAATGTTCATGTACTCTATATGCTTGATGGTGATATAGCTTTCTAAACTCATTACCTTACGCATGATTATAAGCAGTGTAAGCACCATAGCAAAACCTGAGAATATGGCACCCGCAACGAAATATGGAGGGAAAATGGTAGTATGCCAACCGGGTATCACGGAAGTAGCAAAGTCCATACTTACAATAGTGTGTACAGAAAGTACAAGCGGTGTTGCTAAACCTGCCAACACTAAAGAAACCTCTTCGAAACGAGCCCAGTCTTTTGCCTTTCCGCTCCAACCAAAACTTAACGCTCTGTATATTTTTTTTCGCATAGGAGTAATCGCCCTATCGCGAATAGTAGCAAAATCAGGTATTAGTCCCACATACCAAAAAACAAGAGAAACGGTAAAGTAGGTTGATATGGCAAACACATCCCATAATAAAGGGGAGTTAAAGTTTACCCATAATGAACCGAACTGGTTTGGTAAGGGAAATACCCATAAAAACAACCAAGGCCTTCCCATATGTATAATAGGGAACATGGCTGCACAAATTACTGCAAAAATGGTCATTGCTTCTGCCGATCGGTTTATGGATAAACGCCATTTTTGACGGAATAAAAGTAATATGGCTGAAATAAGTGTGCCTGCGTGACCTATACCCACCCACCAAACAAAGTTTGTAATATCCCAAGCCCAATCTACGGTTCTGTTTAAGCCCCAAGTTCCTATTCCTCTGCCAATAGTATAACTTACACATCCTATGTACCAAAGTAATCCTAAAAAGGATATAGTAAATGCGATGTACCAGTATTTATTGGGCTTTCCTTCTACCCCTTTGCATACATCATCTGTAATTTGTTTGTAATCCTTTCTTCCAATAATTAATGGTTCCCTGTATGAAGACTCTTGAATATGCATGATTTATAAGGTTTCCTTTTAGTTATTATTATGCTTTATGTTGTTTGTTTCTAACTTTCGTTTGATAGAATACGTTTGGTCTTATGCCTACTTCTTCTAAAAGTAAATAACTTCGTTCATCATCCTTTCGTTTTCTTACTTCTGTGTTCGGATTATTTACGTCACCAAAAACAATAGCATTTGTGGGGCAAGACTGAGAACATGCCGTTTGAATTTCTCCATCGTTTAATTCTCTGTTTTCGAGTTTCGCATTTAATTTTCCCTCTTGAATGCGTTGTACACACATGCTGCATTTCTCAATTACCCCTCTAGAGCGTACTACTACATCAGGATTTAATACCATTCTAGATAAATCGTCCATTGATGGATTAAATCCAACAAATTTTTCGTCTTTAAAATAATTAAACCAGTTAAATCTTCTAACCTTGTAAGGGCAGTTGTTTGCGCAGTACCTTGTGCCTACACAACGATTATATGTCATTTGATTTAATCCCTCTGTACTATGGCTGGTTGCAATAACCGGACAAACTGTTTCACAAGGGGCGTTATTACAGTGTTGACACATTACCGGCTGAAAAACTACTTCCGGATTTTCTGAAGCTATTTCCATCTCACTTAAATTTCCTTCTTCTGCATCGCTAGAATAGTAACGATCTATTCTCATCCAAAACATATCCCGGGTTCTGCGTATTTCATCTTTTCCTACCACAGGCACATTATTTTCGGCATGGCAACTGATAGCACATGCTCCACAACCAATACATGCATTTAAATCAATTGATAAATTCCACAAGTGTCCAAGACTTTCATAGCCCTGCCATAAACTTATTTTATCTACTTCTATCTTTTCTGTTTCTCTTCCTTTTTTTACGGTAACTGTGGCTTTCTCATTTCCCGCAGAAGGATCATTCACATAGTCGTGCAATGTGGTCTCTTTAACAATAGCTCTTCCCATCATGGTGTGATGGGTTTGTGTACTGGCAATTTGATATTTACCAACACTTGAAGAAATGTTTACATTTTGAAGATTGTATTGTATTGTTCCGTTTTCGTAAACGGTAAGAGGAAACACATTAGCACCTAAATGATCGGCTGTTTTTCCTGCGTTTTTTCTTCCGTAACCTATTGCTATACCTATAGTATTCAATTTTTGACCCGGCTGAGCAACTACAGGCAATTCGATAGTTTCTCCGTTTACAGTTACTTTTACCAAATCTGCCATTTGCTGTTCACCTTGTAAGACATTTAAGCCTAAACTTTTCATTTGTTGTGGTGACATGGTAACGTAATTATCCCAAGTTACTTTAGATATCGGGTCGGGTAATTCCTGCAACCAAGGGTTATTGGCATGTTGACCGTTTCCAATAGATACTTTCTCGTACAACACTAAATCAAAATTTTCTTTATTTGCAGCATTGGCAAGGTCAATCAAAGAATCGTTAATAGAAAAAGGCACTTGTTCAACTCCAGTTGTTACTTGTGCTTGAGGTAATATATCATTAACGGGCTCTGGTGCTGATAAATAAAAAACACCTTGCTGAAGAGAATTTACCCAAAAAGAATCGAATAAGGTGTATTCTGTTTGCTTAGTGAAAATGTTTTCCTGCCAATATCTGCGAATGTAATCATAATATGAAATTTCACTTCCTACCCATTTCAATAGGCTATCTTGAGCCTGACGTGTATTGAATAAGGGGTTGATTACAGGTTGTGTTATGGCAAAATGGCCTGCTTTAGGTAAAGCATCATTCCATGATTCGAAAGGATGACTATCAGGACATACCACATCACAAAGTATGGCTGTTTCATCTAATCTATCGGCAAAAGAAATTTTATAATCTACATTCTTTAGATTATTCTCAAAATCAAAAGATTTTGGAAGAGTGTATGCCGGATTTGTATTGTAAAAAAGAGCCACTCCTACATTTCCTGATTTCATTTCATCGATTAAAGAGGCGATATCGCTATCTTTTCCTTTTTTAAGATGTAAAGGAGTGCTGAGGTCTATTGTATTATTATAGTTTCCAAGCAATTTGTTTATTTCATTGCAAACTAACTGCATGTGTATATCATTGATTCCACAAACAATTAGTGATTTTCCTTTTGCTGAAATTAAGGCAGAGGCCATTTCTTTTATTTGCGCATCAAATTCTGTTTCTTTCACAGATACTCCTGAAACTCCATTTGCTTGTGCAATTGAATTATATAAAGAAACTAAAGCAATTTTTAAATCGGTTGGTTTGAGAGAGAACCGCTTGTCAGCATTACTTCCTGTTAAAGATAAATTCGTTTCTAATTGTACATGTAATGACAAATCCTTTCTTTCTGAAACCTTACGAGCTTGTGCATATTGTGAGGCGTATTCGGTAGAAGAAAGCCAATTACCCAAAAAATCAGCAGCGAAACTAACTATTACATTTGCTTTGCTGAAATCGTATGACGGAATCACTCTATTTCCAAAAGTTCTTTCATTGGCATCTGCAATAGCCGAGTAAGAAATTGCATCGTAGGTAATATGTTTAGTGGTGGGATACTTGGTTGCAAAATCATTAATTGCCTTGTTAGTTGCAGGACTAACAACTGTAGATGAAATAATAGCTATCTTTTTTCCTGCATTTGCAGCTGCATTTAGTTTTTGTATTACTGTGTTGTCTATAGAATCCCAATCGTAATCTTTTTTATTTGCCATAGGGCCTTTGATTCTTGCGGAGTCATATAGTGACAAAACTGAAGCATGAACTCTCGCATTCACTCCACCTTTAGTCAATTTTGATTTTTTATTTCCTTCGATTTTAATAGGTCTTCCTTCTCTTGTTTTAATAAGTACATCACAATAATCATGACCATCATAATACGCAGATGCATACCAGTTCGCTTTGCCCGGAGTAATTTCCTCTGGTTTAATTAAATAAGGCACAGACTTTACTATAGGGGCTTCACACGCAGCCAAAGTAGCAGCAGCCGTAGTAAATCCAAGAAATTTAAGAAAATCTCTTCTAGACGCTGCGTTATCCTTTGCCGCATCTGTATTTAAAAATTCATCAATGGGTAGTTCCTGAGCAAACTCGTTTTCTTGTTGAATTAAAAACTCAGGTGTTTTTTCTACCTGTTCAATGCCTTTCCAGTATTTTTTCTGATTTGCCATATCAACTTTTATCTAAGTAATTTTAGTAATGACATTTTGAACAATCTAAACCACCCATTTTATCGACAGTTATAGGTTGTCCCTTGTATTTATTTCTAAGTTTATCGTGTAATTTCGTGTAATAACTGTTTCCTTCCATTTTCACTTCAGTAGTTCGATGACACTCTACACACCAACCCATAGTTAAAGGAGAGAATTGTTTTGCCTCATCCATTTCTTGAATGGGTCCATGGCATGTTTGACATTCAACCTTTCCGACCGATACATGTTGAGCATGGTTAAAATAGGCATGATCGGGAAGATTATGCACTCTAACCCACTCTATGGGTTGCGGGTTGTTTCCATAAGTTTGTGTTTCTGTATTGTAGTCAAGAGCCTTGTATATTTTTGCTATCTCAACTGTTCCGGTCAATGGTCCTTCTGAAACGTACTTATGACAGTTCATACATGTACTTGCTGGTGGTATACCTGCTACTTTGCCGTTTCTGGCACCTGTATGGCAATAGTTGCAACTGATTTTATTTTGAGCAACGTGTACTTTATGAGAGAATTTTATTGGTTGAACAGGCTGATATCCTTGTGCAACCCCAATATTAAACAGGGTGTCCCATAAACCTTTTAGACCAAACAGAGCTAAAACAATAAATAGAACTGCAAAGATTTTTTTATTGTTCGCTAAAATACCTCTAGAAGCAGCAACTCCTCCGGTTTGATGTTGTACAATTTTGTTTGCATTCGCTCTAACAATGAGAGCCAATACTAACATCATTCCTACCACCACTAAAATTATAATTGATGTTAAATTCATGCTACCGGTAGTTTCTGGGGCTGGCTCATTTACTGCTGCAGTTACAGTAGCTGAAGCATTTCCTGTCTCTGCTTGTGCAGTTTTTTGATCAGGAGATTTAACGTAAGAAAAAATGGCTTTTATTTCATCATCTGAAAGAGCAAATGGAGGCATTGGGATTTTATTGAATTCTTCAAAAATTGCTTTCGCATCAGCATCCCCACTGGAAATAAGTTCTGCAGAATTTTTAGTCCATTTCAGTAGCCACTCTTCGGACCTCTTTTCTGATATTCCCTTTAATCCGGGGCCCACCATCTTCTTATCAGTTAGAGCATGGCAACTTGCACAATTTTGTTTGAAAAGTTTTTCGCCTTCTTGCGAAAATGTAACTGCGGAAATTAAACATAAAGCCAAGAATAAGGCAGGCTTAACTACATTTATTTTACCGTGCGATAGAAAACATTTAACTAACTCCTTCATGTAATTGTTATCTTTTTTATTTTTATCGAGTATCATTATTTTAATTTAAAAACCAATGCAACTTATTATTCAAACTATCATCTCACGAATTTAAGATTTTTTAACTATATTTAAGAGCCTGAAAACGCGGCAATTACACTAAAAAGTATATTTTTTTCACCGAAATTAACGCGTCAAATATATGAAGTTTTCTTGTATTTGCTATGTTGGTTTAATTTCTTTTCTTAGTAAAAAAAAATCCACTTAAAAAACTCTTTCATTATTAGCATTATAGTGCACAAAAAGGCAACAAAAAAAGTCTAATTTTCTAACTAGACTTTTTTTAAGTTTCAATGTTTTATTTGCTTAGTTATTTTTTGTTCTCTCTCCATACACGTGTTTTCTGGAAGCTCTTATATCTTTTCTATCCCAATTCCATATTACCTGTTGGTATCTTCTCCACAAATAATCTACCGGGTAAACTAAAAAGTGCACAAAACGGGTAAAAGGGATAATGGCAATGATAGAAAATGCTGATACGATATGAATCTGAACAGAAAGAGGCATCATACTTACTGCATCTACCTGAGGATCGAAAGAAAAGATAGACCTAAGATAGGGGGTTAAAGTAGAAGCAAACCAAGAAGAACCCCATCTGTTAAAAAATGCCACCCATAAACCGGATGTAATTTGTACTAATAATACGATATATACTACCACATCCATGTAATTGGTAACCATCTGAAGTCGTTTGTTTGTGAGTCTTCTAAAAATAAGCAGTAGAATACCCAAAAGTGCCGACAAACCAAATGCAAAACCGGTAACTTCTAAAATTATCAAACGCAATGGGTCCCCGTTCCATGCAATAACGGCTCGAGGAATTAAAAATGCTGTTAAATGTCCGAAAAACAAAAAGAACATTCCCCAGTGAAAGGGCTGACTGCCCCAAAACAAATTTTTACCCTCTAAAAACTGGCTTGATAAAGAGGATACTTTGAATCCCATAAAACGATAACGGAATATTGAACCTATAATAAATACAGCCAAGGCAGCGTATGGCAAAGCAATAAATAAAAGATAGTTTAGCATGATTATAAAGTTTTAATGGTTGATGTTGTATTTGTGTTAGTTGTTGATGTATCTGAAGATGATGTAGAGCAACTTATTCCGCAACCCGATAAAAAATTACCGTAATACCCTTCGGGCACTTGAGTATAGGCTTTGAGCGTGGTAGATGAATACGCTGTTTTACACACTTCAAGCAAAGCAGATAATGCACTCTGAAATATGTTTCCAAAGGGTAATCCTTGCTGTATTACCACTTTTTGTACTTTCTTTAATACCTTCTCTCTTAAGTCCATTTTAGAAGACTTGAATTCCGCAAGCATTTTTTCAAGTGCAGGTATTAAAATACGAACTATTAATTCCTCTTTAAATTCTTGGTCTTTAAGTTTTGGTAAAAGGGTAAGCACATTTACCAAATTGTCGGCTAAATCATTTCCGCAATCATTTTCGGCTAAATCTTGCTCGTGTTTCATATTAACCAAAAACTCTCCTCGCTTGTAGTCTTCCCCAAAAATAACGTATCCTAAATCCAAGTAACAAACAGCCTGTATATGAAAAGTTTTGGTATACACCTCCTCTATTTGTTCTGAGGGAGTAGAAGCTACATAATTAGAAAAAGGCTGAAAACATTTGGCTGCCAGTGGGTAATGCTCATTTAAAAATGCCTGTAAATTATCTACTTCGGTTTTATATGCCTCTGTAGGATAAGCAAAAATAGGTGCAAATAAACTATATGGCTGAATGTTGTTCATTTTTATAGTCCTCTTTCGGGTTTCATTTTAAATCCGAAGCCTGTATTACCTTTCACATCACCTGTGTTTTCTAGCATTTCTATGGCTTCTTCACGGTGAGCAGCAGGCACAACAAAGCGTTCTTCAAAAGTGGCTAATGATGTGAGTCTGAAAATCTCATTTGCTTCATGAATATCCATATTTGCTTCACTCATTACTTTGTTTAGTTGTGTTTCGGTAACGTCTTTTACTGTTGTGTCTCTCCTCGATACACGTACTGCATGTAGTCGTTTAAATACTTCTATAATTTTATTATCGTTTCCGGCAGCAAACAAAGAAGATAGGTAACGAATGGGTACTCTCAATTTTTCTACTCCTGAAAGTAAATTTTCGGAAAGAGAGTCGTACACTCCGTCTTCACTAACAGAAGCCATAGCGGGCAACAATGGTAGCACGTAAAATAAGTTAGGAATTGTGCGAAATTCTGGATGAAGAGGAAGGGCAATTCTCCATTTTTTCACAAACTTATATACCGGAGAATTTTGTGCTGCAACAATCGTAGAATCAGATATTCCGTTTTCTTTTGCCGCTTTGATTACTGCAGGGTCAAAAGGATCTAAGTATATTTCCATTTGTCTATCAATCAATTCTGCCTCATCACAAGATGCTACGGCTTCAATCCTGTCTGCATCATACAACATTACTCCAAGGTAACGAATTCTACCAACGCAAGAGTGCATACAAGCAGGTGCTTGTCCGGACTCTAAGCGAGGATAACACAGTACGCATTTTTCAGATTTGCCGGTGTTCCAGTTATAATAGCTCTTTTTGTAAGGGCAGGCAGTAACACACATTCTCCAAGCTCTGCAACGTTCCTGATTAATTAAAACCACACCATCTTCTCCTCTTTTGTATAACGCACCCGATGGGCAGGAACCCACACAAGCCGGATTTAAACAGTGATTACAAATTCTTGGAAGGTAATGAAAGGTCATTCTTTCTAATTGGAACATAGATTCCTGCTCGGCCTTGCTTAAATGTTTAAAATTAACATCCTGACGAGCATAATCGGGAGTTCCCGACAAATCATCGTCCCAGTTTGGGCCGGCTTGTATTTCGATAGGCTCTCCGGTAATCAGAGATACGGCTCTTCCAATAGGTTGATCATCTCCTTCCGGAGCCTCAAATAAATCTGTATAGCGGTATGCCCATGGTTCGTAGTAGTCTTCTAAAGAAGGCATATTCGGATTATGAAAGATGTTCTTTAAACCTTTCAGTTTTCCTGCTCCTTTAAGCGATACGGAATCTCCGTTTTTTTCCCATCCGCCTTTGTATATTTCTTGGTCTTCCCATTTAGTTGGGTAGCCCGTGCCTGGTTTGGTTTCTACGTTGTTCCACCACATATATTCGGCCCCTTTGCGGTCTGTCCAAATATTTTTACAAGCAATAGAACAGGTATGACAACCTATGCACTTGTCAAGGTGAAACACCATCGAAACTTGTGATCTGATATCCATAAGTTATAGTTTAAATTCGTTTTTATTAATACTCTACTTTTTCCATTTTTCTTACTAGTACGTGCGTATCGCGGTTTACGCCTACCGGCCCCCAATAGTTGAAGTGGTAAGTAAATTGTCCGTATCCACCGCACATTAAATTAGGTTTTAAGTGAACCCTAGTAAACGAGTTGTTCATTCCACCTCTTCTAGGCTCTCCATTTTTACCTCTTCTTTCTTGCGATTTTGGTATGTTATATGTTCTTTCTACAGCATGGTAAACAATACAAACACCTTTAGGAATACGTGCACTAACACAAGCACGGGTAACATAGGTTCCGTGGTCGTTATATACTTCTACATAATCGTTGTCTTTTATTCCTAATTCTTCTGCATCGGTTTCGCTCAACCAACAAGGCTCTCCGCCTCTTGAAAGAGTTAACATTCTTAATGTGTCACCGTATGTAGAGTGAATATGCCACTTTCCATGAGGAGTTAAACAATTTAATACTCTTGCTTTTCCATCGTTTACGGTTTTTCTTAAGTCGCCATAAGCTTCGGGGGTTGGAGAAGGTTTATAGGTGGATAAATGTTCTCCAAAAGCAATGTAAGCATCATGGTCGAGGTAAAAATGCTGTCTTCCTGTTAGCGTTCTCCATGGTACCATATAATCTACGTTATATGTATATGCGGCATACGTTCTACCTTCATGCATTAATCCCGACCAAAGTGGTGAAGAATTGTAACGCTTTGGCTGAGCTTGTAAATCACGGTATTCCATCTCAATTTGCTCGTATCCGTCTCCTAATCTTTCTACTGCCTCCACCCCAATTTTTTTGCCCATTATTTCGTAAGCACGTTTTGTTAATTTTCCATTAGTGAGGGAGGATAATTTTAAAACTGCATTTACCGCTTCCACATCTTCTTTTAATGAAGGGTATTCTTTGCCTTCCCATTTTTGAACATGCTTTCTATCTGCTAACATTTCGGCATATACATCATCACAATGATAATGATTTCCGTGTGCACCTAAACCACTTTTAGCAACCCCTTCTCCTAGTGAAATGTATTTATTATAAATTTTCGTATAATCTCTTTCTACAAATGCAATTTTATGCATGGTTTTACCGGGTATCGCTTCGCATTCTCCTTTGCTCCAATCTTGCAAACGTGGTTGGGTAATTTCATCTTTCGAATCGTGCGAAAGAGGAGAGTTAACCACATCCTTCATCACTTCAGGAAGGTATTGTTTGGCCATTTCACTTATTCTTAAAGCCAACAACTCGAATATTTGCCAATCGGATTTTGATTCCCAAACAGGGTCTATTGCAGCCGATAATGGGTGGATAAAGGAGTGCATATCGGTTGAGTTGATATCGGCCTTTTCATACCATGATGCAGTAGGCAACACAATATCAGAATAAAGTGCAGAAGTGTCCATGCGGAAATTCACATCTATTACTAAATCCATTTTACCTCTGGCTCCTTCTTTTTTGAAAACGATATCTTCAACAATATCACCTGCCACTTCATCGGCAATCTTATTCGTATGGGTTCCTAGATAATGGTCAAGAAAGTACTCATGCCCTTTTGCAGATGTTCCAATTGCGTTACCTTTCCAAATAAACCAAACGCGTGGAAAGTTAACTTCTTCATCGGGTTCAACCACTGCATGTTTCAGTTCCCCCGATTTTAGCTGATTTACGATATAATTTCTTATTTCATCATCTGTCTTACACCCTGAGTTTTGAGCGTCTTTAACAATTTCGAAGTTATTTTTGTTGTATTGAGGATAGTAGGGCATCCAACCATTACGAACTGCTTTTACTGCCCAATCAGCAGTATGTGTATGTGCTAGTTTATTTTCTGGAACTGAATTATAGAATTTTTGATTTCCATCGTATCTCCATTGAGAAGAGTTGATATAGTGCCAAATGGGGCCTTGTTGTAATCTAGGAATGGTTCCCCAATCTTTAGAACTCATTACGGTAGCCCAAGAATCCATAGGGGCTAATTTTTCCTGACCAACGTAGTGGTTCATACCGCCACCATTTTTACCGTTGCAACCAGTTAACATCTGAGCCATAATAGCTGCACGGTACATCAAATTTCCATGAAACCAGTGGTTTATGGCAGCTCCCACAATTACCATACATTTGCCTTCTGTAACTTCGGCTGTATTTGCCCATTCCCGAGCTAATTGAATTACGGTATCTTTTCCAATTCCGGTAAAAATTTCTTGCCATGCAGGTGTATAGGCTTGGTTCTTTTCATCGTATGTTTTTGGATAGTCTCCTTCTAATCCTCTGCCTACCCCATACTGAGCCATTGTTAAATCGTAGATAGTAGCCACCGGAATTTTCTCTCCATTTGCAGCATTTATATATCTAACAGGAACACCTCTTAATGCTTTTTTATCTAAACCATACTCTACAAATTCTACTTGTAGTACTCCTTCATTCTTATTTAAAAATGTAAGTTCAGGATCGTATTCATTATTGGTTACACTATCTTCGTATTTCAAATTCCAATTACCTTGTTTATCATCCCAACGGTGCCCCATGGTTCCTTTTGGTACAACTAAGTTTCCTGTTTTGGTGTCGAAATTCAAAAATTTCCAATCGCCATTCGAAATGTCTTTGTATTGTGCCATTTCATTCGCTCTTACCATTCTTCCGGGCACCAACTTGTCGCCTTCTTTATTTAGGCGTACTAAAAACGGACAATCAGTATACCTTTTTACATAGTCAATAAAGTAGGGAACCTGTCTGTTTACATGATATTCTTGTAAAATGACATGTGTAACCGCCATCCAAAATGCTCCATCAGAACCTGCATGAACTGGAATCCATTGGTCGGCATGCTTGGTAACCATGCTAAAGTCTGGCGACATAACAACAGTTTTAGTTCCATTATGACGTGCCTCAGAGAAAAAGTGAATATCGGGTGTTCTAGTCATCCCTAAGTTAGCCCCCATAGAAACACAGAACTTAGAATGGTACCAGTCGGCACTTTCGCACACATCTGTTTGTTCTCCCCAAATTTCGGGATATGCATTTGGCAAGTCACAGTACCAATCGTAGAAACTTAAATTTACACCACCCATTAGCTGAATATAGCGTGCTCCGGATGCATAACTTAACATACTTTTTGCAGGAATCGGAGCAAATCCGATAATTCTATCTGAGCCATATTTTTTAATAGTATATATATTTGCCGCAGTAATTAAATCTACTACCTCATTCCACTTTGCTCTTCTGAAACCTCCCTTTCCTCTCGCTCTTTGATAGCGTTTGCGTTTTTCGGGGTTTGATTGTAAGTTTTCCCAAGCCTTTACTATATCCCCGCCTACTGCTTCCTTCTCAGCATTAAATAAATCCATTAATGCTCCTCTTATAAGAGGGTACTTAACCCTTATCGGACTGTATAAGTACCAAGAATACGAAATACCTCTTTGGCAACCTCTAGGTTCGTAGGGTGGCACCTCTTTATTAAATTGTGGATAATCCACTTGTTGCATTTCCCACACAACAATACCGTCTTTAACGTGTATTGCCCAAGAGCAGCCACCGGTACAGTTTACACCGTGTGTACTACGTACTACTTTATCGTATTGCCAACGGTTACGATAAAACTCTTCCCATTTACGGGTTTTGGGTGATATAATATCTTCTATCCAGCTCATATTATTTGGTTTTTAATTTCTTAATTAGATGACTTTATTTGACGATTATAGATATCGTATTTAACATTATTTTTTTTGCGGTTGTACCAAAGCAATGCAATTAGAATAAGGAGCACTACCAAGGCAATACCTCCACCATAAATAAAGATGCCGTTTCCTGAATTGCTTACCTGATAAATATTGCTTTTGTCGGCATCGTATAAAAAAGCCGATACCAACCTAACTTCCTCATCGGTTAAAGGCCTGTTTTTATAGGAATGGGCCATGGCCGGGAACGGGAAAGATTTTAAGATGCCTTGGAGACCTGCATCTCCACCTAATCGGCTATAAACAGAGGTTAAATCTTTGGCCAATAAACCTCCGGCAGGCACTTGCTCATTTGAAACATTATGACAAGAAAGACATGATGGTCCTCCGTTTACAAAAGAGGTTTTACCGCTAAATAACTCGGAACCTTTCTTGATATCTTCTTTTGAAGCAACTTCAGAACCAGGCATTGCAGGTTCATTTGATGTGGCTGTTTCAACTACTTCTACAGTTGCTGCTTGCTCAGCTTCAGCAGGACTTTGACTGGCAATATGTGCTATTATAGCTTTAATATCAGCATCGGGCAAATTAAAGTCGGGCATTACTACTTTGAATTCATCAAAAATAGCCTTGGCATCAGCATCTCCGCTATTTATTAAACTTTGAGAGGCTTTTATAAATTTACCAAGCCACTCTTCGCTGCGTTTATTGGTTACGCCTTTTAAGTCGGGACCTACTAATCTGCCTTTACCTATGCTATGACAGGCACTGCAGTTTGTTTTAAATAAAGCGGCACCGTCTTGTGCCATTAACAAACCAGCAGGGAAAAAAAGTGCACTCCACAAGAGTGCTGCCTTTAAATTCGTTTTGATTTTTCTTTCGTTGTTCATGGAATTATACCTTTTTAATTTTTATGTATTGTGGTTGCTCTTTCCGTTTGTAAAAGTGCTATTGACTGTTCGCAAGCAAAATGATTATTCTCAGTTCTATTTATGATACTTATCATAATTAAATGCTTTGAAAAATGTCGCATACGTTTAATATTGAGCGAAAATATCTATCATTGGCGTACCCAAACAATGATTCGTGTTATGTTAATTTATGAGATAAATCATAAATAACATAGTGAGCTCTTTTTCAAATAGGTGTGCTTTTTATGAGGCTTTAAATGAAAAAAACTGTGCAAAATTTATTGAGCTTTCTACGATATGACACCCGAAAATAAAAGAATTTGAAATGTAGAGAAATATATGGGTTTACTTTGGGTCAATATCTTCTTTTATTTTTTTACCTAAATAGTAGGAAAGTTGCTGTGCCGAATAAAAATGCAGATGGGAGCCGTCATAGGAATTATAATTAAATCGGTTTTCTATCTCAATCCATTTTCCGCCTGCCATTTCAATTTTTTTTATGAACTCTTTCTCGTTAAAACCGCTGATATTATTTTCTAAAGTTTCCATGTTGACTGTTGTTGGCGGACGAAAAGCATATACTTTTATGTTTTTATTTTTCCATTCTTTTACTTTTTGCAGCAACACAGCAACTACAGTATCGCTTACTTGGTTATTTTCAAATTCTATTTTGTATGAGGTTAATGCTTCATTAGAGTTTGCTGGAACTTTGTACGATTCTACCCAACCGTCCTTATGGAATTTTTCGAAATATGTAACGGTATCCGGATGTAATAGTTTTTGAATATTAAAAGGTTCGAAATAAGATAAAAACGGGTAGAAATACATTCGTTCTATTGTTTCTCCTTTGTTTCGGTTTTGTTCTTCTAAAAAATGCTCGTTTAGTTGAGCCTTAGGGGTTAATGAAAAAGGGGTTATACCTAAGACCACTATGTTCAAAGAAGTGTGAAGGAGCTTGTTTTCTACTGCGTTATAAATGGTTTTATTGTGTCCGCCCGATGAAAATCCGAAATTAAGTGTGTGTAAATAGTTTATGTTTACTCCTTTATTAAAACTATTTACATCTATTCCTCTGTAAACTCTAGAGTCTCCCTCAAAAATTACATTGTATTTTTTGTTACTATGTACCTTGTACGCCCAAAAGTGTTTTCGGAAAATTTCCGATGAAGGCTCATTCTTTTTTACAATTCTCGCAATACCTGCCAACGTTAGAAACAGGGTAATTGTAAGAGCCAGTTTTTTGTAATATCTGTTATTCATTTTGTATCTATGCTAAAACTGAAAATAAATAAATTCAGCCTCCGGCCCTCTGAAATAAATAGAGGAGAAGACACAAAAGCTCACTGTAAAAACTTCAACCCAATTTATTTTCGAAATATTTTTAACTCTTTCTGATTTGCATTTTAAATAATACGTTAATTCGGATAAAATTCCCATGCATAAAAAAAGTATTGCGGCAGCATATACGCTAAATATACCCGATTCAGTTGTAAATAAAAAAAGTGTGCCTATTATGTGTATCGCCTGTTGTACATCGTTTGCTCTAAAAAAAACCCAAGCTAATAAAACTTGAAATAAAACGAATACAAACATTAATAAGTCGCTTATCCGGTTTTTCGGAAATGTTTTTACCCCATTAAAAATTCTTTCTAAACTTAAAAAAAAGGCATGTACCATTCCCCAAATAATAAATGTAAAGGACGCTCCGTGCCATAAACCTGAAATTATCATTGTAATCCACATGTTTTTGTGGGCGTTTATTTTTCCATTTTTAGAACCTCCTAAAGGAATGTAAACATAATCTCGAAACCATGTAGAGAGAGAAATATGCCAGCGACTCCAAAAATCTTTCATTGAGGAAGCTAAATAGGGATGATTGAAATTCATTTTGAAATGATATCCCATCCATTTTGCTATTCCTCTTGCAATAAGACTGTATCCACTAAAGTCGAAATAAATTTGAAAGGCAAAACATAACATCGTTATCCACCAAAATTCGGAAGAATCGAATGATGCTTTTCCTGAAAAAGCATCATTTACAATAGTAGATAAATTGTCGGCAATGGCAGTTTTTTGAAAAAATCCGTAGGCCACTAGTTTTGTTCCGTGCCAAATTTGTATTGCATTTGCTTTTCTTTCTTGTAACAACTGCCCCAGTATATCTTTTGCACGAATAATAGGGCCTGCTACTAATTGCGGAAACATAGAGAGATAAGCAAAGAAGTGAAAAATGTTTTTAACCGGAGAAAGTCGGTTTCTGTAAATATCTATGGTATAACTCATAGACTGGAATGTGTAGAAACTAATGCCCACCGGAACAATGAGGGCAAATTCAGGAATCTGTTCCTGCAGATTTGTGTGTATTCCTGCTGCAAAAAAACCACGGTCTACTATCGATGCAAAAAAACTGCTGTATTTAAAAATAGCCAATGAGCCAATGTTTCCGAGTAATGAGAGTATAAAAAAATGTTTTCTATAGTTCGGAAAATTTACGATGGCTTTTCCTGCAAAGAAATCTATCAGTCCACTGCCTATAATGAGAAAAAGGAAGCGCCAATCCCACCAACCATAAAATATAAATGAGGCAATCGTAATATAAATCCACCTGCTTTTATCTTTTTTATTTGCGAGTTTCCAAAAAGAAAAAAATAAAAATATAAAGAGGAGAAAAACAAAAGAGTTAAATATCATCTAGCGTGTAAACTCAGTACTTTAAAGAAAACCTCACTTATTTTGCATTTAAAATAAGTGAGGTTTTATGCTAACCGCATTTAGAGTGGCCGCAACTTTTACAGTTTAAACAACCTTCTTCATACACTAAGGATTCGTCTCCGCAACTTGGACATACATTATCTGAGGGTATGGTGCCATTTGGAATAAATTTTTTAAGTGCTCTAACTACACCGTTTTTCCATGTGTTTAACAAGTCATCACTAAGCTGTAAGTCGGAAACCATATCAACTACATATTCTATGGGCATTCCGTGGCGTAATACACCCGATATTAAGCGGGCATAGTTCCAGTATTCTTTGTTAAATGTTCTGGAAAGTCCTTCTATAGTGGTTTTGTATCCACTTTTATCGGTATATTGAAAATCGTAGCGGGATTTACCATCGCCATTTTTACTTTTTATTACCCATCCTTTATCTACTTTAGAAAGTATGGCAAATGATTCTTCTGCTTTTCCGGTAAAAATTTCGTAGGGCCTCTCGTTTAATAAACCCACAACAGCAATCCAGTCTTCTTCGTTATTTTTAAATTTTATAATCTCGGCATCTAAAACCTGCGGGCGTTTTGGTGCATTTGTTTCAGTAAATATATTTTGTTTTTCTTTCTTTTTATCGCTATCGGAAACTAATACTCCGGAGCGAGATCCATCTCTGTAAACGGTAATGCCTTTGCAACCGCTTTTCCAAGCAGTAAGGTAAATTTCGCTTATTAATTCTTCGGTTACATCGTTGGGCACATTTACGGTAACACTAATGGAATGGTCTACCCATTTTTGTATGGCTCCCTGCATTTTTACTTTTGCTACCCAGTCTACGTCATTTGCTGTTGCTTTGTAGAAGGGCGATTTAGCAACAATTTTTTGCAGTTTGGCATCGTCCATCTTTTCAACTTCTTCTACATTGTATCCGTTAATTTTTAACCATTCGGTAAACTTGTGATGAAATACGTGGTATTCTTCCCACGAATCTCCAATCTCATCAACAAAAGAAACTTTTGCATTTTTATCGTTCGGGTTTACTTTTTTTCTTCTTTTATAAGCGGGTAAAAACACAGGCTCTATTCCGGAGGTAGTCTGGGTCATAATACTTGTTGTGCCCGTGGGGGCAATGGTAAGCATGGCAATGTTTCTTCTGCCTACTTTTGTCATCTCTTTATAAAGGGCTTCGTCTTCTTTTTTAATGCGTTGAATAAATGGATTTTTTTCTTCGCGTATCGCATCATAAATACGAAATGTTCCTCTGTCTTTTGCCAGCTGTACCGAACTCCTAAAACATTCTATGGCCAATGTTTTATGTACTTGTACAGAGAAATCGAGAGCCTCATCGGTTCCATATCGCATTCCAAGTGCGGCAAACATATCGCCTTCGGCTGTTATTCCAACACCGGTTCTTCTTCCGTCAAGGCATTTTGTTTTTATTTTTTTCCACAATTCAGATTCTACTCTTTTGGTTTCCATCGATTCGGGATCGGACTCTATTTTGTGGATAATCTTATCTATTTTTTCTATTTCTAAGTCTACAATATCGTCCATAATCCTTAATGCTAATCCGGAATGCTTTTTAAACAAATCGAAATTAAACTTCGCTTGCTTAGTAAAAGGATTTTCTACATAACTATATAAGTTTACTGCTAACAACCGACAGCTATCGTACGGGCAAAGTGGAATTTCTCCGCAAGGGTTGGTAGATACTGTTCTGAAACCTAAGTCCGAATAACAATCGGGTATAGATTCGCGGATTACAGTATCCCAAAAAAGCACTCCGGGTTCTGCCGATTTCCACGCATTATGTATGATTTTATTCCAAATTTTTTGGGCATCGGCCTCTACTTCAATTTTTGGTTTTTCTGTATTAATGGGAAATTGTTGTTTATAGGGAGCATTTTGTACCACCGCATTCATAAACTCATCATCTATTTTTACCGAAACATTGGCCCCTGTTACTTTAGTGCCATCCATCTTAGCATCAATAAATCCTTCGGCATCGGGGTGTTTTATCGAGATGGAAAGCATTAGTGCTCCTCTTCTTCCATCTTGAGCTACCTCGCGGGTAGAATTGGAATAACGCTCCATAAAAGGCACCACTCCGGTTGACGTGAGAGCACTGTTTAGTACGGGAGTCCCTTTAGGACGAATGTGGGAAAGATCGTGCCCCACTCCTCCTCTTCTTTTCATCAGCTGTACTTGTTCTTCATCTATTTTCATTACGGCACCATACGAATCGGAAGGACCATCATTTCCTATTACGAAGCAATTCGATAGAGAGGCGATTTGATAATCGTTTCCTATACCTGTCATGGGGCCACCTTGTGGTACAATGTATTTAAAATCTTTTAGTACGTCATAAATTTCCTGCAGGGAAAGGGGGCTTTCGTATTTTTCTTCTATTCGTGCCACTTCTTTTGCAATTCTCCAATGCATTTCATCGGGATTTTTTTCGAAGAAATTTCCATAAGAATCTTTTAATGCATATTTGTTTAACCAAACATTTGCAGCTAGCTCATCACCCTTAAAATAAGCAATAGAACTTTCGAGTACCTCTTCGTAGGTGTAAGAGTTAGATTTCGTTTCAGAATTTTGCTTCTTTTTATTTGATTTCACTTCTTCTTGATTTGCTGTTTCTGCTTGATTAATAAGTTGTTCCATATAGATCGTTGAATGTTTTGTAAAGTTTTTTGGAGTGCATTTTTGACCACCGCAAGATAGAAAGACTATACTTTTAGTTTTTTTCTTGCCGATATATTTTATCAACAAAATTTATCTTACAAATTGATTTTGGTTTTATAAAAAAATTTTATAAAATAGGGCCGCACTTTTATTTAAATAAATTGTAAAAATTTATTTGTGCAGAAAGCCAAAAGTTTGAAAATCTTATAAAAATAAGGATGTACAAGACATTATTTACACCAAATGTACCTCCACAATTTCTCCTTTTTTTACTTCGTTTTTTCCGGCAGGTAAATAGATTAATGCATTAGATGTAGCAAAAGTTTGCAGCATATGTGAACCCTGTTTGCCTAATAAACAAACTCTACCCTTTTTTAAAAAAGCTTTTAAAAAGTGCCCACGGCTATCTTTTACATGTATCGCTTCTTCGCTTGTTGCATATACAATCGGAAAAGGGCAATCATTTTGCCCCTCTATTTTTGCCAGCAAAGGAATTACGTACTGGTACAAACAAACTAATGCGGCTGCAGGATTTCCGGGTAAGCCGAAAACAAAGGTATTTCCTCTTTTGCCAAAAAACACCGGTTTTCCTGGCTTTTGATTTACCTTGTAAAATATTTCTTCTACCCCTAACTCTTTAAAAGCCCTTCCTGTAAAATCGTAATCGCCCACCGAGATACCTCCCGATACAATAACTATTTCATTACTTTCGAATAATGTTCTCAATGTTTTTACAAGTAGGGTATAGTTATCATCGGCTTTCAATACATTCTGTACATGATAAGAGAATTTTTTAAGTGCGTTTTCGATGGCGGCAGAATTCGATTCATAAATCTGTCCGTGCTTTAGTTCATCTCCTGGTTGCACCAATTCTGTTCCTGTTACCAATATTCCTATCGTTGGTTTTTCAGATACTTTTACAGAAAGTATCCCTTGCGAAAGAAGAACTGCTATACTTGCCGGATTTAATTTTAACCCTTTGGGTAAAAGAATTTCTCCTTTTTTTATTTCATCGCCAATGGGCCTTATGTTTTGCTCTTCTCTTAATGGAAACTCCCGAATAATAATACCCTCATCGGTAGTTTGTGTTTTTTCTTGCATTACCACTGCATTGGCATTTTCGGGAATTGGAGCTCCCGTAAAAATACGAATACCGGTTCCTCTTTCGAGAGTGAGGTATTGAGTGTTTCCCGCAGCAGCCTCATTTCTTACCGGAAGAAATGTATTTACTTCTTTTACATCATCAAAACAAACCGCATATCCATCTACTGCTGATTGGGGAAAGGGAGGTAAATCCATAACAGCATAAATGTTTTCGCTGAGTACATAATCTAATGCTTCTTTAACGGCAAGGGATTTCGATGTAATATTAACTTGCTGTTTTTGTATTAGTTCCTTGGCTTTTTCAATAGTTATCATGGTACAAATGTTGGTAATTATTCTGAAACAAAAAATTTCACTCTTTGTGTAAAAATAATTTTGCGCTCAAATTTTATGATAAAAAAATTATTCATATCCATTTTTTTAGTGGTTTTTTCTGCGGCTCTTTTTGCACAACAAGTAGAAACCTACTATTGGAAAAACGAAAAGAAAAAAGCCGAAGGTAAAATTGCTGACGGGCTAGAAGATGGTATATGGAAATTTTGGAACGAAAACGGAATACTTATTCAGCAAATAACCTACAAAGAAGGCTTATACAATGGAGAGTATACTTATTTCTGGGAGAACGGAAAAATTCGGGAATATGGAAATTTTAGCAGAAACCGCAAACATGGTATGTTTATCGCTTATTATGAGAACGGAAACCCACAACAAAAAGGAAAATACAACATTGGGTATAGGGATAGTACTTGGGCCAGTTTTTTCGAAAACGGAAAACCTCAACTAGAAGTTGCTTATAAAAACGATACGCTGCAGGGAACCTCCACCGAATGGCACGAAAACGGAAATATTAAATCAATTTCTAAATACGAAAATGGAGTTTCTTTCCTAATCAGTTATTTCGATGCACAAAACAATCCCTTGGTTGAAAATGGAAAAGGTCGTGTTATTGAAACGCATAAAAACGGGCTGAAAAAAATAGACGGTACCTACGAAAAAGGGAAAAAGGAAGGAAAATGGAAAACATGGTTCGAAAATGGAAAAACCGATTACGAAGGCTTTTACGAAAATGATGTAATGCATGGAAAATGGATTTACTATTTTAATAATGGTCAAAAAAGATTAGAAGGGAGATTAGATAAAGGACAGAAAGAAGGTTTATGGACATACTGGAATGAAAACGGCAACATAATTAAAGAATTACATTTTACAAACGGCAAAGAAAATGGTCCATGCAAAGAATGGTTCTCTAATGGAAAACCTAGTACGGAAGGCCATTATATTAATGGAAGTAAAAACGGACGATGGGTTTATTTTCTGCCTAATGGAAACAAAGATTTTGAAGGCGAATTTAAAGAAGGGTTACGCCACGGAAAATGGCTATTTTATTACCACGATATAGGAAGCAAAGAATACGGAGGCTTTTACAAAGAAGAACTACGAGACAGCCTTTGGACATACTGGTACAAAAGCGGACTGAAATGGAAAGAAGGAATGTACAAAAATGGAAAACGCGAGGGAGAATGGCTTACTTGGTCGGATAAAGGCATATTAGTAAAACAAGGAAGTTTTATAAATGGACAGGAAGAAGGCTTATGGAAAGCGTGGTACGATGACGGCAAACCTATGCAAGAAGGCTTTTACAAACAAGGGATTATGGATGGTGAATGGAAAGCATGGTACCCTAACGGCAATATCAATTACATTGGCTTTTATATTAAAGGAGTAAAAGACGATTCGTGGAAATATTATTTCGAAAATGGATTGGATAAATTATTTGAAAACTATACCAATGGTACGTTAAACGGAGCATATATTTCATACTTCGAAAACGGAAAAAAAGATTCGGAAGGCACTTACCTTAACGGAAAACAGCACGCCTGGTGGATTTACTACTACGATACAGGAAATAAATTACGAGAAGCCACCTATGTAAATGGAAGGCAAGACGGTAAAATTACCTCATGGTATCCTTGGGGAAGTATTCAAAGCGAATTAAATTATAAAAATGGTGTGCCTCATGGCAAATGGATATACTTTGGGAAAAAACCAACCGACCCGGTTACAGAAATGTATTTTAAAAACGGAGTAAAAGTTGAAAAGTAAATTTCCTAATAAATTTACCCTTTGATTCAGCAATATTACAGCAACTATATCCCCAAACTGTAACAAGCATTTTAAATACTATTTTTCATTACCCGTTAACTGGACATTCGGCTTGTTTTTATGGTAGCCGAGATAGCTTATCTTATAAGCATAATCGGGAGCCAAAGCATAAAGAGTAATGGGTAATTTTAGTCGGCCTCTTCTATTCGTAGGCATAACCAGTGTATGGCTGAACATATTCTCTGGCAAAACCCCTTGTGTATGATAAAAATCGATCTGATACCAATGCTTAAGAGTTGAACTTGTTGTTTTTTTTAACCCTTCTATCAAGAATGTTTCATTCAGCACATCACTTACATCATTTTGGTAGTAGTCTATATATTCCGGTTTATTGTAATTAAATGTACCTGAAACCAGTAAATGTCCATCTTCACAAATACATGAATAATCTGAAGTATTTGCAACCATTTTTTGTATACAATTTGAAGTATTAAATAAATTGCGCCATCGATAGGTTGCATTATGTACCCAGCCAAGAACACTCTCTTTTTGATTAGAAAGTAAATAATAGTTTTCTATTTTCATTTTATCAATACTGCCATCTTTCCACTTGTTAGGTTTATATGAATACCCTTCCAAATTTTCTGTTGAGAGAAAGTTTTTTAAATATTGAAAATACTGTTCATGCCCAGTTTTAAATATTCCCCTATCCCACCACCAATGCATACCACTGCTCATATTGCCCATCATAAAAGTAGCCCATACATTATTTTTAAATTCATAGGGTTCGCAGCAATAAATTAAATTGGTAGGATCATCGCTAAAACCTATTTCTTCGCAGATAACAGGTTTGTTAAAATATTTCCATAATTTATCGGTTTGTTCAAAACGGTCTTCATAATTGGTATATTTACGTTCATCGTGGTATTGGTGAAAACCTACTAAATCTACAACGTGGTTAAAATCATAACTAGTTTTTTTGGGTAATTCATACAATTCTTTCAGTCTGCTTGGAGATTTTCCTTGTGTAAAAGTGATGGTAAAAAATAAATTAGGGTTATGCCTTTTTGTAGTAAATGCCATTTGGGCAAGCCAATCTCGTATTGAGGTTTGTTCTGTCGATTTTAATGGTTTATCAAATATATCTCCTCTCCCTTCGCTTTCCGGAATAAAAAGATCTAATTCCGAATATTCATATACCGACATATTAGAGCTATATCCCCAACGAGCCATGATGTAACGCAGACAGTGTTTTTGCCATTTTATTACCTCCTGATGAGTAAAAAAATCTATTCTTTGTGTAAGATGAAATGCTTTTTTATAGGGGTTCTCCACCCAACTTACATGATCCCATTCAGGACCATCTTTAAGAACTTCTACATGATGCCTGAACAACATAAAATAAATATCCTTTTCTTCAGCTAATTCAATCAGTTCATCAAACATCTGCATGTGTTTCATGCGTGGTGTATAGTTGTTGAACTCTATCCAATCGGGTAACGCATTTTGTGCTCCCAATTCCAGTCGCAAAAAATTACCTCCATTATTTGCAAAGTTTTGTATCCATGTTTTGTGTTGTGCCAACTCGGTGGATGTCCAATTATCGTCATAGGTAGAATGGGTAATATTCATTCCTATTCCTTTAAACGTGGTTTTGTTTTCTTTGAAGTAAAGGTAGCGATCTCTTTCATCACCATAGTTTCCTTTCACAAGGTAGCCGTTGTGATTAGAGGGCACGCAAACAAATGTAATTACATAATTCCCATTAATGGTTTCATTGGGCATTACCACACTTACGCTCAGTTTCCAAGTACCTAACTCATCGGGTGCAAATCTAAAGCGAAAGGAAAAATCGGTATTCTGTTTTGTGTATGTTCCGCCAAGATTTTCGTAAGGTTCATAGTAAAATGCCGGCTTTATGTATTGTTGGTTAGAGGGAGATTGTAATGTAATTCTTACGTCTAACAAATCGGGGTCATAAGGGTTTAGCTGATTTTCCGGGTGAATTCCTTTTAAAAAATCATCTACTTTTTTCTGTATGAGTTCAGGTAATTTAAACCCTAATTCCATTTTTTGATATTTCCCAACCAAGCAGGGTGTGGCATTTGGCACAAACCAAGCTGCATCAATGGTAGGTTCATCAATATTCGCAGGAATATGTTTTACCGAGTCGGGCTGCATTTGTGAATTTAAATTCGATTGTTTAATTAAATTCAAGCATGAAATAGGTTTCGGGGTTACCTGTTGTGCAGTAACTGAAAAATATGGAATCGCAAGGTATATCAGTAAAATAAATGTATTACTCCTTATTCCTTTACCCTCACGAAATTCGGAATATTGTTTTTTATATTTTTTCGAATTTGGCATAAAAACGAGTTATTTTTTAAAAGGCATACTTACCATAAAAACGCCTGTAAAGATAAGTAAAGCCGAAATAATTTTTATGTGATTAATACTGTCTTTTGCTAGTAACACCGCAATAAAAGCAGCAAATAAAGGTTGCAGATAAATATACGTTGAAACCACTGAAGGACTTAATTTTTTTAGTCCGATTATATTAAACAGATAGGCTAAAAAAGTAGTAGCAAAAATAACAAAAGCAAATTCGCTCCAAATAATGGGGCTAAACTCTTGCCATTTAATTTCGGTAAATTCATTCCAACCAAAAGGAATAACAAAAATAAAACCAAATAAAAACACCCATTTAATTACTGTAACCGGATGATAGCGGTACATCAAAGGTTTTACCCAAACCATATAAAAAGCGTAACTGGCTGCATTTAAAAAAATAAACACATCACCCGTTGAGGTATTATGACTAACGGCTGCTTGTCCGGAATTCAAAAGTAAAAATAAAGCACCGGCCATGCCACACAATACACCCAGTATTTTTCGATTGCTTAGCCTTTCGCCTATAAGAAGAGTAGCTGCAAGTAGAACCAATATGGGGTTGGTTGTCATTATAATAGCCGCATTAATAGGAGTGGTTATATTTAACCCTCCAAAAAACATAAGCTGATTTATGGCTACTCCGGAAATTCCGCAAATAACCAATCGTTTTATATCTTGTTTCTGAATTCTTTCTTTTACAAAAAAATAATGCATAACCCAAAATAGAAGTGTTGCGGTAGCTACCCGGCAAAAAATAAAACCATAAGGTTTTACGTAAGCCGGCATTACATCTTTTGCTATGGTAAAATTTAATCCATAAATCAGGTTCGCTGCAATAACAGCCAAATGGGCATAAACAATCTTTTTCAAATTGAAAAACTCTTAATGTAAAAAGTAAAGGCATCTATCAGAAAGCAAACCAGATTCATCGTAAGGAATAAAGGAATAGGCAAAAATAAAATTTGAAACCGATTTTAATGAAACAAAAGTAATAATTTAACAGCCGCATAATTTATGAAAACACAAGACGCCCTAAAACTCTTTACACCTCGCAGAATAGCGATACCGGTAGTAATTGGTTTAGGTGCAGCGGGCTATATGCTCTATTCTAATTTCGATGCACAAGCATTTAAGAAAGTAGAAATTACCGGAACCTTTGTTTTTTTTATTTTTCTTGCATTCATCATGATGCTTATACGCGATTTGGCTTATATGTATCGTATTCGAGTGTTAACCGACCAACAACTCTCCTGGCGAAAATCATTTGATGTCATTATGCTTTGGGAATTTGCATCTGCCATTACCCCCTCCGTAGTAGGTGGATCGGGCGTGGCTCTTTTTATTTTAAATAAAGAAGGAATCAATTTAGGAAGAAGCACAGCGGTGGTTATGGTTACTGCTTTTTTAGATGAGCTATTTTACATTATTATGGTCCCTTTGGTATTGTTTGCAGTGGGAGTAAGCCATCTCTTTCCGGTTGATTTACAAAAAGAAATTTTTGGTATTACACTAGGCACAAAAGAAATTTTTATTACAGGATATGTGTTTATTTTATTCCTTACCATAACCATTATTTATGCTATTTTTATAAGCCCTACACGTTTTAAAAAAGTACTTTTTTCCATTTTTAAAATGCGTATTCTAAAAAAATGGAGATTAGCGGCAGTGCGTACTTCAAACGATTTAATCATTACTTCGGCCGAACTGAAAGGAAAACCATTTTCCTTTTGGACAAAGGCATTTGGTAGTACATTGTTTTCATGGACAGCCCGTTTTTGGGTAGTAAATTTTATTATTCTAGCCTTTGCTTCAGCCTCTTTTCAAGAACACATGTTAATTTACGCCCGCCAGTTGGTAATGTGGGTTATTATGCTCATAAGCCCTACCCCAGGCAGCAGCGGGGTTGCCGAGTTTGCCTTTTCAGGATTTTTAAGAGATTTTACTCCGGTCGGATTATCCGAAGCATTAGCTCTTTTATGGCGTTTCATCAGCTATTACCCGTATTTATTTATTGGGGCTATAGTTCTTCCTCGTTGGATAAAAAGAGTTTTCCCTATGAATACCCATTAATTTTTCTTTGACATGACCACGAAACACGTAATTTTACCCTCACATAACTAATTTTTTTATACTACTAACAATGAAATTCGGAACAAAAGCCATTCACGCTGGGGTAGAACCAGACCCCACCACAGGAGCGATTATGACACCCATTTATCAAACCTCTACGTTTGTGCAAGAATATCCAGGAACACACAAAGGATATGCTTATGCCAGAGGAAAAAACCCAACACGCAACGTACTTGAAAAAAATATTGCAGCCCTCGAAAACGCAAAACATGGTTTGTGTTTTTCAAGTGGCATGGGAGCTACCGATGCCGTTATAAAACTTTTAAAACCCGGTGATGAAGTAATTACCGGAAACGATTTATATGGCGGTTCCTACCGGATGTTTACAAAAATATTCGAGCCCATGGGAATCAAATTTCACTTTATTGATTTGAACAAAGCCGAAAATATAGAGCACTACATTAATGCAAACACCAAACTACTTTGGGTAGAAACACCCACCAATCCTACTATGCAAATTGTAGATATTGCAGCATGTGCCTCTATTGCCAAAAAGCACCAAATACTTTTTACGGTAGACAACACCTTTGCTTCGCCCTACCTACAAAACCCAATAGATTTAGGAGCCGATATCGTAATGCACTCGGTAACCAAATATTTGGGAGGGCATTCTGATGTGGTAATGGGAGCCCTAGTAACCAACAGCGATGAAATTTACAATCAACTCGCTTTTATTCATAATTCATGTGGAGCCACCCCAGGCCCAATGGATTCTTTTTTAGTAATACGAGGCATTAAAACCCTGCACCTACGTATGGAAAGACATTGCAGTAACGGTGAAAAAATAGCCCACTTTTTACGCTCACACCCAAAAGTAGAAAAAGTATACTGGCCCGGATTTGAAGACCATTCCAACCATGCCATCGCTAAAAAACAAATGAAAGGGTTTGGAGGAATGATTTCTTTTGTGATAAAAGGAAATATGGAAGAAACATTCAGAATAGCTTCTGCATTTAAGGTATTTTCCTTAGCCGAATCGTTAGGTGGAGTAGAATCTCTAGTCAATCACCCCGCCACTATGACACACGCATCGATTCCAAAACTCGAAAGAGAAAAAGCAGGAGTAGTAGATTCACTGCTACGTTTAAGCGTTGGAGTAGAAGATATCGAAGACTTATTAGAAGATTTAAAACAAGCATTATCTTAGCATAAAAAATAAAAACCCATGAAAGGAAGTCGTTTTGCTGTAATTGGTCTAGGGCAATTTGGTAGTGAAATAGCCCGTATTCTTGCTAAAAAAGGAGCCGAAGTAATGGCCATAGATAATAACGAAACCCACATCGAAAACATTAAAGACGAAGTAGCTTACGCAGTTTGCCTCGATGCAGCCGATAAAAAAGCACTCAAATCTCAGGAAATAGAAAAGTTTGATGCTGTGGTAGTAGCCATTGGCGAGGACTTTGAAACTCTTTTGCTTTGCACGGTTTTTTTGCAGGAATTAAAAGCCAAACGTATTATAGCCCGCGGAAACGGAGCCCAACAACGCATGATTCTTGAAAAAATAGGCATTAAAGAAATTCTATCGCCCGAGCAGGAAGTAGGCCGAGTGGTGGCCGAAAAACTATTAAACCCCAATGTTGTTGGGCTTTTGCAATTACCCGATGATTACGAAATAGCAGAAATTAAAGCCCCAAAAGGAGTACACAACCGTACCCTTACAGACATTGCACTCCGCGATAAATACAAATTAAACTTAGTAACCATAAAACGAGATTACGAGGTAAAAAGTGGAAATGAAACTAAACTAACTTCACATATTATTGGAGTCCCATCATCAGAAACCATTATCTATGATACTGATACTATTGTAGTTTTCGGAACTATCAAGGATATTCAGAAGTTTACCGAAATTAATCAATAGCGGTTTCTGAAAAAAATTATTTAATTTTAGGCAAATTATAAAATGAAGAAAATGAAAAAAGTTCTATTATCGTTTATCGGATTGTCTTTAAGCTTGGCTATTCAGGCTCAAAATAATACAAATTGGTGCGGAAGTGATCAACACCTTCAACAACACCTAAATGAAAACCCATCAAATCAAGAGATGTGGGATATCCAAATGGAACAACTTAGGCAAAAACAAGCTTATTTTGAACAACTCGGCAATAACGGAAACGAAGCCCTTCGCATTGTACCCGTAGTAGTACATATTATACACGATAACTGGAGTGGTAATATCTCTGATGAACAAGTAGAAGATGCATTACGTGTAATGACAGAAGATTTTAAACGTTTAAATACGGACTCTAATGATACCAGAGCCCTCTTTAAACCTTTTGCCGCCAATTGCGAGTTAGAATTCAGGCTTGCCAAAATAGACCCTAATGGAAATTGCACTAAAGGCATTGTACGCGTAAACTCTGTACTTACAAACAGTGCCTACGAAAATGTAAAAGCATTAAGTTACTGGAACAGCAGTAAATACTTTAATATTTGGGTAGTAAAAACCATTGCTAATTTTACAGGTGGCGGAGGAACTATTTTGGGGTATGCTCAGTTTCCGGGCCAAGGCTCTTGGAACACCTACGGAGTAGTTTGCAGAAACGACCAATTTGGAACCATCGGTACAGCCACAGGAGCAGATGGAAGGACCATGAGCCACGAAGCAGGACACTGCCTTGGTCTATTACACACCTTTCAGGGAAATTGCGGTAGCAATTGCAGTACCAGTGGCGATTATGTGTGCGATACCCCACCAACGTATGATGCAACATACGCTTGTAATCTATCTCAGAATACTTGTACCAATGATGCCAGCGGACCTAGTGCATACAACACAAACGTAGTTGATCAGATAGAAAACTACATGAGCTACGATGCCTGCCAAAATATGTTTTCGCTTGGACAAAAAGCAAGAATCAATGCCGCCATTGCCCAGTTCAGTCAATTAACTTCTCTTGTTTCCAATTCGAACAATATTGCAACGGGAACCAACAACGGTTATGTAACGCAAACCTGCAAGCCTATAGCCGATTTTAAACAAAGTATAAATATGATTTGTACCGGAGCTTCGGTAGTTTTCTCAGATATGTCGTACAATGCACCTGTTACTACCCGCAACTGGACATTTACAGCCGGGAATCCTGCTTCATCTACCGACTCTACTAAATCGGTAAGTTACAATACGGTCGGAAAACACAACGTATCTTTAACCGTTGCAAATGGCGTAGGGAACAGCACTAAAACCGTAAACGGAGCAGTAATAGTTAGTTCTACCACCGCAAGCTATTCCGGCTGGGGCTATCAAGAAGGATTTGAAAATGCCGGAACTTTTAGCAACGACTGGATTGTAGTTGACCCTTCGGGAACTCGCAAATGGGAACGTATTACTACAACCGGATACAACAGTTCTTCTTCCATACGCATATTAAACTTAACCGGAAATGGCGAAGGAGAATGGGACGAAATTATTTCACCCTCTTTTAATATTTCGCAAGTACCCAGCCCTGAACTTAAATTTAAAGTGGCTTATGCTCAGAAAAACTCTTCTTCTAATGATAATTTAAGAGTTTATTACTCTACTAACTGCGGACAATCTTGGGTATTAAAATACACCAAATCAGGTTCACAGTTTTCATCTGTTGGCCCAACCGCTACTAATTTTGTTCCGAATTCGCCAAGCCAGTGGAAAGAAGAAACAGTAAATCTTAGTGGAATATCGGGCAATAGCAATCTCCGCATTAAATTTTATTTTAAAAATGGTGTAGGAAACAATATTTATATTGATGACATTAACATTGGTGGAGCAAACAGTATTAGTGAAACTTTATTAGAGCACAATACTTTACAAGTATATCCAAATCCTGCCACTACAGGAGCTACTGTTTCCTTTACTTTACTGAAAGAGGCAAGTTTTGCTCGTTTGCAAATTGTTGATGTTTTGGGCAAAGAGATAGGAACCGTATTTAAAGGTAGTATAAGCCAAGGAAAACACACCGTTGAAATAAACGATTTCAGCCATTTTACTTCGGGAGTTTACTTTATTAAACTGGAAGCCGATGGACAAGTGTTTACTCAAAAACTTATTATTGAATAAAACAAAAAAAGCGTATACAAAAAAGGGAGGCATTGCCTCCCTTTTTTGTATACGCTTTTAAAATAAATTATACTTTAGAATACACCAAATAGCTCTTAGCCCATCTTTCCAACCAATTTTTTTTCCCTCAGCATAGGTTCGGCCGTAGTAAGATATACCCACTTCATAAATCCTAATATCAGGTATGCGGGCTAACTTTGCCGTAACTTCAGGTTCAAAACCAAATCTTTTTTCTTTTAGCGTAAGGCTTTTTGCAATATCAGCACGTATTAATTTATAACATGTTTCCATATCGGTTAAATTTAAATTGGAAAACATATTGGAAAGAAAGGTAAGAAATTTATTTCCTATAGAATGCCAGAAAAATAAAATACGGTGTGGGTGATGCCCCATAAAACGGGAACCGAACACTACATCGGCAAAACCTTCAACAACAGGTTTTAAAAGTAAGTTAAACTCTCTGGGATCGTATTCTAAATCGGCATCTTGAACAATTAAAAAATCGCCTGTGGCTAGTTCGATGGCTTTGTGAATAGCTGCCCCTTTACCCATATTTACTCTTTGATTGAACAAAGTAATATGTTGGCTCGGGTGCTGTTGTATGTACTTTTCTACAACTTGTTGTGTATTATCTTTAGAACAATCGTTTACAATTACTATCTCTTTTTCGATAGAATTTATTAGCACCACTTCATCTATTTTTTTTAAAATAGATTCTATAGTCCTTTCTTCGTTATAAGCGGGTACGAGTATAGAGAGCTTCTTAATGTTCATTTATTTTATAGGGTTGTAAATCGAAAACAGAAATAGATTGATTGTAATCGCCTAGCGGGTATTTTAAAAATGGTTTTACATGTGGTAAGGAAAAAACAGAACTATCAGAAATAAATAAATATTTTGCACCCAAATGAATTCTTTGGATAATGGCGGTAGAATCGCTCAGTTTGTTTACAAAATTGTTATACCCCTTTTGGTTCATTAAATACAAAGATATGTTTATAGAATTATCCGGTAAAGATATTACCACATCATTTGGTTTTATACCTATACTACGGTTATAATCTTCAATAGTATAAAAGTTGGTATTTACTCCCCAACGTATATAATCCCAAAAATCAACTTCACTTTTAAATGCAATGGGCAATAGTTTACTTTTTTCTAAACTAAATACATTCCAATGCCGCATCTTGAGGTTGTTCGATGCATATACAATATTAAAAACCAACAACAGAGAAAGTAATATTTTGAATGATAAAGAACGGAAAACATGTATGTATTTTTCTTTAAGAAAGAATAGAAACGAAGTAATTACAGCAAGTGGTAAAATAATAGGATTAATTAAATAATAATCGTGATTATCGAGTGCATTAAACCATAATATTAAATACAACAGCACCCCAATAAAAAGAAACAAATTGAGTAACGCAAAAAACAAGTTGTGCTTTTTTAACAACAAAAGCAGTTGCATTAAAAACAGAATAATTAAAGTAGGAAAACTAAAAACCTGATGTATCATAAAATCTTTTGCAAAGCCCAATACTCTGTTAATATTAGCGGAATCCATTTCCCAAACGGGCCAAAAACCGTTGAAGGTGTATTTGCCACCATGCAAACTATTGTAATGTTCGGCATATAAATACCAAGCTGCAATCATTAAAAAAGAAAGAAAAAACAGTGAAAATTCATAAAGTTTATAGTGCAGTACTGTTGGTTTTCTAAATTTTAAAAGCACCAGTAAATATTCTATACAGTAAATTCCAAATAAAGCAATTAAACTCATTCCTGCTGAAATTTTTAGCAATGCCCCTAAAGCAAAAAATAAAACACTGATTAGAAAAAGATATTTTTTTCTGCGTTTAAAATATTGGTAGTAATAATACCAACCCAACAGCACCAAGTTAAAAGCAGGAACATCGGTTAAAAAATTAATAGAGTAGTAGGCAATAACGGGCGATGTGATTACCAGCAAAGAAATAATGTACGCATAGAATTTATTCTCTAACAATTCTTGTAGTAACTTGTAAAGTGCAAATAGAGAAATAAAACACAACAGATAAGTAAACATACGGTATAGAAACTCGCTTTGTCCGAATACTTGCCACATTTTAGCCATCGCATAATAGAGCAACGGAAACTCTCCGGCACTTTTTCCGGAAGTGTTTTCATCACTAAAATACTGATGAATGGCAGGTTCAAAAAAACCAGCCGTTCCATCGTAATAGTTGTACGTTAAAGAAAGGCAATCGGCTTGCCTCCACTGATGGTACGGCTGAGGGCGTAAAGGAAGTATTTTATGGTAAGAATAAAATAAGGAGATAGCGATGTAACTGATGATAAAAACAGCAACCTCTTTTTTAAAAAATTGTTTCAACTTTTATTCAGATTAAAAAATCATTTCCGGAACAGTTCCCTCTACTACCAAGCGTCCTTGCGTTTTATTTTTAATTTCTTCTACACTCACACCGGGAGCTCTTTCCAATAAACGAAATCCATCGTTTTGGGTAACTTCCAATACGGCTAAATCCGATACAATTTTTTTTACGCACTTAATACCTGTTAAAGGCAGCGTACACTCTGTTAGTAATTTGCTTTGTCCGTCTTTACTACAATGTTGCATCGCTACAATAATGTTTTTTGCAGAAGCCACTAAATCCATAGCCCCACCCATGCCTTTTACCATTTTACCCGGAATTTTCCAGTTGGCAATATCGCCTGTATCGCTTACTTCCATAGCACCCAATACAGTAAGGTGTACTTTTCCGGCACGAATCATTCCGAAACTTAAAGCCGAATCGAAAAAGGCAGAACCCGAAATAGTAGTTATAGTTTGTTTTCCTGCATTTATTAAATCGGGGTCTTCTTCTCCCTCAAACGGAAATGGACCAATACCCAACAGCCCGTTTTCTGATTGCAACACTACATTTATTCCATTGGGAATATAATTTGCAACAAGTGTAGGTATTCCTATGCCAAGGTTAACGTAATATCCATCTTTCAGTTCTTTTGCAATACGTTGTGCAATTTGTTCTTTAGTAAGCATGTGTTTATTTATTTTCTATGTAAAACAATTTTAGAGAATCTATATTTGCAGAAAACTGCTGTTTGTCTATGTTCCAAAGATAAATTTTTATAATTACCTGTGAGTATTTATTTGAGGGAATAGTACGTACAAATTTTTTCTGTTCGCCCTTCCACTTAGATTTTATCCAATGCAGGGGAATGTAATCGTACAACAACACATTTCCATTGATATCTTTTGTCTCTAATACAAGTTGTGCGTGAAAAGGGTGCTTTTCAGTACTGAATATGCCACTAAACTGTACTTGCATATCCAAATAATTGCTAGGCAATGTATCGGAAAAGATATCCAAAAACTCGTAATCGCCACTCATATTAGTACTTGTGTTGTAGGTAGGATAAAGCGTTTTTTCGGCAAACTTTTTTCGTTTGTATAAAGTAAGAGCGTTAAGTTTTTGAGAAAAAATCTCTTCATACAAATCGGTTTTTAGAGTATCAAAATAATAGGAGGGCGTTACTAATAAATCGGCATTTAAGTCGGGTTTAGGTTGTATATGCATATTTTGCAGTTGTCCGCCATATTTTAAATTATAGTAAGCCCAGCTCATTTCGTAAAGATGATAGGCATTCACAGTTAACACTGCATTTGTTTTGTTTTGTATTTTTTCAACTAGCTTGTAAACATCTTCTGTTAAATAAAGATTATTCCATAATTGAGTACTTGTAAAGCTTGTATTTGCAATAGTGTAAAAAGGAAAGTATAAAGCAAGCAAGTTTGTATAAATAAACTTTTTATTCCAAGTAACAAGTTTATCGAAAGCAAAAAATAGAATACTCATTGAAAGAGGTATCAAATAAATTCCGGCACGATCTTCCGGATAGTTTACATGTAGTATTTTTTCTAATAAAATTACCGCTATTACATTGCCTAATAATAACAGAGATGAAAATTTTTCGAAAGAAAAATATTTTTTTAAATCGAGAAAAATCGGTTTGTTATATAAATTAATAAACACCGAACAAACCATAAGGATAGCGAGCAGAATAAGGAACCATGTTTCATTTTTTCCGAATTGATAAAGCGAAAGTGTTTTCATGGTAACTTCCATAAAACCATCGGTAGAACCTAAGTACAATAGTCCTTTTTCCTTCATCTGAAAAGCATAAACAGCAGCAGGAATATAAAACAGTAAACCGGGAATAAACAGCAATAAATAGTGTATAAACTGTTTGGAACGAGCCACAAAAACAAGATAAAAAAAATAGGCTGCAATAAAAATCAGGTAGTTGTTTAACAGCGACATGTTTGCCCATGCCGCCAAAGCCATAAATAACCAAGCTTTTAGTGCATGTCGGTTTTTATTGGTTTGAAAAAACAATACTAAATAAAACAAAGCACCCCACCAAAAAGCGATAGACATTCCGTAGCCTCTGCACAAAGTAAAAAAATCGAGTAAAAAAATAGGCGTAAGCATAGCCACCTGAAAAGCATAGCGGCTTACAAGATGTTTTAAAAAATACGAAGTGCGATAAATAAAGTATGCATACGTCAAAAAGGAAAGTACATTGGGCAAACGAATCCAGACTAAATCGTATCCGAAAAGTTTGTAGAAAATCCAAGCAAATGCCGAGTTTAAAATATGGTTATTGGCATCCCAGTGTGCCCGCCATGGCCAAAAATTTTCTTTGTGTATGTAATGAAAAAAAGTAGCCGCCTCATCGTGCGAAAAAGCCTGTAGAGCGGCCTTACATACAAGAAAAACAAAAATAAATGCACTAAACAGCCAAAAGAAAGTACGATTTCGGGTATCCTTCATAAGTGTGGGTTACACTTTTTTTCTGAGAGTGCGTTGTTCAATTCGCTTTTCGTAATTCCCTCCCTGAAAAATGCGGTGAACGTATATGCCCGGCAGGTGAATATGGTCGGGATCTAATTTGCCGGCAGGTACCAATTCTTCTACCTCGGCAATAGTAATTTTACCCGCCATGGCAATGAGCGGGTTGAAATTGCGGGAGGTTGCTTTAAAGATTAAATTGCCCATGGTGTCACCTTTCCATGCTTTTACTATAGAGTAGTCTATTTCAAAGGCATATTCCATAAGATATTCTTTTTCTTCTCCGTTAAAAACAAATGTTCTCGATTCTTTTCCGTTTGCGATTTCTGTGCCAACACCGGCAGGAGTGTAAATAGCAGGCATTCCGTATCCGGCTGCCATAAGACGTGTAGCCAATGTGCCTTGCGGAATTAAATCTACCTCTAACTCACCGCTTAGAAGCTGACGTTCAAATTCGGCATTCTCTCCTACATAAGAGGAAATCATTTTTTTAACTTGTTTTTTTTGGAGCATTAAACCTATTCCAAAATCATCTACCCCTGCGTTGTTAGAGATGCAGGTTAAATTTTTAATGCCTTTGTTTACAATAGCGGAAATGCAATTTTCAGGAATACCGCAAAGGCCAAAGCCTCCGAGACCAAGTACCATATTGTCTGTTATTCCTTTAATGGCTTCTTCTGCGTTTGCTACGGTTTTATTCATAGAAATAGTTATTTATTAAAATCTTCTTCGCCTGTGTTTTGTTGTTGATAAATGCTGCAATCGAGTTCTACTTTTAAAGGAGCTTCTGGTTTCTCAAAATCTCCCTGAGAATATTTAAGCTTGGTATCGGCAAAAACTTTTTGCATATAATAGCCCCAAATGGGTAAGCCCATATTAGCTCCTTGCCCATAATAGGTAGAGGAAAAACGCACACTGCGATCTTCGGCACCTACCCACACTCCTGTTACCAAATCCGGAGTTAAGCCCATAAACCATGCATCGGAGTTATTTTGTGTAGTACCAGTTTTGGCAGCAATAGGGCTTCTAAATCCAACATAGGGACGGTCTTTGGTTATGCTTCCCCTCAGCCGCATTCCGGTACCTGTGGTTTTTCCTTTGGCTTTATTGTAAGCTCCATCAACAACACCTTTCATAAGTTGTACCATAACGTATGCCGATTGTTCATCGAGTGCCTCTTTACTTTTTGGAATAAATTCTTTGATAACATTGCCGTGTTTATCTTCTATTCTCATAAGATAGGTAGGCTGAATCCAAACTCCTTTGTTTGCAAAAGTGGAATTGGCTCCGGTAAGTTCATATACATTTAAATCGGCAACGCCTAAACACAATGAAGGAACGGGTTCCAGGTGACTTGTAATACCTAAATCGCGGGCCATATCTACTACGGTTTGCGGACCAAAGCGTTTCATAATCCATGCGGTAACAGTGTTCAGAGAGTTAGCTAATGCATATTTAAGGGTTACATTGTATCCGTAATCTGGCTCAGAATTTTTGGGTGTCCAATCTTGCAATAAACCAAACTCTCCTTTTCTAAAAGTATATTGTACGTTGGGTAATTCGTAACAAGGCGAAAACCCATCACGCATTGCCACCGAGTATACAATGGGTTTAAATGTAGAACCCACTTGGCGCTTTGCCTGGTATACATGGTCGAAAGCGAAGTGTTTAAAATTGATTCCACCTACCCACGCACGAATATACCCGGTTTGGGGTTCCATACTCATTAATCCAGCTTGTAAAAAACTTTTGTAATAGCGTATAGAATCGATAGGGGCAAGAAGTGTGTCTTTATCGCCATTCCATGTAAACACCGTCATTTTTGCCTTTTTCCCAAAATAAGCATCGAGCGAATCGGAGGGTAAAGCTTGCCATTGGGTATTGCAATCACTGGAAGTACAATGGTAAAAATAACTTTTGCCTTCTTTCATTTTTTCAATAGATTTTCCTCTTCGGTTGCATTTTGGGCATTCATTACCTATAAAAATTCGGTAGCGTTGCGAGCGTTTTATGGCAATATCTAAAATTTGTTTTATTTCTCGTTGCGAAACACGCGAATCGAAAGGGGCATTTTTTTTCTTTTTTAAATCGTTGAAAAGGGCCGGTTGTAAATGTGTTTTCAGGTGTTCCTGCACCGCCCATTCGGCATATTCTTGCATTCGGGAATGTATGGTGGTATAAATTTTTAATCCGTCTTTGTAAATGTCGTAAGGAGTACCATCTTTCTTTGCCAATTTGTAATGGCCGTTTTCGTCTTTTTCTTTAAAGAGGGCATCTAGTTCTATTCTTAATACTTCTCTGAAATACGGGGCAATTCCTTCTTTATGGTCTACTACTTTATAATTTAATTTTAAGGGAACCGCTTTTAGTGAATCAAATTCATTTTTTGAAAGAGTGTTATTTTTTACCATTTGTGCTAAAACCACATTTCTGCGAAACATAGTGGTATCAGGTCTTTTCACAGGATTAAAAAGGGATGGATTTTTTGCCATACCAACCAACATAGCTGCTTCTTCCAATAACAACTCGTTGGGTTCTTTGCTAAAATACACATTGGCAGCCGATTTTACTCCTACTGCATTGTTTACAAAATCGAGGCGATTGAAGTACATGGCTATAATTTCTTCTTTGGTATAATATCTTTCTAAGCGTACGGCAATAATCCATTCTTGTAATTTTTGCATAATACGTTCTGCCATATTGCTGGCAGGTTCGTTAAAAAGCATTTTCGCCAATTGTTGTGTAATGGTGCTGGCTCCACCTGCTTTTCCGAGTTTTACCACAGCCCTTACCAAGCCCCTGAAATCGATTCCGGAATGATTATAAAAACGCTCGTCTTCGGTTGCTACCAAGGCGGTAATAAGATGCGGAGATAAATCGGAATAACGGATATTAACGCGGTTTTCTTTAAAGTACCTTCCCAATGTTTTACCATCGGCCGAAATAATTTCGCTGGCTAAATTGCTTTTGGGGTTTTCCAAATCTTCGAATGAGGGGAGCGGTTGAAACCCCAGCCAACCATTTCCGGCACAAAGCATAACAAACAGGAACATTAAAAAACAGCCACCAAAAAGAATCCATAAATATTTTACTTTATTTTTCAGCATATTATTTACTGTTTTTTTCTATTCGCAATCCTACATCGGTTATAGCTTCCAGTTTTTCGTGTCGCATAGCTTGTATGTAATTTACTTTGTATTTACCTAGCATTGGAAACTTTACACCCCATTTGTATGGAATGCGATTGTCCCATAAATTGCCGGCACTTTTTCCAAGAAACCGGCCTTTTTCATCGGTAAGTAAACAGTTTAATGTATCGGTGGCTTTTTTTCCATCGGGTGCGGTAAGTTGTAAAAAAAGATAAATGTTGCTATAGGGATAATCATTGCGATTGCGAATATTAATTAGAATGTTGTATTCGGCCAGGGTATCGGTTATTTCAAATTCAAATGTGGCCATGTTGTCCATTGCCCAAGAGCCTCCTTCTACCGTTATATTTTGTTCGAACACCCTGTTTTTATCGCAGGCCAAAAACATCAGACTTAGAACTGATAAAAAAATGTATAAGGCACTATTTTTCACTTTGTGGGGCGGTTATTTTTAGATGGTTTATTTTTGTTATTGTTTCCCTGCTTGTTAAAATATTTTTTCTTTTTTCCTTTTTTCTTATCGAAACGAGTGAGACTATCTTGCCCTACCACGTTTTCGAAGTCGGGAAGTTTACGTACCGGGGTCGAAATTTTTTCGAGGAGTTCATCGGGTTTGTTTCCTTTAGAATTCATTTCTATCAGTTCTTTTACACGAGGTAAGGGAAGCTCAACAAAATCGCCCGGATTTTCGAAATAGGAGTACCACATTTTTCTTTTAAACACATCTAGTTTTTGAAAAAAGGCAGCCCCTCTTTTGGTTTCTAATTTTATTTCGGTGTTGGGAAAATCGCGCATGGATTCTACATACGCATCGAGTTCGTAGTTTAAGCAGCATTTTAATTTTCCGCACTGTCCGGCCAGTTTCATGGGGTTTAGAGAAAGTTGTTGGTAACGTGCCGCAGCCGTAGAAACCGAACGAAAATCGGTAAGCCAGGTAGAGCAACATAATTCTCTGCCACAGGAACCAATACCTCCCAAACGACTTGCTTCCTGACGCATGCCAATTTGTTTCATTTCAATGCGTACTTTAAATTCTTCGGCATATTTTTTTATCAATTCTCTGAAATCAACTCTTCCTTCGGCTGTGTAGTAGAATATTACTTTGGTTCCATCGCCCTGAAATTCTACATCGCTTATTTTCATTTCCAAATTTAGCTGCAACGCTAACTGGCGAGAGCGTTCCATTACCTTTTGTTCTTTGTTTCTTGATTCCTGCCACTTGTCTATATCTTTTTGTCTTGCTATTCGGTATAATTTTTTAATATCGGCCGAATCGGGTTTTACATTTCTTTTACTCATTTGTAGTTTTACCAATTCACCGGTTAAAGAAACCATTCCAATATCGTGCCCCGGAGAGCCTTCTACGGCAACAGCATCGCCTTCTTTCAGGTCTATTTCGTTTACATTACGAAAAAACTCTTTGCGACTGTTTTTAAAGCGTACTTCTACACAATCAAAGGGTTTCATTCCGTGCGGCAATTCCATGCCCGCAAGCCAGTTGAATACATTTAATTTATTGCAACCTCCACTGGCACAAAGCCCATTGTTTTTGCAACCGGCAGGGGTTCCGCTCCCGTTGTTATTGGCACATGATAAACATTCCATACTTGTTCCTGCGTTTAGTAAGCGGCAAAGTTACTTAATTCGCTTTAAGTAATTTGGCTATCTTAAAACTCAAATCGAGCAGCAAAATTTTTGCATTGGCATTTCGTTCTAAATCCGCTATGGCCTTATTTATTTCGGTGGTTAGAGGAATAATATTTTTTTCGTTTACAAATTTCGAGAGTTTGGAAAGGCTTTCTTTTGTTTCTCCTTCTGTTTTTGCTAAGTCGTTTATGTGGTAACGTATCACTATACACTCTCTAAGCATTCGGGTAGTGTATTGTAAAAAGTTTTTCATACTTTCTCGGGGCAAACCGGCAGTGCTTTCGCTCCACCTAATCATTTCGGGGATTTTTCTCGCAAATGCGTACCGAAACCAGGTAATAAACAGGTTAAACTGAGAAGATATTTCTTCTTCTTTCTCTATTAATGTTAAGGCTTCTGCATAGTTGCCATCGGCCATAAGGGCTACCTGCATGGCTGTTTCATGGTTTAGCTGATATTCTTCTTTAAGTTTTTCTGCTATTTCTTTCTCTTTTAGAGAGGTAATTTTTACCAATTGAGTGCGAGAAACAATAGTGGGCAACAATTTATCGTAGTCTTCTACCACTAATAAAAAAACGGTTTTTTCGGGTGGCTCTTCCAATACTTTAAGGAGTTTGTTGGCGGCTGCAATGTTCATGCGTTCGGCCATCCAAATTACCAAAATGCGATACTCTGCTTCGTAGGGTTTCAGGTTTAATGCTTTTATCATTTCGGCACTCTCTTCTACCGAAATATTTCCTTGTTTATTTTCAGAACCAAGATTTTCTAGCCATTGAGCTAAACTCAAATAGGGGTTTTTCAAAAAACTCTTTCTCCATTCAGCAATAAAAAAACTGCTTACGGGTTTTGTTTTTATTTTTTCGGTGGTAGTTACCGGAAAAAAGAGATGTAAATCGGGGTGTACTAATTTTTGCATTTTGATACACGATGGACATATACCACAAGAATCGGTTTCGGTTTTTTGCGTGCAAAAAATATATTGGGCATAAGCTAATGCCAAAGGCAGTGACCCTGTTCCCTCTTTGCCATAAAACAATTGTGCATGGCTGATGCGGTTGTCTGTAATCGTATGAAGTAGTCTTTGTTTTACTTCCTCCTGACCTATTATTTCGGAAAATTTCATTCCTTTTTTCTTGCCTCAAACCTACTGAATTAATTTGTATTACTTGTTGTATAAACTTGTTGGGAATACGAATTTTCTTTCAAGTACTTATTGGTCATTAATTAGCCCTTTCGTTATCTAATTAAACGTTTTGGAATTCTCAAAAATATTTCGTTAACTTTACTTGCACAAAAATTTACACCATGCACACACCACACAAAAACAACAAGGGTACATTTACCCCCCCCCTTCTAAGCTACTAAATATCAATTTGTTATGCTTGTTTATGAGCATATTTCCCTTTTCGGCCATTAGCCAAAACCTGCCCAACACCTTGCCCGATACAGGTTTTGTAGGCGTAGGCACCAATAACCCCACCTGTAATTTTCAAGTAATAGGGCAAAGCCAAATAAGCGGTAATCTAACCGTAGACAGTAGCCTTACTATTTCCGATTCGGCACGCATAGACAATAATCTGCGAGTAAACGGACATTTATTTGTAGGTAAAAACGCATATATTACCGATACCACTTTTTCTAATGTAATGCGAGTGCATCGAATCACTCCAAGTACAGGCGATAGCTTAGTTTATTTTGGCGATAGCTCCTTGGTGGTAAATACTATTTCACATTTAATTTACCCCGAAGCCGATTTTGATATTCCGAATCCTATTATCAAAGGCACAGGTGTGGGCAGTCCGAACATAAGCCCCAAAGGCGATTATTCCGTAGCCGTAGGAAATAGAATAAACATTGATGCCAATGCCAAAAACAGTGTGGCTATTGGCACAGGTGTTTTACCTAATGGCCCTTCCTTGCAACAATACATTCCTAATTCCATTATGCTGGGTGCTAACAGTAATTTACCTACCCTATTTATTTCGCCCGCAAATGGCATAAACACAAGGGGTAAAGTGGGTGTAGGCACCAGCAGTCCACAAGCCAAATTGCAAGTAAACCAAAGCGAAGAAAACGAAAAAGCTTTTTCTGTTTTTAACCCAAACCAATCGGAAAACGGATGCAACGGCATAGATGTATTTCGTGTGTGGGGCAATGGCAACGTAGAAGCCAACGATGTAAGAGTAAAAGTACTGGGCTGGTGCGATGATGTTTTTGCTTCAGAATACAAATTACAAAGCATACCCGAATTGGAAAAATACATAAAACAACACCAACATTTACCCAACATACCCAGCGAAAAAGAAGTAATGGAACAAGGCATAAGCCTATCTGATATGAACGCTCGTTTGCTTAAACAAATAGAAGAACAGGCTTTGCACATTATAGAATTAAACAAACGTTTAGAAAAGTTAGAAGAAAACGGCGGTAAAAGAAAGCTGAAATCAGAACAACACCCACACCGTCATTGCGAGGGAGGAACGAGCGAAGCAATCCTTTGATAAATGAAATTAGAAACTTGAAATATGGAGCACCATTTATTCCGAACCATAAAGATGCTGAAACAAGTTCAGCATGACGAAAAGAAAGGGCAAGTCATTCCGAACTTGTTTCGGAATCTGTGAGTAAGAGAATTAAACAAGAAAACTGAAAAATATAAACCATGAAAACGTATAAACTACTCTATCTACTGATGGTGTTTGTATTGTTTGCCACCTGCAAGAAAGACCGCAAGCGATTGTTTAAAACCAAGGTGCATGGTACGGTTATAGATTACTTCGATTTAAAACCTGTAGAAGGCGTTAAAGTAAGCGTAGTGTATACCTACGATTTTAAAGAATATTCCTGGCCTTTTAACTATCCGCCACCACCCGGAAAGACCCCCCCTTGTGTAGAACCCGATACCCTGGAGCAAACATACACCAATGCAAATGGAGAATTTGAGTTAAAATTTCCGGTACGAAAAGAGGTAGATATTTGCGGCATATCAGGCAATGTTGTAAACGAAGGCACAAACTACGGCTACCTGCTTATTTTCGAAAAACCCGGAACCGATTACTTTAAGCAATACCACTCCTTAGGCTTTGCC
>JABWCF010000015.1 GCA_013359255.1 Flavobacteriales bacterium
CAACTATTCAATAAATTATTAACCCTTAATCTAAAAAAGACATGAAAAAGTTCTTATCAATGATTATGATTGCAGGTCTATTTTCAATGGTAGCTTGTGGTCCTTCTGAAGAAGAAAAAGCGGCTGCTGAGGCTGAAGCTGAAAGACTTACTAACGAATTAATGCAATCGTTAGATCAGGCTGTTGAAGAATCTGAAGCTACTGCTGAAGAAGCTACAACAGAAGAAGCTCCTGCTGAAGAAGCTCCTGCTGAAGAAGCTACAAAATAAATTTTTAGTAAAAAGTTTATTTAAAGGCCTCCGAATTTCGGGGGCCTTTTTATTTTGATAAAAGTTTAACGGTTTCTTTTATCATTATGTCTTCTTCGTTTAATACAGAATATAAACCTTCTTCTTTCCACAAATAGCGGGCAATATGAGCTTTAATTCGGTTTTGTATGATTTTTTTAGACAGTTTAATTTCGTTCTCGGTTTTAGAGACACCCAACTCTTCGGCATATTTATAAAAACTAAGTAAAACAGGCTCGTTTACCTGAAAGAGTTTTTTAAAATCGTTCAAATTTTTATACATACTTAGTTTCTTTTTTTCTTTTTCCATGTAATAGAAAGCAAATTCTTGAAATACGGCATTGCCATGCAAGTTAGATAAGTACATAGTATACCCAATCGTATCAATCGGAACAAAATAATCCGGCATAATACCTCCTCCGCCATACACTACTTTTCCTTTTGGAGTAAAGAACTTTAGCGAGTCGGGATATTTAATACTATCAACCGAGAACAATTCTCCTTTTTCCATTCGTATATAGGTTTCGTGTCGGTAGTTATCGAGTCCGTCATTATAGGGTTTTTGTATGTTTCTTCCGGCAGGGGTGTAATATCGTGCTACCGTTAAGCGTATGGCAGAATGGTCCGGAAATTCTATTTGTTCCTGCACAAGTCCTTTTCCAAACGAGCGTCTGCCAATAATGATACCCCGATCGTTATCTTGAATAGCTCCGGCCAAGATTTCACTTGCCGATGCCGAATTTTCGTTTATCAAAACAGCGAGTGGCAAATCGTGGTAATTTCCTTTAGAAGTGGCAAGATAAGCTTCTTTATTTCGTTTTCTGCCTTTGGTATAAACAATCATTTTCCGTTGATCTAAAAATTCATCGGCAATCTCTATGGCTGCGTTCATTACTCCTCCGCCATTATTACGGAGGTCAATAATCATTTTTTCCATGCCTTTGTTTTTAAGATTTTCGGCTGCTTCTAAAAATTCGAAATAGGTATTTTTGGCAAACTTGTTTATTTTAATATACCCGATTTTTGGGGCAATCATATAGGATGCATCAATACTGTAAATAGGTATTTTATCTCGTTTTATAGTAAAAAAAAGCGTTTCGCTTTTCATTTTTCGAAGTACGCCTATTTTAACATTGGTGCCTCTGGGGCCTTTCAGCAATTTCATTACTTTTTCGTTGGTGATGTTATGGCCGGCAATAACCGAATCGTTGGCTAAAATAATTTTATCGCCCGAAAGCAATCCTGCTTTTTCAGAAGGTCCTCCGCCAATGGTTGAAATAACGGTTACTGTATCATTGATAATACGAAATTCAATACCTATTCCTTCAAAATTTCCTTCCAGCGGTTCGTTTGCTTCATCAAATTCGGCAGGTGGTATGTAATACGAGTGAGGGTCGAGACTTTGTAAAATATCATTAAAACTTTTTTCTAGCAGTTGATTTTTATTAATGGTATCAACATAGGCTTCTTCAACAAAATGGAGCAATTCGTTCAGTTTATTTAATCCGGAAATTTTTTGTTCTTTGGTAGGAAAGAAAAAAGATTCCGATTGTGGTTGGGTAATTAGTGTGCCTAAATAAAGGGAAACGGCCATTACGAAGGCAAGAAGAATGGGCATTAATACCGACTGGTAATTGAATTTTTTGCGGTCTTCCATTATGGTTCTGGTATTTGCACTATTTCTATACCTGCTTCATTTAAAAAGGCTAATCCGGCATCATCTTTATATCCTTTTACATACACTAAACGATGAATACCGGCTTGCAACACTAATTTGCTACACTCTTTGCAAGGCGAAAGGGTTATATAAAGAGTGGCCCCTTTGGCACTTTGAGTAGAGCGGGCTACTTTCATAATAGCATTGGCTTCGGCATGCAGAACGTACCAGTGGGTTTCTCCGTTTTCGTCTTCGCAGCAATTATTAAACCCGGTAGGCGTACCGTTGTAGCCATCAGAAATAATCATATTCTCTTTAACAATGAGAGCCCCAACTTGTTTGCGTTTGCAGTGCGAAAGTTTGGCCCATTCCAGAGCCATTTTAAGATAAGCCCTATCGTATCGTTCTTGTTTTTCGGAATTAGAAATACCCATGCAGCGAAATTAGTAAATGCCACCGATAAACGAAGAGATAAATTTTAAAGGTATTTTCAACATTTTTACCATATTTTTGAACCCAGAATGGGAAAACTTGAACAGATAAAAGCACCGGTAGCAGAACAAATGGATGGCTTTGAAGATTGGTTTCGCCAATCGATGAAAAGCAATGTAGCCTTGCTGGATAAAATAACGCACTATATTGTGAAGCGAAAAGGGAAACAAATTCGCCCCTTATTCGTTTTTCTTTCGGCCAAGTTGCACGGGCAACCCGGAGAGTCTTCTTTTACAGCCGCTTCGCTTATAGAATTACTGCATACTGCTACATTGGTGCACGATGATGTGGTGGACGATGCCCACCTCCGCAGAGGTTTTTTTTCGGTCAATGCACTTTGGAAAAATAAAATTGCTGTACTGGTAGGCGACTATCTTCTATCTAAAGGCCTTTTGCTTTCCGTTGATAAAAAAGAATACCGCTTGTTACAAATCGTTTCCAATTCTGTACGCGAAATGAGCGAGGGAGAATTGCTGCAAATTGAAAAAGCTCGCAGATTAGATATTAAAGAACCTATTTATTTCGAAATTATTCGTCAAAAAACCGCTTCCCTTATTGCCTCGTGTTGTGCCTGCGGGGCAGCTTCGGTAAGTGCTTCCGATGAAGTAGTAGAAAAAATGAGGCTTTTTGGTGAATATGTGGGTATTGCCTTTCAAATAAAAGACGATTTATTCGATTACGGCTCCGATATAAGTATTGGCAAACCTACCGGAATAGATATTAAAGAAAAAAAAATGACACTGCCTCTCATTTATGCACTTAATCAAGCCCCTTCTTCCGAAAAAAGAAAAATTATAAACATGGTAAAAAACCACAATCAAAATCCGAAAAAAGTAAAAGAGGTTATTCAATATGTTATTAAAAGCGGAGGTATTGAGTACACCCGAAACAAAATGTTGGAATATCGGAATAAAGCCATCGAATTGCTTCTTACTTTTCCGCAAAACGAAGCCCGTAATTCTTTACAGGATTTAGTTAATTATACAGTAGAAAGAGTAAAATAATGAACCCCGTTTTTATCATTGGCATCTTAGCCATACTGTTCGTTTCCTGCAACCAGGAAGTAGAGGTAATTGAGGAAATATACCCCAACCAGCAACCACAAAAAGTAGTGGTGTATAAAAACGCTTCGGGTACAAAAGAAAAACTTAAAGAAACCGAATATTACCAAGATGGAAAAGTGAAAATGAAAGGTAGTTTAAAAAATAATAAACGCCATGGAAAGAGGGAATACTATTATCCCTCCGGCAATATGTGGAGCATTTGCCATTACAACGAAGGGGCTAAACATGGCGAAACCATTGTATATTACGAAAACGAAATAAAGCGATACGAAGGCGAGTATCTAAACGATGCCAAAGCGGGTACCTGGCGATTTTACAGCGAACGGGGCGAATTAATGAAAGAAGAAAAAATTTATCCCTAAGCTCGTTTTACTTTCGTAAATTAGTCATTCATTTTTTACATTCTTGATTTCAAAAAACGATATAGACAAAATTTTTGAAGCCGCACTCATAGAAGAAGTTGTAGGCGATTTTGTGGTACTGAAAAAAAGAGGCACCAACCTACTTGGCCTATGCCCTTTTCATAACGAAAAAACCCCCTCTTTTACGGTTTCTCCCGCCAAAGGAATTTATAAATGTTTTGGCTGCGGAAAAGCCGGAAATTCGGTAAACTTTGTAATGGAACACGAACATTACTCTTACCCCGAAGCACTTAAATACCTAGCCCGAAAATACAACATAGAAATAGAAGAGGCCGAAGCCACTCCTGAACAACTCATTGAAGAAAATACCAAAGAAAGTTTAATGGTAGTAAGCCATTTTGCCTGGCAGTTTTTTACCGAAAGGCTTCACCATACCGATGAAGGAAAATCGGTGGGTTTAAGTTACCTGAGGCAACGCGGATTCCGAGACGACATCATTGAAAAATTTGGCTTAGGCTACAGCCCCGATGCACGCGATGCACTCTATACTTCGGCTGTTTCGGTAGGGCATAACCCATCTTTTTTAGAAAAAACCGGTTTGTGTATTAAAAAAGAAACCGCGTACATCGACCGTTTCCGGGCAAGAGTTATTTTTCCCATTCATAACCAAACAGGGCGAGTAATAGGTTTTGGAGGTAGGGCGTTAAAAAAAGAAGAAAAAGCAAAATACATCAACTCGCCCGAATCGGAAATTTACAACAAAAGCAAGGTATTGTACGGATTGTTTTTTGCTAAAAAATCAATCATAGTCAACAACAACTGCTTTTTGGTAGAAGGCTACACCGATGTGATTTCTTTTGTGCAGGCAGGAATAGAAAACGTAGTTTCTTCTTCGGGCACTTCGCTTACTACCGAACAAATTCGCCTTATTAAACGCTTTACAAATAATATTACCATTTTATACGATGGCGATGCTGCCGGCATTAAAGCCTCTTTCAGAGGAATAGATATGATTTTGGAAGAGGGAATGAATGTGCGCGTAGTACTTTTTCCAGATGGCAACGACCCCGATTCGTACGCACGCATGGTTTCTACCGAAGAGTTAAAAAAATACATTACCGAAAACACTCAAGATTTTATTCGTTTTAAAACAAACATTCTCAACGCAGATGTTGCAAACGATCCTATTAAAAAAAGCGAATTAATAAAAGATATTGTTACTTCCGTTTCTTGCATTCCCGATCCAATTTACCGATCGGTATACATTAAAGAATGTGCTTCATTACTGCAAGCCGAAGAGCAGGCTTTACTCAGTACATTAAACCGAATAAGAAAAGAGCGTATCAATAAAAAAGTAAAACAACAAGGTAGCAATGAACTAGAAGAACTGCCCGATACCTTTGTTCCGGTTACTACCCCTGCAAATGATGGCGAACCCGAAAACCATATTCTCGAAAAAGATTTAATTCGTATTCTTTTAAGTTACGGGCACAAAAACATTACCATAGAAAAGACTGACGAAAGAGGGTTGCCTGCTAAATTTGAATTGCCGGTAGCTCATTACATCATTAACGATTTAACGAATGATGAGATTGAATTAGCCCATACCCTTTACAGCAAAATGTTTTGCGAGTACAAATCGTTTACCGAACAAAACAAACTTCCGAGCGAACATTATTTTACGCAACACCCAGATGCCGATATATGTACTGCAGCAGTAAATATTATTTCTCAGCCCTACCGCCTAAGTGATAAATGGGAGAAAAAAAATATTTTTGTGGTAACCGAAGAAGACATGCTTCACAAAACCGTTCATCAGGTATTGTACGCACTTAAGTTAAAGGAGATAAACAAAATGCTAAAAGATATCGAAATAGAAATAAAAAATACAAGTAACGAAGAAGCGTTGTTTGAGCTTTTAAACAAATACAAATCAATAAAAGATATTCAACAAGAATTGGCAGAGGCTTTGGGTGGAAGAATTATTTTAAAATGAGGAGTAAGTGGAAATAAAGAATAACAAGTCCAACCACCACTACATAAAAAAATTTTTAAAATGGAGATTACGGTACATTAAAGACCGGGAATTTATTTTTATAATTAGTATTTTAGTGGGCCTTATTGCCGGTATTGCTGCCGTGATTATTAAAAATGCGGTTCACTTTACACAGTTTTTACTTACCGGTTTTTTTGTAAAAGAATACCAAAATTTTCCTTACTTTTTTTATCCTATTGTAGGAATTTTGATTGCACTTCTTTTTGCCCGCTTTGTCATTCGTCAGAAATTAGGACACGGAATTCCCAATACCTTATACGCCATATCTAAACGAAAAAGCATTATTCCACCCTTTGCTATGTACGCCTCTATTGTTACCAGTGCGTTTACGGTGGGTTTTGGAGGTTCTGTAGGTTTAGAAGGCCCTACGGTTGCCACCGGCAGTGCATTGGGCTCTAACATTGCAAAATTTTTGCGTTTAAATTATAAAGCAACCACCTTGCTGTTAGCCTGTGGAGCAGCCGGTGCTATATCGGGTATTTTTAATTCACCCATTGCCGCTATTATTTTTTGTATCGAAGTGTTTATGCTCGATTTAACGATGTCATCGCTTATACCTTTACTTATTTCATCGGCTACAGCGGGTTTAACCTCTCGATTAATACTAGGAGAAAACGTGTTGTTTAATATAACCACCCATCATGCTTTTCAAATTCAAAATATTCCGTTCTATATTTTATTGGGCATTTTTACCGGATTACTTTCTGTTTACTTTGTTAAAGTATATTGGAAAATGGAAAATGTATTCGAACGTATTTCAAATCAATATTTCAAACTCGTGGTATTTGGCAGTTTATTAGGCGTACTTATTTTTTTAATTCCCCCATTATATGGCGAAGGATACGATGTGATAAATAAGCTGATAAACGGTAACTTTTCAGAGATTGTAGATAACAGTATTTTTTATCAGTTTAAAGAAAACACCCCTATTTTGCTGCTCCTATTGTTTGGAATTGTATTGCTTAAAGTGGTAGCCTCTTCGCTTACCTTTGGGGCCGGTGGTGTAGGCGGAATTTTTGCCCCCTCTTTATTTACGGGGGCTACCGCAGGCTTCGTTTTTTCTAAGGCCATAAACCATTGGGGGCATATTCAGTTACCGGTTTCTAATTTTACCTTAGTGGGCATGGCCGGATTAATTGCCGGAGTATTACATGCCCCTTTAACCGGATTATTTCTTATTGCAGAAGTTACAGGAAGTTACAGCCTTATGATACCGCTTATGATTACGGTGGCTATTTCGTATTTTACGGTAAACTATTTCGAGCCCCACTCTATTTACACCAAGCACCTTGCAAAGCGAGGCGAGTTAATTACACATAATAAAGACCAAGCGGTATTAACGCTTATGAACGTACGGTCCGAAATAGAAACCGATTTTTTATCTGTTAAAGTTTCCGATAGTTTAGGCGATTTAATAAATACGATTTCTCGTTCCAAAAGAAATATTTTTCCGGTTTTGGATAATGAAAAACTGGTTGGCACCATTCAGTTAGATGATGTTCGCGATATTATGTTCAACCCCGATAATTACAATAAATACTGGGTAGAAAATTTAATGACATTACCTCCGGCTATTGTTTATTCTGATGAAAACATGGAACAGGTAATGCAAAAATTTCAGGAAACCGAAGCGTGGAGTTTGCCGGTTGTTGAAAATGGAAGATACATAGGCTTTGTTTCTAAGGCAAAGCTTTTTAATGCATACAGAAGGGTGCTGAAGGATTTTTCGAATACATAACACCGCATATTGTTAATAAGATGTTAATGTGGGTTTGTGTGGGTTTAGGTTTTGTATTTTTGGTAGCATTAAAGAAATTAGTTCTTTATTAGATTAAGGTTGTTGAATAGTAGAAAGGCGTACAATGTACGCCTTTTGTTTTTACGCTTATTTGTATTTTACGACCGTTTAATGTCTCAAAACGACCCATTATTAATTGATACGATTATTTTTTATGCCGACCATTAACTTTATTGCATCGTTCTTCTTCATAGTCCACCTTTTTAGTATTTAGCTTTTTTAGAGAAAAGGTTAAACAGGTAATAATAAGCCCCTCCTATTCCGAGGGGTTTATTATTTTTACAAAAAAAATAAATGGCAAAAAAAATAATTTTCATTACCGGGGCTACTTCGGGCTTCGGAAAAGCTATGGCCGAAATATTTGCCCAAAACGGACACGATGTAATTATTACCGGACGCAGAAACGAAAGGCTTATTGAACTTAAAAATACTTTGCAAAATAAATTCAATGTAAAAGTGTTATCGCTTTGTTTCGATGTGAGAAACCAAAAAGAGGTGGCAGAAAATATTCAAAACCTTTCTGCTGAATGGAAAGCCATAGATGTACTCATTAACAATGCCGGATTAGCCAGCGGATTAGATAAAATTCAAAACGGAATATTAAGCGATTGGGAAAAAATGATTGATACCAACATGAAGGGCTTACTTTATGTTTCGAAAGAAGTGATACCCTTAATGATACAACGTAAAAAAGGACACATCATAAACATTGGTTCTACGGCCGGAAAAGAAGTGTACGAAAAAGGCAATGTGTATTGTGCCACCAAACATGCCGTAGATGCAATAAGCAAAGCCATGCGCATAGATTTGTTGGAGCACGGAATAAAAGTATCACAAATTTGCCCGGGGGCGGCCGAAACCGAATTTTCGATGGTGCGTTTTAGTGGCGATACCGAAAGAGCCAAACAAGTATACAATGGCTATAAACCACTTACCGCCAAAGATGTGGCTGAGGTAGCTTATTTTGTAACGGCATTGCCACAACATGTGTGTATCAACGATTTGGTAATGACTTCTACCGCTCAGGCAAACAGCACTTCTATTCTTAGAAACAGCAAGTAATTTGTTTTTATTTATTTAAATAATATATTTACTACTTGTAAATAAAATCTCATAAATATTCTCTTATCTATACTAAAAAGTAAGGATTGGGGAATGTTTATGGCGAGTATAGGTAAGTTACCACCAATGGTATTAAAGACAGTGCAAAATGACTAACATTGGACACAATGTAACGGACAATTCAGTAATGAAACTTACGAGCAGACATAGTAACGGGCGACACGCAAGCCGACCAAAACAAGATTTAATATTTGCTCCACCGCACGACAAAAAAATAAAAAAAGAAAAGGGACAACCCCCGCTAAATTTTTTGTCAGGGTTTTTGTGCCCCGCTTCGTTTAGCACATTTGCAAGTCGTGCATTTTTGTTTTTAGGAAAATTTAAAAACAAAAAGTGCACGCCCTTCGGGAAATTTGCAAAAGAGCTGAACTCCACCCGCAAAACAAAAACACCCGCCAAAAAATTTTCCTTCGCTCCTACTTCGTGGAATGTTTTGTGCCTATTAATAAATCAAACCACTCTTTATTTCAATGACTCCTAATAAATCGATTAAGGATTTAGCAAAATATATATCCTTTTATTGAAACATAAAATCAACTTCAAATTCACATTTTAAAAATTTAAAATACAATGAAAACAAAAATAATAACAGCATTTGTCGCCATAATTTTTGTTACAAATATTATGGCTCAGAGTTCATATGTAAAAGTGAACTGTAATAATTTTGAGCTAAATGGTATCCCATTTCAACCATTAGTTTGTAATTATTTGACTCAATTCACTAAAGATTATAACAATAATACTTATTACTTATCTCCAAATTGGAATTATAGTGATAACTGGGGATATCCAAATACAGGAGGCCCCGGTAGATTTATTTATAGTTCAACAGATGATAAAGGAGTAAGTATAACAAAAGTTGGGAAAGATATGGCAAGAATAAAAAATATGGGATTTAATACAATTCGGGTATTTGTTCAACCTGATAATAATAATGGGGTACTTGAAGTTCCTACAGGTTCTTATACTTCATACTTTTCAATTATAGATCAATTACTTGATTCGGCAAATACATATGATTTAAAAGTGATACTTGTTGTTGGTCCAAAAAAATCATGGGAAATACACGCGAGCTTTAAATCCTACTTAGAAATAATTTCAAACCATTTTAAGAATAACTCGACTATTTTGGGTTATGATTTATATAATGAGCCTTTTAATGATTATAGCCACAACAATGTAAATGATAAATATAAAATTTCAAATTGGGTTTCTGAATGGTGCCACACAATAAGAAAACATGACATCAATCACTTAATAACCATTGGTCTTACTCATCCAGAAAATTCAATAGCTTGGGATCCGCTAGTGATGCCAATTGACTTCGTCTCGTTTCATTTCTATGCATGGACAGAAAATTTACAAACCTCAAAAGATAGAATACAAGCTTATTTATACTGGGCTTCTCGAACAATTAAAATGCCTTGGATTATTGGAGAGATTGGATATAGTGGTACGAATACTTTTATAATTGACCCAGATGCTTTGGTTGGATCAGAAAATGACCAAGCAAATTTCGCTACTACAACCATGCAGAAATCTCTTGATTGTAATTGCCAAGGATATTCATGGTGGCAATATCAAGAAATTAACTGGCAAAACCCTTGGGAGGATTATTTAGGTCTAATAAATAATTATGGTCCTAGTGGATTTGCAAATGAAACAAATAAACAAGCAGCAAGTGTTTTTTCTTCATATTCGTCAATGTCTGGAAATGCAAGTAATTGTACGAAACCATCGAATTATTACAATATTTATAATTATTCAAACATAGACTTAACGGGACGAGTGCTTGATAATTGGGGCATACCTGTTAAAAACGCTGTTATTATTGGTTGGAAAAATGTAAATGGTAATTGGCCATATTATATTACATATTCTGATGATAATGGCTACTTTATATTGCGTTCAAATACTCCTGGCTATAATATACAAACATTATGGATATCGCTTCCTGGCTATTCTACTGTAAAGGCATCTAATCCAATTTCCGGATTAAATTACTCTATAAAACCTATAAACTTTAATCGATGGACGAAAAAATGGACTAATGATGCAAACAATAAAATAGATGGCTGGTATGTTTTAGACACAGATCAATTTTTCTTTGCTGATTTTGATGGAAACGGGCAAGACGAATTGCTTTGTACTCAAAATAAAAATACGGGGAATAATTATATGACGATGTTATATTACAACAATTCCTCAGCTGATTGGGATTGGGGTTGGAGCAATTCTGGTAATGGGTGGATTGGCCCTTGGTACAAAAGAAATATAGATAGATTTTTTACTGGAGATTTTAACGGAGATGGGAAGTCGGACTTGTTATGTATGCAAGTTACAAATAACAATACTGATTGGTGGTCATTATTAAAGTTTAACAACAATCAATGGAGTTATTTAACGAACAATTCTTATAATTCAGGAAGTGATTGGATTGGCTCTTGGCAAATACGCTCAATTGATGAGTTTTATGTTGGGGATTTTAATGGAGATGGTAAAGATGACTTATTTTGTATTCAAAAAACAAACAATAATACCGACTGGTTTAGTATACTAACTTTTAATCCCGTATCTGGCCTTTGGGACTATCTTTATATTAATGGAATACCTATCACAAATTATGGTAGTGATTGGTTCGGGAGCTGGAAAATCAATTCTATTGATAAATATTATGTGGGGGATTTTAATGGAGACGGCAGAAGCGAGATTTTATGCACTCAATATACAGGTGGTTCAAATGATTGGATGGCTTTAAATAAACTTAATCTTTCAAATGGCACTTTTCAAAGGATTTGGTGTAATTGCGATAATGGAATACTTTATGATGATGGAATATATCCTTACAGGAATAAGTTAATAGTAGGAAATTTTGATGATGATTCAAAAGACGAAATTTTAGGTATACATACATGGGGTACAAAGTTCGATTTTGAATCAAATGATTTCCAATGGTCTTGGAGTACTGGAAATGGAGGTATATTTTCAGACTGGCAAGTATCTCCATCAGGTGAGAAATATTTTTTCACTAAAACTTACAAATATTCGCCCGAACAATTGATGTCCTTTAAGAAAATTGGATCAAATTATCTTATAAATATGTATTCTTTTAATAAGGTAATAGAGTGCTCAACTCTTAGGAAGTTTAATCATACAGATTACCCGAATAACTCTGAAATTAATATCATTAATGATGTTGATACTATACTGAATGTTTTTCCAAATCCTACAAATGGGAAAATATATATATCATTTGATTCAGATTCGAATTCTGGTACATTAATAACCATAATCAATAATAAAGGAGAAATAGTTAGGAAAACATATCTCGATTATAAATCATCTATTGATAATATTGAGATTGATATTGATATGAAGGATTTATCAGAAGGAATGTATTTTATTAAGGTAATAAATGGTAAATTTGCTGCCTCTAAAAAGATTATTTATTTAAAAAAATAAAGCATGGCTGGTTCCTTTAAAACATTGCTAAAGTTTCTGATGCCAAAATATCAAAAACTCATTTTAGAATATAAAGTTGAATTTAAGCCAAGGTATGGGTATGGGTTAAAGCCCCATACCCTACTTTATGAACTTATAAATAAAAATAGATTTGTTTATATACATTTTCTTAAAAAAATTTTGACACATGAAAATATTTTTCAAGCAATAAAATCATTCGAGTTTGAAAAAAATGAAAATGAACCTACATGGAACAACGGTTTTCTGCCAGGGCTGGATATAGTATCTTTATATACTATTTTGGCTCATTATAAGCCAAGCAAATACATCGAAATTGGTTCAGGTAATTCTACTAAAGTAGCAAGAAAAAGTATTATAGAAAATAAATTAAACACAAAAGTTGTTTCAATAGATCCTTTTCCCAGAGCTAATATTGATCATTTGGCGGATGAAGTTATAAGACAACCTCTCGAAGATATAAAAGATTATCAATTTATTATTAGTGAATTAAAAGAAAACGATATTTTATTCATTGATAATTCACATAGATGTTTACCAAATTCAGATGTTACAGTTTGTTTTTTAGAGTTATTGCCTTATCTTAAAAAAGGGGTAATTGTTCATGTTCATGATATTTATTTGCCTTATGATTATCCTCAATTTATGTGCGACAGGTTTTATTCTGAACAATATGTTTTAGCGGCTTATATTTTAGCAAATCCTGAAAAATACAAACCAATATTTCCAGGTATGTTTATTAGTGAAGACAAAGAACTATCAGATATTATTTCGTCAATATGGGAACATTCTAATACAAGGGGTGTAGAAAAACATGGAGGTTCATTTTGGATACAGATTAATTAGATTAAATATCAAACCCTCACTTTTTTTGTCATACTTTTTGTGCCGACACACTTTTAGCACATTGCCGTCCTCGTTCCTGCGTGTGGCAAAGAGCTAAAGACAACCCTATAACAAAAAGATATGCCAAAAAGCAAACGCTCTTTGAAAAAATTCCTCGCTTCGAAAAAGTTAAATCTTTTCGACCGCTCATTGCCAACAGACAAAAAAGTGTTTCGACAAGGCAAAAAGCGAACAATAAAAACTATAAAAACACTATGAATATAGCATTGCGGGACAGAACCACTGGTGGTAACAGCACCTACCCAAAATTGGCGGTACAGTTGTTAAATCAAGCTATGTGCTTCAAAGTTTGTGCTTGGTTGACAGTGAAGTGCTTCAAAATCGCCACCTTCGGGTAGCTGCAAACCGTTGGCAGCAAGTGTATTAAGACAGACACGACAAACAAACGAGTGACAGAAACAGAAAAAAGTAAACCATTTTGACAGGTGACCAAAAACATAGAAACGATATTACAAACGGACAAGGAGTAAGCCGACACTCATTGCCAACCCTATATTTTTTATTTTTTTCCCACCCGGATTTTTTAAAAACAAATTTAAGCCAGCACGCAAGTGGCACATTTGGCTTTGCCCCTACCCGCAAAGCCGACCCTTCGCAAAGCCAAAAGAGCCACTTATTATCAACGCTGATTTGTAAACAAAATTTACTTTATTGAATATATGATGAAGTATCTAGAATGGAATAATATCATATCGGCTTATTTTTTCAATCCTGACAATGCAGGAAAGGATATTCATTTGTATCTAACCAAGAATGATATTATTGGTTTAGCGAGGCAAAATTTCAACGAAGAAACAGAAGACGAAATTTGGACTGATTTTATCAATTCTATTAAACGAGGCATTCCGGGCTCAAACGGAAATGTGATTACAAAGGCAAAACACGCTCATTCCAAAAACAATCTTATCGGCTTAAAAAAATCGGACGGAACATTTGCCACAATAGACGATGTTCCGGTATTATATCCACCTTACATTTCTTATTTGACTTTCTTAGTGCTACCGTTAATTGAAAGTATTGATAACACTAATCTAAGAGCAAACAACTATTACGGCAGGCTTAATACTTTTTTACAAAGTAATCAAATAAATGAGAACATAGGAACAACCGATTTTAGCAACAATCAAATAAATAGTTTGTGGGAAGATTTGGCGAATTGGGCTAATATCAAAAAAAATGGTGATTTAGGTTTATTTAATGTAGTTCCCTTTTCAAATGCAAATTGGGTTTATGTTGGTAAAGTTTTTTCGCAATGTGTTTTACCGCCAAAATTTTTGAATCGTTTACCGGAACTATTTGATTCTATTGGTTTAGTGCCGAACACGTTTTACGATGACAAGTTTTTACAAGATAAAATCAAAAACAGTAGAACAGATTTAATTCCGAAAAGCACGTTAGATTTTTTGAAAAAAGATGATGAGTTATCCAATTCAATTATTCAAACAATCCAACGTCAATACAAAAAATGGTCAGGCGAAACACACGAAGAAATTGAAGAAGGAACAAAAAAGAAAAGAAATTACACCGTTGCCCCCTTGTTTCTTCAATTTAAAGTAAACACAAACGATGAAGTTATTTCGTTCTCTTACAGAATGTATTCTTCAAATGATTATCCTGAAGATTTGAAATTTGGCGAACACGAAAACTTGTATGAAATCAACGGTTGGTCTAAAACACTACCCCTTGAATTTAACGAAGGACTTGAACTGAAAGATAATTTCAACAAATGGATTGCAAAATTTCCAAATCGTGATGTGAGATTATTTGTAAGTGCAGGAACATTTCAGTTGAGTAATGATTTTTGGATTGAAACGGACTTTCTTTCAAAAACAGAACGAATGTATTTGCTATGCAAAAATGACAAACAAGAACTAATCAGAGATTGGGGTAAAACATTTAGCAACGGAAATTTTAAACAGGAAGATTTTGACGGCTTACCTGAAAACTATTCTTTGTTTTGGTTTCGTAACCCAACACAAGGTCTTACCGAAATTCCACTTCTTACACTCTATACCGAAAAACGAATTGAATTAGTTGGTGGTTTAAAAGTAAATTTCAGAACCTACTCAAATGACTTTTTACCGGAAGTTGAAATTGTAAATTCAGACGGAAACGAAAAAGTGTATTTGCAATACAAAGACACAGACGAAAAAATATTTCTTTCTAAAAAGACATCGCTCAACAACCGTTGGCTATTGAGCGAAAAAACGGCAATAAATGCCGATTTTTATATTAAAGTTGAGGACGAAACTTTTTCAGGAAATGCACTTGTATACAATCTTGTTTCTTCTGACAATGCCGCTATCAAAGTTGATGAATCCAAATTGCCCAAAAGAGATTCCTTTGGAAGAAAAATCACAACTGATATGGAACAATATTGTTTAGGCAGCAATATCATAAACCCAAACATTCAACGACAAGTCCCTTACACACATTTATTCCGTTCCATAAACACAGATACAGCCACACAAATAACAACAGCAATATTTAATCACCATTGCGGAAATAGACTTTGCGATTTTCTTTCATTAAAAGGCGTATTGACTACTGAAGAATTTTTCAGAGCATTTGAGTTTTACTATTCAAAAGAATTTACTGAACAGCTGGTAAGTTCAAATTTCAATCTTACAAAATTGAAAAGAGCATCTTTAAATTTTTATGATTTTATCGGAATTCTTGATTATGATTATGAAACCAAAAATATTGTGTTGAATCCTCCTCAATTAATCTACATACCTACAACAAAAGGAAGAAAAGTTTTGCTGATTGGTGCAAGAGATTCCGCATTGATTGAAACAATCATAAAAACTGCACCAAAACACAATTTACAAGCAGAAATAACTAAACAATTTTCTTCCAATGAAAGATTGCTTTTACCCGATGTTATTACTTTAAAAGCATTTCAACAATCTTCTGACAACTTTGGTGAAAAAAGCTTAGTAGCATTTGCAGATGAATTGCAGATAAAATTCAATGACAATAGCCTACCTCAAGTCGCATTCCTGAATTTTTCGGCAAGCATCACAGAATATGAGAGCTTATTACAACTTACAGATGAAAATGATTACGATTGGGCAAGATATAGTTTCAATCCTGAAACTTTAATGTTTGAGAAATGCGAGGAAAATTCAATTGATAAATCATTTTCATTACTTCAATACAAATTAAATGAATACACATACCAACACAAGCTATGGAAGCATGGTAATTGTTATCAAATTGATATAAATTGGGGTAAATTTATTGCTTTAAAGCATTTTCAAAAAAACGTAATCTTGTTTGATCAAGCAAATAATAAAGTTGCTATACCCATAGAGCTTCCTTTACCAAGATTACTCGCAGAATCAATTATGTTGTTAAGTGGGTTTGCCCCTGACTTCAAAGTGATTGAAGATAAGAAATATAGAATTTACGAAAATATCCCAAGTATTTTTACAACTAATTTATTCAGTAGGTTAGGTCAAACACCGATAAATACAACATTATGAAAGACCCCATAGGATCGTTTGAAACAATTAAAGAGAATTTTATTCGCTATGTGAGAACAGCGTTCAGAACAAAGTTTAAAGGCGTTGAAAAAGAGCGATACGATTTGCTGAATTACGACAGAGTTCTTTATCGTAAACCTTGGATTGAACCATTGCCCGACTATGTTTCAAGTGGAAAAAAAATAAACGACTTAACAGCTGAAGATTTAGGAAATGCTTTGAACGAAGGAGAAATCGAAACATTCAAAGGACTTGTAAATACCGGACTTGTAGGGAATTTCCCTTTGCATTCTCACCAAGCGGAAATGTTGAAACAAGCATTGCTTGGAAATAATTGTATAATCACTTCCGGAACAGGTTCAGGAAAAACAGAATCTTTTTTGCTTCCATTGTTCGCTCAACTTTCAAAAGAACTTGCAAATTGGACAGCACCCAACCAACAATCTACAAGCATAAATACTTGGTGGCGTGAAAATGGTGGACTTTCTGCAAGGCAAATTGTCAATACTTCAAATTTCACGTTAAGCAACGATGTAAGACAACGCAATCACGAAACACGAAAAGCCGGTGTAAGAGCATTAATTCTTTATCCAATGAACGCTTTGGTGGAAGACCAAATGAGCCGTTTGCGTAAAGCGTTAGATTCTGACGACACAAGAAATTGGTTGAGCGAAAACACAAACGGAAATAAAATTTATTTTGGACGATACAACGGAAGTTCACCTGTTGCAGGTGAGTTGAAGAAAATAAAAGATGACCGAACTTTTGCAATCAATACAAACAAAGTAAATCAACTCAAAGAACAGTTACAGCAAATTGAGACGGACTCAAACCGTGTTGCGCAATACATTCAACAAACAGGAAAAACAGGAAACGAAGCAAAAGATTTAAAATCATTTTTCCAACGCTTAGACGGTGCAGAAATGAGAAGTCGTTTTGATATGCAAGTGGCACCACCGGACATTATGATTACAAATTACTCAATGTTGAGCATAATGTTAATGCGTGATATTGACAAAGGAATTTTTAATGAAACAAAACAATGGTTAGAAGAAAGCGAAAACAACATTTTTCACTTAATCATTGACGAGTTGCACTTATACAGAGGAACGCAAGGAACAGAAGTTGCATATTTGCTCAAACTTGTTCTTAATCGCTTAGGTTTAAATCCTAATCACCCACAATTGCGAATTCTTGCTTCAAGTGCTTCGTTGGAAGCAAAAGAAGAAACGAAAGAAGGACAGGAAAGCAAGCAGTTTTTGAAGGACTTTTTTGGAACAGAAAAACCGTTCAAAATTATTGAAGGAAAAAATAATCCGATTACTGCGTTCCCTGAAAATGGAATAAAACTTCCAATAAATCCTTTCAAAGAAATTGCGAATAAATTTTCGGAAGTAAAAGGAAATATTACTGACGTAAATTTCATTTCAACTTGTGAAGCAAGTGCAACACAACTTGAAACAGCGTTTAATTTATCACAAGACGGAAACGGAATTTCAAAATTAATTTCAGTAATAATCAATCCAAGCTTTCAATTAAAAGAACGTTTGTTTTCGCCTTGTCAAGATTACAAAGCAGTTTGTTCAACCCAAGCAAACGGTGATGATGATAACGGAAAATATTTTGCTGAAACAATTTTTGAAAGAACATCCAATAAAGAAGATTTAGAAAATGCTTTGCGTGGTTTGTTGATTGTAAGAGCGATGTTAGACGAAAAAGAATTTGAAGACATTGCAAAAACAATTCCTGACGATAGGAAGTTACCACGTTTTAGATTTCACTATTTCTTTAGAAACATCGAAGGAATTTGGGCTTCTGTTAAGTCAGATGAAATTGACGAAGCATATTCAGACGAAGAAAGAACAGTTGGGAAATTATATTCTACCACACGTATAAATTCGGAAAATGGAAACCGTGTTTTAGAATTGCTCTATTGTGATAATTGCGGAACAACCTTATTTGGTGGTAGCCGATTGGTAACAAGAAATGAATCAGGAAACAACTCTTTTGAAATGCTTCCGATTAGTCCGAACATTGAAGGTATTCCTGAAAAAACGCCTGCAAAGTTGGTTGAAAGGCGAAGTTACCAAGAATACGCTGTATTTTGGGCTTGCGGAAATCAACAATACACGCCACACGATGCGGAAGCAGGTATACCGCAAGTTGGTTGGCGACAACCAACTATGAACGGTTTTAATCAAACTGATTTTCTTGCAGATTGGATTCCGGCTTCACTGAATTGTATTTCGGGCGACATTGATAATTCACATAACAAGGCGGAGGAAAAACCTGAACAATGGATAAAAGGATATTATTTCATCATTACAAACAATTCAAATCGTGACATTGCTTTGCCTGATGCAAATGGAAACATTTCTACGATTGAAACACACAAAGCATTACCAAGCGTTTGTCCAAGCTGTGGCGTAAATCATCAAAAAAGACGACAAGATTGGAATAAAAATAAAACTTCTTCTATTCGTGGTTTTAGAACCGGTTTCGCTAAAACAACACAAATGTTTGCAAAGGAATTGATGTATCAACTTCCGAGTAACGAAGCAGAAAGAAAATTAGTAGTGTTTTCCGATAGCAGAGAAGATGCGGCACAAATTGCAAACGGAATTGAACGCAATCACTTTTCTGATTTAATGCGTGAAGTTTTAGTCAAAGAATTGCATTCAAACTTGATGTTCCGTTTTCAAATTGTAGATGCTTTTGACAAAGGAAATACAGCAAGACAACAAGAGCTAAAAGAGCAATCGCAAACAATTTTTGATGAAATTGAATTCTTAGTTGAAAATTCCGCTTACACAGGAACAAACGCAAGCCGCATACGAGAAAAACAAGAAGCTGAAATAAAGTTGAACGAAATCCGTTCGCTGACTTTAAATGTAAGAAGTTTAGTTCACATCACAAATTCATTAAATCTTGCACCACTCATTAAACACTTTGTTGGTTTAGGAATAAATCCAGGTGGTAATGACATTTCATTGCAAACAAGGTTATTGAACAACAATTTTGTTCCTTGGTATGACCTTATTGATTTTACAAATTTTCAATGGGCTGCCGGTGCAAACCAAGATTACATTGACGCATTGAAAGAAGGTTCATTTGATGGACTCGCTACAATATTTTTCGGTTCGCTGTTTTATTCGTTTGAATCTTCCGCATTGGGTTATGTTTGTATAAATCCTGAATTACAGGTTATCACAGAGCAAGCAAAAACTGTTGCTTTAGCAAAAGATGATTTTTTGCAAATCGTAAATTCCACAATCCGGATTTTGGGTGATAAATACAAACACAACAAAGTTGAAGATGTAAGTCCATTCAACTTTACGCAATACAACGATTTTCCCGGGCAAGTGAAAAAATACATTCGTGCAGTTGAAACAAGGTATTCAAAAAATCAAAACGAAATTGGCGATGCCGTTTTTAATACGCTTTCAACAAGTAGTTTGTTGAGAGGCGACACAGGCATTCAAATTGAAAACCTTTTTATCAAAGTAGCACGTTCAACGGATTCTATTTGGACAAGTCAAAGAGGAAGCAGACCACACTTGCATTTTAGCGGTGGAATTTGCACTCATTCTGTATCGGCACTGCAACATCAACCGGACAGAATTTGTGATGATGTTTGGAAAGAAAATTATCTTTCTTACAATGCCATTAAGCAACAACGTGAACCAATCCGTTTGCATTGCGAAGAACTCACCGGACAAACAGATGACCAATTTGAAAGACAAAGACATTTCAGAAATATCATTTTACCAGATGAAGGCAACAAACAAGTCAAAACAATCGACTTATTGAGCGTAACAACAACACTTGAAGTTGGAGTTGATATTGGTGCATTGCAAGCCGTGATGTTGGGTAATATGCCACCGCAACGTTTCAACTATCAACAAAGAGTTGGTCGTGCAGGACGTAGAGGACAAGCGTATTCCGTTATTTTGACATTTTGTAGAGGTAGAAGCCACGATGAGTTTTACTTTGCTAACCCCCAAAAAATTACAGGCGATGCCCCACCAACACCTTTCTTGACAATGGGACAAGAAAGGATTTTTAAACGTTTGCTTGCAAAAGAAATTTTTCGCAGAGCATACGTTGAAAAAGAGATTGACATTACTTCTGATGATAAATCAAGTGTTCACGGAGAATTTGGTTCAGTTGATAGTTGGACGATTTACAAACCTGAAATTTCTAATTGGATAAATGAAAACAGAACTGTCATCGAACAAACAGTTGATGCATTACTAACGCCACAGCTAAAAGACAAAAAAGATGAATTTGTAAATTGGGTTGCAGATACAACAACGCCAAATGGTTTAATTGAAAAAGCAGAAAGCATTATCAAGAATGAAGAAATTGCAAGTAATGACATTTCTGAAAAATTTGCCGAAGGCGGAATTTTGCCAATGTTTGGAATGCCGACCACAGTTAAAAACTTGTACCACGGTATTAACAGGAAACCAGAACCACTTTCAATTGACAGAGCACAAGCAATGGCAATTTATGAATTTGCACCGGGAGCACAGAAAACAAAAGATAAAGCGATTCATCAAGTAATTGGTTTTACAAGCGATTTTATCAATGTTCATAATGGAATTAAAAATGCTGACACAGCCAATCAACTTCCCTTTTCACTTAACCGTTGGTTTGTGCGTTGTAGGGCTTGCGGATTTTTTGAAACGTATTCAGAAGAACGAAAAGCAGAATTGGAGAGTCAAAGTCAATTTGATGTTTGTCCAAATTGTGGTGAAGAGAATCCGAATAAATATCAACCGCCATTTAAACTGAAATCGCCAAGAGCATACAGAACAAATCTTTCAGCCGGAAGCGACACGAAAGATGATTCTGAATTTTTGCTTTCACGTCCGCCAATTTTTGCAGAGAAAACCGGTTCAGCAAACGTAGAAACAATAAGTAACGCTTCAATTTCTATTTCTGATAATGATGTTACTTGGCGTGTGAATACAAATTCTGATAAATTTTTTACAGGAAGATTATACAATACAAATAATAAATTTCCTTTTAATCAAAGCGGATTTTGGTTTAACAATCAATGGTTGTTAAATGATTTAGCATTACCAACAAATGACAGCAATGGTCATTCAATGTTTGTTCAATCAAATCCAACAAGTTCTGATGAACTAATTGCATTAGCCAGCAATAAAAACACCGAAATTTTCCGAATTGCACCAACAAATGTTCCTTATGAACTTGACTTAAATATGTTTTTTAGCGAAACAGATTTGCCACACGTCAAAGCACAAAGTAACGGAGTGCGTTCCGGTTATTATTCCGCAGCATTTTTACTTCAAAGAATATTAGCAGACAAACTTGACGTTGACCCTACAGAAATTGAGATTGCGGATATTCCAGTTAAAGTTCTTGAAGACGGAAGAAGAATTGCTGAAATTATCTTGACTGATGAATTACCAAACGGTTCGGGCTTCGTAAGATATTTATACAACAATCTTGTAAACATACTTTCAGAATCCATAAATCCAAGCAATTCAGTTAGTTATTTAGGAAAAATTCATTCGGAAACTCATCAAGGAAAATGTGCTGATGCTTGTTATGATTGTTTAAAAGTGTTCCGGAATATGAATTATCATAGTTTGCTTGATTGGCGTTTAGGTTTATCAATGCTTCGTGTAATGAATGATTCAACTTTTGTTTGCGGGGCTGACGGAAATTTCAACTTTGTTGAATTGCAGAATTGGATTGCATTTGCAACGGAATTAAGAAATGCTTTTGCTCAAAGTTTTGGTTTCTCAAATACAGCCGAGATAAATGATTTGCCAATTATCAAATTTGGAAGAAATCAAAGAAACGTGATAATGATTGTTCACCCATTTTGGAATATGAGAAATTTCACGGAAGCAAATTGGTTGGCGGAAATTTACAATGAAATAAAAGTACATACAGAGAGTAACGGTGGGAAAATTAGCATAATTGACACCTTTAACTTGCATCGCAGACCGGGTTGGTGTTATGAAAAATTAATTGAGAGATGATGAATAAAATTGGAGAAACGAATTTTAAGGAAATCAAACGTATTTCGCCAAGCCAATTTTATTCAATGAAAAATTGTGCTTACAAATCATTATTGGCAGAAGCGTTTGACAAGAAGCCGTTACTTCCACTTTCGCCAAATGCGTATTTCGGCACAGTTTTGCACAAAATGCTTGAGCTGATTGCAAAAGGAATTGTGAAAAGTGAAGATGATTTTAATGCGGAATTTGACAAGCAAGTGAAAGCACTTGAAGAAGATTTAAAACAAAAAGGCTTTGGTTTTTTTGTTCCGCTAAAAGTTAAGTTACGAAATTTTGGGTTGAAGAAAATTCAACTAAAAAAGCATTTGCGAAGCGAATCCGAAAAAATAACAAGTTCAGGTAACATCAAATTTCATTCTGAAAAATGGTTTGAATCAAACGACAAATTGATTGGCGGAAAAGTTGATTTAGTGATTGAAAACGGAAACGAAATTGAAATAATTGATTTTAAAACCGGAGCAATCACACAAGATTGTTTAGATGATGAAGGCGAAATTTATTCAGATGTAAAGAATGAATACAAAGAACAACTTAAACTTTATGCTTACTTGTATTTTGAAAACACAAACAAGTTTCCAACGGACTTGAGTTTGGTGGATTTAGCTAAACAGAAATTTCCGGTTGAGTTTTCAGAAGAAGAATGTAAATCCCTTTTTGATGAAGCGAAAAGCCTTTTAAAATCTACTAATGATAGCATAAAAACAAAATCATTTTCAGCAAATCCAAAACAAGAAAATTGCAAGTATTGTCTTTACAGACCAGCTTGTTCTTTCTTTCATAAGAAACTTGAAACAGATTTTTCTTTCAACGATGTGTTGGGTGAAATTAAAGACGTGAAGAAATTTCAGAATGGAAATGTGAGTTTATTTTTACAAAATGGAAATATGAATTTAACCATAAAAAATTTTTCTGAGGAAGAATTTGATGAACTAAACAGAAATAAGAACAAACAAATTAGAATTTACAATGTAAGAAATGAAGCAAAAGAATTTGTTTATTCTGCTACTGACACGACAATAATTTATGAGTAAGAATAAAGAACATAAAATTCCGATACTTTCTTTTTTTTCCGGAGGAGGATTTATGGATATGGGTTTTGAGCAAGCCGGATTTGAAGTAATTTGGACAAATGAATTTGATGAAATTTTTGCTAAACTTCACGCTGCTGGTGTGACTTCCTGGAGAAAATCTAAAGGCAATGGAATTAAAGCGGAAATTTTTAATACTAAATCAATCGTTGAAGTAACATCAAAAGAAATTGTTTCTGAAGCTTTTCCAAATGGTAAGCCGAAGCATTTTGGAATGATTGGAGGCCCGCCTTGTCAGGACTTTAGTATGAATGGTTCATTAAAAGGTTTTGGTGGAGAAAGAGGAAAACTTACAATTGTTTACTTTGATAAAATCTTGGAATTAAAACCAACGTTTTTCGTTATGGAAAATGTAACCGGTTTAACAAAAAGAAAAGACACAAAAGAATATTTACAAACGCTGTTGAAGCGAGTTGAAAAAGAATACTACGTTGACCACGAAAAACTTAATTCGTTGAATTATGGTGTACCGCAACACAGAGAACGTGTATTTTTTATAGGTATTAGAAAAGATTGTTTGAACAAACAAGCCATTGAACAAGCTCTGTTTGGTAAATGGTTCCCGTTTCCTGTAAACGAGAAATATCAGGATTCTGCGACAAAGTATAATTGGGGGAAACAAGTTTCTTTTGGGAACAAATTGAAAAAACCGGAAGATGTTCCTTTTGAATTGTGTGTTGAAAGCTGTTTAGTTCCAAATAGTAAAATTGATGTAATTCCGAATGCGAATGAGGTATTTACCTTATACAAGCCTATATCTGAATTAAATAAAATAGCTGAAGGTGAAACGAATAGACCATCATTTAAACGACTTCATCGTTTTAAATACAGTCCGACAGCTTGCTACGGAAATAACGAAGTTCATTTGCACCCATATTTAAATAGACGTTTATCTGCGAGGGAGGCTCTAAGAATACAAGGTGTGCCTGATGAATATATACTTCCGTCAGAAATTTCATTATCGAAGAAATTTAAAATGATTGGTAATGGTGTTCCTGTTCCATTAGCAAAAGCAGTAGCAGAATCATTAAAAGACTTTTTATTTACAAATGAAATCATTTAAATCCCTCAATATTTTGCAAGCACATTGCCGAAGCTCCACAACCCTAGCACAGACCAAAGCTTTGTCAAAGAGCTTGCAAAGCCAACGCAAGAAAAATTGTTTTTAAAAAATGTCCCGACCCATCAAAAAATAAAAAACGCTATGCACAACCCGACTCAGATAGACAAAAAAGCAAACGGACAATGACACTGAAACTCAACACTGACAATGGTTTACAAAGACGAACAGACAGTACACCAGCTGCCAACAGCCGTTTTGCAAAAGCGGGGTTTTCGTGCTTATATGACAGTGAAGTGCTAAATTCAAGCTTTGTGCATCTAATGAAGTTTAGTGCTGAAAATCCCCGCCTTCGCAAAGCGGCAAAACGTTACCGCCAATGCTAAAAAAACAACGACAGTGAACAAAATGAACGACAGAGATAAAATGCCGACCGCACATTCAAGCACATTTGGTTTTTACCGACACGCAAAGCCAAACCAAAAACCAAAAGAGCTTGAATTTTGCCAACACGCAGACATAAAAATATAAATTTGAAGAATGAAAGAAAACAAAATATTCTATGAAACCGACCTTGGGAAACTACTCCTTACAGACTCTTACAAAGAGTTAAAGAATGGTTCATTGAAAAAATATAAGGGCAAGATAAATCTAATTATTACCTCACCACCGTTTCCATTAAACAACAAGAAAAAATATGGAAACCTTCAAGGTGAAGAATACAAAGAGTGGTTTGTTAGTCTTGCTCCTATCTTTGAAGAATTATTAGCTGATGATGGTTCACTTGTTATTGAAATCGGGAATGCTTGGGAATCTGAACGACCTGTACAGTCACTTTTACATTTAGAATGTTTACTTGGGCTTGTTCAAAATTCCAATCTAAGATTAATACAGGAATTTATATGTTACAATCCTTCAAAACTTCCTTCCCCAGCTCAATGGGTAACAGTTAATCGTATTAGGACAGTAGACAGCTATACTCATATATGGTGGCTTGCCAAATCAGACTACCCAAAGGCTGATAACACAAAAGTTTTGCGACCTTACAGCAAGAGTATGAAACAACTTCTCAAAAATCAAAAATATAACTCAGGAAAACGACCTTCGGAACACATCATTTCAGAAAATGGATTTCTGAAAGATAATGGAGGAAGCATTGCTCATAATTTTTTTGAAATGGAGCCAATTGATGAAAATAGAGAGGTTAGACTGCCTCACAGTGTTTTGAGCTTTTCAAATACACATTCAAACGATTACTATCTGAAAGCTTGTAGAAAGAATGATATAATTCCTCACCCTGCAAGAATGAATCAAGGAATTGTTAGTTTTTTTATCAATTATTTGACTGATGAAAAAGACTTAGTTTTAGACCCTTTCGCAGGTAGTAATACAACCGGGGCAACAGCTGAAAAGCTCAACAGAAAATGGTTGGCAATGGAGATTGACCGAGAATTTGCAGACCAATCAATTTACAGATTTGAAGATAAAGAACTTAATGCCGAACTTAAAATCCACTTTTAATGCTTGACGTAATAAAAAAAATAACAGACATTGACTTCTTTAAAGAAGGACAGAATGAAGACCTTTTTGTGGGTAGACCTTACTCGATAAACTACAATAAAGCTAATCTACTTATTTCAGATTTTTGGAAACATAAAGTAAAAGGAATACCACAAGGTTCTTTCTTGTTGGCATTTTACGACAATCCATTTGAAGAAAATATTCAAGAAGCTTTACTCCTTCGAGTGTTAAACCCTTCTTCACTACCCACTGACAATAATGTCATTTCGTCAATGATTGAGTATTACAAAGACAATCTTAATACATCAGGCAAAAAGAGTGAACTAGACGATTTTACTAGATATGAATTTAGTTTTTCGGGTTTGGAATGTAGAATCTTAGGCGCATTCTACAAGGAGGGTAATTCTTTTGAATTTGGCGCTGACGTAGAAAATTTTTATTCGGCTCACAACTACAAAGTTTTTAAAGCAACCTCGAAAATTTTAGAGCTTATTGTAAATCAAAGAGACAAAGATTTAGTAGCAGGTGGAGAGAATGAATTTCCCATAGGTACAGTTCGTTATAGCTCGACTAGACGTTTCTATGCTACTGATGATTCCGTTAAAAGTGTTAAGGTATTTATTAATCCAGGTGATATGCTTGGAAAGCGAACCGCTCTTTTCGGTATGACTAGAACAGGTAAGTCCAACTCTGTTAAGAAAATAATTGAAGCTTCTGTTGAAATATCTAGAAAATCAAAATATAAAACGTTAAGCACCACTTCAAGTCCAACTGACAACCTTATGGAAGCAATTGATAAGGAATCAGGTGCACCGAAATTTCCTGTTGGTCAAATTATTTTTGATATAAATGGTGAATACGCCAATGCTAATATGCAGGATAAGGGTACTGCAATATTTGAATTGTACTCTGACATTACTACAAGATTTTCGACCTTGCCCAAAACGGATTTCAAAATTATGAAGGTTAACTTCTATAATGATTTAGAAGCAGGATTCGAGCTTGTTCGATCTCACTTATTACAAAGTTCGGGTAACTATATAGAAAGTTTTTGTGCTGTTGACTTTACTCCACCCGAGAATTATGATTTTTTCAGCTCTGAGGGCACTCGTCACGATAGATTAAAAGCTGCTTATTTCTGCTGCCTTTATAAAGCCAATATTCCAGTTCCAAAGAATTTCAAAGTTAAGTTTCGTGGCAATGACATACTAAATAAGTTGGTAAAAGAAGATGGCTCAATAAAACCAGACAACGGAATTTCACTTGAAGATGCTTACAATTGGTTCAAAGCTGTTGCAGATAATTATAATACTCACGAATACTTTAGTAAATATAAAGCTCAAAAGGGTCACGAATGGGCAGACGAAGATCTAAAAGCAGTACTAGTATTTCTTTCAAGAAAAAAAGACGGTAGAGTTGTAGATGGATATGTTAAACTTAGAAGCTTAAAGGAACTACATACAGAGACAATCGACAAACCTTTTGATGCTGAGATAATTGATGAGTTAAGAAAAGGTAAGATTGTCATTATTGATTTGTCTCAGGGAAATCCTGAAATTCAACAACTATATTCAGAGCGAATTTGTAAGAAGATATTCAATGATTCTATGAATAGATTCATTTCAAACTCACCCAACAATTTCATCCAATTCTATTTTGAAGAGGCTCATAATTTGTTTCCTAAAAAGGACGACAAAGATTTAAGTCAAATATATAACCGAATTGCCAAGGAAGGTGCAAAATTGAATCTTGGGATGATTTACGCAACGCAAGAAGTTAGCTCTATAAGTTCTAACATACTAAAAAACACTCAAAATTGGTTTATTGCACACTTAAACAACGAAGATGAAACTAGGGAACTTAAAAAGTATTACGACTTTGAAGATTTTACAGAATCACTAGTTCGTTTTAGTGCTAAAAATGACAAAGGTTTTGTGAGAATGAAAACATATTCAAACCCGTTTGTTGTACCAGTCCAAATAGACCAATTTTTAGCAAACAAGTAAGGTATGTCATACAACAAAACAGGAAACAGGCCATTTGAATTTGCTAGTAAGAGCAACCATATTCATATTATCAAAGACCCAGAAGTTCAGAAGTTTTTAAGCCAACACGAACTTCCCAAAGAGGGTGATGAAATTTCTCTATTTGACCATTATTTGGTGGATATAAATTATGATGTTGCAGATTCTGTAGAATTCATTATAGCAGTAGATGGAGGTGATACAACAGTTCCAGTCAAATCAAAATTCCCTTCTTCAACAATAACCTTTTTTCAGTTTGGGGCTAACTTATTGAAAATTTCAGACCTTAAAGAATTGAGGGAGCAACCTTTCATTTCTCCACAATCAATCTCAAAACTAAAAGAATTACAGCGGATAAAATTTACCTTACCGACCAAGAACATTGGCTTAATTGATGAAAATGGTAAACGAGCAACACTGACTTATTCTGTCAGAAAAGCCCTTTATGAATTTTTCAAACAACACGATTTCCTATCAACTTTGAAATGGTTTCTTTTTGAAGAGTACAAGAAAAATCCAAAGTCGGAAAGAGAACTTGCAAGCCACCCAAATAATTCTGCTACAAAGAAAGTGGTTATTCAAAGAGATAAAATCAATTCCGAATATAAAATACCACACGCAGACGGTGATTTGTTTTTGACAGATATTTTTAGGCTTCACGAAGTAGTGGATGAAGATTTAGGTGCAGGAGGTATTGTTGGCTATTTAAGAAATTTGATTGAACATTTCATTCTGATTGACACCATTAGAGGATTGTATAGAGTTAAGAAAGATACCTTAAAAGAGGTGTTATTTGTAAAAGATGGCCCATTAGGTTTCTTTGGACAAACTGCGAATATGCACGAGCCTATGAGAGAATTGTTGAATCACCTTAATTCTGAATTAAATATCTTTTTAGCAGGAATAGAAAAATCAGGTCCTTTTGTAGAGCACGCATTGGAAATTAAAGATAAAATTAAGCAAGGACAGGCGTATTTACTTTCAAACAAGCACATTTACAAGTATATAAAGCCGGGTGACTCTGACAATCCAGAAGCGTATGGACGTTCCTCATATTATGGCAGCAAAGTAATTTTTAAGTCCAGAGATGAAAGAATTTACGTGGTGACTATTCCTACTGAGAAAAGTGAAGTAGTTCTTAATCCTATCAAGTCGGACTTCAAGCACATTGACATCATAATGAAATACATTGAACGACTAAAAAGTGATATGTATGATAATTCTCTTTTACCGATTGCACTTGCAAACAAACTTGTTTCACTTTCAGACCATCCAAGCTCTGTTTTACTTGAAAAGTTTGCTAAACACAATATAAAGTAGATTATGAAAATGCTAATGCTTCACAGCCACACACATTGCCAAGTCGCTCAAGCCGACACGCAAGCCAAAACTTGGCAAAGAGTGTGTCTGTCCAACTGCGCAACCGACAGACAAACGGACGAAGAAAAAGAAGCACTAGGCGGTAACATCACCTATACGCAAGCAGGGGTTTCGTGCTTCGTAGGACAGGTAAGTGCCAAATTTGAAGTTCAGTTCTTCGTAGGAAGTTCAGTGGTTAAAATCCCTGCCTGCGTATAGCTGAATCCCGTTGTGCGTCAGTGTAAAAGCGACAACCCGACAAGTAAAAACGAATGACAAAACATATTAATTGAATGACCGAACACGAAAAATTTAAAAAACTTCTAGAATACTTTGTGACCCATCTTGAATGGCTCATAAATAACGATACAAATAATCGTGGTTACAATTTATACCTAAAACCACTAATTGATAAAAATGAATTTTACTCTACTGGACAGGGTTACAATAACGGAAACATACAAAAACATATTGCTGAATGGTGTCACTATGAGAATGGCGACATATTTATTAACATTCAGTCGAATTATGGAAATTACAAGACTGTTAAATGTTATTTAAACTGGGCTGACACAGGATTGAATGTTATCGCTCGTTGGAATGACAACAAAATTAATTCACTTGCTTTAGAAGAGTATCAATTTTGGCTTAAACCAACAAAAAGAATTGATTTAGGAATCAATAAGTCAATAACAGAACTTGGTCTCTTTGACAATAATACACCGAATGAGAGTTTAAAAGATTTCTTCAATCAGTTCGAAAAGTTAATCATTGATTGGAACATAAAAGAACAAAATGAAGCTCAAATGAAAAAAATTCAACCATACTTAGATTTGCTTAAATCATCCAAAAACATAATCCTTACAGGTGCTCCTGGAACGGGTAAAACATTTTTAGCGAAACTAATTGCAAGACAACTGATTGGAGTAAAAACCGATGACGAATTAGAAGAAAGTGGACAATTTAATTTTGTACAATTCCATCCTTCTTATGACTACACAGACTTTGTTGAAGGACTGAGACCGACTCCACCTGATGAAAACGGAATAATCGGTTTTGAGATAAAAGACGGAATTTTTAAATCATTTTGCCAAAAGGCATCTGAGGCAAATTTTTCAGAAATAGTAGACAATTTTGATGTGGCTTGGGAAAATCTTTTGTCTGCGATTAGAAACAATATAGGACAAGGAAATTTAACCAATATCGGTTCTTGGGATTATGGTCTATCATCAAAAGACTCATTGAAATACACATCAGTTGATACACCCTCACAATATAATTTTACAATAACGAAAAAAAATGTTTACGATGCCTATCAAGGTAAGAAAGCAAGACCCTCCGGTGCTTTTCAAAAGGATATGGAAGATGTCGTAAATTATTTGAAAGCACATTTCAATTTAGTCGATTTTGTGGCAGGACAGGAAAATTCAACAAATGGATTAAAATACTTTGTTTTTGTCATTGACGAAATTAATAGAGGTGAAATCTCAAAAATATTTGGAGAATTATTCTTTTCGATTGACCCAAGTTATAGAGGTAAAAAAGGTGCAGTTAAAACTCAATATTCTAATTTACATAATGATGAAAAAGAGGTTTTTTATGTACCCGAAAATGTTTACATAATCGGCTCAATGAATGACATCGACAGGAGTGTTGAAAGTTTTGATTTTGCAATGCGAAGACGTTTTACTTGGATTGAGATTACAGCAGAACAAAGTGCCGATAATATGAATTTGCCACAAGACATTAAAGAAAGAATGTTGAGGTTAAACAAGCAAATTTCTGAAACAGAAGGTCTTAATCCTTCTTACCACATTGGCGCAGCTTACTTCTTAGATTCAAATGGTAATGCAAGACAAGACATTGACAACATTTGGAATTTACGAATCGAGCCACTTCTGAAAGAGTATTTGAGAGGAATGCCTGACAGCATTGATAAAATTGAACTTTTGAAAAATGCCTTTACAGCCTGATGAGAACAACCGACAATAATGGCGGAAAAAGTATTGATAAATCCGACAATTTAAACATTGCCGATTTATCAGAAATAGCAAATAGAAACCTTTTGGATTTACAAATAGAAAATCCTGATTTGCTTGTTTTTCCTCATTCATTTGGTAAATATCAAGACGATGTTGAAAAACCTCATATTTTCTCACTAGACAGTGAAAACCTGACAACATACAATCTAATGGGTTTTATTGGCCGAAATTCAACACAACTTACAATTTCATCACGCTTTGCCAAAGATGAAAACAACGATTATTTTTTGCATTATATGTTGCAAAAAGTCTTTTCGATTAACCTTTTAAAATTTGACCAAACACCCAATAAAGAGAACATTTGGGATTTTCTTCTTTACCTTTTTCCGTACTATCTCAAAAAAGCTTATTCTCAAGGAATCTACAAAGCATACAAAAAGGAGGAATACAATGACACTAACGTCAAGGGAAGTATTGATGTTAAACGCCATATTCTTAGAAACATTCCGTTTACAGGAAAAATAGCATATACTACAAGAGAGCACAGCTATGATAATAATTTAACACAACTAATTAGACATACAATTGAGTTCATCAGAAACCACCCTTATGGCAGTGGAGTACTAACGGGTGACAGCGAACTAAGAGACATTGTGAGTAAATTTATTTTTGTAACTAATAAGACCTACAATGGTAATTCGAGACAAAAGATTATTACAGCCAATTTAAAACCAGTTACTCATCCTTATTTTACGGAGTATTCTGCGTTGCAGAAAATTTGTTTAAAAATTCTTCGTCACGAGAAAATTACATTTGGCAAAGAAAAAGATAAAGTTTACGGATTGTTGTTTGATGGTGCTTGGCTTTGGGAAGAGTACCTTAATATCATTCTAAAAGAAAACTTCATTCATCCAGAAAACAAAACAGGGAAACATCGACAATACCTATTTGAAAACAATATACAATCAATATTTCCTGATTTCATCAGCAAACTTGAACCAAAATCTGTCGGGGATGCAAAGTATATTCCACTTGACAGACAACAATCATATTCAGAAAATTCCGAAAAGGCAACAAGCATTTACTACAAGACAATTGCTTATATGTACAGGTTTAGTTCAAAAAATGGTTTTTTAATCTTCCCAAGACAAGACACGAGCTTTTTTGAAACATACCGCATAAAAGAGACAGACGGAACACTAAATAAAATTGGACTTGCAATTCCACAGACAACAGAAAACTTTAAAGATTATATAAAAACAATGAACTTTAATGAAGAAGAATTGAGACAACATTTAATGACAAACTAAACACCGAACGCACAACAGGCGTTTGGCTCAATGGCGGTTGAAGTGGTTAATTGAACATTCTACCTCGTATCAACTTTTGTGGTGTATTGACAGTTTTGTGCTCCGAAATCCGCCACTGCGCCAAGCGCCAAAACGTTATGTGATATAATAAAAAGACGACCAACAAAAGATGATAGACATAATTGGAGACATTCACGGACACGCAGACAAACTCGAAGAGTTGCTTTTAAAGTTAGGTTATACAAAAAATAACGGGACATATTTACATCCAGACAGAAAAGTGTTGTTTGTTGGAGACTATATTGACAGGGGACCAAAAATCAGAGAAACACTTCAAATAGTAAGAGCAATGGTGGACAGTGAAAATGCCATTGCAATAATGGGAAATCACGAATACAATGCACTATGTTTTCATTTCCAAGAAACCGAAGGCGGACACCTCAGAAAACATTTAATCAAAAATATTATTCAACATTACGAGACGCTCAAACAATTTCAAAATAGACAGAAGGAATATGAAGACTATTTGGACTGGTTTAAGACATTACCACTTTACTACGAAACCGACACTTTCAAAGCTGTTCACGCCTGTTGGGATAACAAAAACATTGAATATTTAAGAAACATTTTAGTAAATGACAGACTTACTGACGAACTTATTTATCAATCAGTTAAGAAAGGAACGGAATTAAATGAAGCAATAGACCAAACACTTAAAGGCAAAGAAATGAAAATGCCGGAGGGGCTTTACTTTACTGACAAAGACGGAACAAAAAGAACTGAAATAAGAATAAAGTGGTGGGAAGACCCAGCAACTATGACTTACAAATCTATTAGTGTTGAACCAATCGATAATTTACCAGAGAAACCAATTGAATTATCAGAATTAAAATCGCTTGACTTTTACAGAGACAATGATAAAAAAGTATTCTTTGGACACTATTGGCTTAAAGGAGAACCTTCCCTATACAAGGAAAATATTTGTTGTTTAGATTACAGCATTGCAAAAGGTGGAAAACTTGTTGCTTACCGATTAAATGGAGAGACAGAATTAAACAGTAAAAATCTAACTTATGTCTAAAAGAATTACATCACATAACAGCCGTTTTGCGTCAGGCGGGGTGACGTGCAAACTTGAAGGTTTGTGCTCCTATTTAGCTTTGGTGCAGGTTGACAGCTTAGTGCTTCTATGCCCGCCCGACCGCAAAGCCGCAAACCGATAGAACGCAACCCTTACTCCAGAAAAGCAGACCCTCCCACCGGTCGGGATCTCTTCTCCACAACGCTTCGTTGCGTTCTATCGGTCAGGGCTTCTCGTTCCGAATATCCGCAACCCTGCGGGATGCGTCTATCAATGGCTTATCGCCATTGAAACGGAACGACAAGCCCGGACCGTTAGCGGTAATTATTATTGACAGTTATTGCTATTATGTTAAGGCATCCCATAACGACAAAAAATGAGAAAAATAATATCCCGTTTATAAGGACATTAAAATCCAACTTTATCAGAGCGACTAAACCAAAAACAATAACTGCAATGACATAAGAAATACCAAGCCACTTCCAATCAATAGATTTTACAATATTTTGTATCATTTTATAGACTCTTTAAGTGCTTCGGGCAACATCAATAAAAACGGTAAACATCTATCCCAATAAAGGGCATAGTAATTATATCCCAATGCAATGTTTTGATAATAATCAGGACGGTTATCCCAATAATATTTTTCAGAATTTATAGACCAAGCCGACAAACCAAGTTTAGACACCAAAAACCATTTTTCAAGCAAACGTGCAGACCGACCATTACCATCCATAAATGGGTGAATTTTTGCAGTCCACAAATGAATCATTGAAGCATAGTAAAAAACCTCTTTGTAAGACAAATCCCTTTTCAATAATTCTGATATATCATTAAACAATTTGCTTAATTCTTCATTTACAAACTGTGGTTCGACAGCCAAATAAACAGGTCTAAGTGTTTTTGAATCCCTCACTCCCACTTGCTCTTTTCTGACTTTTCCACGTAAATTGACAGGCAAAAGTGTTTTGGATAGTATTTCATGAATCTTAAGAAAATTGGTTTTATTAAGGTTGTTTTCAGAGGCAAACTTGTATGCTTTTACTAAATCTTCAATCTCTTGCACTTCTTTTTTCTTTGGAAAACTTTTATTTCCTCTGTTTCTAAAAAAGCTGTTAGCATCAAGAGTGTTACCCTCAATTTTAGACGAGTAAAGCGAAGAAGCTATCAGATAATATTCAAAATCATCAGTTGTAAATGTTGACTTTGACCTTAATTTATGGAATACCTCTAACCAATCAATTTTGCACTTTGACGAGTATTTATCAAGGTATTCGGGCGATATAAATTTCAAGTGTTTTCCCATAGGACAAATTTACTATTTTTGAGTATATATAACTACCGCTAACATCGGTTTTGCGTCAGGCGGGGTGACGGGCTTCTATTGACAATTTTGTGTATAATTGAAGTGCGGTTCTTCGTATCAAGCGTAGTGCTAAAAAGCCCGCCCGAACGCAAAGCCGAAAAACGTTATACCTCACCTTATGACATAACACCAAATCTAACAACATGAAAGTTAACAAAAAAGAAATAGCAAAATTTTTCGCAGGACTAACTGCTTGGGAAGCTATTGTTCATTTATCATTATCAACTTGTAATATGTTGCCAATTACTTGGTGCAATTTCACCCTGACAAGCACTTTAAACACAATACAAATAATAGTTCCAGGTGCAATTTCAATATTATTGACCTGGTATGCTTGGTTTAAAAAATAATATAATGGAAAATTTTGACCGTAAAAAACACTGGGAAAATATCTATCAGACTAAAGAACTGAAAGAGGTAAGTTGGTTTCAACCTACACCCGAAACTTCATTGGACTTCTTTAAACAATTCAACGTGCCTACAACTGCAAAAGTGATTGACATTGGCGGTGGTGATAGTTTTTTAGTTGATCATTTACTCGACTTGGGTTATCAAGACATTTCTGTTCTCGACATTTCAGCGGCTGCCATTGACAGAGCAAAACAACGACTTGGAGAAAGAGCAAAAAATGTAAAATGGATAGTTGCAGATGCTGCGACTTTTCAGCCGACAGAGAAATATGACTTTTGGCATGACCGTGCAGCATTTCACTTTTTGACAGACGAACAAGAAATTTCAAACTATATCGACACTGCACAAAAAAGTATCAAGCCAACAGGAGTTTTGGTAATCGGGACATTTTCGGAACAAGGACCAAAAAAATGTAGTGGAATAGAAATAAAACAATACTCGGAAACGACAATGACCGACCGAATGAAAAAGTTTTTTGAGAAAATTAAGTGCATTACGGTTGACCACAAAACACCCTTTGACACTATTCAGAATTTTGTTTTTTGCAGTTTCAGAAAATTACAAACGGATTGACACGACACGAGAAAATAGAAGGGCATCCGCTAACAAGGGCTTTGTGTCAGACCTGGTAACGTGCAAACTCAGAGTTTTGCGCTTCTATCTAAGTTTATGCTTAGTTGACAGTTTTGTGTGCTTCTAAATTGCCCTCCTTTTGGTAGCTGAAAACCGTTACCAACAAGGCGAAAAAACGACAGCGACATTGAAAATGGTTTGAGAATGAATAACGAAATGACAATGAAAGAAAAAAGATTTAGTTTTTTGCCAACCCCTAAAAAATAAAAGTGGAAAGCTGTTCCACATTTGGTACATTCGCTTCTGCTGCCACATAAGCAGATACTCCGCATAAGTAAAAGAGCCACTCTTCCAACTGTTCCATTAAAATCCTAACTTTGAAGTTATGGATCAACTTTTCAAAATATTTAAAGTAGATGAAGCAGAAGCTACTAAAATTAGTGCTTCGCCTAATGAACCTCATCAACACAATTTTGAAGAATTGATTATTGGCATAGAAGGGCAATTAGAACATTTTATTGATTTCAAAAACATTACACTTGACGCTCCTCTGGTAAGTTTTGTAACAAAAGGAAAGGTTCACCGCATTGTTCCAAAATTAAAAAATGGCAAATGCGACATGTGGGTGCTTCGTTTCCAAAGCGAGTTTATTCCCGAAACTACCTTTCAGCTTTATGCTAGCTATCACGACCATGCTACACTAAAAATTCAACCCGGTGATTGTTTTAACCGACTGGTTACGCTTTGTGAAATCATTCATGGTGCTATGCAACAAGAAAATCCAGACCTTGGGGTGGTAAAGCATTTACTAAGTGCTTTGTTTATTATGATTGAATCAGAAAAAAATAAAATAACACCAAACCATACTAGTTTAGAAATATCTCAAAACACCACCATTCAAAGTTTTCTAAAAATATTGGAAGAAAATTACCAAAGACCTGTTGGAGTAGAATTCTATGCCGAAAAATTGTTTATGTCTGCAAGAAATTTGAATTTGATTTGCAAAAATATACTCCATCAAACCGTGAGTGAGATTATTGAAACCCGAAAACTTATTGAAGCTAAAAATCAGTTAACCCATTCCAATAAAAATATTTCTGAAATAGGATTTGACCTAGGGTATAACGAAAAAGCTTACTTTACCAACGTATTTAAGAGACGAACCGGACAAACTCCATCTGAGTTTCGGGAAGAAATGAAGAAATTGCTTTCCTGATTTTACAACTCTTCTTCCAAAAAACATTACCACTAGCCATTTAAATGATAGCAACTTTGTAGTGTAAAATTTATTAATCATTTAAAAACAAATGAAAATGGAAACAGCAACACAAAAAACAACAAAATGGGTTTTAGACCCTACACATAGTGAACTTACTTTTAAAGTAAAACACATGATGATTGCGAATGTAAAAGGCGAATTCAAAAACTTCTCGGTTGAAGTAAACGGAGATGATATTTTTAAATCACCGCTAAATGTTACAGTAGATGCCTCTTCTATCAGTACCAACAACACCGATAGAGATAATCACCTGAAATCTGTCGATTTCTTTGATGCAGAAAACCACAAAGAACTTTCGTTTAAAAGCACTTCGTTCAAACAAAAAGACGATGATGAATATGAGTTGAAAGGTTTGCTTACCATTAAAGGAATGAGTAAAGAAATAAAACTAGAAGTGGAATTTGGCGGTATCAACAAAGACCCTTGGGGAAATGAAAAAGCAGGTTTTTCTGTAGAAGGAAAAATCAACCGCAAGGATTGGGGGTTAAACTGGAACGCAGCGTTGGAAACAGGCGGTGTATTGGTAAGTGAAGAAGTAAAAATTGCAGGTGAAATTCAGTTTGTAAAACAATCTTAAAAAACGTAAAAGGAAGAGTCATCAATGTATGATGGCTCTTCCCTATACTATGAAACAACTCAACCCATGAATTTCTCTGACTTTGCAATCATAGGATTTTTAACATTTTGCAGTTTAAGCTGCAAAACACAAACACAAGGTAAAATGGACAATAAAAATAGTAATCCGCTTTTATGCGACATAGAAACCGGTATGTGCGAAATGCCAGCCGGAAAAGAAAAAGACAGTGTTTCTGGAATGACTCAATCAACCCAAAAACCAGTAAAGGTTATTTATTATACCGACCCAATTTGTTCGTCTTGCTGGGGCATAGAGCCACAGTTACGAAAACTCAAACTGGAATACGGAAACAGTATTGAAATTGAATACCGAATGGGTGGCTTGTTGCCCGATTGGAGTTATAACAGTGGCGGCATCAGCAAACCATCGGATGTAGCGCATCATTGGGACGAAGTAAGCGTGTATTACGATATGCCTATTGATGGCGATGTGTGGTTAGAAGACCCGTTGAATTCTTCTTATCCGCCTTCTATTGCTTTTAAAGCAGCACAAATGCAAGACCATGAAAAAGCCATTCTATTTCTTCGTGAAATCAGAGAGATGGTTTTCCTGCAAAAGAAAAACATTGCCAAATGGGAGCATCTAGAAACAGCTGCAAAAGTGTTAGGGTTAAATGCTGAACAACTAAAAACCGACTACGAAGGAAAGGCAAAAGAACTTTTTCAAGAAGATTTAAAATTAGGAAAAGAGCTTGGCGTAAGAGGTTTTCCGACCATGTTTTTCGTTGATGAAAAAGGAAATAAAGAATTTGTATATGGTTCCAAACCCTATTCATTTTATGAAGTGGCGATTTTGAAACTTGCTCCTACTGCAAGTAAAAGCGAATACAAAAAAAGTTGGGAAGACCTTTTTGCAAAACATCAAACGCTAACGGCAAAAGAATTTTCTGAGTTATCGGGAATGCCAAGAACGGAAAGCGAGCAACTGCTAAATGAACTAACCGAAAAAGGCAGTTTAACAAAAGTAGTTACCAAGAATGGGAGCTTATGGAAGCATGTTAAATAAAATGTAGCACAATGGAAATACTTCAAAAAGACGATGGTTACAAAGGAGCATTTTATGTAGAACAGGGAAATCAAGTTCTTGCTGAAATGACGTATGTGTGGGCTGGAACAGATAGAATAATTATTGACCACACAGATGTAAACGCTGTTTTAAAAGGTAAAGGAATTGGTAAGCAAATGGTAACTAAGGCAGTTGGTTTTGCAAGAGAAAAAGGAATAAAAATAGTTCCGCTTTGCCCCTTTGCAAGAAGTGTTTTTGATAAGGTAAAAGAATTTAAAGACGTTCTATAAAATCAAATAATCATGGATAAAAAAAACATTACAAAACACTATTCAAACGGAGAGATAACCGTAGTTTGGCAATCGGGAAAGTGTATTCACTCTGCCAATTGCGTTAAGAATTTACCGCAAGTATTTAACACCAAAGAAAGCCCTTGGGTAAATGTGGCAAATGCTTCTAGCGAAGAAATTATTGCAACTGTAAATAAATGTCCTTCGGGTGCTTTGTCAATAATTAAAAAAGAGTAAAGATGAAATGGACTTACACCATAAAAAACAAACTTTTGGCTTCAGGAGTGCTGCTTGTGTTATGCCTATTGGTATTATTGAGCCATTACCTTGACAAGATTCATACTGAAAATGTAAAAAAATCAATTACTACGCTGTATGAAGACAGACTAATTGCAGAAGATTACATTTTAAAGATGACAAGTAATACATATCAAATTAGAGAAGTATTGCATTCTGAAATGAATGATGATTTGAAATTGAGTACTATTAAAAACTTGCTTGATGATTTCAATAAAAGTTACACAGTTTATATTGTTACAAAACTAACAACAAAAGAAAATACATTAGCTAAAGAGTTAGTTGAATACATTAAACATTTTGAGCAAATCTTTTCAAAAAACAATTTAGAGGGATTGGTTTATACCAACAAAGTACTTGTTTTATTAAACAAGCTATCTGATGTTCAATTAAACGAATCGAAATTGATAATGAAAAATGCAGAATCAGAGTATTCAACTATTAAATCATCATCGCAATTTGCTTTTGCAATCATCATCCTCATATTAGTTGTGTTGCAAGCAATCGTTTTCTCATCAAAATCATTAATACCTATAACCCACCCAAAAGATCCAAAACTTAATTAAAAACTAATTTAAATTTAGGATTTAAACTTATCCGATGAAAACATACACCACATTATCTGAAGCAATAAACGACCTTACCAAAAAAGGTTATACATTCAATTTCAATGTTCAACACGATTGTATTTGGTGTGCAGAAAACAATATGCAGTTGCTACATGACGAATTTGAAATTGATGAAGTATATCGTTTTCAGGAAATGTCGGATGTGGATAATGAAAGTATTTTGTATGCCATTTCATCAAAACAAAATAATGTAAAAGGGTTGTTGGTGAACGCTTATAGCATTTATGCCGACACCGCATCTACAAAATTGATTGAAAAATTGAATAGCAGGTGAGTATTTTTTAATCGCTTAAAAGTATGATGAACAGAAAAACATTTTTAAAATCACTGGCAATTTTGCCACTAACAGCAGCAGCTATGAAACTGAATGAATTAAATAGAATAACAGCACCATTGGGCAAAACTTCTAAAATACCTGTGTTGTTTCTTGGTCACGGAAGCCCTATGAATGCCATAGAAGAAAATGAATTTGTAACTGGTTTTAGAAATATCGCCAAAGGAATTCCAAAACCAAATGCCATTTTGTGTATTTCTGCACACTGGGAAACGAAAGGAACCTTTGTAACCGCTATGCAAAATCCACCAACTATTCACGACTTTGGTGGATTTCCAAAAGCCTTATTTGATGTGCAATACCCTGCACCCGGAAGCCCTGATTTAGCAAAAGAAACCAAATCATTAATAACAAAAACTGAAATAGGTTTAGACAACAAATGGGGACTTGACCACGGAGCTTGGAGTGTAATTAAACATTTATATCCTAATGCGGATATTCCTGTCATTCAAATGAGCATTGATTATAGCCAAGGTCCCCAATATCATTACGAATTGGCTCAACAAATAAAATCGCTTCGCGAAAAAGGCGTGTTGGTTATCGGGAGCGGTAACATCGTTCACAATCTTGGTAAAGTGGAATGGAGAAGATTAAATGAAACATTTGGTTATGACTGGGCAATGGAAGCTAACGGTAAAATAAAAAAATTTATTCTTGATGGAAACCACAAAGAATTGATCAATTTTCGTTCGCATGGAAAAGCCTTTGATTTGGCTATTCCAACCCCGGAACATTACTTACCACTAATTTATTCTATTGCTTTAAAAGATAACAAAGATGAAATTAGTATATTTAACGACAAAGCAGTAGCTGGCTCATTAACCATGACCTCTGTAAAAATTGGGTAAGTAAAAAATAACAAATAGAAATGAAAAAAAAACAATTAATTATTGCGGGCTCACTTGTATCCTTTGCAATCGGGTTTTACCTTAATTCTGTTTTTGCACAAAAGTCAACAATCGAGAATATAGAAAAAACAAACACCGAAAAACAAAACAATATGAAATTGGGAGCGTTTTCAATCAGTCTTAACGTAAAAGATTTAAAAACATCAAAAGAGTTTTATGAAAAATTAGGATTCAATGCTTTTGCAGGCGGAATGGAGCAGAATTATCTCATCATGAAAAATGGCAATGCACTCATTGGGCTTTTTCATGGAATGTTTCAAGGAAATATTTTGACATTTAATCCGGGTTGGGATGAAAATGCAAACAATGCAGAAAACTTTGACGACATTCGTGAAATTCAAAAAAAGTTAAAAAACAACGGACTTACACTTACAAATGAAGTGGATGAAAAAACGAAAGGCCCCGCAAGCTTTATGTTATCTGACCCTGACGGTAATGTGATTTTACTTGACCAACATCGTTCATACTAATAAGATATGAAAGCAAACGGAAAAACGGTAAATGAAATTCTGGCAAACCTTCCTAAGGACAGGGCAGAACCATTTAATAAGCTACACAATGTTATTGTAAAAAATTTACCTAAAGGTTTTGAAGCAGCCATTAGTTATGGTGGCTTAGGTTATGTTGTTCCACATACTATTTATCCGGCAGGCTACCATTGCAAACCCAGCGAACCTCTGCCCTTTGCAGGAATTGCTTCTCAAAAAAACTCAATCAATTTTTACCACATGGGTATTTATTCCGATACAAAACTATTGAGCTGGTTTGTTTCTGAATATCCTAACTATTGTAAACAAAAATTAGATATGGGAAAAAGCTGTATCCGGTTTAAAAAGTTTGAAGAAATTCCTTATGAACTCATTGGTAAATTAATGACAAAAATGACCGTAAATGAATGGATAAATATCTACGAGAAGAATTTGAAAAAATAAAACAATGAATAATTAAAAGTATCTACTCATAAGAGCGTATTTGGTTAAAAAAGTACTTTTAAATATTTTATTTTACTCTTGTTAAATCCGTTAATACTCCCAATCATTATTCCAACACCATCTTTTTAATAAACGAATAATGTCCGCTTTTAATTCTTGTAAAATAAATTCCTGCTTGGAGTTGCGAAACCGAAATACGGTTTAGGGTACTGTTCAATTCTCCTTTAAAAACAAGATTTCCGAGTATATCAAAAATTTCTATACCCTTATTTTCGGAATTTAATTTTTCAGAAAACTCAATATAAATAGCATCTTTAGCAGGGACGGGATAAAGACGAGTATTTTTTTCTATCCATTCTTCTATAGAAAAACTCCCAAAGGCATAAAGGGCCGATTTGTATTTGCAACCCAGGGTATCAATTTCTACCTCGTAATTTCCGTTTTGTGTTGGGGTATGTGTTTGAAAAATTTCGCCCGGTAACAAATTGCCGTTTACATACCACTGATAACTCGGAGCAAGCGATGAAATGAGTTCGGGCCAGTTGTAGGTAATTGTGGGAATAATAGGCAGAGAGCTAACTACTTTATATTCTACTAAACTGGTATCGCAGCCATTAACGGCTTTAACCCAAAGGGTATCGGTTATAGCATTGGTAAAAGTAATGCTTACGGTGTCAGTGCCTTGTCCGTTATTTAAGGTAGCACCCGGGGGTGCCGACCAAATGTATTGTGTGGCCGAATAAGAAGAATCAATATAAAACGAGTAAGGAATATTCATGCAAACTTCGGAAGGCCCGTATATAAAATCGGGTTTTGGCGGTTCGCAGCAATGGTAACGCATAGAAATACGGCCAATTTCCTGACTTTGTTCACTGAAAATATCTTTCATTTGTTGATTATGCAAAGGAGAATTCATTCCACTGCGAATAAAAGTTACCGGTTTTCCGTAAATGTTGCTCACGTAATTGGGTGTACTCAAACTGTTGTACATCAACGTGGTGTTTCCTCTAGCCCCGTAAACACCAATAATATCGCCTTTGGCAACCGGAATGGAACAAGGTATGGTATCGTTTATGGCATACTGCGAAATATAAAATAGCGAAACAAAATCATTGGTGGTCATTATCCATGCCGGTGGTGCACCATTAGTAAACCTTACCACTTCTATATTTTGCGGAAGAGAAGAATTATCATCGGGGATATACAAACCACAAATAGTAAAAGAGGTGGTGGCTGTAAAATGATAGCCCCGAATTTGATTGGCCGTATTTAGCGTAATGTTTTGAGGACCAACAGGTGCAGCAAACTGGGCATTTAAAATAGAAATAGAGAAAAGAAACAGAAAAACAATTAAATACAATTTCATAAAAAACATTTTTTACAAAGTAACGAAAAACAATAAAACGGCCTGATTGTTTTGTATTTAAGAATAGTTGTTTGTTCGAATAACAAGGTTCGTGCATATTGAGAACAGAAAAAAGAGAATATTCAAAAAAAAGAAAAATCAGTAAGAAACATGTTTAGTTAAAAGAATGCTCTTACTTGTACACCTCCTGAATGAACTGTTTTTGAGTTTTCCGACAAACGGCCATTATACGTTAAATTAAGTTGAGTATTTGCAGAAAGATTGTGTTGCCAAACAGCACTCCATGTATAATTTTTTCCGGGTTGTAAGGCCTCCATCATATCATATGCCACAGCTGTATTGGGCGTAGCATTGTAGTTGATATCAATAAAATTAAAATTTAAAATAACATTTCCTTTTGCAGGAGCAATATAGCGTAACTCGATTCCTGCCTTATTTAAAAAAGTTTTTTCGTTGCCATAAATCGGCTTGTTTATTTTTTGAATGTAGGTATAGTAAACCGATAACCGAAAGGTTGTATTGGGCTGAAAACTAAAACGAGGTTCTGCTTCTTCGTAAGTAAAGGAGTAATTGCGATTGCTGAAATATTCCGAGAGGTTTGATTTAACTCCGTTTTTGTAGTTTGCATTTAAGGTAAATTGGCTTAAAAAATTCCATCTACTTCGTACTTCGTAATACGTGTTTTCTCGCAATTCGTAGCCGTTGGTAAGCAGGGTCTTTCCTTTGTTATCTTGAAAAGTAAAGTCGAAACCATAAATGGGCGAAGTTCTGTTAAAGTAAAATGAATTTAATAAGGAGGTATTTAGTGCTACCAAATGAGTGTCTGTAATATTTTCAGATAGGGGATTGTAGATGTTGTTGCGATTACCTGTTTTACGGTCAATACGGTACGAAGTTTTATCGGAAAATCGCGAAACAAATTTTTTAATTCCTTTTTTATTTCCCCAACGAGTTTCCGGCCTAATAAAAAAAGTTTGACTAAATTGGTTGGTGTAGGTCCTAATGTATTGGTTGGTGGGGGTAAATATTTTAATGTAATGGGCCTGATCTTGAAACTGAGCTACTTCAAATTCGTTGAGTTCTTTAATTCCGTTATCGTTGTAGTCTTTCCATGCATGGGTTCCTTGTCCGGGCTGCACTTCTAAAAATCTGAACTCTTTTTTCAGTTCCATGCCTGAACCAATTTCATAATAGGAGCCCGAGGTAAGCAGGCCTTTTCCTGCAAGTGCGTGGTATTCGGCACGACCTAAAATCGTTTCTTCTGGTTTGGTAACGCTAATAAGCGAATCGGTAACTCTTAATTTACGATAGGTAGTTTTTATTTTAAAACGGCTGTTTTTATTTTGATTCATTGCCCATTCAAAATTTATATCATCGGCTATACTGGCCAGTTTAAAGCGGCTTTGGAAAGGAAATAAATCTTCGCGATACTGATAGCTTACGCCTAGCTTGTTTTCAAGAGTATCGGCTACTTCTACAAACGCTTTAAGAATGTTCCACCGAAAACTATTTGCCAGTAAGGTATCGATACGGGGTAAAGAAAATTTATTTTGTTCTACCTCTTCGTAGAGGCCAATTTGCACTTTTCTTATAGTTTGAGAAAGGCTGGCATTGTGGCGCAAAAACGCTGAAACTACTTTGCCGTCCGACTGAAGGAAACTCCCATTTCCTTTTACCTGAAACCCTTTTTGAAAAAAGAACACATTGGCCGTATTTTTAAATCCTTCGTATTCTTTTTCGCTTACAAAAGAGCCCGCTTCGTAGCGTAGCAGGAGCTTGTCTTTTTTTTCAATTCCGGAGTAGGCTTTGGCAATGTATTGTTTATTGAGCAGAGGGATTTGGCTTACGTTCCAGTCGCGTTCAAATTCAACAGTTCTGAATCGTTCAATGGGCTCAAAATATTCGTCTGTCATTTCAAATCCGCCCCCTGCAATAATTTGTAGTGGGTTTTTATGTGTATCGAGCGGAAAAGCGTTATCGGCTAAAATTCTTAAGGCATACCCAACATTGTCGTTTTGATCTTTAGCCGAAAAGGTATTGATATCGTTCGATGAAACGGCTGTTTCCAGTTGAATTTTTCCTTTTTTACCCCATTTAAAATCGCTGCCAAAGGTGGCCATTTGTTTACGTTTTGGCGTAATAAGCAATATCACCGGTTCGTAATTACCTTGCGGAATACCGTTAAGGGGAGCTACCCATTTAAATACCCTCCCGTTGGCGGTGCTTTTCGTTTGCACATAATTTCCTTTATTGATTCCAACTTGCGAAAAAGAGAGTTTATATCGTGCACTATCTGAATTTGTAGAATACACATAAACCGGAGAATAAGACACACTATTGACCAACGTATCCATTTTTTTATACAGCACGGCATCATTTACAAAGGGAACACTGTCAATGCCCGGAACCACAGCCATGTAGAGGCTGTCGCCTATTTGCGAAAGCAACCTGCGTTGGGCGGTATCTAACTCTTGCCGCAGGGGTTGGTTTTTGGCATCTTGTTCAGAATACATGTTGATGCGGTAATTAGCACGCGATGTTTGGTATTCGGTTCCGGCATAAAAAAGCGAGCGGGCATAGTTTTTATCGGAATACTGAAACTCGGCTACAATACGCGAAAACTGAGTAATTAAGCGATTAGCGGTAAATGTAATTTCGGCTGTATTGTAATCAATTACGTAGTCGTAATCCTGTCCGCGTTCCATCAGTTTTCCATCTACAAATACTTTTTCTGTGCCTGCTAATACAATAATAAATGTTTCGTTTTCACTGCCTGTAAGTCTATATGGACCTTGATTTCCCTCAATTCCATTTATTACATTGCGGGCAAATTTCCCTTTAGATACTGCACCACTTCCTTTAACCACTACGGAGTGTTCTTTTTTATTTTCTTTTGGAATCGCATATTTTCCCGAAAAACTTCCGCCTTGTGCCCTTTTATTAAAATTCATGAAATAACCTATGGGCTTATTTAGAAAAAAATCTCCGGCAACGAGTTCGTTTTTTTCGTCAAAAACTTTTATGTACACTTGGTCAAATTCCTGCAAAAGTTGCGTGTTTCCATCAGGTTGAATGGGAATATTATCATCAGAAATAGCCGCCACAATATTTATGTTTTCCGTAAGCTTACCCGAAAGCTGAAGGTTAAGATTGGAGTTAACTGCTAAATCCTGATTATTGCCAAAACTTACGCCACGAGAAATACTTCCTGTTTTATTTAACCCTTGCCAACTAAAAATATCATCGGGGCTCGAGATGTATTTAAAAACAAAAGGATTCGTTTCGGAATTTCCTGAGTTTTCGTTTATCGTAAATTTTTTATGGAAATAAGGTTTTGTAAAAAGAAGGGGGAAAACTCTGTAGCTTACCGTTATTTCGGTGGGTATAAAGTCTAATTCATCTAATTTTTCTCTGTTGAGAACGAGTATACTGTTGGCTACATCTAAGGTGTAAAACGAACTATCCAACACATTGTGTTGATTGATTTTAATAAACTCTGAACCGGGTATAATGCTCAGCGTATCGAGCAGTAGGGTATCTTTTAGCAGATAAAAATTTTTACTCCGAAAATTAGAAGAAACCTGAGCTTTTACAGAGATGACTGCAACCAACAGAAAAAATAAAAACGATATAAATTTATTTGCCTGCAACTAATATAGGGAGAGTTTAGAAAGCATAAAAGTACAACCGTTTTTTTATTCGTGTTTTTATAACGCAACAGTCTGTAATTTATTTAAAAATTATGTACGTTTACTTCCTCCCAAAATAGGGAAGTATAAATTACCCAAAATGAAAATAGTAACTTACAATGTAAATGGCATACGATCGGCTATTGGTAAAGGTTTTGCAGAATGGCTAAAAGCGGTAAATCCTGATGTTTTATGCCTTCAGGAAATTAAAGCAAATGCAGAACAAATACCGGTTAAATTATTTGAAGAGCAGGGATATTACCACTATTGGTATCCGGCACAAAAAAAAGGATATAGTGGAGTCGCCATTCTCACAAAAACAAAGCCATTAAATGTTACCTACGGTTGCGGAATAGAGAAATATGATGTAGAAGGAAGGGTATTACGTGCCGACTTTGATTTTGCTTCGGTAATGAGCGTGTATATGCCTTCGGGCACTACAGGAGACGAGCGTCAGGCCTTTAAAATGCAATGGCTCGATGATTTTAGAAAATACATTTCCGAACTTCGGAAAACGCACCCTTGTTTAGTTATTTCGGGCGATTTTAATATTTGTCATAAACCCATAGATATACATAACCCCGTTTCCAATAAAAACTCCTCAGGCTTTTTGCCCGAAGAAAGGGCTTGGGTCGATTTATTTCTTTCCGATGGATTTATAGACTCATTTAGGGCGTTTAACCACCAGCCTCACCAATACACATGGTGGAGTTTTAGGGCCAATGCAAGGGCTAAAAATTTAGGGTGGAGAATAGATTACCACATGACCAGCGAAGTGCTACGGGAATGCCTGAAATCTAGCCATATACTTCCAGAGGCCAAACATTCCGACCATTGTCCCGTTTTGCTAGAATTAAACTACTAATCGCCCATCTTTAGAATAATTTTTTAGGAATAATATAATAAAATTTAGAATATTCTAAGGTAAATTATATATTTGTAACTTGTGAATTTAAAAAGAAAAGCTACATTGATTATGAAAAAAATAGCATTGGCAGTATTTGCGGCAACTTCGGTTTTACTTTATTCATGCGGAGGCGGAAATAACAAAAACGATAAAGAAGGTAAAATTGCAAAAGGAGGAGTGTATTACGGAGGGGTATTCAGAGTGAACGAAACAGAAGACTTTAGAAGTCTTTACCCCTTAGATGTTACCGAAGTAGTATCTCATCGTATAGCGAACCAGGTTTACGAAGGCTTGGTAAAACTAAACCAAGAAGATTTATCGGTAAAGCCTTGTATAGCCGAAAAATGGGATGTAAACGAAGATGCCACCTCGTTTGTTTTTTACCTGCGTAAAGGAGTTAAATTTCACGAAAACGAATGCTTCCCCGAAGGAAAAGGAAGAGAAGTAAAGGCTCAGGATTTTAAATATTGTTTAGATAAAGTATGCGAATCGAACCCACAAAATCAAATGTTTTGGCTTTTTAAAGACCGTGTGGTAGGAGCCAACGAATACAACGAATCTACGGTTAAAAAAACTCCGCTTCAAGGTGGAGTTTCCGGAGTGAAGGTTATTGACGATTATACCCTGCAAATAGATCTTAGCTATTCTTTTGCAGGATTTTTAAATATTTTAAGCCATTCAGCCTGCTGGGTATATCCTAAAGAAGCATACGATAAATATGGTGTGGACATGCGTACCAATTGCGTAGGAACAGGAGCCTTCCGGATTAAAAATATCAAAGAAGGAGAAGCCGTTATCTTAGACAGAAATCCGGATTATTGGGGAATAGATCAATTTGGCAACCAGCTTCCATACTTAGATGCCGTTAAATACACTTTCATTAAAGAGAAAAAAGCAGAGTTGATGGAGTTTCGCAGAGGAAATCAGGAAATGGTTTTCCGCCTTCCTTTGGAAATGGTAAAAGAAGTAGTAACCGAATTTGAAGAAGCTAAAAACGGTGGAAATATTTCATTCGAAATGCAGGTAGTTCCCGCTATGAGCGTTTTCTATTACGGCTTTCAACACAAATTGCCTCCCTTTGATAACAAATTGGTTCGTCAAGCATTCAATTTCGCAATAGACAGAGAATCTATAGTAAATTACACCTTGCAAGGTGATGGACGTGCCGGAATTTATGGCATTGTGCCTCCTTTTAAAGGGTACGAGTACGAAAAAATTGAAGGATTTAAATACGACCCCGAAAAAGCTCGCCAACTCTTAAAAGAAGCAGGGTACCCCAATGGAAAAGGATTTCCGAAAATGATTTTACAAATAAACAGCGGAGGAGGAGACCGAAATGTGCAAACAGCTGAAGTGATACAGAAAATGCTGAAAGAAAATTTGAATATTGATATTCAGATAGAAATTATGCAGTTTGCTCAGCACTTAGAAAATTTGGAAACGGGTAAAGCTCTTTTTTGGAGAACAGGATGGACAGCTGATTACCCGGATCCAGAAAACTTTTTAAACTTGCTTTACAGCAAACATGTTCCCGAAAACTTAGCCGATAAATCATACATCAACTCGGTTCGATATCAAAGCACTCGGTTCGATTCTATTTTTGAACTTGCACTTAGAGAAGTGGATGCTAAAAAACGTTTTGAACTTTTCCGTTTAGCCGACCAAGAAGCAATTAACGATGCTGCCATCATGCCTATTTTCTATGATGAAAATACTCGATTGCTGCAAACTTACGTTAAAAACTTTCCGGCAAACGCCATGGAATACCGAGATTTGTCAGAAGTGTATCTTGACCAAAAGGAAATGAATGCTAAGAAATAAATTTTATTTCATAAATCATTGACATTTTAGCTATGAAGAAGTTTTTGTTTGCTGCGGTTTCGGTAGTTCTCTTTACTGCCTGTGCTAACCATTACAAGTATTTTGGCAGAACATACGCCCCTACCTCTGACGCACAACTTTATTTCAGAGAAACAGATATTTCAGAGCCATTTGAAGTAATGGGCAAAATGGATGTTACGGTTCCAGAAAAAATGAAAACAGAAAAAATTCAACGCAAAGTGCAGTCTACTGCAGCTAAAAAGGGAGCCGATGCAATCATTGTAGATAATTTTGATATGCAGGCCGGAAGTTTTATAACTACCGGTGGCAATATTTCTCGCGAGTCGGAAGATGGAAGAACAAAAGGCGAAGGAGGAAAAAGCAAAACAAAAATTAAAAAAGATATTGTTGTAAAAGCCTCATTGGTTAAATTCAAAAAGAATATCCCAACCAATTAGGAATCCTTTTTTACGAATTCTCTATTCCTTTATAAATCGTTGTATTTTGGTTCCTGCGGTTGTGTGCAGTTGTAGCAAGTAAACCCCCTTTGCTAAATACCCTACGTCCATTTTATAATTTTCGACCGAAATAATTTCGGTTTCCATTATAGGTTGTCCTATCAGGTTAAGCATTTTTAGTTTTCCATTTAGTTTCTCATTAAAGGATATAGTTACTTCATCTCCGGCAGGGTTTGGAAATAGTGAGAATGAAACTGTATTTTCATTTTCTTCCATTCCCACATTCACGGTAATATTAATATCATCAATGTAAATATAGTTTCCGCTTCCTTTGGCTGTTAGTTCAAATTTTAAAAGCACATTCGATAAGCCTTGAAAAGTGGTGCCCAAATTGGCTACGTCATCTCTCCAATGCCATGTAACCGCAGGAACAAAATTCCCAGAAACTAAACTTCCGCCATTGGTTACCAAATTATTTCCTTTTTTGGCATAGCGGATGGTCCATGTATTACCACAATCTTTCGAAGCATAGACTCTTAACATGTCTTCATCTTCTTCGAAACGCTTGGCATAAGCCACTTTAAACTTAACTCCGGGAACTCCTGTTAATCCGGACAAATCAATGGGAGGTGAAATAAAAGAAGATTTTTCATCATCGGGCACATCGGAGCAATTTAAACGTACAGAAGCTGTGCCTGTAGCTGCTGCATTTGTGGTTCTATTCCAAAAAAATCCCGATTCGCTTTCGTATTGCCAATTTTTAATAGGGTTGTTTATATGCAAAGGAAAATTGGAGTATTCAATACCTTCTAAAAAGGGAGCTACTTCTCCTCCGTTAATGTTTCCTACAATAATATATTGGTTTTTAGTTATTATATCGCTACCGGAAAGGTTAGACACGGTTAGTGTTGTATTGTAAACACCGGGCGAATTATAAAATACAATAGGATGTTGTAAATTGGAAGTAGCGGGTGTTCCTCCCTGAAAGACCCAGTTCCACTGCCAGTTTCCATCAATAGGAGCGTTGTAAGATAAATCGATGTATTGAACACTATCGGCTGCACAAATATTATTTTTATTGCTTTTAAAATCGGGAATGGGAATGCAATTAACGGGAACATATCCGTCATTGGTGCCCGTAGCAATAAGGTTTGCATTGGTCCATAAATTATTACGACCACCTGCTCCGGAAGCTAATGCGGCATGCATTCGGTCTTTTTGCCCTTCAGTAAACATTTTGGTGCATACTGCATAATCCATGTAGTTTTGCACGTTATCTAAGGAGTTGCAGTTCACAGCAGCCAAATCACACGACTGGCAATTGCCAATCGTGTTGGGGGTATCAAAAACACCATCATCGGTAGAACAATTTCCCAAATCTCCACAACTGTTGCTGCTGCCCCATGTATGGGGTAAATTGAGGTAATGTCCCACTTCGTGGGTGGTGGTACGTTTAGCAAAATTGCTTCCGTATGAGGTGCCTATGCCACCAAACTGTTTATTCAGCATTACGACTCCTTCGTATTTAGCTTGTGGTGCGGTGCCCGGGTAATAGGCATATCCGCCTGCTCCGAAAGAAATTTTTTCTACAATCCACATGTTTAAATATTTGTTCGTTGGCCAACTTATTAAATCTTTTACATTATCATTTGCACTGTGTGTAAGTGGAGAAAATGTACGTGTAATCCCTTCGGTGCAGTTCCCGTAGGGGTCTATTCTGGCTAATCGAAATTCAATTTCACTATTGGCTGCAATGCCTTTGAAAGCCTGAATAATTTGATTTGTATCGGAGTTTAATTTTTGGAAATCTTCATTTAATATTTTCAATTCATCTTCTACTTGTGCTTTGGAAATATTTTCGCTGCCATAGGTGTGAATGATGTGTACTACTACCGGAATAATTTTATTGACACCTTCTGTTCCATTATTTTTGTATGAATATTGAAGTGCTTTTTCGTTTTCTTCTTCCATCAGCAAACGCAGAGAGGGGTTGCTCTGTATAGATTTTTCAATCATTTCGGTGGCTCCGCATGGAAGTTCCTGAGCAGAAACAAGGCTAGCCCTATTAGATAAAAACAAGGTAAACAAAAGGTATACTGTAACTTTTTTCATAGTTACAATTTTACTGATATTACTTTTAAGAATTAAATATGAAATTTTTTTATCTTGGATTCTTAATTAGGTTTTGAAAGTTCGGTAATCAATTTTTGAGTAGCAATAGGCAATAGTGTTTCTTTTATTGGATAAGCTCCGTCAGATTCTACCACAAATGTTGCAGGTACCGGAATTTTTCGGTAATTTCTCAAGAAATCTAGTTTTACTGAGTAGATGGTATTTGAAACGCTTAAAATATACGACTGAATAAAAGTTGTTTTAACAGTAATATGAGAGGCAAAAGAGCTTATGTTATCTATTGCGTACTCAAAAATAAAGACTTTATTTTTTCTTTGTAAATCTAAAATAATTATGCCCTCCTCTTTGTAAAGAGGAACAATTCCAAGAGAGTAAACGTGTATTGTTTGTTCAGCCTTTTGTTTTATTTCTTTACCTATTTCTATAGTGCTTTTTAAAATGGGTTCAGTAAAATCAAGTATTTTATCTATAGGTTCGAGTATCATCTCCTCTTCTTTATTTGCAGCATAATGCAGTTTTGCTTCTTTAAGGTCAACACCCGATAAAAAGAAATTTACTTCTGTTTTTAGTCTTTGTCTTTCGTTTTTTAATTTCATTAAATCATCGAGATGCATTGTTATTTCGGACAAAAAAGGTTGTATCTTTTTGTTTCGGAAATTGCTTTTCGCTTTATTTATATAACTCAGAAACTGGTATTGCTTGTACTCAAAGTCTAAGGTATGTTCGGTTATCCAATTTCTACTTAGCATGGTATTATTAATAGTTGTGTGTTTATAAATTAGTATAAGCAATAAAAATGCCTAATATACATTATCGTATTCTTGTAATAAAAAAGGTTATGCTTATACGTGTTCAAAATATATGTGTTGCGGTTTTTGGTTTAATTCTTTTTGCCTGTGTGCCTGCCAGAAAATTTGAAGAAGTTCAGAACCGACAAAAAAAATGTGCAGCCGAATTAGAGGCTTATAAAACAGCCAATATGGAGCTGGAAAATAAAAATAATGAGCTGAATGCAAAATTTGCCGATATGGAAAAACGTATTGCGGCACTGCAAAACGATACATTTATTCAGGGAATGTCGTTGAGGCAATTAACAGAGAACTACAATAATATTAATAAAACCTATCAACTTCTGTTAGATAAAAATAAAGAATTGCTTTCCGGTAATGCCGAAGAAACTAAAAAATTGATGAAACAATTACAAGTTACACAAGAAGAATTACAAAGAAAAGAAGATGCTTTGCGGGCCTTAGAAAAAGATTTAAATACAAAAACATTCGAACTTTCTAAAAGAGAAGCCAGGGTAAAGGAATTAGAATCAATTATTAGTAAAAAAGATTCAGCCGTAAAGGCACTAAAACAAAAAGTACAGGATGCCCTGCTTGGTTTTGAAAACAGCGGGCTTACCATAGAACAAAAAAATGGCAAAGTGTATGTTTCACTCGAAGAAAGTTTATTGTTCTCATCGGGCAGCTATACGGTAGAACAAAAAGGAGTAGAGGTGCTTAAAAAACTGGCAAAAGTATTGGAACAAAATGCCGATATAAATATTTTGGTAGAAGGCCATACCGATAATGTGCCCTACAAAGGCAGCGGAGCCATAAAAGATAATTGGGATTTAAGTGTTATGCGAGCTACCTCGGTAGTTAAAATAATAACCAGCAACAGCAAGGTTGACCCTAAACGTCTAGAGGCTGCCGGCAAAGGCGAATTTATGCCTATTGATGCCGCCAACACTCCGGAAGCAAGGAAGAAGAACAGAAGAACCGATGTAATACTTACTCCTAAACTAGATGAGCTGTTACAAATTTTAGAAACCAATTAAATTTTAAAATCTTCTGTTTTAGTTTTTCTATATCTGAGGTCGGCTCGGAGATTTAATCATAGAACTTAATACCGCAACTTTTACAGGAACCAAATCTTCTGTTTTTATTATCATGTTGTCCGTTGGCCTTATCTCTTTAACCAGATGAAGAATTTTATCGTCTACGATTTTTCTAATAACCACCACATAATTTTTAGAAGATGGGATTTTGCTGAATAGAAAATTTCCGGAGTTGCTTGAAGTGGTACCAATAATAGAATTTAATAACAATATATTTAGTATTTTATTTTATTAATTACAATTTATTAATTATTTAATTCTTTTATAAATCATATAAACAATAGATAACATAAGCAAATGTTCTATAAATTAATATTTATACTGTTTAAATAGGTTGCTCTATATTTTATTAATTGGGTTATTTTTGCCTTATATATAAAATATGATTGTAGTAACAGGTGCCGCAGGATTTGTTGGAAGTTGTTTAATTTCTCTTCTTAATCAACAGGGATACAAAGACGTTGTAGCCGTTGACGATTTTTCTTCGGAAACGAAAAATAAAAATTTTGAAAATAAAAGACTAACCGCTAAAATTCATCGCAATGATTTTTTTAGATGGTTAGACGAAAACGAAAAATTTGTACAGTTTATTTTTCATATCGGTGCAAGAACAGATACCACAGAATTTGATGTGTCCATCTTTAATACACTAAACCTAGAGTACTCAAAAAAGGTGTGGGAGAAATGCGTGCAATATGGCCTACCCTTAGTGTACGCATCATCGGCAGCTACATACGGAATGGGCGAGCATGGATATAGCGACAACCTTTCTCCTTCGGTTTTAAAGCCGCTCAACCCTTATGGACATTCAAAAAACGATTTCGATAAATGGGCTTTAGAACAAGAAAGAAAACCATACTTCTGGGCCGGACTCAAGTTTTTTAATGTTTATGGCCCCAACGAATACCACAAAGGAAGAATGGCATCGGTTATTTTTCATGCGTACAAACAAATCATCGATTCCGGAAAACTTAATTTATTTCAATCACACAATTCTCTGTTCAAAGATGGAGAACAAATGCGCGATTTTGTGTATGTTAAAGATGTAATTAATGTTTGTTTGTTTTTAATGGAACATCGTAAAAACAATGGTATTTATAACCTTGGTTCCGGAAAAGCAAGAACCTTTTTAGATTTAGCTAATCATACTTTTTCTGCATTAAACAAAAAACCCGATATTCATTTTATTCCTACTCCGGAAGATATACGTGGCAAGTACCAGTATTTTACCGAAGCCGATATGCAAAAATTATATTCCATTGGCTACAACAAACCATTTTACAGCCTCGAGGAAGGCGTAAAGGATTATGTAAAAAATTATTTGATGAAGAACAGCTATTTTTAGTGTAAACTTTGTTTCAGTTGTTTTAATTTTAAACGAAGTTCTATTAATCGTTTTTTTAATTCTTCTTCCTTTTGCGTACTCTTTAAAGCCGAAACCAATGGAAGCTCTTCTTTAATTTTCAGGGCTTTTTTGGCCCCTTCTAATGTGTAACCCTGAACCTTTACAAGTTGGTAAATTTTTTCAAAAATTTCCAAATCTTTTTTTGTAAACAAGCGATTTCCCTTGCTGCTTTTGTGCAGATGAATAATTGCAAACTCTTTTTCCCAAAAACGAATTAAAGAATGTTTTACTTTATACATGCTGGCTACTTCGCCAATGGTGTAATATAACTTATCTGTTTGCATATTGGAGCAGATAAAGATAAACAAAAAAACTAATCGAGAGCCTGAGTGGGGTCGTTCGCAAGCTGAATAAGTCGGTCGTACTCTTCCGGGGTTAAGTCGTTAAAGAAAAAGTTGATGGGATTAATCGGATTGTCATTTTTTCGCACCTCATAGTGCAGATGAGGCCCAACTGATTTTCCTGTATTACCAACATACCCGATTATATCGCCACGTTTCACTTTTTGAGATGCTTTTACGGCCATTTTGCTTAAGTGTGCATATAGGGTTACATATCCGTAGCCATGATTAATACGAATAAAATTGCCATATCCCGAGTATCCTTCTGCGTAAGGCATAATCACTCCATCACCGGTTGCATATACAGGAGTTCCTATGGGTGCGGTAAAATCTATGCCTGCATGAAATTTGGTGGTTTTATACACCGGATCTATTCTAAACCCAAAGCCCGAAGCCATATATTTTAATTCTTTGTTCGAAACAGGCTGTATGGCCGGAATGGAAGCCAATAATTGTTCTTTTTTCTTGGCCATGGAAAACACCTCATCGTACGATTTGGACTGAATATAAAGTTGTTTCGAAATTTTATCTACCCTTTTGGTGGTTTCAACTAATAAATCGGAGCTTCTAAAACCCTCCATGTGTTTGTAGCGGTTTATGCCGCCAAACCCTGCATTTCTGATGTTTTCCGAAATGGGTTCAGCCTCAAAAATGACACGATAAATATTGTTATCGCGAGTCTGAATATCATTTAATACCATTTCAATATCTTCCATTCGTTTATGAAGAATTTTATATTGTGCCTGTAGCTGATAATTTTCTTCCTGTAATATCTTTTCTTTGGGCGATTCTACAATCAGGTAAACAATATACACCATACCGGACGCTATTACACCCGATGTAACAAAATAACCCATAGCCCTTAAAATACGAGTACGCCAAGTTATTTTTACCTTTTCGTAATCGAGCGTTTGGGTATTATACCTGTATTTTATTTTAGACATTCTGCTTTAATTCATTATTTTTGGCAACCGTTGCAGCGTATGCAAATATAAAACTACAAACTCACTTTGCCAAGTTTTATAAATACGATGCCGCACTTGTTAAATATAGGATTAACAAACATTAACATTCTACATGAATTCTACTGAAGTACGCGAAAAGTTTTTGCAATTTTTTAAAAATAAAAAACACGAAAGAGTGGCATCGGCTCCCATGGTTATTAAGAACGACCCCACGCTGATGTTTACCAATGCCGGAATGAACCAGTTTAAAGATATTTTCTTAGGAAACTCTCCCGTTCAATTTCCCCGCATTGCCAATACCCAAAAATGCTTGCGCGTTTCAGGAAAACATAACGATTTGGAAGAAGTAGGAGTAGATACCTATCATCATACCATGTTTGAAATGCTTGGAAACTGGAGCTTTGGCGATTATTTTAAAAAAGAGGCCATTGAGTGGGCATGGGAATTGCTTACCGAAGTGTATAAACTAGATAAAGATAAACTTTATGTTACCATATTTGAAGGTAGTTTAGATGATGCGTTGGATTTTGACCAAGAAGCCTTCGATTGCTGGAAAAAATGGATACCGGAAAACCGTATTTTAAAAGGAAATAAAAAAGATAATTTTTGGGAAATGGGCGATACTGGACCTTGTGGCCCTTGTTCCGAAATACACATAGACTTGCGTAGCGATGAAGAAATAAAAAAACAAAGCGGAGATAAATTGGTGAATACAGGACACCCGCAGGTAATAGAAATATGGAATTTGGTTTTTATGCAATACAACCGCATGGCCAATGGAGAATTAAAACCTCTTCCGGCAAAACATGTTGATACAGGCATGGGTTTCGAGAGGCTTTGCATGGCACTGCAAGGAAAAACTTCTAACTACGATACCGATGTGTTTATGCCTTATATAAAAGAGCTAGAAACCATTTGCTCGTTTCAATATGCTCACTCTTCCTCTAAACAGGATATTGCCTTTCGGGTAATTGCCGACCATTTGCGAGCTATCTCTTTTTCTATTGCCGATGGACAACTTCCATCAAATACGGGTTCAGGGTACGTTATACGCAGAATTTTAAGACGGGCAGTGCGTTACGGATACAGTTTCCTTTCCCTAAAAGAACCATTTATTTACAGGCTGGTTCCTGCTCTTGCTCACCATATGGGAGTCTCGTTTCCTGAATTAAAAGCACAGGAAAAATTAATTGTAAAAGTAATACTTGAAGAAGAACAAAGTTTTTTACGAACCTTAGAACAAGGAATATCCCGCTTCGAAAAATATATTCACGAACACTCTTCTACTAAAATTATAAACGGAACTTTTGCCTTCGAACTTTACGATACCTTTGGATTTCCCATTGATCTTACTCATCTTTTAGCCAAAGAATCGGGGTTTGAAATAGACATGCCTTCTTTCAACCAGTGTTTGCAGTTACAAAAAGAACGCTCTCGGGCTGCTACTAAAATAGAAACTTTCGATTGGATAGAACTGCAACCATTTAAAGCAACAGAGTTTTTAGGTTACGACCACACACAGGCAGAAATCAAATTACTACAATACAGAAAAATTAAAACCAAAGAGAAAGAGTTGTTTCAACTGGTTTTTGATAAAACCCCGTTTTATCCCGAAGGAGGGGGGCAAATAGGCGATACCGGTTTTTTAGAATACAACGGTTCTAAAACATACGTTATCGATACCAAAAAAGAAAACAACCTTATTATACATTTTGCCGAAAAACTTCCCGAACCAACAGATGCCACTTTTAATGCTTTTATTGATGATAGAAAAAGAATAGCCACCGCAAAAAATCACTCGGCTACGCATTTATTACACTATGCATTAAGAAAAGTGATAGGAACACACGTAGAACAAAAAGGCTCTTTGGTAACTCCCGACTATTTGCGTTTTGATTTTTCGCATTTTCAAAAAGTAACCGATGAAGAACTTAGTCAGATAGAAAGATGGGTTAACGAAACGATTTCAAATGCAATTGCATTAGAAGAAATGCGAAATGCCCCTATTGCAGAAGCCGAAAAAATGGGAGCCATGATGCTGTTTGGAGAAAAATACGGTAATACGGTAAGGATAATAAAATATGGGCAGTCGGTTGAGTTGTGCGGGGGTATTCACGTATCAAACACCTCGCAAATTTCTTTGTTTAAAATTATTTCTGAAAGTTCGGTTGCTGCAGGAGTAAGAAGAATTGAAGCCATTACTTCGCAAAAAGCAGAGGAGTTTATTAATGCAAAAATTCAACTGCTGGAAGAAATTAAAACATTGCTTAAAAATCCTAAAGATCTTAAGAAAGCAATAATTGAACTGCAAAGTAAAAACGAAGAGCTGCAAAAAAAGACCGATACATTGCTGCACGAAAAGGCTAAAATAATCAAAGCAGAATTAAAAAATAATTTGCACTTAGAAAATCAAATTCATTTTTATATTGGAAAAATTAATCTAAGCGATGCAGCCTCCCTTAAAGACATTTCTTTTCAGTTAATGAAAGAATACGATAATTTATTTTTGGTATTAGGAGCAGAACTTGATAATAAACCTCTTATTACCGTTGTTATTTCCGAACAATTAGCCAAACAAAAAAACTGGCATGCAGGAAATATGACAAAAGAATTGGCAAAAGAAATAAGGGGTGGTGGAGGTGGACAGGCTTTTTATGCTACTGCAGGAGGCTCCGATATAAATGGCCTTAATCATGTTTTTGAAAAAGCAAAAAAGTTTATTTTATGAAAATAATATTCTTTTTTATACTTTCTCTTTTTCTTTTTTCAGAAATCTTTTCACAAAGTTTTCAGGTAGGGATTACCAGCAAAACGTATACCGATGTAAATCGTAACAATAGGCAGGTAAAAGCCGAAATTTATTACCCTGCCTTATCGGCCGGAAATAATACAACTCCTGCCAACGGAAAATTTCCGTTTATTGTTTTCGGGCATGGCTTTGTGATGACGTACACGGCCTACGAAAATCTTAGCAGTGAGTGGATTCCCAAAGGGTATATTATCGTTTTTGCAAATACCGAAACAGGATTTTCTCCCAACCACGAAGAGTTTGGTAAAGATTTAAGATTTTTGGTCAATTCATTTTTAATGGATAATTCCAATAATGCATTTCTTCTATATAATAAAATAGATTCTGCCTCGGCTATTATGGGACATAGCATGGGTGGAGGCAGTTCTTTTTTGGCAGCTGCTAACAACAACAGTATTAAAACCGTTATAGGATTTGCTCCAGCCGAAACCAATCCATCGGCCATCACAACTGCGGCTAATGTAACAGTTCCTGCTTTAATTCTTTCGGGCGAAAAAGATGGGGTTACGCCTCCTGCCCAACATCATTTGCCCATTTATAATGCATTGGCTTCTGTTTGCAAAACATTTGTAAACATTAAAGGAGGCGCACACTGCTATTTTGCAAAACCAAATTTTAACTGCGATTTTGGTGAAACAACCTCTTCTCCGGGTATTAGTATTACACGTCAGGAGCAGCAACAGGTTACGTACGATTTGTTGGGCTTGTGGTTAAATTATTATTTAAAAAACGATACCAATTCCTTGTCTGTTTTTTTAGATTCGCTTCAACAATCGAATCGCATTACGTATCAAAATTCCTGTGTAATACCTAGTGCAGCTGAGGTAAACATTTTGCAAAAAATGGAGTTTGAAATTTTTCCTAATCCGGCTAGCGACTACCTTAGTGTAACTTCAGATGAGTTCCCTTACGAACTAAAAATATTTTCGGCAGATGGGCGGTGGTCTAGGCTCGAAAGGATTTTTGAATATTCTCAATGCATTGACCTATCGACTTTTCCCAATGGTCTTTACTTTGTTTCATTTCATTATGAAAAAACGGTTTTGCATAAAAAATTATTCATTGTTCGCAATTCATTTTAACGAAATCGTATATGCGAATTTTATACACCTTTGCCATACATCTTTATACGCTGGGTGTTTACATTGCTTCGTCTTTCAATACCAAAGCAACGAAATGGATTGAAGGTAGAAAAAACTGGAAAGCAGAATTAAAAGAAAAAATAAAAGATGAAAATTATTTTTGGGTGCATTGTGCCTCTTTGGGCGAATTTGAACAAGGCAGGCCACTGATTGAAAAGCTAAAGAAAGAGCACCCACACATTCCTGTTTTACTTAGCTTTTTTTCACCATCAGGCTATGAAATACGCAAAAACTATTCCTATGCCGATGTGATTTGTTATCTGCCTTCCGATACTCCAAAGAATGTAAAACAATTTTTAGACATTGTAAAACCTTCAGCCGTCTTTTTTATTAAATACGAATTTTGGTTTAATTACTTAAACGAAATAAAAGAGAGAAATATTCCGTGCTACTTAGTTTCCGGTGTATTTAGGCCTAATCAGCATTTTTTTAAAATTTACGGAAACTGGTTTAAAAAGCATTTAAACAGCTTTACTTTTTTCTTTTTGCAAAACGAAGAATCTTGTTTGCTGTTAAAAAAGATAGGTTTTACTAATTATTTAAAAACGGGCGATACCCGTTTCGACAGATGCTTAGAAAACGCTGCTTTTGCCAAAGAAATAGAATCAATCAAAGAATTTAAAGAGAATCATTTTCTTGTGGTTGCCGGCAGTTCCTGGCCTTCTGAAGAAAAGATACTAGCGGCATATATAAACAAACAGCAACAACAGGTAAAATGTATTATTGCTCCACACGAGATTCATGAGGCACACTTAACATTTATTGAATCTTTATTTACCGTTCCTGTTGTTCGTTACTCCAAAGCAAGCAAAGAAAATATTCATAATGCTAAGGTGCTGCTGATAGATAATATTGGCATGCTCTCTTCTCTTTATCAGTATGCCGATTTGGCTATTATTGGAGGAGCTTTTCACGGTAGATTGCATAACAGTTTGGAAGCTGCTGTTTTTGGTATTCCCGTTTTATTCGGCCCTAATCATCACAAAAATGCTGAGGCCAAAGACCTCATGGAACGTAAAGCGGCTTTTTCTTTTTCTACGATAGATGAATTTACAGAATGGATGAAAAAATTCCTGAATGAACCATCCTTTACAGCCAAATCCGGAAGTGCGGCAAAAACCTACATTGCCGAAAATATAGGAGCTACCAATAAAATTTTGAAAGTCTTATTCAATAAATAATATATTCTTTTTTATTTTAAACCATTTGTCTGTGGTTTTATATGTTGCTTTTTTGAAAATGCTGAAATCCGGTTAAAAAAATCTAGCGTTTTTGGCACTTCTTCTATTTGGCGGTACGCTTTCAGGTGTCTGTCAATCATCCGAATTCCCTTTACTGACGAGGCCTGTGACAGTTTTAGTAATTCATTCATAAATTCTATTGCAACGAATTATAAGCAAAAATACAAATTAAAAACATGAAATACAGATAGATAAAAACATACACCACGCAATACATACTCAATTCTATTGCAACGATTTGAAAAAAGTGTTACAAAAAAATTATAATATTACTCTGTATTTTGTAGCACAAATTTTAAAAATACATACCGTGAAAAACCAAACAAACTCATTCAACCATGTTTTGAAAGGCTTTGTCTTTCTTTTACTACTCAGTATTTCTTCATTAAGCCATGTGTAGTATTACAAATAAATAAATAAATAATTGAAATACCTCTCGAAGATTTCGAAAAAGGTTTTTATGTTCTTTCGGTAGAAAACGATTTGCATAAAAACTCTTTTCAACTAAATAAGAGCTAAATAAAATCAGGTGTATTAATGTATTGAGTTTTTTCTCTCTTGATAATTTTTGTTTAACTTTAAAAACCAATTTTTATGAAAACTTTATCTAAAATCTCAGCCTTGTTTGTGGTAATCTTTGCATACAATTTTCTGCAAGCTCAGCAAATGGTTTCCGAGCATTGGCAAGACAATCAAGGCTCCCAAGCTTTTTTTCAAAAATCGGTGGTACGTTCCGATGCTTCGGGCAATGCACATATTGCAGGTGCTACCCTTAACCAAAACGGAAATTACGATTTGTATCTTGCCAAATACAACGCCTCGGGTATTTTGCTGTGGGATGTAGTGTATGCCGGTGCGGGAGGCTGGCATGATGCCGCTGCCGACCTAAGGGTAGACGCCTCCGGCAATGTATATGTTACCGGCTCGGTCTTTACTTCTTCTAACGACAGCAACGATGTGATTACCCTAAAATACAATTCATCCGGAGTGTTGCAATGGAGCAAAATTTTTAACGG
>JABWCF010000016.1 GCA_013359255.1 Flavobacteriales bacterium
GGCTGCCCTTTAAACGTGCCATCCCAGCCTGTTTCTTTTTGGTTGGTGTAAAATACCTCCTGCCCCCAGCGGTTATACACCCGCAGCTCTATGCTTTGCACATACTTTGCTCCCAATACACTAAACACATCGTTTTGCCCATCTGCGTTGGGCGAAAAGGCGGTGGGCAGGTTTAAGTAGGCGGTATCTTTAGGTACAGGGGGCGGTAGGGTATCGTTGCAACGGTAAATGCTTACTTCGTCTAGGTAGTAGTAGGCTAATATCCTATTTGGGTTTGTTATTGTATTTTCTTTATAGTAAAAAATTATTGTATTTGTTGGAGCAAAATTTCCTATGATAAAATACGTTTCCCCCCCCTTTGCTTTGTAGGTGGTTTTAAGTTCTGTCCATCCGCTATCATTTTCCAAGTAAAACGTATCAGGAACGAAAGCTATTTTTTGTTGTATAAACGGCAGGCTATCATTTAGTGTTACTGTGGGTGGATAACCACCCTTGTAATTAATAAACCATACACCTATGTGTTTGGCATTAATGTAATAATTTGAACTATCTGCATGGCTAATCCAAAAGGAAATACAATAGATGGAGTCTTTTAATAGTGGGAGAGATAATTTTCCTTGAACGAATTCATTATCATAACCTGGCATTGCTGAATTTAAAGATATAATACCAGCGTAAACCTGACCTCTTTTAGCAAACCTTCGCCCTATGAAATTTTGAGGAACACCAAGTGCATCATTTTGACCGTTTTGACATTCTTGAAATAAGTCGGGAGTTAAAGTATCTGGAGATGACCAATACATGGATATCTCATCCCTAATCCCACCTTGTTGTGGGCAAGCGGTAGTTCTATCTTCAAAAGATGGATTTAATGCCAAATTGTTTTGCCCAAAGCATAACATCGGCAGAAAAAGTAATACAAATAAAAATTTTAAATATTTCATAAAAAAACAGATGTCTTTAACACCTGCTATATTATTAATGTTGTATGTTTATTTTGTAATTTTTTCCAATATCTCCTGTACGTATTTTTATTATATACAATCCTGTTGGCATATTAACTACATTTACTGATGTACGTTGGTTTACAGAATAATGTGATAATACTTTACGACCTACCATATCAAATATATCAATGTGCAAGGGCTGTTTACCGCTTGATTCTATATGTATGCTTTCATTGGCAGGGTTGGGGTAAACGCTTATACTATCTTTGCTTGAAATAGCTTCAAACGTAATTTCGTTTTCTTCTTCACTGCTGAAAATTCTCAGGTTGTTTCCGTTTGCTTCTTCACAACTATTCAGGTATTCTGTATCGTTTACTTCCTGCAACAGAAAACGAGCCAAGTAAACACCCAATCCATCATCAAATGGGCAAAGCCAGGCTATGTTTTCCAAATCAGAAATTTGCTGGGGGGTGTAAATACCGTTGTTACTTATGCGAGAGTTTATATAAATTTCAGTAGCCGTTTGTATGTGCTGCTCTACGTGGTTTTGGGATGTAATATTTTGGCAAGTACTTAGCAAGAGTTGTTGTTTTGTGCATGGAGCATGCTGGTAACATTAATAAATACAGCAAACACAAGGGTTTTTAGTGTCCCGAAAATGGGGGGTAAGTATTTTATAATGAGTGCTTTATAAAGGTGTGGTACAAAGATAGAGAAAAATAAAGCAGAGAACAAGAATTATGTTGCAATTATTATTGCTTTTGGTGTTGGCTCATGTTTTATTTAATTCCATAATAAAAACTTTCAGAATAGTGTATGTTGGAATAGCCACCATCATAGCCCCAATGCCACCTGCAGTTCCTGCTGCTAAAAGAATAATAAATATTTCTAAGGGATGAGCCTTAATACTATTCGAATAAATATAGGGTTGCAATAACAAATTATCTATTAGTTGAACACTTGTAAAAACAATAATATATTTTATAGCCAAAGGTAGAACAACCGAAATTAAATCTTCAGAAAGATGATAATAAACCCCCAGCAGTGTACACACAAAAGCGGCTATTAGTGGACCCAGATAGGGAATTAGGTTTAGAATTCCGGCCAAAAATGCAATTAGTAAAATGCTTTCGGAACCAATGATAAACATACCTGTAGCGGTTAAAATACTTACGGCAATTACTTCTAAAAATAATCCTACAACGTATCGCTGAAACAGTTGTTGAGCACGATGCAGAGAGGTGTAAATCTTTTCTCTTTTGCTTTCCGAAAAAAGATGAATAAGGTTCAATTTAATTTTTTCGTAATCTTTTAGGCAAAAGAAATATATAAAAAGTACGGCAAAAATTCCCACAAAAATATCGCCTGTAATACCTACAATATTACGGAGCAACAACGGAATGTTTCCTAAATTTATTAGGCTTATAAGTTTTTCCTGAATGTATTGTTGGTGCAATTCGTACTCCGAAAGGTTGAGTGTATCTATGTACGCTTTAAGTTGAATAAATAAATGTTCGAAATTAGAAACAATAGCACCGGTATCGGTTGTATATATTTTTTTTGCCTCTGTTACTACTAACGGAATAAATATAAAAAATGAGCCAGCGAAGAAAAGTAGCACTGTACATACAATACATAAAGCGGAAAACCATTTGTGTTTTTCGAAAAATGGAAACTGTAATAGGAATCTGCGAACAGGCGATGTAAGAATAAGTAACACAAAAACAATAGCTAAGTAAACCACTACTTTAAACAAAAAAGAGGCGAGTAGTAAAGCACAAATAAGAAGAAAGGAGTACCAAAAATATTTTGTATAGCGTTCCATTTTAGAGCTAAGTTATCTAATTTACCTAAACACGAGTAAGCGGTCGCGGTCTAGTTTTATTAATATAAAAAGTAAAATGGTAAAAGACCAAAGCGAAGAGCCACCGTAACTAATAAAGGGCAATGGTATTCCTATAACGGGTGCCAATCCTATAGCCATGCCAATATTTACCATAAAATGAAAGAAAAGAATTGAGGCTACCGAATAGCCGTAAATACGGGTAAAGGTAGAACGTTGCCTTTCTGCCACTATAATTATCCTTATAAATAAAGTTAGGAAAAGAGCAATTAGAAAGAGTGAGCCGACAAAACCCCATTCTTCACCAATAGTGCAAAAAATAAAGTCGGTACTTTGCTCAGGTACAAAGTTAAATTTCGTTTGAGTACCTTCTAAAAATCCTTTGCCTAAAAAGCCTCCGGAGCCAATGGCAATGAGGCTTTGGTTTACGTTGTAGCCGGCTCCTTTTGGGTCGCTTTCTATACCTAGTAATACATTTATTCTGGTAGCCTGATGTGGTTCTAGTACTTTTTCAAAAATATAATCTACGCTAAAAATGAGTCCGGCAGAAAAAATCCAGGCTAAAAGAATTACAATCCAAATGCGTTTAATTTTTCGGGTAATAGAATACATAAGGAGAGCAATGCTTCCTAAAATTCCAATCAGAAACCAATCGCCCGAAAGGGTAATTCCAAAAGGGAGCGAAAAAGTACTTAACCGCATAAGCAGAGAGAGGATAAAGAGTGTGGCGGTGTACAATCCAAGAATCATTATATTTCCGGATAACCCTTCGCGATAAAGAACAAAAATAAATGCGAAAAATACCAAGGTAGAACCGGTATCATTTTGAGCAAGTACCATAACAGCGGGTAATAAAATAATGAAGGTTGCCGTTATTTTTGTTCTTAAGTTTTCCATCCGAATACCCAGAGTGCTTAGATATTTTGCGAGAGCCAGTGCGGTAGCGAATTTTGCAAATTCCGATGGCTGAAGGGCAAATCCACCAATTTCGAACCACGATTTAGAGCCTTTAACAACCTGTCCGAACACTAACACTCCAAAAAGTAAAATCAGAATAAAGGCATAAATAGGGTAGGCAAACGATGGAAAAAAGTTTTGATCTATTACTAAAATAAGAATAGCAATTAGCAGTGAAGTGCCAATCCATAATAATTGTTTTCCGTAGCGTTGCGAAATGTCAAAAATACTCTGATGTTCTTCGTTATATACTGCGGCATATACACTAAGCCAACCAATAAAAACAAACACAAGGTAGAGAAGCGTGAGTACCCAGTCTATGTTACCGAATATATTGTTGGTATTTCTCATGGATTTTGTATCAAATTGGCTTTTAACATACGTTCTTCAATATGAGGACGGGTAATGGTATCGGTTACGTATTTTTCTATGATTAAACTGGCAATAGGGGCCGCCCATGTGCCTCCAAATCCGGCATTTTCTACTACTACAGCAATGGCAATTTTAGGATTTTCGCGTGGGGCAAATGCAACGAAAACAGAATGGTCTTTTCCGTGTGGGTTTTGTGCTGTACCTGTTTTACCGCACATATTTATATCTTTTATTTTTGAGGCTGCGGCTGTACCCATTTGTACAGCCATTTCCATACCGTCTATTACTACATCGTAGTATTTTTCGTTAACACTAGCATGGTTTTTCTTTAAAAATTCTGCCTTGGTATATGGGGTGTCGTTCAATTTTTTAATAATATGCGGAATATAGTAATAGCCCCGGTTGGCAATAATGCACATTACGTTGGCCATTTGCACAGGTAAAATGCCTAGTTCTGCTTGGCCTATTCCAAGAGATACAATGGTAGAAGATTTCCAACCATTTTTGCCAAAGTATTTATTATAGTATTCAACCGAAGGAACATTTCCGCTTAGTTCGTGCGGGAGGTCGGTACCTAATTTTTTTCCTATTCCAAAACTTAGAATGTGGTTTCTCCAATTGGTGTAGCTTTCTTCAAAGGTTTTAAATCCTTTTTTATCTACAATACTTCGGAATACGTAACTGTAATACGAGTTGCACGATGTTCGGATAGACCCTCTCAAATCGGAGGGAGAAGCATGAGGGTGGCATTTGGGTTTGCCTCCTAATAGTGGATATCCGCCATGACAGGGGTATCGAGTTTCGGGAAACAGTACTTGTTCTTGTTGCCCTATTAAAGCATCTACCAATTTAAATATAGAACCGGGAGGATATTGTGCCATTAAGGCTCTGTTGAAAAGTGGCTTTAGTGAGTCTTTTGCCAATTCAGGAAAATTTTTACTTCTTGCTCTTCCTACCAGTAAATTAGGGTCGTATGTTGGACTGGTTATAAAGGCCAGTATTTCTCCGGTAGAAGGTTCTATGGCTACGATGCTGCCTTTTTTGTTTTGCATTAATTTTTCTCCGTATTCCTGAATTTGTTCATCAATGGTAATGTGCATGCTTTTTCCGGAAACGGCCAGTGTGTCAAATTTTCCATTGAGGTATTTTCCTTTTTCTCGGTTATGCACATCAACCATCAAGTAATTTATTCCTCTAATTCCACCTAAAATCTCTTCGTACGATTTTTCTATTCCACTCATGCCAATATAATCGCCCATGCGGTATTTCGGATTTTTTTTAATGGTGTTTTCATCTACTTCGCCAATATAGCCCAACAAGTGTGCTGCAATGGATTTGGGGTATTTACGTAAGGTACGCCATTGCACGTAAAATCCGGGGTAATACATTAATTTTTCTTGTATTTCGGCATACGATTTAGATGAAATTTCTTTTTCGAAAACCGATGATTTATAGCGAGAATATTTTTTTGCTTTATGAATTCGTTCTATGAATTGTTCTTTACTAATTCCAATTAATTTACAAAAAGCGAGCGTGTCTATAGGTTGTAGCTGGTTAGGGATTACCATTAAATCGTAAGCGGCTTCGTTGTATACCATTAATTTGCCGTTACGGTCGTATATCATACCCCGTGCAGGGTATATAATAACCCTGCGAAGTACATTATTGCTTGCTTCTAATTTATACTGATTATCCGGAATCTGAAGGTAAAACAAGCGGACCAGGAAAATAAAACAGAGCAAAGAGAAAATAAAGAAGATTACAATTTTTCTGTTTTCTAAACCGTGCATAATACTATGATTTAGAATCGGCCTTTTTGAAAATAAATAATTGAGAAATAAGAATAAGAATAAACGTAAACAAGGTGCTGCTTATGCTTCGGCCAAGTGTGGTAAAAAAATGAGAAAAACGAAATACTTCGGTATAAAATAAAAAAAGATGGTGCAACAATGTAAGTGTAAAAGCATAAATGATAAACCACTTAACACCCATATCTTGAAGGCGGGGGCGGGTGGTTGTATCATACCCTTCGCGGGGAGCAATTACACGTAAAATAAATGGCCGGAAAAAGGCCATAAACACACTAGCTGAGGCGTGCACTCCTGTGGTTCCTAAAAAAATATCGACACATAAACCGAGTAAAAATGAAAGCAGTAATAAAGCATATTTCGAAATATCGAAAGGTAAAGAGAGGATAAAAAGAATATATAAATAGGGGTTTAAATACCCGCTTAGTTGAACATTGTTTAGCACAAACGATTGTAATAAGATGAGAAAAATAAAACTGAATATGTATCGAAATAAGTTGCTGTTCATTGTTCTTCGGTTAACTTTTCAAGTTCCTTTATTTCTTCTTTCAAGAGGTTTTTCACAACGTAAACATAATTTATGTTTTTATAATCTTGTGTAAATTGTATTTTAACCGTATAAAAATTCTTTTCGGGAGGCAATTCAAAAGAGAGAACGGTACCTATGTTTATATTTTCAGGAAATACAGTAGAGTATCCGGTAGTAATAATTGTATCGCCTCTTTTTATTTTAATATGGCTTGGAATATCTTCTACAATACCTGTTTGGTAATGGTTGCCATCCCAATAACAAGAACCAAAAAAACCGGTATTTTTTACTTTGGCACTAGCTCTGAAATTAGTGTGGAGAACGGAAACTACTGTAGAAAAATTAGGCGAAACATGTTTTACAATTCCAATAATTCCGTTGGGGCCTATTACCCCCATTTCGGGTTCAATTCCGTTTAATGCTCCTTTATCTAAGGTTATGTAATTACTCGATTTGTTTACGGAATTATTAATTATTTTACAGGTTATGTAAACGTACTTTTGTTTAAAAAGTGTATCGTTGATAAGGTAATTTTCTCCAAATAATTTCATTTTCGATTCTAAAGCCGAAATTTTTAGCCGGGCATTTTCTTCGGCTAGTTCTTTATTAATATTTTTTAGGTTTAGGTATTCGGTAATTGCGGCATACCTATTTTGTATGGAGCCCGATGTTTCGTAAAACAAATTAAGAAAAGAACTGCGTTGATAATGGTTGTTCTGAACGATTAGAAAGAAGCAAATTAATTCAAACAACAGAAATAAAATAAAAAACGAATACCGGATTAAAAGCTTTATTAAATTGCTCATTTATGCTCCGGTTTATGTATTTTTATTTAATCAGAAAAGGTAGTTTATCAATATTTTTTAGGGCAATTCCTGTTCCTCTGGCAACGGCTCTTAGAGGGTCTTCGGCAACGTGTACCGGAAGTTTTGTTTTAATGGAAATTCTTTTATCTAAGCCTCTAAGTAAAGAGCCTCCACCTGCCAAATAAATGCCTGTTTTGTATATATCGGCCGATAGCTCTGGGGGAGTAAGTTCGAGGTTGTTTAAAACAGCTTCTTCAATTTTTGAAATGGATTTATCTAATGCGTGTGCTATTTCTTGGTAAGAAACAATAATTTCTTTTGGAGTGCCTGTCATTAAATCTCTACCTTGAACGGCATAGTCGGCTGGCGGATTGTCTAATTCGGGAAGGGCTGCTCCAACTTCAATTTTAATTTGTTCGGCCGAGCGTTCGCCTATCATCAGGTTGTGCTGCCTTCGCATGTAGTCCATAATGTCGCTGGTAAATTCATCACCTGCTACCCGTATAGATTTATCGCAAACAATACCGCCTAAGGCAATTACGGCAATTTCGGAAGTGCCACCGCCAATATCAATAATCATATTTCCCATGGGTTCTAGTACATCAATGCCAATTCCAATGGCTGCGGCCATGGGTTCGTGAATTAAATAAACATCTTTTGCTCCGGCATGTTCGGCCGAGTCTTTTACGGCACGTTTTTCTACTTCGGTTATTCCAGATGGAATACAAATGACCATACGCAGGGAAGGAGAAAAAAATCTTCTCTTAGGGTTTATCATTTTAATAAGCATCCGAATCATGTGTTCGGCAGCGTAGAAATCGGCAATAACTCCATCTTTAAGCGGACGAATGGTTTTGATGTTTTCGTGTGTTTTGCCATGCATTTGCATAGCCTCTTTGCCAACAGCTATAATTTTTCCTGTTCTTCGGTCTTGTGCAACAATAGAGGGTTCGTCTACCACTACTTTGTCATTGTGTATAATTAGGGTATTTGCGGTACCCAGGTCAATTGCAATTTCTTGTGTTAAAAATTCGAATAGTGCCATATTTTTAATATCCTTTTATTTTAGGAGGGTATAAGTTTACGCAAAATTAATGTTTAAAATGCCTGTTTCCTGAAAAAACCATAGATATATTATTTTTATTACAATACTCTATCGAATCTTTATCCTTAATAGAACCCCCGGGTTGAATAACGGCAGAAATGCCCGCATAACCACCAATTTCAACACAATCCGGAAAAGGAAAAAAAGCATCGGAGGCCATTACTGCTCCATTCAAATCAAACCCGAAATGTTTTGCTTTTTCTATGGCTTGCTTCAAGGCATCTACTCTTGAGGTTTGGCCGGTTCCGCTGGCTAGTAATGTTTTATTTTTGGCTAAAACAATAGTATTCGATTTGGTATGCTTAACCAATTTGTTGGCAAAAAGTAAATCTTCTGTTTCTTTGGGGCTTGGTGTTTTAGTAGTCACTGTAACAAGGTTTTCTGGGTTTTCGGTTATTAAATCCTTCTCTTGAAGTAAAACACCATTTAAAGCCGAACGAAACTGTATTTTATGGAGCGATAGCGGTTTTTGTAAAAGAATAATTCTGTTTTTTTTCGATTTTAGAATTTCCAATGCTTTATTTTCGTAGCCCGGTGCAATAATTACTTCACAAAATAATTGATCGATTTCAGAGGCTGTTTTTATGTCAATGTTAGAGTTGCTTACCACAATTCCACCAAATGCGGAGAGGGGGTCTGCGGCAAGGGTGTGGTGCCAGGCTTCAAGCAGTGTGCTTCGGCAAGCCATGCCGCAGGCATTGTTGTGTTTTAATATGGCAAAAGTAGGAGGCTCATTTTCAAAATCTTTTATTAAAGCAATGGCGGCATCAATGTCTAGAAGGTTGTTATAGGATAATTCCTTACCGTTTAACTGGTCAAAAAGTTCGTTTAGTTTCCCAAAGAATACACCCTTTTGGTGCGGATTTTCTCCGTACCTAAGTTGTTGAGATTCTAAAATGCTTTGTTTAAAACAGGAGGTTTCAGAGGGATTGAAATAGTTGAAAATTTTAGTATCGTAATGCGAACTTATGTTGAACGCTTCGGCTGCAAATGCTTTTCGTTGAGAGAAGGAACTTTTTCCGTTTTGTTCGTTGAGTAATTGCAGCAAACCCTCATACTGATTTCGATGTGAAACGACAAGCACATCGTTAAAATTTTTGGCTGCTGCACGAATTAGTGAAATTCCTCCAATATCAATCTTTTCAATAATTTCTTGTTCGGTAGCACCAGAACTTAACGTCTCCTCGAAAGGATATAAATCAACAATAACTAAATCAATTTCGGGTATTTCGTATGTTGCGAGTTGTACTTTATCCTCTCCTAAATCTCTGCGATTTAATATGCCTCCAAAAATTTTAGGGTGCAGTGTTTTTACTCTGCCTCCTAATATTGAAGGGTAAGAAGTGAGCGTTTCTACCGGAATGGCTTTAATGTTTAAACTTTCAATAAATGATAAAGTTCCCCCGGTTGAATAAATAGTAATGCCCAGTTGATTTAGTTTTTCTACCACGGGGGCTAAATGATCCTTATAAAAAACCGATATAAGTGCATTTTTAATTGTGCGTTGCGTATTCATGGTAGTAGATAAATTTTAAGGGAGTGCAATGTTAGGAATAATGCAGCAAGGCACAATGCTTTAGAGTATGCATTTTCGCACATGTTGATAATTTGCATCAATTGTTTATAACCGAAATAAACCTTTTTCGCAATTTGTTTTATCTACTTTTGTGGTTTAAAATAGAAATGCCAAAGGAATACACATTAAAAGAACAATGGAAGAATAAATTTCTGTTGGTGCTTCGCATATTAAACGAAAGCATTGCCTTTGCAAGGCAGGCATTGATTGTAAATAAGCTGCGCACCATGCTTTCCTTGTTGGGCGTAACCATTGGTATTTTTTGTATTGTAGCGGTTTTCACTGTGGTAGATTCTTTAGAAAGAAATATTAAAGGTAGCATTGAATCTCTGGGCGATAATGTGGTATTTGTGCAAAAATGGCCATGGACTTTTGGTAACGATTACCCTTGGTGGAAATATTGGCAAAGACCTGTAGCATCGTATGATGATTTAAAGGCTATAGACAAAAACTCAGACTTGGCGATGGCTTCGTGCTTTAAAATAGATGCCCAAAAAACAGTACAATATCAAAGTGATATAGTAGAAAATGTGGCATTAGAGGGAGTGTCGCACCATTATTCTTTGGTAAATAATTTAAACTTACAAAACGGTCGTTTCTTTACCGACTTGGAATCGGCTGGAGGGGCTGCCGTGGCTATTTTAGGTTTCAATTTGGCCGAAACCTTTTTTTTACAAAACAACCCGATTGGGAACACTATAAAAATAGACGGACATAAGTTTGAAGTAATAGGCGTTCTTAAAAAAGAAGGCGAAAGTATATTCGGAAATTCAAGCGATAACAAAGTAATTTTTCCTATTCAATTTGCAAGAAAATTATACAAACTGGATAACGAAAACTTAAATCCTACTGTAATGGTTAAAGCAAAACCATTGGTAACAAACGAAGAATTAATTAATGAATTAACCATGATTTTACGTGCTCACCGAAAACTAAAACCTGGGGTAGAAGATAATTTTGCCCTCAATCAAACCAGTATGATAGCACAAGGGTTTTCATCTATTTTTGATATTGTAAATATTGCAGGTTTTGTAATAGGTGGGTTTTCTATATTAGTGGGAGGCTTTAGCATAGCAAACATTATGTTTGTTTCGGTTAAAGAAAGAACCGGACAAATTGGTATTCAAAAGGCATTGGGTGCAAAAAACTATTTTATCCTTTTACAATTTTTGTTCGAGTCGGTTTTTCTTTGTTTAATTGGTGGCGTTGCGGGTATATTGTTTATTTTTTTACTTACTCTATTAGTGAGTGCAGTTACTGAATTTAGCGTATCTATGAGCTTTTACAATGTGCTGATGGGTATTAGTTTTTCTGTAATCATAGGCATTGTTTCAGGAATATTTCCTTCTATGCAGGCAGCCAAATTAAATCCGGTAGATGCCATGCGTTCAAAATAAAAAAATACATTTGTTTTTTCGATTACAAAAGTGAAATTCAAAAGCCGATATATTTTGTGCATTTTTTTGCTTACACTCTTTTCGTGTACATTTCGTGCAAAAAAAACGAGCGAAAATGTTTTGGCAGATACATTGAATGCGCAGGAGAATAGTCTGCCCGAATTTATAGATTTATCCCTGTTTCATACTCCTTATTTATATGGAGCTTACTTTCATGGAATTTTTGAATATAAACTTATGGGCGATACGTTGGGCGATTTGTTTCAGTATATAGAAATAGATACAAAACTTGAAAAAAAACAAAGAATCAGTAGTTTCAATATGTACGATTATTACCTGAATCCATCAAACTCTTACAAAGAGGAAGTGAAGGATAATATTGTAAGGCTTTTGGCATACGTAATTTTTGAGCCGGATAACAACGGAACACCCCACCCGGCTATTGCCGATAGTTTAGTCGCATTTCCCTACCAAATAAAGTTTCCGGTTAAAGATACACTTAGCGTTTCTTTTCGTTTTGATTCCCCTTCTCAGCCCGATTTTTACGCAGTTTTTAATGATAAGAACTGGGTGGGGTGGTTAGAGAAATCTACCTGGAAAAACAGAGAAGTTCCAATACTTATAATGATGGGTAATTTTAAGTTTAGTTACAAACAAAAACATTTTACCTATAACAATGAAATGAATTGTTCTAAAACCTATTATTACGCACAAGGGATTGGTTTAGTCCGTTATTCATTCAAATGCGATGACGGCAGAAATAATACATACGAACTCAACCGAATCATTAGTCCTAAAGAATTTCAAGAAATGCAACTTAATCCGCCTGTACCTCCTTTGCCAGAGCCAGATACAAGCCCTTCGGAAATGTTTGTGCCATTGAATAAATAAAATTTAGCGTATTTTATTTTTCGAGTTCAAAAAGTGTTTATAACGTGTTTATAAATCTGTATTTCCCACCCTTTTTTAATTAGTATCTTTAGGCTTTCCAAAAAAAAAGTATGGCTAGTTTTAAGTATTTTAAAATTAGACAAATAGTTTAGATATGAAAACAATATATTACGGTCATTCTTGTTTTTTAGCCGAAGTAAACGGCAAAAAACTACTGTTCGATCCATTTATTAGTTTTAATGAAAAGGCAAAAGATATTAACATTACCGATGTTAAACCGGATTACATTCTAATCTCTCATGGTCATTTCGACCATATTGCCGATACGGTTCAAATAGCTAAACAATCTAATGCAAAAGTAGTTTGTTCTTGGGAAATACATGAATGGCTGAATAAACAGGGCGTAACCAATACGCACCCCATGAATATTGGAGGAAAGTGGAACTTTGATTTCGGAAAAGTAAAGTGTGTGTTGGCTGTTCATTCCAGCGGGCTTCCTGATGGAAGCTACGGAGGCAATCCAATGGGTTTTGTAGTTTATTCGCAAGAGTGTACTTTTTATTTTGCCGGAGATACTTCCCTTACCTACGACATGAAGCTGATAGGAGAATTTGATAATATAAACAGGGCATTTTTGCCTTTAGGTGGTAACTTTACTATGGATGTAGATGATGCCATTATTGCTGCCGAGTTTGTAAATTGCAGAAACATTGTGGGTATGCATTTCGATACCTTTCCATATATCGAAATAAACCACAGAGAAGCGGAAGAAAAGTTTAAACAAAAAAATATAAATCTAACCTTACCCGAGTTGGGTAAAACATACGAAGTATAAATTTATGGGAAAAATTATAGCTATTGCTAATCAAAAAGGAGGAGTAGGAAAAACCACAACAGCCATTAACCTTGCTGCTGCATTGGGCGTGTTGGAGTACAAAGTGTTATTAGTAGATGCCGACCCACAGGCCAATTCAACCTCAGGGGTAGGGTTCGATCCTCGTAACGTAAAATCCGGAATATACGAGTGTATTATAAATGATTTAGACACCAAAGAGCTTATCTTAAAAACAGATTCGCCCAATTTAGATTTAATTCCTACCAACATCAATTTAGTGGGAGCCGAATTGGAAATGATTGATTTACCCAACAGAGATAAGATGCTAAAAAGAACACTTTCTAAAATAAAAGATAACTATGATTTCATCTTTATAGACTGTGCTCCATCATTAGGTTTAATTACCGTAAACTCACTTACTGCCGCCAACTCTGTAATTGTTCCGATACAGTGCGAATATTTTGCATTAGAAGGTTTAGGTAAATTATTAAATACCATTAAAATTGTACAAAGCCGTTTAAACCCCGATTTAGAAATTGAAGGATTGCTTTTAACTATGTACGACATGCGTTTGCGTTTAGCCAACCAAGTAGTAGAAGATGTAAAAACGCACTTTCAACAAATGGTATTCGACACCATCATACAGCGTAATACCACACTGGGCGAAGCCCCTAGCCACGGCAAAACAGTTATTATGTTCGATGCAGCCAGCAAAGGCTCTGTGAACTATTTAAACTTAGCTAGAGAAATACTTCAAAAAAATTCGCTTACTAAAATAAATGAAAACGAGAAAATAATAGACATTACCGATGAGCAGCAGTAAAAAACCGGCATTAGGAAGAGGGCTTAGCGCCCTTTTAGAAAATGCATCAACCGACATTACCACCAAAACACAGGTAGATGGGGAGCTAAGAATAGTAGGCTCCATTTCATCTATTCCCATAGAGCAAATAGAAGCAAATCCCTTTCAGCCACGAACAAAGTTCGATATGGAAGCCATAGAAGAATTGGCTGAATCCATAAAGCAATTAGGAATTATTCAACCCGTAACCGTTCGAAAACTTGGATACGATAAATACCAACTGATTTCGGGTGAAAGACGTTTTAGAGCTTCGCAGTTAGCAGGGCTTAAAGAAATTCCAGCATACATTCGTATAGCAAACGACCAAGCGATGTTGGAAATGGCGTTAGTGGAAAATGTACAGAGAGAAAACTTAGATGCCATTGAAATTGCCATTAGTATGAAACGCCTTATTTCCGAGTGTAATTTAACTCAAGAAAACTTAAGCGAGAGAATTGGAAAAAAGAGAACTACGGTAACTAATTTTTTGCGTCTTTTAAAACTTCCGGCCGAAATTCAAATGGCTATTAGAAAAAAAGCCATTAGCATGGGGCATGCCAGAGCATTAGTAAATATTGACGATGAAAAACAGCAACTCGAAATTTGCAACGCCATTATTGAAAACGGTTTATCGGTAAGGCAAGCCGAAGACATGTCGAGAGGATTCACGCCTCAAACACGAAAACTAACTAAGGCAACGAAAGTGGCTAAACAGAGGGGAACTTCTTTTTCTCAGCAAAAAATTAAAAACGATTTAAGTTCTTTTTTTAAGGTAAATGTTGAACTATCGGCTAATAAAAAAGGGAAAGGAAAAATTGTTATTCCATTTGCTTCTGAACAAGAATTAGAGAATATTGTAGAACTTTTAAATTTGTAAAAAAAAGTTTTTATCTGAACCATAAACATTGGTGAAATTTTTTTTCATACTTCTCTTTTCTCTCGCTTCTCTTACAATATTTGCACAGCAAAAAGAGAAAGTAAAAAAGGAACGCCCTATTTCAGATACCTTAAAAACTCCGGCCGATTCGTTAAAAAAACACTCGCCCAAAAAGGCAACATTGTATTCGGCTGTTATTCCCGGCCTAGGGCAGGTGTATAATCGGAAATACTGGAAAGTGCCCATTATATACGCAGGTATAGCTACTGCAGGTTATTTTGCAGTGAATGAAAATAACGATTTTGTACGCTATAAAAATGCATACCTATTGAGGCAAAAGGGAGAAGCCGATGAGTTTTCTACTCAAAGTGAGCAATGGATACTGAGCAACATGGAAATTTCCAGACGAAATCGCGATTTAATGATTATTGCTACCACAGCCGTTTATGTACTAAATGTGGTAGATGCAGCTGTAGATGCCCATCTTTTTTATTTCGATGTAAGCGATGATTTAAGTATGCAATGGCAGCCTGTTTTTTATACTACAAAAGGTTTTTCGGCCGGTATTTCTTTTTCGTTGAGGTTTTAATTCAGGTTGTTTTTACAACCATTTTTTTACTTTAAAGTATACCAACATTGCTACGGCAATAAGCAACATAATTCCCCAAACAATTGGGTAGGCATAAGGCTTGTCAATTTCGGGCATATATTTAAAATTCATGCCGTAAACACCCACTAAAAAAGTAAGCGGAATAAAGATAGTTGAAATAATAGTTAATGTTTTAATTACCTCATTCATTTTATTGCTTACGGTAGACATATAGAATTCGGTTAATCCCGAAGCAAGTTCTCGATATGTTTCTAATGTTTCGATAATTATTAAACAATGGTCGTACACATCGCCTAAATAACGCTCGGTTTCTGACGAAAGAAGGCCCGCATCATCTTTTATTAATTTGTTTAAGGCTTCTCTTAAAGGGTATATGTTTTTTCGAATAATAATTAATTCTCTTCGCAATTCATGTATTTTGTTAACCGATATTCTGCTCGGTTTATTCATTTCATTTTCCAAAAGTTCTATTCTTTCGCCTAACTTTTCTAAAATAGAAAAATAACTATCTACAACATGGTCTAATAAACGGTAAAATAAGTATTCTGTGTTTTTATTTCGAACATTAGAGCCGGTTGTGTTAAGCCTGTTTCTAATGTTCGAAAACATATCTCCTTCTTTTTCCTGAAAAGAAATAATATAATTTTTACCCAACACCAAACTAATTTGTTCGTACTCTATATTTTCATTTTCCAATTTATTTAAGACCTTAAGTGTAATGGAAATCTGTTGTTCATACACATCAGATTTAGCCCTTTGGTCGGTATTTAAAATATCTTCCAATAATAAATGATGAAGCGAAAAATAACTTCCAATTTTAGAGATGGTTTCAATTTGGGTAAGCCCTACTACATTGAACCATGATTGGTGTGCCGGATTAATTTTTTTTAAAACTTCATCGGCATTTTCTGATGAATAGAAAAAATATTCCGAATCCGTGTACGATATAAGCTCTATTAAATGCTTTTGTTGTTTTTCTGCTCCAATATAAACTAAACTTCCGGGTGGTAGACCGGCTTTTTCCGATACTTTTTTTCTTATTTTTTTGGACATCTGTTTTAATTAGAACTTGCGTAAAGTTAGTTTTTTCTTAATTGAGTAAACTGTTGGCTGCGTCATTTTGTCAGAAATACACAAATGGCATAGGTATTGAAAAATACAAATATCAAAAAAAAATAATTCATTATGAGTACAGGAAGCATACGAGTTCAAACGGAAAACATTTTTCCCATTATCAAAAAATTTCTTTATTCTGACCAAGAAATTTTTCTTCGCGAATTAATCAGCAATGCCACCGATGCTACATTAAAATTAAAAACACTGCTTTCGGTGGGCGAATTTAAGGGCGAATTGGGCGAAACGACCATCGATATTACGCTTGATACAAAAAAGAAAACCTTAACTATTTCAGATAAAGGTATTGGTATGAGTGCCGAAGATGTAGAAAAATACATTAATCAGGTGGCCTTTTCGGGTGCCGAAGAATTTGTAAAAAAATACGAAGGCAAAACCAATATTATTGGGCATTTTGGATTAGGTTTTTATTCTGCGTTTATGGTAGCCGATAAAGTAGAAATAATAACTAAAAGTTATACCGATGTTCCTGCCGTAAAGTGGGTATGCGAAGGAAATACCGAATACAAACTGGAAGAATATAAAAAGAAAAAAGAAAGAGGAACTGACATTGTGCTGCACCTCTCTGACGAATCTTCCGAGTTTTTAGAAGAAACCAGAATACAGAATTTACTCGATAAGTACTGTAAATTTATGCCTATTCCCATTCGCTTTGGAAAAAAGAAAGAATGGGTAAAAGATGAAGAAAATAAAGAAAAAGATAAGGAAATTGAAGTAGATAACATTATAAATAATCCCGAACCTGCATGGACCAAAAGCCCGCAGGACTTGAAGGAGGAAGATTATCAAAAGTTTTACAAGGAGTTATACCCTTACCAATTCGAAGAGACATTGTTCCATATACACCTGAATGTTGATTACCCTTTCAATTTAACTGGTATTTTATATTTTCCCAAAATAAAAAATAAGCTGGAGCTACGAAAAGAAAAAATTCAGTTGTATTGCAATCAGGTTTTTGTTACCGATAACGTAGAAGGTGTAGTGCCGGAATATCTAACCCTCATACACGGGGTACTCGATTCGCCCGATATACCATTGAATGTTTCCCGTTCTTATTTACAAAGCGATGCCAATGTAAAAAAAATATCATCACACATTAGTAAAAAAGTGGCCGACAAGTTAGAGGAAATGTACAAAACCGATGCAGAAGATTTTAAAAAGAAATGGGATGATATTAGAGTGTTTATTGAGTACGGTATGCTTACCGATGAAAAGTTTTTTGAACGAGCTCTTAAATTCATGCTCTTAAAAGATACCACAGGAAACTGTTTATCGTTTGCCGAATACAAGGAAAAAGTGAAGCCATTGCAAACAGATAAAGACAAAAAAATAATTTTCCTTTACGCCAATCATACCGAAGACCAACATTCGTACATTCAAATAGCAAATGAAAAAGGTTATAACGTGTTGGTGATGGATACACCGCTTACAGCACACTTGCTAGAAAGACTTGAACGACACGATAGCGAAATTCATTTTACACGCGTAGATGCTGATATCATAGACAAGCTAATAAAAAAAGAAGAGCAAATACCTTGTAAACTTTCAGAAGAAGAAAAAGAAAAAATAAAACCCTTGTTCGAAGCCGTATTGAGTAAAGAAAAGTACAGCATTAGCATAGATAGTTTAAGCGAAACAGATGCACCCATTACCATTACCCAACCCGAATTTATGCGAAGAATGAAAGAAATGAGTGCCTTAGGAGGAGGTGTTGGTTTCTATGGAGCATTGCCAGAAATGTTTAATGTGGTAGTAAATGCCAATCACCCTTTAGCGTCTAAAATACTAAACGAGGGGAACGAAGAAAAAAAGAAAAAAATAGCCAAACAGGCTGCCGACTTAGCACTTCTTTCTCAAGGTATGCTTAAAGGAGAAGAGCTTACCAGGTTTGTAAAACGTAGTTTCGATTTAATAAAATAAGTTTACCTTAGCAAAAAAATAAAAATGAAAAAAACATGGATTACTATAGGAGTAGTTGCATTAATTGTAATTATTCTATACTCTATAACCATAGGAGCATATAACAGTATGGTTGAAAAAGATGAAGCTGTATCAGGCGCTTGGTCACAGGTAGAAAATGTGTATCAACGCAGAGCCGACCTTATTCCTAATTTGGTAGAAACGGTTAAAGGGTACGCTGCACACGAAAAAGAAGTGCTTACCGGAGTGGTAGAAGCCCGTAGCAAAGCAACCTCCGTAAATATAGATCCTTCTAATCTCAATGCCGAGTCAATCAAAAAATTTCAGGCTGCACAAGAGGGAATCAGTTCGGCACTTTCTCGTTTAATGGTAGTAGTAGAGCGTTACCCCGATTTAAAGGCCAATCAAAATTTTCTTCAACTTCAGGCTCAGTTAGAGGGCACAGAAAATCGCATTACGGTTGAACGACAAAAATTCAACGATACGGCTAAAGAATATAATACATACATCAGAAAGTTTCCAAAAAATATAATTGCCGGAATGTTTGGATTTGAAAAAAGAGCCTATTTCGAAGCCGAAATCGGTGCAGAAAAGGCACCACAGGTAAAATTTTAATAAAGTGTCGAATACATTATTCTCGAAAGAACAACAGCAAAAAATTGTTGAAGCTATTAAGGTAGCCGAAACAAATACATCGGGCGAAATAAAAGTACATATAGAAAAAAGGTGTAAAGAAAATGTTCTAGAACATGCAATACACATTTTTGAAAAACTAAAAATGCATCAAACCCAGCAGCGTAATGGTGTACTTTTTTATTTGTCTGTAAACGACCATAAACTGGCCATCTTGGGCGATGAGGGAATCAATAAAAAAGTGCCGGAAGACTTTTGGAACGAAGTGCGAAACCACATGATACAATGTTTTAAACAAGAACAATTTACTCAAGGTTTATCCGAAGGAATCATGATGGCGGGCGAACAGTTGAAAAAACATTTTCCATATAAAAGCCAAACCGATCAGAATGAACTAAGCGATGAAATTTCTTTTGGAGGAAACTAAATGAAGGAGGGAAGTAAAAAAATAGTAAGTAATTGCATTATCTTAAGAGCCATTTTGGTGGCTTTTGTTTTCTCCTTGTTCTTTTCACTAAAAATGGTTTCAGCCAAGGAATGTTTCCCGGAAAAGCCTACTCCTGCTCGTTTTGTAAATGATTTGGCCAATGTATTTACAATAGCTCAAAAAAATGAATTGGAGAATAAAATAGGAATATTCAGCGATACGAATTCCACTCAAATTTTAGTAATTACCGTTTCTGATTTATGCGGATATGACAAGTCGGCCTTTGCACAACAGATTGGAGAAAAATGGGGTGTTGGAAATAAAGATTTCAATAACGGAGTTGTTATTTTAGTAAAACCAAAAGAAATAGATGGAAAAGGAGAGGCCTTTATTGCCAGTGGATATGGCCTTGAGGGGGCTTTGCCCGATGCAATTTGCTGGGATATTGTGCAAAATGAAATGATACCCCTATTTAAGAAAAAGGCATATTTTGAAGGAGTAGATGCTGCTGTAAACATAATTATGGGTATTGCTACGGGCGAATTTAAAACATATGAACCAGATAGAACTCCTCAAATTTCGGGTTTAATTGTTTTTTTTCTCATCATAGCTATATATGTTGCATTAGCCGTTTATCGTTCAAGAAAATATGGAACTATCTCGAGTGCCGGCAGAAGAGGGGGATCTATTTTTTATGGGGGAGGAGGGTTTTCTGGAGGTGGCTCTTCTTCGTGGGGCGGAAGTTCTCGTAGTTTTGGAGGAGGCAGCTTTGGTGGAGGAGGAGCTGGTGGAAGCTGGTAATTTTTTTATTTTATTCTAAGATCCAAAAGTATGGGAAGGTGATCGGAATAACCTCCTGTATAATTCTTTCCATTGAATGTTTTAAAAGGAAATGTTTCGCCTTTGCTGTTGGTTTGCAACAGCCAGTCTTTACTAAAAATTTGATGTTGTTTATATACCAACTTTAATATACTTGTTTTTCGAACTATAGAAAATGAAACAATAAACTGGTCTAAACAACCCCACTCCTTGTTAAAATAATAAGTGCCTTTTTTGTTTAAGTGTTCGCTGTACATGAGGTTAAGCAGTTTGTGTTTTCTGCTTTTTTTATTGCCTGTTGCATTCAATACCTCCGAAATACTTTTGTTGGTAGGGTAATCGTTAAAATCACCAGTAATAATTAAAGCTGCATTGGGAGACGATTTATAAATAGAATCGCAATAAAATTTTAATGTTTGTGCTGCCCATATTCTTTTAGGTTCGCTATTTGCTTCACCTCCCAATCTCGATGGCCAGTGATTTACAAATAAGTGTACCGTATCGTTACGTATGGTTGTATATTTAAAATAAAGTATATCGCGAGTGCGAAGTTTCATGGTATCGTTTTTAGGAATTCTAATGTAATTGTGTTTAAGGTAGTTTACTTCGTTTGGGCGATAAATAAGAGCAATATCAATTCCGCGTGGGTCTTCGCTGTTACTGTGTATAATTTTATAATTTCCGTTTTTTAAAGGATTGGAGTTTATTAAATCTTCGAGTACCATCTCATTTTCAACTTCGCATAAACCTACAATTTCGGGCAGTTCATTATTGCTCATAGCAGCAATTACGCTACTTAAATTTTTAATTTTTGTATTATATTTTTGAGTATTCCATTGGTGTGTGGAACTTGGTAAAAAATCGTTGTCGTTGGTATTGGGATTATCTATGGTATCAAATAAATTTTCTACATTGTAAAAAGCAATGCGAAAATTTTTGGTATGCTGAGAAAACGAAGTGGTGTAGAGAAAAATCATCAGCACAAGTAGTTGAATTTTCCTTTTCATTTTAATGTGTTTTAGAATTATTTTTTATTTTCTATCATAATTTTTTTTAAAATACTTTCCCCATTTTCGTCAATAAGCGTAAGGGTATATTTTCCTTCTGTAATGTAAAGAGCAATTTGGTGTAAGTTTTTTGTGCTGCCGACAAAGGTATTATTTAGATGCCAGAAAATAGTAATATTAACATTTCGGTGTGCTGCTTCAAATATAACTTTTCCGGGTTTTCCGTCAATCTCTTTAGGAATATAGATTCTAGATGTTTCTTTTGGATAGATTAATTCCATGTTATTTTTTTCTGCCGAGGGGGGGCAATCACTCCGGTATGGAGGAGTTTTTTGATACCATGGGTTTCTTTTAGTAAAATAGAACTCCATTACAGGAGGTAATACAAACCATGCTTTATGCTGCATATTTTCCGGATTTTCGCAGTAGCTGTTTACCCGATGTAGTCCGTTACTGCTTAAGTGTACAATGGTATGGTAGGAACATATCTTTGTTTTTACTCCTTTAGGCAATACTTCAGAGGCTAAAGTATCGGGGCAAAGTGGAGAGGCTTTAAAACCACTTTGTCTACATGTTTTTATTGTTTTAAACTCATCATATGGTTTTTCAAACCAAGGCGAGGAGGGTAATGCACTAAAAATATCAAAGAGAGCAGGGGCTGCTGCAGAGATACCACTTAAGCCTTTTCTTCCTTCGCCATCGGCATTGCCTGCCCAAACGGCTACCACATATTTGGCCGTGGTGCCAATGGCCCAGGCATCGCGAAATCCAAAACTGGTACCTGTTTTCCAAGCAATTTTTTGATTAGAGTGGTAGTGTATCCAACCCGATTCAAGGTCGGGGCGATTCACTTCTGCCAAGGCTTCGAAGGTTTGATAAATGGATCCGGCAGAAAACACGGGATAATTTATACGTAAAGAATTCTTGTGGTTTTCTTTTTCGTATGTTGGAAAACGAAAATCATAAGAATTGTATTTCCCATTGTATTTTGCATAGTGGTTTAATGTGCGAGCCATAGAGGCATAGCATCCGGCTAATTCCCACAAGGTATTTTCAGCCCCTCCCAATATGATGGAAAGTCCGTAATGGGCTGCATTTTTTTGAATGGTACTGAACTTTATTTTTTGAGTTAGCAGAAGATGAAATTTTTCTATGCCATGCTCTTGCAACAATTTAACGGCCGGAACATTCAATGAACGTGCTAAAGCCCTTTTAGATGGCACGGCTCCATCGTATTCCAAATCGAAATTTTTTGGCGAGTAGCCCGATATTTGAGTGGGAATGTCGGCAATAAGCATATCAGGAAGCAAAGAGCCTTCATCAAGCATCGAAGCGAATAAAAGGGGTTTTAAGATACTTCCGGGGCTTCGGGGTGCTTTAATTATATCAACATCACCTTCGTTTTCTTTTCCGGCCGAGGGGCTGTTTCCTACATATGCAAGTACTTGTCCTGTTTCCACATCAACTACTAATGCAGCCATATTTTGTATTTCGTTTTGTTGTAATTCTATGCTGTGTTTTAAAATAATGTCGTTTACTTTTTTTTGTAAACGGTTATCTATAGTAGAGTATATGGTTTTACTTTTTTGTTCTTTATATATCAGGGTTGAAAAGTGAGGTGCCCATTTTGGAAAAGACAATACACTAGAGGGAAGCGATTCGGAACATGCCAACTGAAAGGTAAGAAGGTCTATTTTTTTTTTGAGATACAGTTTGGTAAGTAGTTTATTTCTTTTTTTTATTAGTAATCGCTGATTTTTTCCGGGAAAAATTAATGAGGGAGCATTGGGAAGTACGGCTAGCAAAGCTGCTTCAGCCCACGATAGATTATCCGAACTTCTTCCGAAATATTTCTGCGAAGCGGTTTCTAAGCCCACAATATTTCCTCCGTACGGTGCATTATTGGCGTATAACTGAAGTATTTCTTTTTTAGAATAAGTTAATTCTAGGCGGGTAGCTATAAACACTTCAATTAATTTTTCGATAAGGGTTCTTTTTTTATTTTTACGAGCTAAGCGGATGGTTTGCATACTTAATGTGCTACCCCCACTTGTAATTTTTTTGTATTTTAAATTTTGCCAAAATGCTCTTGCTACCGATAAGGGATTTATACCGGGGTGAAAATAAAAATATTCATCTTCAAAAAATACAATACAGGTAGAAACCTTATGAGGCAAAGAGGATGAATTACGAAATCGCCACTGTCCGTCACTGGCAATAAGAGTTCCGGCAAGTTCGTTGTTACGGTCGTAAACAACGGTACTATAAGGCTCATTAAAAAGAGGAGCAGGTAGGCAAAGAAGCCAGCATAGCAATACTAACCCAACTGCAATGAAACTTAAAAGACTTCTTTTCTCTTTAAACATACCATAAAATTCCGATTTAAGGTTTATGTATCGATATTTGCGAAAAAAATAAACCCAAATAAAAACCAATCTTATGAAAAAATTATGCTTTTTAATTCTTGCCATATTTAGTGTGGTTTACTCTTATTCTCAAGAGTTTTTACAAATTACCACAGTAGAATCGGTTGTTCCAGGAGGCTTGGGACGTTCAAGGATGATTATGACTGATGAAAAAGGAAATTTATCGGAACAGGGTATGGAGAATTTTTTTAGCATGGTGGGCATCAATTTTGGAAACATTCGTAAAAACGACCAACAAATTACAGACAAAATTACTCAGCTCTACAAAGAAGGTTGGGAACTTGTAGCAGTAACCCCAGGTGTATACAGTGCCGATAAAAGCACCGGTATTTTTATTACCCGCTATTTGTTTAAGAAAAATTGATCTTTTTTTATGCGGCTATTCAAGAATTTTGCCTATGTCTGCTTCACTGTTTGCATTTTATCTTTTGCTTGTAATTCTTCATCAGAACCAAATACAGCTAATATAATTGAAAACAGAAATACTGTAAATACGCCTCAACAATTTTTAGAATGGGTAAAAAAGGAGCGAACAGAAGTTGAGAAAAATACTTCAGGTTTTGAAATTGAAGGCGAAATATTTTTTATAAACTCTGATAGTAGTTTGGTAATTTATAACTTTATAGAAACATTTGATGAGTGGCAATTAAATTGCAAATATTCTATTTGTATGGGATATGAAGAATTGGTTGAAAACATTTCTGAAAACGAGAAATATTCCGCTTTGTACAATAACATAAGAGAGCAGGGGCTTAATACTACTTTTTTTAAAGGAAACTTCAGTCATGCTTGCGATTTTTTGCTCGATCATTCCAATGATTTTTTACTCACAAACGAAAAGTTTAAAGGAATGGAAACTTTTACAAACGAACAGATTATTTTATATGATGGAAAAAATACACTTTATCCTACACAAATAAAATCCCAATCAAACTTTCACACCGAAAACGAAACTACTATACCTTACGTAAAAGAGGAATTGAAGTTTATTGAAAAAGAAGGATCTCCTCCAACCATTTTTTTATCACATAATAGCAGAAGTATATATACAGAAACCTTTTTAGACGATAAATACAACGAAGTAAAAATTAATCTCTCTTACCAATTAACATGGAGATGGTCTAAGGAAAATATGGTATGGGAAACTGGTTTAATTTGCACAATTCCCGGAAATGAAAAATTTGAAGTGTATTCTTCAAAATACACTCAATTGAACGAAAGCGAAGAGGGGTATTTCGTTCAAGAAAATTGCCAAAATGGAGGGGTGAATTTTTTTCAGCTGAAAAAATATAAAACCGATTTATCGGATTATTACATGATAACAGATAACGAAGATGATGTGGCTTATTACGCAGTGCTTAAATTGGTAAATATAAACGATAATAATCAATTATTATTGGTGGCCAGAGGAGGAGAGTCTGCTTTGGAAAGTAATAGGTCAGGATATCCAGAAATTGGATTCCCTTTATTAAAATGGTTTATACATAGAGAAATAGACGAGGATAATAGGGATATTTTTAAAATAACAGGTATAAATGCCCTTTATACCGATAATCCTGAAAAATATAAGTACAACGCCTGCAAGTAGGGTAACAAACTGAAAAATTAGATATTTAAAATGAAATTGCACCTAAAGATATAACCAGAGCCAATATTTTTTTTATATCTAACGTATTTTATAAATAAAGTTTGCAACTTAAAACAAATTCAGTAATTTCGCAACCTATTTAATTTAAAAAACATGATAGTAGTACCAGTTAAAGAAGGCGAAAGCATTGAAAAAGCACTAAAAAAGTATAAAAAAAAGTTTGAAAAAACCGGAGTGGTAAAAGAACTAAGAGAAAGACAACATTTTACAAAGCCTTCTATTATCCGCAGACAAGAAATTATAAAAGCGGTGTACGTACAAGGATTGCGTAGAAAAGAAGAAGCTTAACATTTTTTAATATAAATACCCAAAAAGGTAAGGTAGTTTTTACGAAATTTGTAAAAACTACCTTGCCTTTTTTTATGCCTGTAAGTTCCTTTATAATCTACCTGCAAACAGAAAAACGGTATTCTAAGCATACCATAGCTGCATACAAAAACGATTTATTTACCTTTCAACAATTTTTGCAAAAAGAATTTTCGCTAATCGATATTTCTCTTTGTACCCATCATATTGTGCGTTCTTGGGTTGCGTATTTAATGGAAAACAAAAATGAAGCAAAAACAATCAATAGAAAACTATCCGCATTAAAATCATTTTTTAATTTTTTAATAAAGAATAATGTAGTACAAACCAATCCAATGTTAAAGGTAATAGCACCCAAAATACCTAAGCGTTTGCCAACCTATGTTCCCGAAAGTAACATGAACAACTTGCTTCAGAAAGGCTTATTTTCCGAGGACTTTAATGGCACAAGAGATCGTATGATTTTGGAATTTTTGTACAATACAGGAATTCGTTTAAGTGAGTTAATAGGAATAAAAATGCAAGATGTAGATATAACAGAATCTAAAGTTAAAGTTTTAGGAAAGCGCAATAAGGAAAGAATTATCCCTTTTAATCATTACTTATTAGAAATAGTAAAAGAATATATTGAAGCTCGAAATGCAAAATTTCCAAACACCGAATATGAAGAAATGTTGCTTACGAGCAAAGGAAGCCCACTGTATCCTAAGTTTGTGTACAGAATAGTAAATAAATATTTAAGCGAGGTAACCACCCTAAGCAAAAAGAGCCCACATGTAATTAGGCATACCTTTGCAACGCATATGCTTAACAATGGTGCGGATATAAATGCAATAAAAGAATTGCTCGGGCATAGTAGTTTAGCGGCCACTCAAGTGTACACACACAATTCAATAGAAAAATTAAAAAACATATATAAACAAGCCCACCCAAAGGCATAAAAAGAAGGAGGAAACATTATGAAAGTACTGGTAAAAGTGCAATCAATACATTTTGATGCAGACAAGAAATTGCTTACATTCATCCAAAAACGAATGGATAAACTGACCCAATTTTACGATAAAATTGAAGGAGCTGAAGTGTTTCTGAAATTGCAAAAAACCAGCAGCGATGAGAATAAAATAGCAGAAATTAAGTTGAATATACCTGGCAACGATTTGTTTGCCAAAAAGCAATCAAAAACTTTTGAAGAAGCGGTAGACTCTGTATCAGAGGCGCTACTTAAGCAAATTAAAAAACACAAAGAAAAAAAGTGAGAACTACCTGATAAGCAAAAAAATGAAAAAAACAAAAAAGTTTTTTTCATTTTTTTGAAACGTATTTATTTTTTACTACATTTGCAGTCCTTAAAAAAAAGGGGTAGTAGTAAATACGTTCTTTGCCGGTGTAGCTCAGTTGGCCAGAGCAGCTGATTTGTAATCAGCTGGTCGGGGGTTCGAATCCCTCCACCGGCTCTGGGCAGAAGATTTAGAAAAGTAGGGGAGTTACCAGAGTGGCCAAATGGGGCAGACTGTAAATCTGCTGGTTTATACCTTCGGTGGTTCGAATCCATCACTCCCCACAAATTGTTTTGAAGCGTACATTGAAAGAAAAACGTTCTTTAAAAGTTGAGAAAAATAAAGTAACCAAATACAAAAAAAATGCGGAGGTAGCTCAGTTGGTAGAGCATCAGCCTTCCAAGCTGAGGGTCGCGAGTTCGAATCTCGTTCTCCGCTCTAAATTGTAATAAGCAGGGTAGCTTTTATGCTAAAAATAAAACACTGCTCGCTGCTTCATGCCGATGTAGCTCAGTGGTAGAGCACTTCCTTGGTAAGGAAGAGGTCACGGGTTCAAGTCCCGTCATTGGCTCTAAAGAATAAAAATGAAATATAAGTTAAACCAAATAATAAACAATAAAAAACAATAAAACTCATGGCTAAGGAAACATTCGACCGTTCTAAACCGCACGTTAATATCGGAACTATTGGTCACGTAGACCACGGTAAAACTACATTAACCGCTGCTATTACCACTGTTCTTGCAAAGCAAGGATTTGCAGAAGTTAGAGACTTTTCTTCTATCGACAACGCTCCGGAAGAAAAAGAGAGAGGTATTACCATTAATACATCGCATGTAGAGTATCAAACAAAAAATCGCCACTACGCTCACGTAGATTGCCCTGGCCATGCTGACTATGTTAAAAACATGGTAACAGGTGCCGCCCAAATGGACGGAGCTATTTTAGTTGTAGCCGCTACCGATGGTCCAATGCCACAAACAAGAGAACATATTCTTTTGGCTCGTCAGGTTGGTGTGCCTCGCATCGTTGTGTTTATGAACAAAGTTGACATGGTAGATGATGCTGAGCTTCTAGACCTTGTAGAAATGGAAATAAGAGAACTTTTGAATTTTTATGAATTCCCTGGTGATGAAACCCCTATTATTAGAGGCTCTGCCTTAGGTGCATTAAATGGAGACGATAAATGGGTTAAAACAGTTGAAGAATTAATGGATGCTGTTGATTCTTTTATTCCCGTACCTCCCAGAGATGTAGATAAAGCTTTCTTAATGCCCGTAGAAGACGTGTTTACCATTACAGGTCGTGGTACTGTAGCCACAGGTCGTATTGAAACAGGTGTTATCAACGTAGGCGAAGAAATTGAAATTATTGGGATGAGAGATGAGAATATGAAATCTACAGTTACAGGTGTAGAAATGTTCAGAAAACTACTCGATAGAGGAGAGGCTGGAGATAACGTAGGTTTACTATTACGCGGTGTTGAAAAGAAAGATATTTGGAGAGGAATGGTTCTTGCTAAACCAGGTTCTATCACACCTCATACCGAATTTAAGGCCGAAATCTATGTATTGAAAAAAGAAGAAGGTGGTCGTCATACTCCGTTTCACGATAAATACCGCCCACAATTTTACCTACGTACAACAGACGTAACTGGCGAAATATACTTGGGAGAAGGCCGAGAAATGATTATGCCCGGAGATAATGTAACCATTACAGTAAAATTAATTGTGCCGGTGGCAATCAACAAAGGACTTCGTTTTGCTATAAGAGAAGGAGGAAGAACAGTTGGAGCAGGCCAGGTTATTGAAATTATTAAATAAGAAAGACAAATAATAAGCTAAAAAAGGTGTTCCGTTTTCGGAATGCCTTTCTTGGCATAAAAAACAAACAACATTACGGGCATAGTTCAATGGTAGAATAGCGGTCTCCAAAACCGTTGATCTTGGTTCGAATCCAGGTGCCCGTGCAGGAGACCCAAATTTAAAAAACAAACGAATGTCAAAAATTAGGGCATATATAGACGAGTCAGTAGATGAACTTCTGAATAAGGTATCATGGCCCACATGGAGTGAATTGCAAAGTAGTTCGCTAATTGTGTTGGTTGCATCGGTTATTATTGCACTTATTGTTTTTGTGATGGATTCTTCTTTTAACAAGCTAATGGAATTCATTTACAGCATATTTTAATTGAAGTAATTATTATGGCGGCAGAATCAAAAAAGTGGTACGTAGTTCGAAGCATTAGCGGAAAAGAAAGAAAAGTGAAAGAAGCTATTTTAGACGAAATTGCTAGAAATGGCCTTTCTGAAAACCTTTCTCAAGTACTCATTCCAACCGAAAAGATTTACCAAATTCGGAATGGAAAAAAGGTAAGTAAAGAAAGAAGTTTTTTTCCGGGATACGTTCTTATAGAGGCAGAACTTACCGGAGAAGTGCCACATATTATTAAAAATATAAATGGTGTTATAGGGTTTTTAGGTGCCGAAAAAGGAGGAGTTCCGCTTCCACTCCGCCAATCAGAAGTTAACCGGATACTTGGAAAAGTAGATGAGTTAGCCGATACCGAGGCCGAACTCAATATACCGTTTATTATAGGTGAGTCAATAAAGGTAATCGATGGACCTTTCAACGGTTTTACCGGAACTATCGAAAATATTAATGAAGAAAAGAAAAAACTTGAAGTAATGGTTAAAATCTTCGGACGAAAACAACCCTTGGAACTTAGCTATTTGCAAGTAGAAAAAGAATCTTAAAAAAAATAAACGTATGGCAAAAGAAATAACTGGAATGATTAAATTGCAAATCAAAGGAGGAGCCGCTAATCCATCTCCACCCGTAGGACCTGCTTTAGGTTCTAAAGGGGTAAATATAATGGAGTTTTGCAAGCAATTTAATGCCAGAACACAAGATAAACCAGGAAAAATACTACCCGTAGTAATTACGGTTTATGCCGATAAATCATTCGATTTTATTGTAAAAACCCCACCCGTAGCAGTACAGCTAAAAGATGCGGCAAAACTAAAATCAGGATCGGCAGAACCAAACAGAAAAAAAGTAGCTAGCGTTTCTTGGGAAGACGTAAAAAGAATTGCTGAAGATAAAATGCCCGATTTAAATTGCTTTAAAATAGAATCGGCAATGAGTATGGTTGCAGGAACAGCTCGCAGCATGGGAATTACCGTGAAAGGTGATGCTCCATTTTAAATGTAAAAAGAAGTAAGAATTATGGCCACATTAACAAAAAACAAAAAAGCAGCATTAGGAAAATATAATCCTGATAATGTGTATTCTATAGAAGACGCATCAAAAATTGTGAAACAAATTACCTTTACAAAATTTGACGCCTCTGTAGACTTAGATATTCGTTTAGGTATTGACCCTAGAAAAGCAAACCAAATGGTAAGAGGAACGGTAGCTTTGCCACATGGAATAGGTAAAACAGTTCGTGTGTTAGCATTAGTTTCGCCCGATAAAGAAGCGGAGGCTAAGGCTGCAGGAGCAGATTACGTAGGATTAGATGAGTATGTAGAAAAAATTAAAGGCGGATGGACAGATATTGACGTAATTATTACCATGCCCAGTGTAATGGGCAAGGTGGGTGCTTTAGGTAAAGTATTAGGTCCAAGAGGATTAATGCCAAATCCCAAATCAGGTACCGTTACCCTTGAAGTAGGTAAAGCAGTTACCGATGTAAAAGCTGGTAAAATAGATTTTAAAGTAGATAAAACCGGAATTGTACATGCTAGCATTGGTCGAGTATCATTTGATGCAGAAAAAATCGCAGATAATGCAAAAGAACTGCTTCAAACCATTGTAAAATTAAAACCCACATCGGCAAAAGGTACATATGTAAAGAGTGTTACGCTTTCCAGTACTATGAGTCCAGGTGTAATAGTTGATGTGAAAAACATGAACTAGTTAAATCATAATGCTTCCAGAAAAAAGTAAATTAAATTTAAAAAACAAAAAATGAACAGGGAACAAAAGAATACCGCAATAGCCCTGCTAACAGAAAAGCTCAATAGTAATAATGTACTTTACATTGCAGATATTTCCGCGTTAGATGCTGAAAAAACAAGTTCTTTAAGAAGAATGTGTAACAGCAAAAACGTGAAATTACACATGGTAAAGAATACATTGCTTAAAAAAGCTATGGAGCAAGCAAACGGAAATTACGAAGGCCTTTACGATGTGTTAAAAGGAAATAGTTCAATTCTGTTTGCCGAAGTGGGAAATGCCCCCGGAAAAATCATTAAAGAATTTCGAAAGAAAAACGACAAACCGGTTCTAAAAGGAGCATATATTGATGAAGCTGTTTTTATTGGTGATAACCAATTGGAAACACTAGCCAACTTAAAATCTCGCGAAGAACTTATTGGCGATATTGTTATGTTGCTTCAATCTCCTGCAAAAAATGTTATTTCAGGTTTATTATCAGGAAAAAACAAAATTGCCGGTTTAGTGAAAACATTACAAGACCGAGCAAACTAAAAACAACAATTAAAAATTAATAATTAACCAATTAAAATTAAATACAATGGCAGACGTAAAAGCTCTAGCAGAACAGTTAGTAAACCTAACTGTAAAAGAAGTAAACGATTTAGCAGATATCTTAAAATCTGAATATGGTATTGAACCAGCCGCAGCCGCAGTTGCAGTAGCAGCTCCGTCAGGTGGTGGTGGCGAAGTGGCTGAAGTAAAAACATCTTTCGATGTAATACTTAAAAGTGGCGGTGCTCAAAAATTAGGCGTTGTTAAAATCGTAAAAGATCTTACCGGTCTTGGTTTAAAAGAAGCAAAAGATTTAGTTGACGGAGCACCAAAACCAATAAAAGAAGGTGTTTCGAAAGAAGAATCAGAATCAATTAAAAAACAATTAGAAGAAGCCGGAGCTGAGGTTGAAGTTAAGTAAACCAAATAACTCCCTTTTATACTAAAGGTTTAGGTCCTCAAGTCTGGAGGGACCTAAACCCTTTTGTTGTTATATTCGGACACCACTTTTAATACCCTTTTGTAATGAGCGCTTCGCTAGCCAAGAAAGACCAACGTATCAATTTTGCTACTGCAACCAAACAACTTGCTTACCCCGATTTCCTTGAAGTACAGTTACAATCTTTTAAAGATTTTTTTCAAATAGATACTACGCATGAAAACCGCACTGATGAAGGTTTATTCAAGGTGTTTAGTGAAAACTATCCGATTACCGATGCCCGTAACCAATTTGTACTCGAATTTCTAGATTATTTTGTCGATCCTCCCCGTTATTCAATCAACGAATGTATAGAGCGTGGATTAACCTACTGCGTTCCATTAAAAGCGAAACTAAAATTATATTGTACAGACCCCGAACATGAAGATTTTGAAACCATCGTTCAGGATGTTTACTTAGGAACAATCCCCTATATGACACCTAGAGGAACTTTTGTTATTAATGGTTCAGAAAGAGTCATTGTTTCTCAGTTGCACAGATCTCCAGGAGTGTTTTTTGGTCAAAGCCGCCACGCAAATGGCACTAAATTATATTCTGCAAGAGTAATACCTTTTAAAGGTTCTTGGATAGAATTTGCCACCGATATTAATAACGTGATGTATGCGTACATCGACCGTAAAAAGAAACTTCCGGTTACAACACTCTTAAGAGCAATTGGTTTCGAGAGCGACAAAGATATTTTAGAAATTTTTAACCTTGCCGAAGAAGTAAAAGTAAGTAAGTCAGGTCTCAAAAAAGTAGTAGGTCGTAAACTTGCCGCAAGAGTTCTAAAAACATGGATAGAAGACTTTGTAGACGAAGATACCGGTGAAGTGGTTTCAATTGAAAGAAACGAAATTATTATAGATCGCGAAACCATTTTGGAAGATGAACACATTGACCAAATCGTTGATGCCAATATAAAAACCATACTTCTGCACAGAGAAGATATAAATTCCACAGATTTTGGAATTATATATAATACACTTCAAAAAGACCCCTCAAACTCTGAAAAAGAAGCCGTAGAGCATATTTACCGCCAGTTAAGAAATGCAGAACCACCAGACCAAGAAACAGCAAGAGGAATCATTGATAAGCTATTCTTCTCTGAACAACGTTATGACTTAGGAGAGGTAGGCAGATACAGAATAAATAAAAAACTTGGCTTAAGTACTCCACAAGAAACAAAAGTACTTACAAAAGATGATATCATTTGTATTATAAAGTACTTAATAGAACTTATAAATTCTAAAGCAAACGTGGATGATATTGACCACCTAAGCAATAGAAGAGTACGCACGGTTGGAGAGCAACTTTATTCTCAATTTGGCGTAGGTTTAGCACGTATGGCTCGTACAATACGAGAGCGAATGAACGTAAGAGACAACGAGGTGTTTACACCGGCCGATTTAATTAATGCAAAAACACTTTCCTCTGTTATCAATTCGTTTTTTGGGACTAATCAGCTTTCTCAGTTCATGGACCAAACTAATCCGCTTTCCGAAATTACCCATAAAAGAAGAATGTCGGCATTAGGACCAGGTGGATTATCTAGAGAAAGAGCAGGGTTTGAAGTCCGAGACGTTCATTATACACACTACGGAAGACTTTGCCCAATTGAAACACCTGAAGGACCAAATATTGGACTTATTTCTTCTCTCTGCGTGTTTGCTAAGGTAAATCGTTTGGGATTTATAGAAACCCCTTACAGAATGGTAAATAAAGGCAAAGTAGATTTATCAAGAAATGTTATTTACCTAAGTGCAGAAGAAGAAGATAACCAAACCATAGCACAAGCCAATGCCAAAATAGACGAAAAAGGCACTTTTTTAACCAATAGAGTTAAAGCTAGGTATGAAGGAGATTTTCCCATCGTAGAGCCGGATAAGCTCACATTAATGGATGTTGCCCCAAATCAAATAGCTTCCATTGCCGCCTCATTAATTCCTTTTTTAGAACACGATGATGCAAACCGTGCTTTAATGGGGTCAAATATGCAACGTCAAGCGGTTCCGCTTCTTCGTCCGCAAGCTCCCGTTGTTGGCACAGGATTAGAAGAACAAATTGCCAAAGATTCTAGAGTATTACTAGAGGCAGAAACTGAAGGTGTTGTAGATTACGTTGACGGAAATAAAATTGTTATTAAATATAAAATGTCTGATGAAGATAAAATAGCAAGTTTTGATGGAGACGCTGTAACCTACGATATTGTTAAATTCAGGAAAACCAATCAAAATACATGTGTTTCTCTAAGACCCATCGTGAAAAAAGGCGATAAAGTAGTAAAGGGGCAGATATTATGCGAAGGGTATGCCACCGAAAAAGGAGAATTAGCTTTAGGAAGAAACCTGAAAGTGGCTTTTATGCCATGGAAAGGATATAATTTTGAAGATGCTATTGTTATTTCAGAAAGAGTAGTGAGAGATGATATTTTTACATCGCTACACATCGAAGAATTTTCAATAGACGTTCGCGATACTAAAAGAGGTTTAGAAGAACTTACTTCTGATATTCCTAATGTGAGCGAAGAGGCCACAAAAGATTTAGATGAAAACGGACTTATTAGAATTGGTGCAGAGGTAAAAGAAGGAGATATTTTAATAGGAAAAATCACCCCTAAAGGAGAATCAGACCCTACACCCGAAGAAAAACTTCTGAGAGCTATTTTTGGAGATAAAGCTGGCGATGTAAAAGACGCCTCGCTTAAAGTACCGCCATCAATTTACGGAGTAGTAATAGATAAAAAACTTTTTGCCAGAGCAGTAAAAGACCGTAAAGCAAAAGCCGAAGAAAAAGTTATTTTAGATAAGCTCGATGCCGAATTTAATAACGAAATGGCCGATCTTAAGAATACTCTAATCGAGAAACTGCTTAAATTGGTTGAAGGAAAAACCTGTCAGGGAGTTTATAATTACTACAAAGAAGAGATTATTTCTAAAGGAACAAAATTTAATGCCAAAGTTTTACAAAAAGTAGCCGATTATACTTCGGTTGATGGAAATAATTGGACAAACGAAGCAAACACAAACGAAACCATTAAAAAAATACTTTTTAATTATCGTAAAAAATCCAACCAAATTTTAGGAGTTTACAAGCGTAAAAAGTATGTGATTTCTATAGGAGATGAATTACCTGCCGGAATTATAAAATTAGCCAAAGTATATATTGCCCAAAAACGAAAATTAAAAGTGGGAGATAAAATGGCCGGAAGACATGGTAATAAAGGAATTGTTGCAAAAATAGTGCGAGATGAAGATATGCCATTTTTAGAAGATGGAACTCCCGTTGATATCGTTTTAAATCCTCTTGGGGTACCATCGCGTATGAACCTTGGCCAAATTTACGAAACCGTTTTAGGCTGGGCAGGAATTAAATTAGGAGTGAAATTTTCTACTCCAATATTTGACGGAGCCTCTGTTGACCAAATCAATGAATGGACAGATAAGGCCGGAGTGCCTCGCTACGGAAAAACATATCTTTATGATGGAGGAACAGGCGACCGTTTTCACCAACCAGCCACGGTAGGAGTAATCTACATGATTAAGCTTGGCCACATGGTAGATGATAAAATGCATGCCCGTTCCATTGGACCGTACTCACTTATTACACAACAACCATTGGGAGGTAAAGCTCAGTTTGGTGGTCAGCGTTTTGGTGAAATGGAGGTTTGGGCTATCGAAGCATTTGGTGCAGCCAATATCTTACAAGAGATTTTAACCATTAAATCTGATGATGTAGTTGGCAGAGCAAAAGCTTACGAAGCCATAGTGAAAGGCGATAATATGCCTACTCCAGGCATACCCGAGTCGTTTAATGTATTATTGCATGAACTAAGAGGCTTAGCCCTAAATATTACTTTAGATTAACGATACTTGTACACCTCTATTAAGAGGTGTACAAGATACTTTTTTTAACAATTAAATAAATAAAACTACTATACTATGGCATTTAAGCGCGAATTAAAAGCAAAAAGCAATTTTTCGAAAATAACCATAAGTTTAGCTTCGCCCGAAATGATTTTAGAAAAATCGTTTGGTGAGGTTTTAAAACCGGAAACTATTAATTATCGCACCTACAAGCCCGAAAGAGATGGTTTGTTTTGTGAAAGAATTTTTGGACCCGTTAAAGATTGGGAATGTCATTGCGGTAAATATAAAAGAATTCGTTACAAAGGAATTGTTTGCGACCGTTGCGGTGTAGAGGTTACAGAAAAAAAAGTGCGAAGAGAAAGAATGGGACATATAAATTTAGTGGTTCCAGTTGCACACATTTGGTATTTCCGATCTTTACCCAATAAAATTGGCTACCTATTAGGTTTGCCAACCAAAAGACTTGATGCTATTATCTACTACGAACGCTATGTGGTTATTCAAGCCGGTTTGGCCAAAAATAAAGAAGGTCAACCTATTAATTACCTTGACTTTTTAACTGAAGAAGAGTACTTAGACATTGTTGATGCTCTTCCCAAGGATAACCAATATTTAGATGATAATGACCCCAATAAGTTTATTGCTAAGATGGGGGCAGAATCATTATATGAATTACTAAAACGATTAGATTTAGATTCCTTATCATACAATCTACGCCACCAAGCCAACACAGAAACATCGCAACAAAGAAAAAACGAAGCACTAAAACGTTTGCAGGTAGTTGAATCATTCAGAAATTCTCAAAAAAATACAGATAACAGACCTGAATGGATGATTATAAAAGTAGTGCCCGTTATTCCACCAGAACTTCGCCCATTAGTTCCATTAGATGGGGGGCGATTTGCTACTTCCGATTTAAATGATTTGTACCGAAGAGTGATTATTAGAAACAATCGTTTAAAAAGACTCTTGGAAATAAAAGCTCCCGATGTAATTCTTCGAAACGAAAAAAGAATGTTACAAGAAGCGGTAGATTCGCTATTGGATAACTCCAGAAAATCGAGTGCCGTAAAAACAGAATCAAACAGAGCCTTAAAATCACTTTCTGATTCGTTAAAAGGAAAACAAGGCCGTTTTCGCCAAAATTTATTAGGAAAACGTGTTGACTATTCTGGTCGCTCCGTTATTGTGGTAGGTCCCGATTTACAACTACATGAATGTGGCTTACCGAAAGACATGGCTGCCGAATTGTTTAAGCCGTTCATTATTCGTAAACTCATCGAAAGAGGAATTGTTAAAACCGTAAAATCAGCTAAAAAAATAGTAGATAAAAAAGATCCTGTAGTTTGGGATATTTTAGAAAATGTAATGAAAGGACACCCTGTTTTATTAAACCGTGCTCCAACATTACACCGTTTAGGTATTCAGGCTTTTCAGCCAAGATTAATAGAAGGGAAAGCCATTCGTTTACACCCATTGGTTTGTACCGCATTTAATGCCGACTTTGACGGTGACCAAATGGCCGTTCATGTTCCGCTTGGGCATGCTGCTATCTTAGAAGCACAAATTTTAATGTTAGCATCTCATAACATTTTAAATCCGGCTAATGGTTCTCCTATTACGGTTCCTTCGCAAGATATGGTGTTGGGTTTATATTACATCACTAAAGGTAAAAAGAGTACGCCTGAAGAACCTGTGAAAGGAGAAGGAAAAACGTTTTACTCTCCGGAAGAAGTAGTAATTGCATATAACGAAGGAAAATTAGATTTGCACGCTTGGATTAAAGTGCGTATTCGCTTAAAAGAGGCCGATACATACGTTCATAAAATTATTGAAACCACAACAGGCCGTGTAATTTTTAATAAGTGTGTTCCTGAAGAGGTAGGATACATCAATGATTTATTAACCAAAAAATCTTTACGCGATATTATTCATGATATTTTAAAGAAAACAAACAATGCTAAAACTGCTCGTTTCTTAGACGATATTAAAGCATTAGGTTATGATATGGCGTTTAAAGGAGGTCTTTCCTTTAATTTGTCTGATGTGGTTATTCCGGCAGAAAAAGAAAAACTTATAGATGCCGCTCTTGTTCAGGTAGAAGAGGTAATGTCGAACTATAACATGGGGTTCATTACAAACAACGAGAGATACAATCAAATCATCGATATCTGGACACACACCAATACCCGACTTACTAATATTTTGATGGACAGATTAAAGAACGATAAACAAGGCTTTAATTCCGTGTATATGATGTTCGATTCTGGTGCCAGAGGCTCTAAGGAGCAAATTCGCCAGCTTGCAGGTATGCGTGGTTTAATGGCCAAACCTCAAAAATCAGGAGCATCAGCTCAAGAAATTATAGAAAACCCTATTTTATCTAACTTTAAAGAAGGTTTATCAATATTAGAATATTTTATTTCCACCCACGGTGCACGTAAAGGATTAGCAGATACAGCCCTAAAAACAGCCGATGCCGGTTATTTAACAAGAAGACTAGTAGATGTATCGCAAGATGTAATTGTAGGTGTCGAAGATTGTGGCACATTAAGAGGTATTATAATGACCGCACTTGTAAACAACGATGAAATAGTAGAAAGTTTATCGGATAGAATTTTAGGAAGAGCTTCTGTTCACGATGTATATCATCCTCTAACAGGAGATTTAGTGGTAGCTTCCGGTGAAATAATAAACGAAGACATTGCTGCAGCCATAGAATCATCACCTATTGAAGAAGTAGAAATAAGATCTGTACTTACTTGCGAAGCAAAAAAAGGAGTTTGTGCAAAATGTTACGGACGTAGCCTAGCTACAGGAAAAATGGTTCAAAAAGGCGAAGCCGTTGGGGTTATTGCAGCCCAATCTATTGGCGAGCCAGGCACCCAATTAACACTACGTACTTTTCACGTTGGTGGTACAGCTTCTAAAATTACATCAGAATCTAAAATAGAAGCCAGATACGAAGGGAAAATAGAGTTCGAAGAACTAAAAACAGTTGCTAAAGAAAGCAAAACCAAAGAAAAAGCCGAAATCGTAATTGGTCGTTCGGGTGAAATGAGAATTATTGATACAAGCACCAACATTGTGCTTTATAACTCAATCATTCCTTATGGAGCAATGTTGTATGTTAAAAATGGAGCAAAGGTTAAAAAAGGCGATTTAATTGCCGATTGGGATCCTTATAACGCTGTCATTATCTCAGAATTTTCGGGAACCATAGAGTTTGAAAACTTCGAAGAAGGGGTAACATATAGGGAAGAATCGGACGAGCAAACCGGCTTTACGGAAAAAGTAATTATCGAGTCGAGAGATAAAAAGAAAATACCGGTAATAAAAGTATTGAATAAAAAAGATGTATTAAAAACATACAATGTTCCTGTTGGGGCACATATTGCTATTAACGATAAAGATAAAGTTATCAGTGGCGATATTTTAGTTAAAATACCTCGTTTGTCTGGTAAATCTGGTGATATTACGGGCGGATTACCTAGGGTTACCGAGCTTTTTGAAGCACGTAACCCTTCTAATCCTGCTGTAGTTTCCGAAATAGATGGTATTGTTACATTCGGAAAAATAAAACGAGGTAATCGGGAAGTCATTGTTGAATCTCGTACAGGAGAAACAAAGAAATACATGATCCCATTAGCCAAACATGTATTGGTGCAAGAAAACGATTTTATTCGTGCAGGAGCCCAGTTATCAGAAGGTTCTATAGCTCCATACGATATCCTTGCCATAAAAGGCCCTACAGCTGTTCAGGAGTATTTGGTAAATGAAGTGCAAGAAGTATATCGCTTACAAGGTGTAAAAATAAACGATAAACACTTTGAAGTTATTGTTAGACAAATGATGCGTAAAGTTGAAATTGTTGATGCGGGAGATACCACATTCTTAGAACAACAAATTGTAAATAAGAGCGAGTTTATGGAAGAAAACGACAACATCTACGGCAAAAAAGTAGTGGTTGATTCGGGAGATTCTGATACATTCAAAGCAGGGCAAATTATCTCCATACGAAAACTAAGAGATGAAAACTCTAAACTAAAACGAATGGATAAAAAACAGGTTGAAGCAAGAGAGGCCATACCTGCTACATCTAATCAGGTTTTACAAGGCATTACCCGAGCATCGTTACAAACAAAAAGTTGGATTTCGGCTGCATCTTTCCAAGAAACAACAAAAGTATTAAACGAAGCTGCGGTTAGTGGTAAAGTAGATTTCTTAGAAGGCTTAAAAGAAAACGTAATTGTGGGGCATTTAATTCCTGCTGGTACAGGTTTGCGCGATTATAAAAATTATGTTGTGGGTTCTAACGAAGAATACGAACAGCTACTTTCTGCTAAAGAAGAAGTAGAATCAGAAATATAAATCGTATGGCAGACGAAAAAAATAATAATCAACCTCAGGAAAATCACCTGAATATAGAGTTAACGGAGGATGTTGCAGAAGGGATTTATTCGAATTTAGCCATCATCAGTCATTCTAATTCGGAGTTTGTTCTAGATTTTATTAAAGTGATGCCCGGTGTTCCAAAAGCAAAGGTAAAAAGCCGGATTTTGATGACTCCTCAGCATGCAAAACGGTTGCTCCATGCCTTAGGAGAAAATATTTCTAAGTTTGAAGCAATGCATGGTGTGATAAAAGAAATGGAGCAACCATCGGTTCCCATAAATTTTGGAGGCCCCACAGCACAAGCATAAAAACAAAACCCACAGCATGCTGTGGGTTTTGTTTTTTATTTCAAATTCGTTATTTTTCTGTTATTAAAAAAAGTGTTTTTTACCGAAGCTCTTGTCGGGATATTACCAGTTTTTGAATTTCAGAAGTCCCCTCTCCTATAGTACATAATTTACAATCGCGATAAAATTTCTCAGCTGGAAAATCTTTGGTATATCCATAGCCTCCAAAAATTTGTACGGCTTCGTTGGCTGCTTTACAGGCAATTTCAGAGGCATAGTATTTGGCCATGGCCGAAATCTTAGTTACGTTTTGTCCTTTGTTTTTTAAATAGGCCGATTGGAATATCAGCAATTCAGCAGCCTCAATTTCGGTGGCCATATCGGCTAGTTTAAAAGCAATACCCTGAAATTGAGAAATGGGTTTTCCGAATTGTTCACGTTCTTTAGAATATTTTAATGCACACTCGTAGGCTCCTTTTGCAATACCAAGAGCTAATGCCGCAATAGAAATTCTACCCCCATCAAGCACTTTCATGGCTTGTATAAAGCCCTCACCCACTTTTCCAATTAAGTTTTCTTTAGGAATGCGGCAATCGCTGAAAATAATTTCGGTTGTTTCAGAGGCTCTCATTCCTAATTTGTTTTCTTTTTTTCCGGCTGTAAATCCTGGGGTTCCTCTTTCTACAATAAATGCTGACATTCCGTGTGAGTCGCCTTTTTTTCCTGTGCGTGCAATTACTACCGCAACATTGCCCGATTTTCCATGTGTAATAAAATTTTTTGCACCATTTAATATCCAATAATTTCCATCTTCTATGGCTGTGGTATTCATACCTCCTGCATCAGATCCGGTATTATGTTCTGTTAATCCCCATGCTCCTATCCACTCGGCAGTAGCCAATTTAGGTAAATATTTTTTCTTTTGTTCTTCATTTCCAAATTGTAGAATATGCCCTGTACACAAAGAGTTATGGGCTGCTACAGATAGACCAATAGAACCGCATACTTTGGCAATTTCTGAAATGGCTGTGGAATATTCTAAATAACCCATTCCGGCACCACCGTACTCCAAAGGAACTAATACGCCCATTAATCCCAGTTCACCCAATTTTTTAAAAACAGGGAGGGGAAATTCCTGCGTTTCGTCCCACTGCATAAAATAAGGTCGTATTTCTTTTTCTGAAAAATCATGCACCATTTGTGCAATCATTTGTTGGTTTTCTGTTAAAGCAAAATTCATGGTAATAAAAAATTAATAATGTACAAGACTAAAGATATTGTTAGAATATTTTTTCAAACGATTGGCACCATTCAAAAAATCGAGTGCAACCACAAAAGAAAACCCAGCCACTTCGCCTTCCTGCATTTTTACTAATTCTGCGGCAGCAATTGCAGTACCTCCTGTAGCAAGCAAATCATCGTGTATTAAAACTTTGCTCCCTTTTGCAATGGCATCTTCGTGAATTTCTACGGTGGCCGAACCATATTCTAAATGATAGCTGTATGAAATGGTTTTATAGGGAAGTTTGCCTTTTTTGCGAACCGGAATAAAAGGAATATTAAAGTGCAAGGCCATCATCATTCCAAATAAAAAACCTCTGCTTTCTATAGCCATTATGGCATCGGGTTTAAGTTGGAGAATTTGATCTTCAAAGGCATGTATTATTTCCTTGCAAAGGGAGGGGTCTTTTAATATAGGTGTAATATCTTTGAAAACGATGCCCTGTTTAGGAAAATCCTGAACATCGCGAATTACTGTTTTTATTTTGTTTTCAAGGCTCATTCAGTTCGAATATAGTGTGCAATTTTACTATATAATTCGGCTGTTACCAAATGTATTTTTCTAACATCTTCTACCTTTTTATAATCTCCGTGTTGTTGGCGATAGGACACAATTGCGTTAGCCAACGTATGATTTATATAAGGATGTTTTTTTAACATTTCGTATGTGGCCGTATTAATATTTATTTTATTAGGAGAAAACAAATGGTCTATATATACAAAACTTTCAATTTGTGTAATAACCTCAGGCTTTAGGCCATATATTTCGCTTAATTGGGATTTGTTTATATAACCACCTAATTCGTTTCTGTGTTTTATAATTCGTGCCGCAAGCACAGGGCCAATTCCTTTTAGTGTGTTGAGTTCAGAACTATCAGCCTTATTTAAATTAAGAGGGTTTGTTTTTTTATGAAATTGGGTGGTGTTATTTGATTCTTTTTTCTTGTTTTCATAGTGTGAGATTGTTTTGTACTCTCTATTGGGTATTTGAATATAGGGCTCAATTTTTTTGTACATAACCGAGTCTATGGAGTACATTTTTTGTACATCTTTTTTAGAATAAAATTTACCGCCTTTGCGTTTGTAATTAAAAATTGATTTTACTTGCTTTGGTAAAAAGCCAAGTTTTAACCATGTAGAACTATCAATCGTATTCGGGTTAAAATTAAATAGTGTAGTGGTGTCGGTGGGGTACGGTTCTATGTTATTGTTTTCTGAAATTTTTACGGTATTTTTTAATTTTATTTGGCTTTCGAAAAGATTTATGTCTTCTTCAAATTCACTGTAGTCTGTAGGTATAAGTTTTGTGCCATTATTAGATAGCATAAGATAGAGGATAAGAATAGAAATGATTAGGAGTAAAACTGAAACGCCAATGCTTTCTCTGCGAGTAAATGCAAAATAGTTTTTTATAAATTTTTTCATCAGTAAAATGTTGGACAAAATCAGTGTGTTTGCACACACCACAAAGAGATGTGCTTATCCTTTAATTACCGAGGGTCTGAATCGTTTTCTATATAGGAATCGGGTTCTGGATTGGGTTTTGTTGTTAATACTTTATAAAAAAGGTAGCCTGTAATAGCAGTAACAGTGCCTTGTACTAATAACATCATTATAATAGCAGAAGTTGACATGTTTGTTTATTTATGTTCTACGGGAATTTTGTTTTTTCTCTTTTTAGATGCAATGAAAACTAAATAACACACGAATAAAAAAGTTAAAGTTAAAAGAAGTCTGCTCATATCTACAAAAAATAAGGAGGTAGGGCTGCCTTCAACAAACCACTTAAGTTCTGATGATGGAGTATTAAAACGAAAAATTTGATTTAGAATACTTCCATTATCAAAAATCCATCCGTTACCGGAAGAAAAACTATTCCATGCATCTGCCCATTGATCTCCATTGGGTTTAATAAGGGCACCAATAAAAACAACGGAAATAAAAAGAGGAGTTACCCATTTAATAAAGAATTTGAAAATAATAGGTATTTTAATATCGGCTCCGTGTGTAACTTCATGCCATGCTTTATCTATTCCAAACACCCATCCAAAAATTATTACCTCAGCTAAAGCAAAAACAACCAGCGACACGGTTCCAGACCAATAGTCGTACTCATCAAACACGCCTTGTTGGAATAAAACGATGGGAGGTATTGCCAGTACAAATACTATGCAGCCAAAAACAAAGGCTGCTTTTTTTCTGCTCCAGTCAAATTCGTGCTCCATAAAGCCCATCCATGGGGTGCCCATAGCTAAAGAAGAGGTAACACCTGCAAAAAAGAGCAAACCAAACCACATTACACCAGCTGCAATACCAAGGGTAGCACCCCAGTTGTCAAATAAAAAGGGCATAGTTTTAAATGCCATCATAAAGCCTGCATTTTCCATTACCCAATCCATCCCTAAGTACCCAACTGCGATAGGAATAACAATAGAAGCTCCCAATACAATTTCTACAAATTCGTTCATAAAACCTGCACTAACGGCATTTAGCGCAATATCATCTTTTGATCGAATGTAAGATGCATAGCACTGAATGGTTCCCATTCCTACCGAAAGGGTAAAAAATACTTGTCCGGCTGCTTCTAGCCATGTTTTAAAATTCCATAAACCGTTTAAACTAGGCTCCCAAATAAAGGCTAATGCTACATTAGAATCACATCCAACACATTCGCCAGTTTTGCCAAGAGTTAGTCCTCTTATTGCTAAAAATAAACCAAAAACTAGCAATAGGGGCATGGCAATTTTGGCTGCTTTTTCAATTCCCCCACTTAATCCTTTAGATAAGATGTAGATGTTTATTGCCAATGTGATAGTGAAGAATATAATGGCTTTCATTGGCCAGTTAAATATACTTCCATCGCTTTTGATATCTACATATTCATTAAAAAAGTTGCCAACGGCTTGAATGTCCATTCCTACAAAGGTTCCCTTTATAGATTCGAAAACGTAGGCTAAAGTCCATGATTCAATGTAAGTATAATATGCAATTACTCCGAAGTTGGTAAAAATACCGAACACTCCAAAGTACTTCCAAAAATTCTTTTTGGTCATATTGTTGAGTATAAATGGGGTAGAGTGGTCTCCAAATTTTCCACCATATCGTCCCATTCCCCATTCAACAAAGAGCAAGGGTAGCCCCATTACAAAAAAACAAACTAAATAAGGAATAATAAATTCTCCTCCTCCATTTTGAACGGCTTTAACCGGAAATCGGAGAAAATTGCCTAAACCAACCGCATTGCCGGCCATTGCTAATATCAGACCTATACGAGAACCCCATGCTTCTTTAACTGCCATATAAAATTTGTTTACTTTTCAAATATATAAAAAATATATTACCTAAATAATTTTTGCTTAGGAGAGTAAGCTATCCTTTTGTTATGATGTTTATGTAAAACAAACAAACGAATGGAGTATTTAAATGTTTTTTTTGTGAGGGGGCTAAAAAAATAAACCCCTTTAAGAAAGGGGTTTATTTAAGGTTATGGAAATTTTTATTTAGGCTAATTTATTTTGAAGAAGTTGATTAATAGCTTCTAAAAAGTTTTCGGTTGTAAGGTATTTGTCGGATGCTACTTCGTTTCCGTAAATACATACGGCTAAATCTTTGGTCATTTTGCCGCTTTCTACGGTTTCAATGCAAACTTTTTCTAATGTTTCGGCAAAGCGAATTAATTCGTTATTTCCATCAAATTTGCCACGGTAATATAATCCTCTTGTCCATGCAAAAATAGAAGCAATAGGGTTTGTAGAGGTAGGCTTGCCTTGTTGGTGCATGCGGTAATGGCGTGTAACGGTTCCGTGGGCAGCTTCTGCTTCCACTGTTTTTCCATCGGGTGTAATGAGTACAGAAGTCATTAAACCAAGAGAACCAAAACCTTGAGCCACGGTATCGCTTTGTACATCACCATCGTAGTTTTTACATGCCCATACGTACCCTCCGTTCCATTTCATAGCCGAGGCTACCATGTCATCAATCAGGCGGTGTTCGTACACTATTCCTTTTTCGGAAAATTTGGTTTTAAATTCTTTTTCGTACACCTCTTGAAAAATGTCTTTAAATCTTCCATCGTATGCCTTAAGAATCGTGTTTTTGGTGGAGAGGTAAAGAGGCCATCCTTTATCAAGAGCAAGATTGAAACAGGAGTGTGCAAATCCATAAATCGACTCATCGGTATTGTACATACTCATGGCAACCCCATCGCCTTTGTAGTTGAATACTTCCCATGTTTGTGCTTCTCCATTTTCGGGGGTAAAAGTCATAGTAAGTGTTCCTTTTCCTTTTACAACAACATCGGTGGCTTTGTATTGATCGGCATGTGCGTGACGACCAATTACAATAGGTTGAGTCCAATGTGGAACAAGGCGTGGCACATTGCTGCAAATGATAGGTTCTCTGAAAACGGTTCCCCCCACAATATTTCGTATAGTTCCGTTGGGTGATTTCCACATTTTTTTTAACTTGAATTCTTCTACCCTTGCTTCGTCTGGGGTAATGGTGGCACATTTAATACCCACTCCATATTTTTTTATTGCTTCAGCAGCATCAATCGTAACTTGGTCGTTTGTTTGGTCTCTGTATTCTATCCCTAAGTCGTAATACTTTATATCAATTTCTAAGTAAGGTAGAATGAGTTTGTCCTTAATAAATTTCCATATTATTCTGGTCATTTCATCTCCGTCTAGTTCTACTACAGGATTATTCACTTTAATTTTTTTACTCATCTTTTTTAATTTTATTGTTTGTGAAAAATTTTACCGGCAAAAGTTATCATTCTATTTTTAGTATCCAAAAATTTGTTCGAGAGTTAAGAATTCTACTTTTCCGTATTTTTTTAGGGTATTTAGGTTGAGTTCGTTTTTCTTGCCTAAAACCATTATGTTGTAATGATTCGATTTTATGTTTTGTGCATGAAAATTTTCTAAATCCTGAAACGAAAATTTAGGAAGTTGCTCAAAAATATCTTTACGAGTATCGTGCGTAATTCCTTTTCTTTCGTTATCAATAAAGTTGAATAGTAGAGAGGTTCGTGTTATACGAGAGGTGCGTATTTTCTGTAAGGCGGCATCTACAGATAGTTTAAAATTTTTATCGGATTTAGGCATGTTTATCAAAAGTTCGTTCATGCTTTTCATGGCTTCGGGCAATTTATCGGCTTGTGTTCCAATGTAAGCATAACAAATATTGTTTTTATCTTTTTTAGCACCTAAACTAAATGTAGAAAAAGCACTGTAGGCGAGTGCTTTTGCTTCGCGTATTTCTTGAAAAACAATACTCGACATTCCGCCTCCGAAATATTCGTTAAAAAGTGTGGTGATAGGAATTAGTTGGGGGTCGAATTTTTTTCCGTTCGAGAAGAAAAGAATTTCGGCTTGTTTCATATCGTAATCTACTACAAATACGTTGGTTTGGGTATGGGCTTCAAGTGCAAATTCTTTTTCGGGAAGTAATTCAAGCAGAGGAGAGGTTGGATTGTGCCATTTATTTATAGAGGTAGAAATATTCTCTATGCTTTCCGGACCGTAGTAGAGTACTTTATGTTTGTATGCGGTAAGTAATTTAATAACTTCTATAAGTTGTTCAGATGTTATATTTTTTAATTCTTCATTACTTAGTACGTTATTGAAAGGTGATTTTTCTCCGTATTTGGCGTAATTCATAAGGCCGTTCCAAAAAATATAGCTTTTATTTTTTTTATTATCGCTTCGTGCTTTTAATTCGTCAGAAATTAAATTTCTAAGAGCCTCTTCATTAGGCTGTGCATTAGCCAGCAAGTGTTCAAAAAGTTGAATAGATTCCTCAAAATTTTCTTGCAAACCTTCTAGATAAATATATGTCCTGTCTTCTGAAGACGAAACATGGAATTCGCAGCCAATGCGATAAAATTGTTGTTTTATTTCTTCGGCAGTATATTTTGTGGTACCTAAAAATTCTAAGTAGTTCACGGCATATTGCAGTAAGGGGTTATGGTTCGAGCCCATCTCGTTTACATAGTATAGAGAAAAAAGTTTGTTCTCTTTATTGTTTGAATAGTAAAGTGGGGCTGTGCATTTTAAAGAGAGTGTTTTAATATCTTTATTATAATCAATAAAAACGGGTTCTATTTCTTTGGGGGTGTTTGCTAAAATAGTTGTAAGAAAGGGCGACTCGTCTTCTCGGTTAACAGATACCTCAGTAATAGACGGTTTTTCAACTTTTTTTGTATTGCTTTTTTCTCCTTCGCGTTTATAAACCACCACATAATTGTTTTGGTAATATTTATTGGCAAAATCAATAATTTCTTGTTTGGTAATTTTGGCCATTTCGTAAGGTTTAGCCATGTACTGGTTTATGGGCATATTGGCTGAAAATGCTTCTACCATGAGGTGTGCCCGTGAATTATTATTTTGTAATTGCTTTAGTTGCGACAACTTAAAATCGTTGGCCACAGCCTGTGGAAGCCAATCGGGAAAGTTGCCTTTTTTAATTTTTTCAATTTCGGCAAGCAGTATTTCTTTTACGTTTTCTAGTTTTTGATTTTCCTTGGTTACACCTTCTAGAATGTGGGCAGAGTAATCATTCATTACACTTAGATAGGAGTACGCTTCCAGCACTTTTTGTTGTTGTATAAGGTTTAGGTCGAATAGTCCGGCTGTGCCATTATGTAACATCGCACTTATTAATTCTGCAATAAGAGCATCTTTTGTGCCTTGTCCGGGTAATCGGTATCCAATCATTACAAACTCGGCATCGGGGCCACTTATTTCTTTTTCTATGGGAGAAGAAATTGTTTTTTCTTCAGGGAGTGTAAGAGGGGAGACCTCTTTATTTTTGAAAGATCCAAAGTGAGCTTCAATGAGTTTAATTGTTTTATCGGGATCAATATCGCCCGAAATGCAGATGGCCATATTGTTAGGCACATAATAGGCTTCGTAATATTCTTTGATTCTTTTAAGCGAGGGGTTTTTAAGATGCTCTATTGTGCCAATAGTAGTTTGTGTACCGTAAGGATGATTGGGAAAGAGGTTTAGCATAAGGGTTTCGTAGGCTTGGTCGCCATCTCGGTCTAAACTCATGTTCTTTTCTTCGTAAACGGCTTCTAGTTCTGTATGAAAGAGACGAAGCACTGGGTTTCTGAAACGCTCCGCTTCAATGGTAATCCAGTTTTCTAGTTGATTAGAGGGAATGTTGTTTATGTAAACAGTTCTTTCTTCGGAGGTATAGGCATTCGTGCCTTTAGCTCCAATGCCCGCAACCATTTTATCGTATTCGTTGGCAATGGCAAACTGAGAAGCTAGAAAAGATACACTATCTATATTTTTGTAGATTTTTTTTCTCTCGGATTCATCGATAGTATTTCTGTACACTTCGTACAAACTGTCTATTTTGTTAATTAATATAGTTTCTTTTTCAAAATCTTTTGTGCCAAACTTGTCGGTACCTTTAAACAGCATATGTTCCAGGTAATGAGCCAACCCGGTAGCATCGGCAGGGTCGTTTTTGCTGCCGGCTTTAACGGCTATGTAGGTTTGTATTCTAGGTTCTTCTTTATATACCGAGAGGTAAACCTTTAAACCATTTTTAAGGGTGTACATTCTTGTGTTTAATGGGTCAGAGGGAATTGAGTCGGAACCGTTCGAAAAACTTTTATGCTCTCCGCATGCCGCAATACCTGAAATAATTACAATGGAGGATAAGCCCACTATATGACGAATTGTCTTTTTTAAAAAAATATTCATAATAAATTATCTTAAAGTAGTTTATAATTTAGTTAAAGGTATTTACGTTGAAATCTAAGTCTAATTGTTCTCTAAGTGTATTGAGCAACGGATTTTCTGTAGCCATTTCTTTAAATTTATCGGACGAGGTGTAAGCTTTTCTAGTTTTTTCATTTTTATTTACGGTAGTACAAATTTGAATTTTATAGTTATTTAGGCTCGTTCTTAAAAGATTTAATATTTCTATTTTTTCTGCATTCAGTTCCTCTTCTTGCACTTTGTTATCAATTACGATTTCTACCAAGTAATTTTCGTGTAAAATAGGTTTGCGAACTGTAAAAGTGGAATACAAGCTGATATTATTCTTTAAGCGGTACGCATTGGCAATTTGTTGCCAACATTCCATAAAGGCTTCGAGAGTGTATACATGTTCTTTTTCACTTTCAACCAAAAGAGGTTTTGTTTCTTTTTTTTCTGTTTGCTTTGTTCGGTTTTTTAAAGAAAAACTGGAGGTAAGAATGGGCTTTGTTTGTACAGAAGATAATGGTTGCACAAGGTTTTCTGTTTCTTTCGGCCGAACCGGGTTTTGTGGTTCAGCAGATATTGATTCTAAAACGCTTTGAGAAAGTGGTTTATTTTCTGCTCCGTTATTGGGCGGAATTATGTAATTAGTGTTTTTTTTTTCTTCGGTTACCGAAGTGGAAGAATTGGAAAAAGAAGCAAGTTGCATTAGGGTTATTTCTACAAGCAAGCGTTGGTTCTTGGCTATTTTGTAGTTTAAATCGCAGGTACTCGAAATTTCCAATGCTTTTAATAAAAAGAGCGGAGCACACTGTTGTGATTGATTTTTGTATTTCTCTTTAATATTTTTTCCAACATCTAACAGGTTTAGCGTATTTTCATTTTTACAAACCAACAAATTACGTAAATGATTGGATAATCCGTTGATAAAATTGTGACCATCGAATCCCTTATATAAAATTTCATTAAAGGTTAGTAGTAAACTGCTGATATCGTTTTTCAGCATGGCATTAACACAGCCGAAATAATAATCGTAATCCAACACATTAAGGTTTTCAATTACTTTTTCATAACTTATGTTATTTCCTGAAAAACTAACAACTTGGTCGAAAATAGATAAAGCATCTCTTAAAGCTCCATCGGCTTTTTGGGCTATAATATGCAGTGCATCGGGTTCGGCAGTAATACCTTCTTTTGCGGCAATTTCGGCAAGATGCTTAGCCGTATCATCGGCTGTAATTCTGTTAAAATCAAAAACCTGACAACGAGATAAAATGGTAGGAAGAATCTTGTGTTTTTCGGTTGTAGCGAGTATAAAAATAGCATGTTTGGGTGGCTCCTCTAGAGTTTTTAGAAAGGCGTTGAAGGCTGCCTGAGAGAGCATATGCACCTCATCTATAATATATACTTTGGTTGTGCCTACCTGAGGGGCGTAACGCACCATATCAATCAAATTCCTTATGTCATCAACGGAATTGTTGGAAGCGGCATCTAGTTCATAAATATTTAACGATTGCCCTTGATTAAAAGAGATACAACTTTCGCAAGTATCGCAAGGTTCAATTTTATGGGTGCGGTTTATACAATTGATAGTTTTAGCTAAAATGCGGGCACAAGTTGTTTTTCCAACACCTCTGGGGCCGCAAAATAGAAAGGCTTGTGCCAAATGGTTGGTTTGTATGGCATTTTTTAATGTGGAAGTAATGGAATGCTGCCCAACTACCGTATCAAATGTAACCGGACGGTACTTACGTGCCGATACTACAAAATTTTCCATTCTTATTTTTAAAGAGAACAAATTTACTTTTTTCAAATGGCATACAAAGGGTTATTTATTAACATCATTTGAATAACAAGGATGATTTTGTGAAAATATTTGAAATGAACGAATGTTTTTATTACTTTTGCCGTCCTAAAATTTAAAACTAAAAAAGTTCAACTTATGAAAAATCGTTACGAGACTGTCTTCATTTTAACTCCCGTTTTGTCTGATGCCCAGACAAAGGAGACAGTACAAAAATTTAAACAATTGCTGAAGGAAAATGGGGCAACTCTCCTTCATGAAGAAAGTTGGGGATTACGCAAATTAGCATACCCCATTCAAAAGAAAAGCACAGGATTCTACTTTTTATTCGATTACGAGGCCGAAGGAACAATAGTAGACCCATTAGAAGTGAATTTTCGAAGAGACGAACGTGTGATGCGTTTTTTAACCGTAAAAATGGAAAAACATCATGCAGAATATGCAGAAAAACGTAAAACAAAATTAAAAACAGCTTAAGGAGGAAAATAGTATGGCCGCAGACGATATCAGGTATTTAACACCACCCAACATTGAATTAAGAAAAGAGAAGTATTGCCGTTTTAAAAAAATGGGCATAAACTTTATTGATTACAAAGACCCAAATTTTTTATTGAAATTTGTAAACGAGCAAGGAAAAATACTCCCTCGCAGGGTTACCGGAACCTCATTAAAGTTTCAAAGAAAAGTAAACCAAGCAATAAAAAGAGCTCGCCATTTGGCTTTATTGCCCTATGTTGCCGACCAATTAAAATAAAAGGAGAAACGAACATGGAAATCATTTTAAAACAAGATATAGAAAAACTTGGCTTTAAGGACGAGTTAGTGAAGGTAAAAGACGGTTATGGTAGAAATTTTTTAATACCCAGAGGAATGGCCGTTATTGCAAACTCTTCAAATAAAAAAGTTCTTCAGGAAAATCTTAGACAACGGGCAAAAAAAGATGCTAAACTAAAAGATGAAGCAACTAAATTGGCTGAAACATTGAAAACACAAATTGTTTCTGTAGCTGTAAAAGCAGGAGAAAAAGGTAAAATATTTGGTTCCGTAAATACCATTATGCTTGCCGATGCTCTCCAAAAAGCGGGTCATAACGTAGACAGAAAGTATATAACTATTAGAGGTGAAGCTATAAAACAACTTGGAAAGTACGATGCGGATATTCGATTACACAGAGAAGTTTCTGCAACATTTAAGTTTGAAGTGGTAGCGGAATAATAATAAAAATAATTAAATTAAAAAGCCCCAATTTTGGGGCTTTTTTTTATACTCTACATCTTGCTTTTAGTACTCTATTTCAAAGATTAACACTACTTTTGTCCGCTAAAATTTATACAATGAAAAATGGTGTTTTACTTTGGGTAATTCTTTTAATAACAACATCTGGGCTTGTATCACAGGTAAAAACTCGTTCGTATATTTACGATGAAGCCTTGACACCCCGAGAGCACAACGTAGATTTTGAACACCTGAAGTTATCGGTAGATTTTGAACCGGAAAAAGGCTTGGTTAAAGGAAGCGTTTGGCATTCATTTGTTACGCTCCAACAAAATGTAGATTCTATTTTTTTAGACGGAATAAACATAAATGTCAAGTCAGTCAAGCTGAACGGAATTAATGTGGAATATAAAACGTACGAAAATGGTGTTACGCTTTACTTTAATCCCCTTGCTTGGAAAAGTAAACACCTTATAGAAATTACTTATGAGTGTACGCCCAAAAAAGGTATTTATTTTATTGGCTGGAACGACCCCAAAGGAATTTGCCGTAAACAAATTTGGACTCAAGGGCAGGGTATCGATAATAGACATTGGATTCCGATGTATGATGAACAAAACGATAAAATAACATCAGAAATTATTGTAAAATTCAATAATAAATACAAGGTACTATCCAATGGCGTAAAGCTAGAAGAAAAACCCCAAAAAGATGGCACTACCCTTTGGCATTACAAAATGAATAAACCTCACACATCATACCTTATCATGTTGGGAATAGGTGAATATAAAATCAAAAATATAAAATCAAAGAGCGGAGTAAATATTAATCTTTGGTATTATCCCGATTGGGAAACAAGGGTAGAACCCACCTACCGCTACAGTGCCGAAATGGTAGATTTTTTTGAAAACGAGATAGGAGTAAAATATCCATGGGAGAATTATTCTCAAATTCCTGTACAGGATTTTATGTTTGGAGCCATGGAAAATACTACAGCTACTATTTTTGGCGATTTTTTTATGGTAGATGAAAAAGCCTATAACGATAGAAATTATGTTTCCGTAAATGCCCATGAGTTGGCACACCAATGGTTTGGCGATATGGTTTCTGCACGTTGTGCTGCACACCACTGGCTTCAGGAAAGTTTTGCCACTTTTTACAATTGGCTATATGAATATGAAGTATTTGGAAAAGAGCACTACGATTGGAACCGAAGGAATGCTGCCAATGCCGCTATTTCTGAAACAAAAAAAGATTACAAGCCCATTGCCAACAGCAGTGCTGGCAGCACACGCCATTACCCCAAAGGTGCTCATGTGTTACATATGCTTCGGTACGTAGTAGGAAGAGAACAATATAATTCCTCAGTTAAATATTATTTAGAAAAACACGGTTATAAAAATGTTGATTCCGAAGATTTACTTATAGCTTTTCACGAAAATTTAGGATTATCCTTAGATTGGTTTTGGGAGCAGTGGGTTTATAAAGGCGGTGAACCTCATTATCAGGTTCGTTTTTACGAAAGTATTGAAAATAATCAGAAAAACAGTGTATTTGAGGTAGAACAAACACACTCAACAAACGAAGTGGTGGGTCTATTTAAAATGCCCATTTGGTTTGAAGTTTATTATGCAGATGGCTCAAAGGATTCATTAAAAGTTTGGATTGAGAATAAAAATCATGTCGTAAAAATTCCAAATAAAAAAGGAAAAGAAATTGCTTTTGTTTTGTTTGACCCTAATGCCAACATAATGAAAGAATGTTCTTTTATTAAATCCTTTGAAATGCTCAAAAAACAAGCGTTACAAGCTCCTAGTATGATAGACCGATACGATGCCGTGGTTGCCATGCGAGAGATATCTATAGAGCAAAAGAAACCTCTTTTCTTAGAAATATTTAACAAAGAAGTATTCTATGCCGTAAAGACCGAAATTGTAAGTCAGTTGTTCGCGAATAACAACGTAGATATAGATTTTATACGAAAAGCTCTTTCCGATAAAAGAACAGAAGTAAAGAAAGCCGTTTTGGAAAATACGTCAACCATTCCGGCCTCATTGGTTTCTGAATACGAAAAATTGCTAAACGACCAATCCTATTCGAATATAGAATTAGCCTTAGAATTACTCTGTTACCATTTTCCTGAAAATGCCGGAAAATATATTGAAAAAGTGAGCGATACAGAAGGGGCTGTTGGAAAAAGCACACTCATAAAAAGACTGGAGTTGGAATATTTTTACACAAATAAAACGGAAGCAGTGAACCAACTCGTTGAATTTACCTCTTCATCATACGAATTCAGAACGAGAGTAAATGCCGCAAACGCTCTTAAAAAACTGAATTATTTTAACGAGAAACTATTGAAAAATCTTGTAGAAGCGAGTACAAAAGCAAATAACCGTTTAGCTCAGCCTAGCCTTGATGCGATACACTACTTTTCAGATCAAAAAAAATATTCAAAAACGGTTGCAGACTATTTTAAATTAAACCCCATATATTCCTCTTACACACAGTTTAGTAGATGGTATTAAACTTTCAATTTGAAAAAGGCAACCTGATATAATTTTTTACGTCTTGGGTGTGTATTCAAATAAAACATTTTACCATGCGTATTAAAAATATTCTGCTTTCTTCAATTTTTCTTTTAGCAATCTTTTTTAATTCGAATCAAGCGTTAGCGTGTCACGGTATGCCCTTGGTAAACTTTACGATTACCCCAGGTCCATTAGGAATTACCATTAATGGAAGTTCCGATTCGCCTACTTGCGGTTGTGGGCCTTACTATATGCAAGCCGAATTAGCATGCAACCCCAATAATTTTAATGGAAATGTTTCGTATCAGTCCTTGTTAAATGTGCCGAATTACGGTCCGCCAAACTGGCCAGACCAATGTGCCGTAGAACCTTACCACCCTATTTTTATTCCATATGCCAACCTAAATGCGGGATGCACATATTATTTAAGAGTAAGAGAGAATCCCACCGGGGGAGGAACCCCGGGTCCATGGATGCCCACTTACCAGTTTACTGTTCCCGGTCAAGCACCTGCACCTTTTGTGGTTACTCAATCTCAAACAGCGGATACCATATGTATAGGAGGAAATTCTACTTTATGCGTGAATGCCACAGGGGGCTGTTTTACTCAAGGTAATTACACCTATACATGGAATGGTGGAGCTACTACTCCTTGTATAAATGTTTCTCCAACAGTTACCACCGGTTATAATGTGATTGTTTCAACCGGATGTGAAGATACTACATTATTTTTTACGGTAGTAGTAGATTCTATGCCATCTGCAGGTCCTGCAGCAATAAATAATGGAAGTATATGTTTAGGACAAAATGATACACTAACATTAGGAGTTTCTATCGGTCAAATTCAATGGCAATGGGCTCCTACCGCAAATGGACCATGGACGGATATTCCCGGAGCAAACGGAAACATGCATATTTTAGTTGCCCCTCAATCGAGTTTATGTTATAGAGCCCAACTTACCTCTTGCTTTGGTACTCAATTTGCCTATTCAAACGTAGTATGCCTAACTGTTACTCCTCCTCCTACTGTAACTGTTGCAGATAAATATATTTGTGAAACAAAATCGGGTACCTTAGAGGCTGTGGTTAGTACTCCGGGAGGAACCTACAATTGGATTCCGGGAAATATTACAACACCCACTATGACAGATAGTCCACAGTGGACTACCACGTATACGGTTACTTATTCTGTAGGTCCCTGTAAAGTGCCGGCTCAAGGTACTATATTTGTTAATGCAAAACCTTATGTAGACTTTTTCTCGGACACGGTTTGTTTGGGAAATAAAACATCTTTCATTGATAATACTAGTTTGGGTCTGGGTTCTTTCATTAATACATGGCAGTGGTATTTTGGTGATGGAAACACTTCAAACACTCAAAATAACCTTTACACTTATGGTACTTATGGTTATTTTAATGTAAAATTAGTGGTAACATCTGATAGTGGATGCGTGGATTCTATTACCAAACAAGTGCGGGTTTATGATAAACCAATTGCTGATTTTACAACAAAAAATATCTGTATTTACGAAACGGCAAATTTTTTAAATCAATCAACTGTTAATAGTGCAAATATTGTGCTTAATAAATGGACGCTAGGTAATGGAACAGATACTACGGCTCAATCTTTTAATTATAATTATCAGTACTATGGGGCATATAATGTACAGTTAATAGTAGTTACCAACCAAGGGTGTGCTGATACAGTAGTTAAGCCCATCGTTGTAAATCCTCAACCCTCATCAATTTTTACTGCAACCAATGTATGTGAAACCTATGCAACAACTTTCCAAAATTACTCTATAATACCCCAAGGGGGTATTACAGGTTGGCTTTGGTATTATGGAAATGGTGGGTCTAGCAATGCTTTTAACGATAGTTATACATATAACACGTGGGGGAACTATAAAGTTACTTTAATTGCTATTTCCGATAGTGGATGTAAGGATACCTCAGAAGTATATGTTGATGTATTTCCAAAACCAGTACCTGATTTTTCGTTAAGTACTACTTGTCAAAACGATACTATCTTATTTAATGATTTATCAACAATAGGATCAGGAACTATTTCTTCTTGGTATTGGAATTTTGGCGATGGCTCACCCACTAGCAGCCAAACAAACCCCAAAAATATTTTCTATACATCAGGCACTTACAATGTACAATTAGTAATTACTTCAGATAAAGGTTGCGTGGCAGAAATAATTAAACCTACCGACATTTATCCGAAACCAAAGGCCGAATTTTCATATTCAGATGAGTTATCGGGTTGTTCGCCTTTGTGTGTAAACTTCTTCGATCAAAGTACTATTACCAACGAATTTAATAGTACTATTCAATATTACAAATGGACATTCAACGATGGAGAACTTTCTGCAGCAAAAAACCCGGTACATTGTTTTACTAATCGTTCTAAAGACAGGAAGATTTTTACCGTAGAATTGGAAGTTGTTTCAGACTATGGATGTAAAAGCTACTACATTGTAAAGGATTTGGTAGATGTTTACCCTCAACCTATAGCAGAATTTACGTTTGATCCTGCTGTTTCCACAATTTTAAATCCTTTGTTTCACTTTAAAAATCACTCTCATTACGAATCTTCTTTAAGTTGGGATTTTGGAGATGGAAATTCTACCAATATTGAAAATCCGAAGCATACATACGGAGATACTGGAACCTATAATGTTACATTAGTGGTGAAAAACGATTGGGGTTGTGCCGACACCGTAGTTTATAAGGTAGTTGTAAAACCTGATGTAATCTACTACATTCCAAATTCATTTACACCAAATGGTGATGGAATCAACGATGTGTTTAACCTTAAAGGAAGATTAGAATTAATTCAACCAGAAACATTCAAAATGAAAATCTACGACCGTTGGGGTGAATTAATTTTTGAAACCAACGACATAGCTGCCGGATGGAATGGAACCGTTAATAACAAAAAAGTAGAAACCGAGGTTTACGTATATGTTTTCTCATTCAAAGATAAAACAGACGAATCGCATAATTTAAAGGGAACCGTTACGGTTGTAAGATAAAGATGAATTTAAACTAAAAAAGAACCATATGAAAAGATTTTTTCTATCCCTAATCACACTCACATTTATTAGTATCAGTGCTTTTTCTCAAAACTGGACCAACGCTAATTTACGTGCCGATGGGCAATATATTTTAGGTGGAGTTGAAGCTCTCTACGAAAAGGTTACTTGTGGTAATGATGAGTATGTACTTGTAAAGTTCATCAATGTAATGATGAGTATGTACTTGTAAAGTTCATCAATCATACTTCCACTAAAGTATCGGTAGAGTGGATTGACGCAGTTTATGAGAATGGAGGTTGGACATACGAAAAAAACAATACTCTTAAAACACTTATCCTACAGCCAAATCAAGAAATAGAAGGTAAATGCAACGAACAAAGTGTCTTGAAAATTAAGATAAGTTCTATTATTGATTCTCCTGAAAAATTTGAACATTACATGGTTTCAGGACTTAACGTAAAAAATATTTAAACCCAATCTATAACATTTTCATTATGAAAAATATTTTCAATAAGAACAAAATACAAGCTCTTTTAATTGCTTCTCTTTTGTTTATACTGCCCTCTTTGGCCTATTCACAATGTAGTACAGTAACGGTTACATGGTCAACCGGATGGTGTAGTATTTGTAATGGTAATACAGGAAACTACTCGTGCAATCCACCATGGTCCGGCAGCGGAATGTGGAATAATGGAATTAGAACCTTTGCCGACCCTGTTCCTCCGGGAAATATTGTTACTTCCGTTAGTATAATAGTAGAAAAAGTAAACTGTGGATACACCAATTTATGTGTTACATTAAATGGTGCACCTGTTCAGTGTTTAGCTCCGGTTGGAGGTAATTGTGGCTGTGGTACATGCTGGCCACAAACATTTACCAATACATGGCCATGCCCCACAGGAGCTCCAAACTACGTTTACGGAGGCATTAATCAAATACAATTAATTAATACGGGTACCATTTGCGTAAGCAGTGCCATTATTACCATTTGTTATCAGCCTTGCTGCCCCCCCCCTCCCGCTATCCCTAATATGAACGGACCAACTACAGTTTGTGAAGGTGGTACTTATACTTATAGTGTTCCTACAATGCCTTTAGCCCAAAGTTATAACTGGACAGTACCAACAGGTGCAACAGTTCAAAGTGGGCAAGGAACAAATACAGTAACCGTTCAGTTTGGAAACACAAGTGGAAATATCTGTGTAAACTATACTGATACTTGCACAAACAGCCCTGATTTATGCGTACCCATACAAGTAGATTTAAAACCCTCCCCTTCCAATGCAGGTCCTGACCAATTTATTTGCGGAGCGGTTGGCCAGTTAGCAGGAAATATACCAGGAATAGGCACAGGGTTATGGAACGTATTATTCGGAGGAAGTACCGTTAACAACCCAACTCAAAACAATTCAATAGTAAATAACCTTTCCGTTGGACCTAATTCTTTTGAATGGGAAATAACAAACACTCCGGCATGCCCTTCTTCCAGAGATACAGTAGTACTGACAAGATATGCCCAACCTCAAGCAGATTTTGTTGCAACTACCGTTTGTTTTGGAAGCCCAACTGTGTTTGTAAACACAACCAATAACAATGGGGCAAACATAGCCAGCTACGAATGGGATTTAAACAGCGATGGAATAATGGATTATTTTGTTCCCAACTTCTCACACACATTTGCTCTGCCTGGTATTTATAATTCTTGCTTAATAGTTACCTCTACCGATGGATGCAAGGATACAATATGTAAACCTGTAGTAGTAAACCCAATGCCAATTGCTGACTACACTGCCAATAATGTTTGCGATGGAGCAACTATGAGTTTCTTTAACACTTCGAATATTCTTTCAGGAACCATAGATGTTTATGACTGGCAATTTGGTGATGGCAGCTCTTCAAATCTTGTAAATCCTACACATTTATATGCAGGACCAGGCTTATATACAGTAACCCTAACCGTTACATCTGATAGTGGTTGCACCTCTTCCATTACTAAAACCATTCAGATTTACTCTAATCCTACGGCAAATTTCTCTGCTCCAAACCGATGCTTATATGATGCGGTTAACTTTTTTGACCAATCCGTAGTGGGTAACGCAACCATTGCTGCGTGGGATTGGAATTTTGGAGACAATAGCACATCAAATGTTCAACACCCCTCTCATTTGTATTCCTTCTACAATAACTATCAAGTTCAGTTAATTGTTACCTCTTCTCAAGGTTGTAAAGATACCATCATAAAAACGGTTGTAGTTCACCCTATACCTACAGCAAACTTCACGGCCAACAATGTTTGCTTAGGAGATCCTACAAACTTTGTTAATCTCTCAACAATCCCTCAGGGTTCTTTTAGCGAACAATGGTTTTTCGGTGACGGAGGCAATACAAATACATTTAATGCAACACATAACTATCTGCAACCAGGTAATTTTATACCTTACTTGGTTATTACCTCAGACAGTGGCTGTAAGGATACGGCTTTCCTAAACATTGAAGTATGGGCTATTCCTGAACCACAGTTTTCTTTAAACAATACTTGTGAAAATGATACAGTAATCTTTACGGATCTTTCACAAATTGTTCTTGGCAATATTGTAGGTTGGACATGGGATTTTGGCAATGGATTACCCGTTAGCAACCAGCAAAATCCATTTAATTTTTATTATGCACCAGGAGGGTATACTGTGATTTTAACAACCACTTCCGACAAAGGATGTGTTAAAACACTAACCAAACAAATTGATATTTTCCCTTCTCCAAAAGTTGATTTTGCATATTCTGATGAATTGGTGGGCTGTTCTCCTCTTTGCATCGACTTTTTCGACCAAAGTACCATTAATCCTATGTACAATAGCACACTACAGCACTACTTATGGAACTTTGGTGATGAAATCAGTTCTGTAGAAAAAAACCCAAATCACTGCTATTCTAACAGAACACCTGATAAAAAAATATTCTCCGTAGATTTAACTGTAAAGAGCAATTTGGGTTGTAAAGGATACTTTATTATCAAAGACTTGGTAGATGTTTACCCACAGCCAACTGCCGAATTTACTTTTGACCCTTTTGCCACAACCATCTTAAACCCAGAATTTAGATTTACTGATCATTCATGGGGGCATGATTCTCTAAGTTGGAATTTCGGAGATGGAAATACCTCTTCTGTACAAAATCCAAAGCACACATACGAAGATACAGGCACATTTAATGTTAGTCTTGTTGTAAAAAATGCCTATGGTTGTACAGATACTGTTTCTTACAAAATAATCGTTCGTCCGGAATTCCAATTCTATATCCCCAATGCCTTTACCCCTGGTGGAGACGGTGTAAATGATGTATTCAGAGGTACTGGGTTTGGATTCGATTTCTCTAAACCTGAAAACTACAATATGAAAATTTACGACAGGTGGGGTGAACTTATATTCGAAACAAATGAATACGCCAACGGTTGGAATGGAATGGCTAATGGTAAAAAACTAAAACCAGATGCATTTGTTTACTTTATTACTGTTATTGATTCTTATGGAATGGAACACGAATTCAGAGGCACTGTAACTCTTGTTCGTTAGTCACATACATACTTATAAAATAGAAAAGGGCATTTTTTAAATGCCCTTTTCTATTTTTATGAAAGTTAAAATTTTACAGAGCTTCCATTTTTTTATTCTTTTCTACTCTATTCGGATATACTTTCAATGCCTCTTCTAAACAAACCAATGCATTCTTTAAATCTTCTCTTTTAAGCACGTAAGCCATTCTAACTTGATTTTTTCCGTTTCCTTTAGTTGCGTAAAAACCCGTTGCCGGTGCCAACATAACCGTTTGTTTTTTGTATTCAAAACTTTCGAGCATCCATTTACAAAAATTATCTGCATCATCTATTGGTAATTCTGCTACTGCATAAAATGCTCCGCTAGGCGTGGGACAAATTACTCCTTCTATTTTATTCAATCCGTTAACCAAAACCTTCCTTCTTTCATCGTATTCGGAAATTACTTCATCAAAATACTTTTGAGGAGTTTTTAAAGCGGCTTCTGCAGCAACTTGTCCAATAGTTGGTGGGCTTAATCTTGCTTGTGCATATTTAAGTGCCGTTTGCATTACCTCCTTATTTTTAGATATTAACGCACCTATTCTTGCACCACACATACTATACCGTTTCGAAACTGAATCAACCACAACGGTATAATCGTCTATTCCTTCTAACTGAAGTACCGAGATATGCTTTTTACCATCGTAGCAGAATTCTCTGTAAACCTCGTCTGAAAATAAAAACAAACGATACTTTTTAACAATTTCTTTCAAACTTTCCAACTCATTTTCTGAATATAAATACCCGGTTGGATTACCTGGATTACAAATTAATATGGCCTTTGTATTAGGGGTTATTAATTTTTCAAACTCTTCTATCTTGGGCAATGAAAAACCTGTATCTATATATGATGTAATGGGCTTAATTTTAACTCCCGCGGTTGTGGCAAATCCATTATAATTTGCATAAAATGGTTCAGGAATAATCACTTCATCTCCGGGATTTAAACATGTAAAAAATGCAAACAACAGAGCTTCTGAACCACCTGTGGTTACAATAATATTTGTGTAATCGATGTTTAATTTATAAGAGTTGTAATATGCTGCCAACCCTTTTCTATAGCTTTCTATGCCGGCAGAGTGGCTATATTCTAATACTTCTAATTTGTTGTTTTTAATTGCATCTAAAGCCACTTCAGGTGTTTTAATATCGGGCTGACCGATGTTTAGATGATATACTTTTACCCCTCTCTTTTTAGCTGCTTCGGCATAGGGAACTAATTTTCTGATGGGGGATTCGGGCATTTCAGCTCCTCGGTTTGATAATAATGGCATGATGGTATGTTTTTTTGCAAAAGTCCTAAATTACAATCATAAAATAAGAATTTGCCGGGCAGAAACTTTCTTCATTTTCCTAAACTCCTTTTTTGTTTTTCCACTAGCCTTGCTATTCCTTTAAATTCTAACATATAGCTTCATTGTATTAGTGGTTATTTCTTCTTCTCTTCATTAATAACCCATTTTACTTGGAGATATTAAAAGATATGAAGATAATATCTTGGGTATTTGTAAAATTAGATGTTTTGGAAATTCTGCTTTTGTACAGTTACAAGATGTATTGTTGTTCTTAAAAAGAATAGGTATGCTACGGTTGTTTACGAAAGAGAACTAGAATTTTAATCTTCCGCCTTCAATTGTTTTTTTTAGTTTTATTTCTTAATTAACAAATTGCAGCGTCTTATTTTTTACAAAAAAAAGGCTTACTGGAAATAACAGTAAGCCTTTTAAAATAACTTTACAACATTCATTAAGGCTCAATAGGAGCTCCACTTGGGGTTTGTTTTTCCGGTGAAGTTTGAGGAGCCACTACATTTCCTTTAATTCTTAACACCTTAGTTGGCTCACTGGCATTTGAAGTAATAGTAATAGATTTATTTATAGGCCCTAAACGTTTTGTATCGTATTTTACAGAGATAGAAGCACTCTCTCCTGGTTTTACGGGATTGGTTGGCCAAGTAGGTACGGTGCACCCACAAGAGCCTCTGGCATTTGATATAATTAGAGGCTCTTTGCCTGTATTGGTAAACTTAAATTCACGAGTTCCATCTGCACCTTGTTCGATGGTTCCGTAATCTACAACTTCTGTTTCAAAATTTAAAACAGCTGCATTTGGATTCTCAACAGCAACAGGAGTTTCCTGAGCCTTTGCCCCAAAAAATGTGAAGGCCGCTACTCCTAGTGATAAAATGGCTTTTTTCATAATACTTATAAATTTTAGTAGTTCAAATGTAATACTATTTATTTTATATTTAAAATGCTTAACATTTCATTAACACCAAGCACTAAACACTTTTAACTCTTCCAATACCATGCCAAAAATTAGTGTGCATGATTGTGGTCATGAGTAGGATCGGCATTTTCTTTTACTTTTACAGTTCCCTTAATTTTAAGTTCGTAGGTGGGTTGTGTAGCATTTGATGTTACCATAATAGATTTAGTGAATGCTCCAATTCTATTCGTATCATATTTCACCTTTATAATACCACTTTTTCCTGGCATTATAGGCTCCTCTGGTTTTGAAGGAACCGTACATCCGCAAGTGCTGCTAACATTCGAGATAATCAGCGGAGCCTTTCCTTTATTGGTAAAATGAAATTCTCTTTCTCCATTAGCCCCCTGTTCTATTTCTCCATAATCAATTTCACTCATTTTAAATTCAATTACAGGTTCCTTGGTTTTCTTTTGTTTTTGCGAAAAAACAGTACTAACAGAAAAAAGAGAAATTGCAATAAGTAGAAGTGTGGTTCTCATAATGTTTTACATTTTAATACTAAATTAAAATAATTTTTTAGATAATTCCTGTATTTAACGATGCATTAACAAATTATTGTAAAAAAGAGTACTTGCCCTTAACCCTCAATAATAGTAACTTCGCAGTCTTTATAAATAATAAAATGGATATTGAAAAGATTTATAATCCTGCCGATGCAGAAAATAAATGGTACAAGTACTGGCTGAAAAATCAATTATTTAAATCGATTCCAAACGAAAAAGAACCTTTTACCATTGTAATACCTCCTCCCAATGTTACCGGAGTTTTGCACATGGGCCACATGCTAAACAATACCATTCAAGATGTACTCATTCGGAGAGCTAGAATGATGGGTAAAAATGCCTGTTGGGTTCCTGGTACAGACCATGCTTCTATTGCCACAGAAGCCAAAGTCGTTACTATGCTTCGCGAGAAAGGAATTAAAAAATCGGATATTTCAAGAGATGAGTTTTTAAAATATGCATGGGAATGGAAGAATAAATATGGCGACATCATTTTGCAACAATTACAAAAAATGGGGGCTTCGGCCGACTGGGATAGGGTTCATTTTACCATGGACGAAAACTATTATAAAGCAGTTATAAAAGTTTTTGTTGATTTATACAACAAAGGTTACATATACCGAGGTTTACGAATGATAAATTGGGATTGCGAAGCAAAAACAGCTCTCTCGAACGAGGAAGTGTTATATAAGGAAGATGGAGAAAAGAGTATTTTATACCATATTAAATACAAAATAAAAAATGGCAATAATAGTATTGTTATTGCCACTCAACGTCCGGAAACTATAATGGGCGATACTGCTGTTGCCGTAAATCCTAATGATGAACGCTACCAACACTTAATCGGAAAAACAGCGATTGTTCCAATTATTAACAGAGAAATTCCAATAATTACTGATGATTATGTTGAGAAAGAATTTGGTTCGGGCTGCTTAAAAGTTACACCGGCTCACGATATCAACGACTACGAAATTGGAAAACGGCATCATTTATCGGTAATCGACTGCATAAATCTAGACGGAACACTGAATGAATTGTGTGAAATACCAGAATACATAGGAAAAGACCGATTTGAAGTGAAAAAACTTATTGTAAAAAAATTAAAAGACGAAGATATCCTTGTTAAAGAAGAAGAATTTATTACCCGCATAGGCCGTTCAGAAAGAACAAACTCCGTGGTAGAACCCAAGCTTTCGTTACAGTGGTTTATTAAAATGAAAGCACTTTCTGCTCCCGCCCTTCATGCTGTAGAAAACAACGAAATACAAATTCATCCGGCAAAATTCAAAAACACTTATAAACATTGGATGGAAAACGTGCGAGACTGGTGCATTTCCAGACAACTTTGGTGGGGACATCAGATTCCGGCATACTACTACGGAAATGGAGAGAACGATTTTGTGGTTGCCGAAACGAAAGAAGATGCAATTGAACTGATAAAGCAAAAACTAAACAAAACTCAATTAAATGACATAGAGATAAAACAAGACGAAGATGTGTTGGACACTTGGGCTTCTTCTTGGCTTTGGCCTATCGCTGTTTTTGACGGATTTAATGAACAAAATGTTGACTCAAAACGAGGAAAAATAAATAAAAAAACAAACACCGAACTAGCCTATTACTACCCTACCAATGTATTGGTTACCGCCCCCGAAATATTGTTTTTTTGGGTAGCCCGAATGGTTATTGCCGGATATGAATACCTCGGGGAAAAACCCTTTTCCGATGTTTACCTTACCGGAATAGTTCGCGATAAGCAAGGTCGCAAAATGAGTAAATCTCTTGGCAATTCACCCGACCCATTAGAACTCATCAGTAGGTACGGTGCCGATGGCATGCGGGTTGGCATGTTACTTTGCTCTCCGGCCGGAAATGATTTACCCTTTGATGAATCTCTTTGCGAACAAGGTCGGAATTTCGCCAATAAAATCTGGAATGCTTTTCGTTTAATAAAGGGTTGGGAAATAAACACCGAAATTCCTCAACCACAAAGTAGTAAAATAGCCCAAGAATGGTTTGATGCACGTTGTCAGCACGTACTTATTAACCTTGGCGACTTGTATGCAAAATTCAGAATATCGGAGGCATTAATGGCGACCTACAAATTCATTTGGGACGATTTCTGTTCGTGGTATCTAGAAATGATTAAACCTGCTTATTTACAGCCCATAGATTCGTTAACATATCATCAAGCGATAGCTAATTTGGAGTCTATTTTAAGAATCCTTCATCCGTTTATGCCTTTTATTACAGAAGAAATTTGGCACCATCTTTTCGAAAGAAAAGACGGTGAAAGTATTATGATTACCCAATGGCCAAACACAACGGCATACAATCCAAACATACTAAAACGATTTGCAGAAGCCGAAGAAATTGTAACTCAAATTAGAAACTATCGAAAAAAACAAAACATTCCTTTTAAAGAAAAAATAAAAATTATTGTAACCCATAAAGAATCACTTAACCACGCATTTAATAGCATCATTATAAAACTTGTAAATGCCGATGCCATTCAATTAGAAAGTGAAAAACCTAAAAACTCTTTTTCATTCATAACACATAATACGGAGTATTTTATACCCTACACAGCTTCGGTTGACGCCCATGCCGAAATGGAGAAATTAAAACAAGAAATAGACTACTTAAAAGGATTTATTGAATCGGTAAATAAAAAATTAAGCAACGAAAAATTTATGAGCGGAGCTCCATCAAATGTGGTAGAAGCAGAAAAAAAGAAAAAAACAGATGCCGAACAAAAAATTAAAAAATACACCGAACAATTAGAGAGTTTTTCTTAAACACTAAGAACCGGCCTAAATTTTAATATTTGTTTAACATCTCGTTAATTAGTTAATATTATTTTTTTAGCTCCTTTACCTCCAAATTAATTGTATGCAAAAAACAAAAGTTAAACTGATAGAAAGAGACATTAGTTGGCTCTCATTTAATGAGCGGGTGCTACAAGAAGCCGCCAACCAATCGGTTCCACTTTTAGAAAGGCTTCGATTTATAGGAATATTCTCCAGCAATCGCGATGAATTTTTTAGAGTACGAATGGCCAACCTAAAAAGAATTATTGCACTGGGAAAAAAAGGAAAAGATTTAATAGAGGGTAACCCCGAAAAAATATTAAAAGAAGTACAAAAGATCGTATTTAACCAACAGAAAATATTCGATAAAGTTTACGAAAGTTTAATTAACGACATCAAAAAAGAGGGTATCGTCTTCTTAAACGAAAATGAACTTACCCCTGCACATCAAAAATTTATAAAAGAATATTTTCACGATATCGTTCGCCCTACCCTTGTTCCTATTATGCTTGGCAAAAAGGATAAATTTCCCCAACTTCGAGATAAATCTATCTACTTGGCTATTAAATTGTACAATAAGACAGCCGATCAAAATATACGATTTGCCATAATGGAAATACCATCCAGAATTATTAGTCGGCACATTCAGTTGCCCTCTCCGGCAGGCACTACTAATGTTATTATGCTAGATGATATCATCCGTTTTAACCTGCATGATATTTTTTCTATTTTTCGTTTTGAAAATATAGAAGCCTATTGCATTAAACTTACCCGCGATGCCGAACTCGACATTAACGAATATGATTTTTCAAAAAGTGCTCCGGAAAAACTAGCTAAAAGTTTAAAAAGCCGTAAGTCAGGAAGTCTTGTACGCTTTATCTACGACAAAAATATGCCGGAAGATTTACTGCATTTTCTAATCACTAAATTAAAACTTAAAATAGACGATAACTTAATTCCCGGAGCAAGATACCACAACTTCAAAGACTTTATTTCGTTTCCTAACATAGGTAATCCCTCTTTAAGTTATAGACCCTTTACCCCGCTTACGGTTAAAAAACTGGAAATAAAAACAAGCCTTTTAGACGTAATCAAAAAACAAGATATTTTACTGAGCTATCCCTACCAGTCTTTTAACTACATAATTGACATACTTAGAGAGGCTGCCATAGACCCAAAAGTCTATTCCATAAAAATTAATCTATATCGTGTTGCTAAACAATCTAAAATAATAAACGCCCTTATTAATGCAGCTAAAAACGGAAAAGCTGTTACCGTAGTAATAGAATTAAAAGCCCGCTTCGATGAAGAAGCCAACCTGCACTGGGCAGAACTCTTACAAGAAGAAGGCATTCGTGTTATTAACGGGGTACCACACCTTAAAGTGCACTCTAAACTAATAATCATATCCAAAACCGAAGGAAAAAAAGTTACCCGTTATGCACACATAGGCACCGGTAATTTTAACGAAGAAACCTCTAAACTTTATTGCGATTACTCCCTGTTTACCGCAAATCAAAAAATAGCCAACGAAGTAAACAAGGTTTTCGATTTTTTTAAAAACAATACCGAACGCGGTAATTTTAGTTACCTTTTGGTTTCGCCTTTTAATATGAGAAGAAAATTATATTCTTTAATAGACAATGAAATCGAAAATGCTCAAAGAGGAAAAATAGCTTCTATTACGCTAAAATTAAATAACCTTTCCGATAAGGAAATTATAAAAAAATTATACGAAGCAAGTGCATCAGGTGTAAAAGTAAATCTAATTATCAGGAGCATTTGCTCCATTAATCCCAGAGTAAAAGGAATGAGTGAAAATATTAATGCCATAAGTATTGTTGACCGCTTTTTAGAACATGCCCGAGTAATGATTTTTGCAAATGCCGGAAAAAACTTAGTCTTTATTTCATCAGCCGATTGGATGTCAAGAAACCTCGACTCTCGTTTAGAAGTAGCCACACCCATTCTAGATGCCGACATAAAGGATTCCTTAATAAAACAAATGAATATTCAACTTACCGATAACACCAAAGCTAGATTACTTAACGATAAAGTGGTTAACCAATTTTATCAACCTAAAAAGCAAGATCAACTCATTAATGCACAAACAGAGATCTACAGGTTTCTAAAAAAAGAGGAATAACGAAGAAATAACTCTTTTTTTTGTGCAATCATACACACTTTTGCATCTATTCATTGCGTTTTAACGTACAATGCCAAGTATCTTGTATTAAGGATATTAACAATTGTTAATAATTTATGTTAATTTAACGATATTTGTAGGTTGTAATTTAATGTGATAACATATAAAAACATACCAAAAGCCATCCTTTTTGTAGTTCTTCTTCTAACTACCAGAGATTTACTTGCCCAGTGGACACTCGATATTAATGGAAACGTAAAAAACCTTACTGAAAAATCAAAGCTAGATGGAGCCACTATTACAGTAACCCGTAACGGAAAACCCTATCAAACCCTTACATCGGCCTCCGGCGGAAAGTTTAAGCTAAAATTAGACCCCGAAGGCGATTACGAGATTGTATTTACAAAACCAGGATTCACACCCAAAAAAATTATAGCCACCACCAAAGGTATTCCACCCGAAGATGCAAAATACGGGTTCGAATTTCCAATGGAAATGAATCTCTTTGAAGAAGTACCCGGCCTCGATGTATCTATTCTTAAACAACCCATTGGAAAAATAGCCTTTAATCCTGCCACCGGATATGTAGATTACGACCAAAAGTACACGGAATCGATACAGAAGGAGCTAGACCGATTAATGAAAGAATTTGAGGAACGAATGAAAGCCCAAGAAGCAGAACGAAAAAAACGAGAAGCCGAATACAAAGCGGCTATAGATGCAGGGAATAAATCCTTTTCGCAAAAAGCGTACGAAGAAGCAAAATCACATTTTAATAACGCAGCTAAACTAAAACCATCGGAAGATTATCCACCTAAGAAAATAGCCGAAATTGAAAGCCTTTTAGCCGGCAATGCAGATAAAGAAAAAAAATACTTCGATGCCATTGCTAAAGCAGATAAAGCATTTAACGAAGAAAAATACTCCGAAGCATTAAGTGCTTACAAGGAGGCCATCGCTATAAAACCTTCGGAAAAGTACCCCCAAACTAAAATTTCAGAAATAGACAATTTGATGGCCAATGCCACAAAAATTGAAAAAGAATACAATGACGCGATTACTAAAGCCGACCAACTCTTCAACTTAAAAGATTACTCCAATGCAAAATCTTTATATCAAAAGGCTTCAACTATTAAACCCAGCCAAGAATATCCTAAAAAGAAAATTAATGAAATAGATGCCCTCTTGGCCAAACAAGGCGAAACCGAGAAGAACTATAAAGATGCCGTTGCCAATGGTGATAAAGCCTTTGATAATACAAACTACCAAGAGGCCATTTCTTTTTATGAAACCGCATTAAAAATAAAGGAAGGCGAAAAATATCCGCAAACCAAAATAAATGAAGCAAAAATACTTTTGGCAAATGCATCGCAAATTGAGGCCGATTACAAGACTGCTATTCAAAAAGCAGACGAATTACTCGCTAAAAAAAATTACATAGAATCTAAAAAAGAATATCAAAAAGCTACTACTATAAAATCGAAAGAAGAGTATCCCCGTAAACAAATAGAAGAAATTGATAAAATAATGTCCGAAGAGGCTAATCGTGAAACAAACTACAAAGAAGCCATTGCCAAAGCTGATCAGGCTCTTAGAATAGAAAACTACGAAGTAGCTAAAGAAAATTACGCTAAAGCCCTTGCTCTTAAACCAAACGAAAAATATCCAAAAGACCAATTGGAGAGTATAGAAAAAATAATTGCTTCACTCAATAAAAAAAACGAGGAATATAATTCTGCTATTGCAAAAGCCGATGAAGAATTTAATTCTCAAAAATACAAGGAAGCCAAGCCCTACTACGAAAAAGCAAGCGAAATAAAGCCAAACGAAAAATATCCAAAAGAAAAAATTAAAGAAATAGAGCGTCTCATTTCTGAATTGGCCATGCAAGAAGATGCAAAAAAGAAGAATGAAGCCAAATATGCCGAAATAATTAAACAAGCCGATGGTCGATTGGCTGCTAAAGAATACGAAATAGCTTCTATGCGATACAAAGAAGCATTAAACCTTAAACCGGAAGAAGCCTACCCAAAAGAAAAAATAAAAGAAATAGAAGATATACTGGCACAATTGGCAAACGAACAAGAACAAATAAAACTTAAGCAACAACAACTGAAAAAACAAAAAGAAAGCTATGACGAAATAGTAATGCAAGCCGATAAATCTTTTAAACTAGAAGAGTATAATTCTGCTAAAACCAAATACGAAGAAGCCTTACAAATATTTCCTGAAGAAGCCTACCCTAAAGACCGAATAAACAAAATAAACGAACTGCTAAAGCAAAAATCAGAAGAAGAACAACTAGCCGCTGAAGCTGAACGAAAGAAAAAAGAATACTATGATGCTTTGATTGCAAAGGCCGATAACGACCTAAATGCTGAAGATTTTACAAAAGCCAAAGAAAATTATCAAATGGCTTCCGTGGTAATGCCTAATGAAAAATACCCGAAACAACAACTACTGGAAATTGAACGCCTGATAAAAGAAAAACAACAAAAAATTGAAGACGAAAAATTGCTAGCCGAGAAACAAAAACAAATCGATGCACAATACAAAGAATTCCTTTCGAAAGCCGAAATATCGGTAACCGTTAAAGAATACAACGAAGCCATCAATTTCCTTACTAAGGCTAATGCGTTAAAGCCAAACGAAATATTCCCGCCACAAAGAATAAAAGAAATAGAAAATATATTATCCGAAATAAAATTAACCCAAGACAAAAACAAACAAACCGAATCAGAATATCTTGAACTGCTTCAGGCTGCCGATAATCTTTTTAAATCAACGCAATACCATGAAGCCAGATTAAAATACGAAACCGCCTCTAAACTTAAAGAAAAAGAAATTTACCCCGTTCAACAAATAAAAGAAATAGACAAAATTTTAGCCGAATTGTCCTTAAAAGAAAAACAAAAACAAGAGCAAGAAATTGCAAATCAAAAGAGAAAAGAACAGTTTGATGAAATCGTAAAAATAGCCGATAACCTATTTTCAGAAACCAAATACGAAGAATCCAGGAAAAAATTTAACGAAGCCTTAGGTGTTATTCCTTACGAACCCTATGCCCTACAAAGATTAAAAGATATTGATGCTGCACTCGAAGAACTTAGAAAACAGAAAGACAATGAGCTGCAAGCAGCAGAAAAAGAAAAAAAATACAACGAATACGTAGAAAGGGGCGACAGAGGAATGCTGCTTTCTTCTTATAACAACGCAAAAGAAAACTACGAAAAAGCTCTCTCTCTAAAACCTAACGAACAATATCCAAAAGATAAAATTGCTGAAATTGCACAAATACTGGAAAAAAACAAAAGTCAGGTAACCGTTAAAAATAACACCAACAGAGCAACTATTACTGATGAAAAAGAAAAACAATTAGACAAAATGTTTGAAGAGATATGGAGAAAAAATTACGATGAAAAAAATAAATGGCTTGAAGAAAATACTAGAGAATTAGAAGAAACTGAACAAGAACGTATTGCTCTTTCTCAAAAAATCAGATCCGATAAATACAACGACCAAAATGAGCTTGAAAAAGATATAAAAGAATACAATAAACAAAGAGTCAAAGAAAATCTTGAAAATGCAGAAATTATCTATCAAACACAAAAAGAACTGCAGCAACAAGAAAGTAATCTTCAATCTACTTCGGATAAAAAGAGAAGAGAAGCTATAAAAGATATGGATGATTTGGCTTCAGATATCCGTTTAAAACAGAAAGAACAGAATGAATGGCATAAGAATAATTATGAGGCAATGAAAGATTACGAGAAAGAACAAGCGGCTGAAAGCGAAAGAAAAACACGACAAAACAATCAAAAACGTACAGCCGAATATGAATACCAAATGTTTCTTTTTAATGAAATCCAAAAAAACAACAAGGAAAACGACAATAGAAGAATAGAGAATACGCAACAATTCTATGAAGAGCAAAAAGAAATAGAACAAACTGCTGAAAACTGGGTAAAGATTTCTTCACAAAAACGAACATCGAACGAAGAATTACTCACAGAACTAGCTCAATCTTTAAAAGCGTTGGAGGAGAAAAAATCGAAAATGCACATGAGCAATTTTGAAAAATTAAAACAAGAACAAGAAGCATACTACACACAAGAGATGCTTTTGGCAAATGATGCTGAAGAAAAACGACATATTAAAAACGAAGAAAACATAACCCTTTACAATGAAATAACAAATGAAAATAGAAAAAGAAAGGAAAGGAATAAAGACAATATAGCCCTATTAGAAAAAGAAAAAAATAGCTTATCGGAAACTGAAAGCATGCGAATAAAAAACGCAAATACCAAAAGAGAAGAACAAGTGGCCTATTCTGTTCAATTAGAAAAAGAAATAACAAAACAACAGCAATTAGCCAATAACTATCATAAACAAAATTTCGAAACACTAAAGAAATACCAAGAAAGTGTAGCCCAAGAAGAGACCGATAGAATAAACTTTGCAGAAAAACAAAGAAATTTATCTTATAGCGAACAGTTGTTGCTAGCTGCAGAAATTGAAAAAACACAAACAGCAAAAGCGGAAACATATATGAAAAGCAATATCTCATATCTGCAAAAATTTCAACAAGAACAAGAAAACATTGCTCAACAGAAAACAAACGAAGAACAAACCAAACGTACCAAGAAAAGCAGAGAAATAGAAGAACTGGCTGAGCAAATACAGCAAGTACATCAGCAAAAAAATAAAAGCTATATGAACAAGGTAAATGAGCTTAATAAAATACAGGTAGATTACGAAGAGTTTAACAAAAACTTAACCGCATCTTCTAACGAGAAAATTACCAATTATAAACCCATCTATTATGTAGGGGAAGCAAAGATTCCCAACAGCGAGTTAAAAGGCAAATTTCCCGAAGGCGTTTCCGAAGAAACCGTTGAAGAAGGAAATGCCCTCATTTTAAAACGTTACGTTGTAAAAGGCGATAGAGTCGATGTATATCAAAAAATTTACTATAAATGGGGGGGCGTTTTTTACACCAAAAATGGGTATAACATAACCGAAGCCCTTTGGAAAACAGAAACTCAATAAAACTTATATAAATGAAAAAAATAATTTTAAACTCACTACTTCTGATTATTGCAAACATTGCACTTTCTCAGTCAAAAGGAAAATTAGACTTAACTCTAACTCTGCGAGATGGCAACATCATTACAGGAACCACACAGAAAATAAATTCTGTTCTAGTTGTTACCCCATACGGAAAACTCGATATTCCCATTAAAAATGTTTCTTCCATTACGGTAGGAATAGATGCAGATAAAGCCAATGCAGATAAAATAAAAAATCTGTGTAAGCAGCTTGCTAATTCATCGGAAGACATGAGAAGAAAAGCCTACGAAGAACTGATACAAATGCCTGTTGGTGCAATTCCAATTATGGATGATTTTATGTTCTCGGCCGATAACCAACCCACAGAATATTCAGATTATACTGTAGAATCTGCTCTTTCTAGCTTAAAGGCATCGCATGGTATCAACGAAAATGCAACTTCCGATGATGTTGTAAGTATAGACTACTTATACACCATTGGCGGCAAATACGAATTTAAAGATATTGAACTTAAAACAGAATATGGCACTTTAACAATACCTAAATCTAAAATAGAAAAAGTAGATGTCATGTACTCCAACGATTTGGAAGGGCAAAAATCTTTTAAACTCCTCGCTTCAAAACACATCAGTGCTAACAATGCCGGAGGTTGGCTTAAAACCAATTTAAATGTAAAAGCAGGTCAGATTTTAAATATTACCGCCACCGGAGAAATTACCTTTGCAAGCCTTTCGGGGAACAAATATAAACCCAACGGTAAAGTTGTAGGTTCTGGCACAGAAGAAGGATACGATGACTACGGATACGATTCTACAGCCTCCAATTACCCTATATACGGAAACGTAGTTTTTAAAATTGGAGAAAATGGGCAGGTAATGAAAGCTGGTGATAAATTTACAGGCTCAGTAAAAAATTCCGGACAGTTGTATATTTCCATATACGAAACCGTTTACAATGCAGCCAATACCGGTTCTTATTTGGTAAACATTTCTGTTAAATAGATGGAACTAAATAGAACAAAAAAAATTCCTCTTGTTCTATTTTCATTTTGTCTTTTTTACAGCACTATATCTGTATATACACAAAACATTCCCCTATCATGGTACTGTTGGAAAACAGAATATAAACCACTTACTGCCCTGCAAAACTGCGTTAAAACACCAAACGAGTATGAAAAAATAGCCGTTTCAGAAAATTCATTCTCACAGTGGTTACGTTTTTTCCCGATAAAATCAATTGGCGGAAAAGTATTGCTATACAACGGAAAAGAAAAAGTAAATCAATCTGCACAGTATGCCATTTTAGACATTGATGTAGGCACAAAAGATTTGCAGCAATGTGCCGATGCGGTTATGCGACTTCGAGCCGAATATTTATACTCACAAAAAAAATACAACGAAATTAAATTCAACTTTACAAACGGATTCGAATGTGCCTACTCCAAATGGATACAAGGTTATCGTCCGAAAATTACCGGCAATAAAGCATCTTGGCATCTTAGTGCTCAGCCAGGAAATACTTATCTCATTTTTAAACAGTATTTGAACATGGTTTTTAATTATGCCGGAACCGCATCACTTGAGAAAGAACTAAAATCACAAGCCCTACAAAACATAGTACCCGGTAATGTTTTTATTAAAGGGGGGCATCCGGGGCATGCCGTTATTGTAATGGATGTTGCGACAAACAGGCAAAACGAAAAAATTTTTCTCTTAGCTCAAAGTTATATGCCGGCTCAAGAAATTCATATCTTAAAAAACCCTACAAACACAAAATTAAGCCCATGGTACAGTATTTCTGAAATTACCACTATTGTAAATACTCCTGAATGGACATTCTATTCAAATCAATTAAAAAAATTTTAATTAACTTTCTGTCTGCCAAACCAAGTATAAATACATTATCTAACATTTGCTTAATTGTGTTAATATTGCATTATGAGATACTTGCTATTTTTATGGTTTATTTGCTTTCTAGTATCGTGTAACCACATTAACGAAACCCAAAAAACAACAACCGAAAGAAACAATACATTTGATACCATTTTTTTAACAAACGCAAAATACTTTTCCATTTTACAAAACACAAACAGCTATAAACTATCTGTTACAAATTCATTCAAAGGAAATGATAATCTATATGAATATTTCCTAAGCAAAGATTCATCTGAGGCTCCCCCCAACTATATTCCTATTCCTGTTAAAAAAGTTATTTGTTTATCAGCCACACACATTGGGTTTATAGAGGCTCTTAATAAAACAGAATATATAAAAGGAATATCTGGAAAACAATATATCTATCATTCTGAAATCTTAAAAAAGATAGAAACAGAAAATATTATAGACATTGGCAGCGAAGGTCATTTTGATTACGAAAAGATTGTTTCACTAAAACCCGATGTAGTTTTTGCTTTTGGCGTAGACCAAAAATCGTTAACTTACCTTTCAAAACTTCAGCAATTAGGGATAAAAGTTGTACTAGTTGGAGAATATATGGAAAACACACCTTTGGGAAAAGCGGAATGGATTAAATTTTTTTCCTGCTTTTTTGATTGTTTAGAAGATGCAAACATTTTTTTTGATAACGTAAAAAATCAATACATCTCCTTAAAAGACTCAATAAATAACATACAACACAAAATAAAACCCTCTATTATTAATGGCCTTCCGTACAACGGAACATGGTATGTGCCCGGGGGGAACTCTTTTATGGCCTGCCTTATGAAAGATGCCGGAGCCGATTATTCGTGGGTAAAAAACACAGAAACTTCCGGAACCCCTTTTCCTTTAGAACAAATCTATAAAAACGCTACTCAATTTGATGTATGGCTAAATCCTGATATGGCTAATTCGCTTGCCGAGGTAAAACAATTTGAACCCCGTGCTACTTCTTTCAAGGCTTTTAAAAACAAATATGTATTTAATAACACTTGCCGAACTACTCCATTAGGAGGTAACGACTATTGGGAAAGTGGAACTGTACACCCTGAAATTATTCTAAAAGATTTAATTCATATTTTTTACCCAACTATAAACGATAGTTTATACTACTTCAAAAAACTCAATTGAGAACTAGCAAAAAATATATTGTTGCAGGCCTATTTTTAATTTTATTAATAGTACTTTTTTCCTGTGAACTTTTGCTCGGCAGTGTTTATATTCCTGCCCAAAAAGTATTCTCTGTGTTAACCAACAATGAACATCAAAACGAAGTTTGGAATACCATTATTTTACAATCGAGATTGCCGCGTGCTCTCGGTGCAATAATAGCAGGAGCTTCTTTATCAGTTAGCGGGTTATTAATGCAAGTTCTGTTTAGAAATCCACTAGCCAGTCCGTACATTCTAGGCATAAGTTCTGGAGCAGGATTAGGAGTAGCATTAATTACATTGAGTTCTGCCAGTATCGGATTTGCCTTTGCACCCAACGGCTTATCATTAGTTGCTTCGGCTATGCTTGGGGCATTACTGGTGTTCTCTATTGTATTTTTTATTTCACTAAGAGTAAAAGATATAATGACGCTTTTAGTTGCAGGAGTACTCATTGGTAGTATTGCCAATGCGATTGTAAATATTATTCAGTTACATTCTTCTGCATTAACAGTAAAAACTTTTGTATTATGGACCTTAGCCAGTTTAGACCAATTAGAAATGGCTGATATTAAACTGCTCTATATTATTTGCCCCCTCGCAATGATAGGTTCATTTCTACTCTCAAAACAACTGAACACCCTGTTGATGGGAGAAAAGTACGCTCGCTCGGTAGGTGTAAACATTATGCTAAGTCGTATTTTAATTATTTTATTTTCCGGAATTTTAGCTGCATCTATTACAGCCTTTTGTGGCCCCATTGGTTTCATTGGCATAATGGTTCCTCATATTGTACGCATCATTTTTAGAACCAATCATCATAAACTTTTAATTCTGTTTTCTGTTTTAATAGGTAGTTGCACACTGCTTGCTGCCGATTTAATGGCCCACTATTTTATTACTTCGGTATCGCTACCAATCAATGCCGTAACGGCACTTATTGGAATACCCGTAATTTTATGGTTACTACTTGGAAAGAAAGATATTTCTAAAACCATTTAAGTATGCATACTATTTTAGAAATAAAAAATATTGACGTTTCGTATAAGCAACAAAAGGTGTTAGAAAATGGCTCGCTTACGCTAAAGGAATCTACCTTAACAGCATTACTTGGTCGTAATGGCAGCGGAAAATCAACCTTATTAAATACCATCTCCGGTTTCTTAAAACCAACTAAAGGAGAAATATCGGTTTCGGGAGTAAACATTTACAAATCAAATCCGGCAACAAGAGCCAGGCTAATAAGTTATTTGGAAAGCACCCCCCTATCGCCCCAAAATATTACCGTTAAAGAATTAGTGGCCTTTGGCAGGTATCCCTACCTAAATCTTTTTACTTCACTATCAGAAAAAGATTTAACTATTATTAATTTTGCTCTTTTTCAATGTGGCCTAAGTCAATTTTCCGACAGGTTGTTTAACGAGTTAAGCGATGGTGAAAAACAAAAAGTATTTATTGCACGAGCCATCGCTCAAAATACCCCATTAATTATATTAGACGAGCCTACCTCTCACCTCGACTTTATTGCACGAAGAGAAACAATCAAACTATTAAAAACTCTTTGCTTAAAAGAAAATAAAACCATCTTATTTTCATCTCACGAACCTGAATTGTGTATAGAACTTGCCGACCGGTTTGTTATAACAGCAAACCACACCTTCTCCGAAGTAAATAAAGGAGAAGTATTAAAGACATTAATCAATTCATACTAAATCTCCGTTTCTCTCGTTTCTATTTTGTAAATTTGATGCTAAACTAATATATTATGAATATTCGAAAAGCCATTTCCGTTTTTTTATCTTTTTTAGTTTTATTTTTTACCATTCTTTCTGTTTTGTCGATATGGGATATTATAGAAATAAAACACGTATTAACCAAAACGCTTACCACACTGTTAGTACTCTTTGTTTCTACGGCTATCCTTCTCTTTATTTTTGCTGTTTTATATAAAGGTGGCGAAGACAAATCAGATACACATCAGAAAAACTAATTTTAAGCGTTCATTCATTGTTTAGTAGATTGTTAAACCCATGCTAAGCAATACCATACACGAAATTTTATATAAATACTGGGGATTCAAAAAATTTCGTTCACTTCAAGAGGAAATTATATTATCTGTATTAAACAAAAACGACACTCTGGCTTTACTGCCTACAGGTGGCGGTAAATCTATTTGCTTTCAGGCTCCTGCTTTGGCCAACGAGGGAGTATGCATTGTAGTTTCTCCGCTTATTGCTTTAATGAAAGATCAGGTTGAAAACCTAAAAAAAAGAGGAATTAAAGCCGTGGCCGCCTATTCCGGAATGAATAGAACCGAAATTGAAATTGCATACGACAATTGCATTTTTGGGAATTACAAATTTTTATATCTCTCACCCGAACGTTTAGAATCGGAATATTTCAAACAAAGACTACCCTTAATGAAAGTATCCATGATTGCAGTTGATGAAGCTCATTGCATCTCTCAGTGGGGTTATGATTTTAGGCCTTCGTATCTTAAAATTGCACAACTACGCAGCATTTTACCACATACCCCCATACTTGCTCTTACAGCAACAGCCACGCCTAAGGTAGTAGAAGATATTCAGGAAAAATTGCTTTTTAAAAAGAAAAATGTTCTACAAAAAAGTTTTTCAAGACCCAATATTGCCTACATTGTTTTAAAAGAAGAAAACAAACTAGCCCGTCTCTTAAAAATTTGTACGAATTTGTCAGGCAGCGGAATAGTGTACATGCGCAGCCGAAAACGAACACAAGAAATTGCGGAATACCTGAATAAAAATAATTTGTCTTCCGATTTTTACCATGCCGGTCTTGACCACCCAACTCGTAACGCCAAGCAAGAAAACTGGATTAATAATAAAACCCGCATTATTGTGGCAACCAACGCCTTTGGCATGGGCATAGACAAACCCGATGTTCGGTTTGTTGTACATTTAGAATTACCCGATTCGCTCGAAGCCTATTTTCAGGAAGCCGGGCGGGCAGGCAGAGACGAAAATAAATCGTATGCAATACTTCTTTACGAGAAAGCCGATAAACTCGACTTAATAGAAAAAGCTAAAAATGCTTTTCCCCCAATTGATGAGATTAAAACTATTTATCAGGCCTTAGGAAACTTCTTCCAAATTGCTCTGCACAACGGAAAAGAACAATCTTTTTTCTTCGACAATATTGAATTTATAAAACGCTATAAAATAAAACCTTTTTCATTGAAATACGCACTTCGGTTCTTAGAAAAAGAAACCTATCTAAGTATTTCCGATGCCGTATATCACCCTTCAAGAATTTACCTTTGTATTGGAAAAGAAGAACTCTATAAATTTCAGATAGCTCATATAAAATACGAGCCCATTTTAAAATTACTCTTGAGAACTTATGGAGGTTTATTTAGCGGATTTGTTCCAATCAATGAATACGACTTAGCAAAAAGATTAAAAATTCAACTTTCTGAACTCAAAACATATTTCCAATTTTTGCAAAACCAAAACGTACTGAAATACGAAGAACAAAGCAATTTACCGGTTATTACTTATCTTCAAGACAGAATAGAAGCTAAAAGCATTATTATTAAAAAGGAAAACTACCACTCTCTGAAACAAACCGTTGAAGACAGAATGCAATCTGTAATTGATTATGCAGAACGCACCACTCATTGTAGAAGTATGTTATTACTTGAATATTTTGGCGAAACACAAGAAAAAAGATGTAGAATTTGTGATGTATGTATTGAAAAAAACAAATGGGAGCTAAGCGAGTTCGAATTTGAAAAATACCGAAACGATATTTTATCATTGTTATATATTAATCCCCTAAGTCTTCAAGAACTATCCATAAAAATAACCGATTACAAAGAAACGAAAGTGATCAAGGTAATACAGTGGATGCTGGATAGCAACGAAATTAAATATAATGATTCTATGAGACTTTGCTTAACTAAAGAAAGTTAATTTTTTCATCTACTTTTGCTAAGCACATTCCTTGGCATGAAATATAAAAACCTAGCTCAGTGTCTTTCCGATTTAGAAAAAAACGGACACCTTATTCGCATTAAAGAAGAAGTTTCTCCTTCTCTAGAAATGGCCTCTATTCATTTACGCGTATTTTCAAAAAAAGGGCAGGCTATACTTTTCGAAAATATTAAAGGGTGTAAATACAAAGCGGTTTCTAATCTTTTTGGAACAGAAGAAAGGTGCCAATTTATTTTCAGACACACGCACCAAAAAGTACAGCAAGTTATTGAAGTCAAAAACAATCCCATTAAAGCATTAAAAAATCCTTTCAAAAATTTTTCAGTTTTTCTAAGCTTACTAAAATCGTTACCCAAAAAAGTTTCTTTTTCTTCTGCCCAATTCGAAGAAATTTTTATTTCCGATTTACCTCAAATAAAATCGTGGAAACAAGATGGGGGAGCTTTTATTACACTGCCTCAAGTATATTCCGAAGATATCGAAAACCCCGGAATTCTTCATTCTAATTTAGGAATGTACCGCATACAACTAAGCGGAAATAATTATGTTCCCAACAAAGAAATAGGCCTGCATTATCAACTACACCGAGGTATTGGCGTACATCAACAAAAAGCAAATTCAAAAAATAAACCTCTAAAAGTAAGCATCTTTATAGGTGGCCCTCCCGCACACACATTGGCGGCCGTAATGCCTCTACCAGAAGGAGTAAGCGAAATTATGTTTGCCGGCATACTTGCCAATCGCAGATTTCGTTACGCCTTAAAAGATGGATATACTATTTCTTGCGATGCCGATTTTGTAATTACAGGAGAAGTTTACCCCAATGAAGTAAAACCGGAGGGCCCTTTTGGCGACCATTTAGGCTACTATAGCTTAACGCACCCCTTTCCTGTATTACGCGTTTATAAAGTATATGCAAAGAAAAATGCCATTTGGCCTTTTACTGTAGTTGGAAGACCACCACAGGAAGATACATTTTTCGGAAAACTGATTCATCAACTTACAGGCAAAGCCATTCAAAAAGAAATTCCGGGATTACATGAAGTGCATGCGGTTGATGCAGCAGGTGTTCATCCGTTGCTACTGGCTATTGGCAGCGAAAGATACACACCCTACTTAAAGGAAATAAAACCAGCCGAAATATTAACCATTGCAAACCATATTTTGGGAACAGGCCAACTTTCTTTAGCCAAGTATTTATTTATTGCCGCAAAAGAAGATAATCCAACATTGAACACAAAAAATATTGAAGCCTTTTTTAAACACATTTTAGAAAGAATAGATTGGAGCGAAGATTTACACTTCTTTACAAACACCACTATTGATACTTTAGATTACAGCAGCGAAAAGCTAAACCACGGTTCTAAACTTATATTGGCAGCTGCCGGAAAAGTGAAAAGAACATTGGGTAGCGATCTTTCCATATTCAACACCTTGCCCCCCTCTTTTAATAAATGTAAATTGGTTTTGCCCGGAGTTATTGCCATTTCTACACCCGAGTATACCCTGCAAACAAATGTAGAAAGCGAAATAAATGATTTACTTCAATTTCTAGAAAATGTACCTTGTCTAAATTTCCCACTGTTTGTTCTCTGCAACGATGCAGAATTTGTATCCCACTCACTAAATAATTTCTTATGGGTAACTTTTACCAGAAGTAATCCATCACACGATATTTACGGTGTAAAAAGTTTTTATAAAAACAAACACTGGGGTTGTCATGGTAATCTTATTATAGATGCGAGAATTAAACCCCACCATGCCCCTCCTCTTGAATTAGATGAAGAAATCGAAAATAAAGTAAATCAACTAGGCAAACAAGAAGCCTCGCTTTACGGCATTATTTAATTTCTAAAACTGAAAATAAATAAACGGTTGAATATCGGCTGAAAGAGTTTGAAAAATAAAAAAGACCGTAATACACATAGCCAACACCTGAACCAGTATATGCTGAGAAGCAAATTTGTTTTTAGTGTTTTCTTTTAGCTTATCAGGAAGCCAATGAACAACAAACCCAATTAACATAGCAAAGAAAACCATCTTATAACTTTCTAATACGGTAAAAATCAGCGAAGCCTGAAAATTTCCACTTATTTGTTGTAGAATTTGCTGAGTAGTTTCCATGGTTTCGGCTCTGAACCAAATTCGCGTGAAAGTTATAAAAGTGAATGTAATAAAAATTTTCCAGGTATTAACCACCCAATTATTCATTTGCTCGTACGGGCTAATTTTTTTCCATGCTTTATTTGCAATCAGTCCTAATCCATTTAATCCACCCCAAATAACAAACTGCCAGCTAGCACCATGCCACAAGCCACCCAGCAACATAGTAATCATTAAATTAATATTCGTATTAATTTGCTTTCTGGTATTGGCCGAAAACAGGGCTATTGCAATAATGAGTATAGCAATAATAAGCAGCAAAATACCTACCCACCATTTTTTGGCAAGCATAACCACAATAATGGCAATTACAGATATGCAAATGTAAGAAGCCCATGAGCCTTTTTTATTTCCCCCCAGCGGAATATATAAATAATCTTTTAACCAACCGGAAAGAGATATGTGCCAACGTTTCCAAAATTCTCCTACATTTTTTGCTTTATAGGGCGAGTTAAAATTGGTGGGCAGTTCAAAACCTAGCAATAATGCCACTCCAATGGCAATATCGGTATAACCCGAAAAATCGGTGTAAACCTGAAGTGAATATCCAAACAAAGCCATCATATTTTCAAAACCGGTATACATGGAAGGATTTTGAAAAATACGATCAATAAAATTTACAGCAATATAATCTCCAATTATCATTTTTTTAATAAGGCCTTTTAAAATCATATAAACGGCAAAACCAAACTGAATTTTTGTTAAGCTATAAGGTTTATATAGTTGTGGGATAAATTCTGAAGCACGTACAATGGGCCCTGCCACTAGTTGAGGGAAGAATGAAACATAAAATCCAAAATCTAACACATTCTTTACAGGCAATATTTTTTCACGGTATACATCTACACTGTAGCTAATGGTTTGAAATGTAAAAAAAGAAATGCCCACCGGAAGTAATATCTGATCTACGGCATAGTGGCTTCCGGTAGCTTCGTTTGCCCAATAGGCAAAAACATTAAATATTTTATGGTGCGTTTCAAACATCTCATTATAGGAGGATGTAAAAAAATAGGCGTATTTAAAAAAGAATAGTACAAGTAAATTAATAACCACACTTGTAACTACAAATAACAATTTAACGTTCTTCTTTTTAGAGTAAAAAATAAGTAATCCAAGAAGATAATCTGAAAAAGTAGAAAATAATAAAATGGTAATAAATAATCCGCTTGTTTTATAGTAGAAAAAAAGACTTAGAAGAAACAAATACGTATTTCTAAGAGCTATTTGTTTATATATAACATTGTAAAGTAAAAGGGATAAGGTAAAAAATACCCAAAAATAAAATCGGGTAAAAATCATAGGAGAGTTCTCGTTGTAAACAAGAATATTTTTAATATTTTCTTCGCTAAAAAACCAGCTACTCCACTGTATTAAAATTTCCCAAATGTGCATCGTAAGATTTAATTAATGCATTAAAAAGTAAATCACCAATTAGCTCATAGCCTTCTTTTGTAAAGTGCACCTTATCTATTTTTGCTAATCCTAGCTTTTGCCAAATTTTAACCGAACCCAACCCGCCCATAACCGAAAACATATCCCACACCCCCGCATTGTATTTTTTTGCCAACAAAAACATAGTTTGCCTCACCAATTCGGCATTTCTGTTTGGGTATCTTTTTTTATAATAGCTATCATTATTGGTGGTAAAAAGTATAGCCGTATTAGGCGATGCTAATTTTATTTTGGCCACTAAAGAATCATAATTTTTTTCATAAACCACGGGGTCGAAACCAGGCTCATATGCATCATTAATACCAATAGATAGTATTACCAAATCTGGTTTTAGAACCGATAAATGTGGAGTAAATAATTCGCAACGTAAATACGAAGGCACACTGGCTCCGTTCACTCCTATGGCATGAAGAGAAATCCCTGAATCATTATTTTCTAAGGTAATTCCAAACAGGGTAAACGACTTTTGTGTGGTATCTATTTTTTCAAATTTCAACTGCAGAGAGTCTACTCTTTTAAAAATAATAAATTCGGTGTATCCTAAATTCGGAAACTGTTCAAAAGTAAATAGCGAATCTGGCAGTTGTAGGCACAAATCTAAACGAGTACTATCGAAAGCATGAAAAACCTTTACTCTGTCAAATTCGTATAATGGTATACCTACTCCTCTAAACTTAATTTTAATAGTGCTTAATGTATCGGCTGTAGTAATGGAAATTCCTGATAGCCCGAGCAAACATTTTTTTTTAGTTTCAACATTTCGGCAACTTTCCCAATTACCTGTGTACTCGGGGTAAAAATAATAGGGATTATTTGTTTTGGCCACTCGAAAAGGAAATATAAATCCACGTCCACCATTAGAACCGGGAAAGTAATTATAAAAATTTGTTCTGATTCTATCCGACCAAATATCGGCCTGTACATGCGAGCCACCAATATGCACAATATTTATTTTTCCTTTTCCGTATATAAGCAGTGAATCTATTTTTTTATGGAAACCTCTGAATGCAAGCGAGTCATCTGGAAAATATATTTTATTTTCATTATAATTTACGAAAGTTTTATTTTCGGCTGGAAACGGAACATCTTGGGCCCACAGTAAACTCTCTGCCAACAAAAAACAAACCAGTATATATATTTTCATCTTCATTTATTCCGCAATTGATTTTTGCTTAAATGTTTCGTAGTCTTTAAAAAAAGCATCGTAAAACATTTCGGAAATTTTTGTAGTGCCGCTAGGCGAAAAGTGAGTATAATCGGGTGCTGCCAAAGGAGGGGTTGCTTCTACCCACTTGGGCATAGAATTTTTTCCACCCATTGCTTCGTACATATCCCAGTATGCCCCTCCGGCATTAAATGTAGCTTTCTTTAATTCATCTCGAACTTTTTCTAAATGGGGATAGGTTACGTATTTGTCTTTTTCTTTAACCGACATGTCGCTAGGTCCTATTACTATAATAACAATACCAGGTATTTGTTTTTTCAAAAAATAAAGTTGGGACTCAAACCATTTTCCATAATTCTCAGCTCCTGCTTCATCTTTTATATACGGCATCACATTTCCTCCGTATTGAAGAATTAACAATTTCACATTGAGCTTATCGTACATCGCTTTTAATGTTTTTGGGTTTTGCTTAGAAAAATCGGTGCCAGAAGCCCCTCTCATTCCAACATTATCCATAATTATGCCTTTATTACCTTCTAATGATATCCCGTAAATATTGGGACTATCTTTTCCGCTAAAATGTAATGTAAGTTGCTCAGGTGTGGAAGCCACAGAAAACTCCACACTAGTAATATTTTCTACGGGTTGCAACAGATGTGTGCCCACAACATTTCCATCGGCACTAATTTCGAGTTTAACAGGTTGCGTGTTAAAACCATAAAATAGTTTTACCTTTGAATAATTTCGAGCGTTTCCGTATGCCGCTTTTGATTTTTGAATAGTTATATCGGCCACATTAAACAAGGTGTCGAAATTTGCAAGTGGTTTAAATCTACAAAACGACATGAGTGCACCGTAGTGGTTATGTTTTACAGAAGTATCTTTTCTTCCAAAACCGGGATAACGCAACCAGTTTTCACTAATTTCCATTTTAACGGCTATGCGGGGAGCTATTTCAATGATGGAAAATAATCCCGATCCTGTTCCTCCAAATTTCTGCTGAAGTTTATTTCTTACAAATGCAGTTATTCGGTCTCCTTCAATTTGCGAATCGCCATAGTGCATAATTCTAAATGTATTACCGCTTGCTGAGGCTTTTTCCATTTCTTTAAAAACAGCATGCAGTATCTTTTTATTATTTTCAGGATATTGTAATCTTAAATTGGCTTTCTGTATCGAATCTTCAACAAACACTATTCTTAGAGAATCTGCTTTAGATAAGTTCTTAATTAGTGTATTCTTTTCTAATTCTTTTTTTACAGCACTTTCAGGAACTTCCAGAAATTCGGATAAAGAAGGGAATTCAAATTTAAAATGTTTAGTAAAACGTATTCCTTCCTTTGGAAAGGAAATGGAAAATAGGAAAAGAAAAAAAGCGGTATAAATAAAAAATAAAAAAGAATGAACGGGTTTCATCACTTGCGCTTAATTTTTAGTTTTTGACCAGGTTGTATATCTTCCGTAATGTTGTTTATTTCCATAATTTTTTCGGCAGAAACTCCAGGGTATTTTTTAGCTATATTGAATAAATTATCACCGGATTTAACTATATATATATGCCACTTACTTTCATCGGGCAATATTTCAATTTCTTCTTCAGACGAGGTATTCTTTTCTATTATTTTATCTTTCTGATAGGTTGACATTTCGTTTACATGTTTATATGTATCGGCTTTTGCCTTTGGAACATAAACTACTAAACTTTGACCAACATTAATTCTTGTTCCGCTAATATTATTCCATCGCTGAATATCGCTTACCTTTATGTTGTACAATGTTGCAATATACCCTAAATTATCTCCAGACTTTACTTTATAATACACCTTTTCCTCCGAACCAACAGAACTAGTGCTTTTTAAATTTTCGTTTGCAGAATTTAGTTTATTGTTATTTTCAATTACAGTAGAAATAGGTTTATATAATGTAGAATCCTGATACACATAAATACTGTCTTTTATAGAATTAAAAAAAGAAATAGTACCTAAAGGAAGGTACAATATATGTTGAGTAGGAATAATATCGGCTCTATATGTTGGATTAAGAAACTGAAGTTTATTTAACGGTATATTCATCTTTATGGCAATGGCTTTTAAAGAGAGATTTCGTTCTGTTATAAGGGAATCTGTTTTTGCTGGAAATTCAATTTTGATATTTTTCATTTTACATTCTTCTTTATAATTATGCACGTATAATGAGGCCATGAATGCATAGTATGTATCGCGAGAATCTGGAGGTAAATATGAGTACATATTTTCAAGATTCATTTTACCACCAGACCTTCGTATTGCTTTGTTTAAAATGGCAGGACTGCATGAGTATGCTGTTATAGCCATTGGCCAGTCGTTATATAATTCATATAAATCTTTTAAATAAGCGGTTGCTGCTTCGGTTGATTTTTTTATATCTTTTCTTTCATCAATTATTGAAGATACATTTAGTTTATACAATCGTGCTTGAGGGTATAGAAGTTGCCATAACCCAACCGATCCACTTGCGGATACGAATAAATTATTGTTTGATGAAAGAACTGTTGGCAAATACTTCAGTTCAAGGGGTAAATTTTTTTTCTTTAAAGTCTTCTCTAGTGTTCCCGCGTATTTTTCACCTAACTCAACAATATAACTTGTTGTTGAATGATTTTCATTAACCAATAAATTAATAAAATACAATACTCGGTCATTAACTATTAGCGGAAACGGAAGGTTTAACTGATTGAGATGATGAAGGTAGTATGCAGAAGATTTTATGACAACATTTGGATTATAATTCGCGGAAACATTGTTTGATAGATATAGCCAGTTTTTTTTAATACTATCTAATGACGCAATTGTTCTATTACTAAATGTTTCGTTTTTATTATCAGAAATGGAATCTTTTTGAGAGAATAATTTTAAACTCCATAATAAAAGGAGTAAGGTGGAAAAAAAATTAAATTTCATCGTATTTCCGGTTTCATCTTCTTTATTTATTGATTACTCTCTTTGCAGCATGATAAAAAAAAAGAGGCAACTCGGCCTCTTTTTTTTAATAAGAATAAAATTCTTATTTTTTCTTAGCAGCTTTTTTTGCAGCAGGTTTAGCAGCTTTTTTAGGAGCAGCTTTCTTTGCAGCAGGTTTCTTTGCAGCTTTTTTAGGAGCAGCTTTTTTTGCAGCAGGTTTCTTTGCAGCAGGTTTTTTTGCAGCTTTTTTAGGAGCGGCTTTTTTTGCTGCAGGTTTTTTTGCAGCAGGTTTTTTTGCAGTTGCTTTTTTTGCCATGGCAATTTTTGTTTTTTTAACCTCATCTATCCGGTTGAGGTTATCCCGGTTTTAAATTCTAATCAAAAATAAAATGTAATCTGTTATTAATTTTTTTTTTGATAAAATCTAATTAACACATTTATTAACATTTTTATTTTTTACAAATGTATTTTATTTTTTTAATAAAATCATTTTTCTGCTTAAACTGTTTTTGAAAAAAAAAGTTTCGTTTTTTATTTTTATCATACGTCTTAAAAAATTATTTACACAAAGCGTTTGAATTTTTACACGCTTCGTTATCGCCCAAGGTACACGCTTTGCTCCAATCTTCGCAGGCTTCTTTTTCCATGCCGTTTTTATAGTAAGCGTATGCTCTGTTAAAATAAACATCTAAATCGTTCGGATTGAAAGTGAGCGATTGGGTATAATCTTTAATCGAAGAAATGTAATTTCCTAAATTATATCTAGCAAATGCTCTGTTAAAATAATATTCGGAAATTGTAGAATCTATTGCAATGGCAAAACTGTAATTTTTTTCGGATTCAATATACTCTTGCTTTTCATCGAAACAAATAGCTCTATTGTAAAAATAATTTGCCGATAACGAATCTATGGCAATAGCTGCATTATAATCGGATAATGCTTTTTCTGTATTTTTTAATTTCAAATAACAAGAACCTCGTGCATCAAAAAATACAGCGTTGCTATCATCTAATAAAATGGCTCTGTCAAAATCTTTCAGCGCCTCTTTATAATCTTCTCTTTCTGTTTTTGTTTGTGCTCTTAAAAAATAGGCCAGTGTATCATTTTTATCTAACACAATTACTTTTGTAAAATCTTCAATGGCTCTTACCATATCTCCTGCCTGTTTATAAGCATTCGCTCTTCTTAAGTATAAATGTTTTGCATAAGGCGATAAATTAATTGCTTTTGTATAATTTAAAACAGCTTGGTTGTAGCGGCTGTTATTTTCGTGTTCAACAGCAAGTTTGTAATAGTAAAATGGTTTTTTTGAACACGAAAAAATAATGGAGGCAACAACAATGAAAAAAATCCAACTCCTTATTTTATTTTCCATGCCTGTAAAAGTAATTCTTTTTATTCTTCATTTAATTTTATACTTTTAACCACTGTTTAACTAAAAAGAATAATTTATGAAAACTCTCCATTTTACCTCCTTTTGTACTTTTCTAATTCTCTCTGTAATTTATTCTTGCGGAAACAAAACAGAACAAGAAAATGCACACCATGTCTTTGAAACAGAAGTTCAACAATTTCTGAACGATTACAATTCTGAGTTTCAGAAATTGCTTACGGCTGCCTCAGAGGCTGAATGGAATTTGAATACAAAAATAATAGAAGGGGATACCATTACTTCCAAAATTTCTGAAGAGGCCAACGAAGCAATGAGTAAGTTTACGGGAAGTAAAAAAAATATTGATAAGGCAAAAGAATATCTCTTAAAAAAAGAAAATCTTTCTTCACTACAAGTTAAGCAACTAGAGGTAATACTATATATGGCAGGCGGAAGCCCAGAAATTGCTGCAGATATTATTAAAGAGCGTATAAAAGCTAACACAGAACAAACTAAAAAATTATATGGTTACACCTACAAATTAAACGGAAAAGAGGTTACCACAAACGATATAGATAATATTCTTGCATCTTCTTCTTCTAACTTAACTGAGCGACTGAATGCATGGAATGCCAGCAAAGAAATAGGAAAAGAATTAAAAAGCGGTTTAGAAAAATTACGCGAACTAAGAAATAAAAGCGTTCAGCCTCTCGGGTATTCCGATTATTTTCATTATCAGGTTTCCGAATACGAAATGGATGCCGATGAAATGATGAATACATGTAAAAACATGATTACAGAATTATGGCCACTATACCGAGAACTGCACACTTGGGCAAGATATGAACTGGCAAAAAAATACAACCAAAAGGTGCCTGATTATCTTCCGGCACACTGGCTCCCTAACCGATGGGGGCAGGAATGGGCCGACATGGTAGAAGTTGAAGGTTTTAATGTGGATGAGGCATTAAAAACAAAATCGGCAGAATGGATTGTAGAACAGGCAGAAGATTTTTATGTGAGTTTGGGGTTCGAAAAATTACCCTCCTCCTTTTACGAAAAATCCAGCTTGTATCCCCTACCACCTAATGCCAATTACAAAAAAAACAATCATGCATCGGCATGGCATATGGACAACGATAAGGACGTGCGTTCGCTGATGAGTGTTGAACCAAACACTCGCTGGTGGGGAACCACCCTGCATGAGTTAGGGCATATCTACTATTATATCTCCTATTCTAATCCTAATGTTCCTATTATATTAAGAGCAGGTGCCAACAGAGCTTACCACGAAGCCATGGGAAGTTTGATTGGATTAGCTGCTCTTCAAAAACCCTTTTTAATTGACAGAGGCCTACTTCCTGCCAATGTAAAAGTTGACAGTATTAAAATTATGCTCAAAGAAGCCTTAGATTTTGTTGTATTAATTCCGTGGAGTGCAGGAGTAATGACCGAATTTGAATACCATCTCTATTCAAATAATTTGCCTGCCAATGAGTTTAACAAAAAATGGTGGGAACTGGTAAAAAAATATCAAGGTATAGTACCCCCCTCCGAAAGAGGCGAAGAATACTGCGATGCTGCTACCAAAACACATATCAACGATGATGCTGCACAATACTATGATTATGCCTTATCTAATATTTTATTATTTCAGTTTCACGTTTACATTGCCAATCACATTCTTAAGCAACCTCCATATGCAACCAATTATTATGGCAACAAAGAAGTAGGAAACTTTTTTAAAAAGATAATGACTCCGGGGGCTACCGTTAACTGGAAAGAACACCTGAAACAAAATATAGACTCCGATATGAGTGCCAAACCTATGGTAGAATACTTTAATCCGCTTTATAACTGGTTAAAAGAACAAAACAAAAATCGTACACACACGCTACCCGAAGAATTATAAAACCAAACTATTTATACTTAAATAAAAAATCTTCTAGAATTTTCCAATATTCAGAGGCATTTTCGTTATCGTTCCAAAGAGAACTCGCTCCATGTCGGCCTTCGTGCCCTACAGGAATAAATAGTACTTTATCCTTGCTTTTTAGCTTGGTGTAAAGTTCCTCAATCGCCTTGCCTTCATCTTTAGAACCGGCAAGAAACATCGGCAACGTACAATTTTTAATTTGCTTGGCTACATTTAATTTATCACCAAAATATTCTCCCGGACTAAATGCCACCACAGCCAAAATATCTTTCTGTTCGCAACCAATTACCATAGCCAGAGAAGCCGAATAAGAACTACCCATTATTATTACAGGCCTTTTATATTTTTCTATGGCATATTCTACAGCAGCCTCTATATCCTGTTTCGCATCTAAAAAGTGAGTAGGTAATCCTTTTCTCAAAGCAACATTATTTGTTTCATTTGGTTTATTCCCGAATACTCCACCCGAACGTTGGTCTATGGCAATGCAGTTAAATCCCAGTTTATTTAATGTTGGAGCAATGGTTTGGTATTCCAATTTATTGTAACCCGCTTGATGACACAACACAATAACCGGGGCATCATCGCTGAAGTGATAGTTATGAGCCGTAATGATAATACTATCTTTTGAAATGATATAAATTTTTTCCTGTTTTTGAGAAAACGCAATAAAAGGATACAGCAAAATCAATAAAAAAAAATGTTTCATGGTTTAAAATTATTCTTTAAAATTACGAAATGATTTTATAAACCGTATCTACTAAAAATGACACCCACACTTGCTCAACAAAGAATTTCCGAACTCGTAAACGAATTAAACGAGCACAATTACAAGTATTATGTACTTTCTCAACCAACCATAAGCGACTACGAATTTGATATGTTGCTGGAAGAATTAAAAAAACTAGAAGAACAATATCCTCAATTTCTGCAACCCGAATCGCCCACCCAACGCATTGGCGGGGATATTACCAAAAATTTTGCTGTAGTTAAACACGAATACCCCATGTTTTCACTCGCAAACAGCTATAGCCGAGAAGAGGTAGCCGATTTTATTAACCGCATTTACAAAACAATTACAGACGAAAAAATTGAATTTACCTGCGAATTAAAATACGATGGTGTGGCCATTAGCATAACATACGAAAATGGAAATTTAACAAGTGCTGTTACACGCGGTGATGGGGAAAAAGGCGATGATATCACGACAAACGTAAAAACCATATCGTCTGTTCCTATTAAACTGAGGGAAAATGATTATCCTTTAAAAATTATTGCAAGAGGAGAAATTTATCTCCCAAGAAAATCGTTCGAAATCATTAATAAGGAAAGAGAAGAAAATGGAGAACCTCCCTTTGCAAATCCTAGAAACACGGCATCGGGAACTTTAAAAATGCAGAATTCTGCCATAGTAGCTTCAAGAAAACTAGAGGCCTTTATGTATTATTTTATTTCAGATTCTATTTCTGAAAATTCGCATTTCGATTTGATGCTGATGGCAAAAAAATGGGGATTTCGCACACCCAATCCGGAAAAACGATTTATACAAAAGTGCAGTACCCTTGATGAAATTTTTAGCTTTATCGACTTTTGGAATGTAAAACGCTTTGAACTTCCGTTTGATATTGATGGAGTAGTGATTAAAGTAAACCACATACCCCAGCAAGAAACATTAGGCTACACTGCAAAATCGCCCAGATGGGCCATTGCCTACAAATTTAAAGCCGAGCAGGCAAAAACATGGTTAGAGTCTATTTCTTTTCAGGTGGGCCGTACAGGAGCTGTAACTCCTGTTGCTAACCTCACTCCGGTACAACTTGCCGGCACTACTGTAAAACGAGCATCTTTGCATAATGCCGATCAAATTGAAAAATTAGATGTGCGAATTGGAGACCTTGTTTTTATAGAAAAAGGCGGGGAAATTATTCCTAAAATTACAGGCGTAGATTTAAGCAAACGCTCCGAATATTCTACTCCTTTTAGATACGTAGAAAACTGTCCCGAATGCCAAACCCCACTTATTCGAAAAGAAGGAGAAGCCCTACACTACTGCCCTAATGAATGGGAATGTCCTCCACAACTAAAAGGAAAAATAACACATTTTACTTCTCGAAAAGCAATGGACATTGAAGGACTTGGAGAAGAAACGGTTGAGTTATTTTTTAATACCGGATTAATTAGAAACGTAGCCGATATTTATGATTTAAAAAAGGAACAACTTCTATCCTTAGAACGAATGGCAGAAAAATCGGTTTCGAATCTGCTGTATGCAATCGAAAATTCAAAAAAAATTCCGTTCGAAAGAGTTCTATTTGCTTTAGGTATAAGATATGTAGGCGAAACCGTTGCAAAAAAATTAGCCCGACATTTTAAGAATATCAAAGCCATTCGAAATGCCACCCACTCGGAATTAACCCAAGCAGAGGAAATAGGCGAAAAAATTGCCGAAAGTATTCAACACTATTTTGCCGAAGAGAAAAATAATACTCTTTTGAATCGTTTAATTTCATATGAGCTTCAGTTCTCCCTTTCTGAAGAACAAATGAGTGGCACCTCTTCTAAACTATCGGGTTTATCGTTTGTTGTTTCTGGTATTTTTTCAACTTTTACTAGAGATGAACTAAAAGAAAATATAGAAAAAAATGGAGGAAAGGTAGTGGGTTCTATTTCTGCCAAAACAAATTATTTAATAGCCGGAGAAAACATGGGACCCAGCAAGAAAGAAAAAGCAGAACAACTCGGGATTAAAATAATAAGCGAGGAGGAATATAAAAAATTGATTGGATAAAATTTTATCGTTCTACCCGGAATTTTTTAGTTTGTACCTTTCCGGAGCTATCTTTAACCGATAAAACATACAAGCCATTTACCAACGTGCCAAGTGGCACATTGTAATTGCCTTTTGCTTTCTCTGAGATTACTTCTTTACCCGTTATGTCGTATATACTATAACGATAAGTTATTTCGGCCGGTATACGGATACAAATGTTATTATTAGCAGGATTGGGATATACACTAAATACAACAGGAGTTTTAACTTCTGCTATAGAATTAGGTTCTGTAACATGCAAGTAATAAGTAAGCGTATCGCCATTTTCAGAATTTCCAAGTTCGTACACATACAAAACAGCTTTGCAGGTTCCTGTATTGTTACCCGTCCAAAAATGCATTTTAGCCCAACCAGAATCTAAGGGATTGATAATAGGAAACGAGCCTGAAGCAGGAATTCCCAAATAACAATCACCCGATGCACAAAAATCGAAATAAGAACCCGCTATGGTATCAATAGATACTAAACTCCATTTTAATTTTACTGTATCATTTGATAAATTATGAATCATAATTCCATCGTAATGTAATTTATTCTTGTTTAAGTACATTACAAATGTTTTAGAAGGAGAATAACTTAACTGAGCACTAGCTGAAAAAAATAAAAAGGTAAATGATGTAATAAAAAATGTTCTCATTATGTAATAAATTATAAATCAAATTCAGGCTCTTTGGCTCTAGCATAATTTTTCTTTTTGGGTTTAATTTTCTTTGTAAACATTACGTTTATCAGTTCATCATCGTAACACACTATTGTTTTAGAAATTCCATTTACAATATTTATTTTTTCGTCTACGTATTTATATTTTTTTTCGACTTTTTCGTACGTGTTATCTTCAAATTTTATATAGATATCCGTAATATCTATAGAACCCTCTTTAACGGTAACTTTGCCTAAAAAACAATCGGCCGAACTGCCTTTCCTGAAGGTAATAATTACATCATCGTGTGTGCCGTTTTCTACAGGGAATGCACCCCGTTTTTCAAACACTGATGCATATTTCTGATAACATGTAGCGGGTATTTCTTCCTCATTATTTTGTTGGGCATAAAGTGTACCGAAAAGAATAATACAGGCAAATAGTGTAATAGCTTTTTTCATTCTGCTTCTTTTTAAGAGGATATAAAAATATTAAAATGTTTTAATGTTTTTTCATTTATTGGTATTTTACTTACATATTTTTGTAATTTCAAACCCAAACATGAATTATATTGTATGGATAACAACATTATAAAAAGCCATTTGCAAGAATCAAACCAAATTTTAAACGAATTTATAAACGCCCCTCATTCACTGGGATTAATAGAAGAAGCGGGAAAATTAATGTTAGAATCATTAAAAAATGGCGGAAAAATAATTTCTTGCGGTAATGGAGGTTCTATGTGCGATGCCATGCATTTTGCAGAAGAACTTACCGGAAAATTTCGAAACAACCGAAGTTCTATTCCGGCTGTGGCTATTTCAGACCCCTCTCATATAACATGTGTAGCTAACGACTATGGCTTTGATTTCGTTTTTTCAAGATTTATAGAATCGATAGGTAATAAAAACGATACTCTATTAGTAATTAGCACCAGCGGAAATTCTATGAATTGCATAAAAGCAGCCGAAGCAGCTATACAAAAAGGGTTAAAAGTAGTAGCTTTAACGGGTAAAGAAGGAGGCAAACTAGCTTCTCTAGCACACGTAGAAATTCGAGCACCTAAAAGCAATTATGCCGACCGAGCTCAGGAAATACACATCAAAATAATTCATTGCCTTATTGCTTTTATAGAACAAGGTTTTAAACAGTAATTTTTATGCTGGTAAAAACTTTCGGTAGTGCTGTTTATGGAATTAATGCAATAACTATTACCATAGAAGTTAATGTTGATAATGGCATTAAGTTTTTTCTGGTAGGTTTACCGGATAATGCAGTAAAAGAAAGTCAGCAACGCATAGAAGCCGCATTAAAAAACAACCGCTTTAAAATGCCGGCAAAAAAAATTGTAGTGAATATGGCTCCGGCCGATATAAAGAAAGAGGGCTCGGCTTACGATTTACCCATTGCATTAGCTATTCTTGCTGCAACCGAACAGGTAAATCATAAATGTTTACATCAATATGTAATAATGGGCGAACTTTCATTAGACGGGAGTATCTTGCCCATAAAAGGAGCTTTGCCCATTGCCATTCAGGCTCAAAAGGAAGGTTTTAAAGGACTTATTCTGCCTAAGCAAAATGCCCGCGAAGCAGCTATTGTATCAGATCTTGACGTTTACGGAGTTCAAACTATTTCCGAGGTAGCCGATTTTTTTGATAATAAAAATTTGCCAGAAAAAATTAAAGTAAACACACGAGAAGAGTTTTTCGAAAATTTAAATAAATCAGAAGCCGATTTTGCCGATGTAAAAGGACAAGAAAATATAAAACGTGCCTTAGAAATTGCGGCTGCCGGTGGACACAATGTAATTATGATAGGCCCACCAGGAGCCGGGAAAACAATGCTTGCCAAAAGAACTCCTACTATTCTTCCGCCTTTATCTCTTCACGAAGCTCTTGAAACCACTAAAATTCATTCGGTTGGAGGTAAATTAGCTACCGATTCAGGATTAGTAACACTTCGCCCTTTTCGTTCTCCTCATCATACCATTAGTGATGTAGCATTAGTAGGTGGTGGTGGATTTCCCCAACCCGGTGAAATTTCATTAGCTCACAACGGGGTACTCTTTCTTGATGAATTACCCGAGTTTAAACGTACTGTATTAGAAGTGCTTCGCCAACCTTTGGAAGAAAGAAAAATTACCATATCAAGAGCAAAATTTTCGGTAGAATACCCTGCTAGTTTTATGCTCGTAGCTTCTATGAATCCTTGCCCCTGTGGATATTATAATCATCCGGAAAAAGAATGCGTTTGTTCTCCCGGAGTGGTACAAAAATATTTGAATAAAATTTCGGGGCCATTATTAGATCGTATTGATTTACACGTAGAAGTTACTCCTATTTCTTTTAACGAACTTTCGGCAAAACGCACTTCTGAAAAAAGTGTGAGTATAAGGGAGCGTGTAATTGCCGCAAGACAAATACAAGAGAAGAGATATAATGCACGCAACGGAGTGTATTGCAATGCCCAAATGTCTTCTAAACAAATTCGGGAACTTTGTGCTATAAATAATGCCGGACAAACTTTACTTAAAACAGCGATGGAAAAACTTGGACTTTCGGCCAGAGCTTACGATAGAATTTTGAAGGTAGCCCGTACCATTGCCGATTTAGATAAATGCGAACACATAGAAACACAACACCTTGCCGAAGCAATTCAATTTAGAAGTTTAGACCGAGAAGGATGGGCAGGATAAATAAAATAGACGAACAGAATAATTCGCCTATCTTATTTATCTGCTTTTATTTTTACTTCTGTATGGCTATTTTTATACTATGCGTAAAATTATCCGTTGTAAGGTTAACTTGGTAAACCCCGTTTGAAAGATGCTCTATATTCATCATGGCTTGTCCGTAATGAATATTTATGTTATCTTCTTTATAAACTTTTTTCCCTTGAATATCTATTATGTCAATTTTCATTTTTGTTACTCCTAATGGTACATTAATGCGAATTTCTCCTTTCGTTGGATTAGGAAAAATACTAATACTTTTTAAGGGGTTATCATTTGTTATCCCCAAACACTCATCCACTACTACTATAAAATCAGCATGATTACTGCATCCATTTCCATCTGTATAAGAGTAGGTAACAACATGTGTTCCAATTCCTGCTAATTGAGGATCAAAAATATTTCCGTTAACTCCTGGGCCACTATAAACTCCACCGTTAGGCGTTCCGGTTATTAATGTTACGGTTCCGTTGTTTACGCATACAGTATCTTGCATACTAAAGGTTACAGTTGGCAAGGGATTTACGGTTATCGTAATTTGGTCGAAATTTTCGCAACCATTACTATTCGTTCCAATTACAGTATATGTAGTAGTATTGCTTATAGCAAAGGGTACTCCATCAACTACTCCGTTATTCCAAATATAGGTTAATGCTCCATTGCCGTTTAATGTTATGATGTCAGCTTCACAAACAGTATCGTTTGGCACTACACTTGCTGTTACTGTGGGTAGAACATTGACCGCAATTTGTGTGCTATCGCTATTAACACATGCATTTCCATCAATTACGGTTACTACATAGTATCCGCTCATATTAGTTTGAGCATTTAATATTTCCGGATTCTGTGAATTTGAAACATATCCACTGGGGCCTGTCCAAGTATAAGTTACTCCTCCTCCAGAATTTAACTTTATAGTATCGCCTACACACACCGGACTATTGCTTCCTACTATTACGGTTGGTAAAGGATGAACAGTTACCAATGTACTATCGCTATTAACACATGCGTTTCCATCGGTTACGGTTACTACATAATATCCGTTCATATTAGTTTGGACATTTAATATTTCCGGATTCTGTGAGTTTGAAACATATCCATTGGGGCCTGTCCAAGTATAAGTTACCCCTCCTCCAGAATTTAACTTTATAGTATCGCCTACACACACCGGACTGTTGCTCCCTACTATTACGGTTGGTAAAGGATGAACAGTTACTATAACCACGATAGAAGAACCTACACAACCATTTGCTGTTGGAGTAATAGTATAGGTAGCCGTACCATTACCTGTTAATGTTTGTGTAATGTTACTTCCGCTTCCGTTGTTTGCTCCGTTTACTCCACCTTGTACCACTGTCCAATTGAATGTTGTGCCGCCTACGTTAGACGTTAAGTTTATATTTGTAGACTGTCCGGAACAGATAATTTGTGAATTAGGCGTAGCTGTTGCAACCGGCAATGGATTAACTGTTACTACTACTATTATTGGCAACCCTACGCATCCATTTGCTGTAGGCGTAATTGTATATGTAGCCGTTCCGTTTCCCGTTAATATTTGTGAAATGGTACTTCCGCTTCCATTGCTTGCTCCGCTTACTCCACTCTGTAATACAGTCCAGTTATAAGTGGTACCACCCACGTTTGATGTTAAAACAATGTTGGTACTTTGTCCCGAACAAATAGTTTGCAAATTGGGTGTGGCTGTGGCTACCGGAATAGGGTTTACAATTATATATGCGTTTTTTACTTCTGTATCGTTTCCATATAAATTGGTTGCTACTAATGTTACATCGTATGTGCCTGGAGTGTTATAAGTAACTATAGGATTTTGTTGTGTAGAAGTTCCTGGCGTTCCACCAGAAAAAGTCCAGTTCCAACTCGTTGGATTATTTGTACTCAAATCGGTAAACTGAACTTGAGAACCTTCGCATATAATAGTTGGCGTGGCTGAAAAATTTGCTACTGGAGGATTTGTCCCAACCCCTTCAATGTTTATATTGTCGATGTATAAATTATTACCATATCGGTTATGATTTCTGAAGGAAATGGTTACAGAAGGTTGACCAATATATGCATTTAAATTAATTGTATCCGTTCTCCATTGATTTACAGCAGGTATGAAAGATTGATTGGAATTAGGTGCTGTGGAAAGAATTGTGCCACCCTTATAATAAACTTGGGTCCATGTCTGTCCGCAGTTGGTAGACACCAAAACAGAAAGCGTATCACTGTATGTGGAGTTTGGTTTTCTGCAGTATGCAACGTCAAAAAACATTTTTGCAGAATTTAACCCACTAAAATTAAGAGGATATGTAATCATTTGATCTTTGGTTCCCACTTTATTTACGCTGTTATTTGGAAACCATGCACAAGATCCTGAATTACTATAACCTCCAACAACAGTATTTCTTTCCCAAACAAAACCATCTGCACCGCCATCAACCATGCTCCAATTTAAAGGTAAAAAGGGTAAATTCTGAAATCCCTCAACTAGTGGTGGAGCAAAGCCTCCTACAGTAACCGTAACATTTGCCGTTCCAACACATCCATTTATGGTTGTACCGGAAACCGTGTATATTGTTGTTACAGCAGGATTAGCAACGGGATTAGGACAATTGGTGCAACTTAAACCAAGTGAAGGGGACCAAGCATACGAAACAGCTCCACTCGCTAAAAGACTTACGCTTCCGCTAGGACAAATAGAGGGGTTACTAGGAGAAACCGTAATATTTGCATTATCTACAGTTACGGTAATTGTAGCAGTATTTGAGCATGTGCCATTAGACCCTGTAACTGTGTAGGTGGTTGTAGATGTTGGGTTTGCAACAGGGTTTGGGCAGTTCGTGCAACTTAATCCCGTTACCGGTGTCCATGAATATGAAGAAGCACCACTTGCAGTAAGATTAGTAGAGCCTCCTTGACAAATAGTTGATGAAGGCGATGCCGATACCGTAACATTGGGTATCGAACCATTTAAAACAGTAAGTGTTTGAGAGGTTTGGGTGCAACCAAACAGATTACAAACTTGAAGAGTAATTGTATAGGTACCCGGAGTATTCCAACATATATTTGAAGGATTTTGCTGTGTTGATGATGCAGGAGTTCCTCCGGTAAATGTCCAGTTCCAAGAGGTTGGAGAATTTGTGCTATTATCGGTAAAAGAAACACATTGTCCTGCGCAAATTGTGTTGTTACTCATTGTGAATGCAGCTATAGGTGGTTCTTGCCACTTGGCAAGAAAATTTGCAGGGTTTCCGCCTGCTTCTGTAAATTCGCCTCCAGCATACAATTCGTTATTATAAACATGTAAAGCCCGAAGATAGCCATTCATACCACTAGTCATATTTAACCAATTAGAGCCATTCCACCTAGCCACATTACTTGCCGGGTTTCCGCCTGCTGTGGTAAAGGAGCCTCCGGCTATAATGTCTCCGTTATAATTTGTAATACCACGAACATATCCATTTACTCCTGTACCTAAAGCAGACCATGAACTTCCGTTATATTTTGCTATTCCTGAACAATTATTGTTTCCTCCTACTTCTATAAAGTGTCCGCCCATGTACAACTGATTATTATACACATGTAGCACTCTTACAGTACTATCTAAACCACCCGGAATTCCTACTCCACCGTTTCCTCCCACCCATGTCGTTCCATTCCACTTTACTATTCTGTCGCAAGCCGTACATCCATTTACATTCGCAAAATCTCCTCCTACCCAAAGCTGGCCATTATAAACGGCTAATGCTCTTACATCATTATCGAAAGCAGTTGTTAGTCCTCCTAATGCAACCCAATTAGTACCATTCCACATGGCTAATCGATAGCAAGTATTTCCATCGGCAGTTAAAAAATCGCCACCGGCAATTAAATTACCGTTCCAGACTGTAAGAGCCAATACATCGTTGTCAAAACCTGTTCCTAAGGGTTGCCAAGAACTTCCGTCCCAACGGGCAATACCATTACAGCCAACACAGGGCTGAGAAATATTCCAAAAGTCTCCACATACAACTAGATCTCCATTATATACAACAGCCGCACGTACAACCTTCCCTATGGCATTATTAAAACAACTAAAGTTAGCTCCATTCCATTTGGCCACAAATTCGCAAGGGCCTGGTCCATTACTATTAAAACTGCCTCCTACAATCAGTTGGTTATTCCAAGTTGTAAGGCAGTGGTCATCGTTGTTTAAGCCATTGCCAACTTGAATCCAGTTTTGGCAGTATGTGTACATAACGGGTAGGATAAAACCTAAGAGCATTAATACTTTTTTCATATTTCTATTTATTTACTAATACCCCTAAACTATCTAGTTCTGCCTTGCTAATAGTAGGAGGTATAATATTATTTTTTATTCTTTCGATAATAAATGCGGCTGTTTTTTCAGCATCTTCTTTAGATTTAAAACCTTCCATTCCTTCAATGGCGGGTATATGAGGCTGATGAATATATTTCATTCCGTTTACAAGAATATCGTAACCAAACTCGTTTTCGTTTGTGTTGAATATTTCTACGCTGTATTGCGGAGAAATTTTACTTAAATCTAAAGTTGAATCAGATGATTTAATATTTTTTTCTTGAGTAGTATTTGCATTTAGTGTTTCGTTCACCACATTTTCAGAGCAACTCAGTAGTGTTGAAAGAATAAAAAAAAAGATATAACTCTTTACGTTCATTTAATCAGTAACAATAAATTTTCCGGAAGATACGTATGCATTTGAAGACATTATATTGTAAAAATAATACCCTTCTTTAACTTCGTTATTAAAAGCAAGTGTTAAGATTGTATTACCATTTACTATTTGTTGTTGAGTAATAGATAGCGGTATTTCTTTACCTTCTACTGAATAGGCTAATACTTTACAATTCTCTAAGTGCCCTTTTACATTAATGGTAAGAAGATTTCGTTGCGAAACCGGATTCGGAAAACAGAAAGAAGAAACTTTAAACAACGAATAATCTTCTATGCTTAAAATAGGCACGTATTCGTAAAAGTCTTCGGTAGGTAATCCATCATACCCGGTACCAACATAAATGCTTGTCCACGAGCCGAAAGCTGCGGCACTAGCTCTTGCAGAACCTTGAAAGTCTAATCGTTTTGTCCATGTATCGCTCGAAATTTTGTATTCCCAAAAATCTTTTTGATAGGCAAAGGTATTATCGTACCCTAATCCTACAAAGCCTTGATAGCCCATATTTGCAGCAATAGCACCGGAACGAGGAGATCCTCCGAAATTATTTTTTTGTATCCATGAATCATTTGCCGGATTGTACTGCCACCAATCGTTTTTTAAAATTCCATCGTCACCGGTACCTGCCCAAGCCATTCCACCCATGGCTATAGCCACCGCTTGTTTTCTTGCTGTTCCTCCAAAATCGTTTTTTTGTGTCCATACATTTGTAAGCGGACTGTATTCCCACATATCTTTCTTTAATCCGGTGGCATCTTGGCCTGTGCCCAAATAGCCTTTTCCATTAATAGCAAAACCGATTGCCGATCTTCGAGGGGTACCTCCAAAAGATGCTTTTTGTGTCCACACTTTTGTTACAGGATCGTATTCCCAAAAATCATCCATGTATAACATATCTCCTTGCCCTGTTCCCACGTATCCTTTATTGTTTATTACAAATGCTACAGAATTATTTCTATTTAATCCGGCTCCTGTTTCGCCACCAATACTTTCTATTTTATCCCAATCGTTATTATTGATTTGGTATCTGTAAAAAGTTCTTTTGTAATCATTATAATCATATCCGGTTCCTAAATATCCTGTGCCATTTATAAAAAAAGCAACACAACCGGTTTTAGGTCCACCATTAACGGTATCTCTTTTTATCCACACGTTGGTTTGAGAGAGTAGCGCATTAATTCCAAGAAACAAGACAGTAATAAAAGATAGATTTTTTTTCATTTTAAAAACGGAATTAAAGAATGATTATTTTTTTTGTAATTATCTCATTAGACATGGTATTTTCTTCAGGTAATAATTTGATAAAGTAAACTCCTGGTGCTAAATTTTCTCTGTTAATTTCTGTATTTTTTCCAATGTTTATAGTAGAGTGTACAACTTCTCCGTTTGTATTTAAAAGTTGGAGTGTGTATTTTATTGAATTATTTTTTATTGAAACGGTAAAGTTTTCAGAAGCAGGGTTTGGAAATACTGAAACAGAGTGTTCCTGATTGTGTTCGTTCACATCGTTAGGAGAACCTGGCCAATACTGATAAAAATTTTGTTTTGTTCCAGTTTCGCTTTTTCCAGTTCCCACATAACCGAATTTATCTATTACAAAACTTACAGCACCTCGCCTACCTCCACCATCATAATTCTTTTTAATAAACCATTTATTTGTTTGGGGATTATACTCATAAAAATCATCTTTATATCCACCGTCAATCCCTAAACCAATGTATGCTCTTCCGTTTAGTTCAAAGCCTATGCAACCCATTCGGGCAGAACCCGGAAAGTTTAGTTTTTTTGTCCATGTATTGGTTTGGAGGTCAAACTCCCACCAATCGTTTTGATAATTATCTTCGTTTGCTCCAAGACCGATGTAAGCTTTTCCGTTTATCCCCACTCCTATTAATCCGTATCTCTCCATTTTTATACCCGGAAAAGCACTTACGTATACCCATTGGTTGGTGGCCGGATTAAAAGACCAAAGTTGATTTGAATACGTACTTGGCCCATTTTTACCACCACAAACGTATGCTAAATTATTTATTACAAATGCCGTAGCATAGTAGATACCTGTACCTGAATTACCAGGAAAATTAGCCTTCTGAAGCCATGTATTGGTTTGCGGGTTGTATTCCCACATATCGCTTTGCCTTGTACCTAAAAATGCATCGGGGTGGTTTATTCCCAACCCTATGTATCCTTTATTTGCAACTGTAAAACCTACGGCATTTCTTCTAGCTACACCGGGAAAGTTTGCTTTTTGTGTCCAGATATCATCGGCCGAATCGTATTCCCATAAATCTTTATTTAGAATATTTGAGGAATCTTGCCCCGTTCCAATATATCCTTTATTTCCAATTGCAAAAGCTACAGCTCTTTCTCTTTTTCCTCCGCCAAAGGGAGTTTTTTTTATCCAATCGTTATTTTGGGTGTATAAAGAAGTAACAAAAAATATTAAGAGATAAGAAATAGATAATTTTTTCATCATAATTATTCCCAAATTAGTTTGCCAGTTTTCGAAGTATTGTATCTTTTGCTATTTAAGCAGTAGAAATACATTCCGGAAGAAAGATCATCTCTGTTAATCGTTACCAGATTCGAAGATATTTCATTGATTGTGCGAACCACACTTCCGTTTGAAGAATATATGGTTAAGGAGAAATCGTACTTATATAAATCAGGTATATTTCCTAAATCAAAGGTGGTTTCAGTTGAAGCCGGCAATGGATAAATTTTTATTTCGTTAAGAGAATTGCTTAATTCATCGGTAGAAAGCAACTCGCTGTACTCCCAAAAATCGGAAAAGTTGGTTCCATTTGTTCCAGTTCCTGCGTATCCTTTATTTCCAATAACGAGGCAAGACAAATACCTTCTTGGCAAGCCACCAAAATCAGCAATTTGAACCCAAAGGTTTGTAAGCGGATTGTATTCCCAAAAATCTCCGTAGTTGGTACCACTTGAATAATTATCGCCTGTACCAAGATAACCCTTGCCGTTTAGTGCAAATCCTGCGGCTTCCATGCGTTGGGCAAATCCGCCTACATTGGTTTTTTGTGTCCAGCTGTTAAGGGCGGGGTCGTATTCCCAAAAATCATTTGAAGAGCCAAATCCTGTAATAAACCCTGTTCCAACATAACCTTTATTTCCTATGGCAAAACCTACGGCCGAAATTCTACCACCTGTTGGTATAGATGCTATGGCTGTCCATTGGTTATTTACCGGGTCGTATCTGTAAAAAGCACTTGTGTATCCGCTATTTGTTAAACCTGTTCCTACATATCCGTAATTTCCAATTACAAAAGCAACTCCTCCCCTCATAGGGCCTCCTAAAAAATTGGCTTTTTTTGTCCAGATATTTGTTAGTTGATCGTATTCAAAAAATTCGGCTGTATTAGCAAATGTGCTGTCTCTTCCGGTACCTACATAACCCTTATTTCCAATACTAAAACCTACGTTATGATAACTCTTTCCTCCGGCATAATCTGCTTTTTGTGTCCATGAGTTAGAGGCGGGGTCGTATTCCCAAATATCTTTAAACAGTACCTGACCTTGGGCATTGTAGTGCCCCGTACCTAGATATCCTCTATTTCCGATAGTAAATGCAACACATCGGTGACGTCCAACCCCTCCAAAATTGGCTCTTTGGGTCCAACCAAAATTTGCAGAATTTGCGTTGTTAAAAAAGAATAAAGACTCGATGAATACGAGCAGAAAGTATATTTTTTTCATAGGCGATAAACTTTACGTAAGAACTTGTTGCCAAGTTACATAAAATTAATATTCGCTTAACATATTTTAAAAAAATTATTCTTCTCCTTTACCGTGGCATTGTTTATATTTTTTTCCGCTACCACATGGACAGGGGTCATTTCTGCCTACTTTCTTTTCTACTCTAACGGGAGCCATTTTTTGTACTTGTTGTTGCGGCTGACCTCCATGAAGTGGAGAGGCGGAATTACCAATACCTGAATCGGCTCTCGATGTTTGTAATTTTGGCTGAGAAATTGGCCTTTGTGGGGCTTGTTTTAATGTTTGAGGGGAATTTTCATTATTTGGTAAATTTCCTTTCATTAAAAATGTAATAATATCTCTGTTTACTTTGCCTAATAATAATTTAAATAATTCAAAGGCTTCAAATTTGTAGATTAGCAAAGGGTCTTTTTGTTCATAAACGGCACCTTGAACCGATTGTTTTAGGTCATCCATTTCACGTAGGTGTTCCTTCCAGTAATTGTCTATCATGGCTAAGGCTGCTCCTTTTTCGAATGATTTAAAGACTTCTAAGCCATTTGTTTCGTAGGCCTTTTGCAGGTTGCAAACAATTTGAATGGTTTTAATGCCATCGGTGAAGGGTACCACAATATTTTGAAATTGTGCTCCTTGATTTTCAAACACGTCTTTTATTACGGGAAAGGATGTTTTTGAAATGCTTTCCTTTTTTAAATCGTAGTGTTTCATTGCATTTTCGTAGAGTAATTCAGCCAATTCATTGATTGGCATTTCAAAAAATTGCTCTTCGGAAACTGGTGTATCAATAGAAAATACGCGAATGAGTTCTAATTTAAATTCTGTATAGTTTTTTTGTTCTCTGTATTCATTTATCAGAGATTCGCACATATCCATCAACATGTTGGCAATGTCTAAATCTAAACGATCTCCAAAGAGTGCGTGTTTTCTTCTGTCGTAAATTACGGTACGTTGTGAGTTCATTACATCATCGTACTCTAGGAGTCTTTTTCGAATGCCAAAGTTATTTTCTTCTACCTTTTTTTGAGCACGTTCTATGGAGCGTGTAATCATGGAATGCTGAATTACCTCTCCTTCTTCAAGGCCCATTCTGTCCATGAGTTTGGCTATACGTTCGGAGCCAAATAACCGCATTAATTCGTCTTCGAGTGATACAAAAAATTGCGAGGATCCCGGATCTCCCTGCCTTCCTGCTCTTCCTCTGAGCTGCCTGTCTACTCTTCGAGATTCATGTCTTTCGGTTCCAATAATGGCAAGGCCTCCCTTTTCTTTTACTCCTTCGCCTAGTTTAATGTCGGTACCACGTCCGGCCATATTGGTTGCAATAGTAACTGCACTTTGCTTTCCGGCTTCGGCCACAATGTCGGCTTCTTTTTGGTGCAACTTTGCATTCAGCACGTTGTGCTTTATGTTTTTCATTTTTAGGGTTCGGCTCAGTTGTTCTGAAATTTCAACCGAGGTGGTTCCTACTAATACGGGGCGGCCTTCTTTTACGAGTTTTTCTATTTCATCAATTACGGCTTTGTATTTTTCTCTTCTGGTTTTATAAACCATGTCTTCGCTATCTTTTCTAGTAATGGGTTTGTTGGTAGGAATTACCACTACATCTAATTTATATATATCCCAAAATTCACCGGCCTCAGTTTCGGCAGTACCTGTCATACCCGCTAACTTATGGTACATTCTAAAGTAGTTTTGCAGGGTAATGGTGGCATAGGTTTGCGTAGCTGCTTCTACTTTTACATTTTCTTTAGCTTCTATGGCTTGATGAAGGCCGTCAGAATATCTTCTGCCTTCCATAATTCTACCGGTTTGCTCATCTACTATTTTTATTTTTCCATCCATGATTACATATTCTACATCTTTTTCAAAAAGGGTATAGGCTTTTAGTAATTGGTTTACAGTATGGATTCTTTCGGCTTTAACGGAATAATCTTGAATGAGCTTATCTTTTTTTATCAGCAATTCTTGGTCTGAAATATTTTGTTTTTCTATATTGACTAGTTCTGAACCGATATCGGGTATTACAAAAAAATGGGGGTCATCACTATTTTCAGTCATTAAATCAATGCCTTTGTCTGTAAGTTCTATCGAATTATTTTTTTCATCGATAGTAAAATAAAGTTCGGCATCAACTTTATGCATTTCTTTAGACTGATCTTGCATGTAATGATTTTCTGTTTTTAGCAGAATTTGTTTTATGCCGGGTTCGCTAAGAAACTTAATGAGTGCGGTATTTTTAGGCAAACCTCTGTATGCTCTTAAAAGAGCAAGGCCTCCCTTTTCTTCGTTTTCTTTTTGTATTTTATTATTTGCATCGTGTTGCAACAGTTTTTTGGCATCGGCCAAAACGGTATTTACATATTTTCTTTGTGCGTTTACTAATTTTTCCACTCTGGGTTTCGTTTCATGAAACTCATGTTTATCGCCTTTAGGTGTGGGGCCAGATATGATAAGGGGGGTACGGGCATCATCGATAAGTACAGAATCGACCTCATCTACAATGGCAAAATGATGTTTTCGCTGAACTAAATCTTCAGTTTCACGTGCCATATTATCTCGCAGATAATCGAAACCAAATTCATTGTTTGTTCCATAGGTAATATCGGCTAAATAGGCTTTTCTTCTATTAGGAGAATTGGGTTCGTGTTTATCAATGCAGTCTATGGTTAATCCATGAAATTCAAATAAAGGCCCCATCCATTCGCTATCGCGTTTTGCTAAGTAATCGTTAACCGTAACTACATGTACTCCTTTTCCGGCAAGTGCATTAAGATAAACAGGCAATGTAGCAACTAAGGTTTTTCCTTCGCCTGTTGCCATTTCGGCAATTTTTCCTTTGTGTATTACCGCTCCGCCAATCATTTGCACATCGTAGTGTAACATATCCCATGTTACTTCGTTCCCTGCGGCTATCCATGTATTATGATGAATGGCTTTTTCGCCTTGTATAATTATATTTGATTTGGTTGCGGCTAAATCTCGGTCTAATTGGGTAGCTGTAACTTCTATGGTTTTATTTTCTTTAAATCTGCGGGCGGTTTCTTTTACTACGGCAAAGGCCTGAGGCAGTATCTCTTCTAATTTTTCTTCTATTTTTTGAAGAATCATTTCATTAACTTTATCTATTTGTTTATAGATAGAATCTATTTTTTCCAGTTCGGAAGCGTGCGTGCTTTCGGCCTCTTTTTGTAATTGAGCTATTTTATCTTCCTCTTCTTTAATGAAGTTTTTAATTGCTGTTTTAAATTCTGTGGTTTTTGCCCTCAGTTCATCATTTGTAAGCGATTGTAGTTTATTGTATTCGACTAAAATTTTTTCTACGTAGGGCGTAAGTTCTTTCAAATCTCGGTCAGCTTTACTGCCAACAAACGACTTAATTACTTTTGAAACAAAATCTAACATGTGAATAATATTATTTTTAAGCCCACAAAGTTAGGCAAATATAGGTTATAAGAGATGGTATAAAAAAAAGAGCGGTTTGTTTTTTAAACCGCTCTTTAGCACCCTGTTTTAAGGTACTCTAATACTCGTCTTCGTTAAAGAAAAAATCTTCTTTACTGGGGTAGTCCGGCCAAATCTCATCAATGCTTTCGTAGTTTTCGCCTTCATCTTCTATTTGCTGAAGGTTTTCTACCACCTCTAATGGAGCCCCTGTTCTGATGGCAAAATCTATCAATTCATCTTTTGTTGCCGGCCAAGGGGCATCTTCTAGGTACGATGCTAATTCTAATGTCCAATACATAGTAATTTATAATTTTTAAAACTTTACGCAAAAGTATTTTTTTTGTTCCAATAAAAAAGAAAAGAATTTAACAAGAAAAAAGGATGTTAGGGAGCTGTTTTTCAGCAACTAATAAAAAAGTTTTTCACATTTTGGGCTTCCATGGGATTTCTTGTACATCGAAAAAAACGGATAGTTTGCGGGCTAAAACAAATAAGTAATCGGAAAGCCGATTTAAATATTTAAGTAAAATCGGATTTATTTTTTCGTTTACAGATAACAAAGACACTTCTCTTTCGGCTCTACGACAAACGCAGCGAGCTACATGGGCATACGAAACAACAGTGTGTCCTCCGGGTAATACAAAGGATTTCATTTTGGGCAGTGTTTCGTTAAGTCGGTCTATTTCTTTTTCCAAAAAAAGTATATCTTCTTCTAGAATCTGAGGTAATTTCATTTTACTTTTATCGGTATCGTTGGCCAATTGAGAACCGATGGTAAAAAGTCGGTCTTGAATTTCTACGAGTGCTTTTTTTTCGTTTACTTCTATGTTTTGATCTCGTAATAATCCTATCCAAGAGTTTAACTCATCAACTGTTCCGTACGCCACAATGCGTTGGTGATGTTTTGGAACCCTTGTTCCACCAATTAACGAGGTTTTACCAGTATCGCCTTTTTTGGTATAAATTTTCATTTCATTACAGTTATTTGCTGATTTTTCTCGTCCTTCTCTACCATTCCATCTCTTAAACGAATTACCCTATGAGCATGCAAGGCAATATCTTCTTCGTGTGTTACTAATACAATGGTGTTTCCGCTTTTATGAATGGTATCGAATAATGCCATTATCTCGTATGATGTTTTGGTGTCGAGATTTCCGGTTGGTTCATCTGCTAAAATAATTGAAGGGTTATTTACCAAGGCTCTTGCTACAGCCACTCTTTGTCGTTGGCCACCCGATAATTCGTTAGGTTTGTGTTTCATTCTATCGGAAAGACCCACTTGTTCTAATACAAACGCGGCTTTTTCTTCTCTTTCTTTTTTTGAAACGCCTGCATAAACCAACGGTAATGCCACATTTTCAAGTGCCGAAGAGCGTGGTAATAAATTAAATGTTTGAAAAATGAAACCGATTTCCTTGTTTCGTATTTCAGCTAATTCATTATCGCTTAATTTACTTACCTCTTTGCTATTTAAAATATACTGCCCCGAAGTGGGAGTATCTAAGCACCCTATAATGTTCATTAAAGTTGATTTCCCGGAACCTGATGGACCCATCAGAGCCACGAATTCATTTTTATTAATATTTAATGATAGCGATTTAAGAACATGTATGGTTTGATTTCCTAAGCGAAAATTTTTAACCAAATTTTTTATTTCGATAACGGAGTTCACTTTTCAAAAGTACAAAAAAAGGTAGGTTAATACCTAAGAACGAAATGTTCTTTGGTGAATGCTTTATTAGTAAAACACAAGCCCACTTCAAATAAATCGATACTTAATATTACTTCATTTTTAGATATTATTTCTTTCCAGGCTTGGTTCATATCCTTACTCCAGTTTATATCATCTATAATAATGATGGCATTTTCTTGCAGATAAGGAATGCACATATCAAAATATTTTAAAAGAAATTTACTTCTGTGGTTCCCGTCAATAAAAATTAAATCGAATTTATTTTTTTTTAGCACAGAAGGTAAAATATCATCGAAGTTTCCCGTTAATAAACGAATATTCTGCAAATTCATTTTAGAAAAATTGATTTCTGCTATTCTGCTTATATTTGGGCAACCCTCTATGGTATAGAGGTTGTTTTGAGAGGAAACCGAAGCCATGTACATGGTAGAAATACCAAGCGATGTACCTAATTCCAATATATTTTTACATTTATATTCATTTACCATTTTAAAAAGTAATTGCCCATATTTAGGTTGCTTTGCCGAGTAACGGGCGATATCAGAAACCTTTCTTTTGTGTTTCTTATTTTTTTTTGAACCGGCTCCAAAATCGGTTACTTCAATCTCTATTTGACTTAATAATAGTTTTGCTCGAATAGATTCAATATTTTCAAAGGCGTAAAAAAAATGATTATTCTTTAAAATGTTTTGAATAAAATGAAAAACGAATGGAGAGTGCACCCCATGTGCCGTTTTTGCATTAAAAAAATATTTTACGAAATTTAGTACCCGAAACATTTCTTTGTTCTCTTGCACAAATATTATAAATATGAACTATCAAATCCTAATTTTAATACTTTTATTCAGTCGAATTTGTGTTGCACAAAAAACCGAAACAATGAACAATAACCATAAGTACGGAATTGTATTACACGGAGGAGCCGGAACCATACTTCGCGAAAATATGAACGAGGAACTTGAAAAACTTTACATTAAAAAGTTGCAAGAAGCCTTAGACAGCGGATATGCCATACTTGAAAAAAACGGCTCTGCCCTAGATGCTGTTACAGCGGCTGTAAATGTAATGGAAAACTCTCCCTTGTTTAATGCCGGAAAAGGCTCGGTATTTTCGGCTGCCGGAAAAAATGAGATGGACGCAAGCATTATGGACGGTCACACACTACAAGCCGGAGCGGTAGCCTCTGTTACAAAAATTAAAAACCCTATTACGGCTGCACGGTGTGTAATGGAAAAATCGGCTCATGTGTTACTTATAGGCACTGGAGCCGAAGAGTTTGCCAAAGAAAAAGGAATTGAACTCGTTGATGAATCATACTTTTTTGATGAAATGAGATGGAAGCAGTTTCAAAAAATAAAAGAAATTCAAAAAATACAATTAGACCATAGCGATGATAAAGGGGAGATGATTAACCCCGAAGAGCCTTTTAAAGATGAAAAGTTTGGAACCGTTGGAGCTGTGGCTTTAGATAAGCATGGGAATTTAGCAGCAGGAACTTCTACCGGAGGTATGACTAATAAAAAATTTGGAAGAGTGGGAGATTCTCCTATTATTGGTGCAGGCAACTATGCCAACAATACTACTTGTGCAGTTTCCTGTACCGGGCATGGCGAGTATTTTATAAGAAATGTAGTAGCCTACGATGTGGCTGCACTCATGAATTATAAAAATTATTCTCTTCAGGAGGCCTGCAACGAAGTAATAAATACAAAATTAAAACAGCAAGGTGGAGAAGGGGGATTAATTGCCATAGATAAAAACGGAAATATCCAAATGCCTTTTAATACCAAGGGAATGTATAGAGGATACAAATTACAAAACAATCAGACCGGAATTTTTATTTTTGAATAACCTTTAAAAAAATCGATTCGTATATAAATAAAAAAGGGAGAAATATTTCTCCCTTTTTTATTTATTTATTTATTTAAACCATTACTTAAGCAATGAAACTTTTACTGTATGCTTATAAACGCCCGAAGAAAATTGAATATGGTACAACCCTTCCGTTAGATGCTGAAGAGATAAAGTGAATTGATTGTTGTTTTCAACCAACACATTTTTAGATAGTATCATTCTTCCTTGCATATCTAACACTTCTGCTAGCAAATTTTTAATACCAAGAGGTACATTAACAGTTACCATTCCTTTAGTGGGGTTGGGGAAAACTTCTATGTTTCGAATTGGATTCATTTCGTTTATTCCTGCACATAAATCTACTACTACATTAAATGTAGCTTGGTTGCTGCAACCATTACCATCGGTATAAGAATAGGTGATTGTGTGTGTACCTAAACCCGCTACTTGTGGATCGAAGATATTTCCTGTTACTCCATTTCCGCTGTATGTTCCTCCGTT
>JABWCF010000017.1 GCA_013359255.1 Flavobacteriales bacterium
ACGCTTCGCTACTCGAACGGACAAAAAAACGAAATAAACAAAAACTGTTACTTCGAGTAGCGAGGAATGAGCGTATCGAGAAGTTGACAGTTTTTACCTCTTACTCTTGTTCGTTTTCGATATGGTTTAATTTCGGTGTACTGCATTAAACCTACTCGAACAGATAATCTCCGATACGATTTTTCTTTGCTACCCGAATGGATAAAAAAAAGAACGAAGGTATGTTATATCTATACTCTTTAATTTGAAAAATGTGTAGGTGTAGTTACAGAGGTTTTTTAATGCGGTATTCAAATTGTAAACCATAGCGTATAAATTATTTTGTAAAAAAAATAAAAGTTTTTTAAAGGTATTCTTAAAATTCCCACAAAGCACTATACAATTCAGAAGTGGGTAATCCCATTACATTAAAAAAGCAACCTTCAATTTTTTTAACTCCAATAAAACCAATCCATTCTTGTATGCCATAAGCCCCGGCTTTATCGGTTGGGTTAAATTGATTTGTGTAGTATAAAATTTCCTGAATAGATAAATTTTTAAACCAAACATTTGTACACGATGAAAAAGTGTAATTTTTTTCAATAGAACGCAAGGTTACTCCGGTATAAACGGTGTGCATGCTACCTGATAGGCGTTGAAGCATTTCTATAGCTTCGACTTTGTTTTTGGGTTTATTAAGAACCTTGCTGAGATGCCAAACAATGGTGTCGGCAGTTATAATAATTTCATTTTTTTGCAATTCGCTTAAAAATGCTTCAGATTTTTTTTTGCTTAAAAATTCGGCTATTTCTCTTCCATTCAATTCTTGCGGAAAACTTTCGTTGGTATCTTTTACTTTTGTGATAAAAGTTAAGCCCATTTCTTTTAAAAGCACTCGTCTTCTGGTCGACTGAGAGGCTAGAATAAGGTTTTTGTTTTTCAGTTTCTCGGCTAAAGGATTAAGCATACAAAATAGTAAAATAAAAAACGGGAATATATAAAATACCCGCAATCATAACATATTTCAGGTATTTAGAGATGGCAGCATATTCTCTTTTTGTTCCTGCTTTTATGGTTTTATAGCTTATCCATAGCAATGGAAGTTGTACAAAAATGGCTGCATATAAAATAAAATATTTATTACCGGCAAGGTATTGTTGTTTTCCAAAGTAGCTTAAAACAAAAACGCTGAGCAGTAAAACAGCACCCACTAAATGGTTCGAAAACTTATATCCGAATAAAATGGGTATAGTGCGACAATGATACTCTTTGTCACCTTCTAAATCTTCGCAGTCTTTACAAATTTCGCGAGTAAAATTTAAAAGAAAGGCAAACAGAGAATAACCACAAATCCAGTTGAAAATATTGCTTATGCTGGTTTTATACTGGTAAAAAAGCATCGTTAATTCTTCTTCGTTAAGTCCGGAAGTAAAAGGCATTAACAGAGTATGAGCACGGGTATGCAAGAGTAATATATCGTAAAAACCGCCCATAAAAGGAACCAAGGCTGCTAACAGGGCAACAATAAGATTACCGGCAAAGGCTTGCTTTTTAAATGAAACAGAATAATACCAAAGCAGCCCGGCTGTTATAAACTGAATAAACAGTAATTTAAAAAAAAGGATGCGGTATGATACATATGCTGCTAAAAGTAAAGCCACACAATTTATTACAATGTGAGCACCCATGGCTACTCTTCTTTTAATGAAGATACCTACTACATTTTTTTTAGGATTATTGATGCGATCTATTTTAATATCGAAATAATCGTTTATAATGTAACCCGATGCCGCAATCATTACCGTAGAAAGAGCTAAAAGAAAAAACTGCCAGTGACTAACCTGTAGGGAAAAATGATTGATTTTAAGAAGAGGGAAAACAATGCCAAATCGTATAACATACATTGTGACTGCGATAATAAGCAAATTGGGCAGGCGTATAAGTTTTAAAAAAGGAAGTAAATACCTCATAGGCCAAAAATACAAAAAGCAAAGCAGGTATAATCTGAATTTTCGTAATGCGGAGTTTAAATTTCAAGAACCCATTCTTTTTTTATCCAGCCTTTGTTCCCGTTTGGTAGGGAAATAAACAGCCAACCGTTTTCTTCTTTTACTTTTAAAATTTTTGAACCTTCGTGTAGTACAAATAACTTTTTGGAATCATCGGCAGGAGCACTTAAAATATTGCTTTTTGTGTTTTTAATGATGGCGTATTGTTTGTTGGATAAAGTATTGTATCTGGCGTACGATACTCCCTGCAATAATAGACCTGCAACGATAAATAGCAAACAGGAGTAAAAACCCACTTTGCGTATAACGATGATGTTAGAAAAAAGAAAGAACAGAAAAAAAACAATGCTTCCAAACAAAAGAAAAATTCCTGTAATAGCCCATGTGTTGTGGTGATAAAGCATCAGAAAACCGGTTATCCATTTCTTTATAAAAAAATCAGGTATTTCTTGCATTTTATCTATGGTTTGCATATTGGCCAGTTGTAGGTTATGTTGTGCATCTTCGTAGTTGGGTTTTATTTTTATGGCTTTTTCGAAATGGTAAATAGCATAAGAGAGTTGTTGTAATTTAAAATAGCAGTTTCCCATATTGTAATGAAGGGCTTCATTTTCCGGATATTGTAGAAGTAGTTTTTCATATAAATCTTTCGCTTCTTCATATTTGCCTTCGGAGTATAGTGTGGAGGCCTGTTGCAGCGTGTTCACTCGCTCGGCTAAACACAAATTGTTAAAGTAGAAAAGGGCTGAAAGTAGAAGAAAGAAGAATTTTATTTTCATGCTTTATTTAATTTTTCTTCGAGTTCGTAAATGGTTTTTTTTGCTTTTTCGAGTAAAGCCGAATTATTTACCGATGAAAGTGGGGCAAATCGGGCCATTTCGCAATCGTTTATTAATTCAGAGGTGGCGGTTAAAAGTGTTGAACTCATGTTTTTCTCGCTTAGTTTTTCTGAAATTATATCTAAGTTCAGATGCGAAAAAGGAATATTCAGTTTGTCGGAGAAATAACTGAAAATGCCTTTAGAGAGTGCTTCATAAAACAAATGAGTTTCATTTTTTTGCAGATAAAGAGTTGCATTCGAAAGATATTTTTTGGCAAGTTTTGCTGCGTTTCTACTTTTTACATCCCAAGTATTTTTGTTTCGTTCGGCATTTTTTCGGTAGGCTAAAAAGGCAAGTAAAAGCAGCAAAAATGGAGAAATGATTAGAGTAAAATAAAGAGGGGTAGAAAGGAAATGATTTTTGTTTTCAAGTAAAATATTTTGTTCAATAAACCGAATGTCATTATCTAAAATAGTAATATCTTTTTTATTTGCTGCATTGAAAGAAACCACATTGTTTTTTTCGTCTGATTTTTCAACCTCTATCTGAAAAGCATCGGAAACATGGGTGTTGTACTTTTTTGTGTTTAAATCGAAATATGAAAACGAAACAGGTGGAATGGTATAGTTTCCGGCCTCTCGTGGAATTACAATGTAATGATATTCTCTGCTTCCTGTTAAGGTATTGTTTTTTGCAGAAACATTATCTTTCATTTCAGGATCATACACTTCAAACTCTTCGGGAAAATCGGGTTTTATATTTTCCAATAATTTAATGTTCCCGCTTCCGTTTATTTTTATTTTAACATCGATAGCTTCGTCTTGTTTAACCTTGGTTTTACTAATATTTACATCGAGTAAAAAATTACCCACAGCTCCGTTAAATAACGGAGGTTTATTGGCTTCGGGTAAAGGCAATATTTTAATTGTTTTTTTATTGCTTTTAATGTTGTATTTTATGTTTTCATATGAGCCAAAAAACTGGTCGAATAAGGAATTAGATCGTTTGTTAGATCGCTGTTGAATCGTAATATCCATTTCCATTACATCAAGTTCAATATTGCCACTACGCTGGGGGAATAGCAGGGAACGCTTCAGTTCGGCCACGTTGTAGCGTTGCCCGTTTACGACTTCAGTTTGCCATGCGGTTTGGTCATTAATGTCTTTCAGTTCGTAACTCCAAAAACCGTTTAAATCGGGCATTTTTTTTAGGTCGTTATCTACAATATTTACACGGGTATAAATTTTATACGAAGCCACAATGGGTTCGCCAACATAGGCGGAATTTTTATCGGTGCTTATTTGTAAAAAAATGTAATCGGAAATATTTTCTCCATCTGTTTTTTTTGCAGTTTCTTGTGGTTGATTTTGCTGGTATTGCTGAGGAACCGGCTGACCTTTTATAACGGTAATTTTAAGAGAATTGCTTTCCAGCACTTCGTTATTTACTTTTATTTTAGCAGGGGGAATAGTAAACTCGCCTTCTTTTACGGCAAGCAGATAATACGAATATGAGATTGAAGCCGACATGCTTCCGTTAACCCAACTCATACTGCTCGATTGATTAGGCCCCGATAAAACCCTAAAATCTTTAAAATCGGGAGAGGTAAACTGAGAGCCGTTAGCATTCAGAGTATATTCTACTTTAAACTGCTGCGAAGTAGCTACCTGAGTGTGGCTTGTTTTTGCCGTAAACGAATAGTTTTGAGCCTTCGCCTGAAAGAATAAAGGCAAAAACAGTAAGGTATATATTATTTTTCTTACCATATTTTTACCAGTCTTTTTCTATTTTTCCGGTAGAAATTTTTACCTTTTCACGATTTACTTTTTCCTGTACGTTTTTTTCTTCGTTGTTGGCGGCCTCTAATAAACGCTGTGCATCTTGTTTGTTCATTTTATTGGATTGAGGCTGTTGTTCTTTTTTATTTTCATTATGTTCTTTATTATCGTTTTGGTTTTTATCTTCATTTTCTTTTTTCTTATCGTTTTTGTTTTCTTCTTTATTTTCTTTGTCTTTGTTATTCTCTTTGTTTTCCTGATTTTTATTTTGTTGTTGCTGTTGTTGCTGAAGCATTTTTTGAGATAAAGCTAAGTTATATCGGGTTTCATCATCATTAGGGTTTAAACGTAAGCTTTGTTTGTAAGCATCAATACTTTCTTTGAATTGTTTCTTTTTAAAGAATGTATTGCCTAAATTATGATAACTTTTTGCTTTTTCTGTATCGCCTAGTTTTGCTTCTTTGTGTTGCTGATAAAAGGTATTGGCTTCATCGTATTTCCCTTGTTTGTAAAGAGCATTTCCTAAATTAAAGGCTGCTTGTGGCGAGGTGTTGTTTTTATTGAGAGCTTCTCTGTATTGGGTTTCGGCTTCAGAAAAAACGCCTTTGTCATAAGCTTTATTCCCTTCTCGTATATTATACTTTTCTTTCTGAGCTGAAAGGAAAAGGGGAATGAAAAATAATATATATATGAGGTTTCGTATCATTTTTTTTCAAATAATTTATGGGTATTCCATTTTAGATATTTGCGTGTTGTAATAAGCCATTCCAGCACTATAAGAAAGATAGCACATGCTAAAAAGATTTGAAAACGGTCCTCGAAATCGGTGTACATAGTACTGCTTAACTCCGCTTTTTCGAGGTTTTGTATTTCACTTAGGATAAAAGAAAGACCTGCGTTAGAATTTGTTGCTCTAATATAGGCACCATTTCCTGCTGCTGCAATTTCCTGCAGCATTTTTTCGTTTAGTTTGGTAATAATTGTGTTTCCCTCTTTATCCGTTCTAAAACCGGTCTGTTTTCCCGACTTATAGAGAGGAATAGGGGTTCCTCCGGGAGATCCAAAACCAATAGTGTGTACAACAACATTTTTGTTATAGGCTTCTTGTGCTGTTTCTACAGCATTGTCTTCGTGGTTTTCTCCGTCAGAAATAATTACAATGGCTTTGCCGGAAGGATTATCGTAGTTAAAAGATTCTAAAGCCAGTTTTATGGCAGTGCCTATTGCCGTGCCCTGAGTAGGAACTAAATGGGTGTTTATGGTATTTAAAAACATTTTTGCTGCGGCATAGTCCGATGTAATAGGCAGTTGTGTATAAGCGTTACCAGCAAATACAATAATGCCGATTTTATCTCCTTGTAGTTTGTCTACCATTTGCGATAATGCTCTTTTGGCCATTTCGAGTCGGTTGGGCTGTAGGTCTTGAGCCAGCATACTGTTGGATACATCGAGGCATATCATCAGTTCGCTTCCTTTACGTTTTACCTCTTCTAATTTAGTTCCTACTTGTGGGTTGATAAGAGCAAGTATCAAAAAAATAAAACTAAGCATTCGAAGAGTAAATTTCCATACGATTTTACTGGGCGATATGGTTTCGGTAAGTTTTGATATTACAGTAGAATCACCCCATTTCAATAGGGCTTTTCTTCTCCAATTAAAATACTGCCAAAAAATGAAAAGCAATATAGGAATGAGAAGAAACGCCCACCAATATTCAGTATTTTCGTATCGAATCATGCTACCGTGCTTTTAAAGAAAAAATGTTTTAACAAAAATTCGCTAAGCAGTATTATAAAACCTATAAGTGCCGGCAGAAAAAATAATTCTGATTTTTTACGGTATTCGGTAACGGCTATTTTCGATTTTTCTAACTGGTCTATTTCTTTATAAATTTCGCGAAGCTTTTCGTTATGTGTGGCTCTAAAATATTTTCCTCCGGTTAAATCGGCAATGGTTTTCATAGTGGGTTCGTCTATTCGCACTTCTACATTTTGGTAGGCAATGCCCCCAAAAGGAGTTCGGTAGGGCATGGGAGCCATACCCATTTTCCCCACGCCAATGGTGTAGGTTCTTATTCCAAATTCTTTGGCAATTTCGGCTGCAGTAATGGGGGGAATGGCTCCTCCTGTGTTTACACCATCGGTAAGTAAAATAATTACTTTGCTTTTTGCTTCACTATCTTTTAATCGGTTTACAGCTGTGGCTAAACCCATGCCAATAGCTGTTCCGTCTTCTATCATACCGTTTTGTACATCTTTAAAAAGATTTTTAAGTACATCGTGGTCGGTAGTAAGTGGGCATTGCGTAAAACTTTCTCCGCTAAAAACAACCAGTCCAACGCGGTCGTTAGGTCTGGAAGATATAAATTCTATAGCTAGTTCTTTAGCAGATTCGAGCCGATTGGGTTTAAAATCTTTGGCTAACATACTACCCGAAATATCTAATGAAATAATAATATCAATTCCTTCTGTGGTAATATTTTGCCAACTTAATGATGATTGCGGGCGGGCAAAAGCAAGAATTAAAAAGGCTAGAGCTACTCCTTTTAATGCGGGCAGAGTATGATATATTACAGGCAAAATTTGTTTTTTATTGCTTTTAAGTAAGGTAATGTTAGAGAAAGAGATTTCACCTTGCATTTTTTTTCTTCGCCAAACCGAGTATGTCGCAAGCAGTGGTAGCAGCAATAAAAGCCACAGGTATTCCTGATTTGCCCATTCAATATTTTTTAGGTTGGTAAGCATTATTTTTCGGTAGCGTTATTAGTATTTTCTAAAAAAGTGGTTTCGTTAATAAAATCGATAGCTAGTTGCATGCTGTTTTCGTTTTCGGCAGGTGTGGGTTTTTCTTTTGCAAACTTTACCATATCGGCAAGTACCAGTATTTGTTTTAATTTATTTTTGGTTTGTTCGTTGGCTATTTGCAGGCGAAGCAAGGATAGTGTTTCATCGGTGGTTTGCTCCATGGCTTCCATTTTAAAAACTTGTTCAATGTATATTCTTATTACATCGGCAATTTCGGAGTGATACGTTTTAATATGCCCTTCTTGCCACAGTTTTCGCTCCTTTATTTTATTTAATTTTTCGAGTGCGGTAATATGTGCAGGAATGGTTGTTTTTGGCTCTACCGTAATTTTAGGCTGGGATTTTATTTTTTTCCAGTACTTGATTATAAAAAACACAATGGCCAAAATGGCAACTATTCCTAAAAGATAATATTTATTGTTTTCTATCCAATCCCATAGGTTAAATGGGTAGCGGTAAACTTCTTTGATGTCTTTGATATCAGCACTTGTGTCTACTTCTACGGTATTTACGGTAAGTAGAAGCGGGTTGCTTTCTACAGTATCTGTATTAGAAATAAAAATAAAAGGGGGAATAACATGGTATCCGCTATCGAATGAGGTAATAGAGTAGTGGTAAGAGAGGGTTTTAAGAGATAAGTCATCGGAAAAAGAGGTATCGGTTTTTAGGGTATTTAAAATTTCAATGTTGGCGGAAATAGAATCTTTTGGTTCAGTAAAAACTATTTTGTTGGTAACAGGAAAAGTAATTTTAATTTCCAGATTTGCTTTTTCTCCAATCCGAATGGAATTTGTGTCGAGCGTTAATTGTATGCTATTTTCTTGAGCCCGATAGTGTTCGAGCGAAATAATGAATAAAAGAATACAAACAAAGTATTTCATTATTTTTTGGTTTCTCTTTTTTTGAAAAGATTGATGAGGGGTTTTACATAATTTTCGTGCGTGGCTATGTGTGCCACATCAATTCCCGATTTGGTAAAAATATCTTTTAACTGTTTTTCGTGTTTCAGGTAATTCACTTTCATTTGGTGTTGCCAATTTTTATCAGAAGTATTTATCCAGGTGGTTTCACCGGTTTCTGAATCTTTAATGGGTACAATACCAATTGAAGGAATTTCTTTTTCCGATGCATCGTAAATACGAAGAGCCACTAAATCGTGTTTTTTATGGGCTATTTTAAGGGCTTCATGAAAATCAACATCCATGAAATCGGAAAGTAAAAAAGTAGTGCTTCTTTTCTTTATTACATTGTTTAAGTAGCGAAGAGCAAAACCAATATTGGTATTTTTGTTTTTGGGTTCAAAATTTAAGAGTTCGCGAATAATTGTTAAAATATGGCTTTTTCCTTTTTTTGGAGGAATGAATTTTTCGATGATATCGCTGAAAAAGATAACCCCCACTTTATCGTTATTTTGAATAGCTGAAAAAGCTAATACAGCACATATTTCGGTGATTATTTCTTTTTTAAATTGTTTTTTTGTTCCAAAATTTTCAGATCCGCTAATATCAACCATCAGCATAACGGTAAGTTCTCTTTCTTCTTCAAATACTTTAATGTAGGGGTGGTTTAGGCGGGCCGTAACATTCCAGTCTATAGTTCTTATTTCGTCTCCGTATTGGTATTCGCGTACTTCACTAAAGGCCATTCCTCTCCCTTTAAAAGCAGAATGGTATTCGCCCGAAAAAATCTGATGACTCAGACCTCGGGTTTTTATTTCAATTTTTCTTACCTTTTTTAATAGTTCGCTAGTTTCCACTCTTGCCAGAATTTAATGCATGTATTTGGGTCATTAGGGCACTTCTATTTTATTTAAGATACCGTTGATGATATCTTCTGAAGTAATATTTTCGGCTTCTGCTTCGTAAGAAAGACCTATTCTATGTCGCATTACATCATGACAAATCGCTCGCACATCTTCAGGAATAACATATCCTCTTCGTTTAATAAAGGCATAGGCTTTAGAAGCAAGAGCCATATTGATGCTTGCACGGGGTGAAGCCCCGAAAGTAATGAGTTGTTTATACTCATTTAATCCGTATTGTTCCGGAAAGCGGGTGGCATAAACAATATCTACAATGTATTTTTCAATTTTTTCGTCCATGTAAACCTCTTTAACCAAATCTCTTGCCTTTAAAATATCATTAGGATTAATTACACGGTTGGGAAGGGGCATTCCTTCTTTAGAAATATTTTGCCTAATAATAAATTTTTCATCTTCTTTTTTAGGGTAAGTCAATACTACTTTCAGCATAAAACGGTCAACCTGTGCTTCGGGTAGGGGGTATGTTCCTTCTTGTTCAATAGGATTTTGAGTGGCAAGTACCAAAAAGGGTTCCGGAAGTTTGTATGTGTTTTCTCCAATGGTAATTTGTCTTTCCTGCATAGCCTCTAAGAGAGCACTTTGAACTTTAGCAGGAGCTCGGTTTATTTCATCGGCTAAAACAAAATTGGCAAAAATGGGGCCTTGTTTTACTACAAATTGTTCTTGTTTTTGATTATAAATCATAGTGCCAATTAAATCGGCAGGCAATAAATCTGGGGTAAACTGAATGCGACTGAATTTGGCATCTACGCATTTCGCAAGTGTGTTAATGGCCAGTGTTTTTGCTAATCCGGGAACGCCTTCCAACAAAATATGTCCGTTAGAAAGTAGGCCAATGAGCAAGCGTTCCAACATGTGCTTTTGCCCAATAATCACCTTGTCCATTTCATTGCGGAGCAAATCTACAAAGGCACTTTCTCTCTCAATCTTTTCGTTTAGTAATCGAATATCAAACGCTGAATTTGGTTGAGTTGAAATGTTAGAGTTTTCAATATTTTCCATATCTGTTATTTAGGTTACCAAAATTAGAACGGCAGTGAGTTTTCTTTGATTTACATCTTGTTAAAAAATGTTAAGTTTTTAGGGTAATTTTAGGCCATGTAAAAAACTCTTCATGAAAGGAATAAATATAATCAGAATAAAAGATAGTGATGCGGAGGCCGAAGCCATGTTTCATATTCGGAGAAAAGTATTTGTAGAAGAGCAGTTGGTTTCCGAAACAGAAGAATTTGATGAATTTGAAGAAACTTCAAACCATTATATCTTGTATTTAAATGAAAACCCTGTGGCTTGTGCCCGGTGGCGAGAAGTAGATGATAAAATTAAACTGGAACGTTTTGCTGTTTTGAAAGAGCACAGAAAACAGGGACTTGGCGGACTGGTACTGGAACGTATTTTACAAGATATTTTATCCATTGGGAAACCTATATATATGCATGCTCAAATTCATGCAATACCCTTTTACAAAAAATTTAATTTCATTAAAAAAGGTGAATTGTTTACAGAATGTGGTATAGAGCATTTTACAATGTACTACCATGGAACAGATAAAGATTAAGTTTATTTTAATAGAAAAAATTACGAAAGAATAAATTACACTATATTAGCCCTGTTAAAATAAAATGGCAAAAAAACAAGTTTTAAAGCAAACTATTGGTAGAGCCGAAAGTGTAGACTTGCCCGATATAGGCTTGAATGGCTTAGAAGCTAAAGTAGATACAGGAGCCTATTCCTGCTCTATTCATTGCCATTCGGTTGAGAAAATAGAAAAAGAAGGCAAAGAATTTATTCGGGTAACATTTATTCATCCGGCCGATAAAAGTAAAAAAGAGAAAGTAATTATTTTAGATACTTTTTCGGTAAAACGAATTAAAAATTCGTTCGGACATTCCGAAAAACGTTTTATGATAAAAACTAATTTGGAAATTTTTGGCAAAAAATACTTTACGGAATTTTCCTTATCAAACCGAGAAAACCTGCGTTTTCCATTGTTAGTTGGTCGTAAATTTTTAAAAGCCCGATTTGTGGTTGATGTTTCAAAATACAATCAATCACTAAAATTTATTAAAAGAAAAAAAAAGTATAATCTATAAATTTTTGTTTATGAAAATTGCTGTATTATCACGTAATTCCAAGTTGTATTCAACCAAACGAATAGTTGAAGCAGGGAAGTTACGAGGGCACGAAATGATAGTAGTAGATCACTTAAAATGCGATATTGTAATAGAACAAAAAAGGCCAGCTATCTTTTATAAGGGAGCATACTTAACCGATATTGATGCTGTAATACCTAGAATTGGAGCTTCGGTTACATTTTTTGGTTCGGCAGTGGTTCGGCAGTTTGAAATGATGAAAGTATTTAGTGCAGTTGAATCTCAAGCACTAATGCGATCAAGAGACAAGCTTCGCAGTTTACAGATACTTTCGAGGGCGGGCTTGGGAATGCCCAAAACAGTTTTTACCAACTATTCGAAAGATGTTGATGAAATAATAGATTTCTTAGGTGGAGCCCCCGTGGTTATTAAATTGTTGGAAGGCACCCAAGGGTTAGGGGTGGTGTTAGCCGAAAATAAAAACGCAGCTAACTCGGTGTTAGAGGCATTTAATGGCTTAAAGGCCAGAGTCATTGTTCAGGAATTTGTAAAGGAAGCAAAAGGGGCCGATATTAGGGCGTTTGTGGTAGATGGAAGAGTGGTTGGAGCCATGAAAAGACAAGCCAAAGAGGGAGAATTTAGATCTAATTTACACAGAGGAGGGAAAGCCAATTTAATACAACTGAGCAGAAAAGAAAAAGCAGCTGCCATAAAAGCGGCTAGAGTATTAGGCTTAAGCATTGCCGGAGTAGATATGTTGCAATCTAAGCGAGGCCCTCTAATTATTGAAGTAAATTCTTCGCCCGGATTAGAAGGAATAGAAGGTGCTACAGAAGTGGATATTGCTGGCGAAATTATTCAGTATATAGAAAGGAACGTACAAACCAAGAAAAAGAAAATTCAGAAAGATAAGGTAAATGCTTAGGTTCATTTAGTCTAATAAATCGGGCCTCCGGTTTTTAGTACGCTCTAATGATTTTTCCATTTTCCAATTTTCAATTTCTTTAAAATTTCCAGAGAGAAGAATTTTCGGCACTTCTAGTCCTTTGTATTGGGCCGGACGGGTATAAACAGGAGCAGAGAGTAAGCCATCTTGAAAGGAATCGGTTAGAGCAGAACTTTCATCATTCAACACTCCCGGAATAAGGCGTATAATGGCATCACAAAGTATAGCAGCAGGTAATTCGCCCCCGGTAAGTACATAATCGCCAATAGATATTTCTTTTGTAATAAAAAGTTCTCTGGCTCTTTCGTCTATGCCTTTGTAGTGACCGGCAAGAATGATAATGTTTTGGAGTATAGAAAACTGATTAGCTGTTGGTTGATTCAGTAATTCCCCATCGGGACACATGTAAATAATTTCATCGTAATGGCGTTGATTTTTTAAATGCGAAATGCAGGCGTCAATAGGCTCTATGCTCATTACCATGCCCGCCTCACCACCAAACGCATAATCATCAACTTTTTTGTGTTTATCTGTTGAATAATCGCGCAGGTTATGTACATAAATTTCAGCTAGCCCTTTTTCTTTAGCCCTCTGAATAATAGACACATCAAAAGGTCCTTTCAACAATTCGGGGTGAATGGTTATTACATCTATACGCATAAACGCAAAGGTAGAAGAAATATATTTTTTTTTCGAAGTGATTAGCGAGTGAAGAAACAAAAGGATATTAAAATATGTTAATTTATTGCGTTTTCTCTTAAATAAACGAATTTTGTTTCCTTGCTAAAAAAAGATAAAATATTTGTTTTATTTGCCTTTGTGTTTATTGCATTAGCACAAAGTTTGTATGCTCAAGCTCAAAATCAAACCAAAGGGCGATTCTATGGTAAAGTAATAGATGCAATCACGGGCAAAGGAATGGAATTTGCCACTGTAAGACTAAATAAAGAGGTATTTGATACACTAACCAAGGTAAAAAAAGAAGAACTGGTAACCGGAGTCATTTCTCAGGTAAACGGAGAGTTTACTATAGAAAATATTCCTTTATTCGGGCAGTATGTGGTCATTGTTTCTGCCATAGGGTACCAGTCTAAATCTATTAAAGCAAATTTTCCTAAACCTCAACAGGGGAAACCCTTTATTACCGAAAAAGATTTAGGAAATATTGTTATTGGTCAGGATACGGTAATATTACAAGAGTTGGTAGTAGAAGGCAAAGAGCCACAGTACATCATGGCTATAGACAAAAAGATTTTTACGGTAGGCGATAATTTACTTAGTGAAGGAGCCACTGCGCAAGAAGCCCTAAAAACAATACCTTCGGTAGATGTAGATATGGACGGAAATGTTACGCTGCGAAATTCCTCGCCTCAGATTTTTGTTGATGGAAAACTTTCTACCCTTACCTTAGAACAAATCCCAGCCGATGCCATTCAAAGTATTGAGGTAATAACCAACCCTTCTGCGAAATACGATGCTTCGGGCGGAATGGGGGGAATTATAAATATTGTATTAAAAAAAGACAGACGAATTGGTTTTAACGGAAGCATTAGAGCAGGAATAGATATGCGAGGAAAAGTTAATGCCGGAGGAAACCTAAATATACGTGAGGGGAAATTTAATTTTTTTGTAGGAGCTAATTTAAGACAATCTAAATCCATAGGATACAACGAAACGCTTCGTAAAAACTATTTTTCACTACCGAACACAAACATTTTTCAAGATAATAATTCCGTTATTGATAGAACTTTTTTAAGCGGAAATGCAGGAGTAGATTATTTTATCAATAACAGAAGTACACTTACACTTACTCAATCTTTTTTTGGGGGAGATGTTAACTTTATCGATGAATTAAATTCTTTAACCGATACCTTATTTTCAGGAAGTACGCACTCTTCTTCAACCATTAGAAATTCTAATGCAGAAAGGCATTTCAGAAGTTATACTTCTTCGGTATTGTTTAAACAACTTTTTCCGAAAGAGGGCCAAGAACTTACAGCCGATGTAAATTATAGTCTGAATAACGTAAACAATGGAGGCGATTTTAAAACACAACTGTATAATGCCGAAAAACTGGCGGTAGGAAACCCATCAATCCAGCAGCAGGTAGGAGAAAGCAACAACACATTTATTGCTGCACAATCCGATTTTATAAATCCCGTTTCAGATAAAATGAAAATAGAATCGGGAGTACGTTTCAGTTTCAGAGATTTTTTCAGTAAAAATGAAAACTATACTTGGAATGAAGGGCTTCAGCAATTCGATTTACAAAGGAGCTTTACCAATAATTATAAATTTACCGATCAAATCTATGCCGCCTATAGCACCTTTACTCATCAACTCGGAAAATTTGGATATCAGGCAGGCTTAAGATTAGAGAGTTCTGATTATCTTGGTACTCTTATAGAAACCGGACAAAAATTTAAAGTGTCTTTTCCAATCAGTATTTTTCCTACGGCTTTTGTCGATTACAAATTAAATGATAAGGATAATTTACAATTGAATTATTCACGCAGAGTAAACCGTCCCGGCTTTTTTAATCTGTTACCGTTTATTGATTATACCGATTCATTAAATCTTAGCAGAGGAAATCCCTCTCTTAAACCGGAATTTACAAACTCACTAGAGTTGTCGTATTTAAACACGTACGGAAAAGGTAATAGCTTTTTATTTTCTGTTTATTTTAAAAATACCACTCATTTAATAACTCGTTATCAAGTAGCAGAATTTAATGAGGTGTTAAATAGGGTAGTAATAATGAATACTTACGCGAATGCAAATAATGCTTATGCTACAGGAATAGATGTAACAAATAAGTTTAAATTTTATAAATGGTGGGATGCCACCTTAAATTTCAATTTGTTTCAATCAATAATTAGTGCAGAAAATATTGAATTGAATTTGACAAATAAAATGCTAAGCTATTTTACAAAAATTAATACCAATTTTAAGTTTCCAAGCAATTTTAGTTTACAACTCAGTGGCAGCTATAATTCACCTAGAGCTTTACAACAATCAAGCAGTGGAATGGATAGAGGAGGGTGGGGTGGTAATACAGCATCTAGTGCCCAAGGTTACACCAAAGAATTTTATGAGGTGGAAGTAGCTGTAAAAAAAGATTTTCTTAAAAATAAAAATGCATCAATTACCTTTTCTGTTTCTGATATTTTTAAAACTAGAGCAACTAATAGTATTTCGGAAAGCACCTACTTTTATCAGGAAAGCTACCGCATTCGCGACCAACAATTTTTTCGTTTAAATTTTAGTTATCGTTTTGGCAAATTCGATTCTTCTATTTTCAGAAGAAAAAATACCCGCACCGAATCGGGCGGAATGGAGATGTAATTATTTGTATTCTTGAATATAAGAGTCAAAAAGTTTTAATAGCTCTTTTGTTTTACCACCAATTCTGCCTTTTGAAAATAGTTGGTTGTTTATAATTGTAACAGGTAACACTTTTTTGGTAGTGCCGGTTAAAAATACTTCTTCGGCTTCAAAGAGTTCTTTTTTGCTTATTTCTCGTTCTTCTGTGGTAAATTTATTTTGGGCAAGTTCCAAAACTACTTTGCGTGTAATTCCATGCAGTATATTTTTTTTGGGAGTAACAAGTGTATTTCCGTTAAAAATAAAAATGTTGTTTCGAGAGGTTTCCAATACCTTATCATTGTAACAGTAGAGTACATCATACACTTCATTAATTTTTTTTTCTCTTCGTAGTTTTATTACGTGTGCGTAGTTATTGGTTTTGATGTGTGGCTGGTAGCGTTTAAAATTTTCGGTAATTATTTTTACACCCTTTTGGTATTGTTCTTTAATCAGAGGTTGAAACCATTCTGAACTTATAATTAAATTAGGTTTCTCCGGTGTAATGCCATCTTTTGTGTATCCCCCGGTAAGGAGCAGTCTTGTGCCCACATCGGGTAAATTTGTTAATTGGTTTAGTTGATTTAAAATTTCCAATAATGCAGTTTTTGAAATAGGACTTTGCATTTGCATTTCTGATGCGGAGAAGAGAAATCGTTCGGCATAATCCTCTGCTCTAAAAAGAGTTTTATTGTACGAACGTAGATAATCGAAAACAGCGTAAGCACGGTATAAACCTATATCATTTACTTTTAATAAAGGGGTATTCCCTTTGTAAAATTTACCGTTTATGTATGTATGTAAAACTAACTGCGACATGTTATATTTCTTTAATGCGATTCTACCTTGTCATCGTAATTTATACCTTGTTGCTTAAGAATTGAGCGTACCTTCCAACCATAAAATGCCAAATAAATAAAACAGACAACAGGGATAATATATGATATATGAATATTCGTATTATCGGCTATTATTCCTTGCAGAGGAGGAATTACAGCTCCTCCAAGTATCATCATAATAAGCAGCGATGAGGCTTGGTTTGTGTATTTTCCTAGTCCTGCCAATGATAAAGAAAATATACAAGGCCACATTACCGAACAAAATAAACCTCCGCTAATAAAAGCATAGAGGGCTATTTTTCCTGAACTAAATAAGCCTGTTAGCATTAAAAGGGTGGCAATGCTTCCAAACAATATCATGGTTTTAGCAGGTTTTTGGGCACTTAGGTAAAATCCTGCAATAAGAATTAGAATAAACGGAAAGTAGAAAAGCAAATCGGTAAGAGGGCTGCCCTTAATATAGTTTACTAAAAGAATAACCGAATATGCCATCAAGGGCATTATGGTTGTTAATATCATTTTAGTTTGCTTAGAAAGAGAGAAAGCAGAAATAGCTCCAGCCCATCGGCCAATCATTAAACTGCCCCAATAAAGCGAAATAAAATGTACCGTTTGTGTATGTGGTAAACCTAATATTTTCGCATTTTCCATTAAAGCCGGTAAATTGCTTTGGATACTTACTTCTACTCCAACGTAAATAAATATAGCTAACATGCCCAGCAGTAATTGCGGATATTTTAGTGCTCCCATGTTTTTCTCTAATACCTCATTGTTGGTAACGGCCGGTAATTTTGAGATGCCAAGTAATAGAGCAAAAAAAATAAATGCAAAACTTAATATTGCATATGGAAGTTTTACGCCTTCTACTCCCATAGATACAGCATTTTCACCACTTATATTTCCAAAAATCGCAAAACTTATCAGCAATGGCCCAATGGTGGTGCCAAAAGAGTTAATACCCCCGGCAAGATTAATGCGGTGAGAGCCTGTTTCTGGACTTCCCAAAGCAATAATATACGGATTTGCCACAATTTGCTGAAGGGCAAATCCAAGTCCTACAACAAATAACGAAGTAAGCATAAAAAAAAACGAATGCATATTGGCAGCCGGAATAAAACCTATAGCTCCAACAGCAGATATTAACAGACCTGTTATAAGCCCTTTTTTATAGCCGATTTTATTCAGAGGGTCGCCCAAACTGTAAGATATGAGGAAGTAAAAAAGAGAACCGATAAAATAAGCTGCGTAAAAAGCCAAATCAACTAGTTGCGATTGAAATTGTGTAAGGGTAAAACTTTTTTTGAATAAACCGATTAAAACCGTGTTTGATGCAGCTACAAATCCCCAAAAGAAGAAAACGGAAATTAATGTAATGAGAGCGGTGTAGTTTGTTTTTGATTGCATATTTTTTTAACGAATGTAAAAAATAGGCAAATCAAATTACCTTTTATAAAAAGAAACTTATTAACCTTTTGATTTAAATAACTTTTAGCATTAAATTTTTTCGCGGTAGAGAAACTTTTTTTGAAGTGACTCTTGCGGGCGGTAGGTGTAATACACGTAGCCTCCTTTTATCTTTATTTTTTCCACATATTTAAAGTGTAATTTTTTTGTATGTGTAATTTTTCCCGAGTAAAGGTTGATTTGTTTTAAATAGTAATATCCATTTTTTTGATAAAGAGCATAGATGTCGCTGGTTTCATCGTCTTTCAGCACTTGTTTTTTCCACTCTTTCCACTGTTGGGGTTGATGATAATTGATGGGTGTTTTTTGAACCAATACGGTATCGTTTATGTATTTGAAAATATGGTGTTCGTAATGGTCGAAAATATGAATGGTATCGTTTATCATAAAAAGTGGTGCATAGATTGGGTTGTACATAAAATCGTTGGCAAAACCTGTCATAATAGCGGCAATATCGTATTTGCTCATTCCCTTTATACGTTGTGCCATATTTAATGCATAGGCTTTTTCGGCATTGTTTAATTTGTAATATTCAAAGTGGTATTGCCAGTCTTGGTCCTTGTCTTTTATGCTTTTAATTTCTTTTAAAAATGAATGGTTTGTATCAAAGGCATAATATTTAAAATGCGGAAAAATTTTATTGAAATCGCTAAATAAAATATGTTCATTTACTGTATCGATGCAGGGTTTTATTAAATCTATAAAATCATTTACAGGAAGTTCTTTTAAGTAAAAATCATTGCCGAAAAATTCAATTTTATATACATTGTTTTTACATAACACATTAATATTCCCCAAGTAATCGCGGTAAAGTTCTTGTGCTTCACCGGGTATAAAATGACGAGAAATAATGGTTTCATTCTCATTCACTAAAAGAATTTCACTTTCTTTATTTAGCCTTTTTTCATAGGCAAGAAATATAAATTTATCTTCATGAAAATCATAATCGTAAATACTAATCTTAACACTACTGAAGATAGTGTCAGGTGTGTAGGTGTCTGAAACCGTAACTTCTGGAAGTGTATACTCTTTCTCTTCTAAATAAATGGTAATATAAAGAGTGTCGCTTTCTGTTTTTTCTAAGTCTATGCCGGTAAATTTTTTATTGTAAGCAAGATGAGAAAATGAAAGGGTATAATTTGTTTTTTTCCAAACACTAAAACAAAATTTCCCTTGTTGATTTGAGATAGTGGCAATATTTCGCCCCTGCAAAGAGATATGCACACCTTCTATAGGCTTGTTGTGTTTAAGTGAGTAAACGCTGCCACAAACAAATACTTTGTTTTGTGCCTTTATTGCAATGAAGCAAGAAAATAAAAGCAGGAAAGAAAGCAGAAAAAATCGTTTCATAAAACAATGATGAAAACACATGGATAATTCCACATTGTTTACTATTTTAAATGTAAAAGAATTACACTATTTTCATTACCCAATTAAAAATATCCGGTTCTGTTCCGCGTTTAACACAGTCTAGATATTGGCCTAATTTGTTAGAGAGTTCTCTGTTTTCTATAGGAGGTAGTTCGTAATCGATTCCGTTAAAATGTATTTTTTTAATTTGAGCAATAGTGGCTGCTGTTCCCGAACCAAAAGCATCTTTCAGAGTGCCGTTTTGTATGGCCTCTATTACTTCCTGAACACTCACTCTTTTCTCTTCAATGGGGATATTCCAATGCTTAGCAATGTGAATAATACTATCGCGTGTTACACCGGGAAGAGTGGTTTTTCTTTCTAAAGAAGGAGTAATGAGTTTATTGTTGATATGAAAAAAAACATTCATGGTTCCGGATTCTTCAATGTATTTATGCTCAATGGCATCTGTCCAAACCAATTGGTGATACCCTTTTAATTGACCAAGTTTAGCTGGATAAAGAGCTGCTCCATAGTTTCCTGCAGCTTTAGCAAAACCAACGCCCCCATCGGCTGCTCTAGAATATTCGGTTTCTATTTTCACATTTACGGGTTCTCCGTAGTAGGAACCAACAGGAGAGGTAATAATCATAAACGTGTATTCTTCGGCAGGCCGCACTCCTAAAACAGGTTCTGAAGCAAATATAAAAGGACGAATATACAGCGAGGCTCCTTCTTGCGTAGGCACCCAGTTTTTATCTAATTGTAAAAGTCGGGTAAGAGCTTCCATAAAAAGATCTTCGGGTATTTCCGGAATACACATTCTTTTGGCCGAAATATTGATACGTTTGGCATTTTCGTACGGACGGAAAACCAACACTTCGCCTTGTTTGTTTTTATAAGCTTTCATTCCTTCAAAAATAGCCTGCCCATAGTGTAAAGCCGCACAGGCAGGACTTACCGAAATATTTCCATAAGGTACAATTTGTAGTTCATCCCATTGTCCGTTGGCATAATGGGCTACAAACATGTGGTCTGAAAAATGTTTCCCGAACTTGATGTTATTAAAATCTACTGAATCTATCTTAGATGTAGTGGTTTTTTCTATGCTAATTTTTGCGGTTTCTCCAATCATTGTCGATTAATTTCCTTTAAAATTAGGAATAATGAAACTTATATGCAAAAAAATATAGATGTAATCTTATTTTTTGCAGATTAACAGAGTTTTATGTGGTGTTGAGTTAAAAATAATTACAACATTGATAAGGCTTTTAAGATATTATTTTCTATTCTGTTGTAAATAGTAGAAATGTCTGCTCGCTGAAAATTTTCACCTATAATTTTTTCGTACAATTCTATATACCTTTCCGAGATATCAGAAATAATTTCATCGGTCATTTCGGGGATTTGTTGTCCCTCTTTTCCTTGAAAGTTATTTGCAATAAGCCATTCGCGAACAAATTCTTTAGAGAGTTGCTTCTGTTTTTCTCCGTTCTTCTGGCGTTCTTCGTAACCTTCTTTATAAAAATAACGACTTGAATCGGGGGTGTGAATTTCATCGATTAAAAAGATTTTACCATCATTGGTTTTCCCAAATTCGTACTTTGTATCAACTAAAATTAATCCGCGTTCAGCAGCCATTTCGGTGCCTTTTTTAAAAAGGGCATAGGTGTATTTTTCTAATTGCTCATAATCCTGAGGAGTAACAATACCTAGTTCCAAAATTTTTTCTTTAGAAATATCTTCATCGTGCCCTACCGATTCTTTAGTGGTAGGAGTAATGATTGGGGTAGGGAAGGGGTCATTTTCTTTTAACCCATCAGGAAGAGTTACACCGCAAAGGGTGCGTTTCCCTTGTGCGTATTCTCTGTATGCATGGCCGGCAAGGTAACCTCTGATAACCATTTCTACTTTAAAGGGTGTACACATTCGACCAATGGTAACATTGGGGTCTGGAACTGCAATAACCCAATTGGGAACGATGTGTGAAGTAGCCTGTAAAAACTTGGCTGCAATTTGATTAAGCACCTGTCCTTTATAAGGTATAGGTTTAGGCAATACTACATCAAACGCTGAAATCCGATCGCTAACTACCATCACTAAATACGTGTTATTAATGGTGTAAACATCTCGTACTTTGCCTCTGTAAAAAGCGGTTTGTTGGGGTAGTTGAAAGTGAGTTTGTGAAATGGCGTTCATAAAATGAAGATTTTACTTTTTATTGTTTTTTTGGTATGCAAGAATAATATCTTTTACTAATTGGTGACGGATTACGTCTTTTTCATCAAAATAAATAAAATCGATTCCGGTAATATTTTTTAAAATTTTGATTGAGTGAATTAGTCCCGATGGAGAGTTTTTAGGCAAATCTACCTGTGTTATATCGCCCGTAATAAGAAATTTTGCCGATTGCCCCATCCGGGTTAAAAACATTTTAAATTGTGATTCGGTTGCATTTTGTGCTTCATCTAAAATAACAAATGCATGGTCTAAGGTTCTGCCACGCATAAAAGCCAGCGGAGCAATTTGAATAAATCCATTGGCAATTAAATCGTTTAGTTTATCGGCCGGAATCATATCGCGGAGGGCATCGTAAAGAGGCTGAAGGTAGGGGTCTAATTTTTCTTTAACATCGCCAGGAAGAAAGCCTAAGTTCTCTCCCGCTTCTACAGCCGGCCGGGTAAGAATAATTCGCTTTACTTGTTTTTCTTTGAAAGCTTTTACAGCCATTGCTACCGCAGTATATGTTTTTCCGGTTCCGGCAGGACCAATAGCAAAAACCATATCATTGTTTCCAATACTCTGAACTAGTTTGCGTTGGTTTGCAGTGCGTGCTTTTACAATAATTCCCGAATTGCCGTATAATATTACTTCGTTATGGTAACTAAGGTTTTCAATGCTAGTTTGGTTCGATTCTTCAAGAACCTGCGAAATATTATTTTCGTTTAGTTGTTTATACTTTAGCAGATGTTGTATTAGTAATTGGAGTTTTTGTTCAAAAGCAGATATGGATTTGCTGTTACCAGTTACTTTTAGTTCATCGCCACGTGCAACCATTTTAAGCGAAGGGAAATGTTTTTTAATTTGTTCTAGTTTTTTATCATTTATTCCATACAAATCAATTGGATCAACTTCGTTTATTACAAATACTCTTTCGCTCAATTTTTGTCTTTTTTATTATCGTTAGAGCCACGAAATTATTGCTATTTTTGCGTGAATTAACTGTATGTTAATAATTATTAATTAATAAGATGTCTGTTATTACCCTAACTTCCGATTTAGGTACAAAAGATTATTATGTAGGAGTTCTAAAAGGAGCTATACTAAAGCATTGCGGGCATGCAACTATTATAGATATCACACACGAAGTGCCTCCGTTTGATGTGATAAAAACCGCTATTATTGTTCAAAATTTTTACACTTTTTACTCCGAAGGCACTATTCATATAATAGCGGTTGGTTCGGGCAATAAAAACGAAAGTCGTTTACTTGCGGCACAGTATAATGGACACTATTTTTTGGTTCCTGATAATGGCTTGTTATCCTTATTTTTAAACGAGCCACCACAACAAGTGGTAGAGCTTCATGCTTCTTTTTCTGAAACTAGAAAAATTAAAATTTCATTAGGCACAGCAGCGGGATTGTTGGCTTCGGGAAAGAAGTTGAACGATATTGGCATGGAGGTACAAAACATTGTAGAAAAATCATATTTTAAGGCTGTTAATCAAGATGATTTTATAAGCGGAAATGTGTTTTATATAGATTATTTTGGAAATGTAATTACAAATATTACCAAGGAATTATTTGATTTACATGGTAAAGGCCGCAACTTTATAATAAACCTCAGACAAGATAGAATAGAATCTATAATGAATGTGAATTATTACGAAATGCCGGAAGGTGAGAAGTTAGCAATGTTTACCAATAAAGGATTTTTGAAAATAGCGATTAATAAAGGGAACGCTTCTCGTTTATTAGGATTACCACTAGGGACAGCTGTAAGAATTGATTTTATATGATAACACGTTTAGTAAAGATGACTTTTTTGCCCGAAAAAGTTGAAACTTTTTTGCAGATTTTTAACAATAGCAAAGATAAAATAAGAGCGTTTGAAGGGGTAAGGCATTTAGAACTTTTACGAGATAAAAGTAATTCAAATATTCTTTTCACGTACAGTATATGGGAGAATGAAAGTTGTTTGGAAAACTATAGAAATTCCGATTTGTTTAAAACCACTTGGGCAAAAACAAAGGTACTATTTATCGCTCCTCCCGAAGCATGGACATTAAATTTAGAAGACGAAGTTTAATGTTATTTGCAATCATGTAATTACAAAAATTTTAGAACTTCGAGGGCTGTTGATTTCTTTAGTGTATTTATATTAACTCTATGGCGTTTTTTACCTTTTCTTTAGTAAGAGCCTTTGTTATAACTTCGTGCATATTTTTTACGTACTGAAATTTTAGCCCTTTTAAATATGCAGGTTTAATTTCAAGTATATCTTTTTTATTTTCTTCAGATAAAATAATTTCGGTAATACCGGCTCTACGGGCTGCCAGTATTTTTTCTTTAATACCGCCTACGGCAAGTACTCTGCCACGTAAGGTTATTTCTCCTGTCATTGCCAGTTTGGGTTTTACTTTACGTTGGGTAAATGCCGAAACTAAAGCGGTAAGCATGGTAATACCCGCCGAAGGACCGTCTTTTGGAGTAGCTCCTTCCGGAACGTGTACATGAACATCCCAGGTATCGAAGAGGGTTGGTTTAATATTCATTTTTTTTGCATTTGCTTTTATGTATTGCAAAGCAATCATAGCCGATTCTTTCATTACTTCACCAAGGTTTCCGGTAAGTGTAAGTTTTCCTTTCCCTTTGCTAAGACTCACTTCAATAAAAAGAATATCGCCACCCACACTGGTCCAAGCAAGGCCGGTAACTACGCCTGCCACATCGTTTCCTTGATATTTATCTAGGGAGTGTCCGGGACCAAGTATTTTGTCTACAGCACCTATAGTAATTTCCGACTTTCTATTTTCTTTCATGGCTATATTTTTTGCCACATGCCGTACAATTTTGGCTATTTTTTTTTCTAGCAAGCGAACTCCAGATTCCCGAGTGTGTTCGGTGGCAATTTTTTCAAGTACAACATCACTCATTTTAATATCACTTTGTTTTATACCATGTTCTTTTACCAGTTTAGGAATAAGGTGATGTTTTGCAATTTGTAATTTTTCTTCAATGGTGTAGCCATTTATCTCAATGATTTCCATTCGGTCTCGAAGGGCAGGGTGTATTGAAGAAAGGCTGTTGGCGGTGGCTAAAAAAAGCACTTTAGATAAATCGTAATCGAGTTCTAAAAAGTTATCGTAAAAAGTATTGTTTTGTTCAGGGTCTAATACTTCGAGTAGAGCAGAAGAGGGATCGCCATGAAAATCGTTTCCTACTTTATCTATTTCATCTAAAACAAAAACAGGATTGGAGGTGCCTGCTTTTTTTATGTTTTGTAATATTCTTCCGGGCATTGCTCCGATGTACGTTTTACGATGCCCGCGTATTTCGGCTTCATCTTTCAACCCGCCCAACGACATGCGAATGTATTTTCTGCCTAGAGCTTCTGCCACACTTTTGCCAAGCGAGGTTTTTCCTACACCTGGAGGTCCGTATAGGCATAAAATAGGGGCTTTCATATCGCCTTTTAGTTTAAGTACGGCAAGGTGTTCTATTATTCTTTCTTTTACTTTTTCTAAGCCGTAGTGGTCTCGGTTTAATATTTTTTGGGCTTTTTTTAGGTCGAAAATATCTTTCGAATAACTTTCCCAAGGCAAATCTAGCAAGGTTTCAATATAATTCACTTGTATCGAGTATTCGGCTGCCATTGGGTTCATGCGTTGCAGCTTTTCAATTTCTTTATCGAAGCGTTTTTTAGCCTCTGCCGGCCATTTCTTTTTTTCCGCTTTTTCTTTAAATTCTTTTATTTCTATTTCTTGCGGGCTTCCTCCTAATTCTTCCTGAATCATTCGCATTTGCTGATGCAGAAAATATTCACGCTGTTGTTTGTCTATATCGGTTCTAACTCTCGATTGAATGTCGCTTTTTAATTGTAGCATTTGAAGCTCTTTGCTCATGTGTGATATAAGCATATTGGCTTTTTGAAGAATGTCGCTTACTTCAAGCAATTGTTGCTTAAAAGAAACTTCTGCATTCATGTTAGAGGCAATGAAGTTTATTAAAAACACAGGGCTTTCGATGTTTTTAATGGCAATATTTGCTTCAGAGGGTATGTGCGGAGAGAGTTGAATAATTTGCAGAGCCATATCTTTGATAGAAGATACAATGGCTTCGAATTCTTTTGTAGTGGGTAGGGCAGGCTGAGTAATGGGTATAATTTCAGCTTTTAGATAGGGGTCTTTTTGTATAATTTTTACTAGCTGGAATCTTCTTTTTCCCTGAATGATTACGGTGGTATTTCCATCGGGCATGCGAAATATTCTGAGAATATGTGCCACGGTGCCTATTTTATTAAGTTCTTCAAAGGAGGGGTCTTCAATTTTATCGTCTTTCTGAGATACCACGCCAATGGTTTTATTGCCGGTATGGGCATCTCTTAATAGTTTTATAGACTTGTCTCTTCCTACAGTAATAGGAATAACTACACCAGGAAAAAGTACAGTATTTCTAAGGGGTAAAATTGGCAGTTCGGCAGGCATTTGTTCCGCGTTCATTTGTTCTTCCTCTTCGTTTGTCATTAAAGGAATAAACTCTGTATCTTCTTCTAATGCACTGCTTAAATATATGGTAGGTTTATTTTTCATAATGTTTTAATCACTTAATCAGATTATTTTCTACGGCAGTTAGTCAATAGGTATGCCAAGAGGAATTAGCAGTAAAAATGACATATTTTATGCTTTCCTGATTTTTTTCGTGTCATTAAAAATTTGTGTAAATATTTTCTTTTCCTCATCGGTTAAAGATAATCCTCTTCTTTCCATCATTTTATTGGCAGCCTCTATGGCTTTTTGTAGTTCAAATTCTTCATTTAGGTTTGCTCCACCCCAAAAAAAAGAAGGGATATGTTTAGGGGGGAAGTCTCCTCCAAAAACATTGGAACTCACGCCTACTACAGTGCCTGTATTAAACATCGTATTTATGCCTGTTTTAGAATAATCGCCCATGGTTAATCCACAAAACTGATGAGGTGTTTTTATTGTTTTTTCATCTGCATAACTCCAAACACTTACTGGACTGTAATTGTTTTTAAGGTTCGAAGTATTGGTATCGGCTCCAAGGTTACACCATTCTCCAATTACGGTATTTCCTACAAAACCATCGTGTGCTTTGTTGGAGTATGCAAAGAATATGGAATTGGTTATTTCTCCTCCTACTTTGCAATGAGGACCAATGGTGGTAGGGCCATATATTTTGCTTCCCATTTTTAATACCGCATCATTGCAAAGAGCTAAAGGGCCTCTGATTAAAGAACCTTCCATAATTTCGGCATTTTTTCCGATGTAAACAGGCCCGGTTTTAGTGTTTATGGTTGCATATTCTACCTTAGCTCCTTCTTCTACAAAGAGGGCATTTCCAAGGATGTGATTACTTGCCGAAAGTCTTTTTGATTTTTGATTTTTTTTAATGATTTCAAAATCGAGTTCTATAGCCTTTCCGTTTAAGTGAAAGATATCCCAGGTGTGCTTTATCAGAATGGGAGTAGATAGGGTATTTCGATTAGATAAATCGGCTTTTTCTACAGAGATTTTTTGGTTTACTAACGCTGATAGTTTTTCTGAAGAGATATGGCAAGCTAAGAAATCTTCTTCACTAAAAAGGATTGTATTTTCGGATAATTTTGAGATTTCGTTTACCAGTTCTATCGTGGGTAATAAACTTGCGTTTATTAAAATATTTTTTGCTTCAATTTTTATAGGGTATTTTCCGGAAAGATAAGCTTGGGTGAGTGTTGATGAAGTGGTATTGAAAACCGTTTCCCATTTTTCGCGTATGGTTTTTATGCCTATGCGGATATCGGCAACAGGTTTTGTATATACTAAAGGAAGTAGTTGGTTCCTATAAATGGGGTCTGTTAATATTAGGTTCAATGCATCTGGAGTTTAGATTCCAAAAATAAGAAGAATAGAACGATTATTTATAATTGAAAATTATTGAATAGGCGAAATACGTAAACACTTGCATTTATTGTTGAACGCAATTTTAAATAGGGGTATTATAGGTAATTTAAATTAAGGTATATTTGCTTTTTATCATTTATGTCGTATTTTAAAAAAATACTTAAAAATCCCTTTTTACGGAGTATGCTGCTGATGTTCATGATATCGGTGTTCGTTATTTGGGCTATTTTCTTTTTTATAAATATTTATACTCAACATGGCGAAACGGTAACGGTGCCCGAGTTGTACGGAATTAAAACATCAGAGATAGAAACGTATTTGACAGAAAGAAACATGTCGGTTAAAATCATTGATTCTATATACGATAATAAGCGGGAACGAGGCGTAGTGTTAGAGCAAGATCCTTTGCCCGATGCTCAAGTAAAAAAAGGCAGAACGATTTATGTTACGGTAAATGCCTTTAATCCAAGCAGTATTCCAATGCCAACGCTGGTGGATTTATCTCAGCGACAAGCCTTGGCTGTACTGGAAAGTTATGGATTAAGATTGGGCAGTATGAGTTATATTCCTGATGCATGCAGAAATTGTGTACTAAAACAGTTGCATAAAGGAAAGGATATGCAGCCCGGAAGCCCAATAGAAAAAGGGAGTAGGATAGATTTAGTATTAGGCAAAGGAGAGTCTGAAGAAAAAGTGATTGTGCCGAATTTACTGGGGCTAACCTTATCGCAAGCAATAAATATGCTGCAAGCAGCGTTTCTAAATATTGGTTCAGAAATGTACGATCAAACTATTCAAACTCCGGCAGATTCTGTGCGGGCAAGGGTTTATAAACAAAGTCCTATGTACATGCCCGATTATCCTGTTAGTTTAGGTTCGGCAGTAGATTTATGGCTAACTTTAGATACCAATCTAGTAAAACAAAATGCTTTAGATACCAACGAAGATGATTTCAATGATTAAAAAAAGTGTATTTCCTCTGGTATTGTTTATTTCCTCTTTGTGTTATGCTCAGGAATTTATTTCAGATTCCTTATCCTCAAATGCATTCCTATACAATTATTTTAAAACTTATTTAGAGCCATTACAAAACCAATCGGATACCATTGTGGAACCATCGCCCTTTCTTACGCCTTTAGAACTTCCTTTTTTCGATGATTTTTCGCAAAGCAGCAGCTTCCCTTATCCCGATGGAAAAAAATGGAAAAACAGAAATGTGTTTATTAATTCTACCTATCCTGTAAGTCCTATAAACATTGGAGTAGCCACTTTTGACGGACTGAAAGAAAACGGTTTACCATACAATAACAGCACGCAAACAGCATGGGGTATTGCCGACTATTTAACTTCTTTACCCATTGATTTGTCTGTAGTATTACCCAATGATAGCGTGTACTTTACGTTTTATTTTCAGCCACAAGGACTAGGAAATGCACCTGAAACAAAAGATTCTTTGGTATTGGAGTTTTATAATGCTACCGATAGTTCATGGCATTGGCGTTGGAGTGCTGCCGGCTCGTCTCTGAAATCTTTTAAACAAGTGCACTTATATGTAGATACATTATTTTACGATTCGCATTTTCAGTTTCGTTTTAGAAACTATGCAACTCTCTCCGGCAATGTAGATCATTGGCATTTAGATCACGTTTATCTAAACCAAGGACGAACATACAATGATACCAACTTTAACGATGTGGCGGTAATGCATATTTCTACCTCATTACTAGATAAATATTATGCAATGCCTTGGAGACATTATAAATCAGACTCTTCGGCCAATATGCGTTCTTCAACCGTTATGAAAATTCGCAATAACTCATCTGTAACACAAAATGTATTTTATCGTTTTAAAATAAATGATGAAACAAATACACAACAAGGAATTCATCCGGCAGCACCGGGAAATTTTTTCATCATCAACCCCCATCAAATTTATTCTTTAACATTACCCATTTTAGATAATCCGTTTACTTTTCATTTTCCGGCAGGAAATACAAATTGCCATACTTATTTTCCGGTTTATCAGTATTTTCATTTAGGAGGTGGACCTGATTTTTCAATAAGAAATGACACTTCACTTTATTTCCAACACTTCGGGAATTATTACGCTTACGATGATGGATCGGCAGAGGCAGCTTGGGGAGTGCAAGGAGCCGGAACTAAGGTAGCCCTCGAGTTTACGCCCGAAATTACCGATACACTTTCGGGGGTTGATTTATATTTCAACCCTTATGTTACCAATACTACCAATTTTATTTTTAGACTTACGGTATGGTCATCGTTAATTCCTGAAGTAAAACTCTATGAAGAGAATGTAGTGTCGTATCCTCAATATGGAAATATAAATTATTTTCATCGATATCATTTTTCATCACCCATAGTGGTAAATGGCACGTTTTATATTGGTTGGTCTAAAATATCAGAAGACCCATTAAATGTGGGTTTTGATTACAATTTGATAAATAACAACAAACTTTGGTACAATGCCGGTCAGGGTTGGACAACCAGTTCTTTCCAAGGCTCCGCAATGGTACGCCCTGTTTTTGGTTCATGTAATGATGTTTTTGTTGGAGAAAAAAATGTTGAAACAACCAATCGAAAGATTTCTGTTTTTCCTAATCCTGCAAATGATTATATAAATGTAGTAACTTCGGAAAATGAGGAATTGTTTATTCAAATTTTTGATGCCACCGGCAAAATAGTACATGCTCAGTCTTTCAAACAATATGTTTCTATCAATGTAAATCATTTGCACAATGGCATTATGTTACTGCGCATTACAGATAATATGGGTAATGTATACGCTACAGAGCGAATTGTTATTGCCAAATAAAAGGAAGTGATTTTAGATTCAGAATGGCCCGAAGAAGGGCAGGAGCAAGAACTATTTGAACATCATCATATTGTTGTTGATAAAGGGCAAGGATTACTTCGCATCGACAAATTTTTACTAACACGTTTGCCCGATGTTTCCCGAACAAAAATTCAGCAAGCCGCTGATACCGGAAATATTTTAGTAAACCAAAAGCCTGTAAAATCTAATTATAAAGTAAAACCTAGCGATTCCATTTCCATTGTGTTGCCTTACCCACCACACGAACTGGAACTTATTCCTCAGAATATTTCTATTGATATTCTATACGAAGACGAACATCTCTTGGTTTTGAATAAAGCAGCCGGAATGGTGGTGCATCCGGGTTATGGCAATTACACGGGCACCTTAGTAAATGCTTTAATTTATCATTTTGAAAATTTGCCCGGATTGCAATCCGAAATTCCTCGTCCGGGTTTGGTGCATCGCTTAGATAAAAATACCACAGGAATAATGGTCATTGCAAAATCGGAGTTAGCACTAAACAAACTGGCAAAACAATTTTTCGACAGAACGATTCAACGGCATTATAATGCTTTAGTGTGGGGCGATGTAAAAGAAGATGAAGGAACCATAATTGGTAATATTGCCAGAAGTATAAAAGATAGAAAAGTTTTTGATGTTTTTGCCGATGAAACAATAGGAAAACACGCTATTACGCACTATAAAGTGTTGGAACGATTTGGCTACGTAACGCTGGTGCAGTGTAAATTAGAAACCGGCAGAACCCACCAAATACGTGTACACATGAAGCACATTGGACACCCGTTGTTTAATGATTTTGAATATGGGGGAGATAAAATATTAAAGGGTACAACCTTTGCCAAGTACAAACAGTTTATAGAAAATTGTTTTGAAATATTGCCCCGTCAAGCTTTGCATGCACGCACGCTGGGATTTATACACCCTGCTACCAATAAAGAAATATTTTTTGAATCGGAATTACCCAATGATATACAAATGGTAATTGATAAATGGAAAAAATACACACAAGAAGGTAATTGATAAATTGGTGTTTCAAAGAAAAAAAATACGAGTAACTTTACATAAAAAAGATATGGCTGTTGTTCTAATTACCGATATAGATTTTGAAAAAACAATATCGGAAAACGAGAAGGTAATTGTAAAATTTTATGCAGATTGGTGTGGAAGTTGTAAACTGTTTGCTCCCAAATTCAGAAGGCTTTCGGAGGACGAGCGTTTTTCCGGTGTTGTGTTTGTAGATATAAATGCTGAAACCAATGAAAACGCCCGAAAGTTAGCAGGGGTAGATAATTTGCCTTTTTTTGCTACTTTTAGAGGCGGTGTGTTGCAAGATGCAAGTGCATCGTCTAAAGAAGAAGTGGTAGTAGAAATGTTGGAAAATTTAAAAAAATAAAACGGATAAAATGCACATTCCTTCCATAAAAAAACTAATAGAAACCTATGATTTGCCTCTACTTCAGGAAGCTGAGGTTGCTTTGTTGGAAGAAGGTAAACCGGAAATAATCATTGAGGGTGCAGACGAAGGGGAGCAGCTTACACACGTAATGGCAGCCATTTGGATAAAAAACGAGATGAACGAAAAAAATATTCCTTTCGTAAATGCTCTAAGGGAATACACCCAACGGGTAAGAAATTCTATTAGTTAACTTTCGAAGTTAAATTTTTACTCCTATCAAGAGTACATCATCTACTTGGTCGTAATCTTTTTTCCATTGGTAGAAAGTATTTTCAACAATTTGCAACTGTTCGTTTATCTCTTTATGGGCAATAGAAGTTAATAAGTTACGAAGGGGTTTATACATAAATTTCTTTCCCTTTGTTCCGCCCATTTGGTCGGCATATCCATCAGAGAATATATATATACAATCGCCTTTTTTTAATTTAAAAGTATGGTTTGTATAAAGGTCAATGATACCATCTGAATTAATGCCAATAGGAGATTTATCTGCTTTTGTTTCCAGTAATTCAACGCCTTTTTCACTGGTAGTTACAATGTATAAAGGGTTTTGCACACCAGCATATTGCAATTCTAATGTTTTTGGATTAAAGCGGCATAACGCAAGGTCCATTCCATCTTTAACCTTACTGCCTTGATCTGATTGACGAAGAGTTTTATTTACACCCCAGTCTAAAAAACCTAAAATTTCGGAAGGAGAGGCTTTGCCTTTTTCGTGTACCGCTTGTGTTATAAGATTAAAGCCTAGCACACTCATCATGGCTCCCGGCACACCATGCCCGGTGCAGTCTACAGCTGCAAAATAGATAAAATCATTCACTTTATCTACCCAATAAAAATCTCCACTTACGATATCTTTTGGTTTGTAAAAAATAAAGCTATTGGGCAATATTTCGTTCACAAAGTGTGTAGGAGGAAGTATGGCTTCTTGTATTCTTTTAGCGTAATTGATAGAATCTGTAATTTCCTTTTTCTGGAGTAATATTTCCGAGTTTTTTAAGGTAAGTTCTTGGTTCGTTTTATTTCTGGCTTTATAACGTTGGTAAAACAATCCGCCCGAAATAAGCAATAAAAGGATAATAAAGCTAGAGGATAAAAGCAATAATTTGTTATTGTGGTTTTGCAGTTCACTTAATTCTTGCTCTTTTTTTAAAAGATCTATTTCTTTTAAACTTTGGTAGTTTTTATATTTTGTTTCAGATTCAGATAGTTTTTCAGCGAGGTCGCTGTTGAATAGGCTATCATTTTTGTTTTCGTATTTTATTCGAATCTCATAAGCTTCTTTGTATTTTCCAAGTAGATAGTACGTATTAGATAGTTCTTTGTATATGCTACTTAATAGCTTAGAGGTGCTGTTACTTGATATTTTTTCCTTTGTATTGTTTTTTTCGGCCAAATCCCAGTTCACTAGAGCTGTGTTTAATAGACTTTCGGCTTTTTTGTGGTCTTTTTTATAATTATATACTTCGGCTAAATTTAAACTGTTTAATGCAATGCTGAAATGGTCGTTGTTTTTTATTGCAAAGTCTAATGCTTTATTCGTGTATGCTATGGCCGAATCGTATTTTTGGTAGATGATAAATAATGTGGCCATATTTCCGTGTAAAATGGCTATTCCATACTCAAAATTCTCTGCTTTAAAAACGGCCAATGCTTCATTAAAGGCATCCTCTGCTTTTTGATACTCTTTAGTATGTTTATAAGATATAAAAAGATTATTTAATAAACGGGCAAGATTTGTTTTGTCGCCTTTTTTTCTCAAAATATCAGCCGATTTTTCATGGTAGAATGTGGCATCTTTATGTAAGTTTAACTGAGAATAACACATCCCAATATCATTGTATAATCTCGTTGTATTTCCTAGTGCTCTATTCGATTCTATGTAATACGTTTCTGCCTTTAAGTAATTTTCAATTGCATCAACATACATTTGGTAAGTATGGTAGCAGGAACCCAAAATATTATAAGATCTTGCTAATCCATAATTATATTTTAACTCTGAAGATAATATCCTGGCTTCTTCTGCAAATTCAACACATTTGCTGAAATTATTAGGCATATATGTTTTTGCTATTTGATTAAGAGTTTTTACTTTAAACGTATCACTTTTATGAAGTAGTAGATCGTTAAATAAACTATCTAATGTTGCATCTTGAGCTTTTGCAGTATAAAATGATAAGCAGACAAGTAGGCTGGCAAAAAACAAGGGTATGTTAATATGTGATTTTTTCATTTAGAGCCTAATTCTATAACATCAAGATTAGTAATTTTTTCTTTATCTATACAAAACCGAACCAATGTTTTTACTTTATGAAATCCGTAGTTGCCTGCAGCTCCCGGATTAATGTGCAATAGATTCAATTTTTTGTCGTACATCACTTTCAATATATGCGAGTGGCCACAAATAAACAATTTAGGAGGATGAAGAAAGATATCAGGTTTTACGTACTTTGAATAACTACCCGGATACCCTCCAATGTGTGTGAGCCATACATTTACTTCTTCGCAGGTAAAACGCAGATGTTGTTTAAATTGTTTGCGTATTTCTGCCCCATCAATATTTCCGAAAACCGCTCTAACAAGTGCAAATGTTGATAAGCTATCTGTAACACTTATATTTCCTATATCTCCAGCATGCCATATTTCATCAGACTCTTTAGCGTATTTCTCAATTTTAGAATCTAGGTAAGAGTGGGTATCCGAAAGAAGCAAAATTCTCTTCATTATTATAAATATATTTTTTAAAAATAGATAATTTACTTTAATACGATGTGCAAATAGGTAATTTTGGCTTTTTAAAATAAATGAAAAGGTATTTTATTGAACTCTCATACGATGGAACTTTGTATCATGGTTGGCAAATGCAGGCTAATGCACATAGCGTTCAGGCTGAAATAAATAAAGCTCTTTCTACCATTTTAAAAGAAGATATTAATATTGTTGGGGCAGGGAGAACCGATACAGGAGTACATGCCAAACAAATGTTTGCTCATTTCGATTCGTCAACATTATTAGATTTAAATATTCTTTTGTTTCGTCTTAATTGCGTTACCCCTCCTGATATTTCGTTTACTTCTGTTTTTCAGGTAAAGGATAATGCCCATGCTCGTTTTGACGCTATTTCTAGAACATACGAATACCACTATATCTTTAAGAAAAATCCTTTTTTACAAAATCAGGCTGCCCGTTTACATTTTAAACCCGACCTTACTATGTTGAACAATACTTCAAAAATTCTGTTTAGCTACAACGATTTTACTTCGTTTAGCAAAACTGGTACACAAGTAAAAACAAATATTTGCAACATTATGGAGGCATATTGGGAATACAGAAGCTCTGAACATCTTGTTTTTACAATAAAAGCCAATCGCTTTTTACGAAATATGGTGCGAGCTATAACAGGTACCCTAATACAGGTTGCCGCAGAAAAAATTACAATCGATGATTTTAAAAAAATTATAGAAAGCAAAAGCCGAAGGCAAGCCGGAGATTCGGTGCATGCTTGCGGATTATATTTAACCCAAATAGAGTATCCTGAACATATTGTAAATTTGAAGCATGAGCGATAAGCAGGGAGTTACAGGAAAAGCATTCGACATACCTTTACTTCTTAGGGTTCTATCATATGTAAAGCCCTATAAAAGTGCTTTTTATTTTACTACTTTACTAACGGTAATTCTTGCCTTTTTTGCTCCTATTCGCCCGTGGCTTATTAAATATACCATTGATAAGCCTATAGCAGAGGGAAATATGCAGCATCTGATACTTTTTACCATTTTAATGGTGGCTCTTCTTGTTATAGAATCGGTGATGCAATTTTATCAAACGTATTCTGCAAACAAATTAGGGCAAGATGTGATAAAAGATCTGCGAATACAATTGTTTAGGCATATTTTGAGCTTTCGTTTAAAATATTTCGACCGTACACCCATTGGAACCTTAGTAACCCGTACGGTTTCTGATATAGAAACAATCTCAGATGTTTTTGCTCAAGGTATTATTGTAATTATTGGAGATATACTTCAACTGCTCGTTGTGGTAATCTTTATGTTTTTATCAGATTGGAAACTTACCTTAATTAGTTTAGTCCCTGTGCCATTTTTAGTACTTGCCACATTTCTTTTTAAAAAGGTTATAAAATCGGCATTTCAAGAAGTAAGAACCCATGTGGCCCGCTTAAATGCTTTTGTGCAGGAGCATATCACAGGAATGAGTATTGTGCAGATGTTTAACAGAGAGAAGGTTGAAATGGAAAAATTTAAAGAAATAAATAAAAACCACATGAAGGCACATATTAAAACAATTTGGGCCTATTCTGTTTTTTTTCCTGTGGTAGAACTCCTTGCCGCTTTATCGCTGGCCTTGCTGGTATGGTGGGGAACAAAAGGTGTAGTAGAAGGCTACACCAGTTTTGGAAATTTAGTGGCATTTATTTTATACATATATATGTTGTACCGCCCCATTCGAATGCTTGCCGATAGATTTAATACCTTACAAATGGGAATGGTTAGTTCGGAGCGTGTTTTTAAAGTGCTAGATACTAAAGAAGAAATAAACAATTCGGGAATATTGAGTTCGGAAAATATTCAAGGAGAAATTGAATTTAAAAACGTGTGGTTTGCTTATAACAAAGAAGAGTTTGTGCTAAAAGATATTTCCTTTAGAGCCGAAAAAGGCAAAACACTGGCTTTGATAGGGGCTACTGGGGCAGGAAAAACTTCTGTAATAAGTTTACTCGGCAGATTTTACGAATACAATCAAGGAGAGATTTTAATAGATGGGAAAAATATCAGAGAATACGAATTGTATTCTTACCTTTCTTCGTTAGCCTTGGTGCCACAGGAGGTATTTTTATTTTCCGATACCATTTATAATAATATAACACTACACAATTCGGACATTCCCATTGAAGAAGTTCAGGAAGCGGCTAAAAAAGTGGGGGCTCATGAATTCATTATGAAATTACCTGAAAATTATTTTTTTAATGTTCGAGAAAGGGGGGCGATGCTCTCTGTGGGGCAACGCCAATTAATTTCTTTTATAAGAGCTTATGTGCATAAACCAAAAATACTTATTCTAGACGAAGCAACTTCCAGCATTGATACCGATTCGGAAAATCTTATACAACACGCCACTAAAGTGATTACTCAAAACAGAACATCTATAATTGTGGCACATCGCTTATCCACCATACAAAATGCCGATAAAATTCTGGTGTTCGATAATGGTAAAATAGTTGAAGAAGGAAATCATCTTTCTCTATTAAATAAAGAAGAAGGCTATTACAAAAAACTTTATGAGTTGCAATTTAAAAACAGCGAAGTTTAACGATAACCTATTTATTTTGAATAGTGTTTTTTAACTCATCACTTATAAACTCTGCTATTTCTCCTCCTGAGGTTGTATAAATAATATAAACACGTATGTTTTTTTCTTTTTCCAAAAAGGCAAGCGTTTTTTCTAAACCCATTACCATAAAAGCGGTGGCATAGGCATCGGCATCAATACATGTATTAGTTACAACCGTTACACTTAAAAGGCTGTTTTCTGCAGGATGCCCTGTAATAGGATTTATTGTGTGTGAATACTTTTTTCCGTTTTTAATATAAAATTTACGATAGTTTCCGGAGGTAGCCATAGCCTTATCGGTGAGTGATATTACGGTAGATAGTTCTCTTTTATTACTATTTTCAATCGGTTTATCTATGCCAATTTTCCAATCTTCGCCATTTGCATTTTTACCTTTTGTTTTTATTTCGCCACCTATTTCTACCATATAATTAGTTATATTATTTTTTTCTAAATAATCTGCAATAAGGTCAACACTATATCCTTGTGCAATGGCATTAAAATCTAATTGAATTCCGGGTGTTTCTTTACGCAAAAAAAGGTTTTCTTTTAGTTCCGTTTTATCTAGTCCTATCCAATGCAACATGCTATCAATTATTAAACTGTCATTTATGGCAATGGTATCTTTGCCGAAGCCCCACGCATTTACAAGTGGAGCTACGGTGGGGTCAAAAAGCCCGTTTGTTTGCCGGTAAATGACGATTGATTTTTTATATACTTCGGCAAATAAAGGGTCTACTACCACACCGGAGTCAGATTGGTTAAACTTGGAAATAGTTGAATTGGGCTTATAGGTTGACATGGATAAATCAATAGCCATCAAAAGAGAATCTAACTGTGTTTGCAGGCTTACAGAATGCCCAATGTAGGTAATGTGATAAGTGGTACCTTGTGCATAGCCTTGCATTTTTACTTCTGTAGGGGTATTGTTACAAGCTGTTAGTAAGAATGAAAGGATAAACAGAGAATAATAGTAAACTTTTGATTTTTGATTTTTTTGCATATTTTTAATCTACTAGAAAAACGTTGCCTTCGTTGGCTAGTTCTGTGTTTTCAAACACTTCTTTGGCTTCGGCAAGTAATGTTTGAAGATTACTATATCGATTAGAGAAATGTCCGATAATTAATTTTTTTACTTCGGCATTTTTAGCAATTTGTGCTGCTTGTTTAGCCGTAGAGTGAAAGGTGGTTTTCGCTCTTTCTTCTTGTTCATTGGCAAATGTAGCTTCGTGGTACAGTAAATCAATTTTTTTGATTTGTTCGGCAAGGGAAGGCAAATAGGCTGTATCGGAGCAGTAAGCATAGCCGAGTGAAGGTGGTGCATCAAAAGTGAGAATGTTATTTTTAATTATTTCCCCTTCTGTATTTTTATAGTCTTTTCCTAATTTCAATTCGTTGTAAAATTCAAGCGGGATATTATGAGCCATGCAGGCGATTTTATTTATTTTTTTAGCTTTTCTTTTTTCTTTAAACAAAAATCCGGTACAAGGTATTCTGTGGTTTAGAATAAGTGTAGAAACGGTAATATTTTTATCTTCATAAATTATTTCAGTTTTTTTTGAATTTATGGAAAAAAAAGATAGTTTAAATCGCAAGGTGGTATCGGAAACTTTAAATTGTAAATCTATTATTTCTTTCAGTTCGGCCGGAGCATATAAATTTATTTCTGTTTGTCGCCCCAACAAGTGCATGGTAGAGAGTAGCCCTATTAATCCCAAATAATGGTCGCCATGCAGGTGACTAATAAAAATACATTTAATGCGTTGAATTTTGACTCCGTATTTTCGCAAACGATTTTGAGTCCCCTCTCCGCAATCTATAAGAAACAAGTTTTCGTTGCAATTTAAAATTTGTGCAGAATGATTTCTGTTAAGTGCGGGCGAAGCGGAAGAAGAACCAAGTATAGTAACGCTAAGTGGCATTTTTTATTCGGGCAAGTCTTCTCCTAAATCTCTTTCTACTTCTTCCATAAATATAAAATCTATGGCTTCATTAAGGGTAGGGGTAATGTTTAAGATGTTTTCGAGTTGTGAAATACGGATTAGTTTTTTTACGGATTCTTGTAAACAAGCCACTACAAAGGTGCCTTTATTTTCTTTACACAAACGGTGTGTAATTAAGATAGCACTAAGCCCAGATGAGTCGCAAAAACGAGTATTGGATAAATCAAAAATAATGTTTCTAAACCCTTCTGAAGCCAGCAAAACAATATGGGCTTTTAATACGGGGGCGTTGTGTGTATCGAGTTTTTCGATTTCCGTTTTTACGATAGCGTAATTTTCTGATTTATTAATTGAAAAAGGTGTTTCCATAATTTTATTACAATGTTGCAGTAGGTTTTGTTTTTCCGGCAAGCAGATATAGAACAGCCATGCGTATGGCTACTCCGTTTTCAACTTGATTTAAGATAATTGAGTGTTTGCTGTCGGCTACATCGCTGGTTATTTCTACTCCTCTGTTAATAGGACCAGGGTGCATTATAAGAATTTCTTTATTTAGTTTCTTTACTTTTTGAAGGGTTAAACCGTATAACATGCTGTATTCTCTGAGAGAAGGGAAGTATTTTATTTGCTGACGTTCTAATTGAATACGAAGCATCATGGCCACATCGCACCATTGAAGAGCTTTATTTAAATCGGTTTCTGTTTCTACTTGCAAAGAACTAATATATTTTGGCAGTAGAGTAGAGGGGCCACAAACTTTTACGTTTGCTCCTAGTTTTTGAAGGCAAAAAATGTTAGATAGGGCTACTCTAGAATGAAGAATGTCGCCAACAATTAAAATGTTTTTATCTTTCAATGTTCCCAATTTTTCTTTTATAGAATAAGCGTCTAATAGAGCTTGAGTAGGGTGTTCGTGTGCTCCGTCTCCGGCATTTATAATGGTTGCATTTACATTTTTAGATAGAAATGCAGCCGCTCCTGCATTGGGGTGACGCATTACCAGCATATCGACCTTCATGGACAAGATGTTATTTACGGTATCTATTAATGTTTCTCCTTTTGATACAGAGGAGGAGGAGGAGGAAAAATTGATAATGTCGGCCGAGAGGCGTTTTTCTGCTAATTCAAATGAGAGTTTGGTTCGGGTAGAGTTTTCAAAAAATAGGTTGCAAATGGTAATGTCGCGTAATGAAGGTACTTTTTTAATGGGTCGGTTTATAATTTCTTTAAAATTGTCGGCCGTATTAAAAATAAGTTCTATATCGTCTTTTATAAGGTCTTTAATTCCCAGTAGGTGGTTTACGCTTAGTTTATTCATCACTTTTGCGAGTATAAAAGTATTTGGTCTTTTTTATCGGTTTCTTTCCATTGTACGAGTACTCTTTCTGATTCAATGGTATCTACTTCTTTGCCAACATAGTTAGCCTGAATAGGCAAATGCCGTGTAAAACGTCTGTCTATAAGTACTAGTAATTCTACCAACGAAGGTCGACCAAAGGCGAGCATAGCGTCTAATCCGGCTCTAATGGTACGTCCGGTGTACAATACATCATCGATTAGTATTACTTTTTTTCCTTCTAAGATAAAATCTATTTCAGTAGGGGTTGGAATCAAAACGCTTTCTCTTCTTCTAAAATCGTCTCGATGAAAGGTAATATCTATTTTTCCAATTTCTATTTTTTTATTACCTGTAATTTTAGTGAGGTAGGTATGTATGCGTTGGGCTACAAAGATGCCTCTGGGTTGCAAGCCTAAAATGGCTGTATTTGAAAAGTCTCCATGGTTTTCTATAAGTTCGTAGCAGAGTCGTTGTAAAGTAAACTCTAATTCCTTGCTGTTTAAAATTACTCGTTCTTTCATAAAATACCTTTACAAATATAAAAGTTTTTTTTCAGCTTAATAGGAAATAAAAAGCCCGACAAGTTTGTCGGGCTTTTTATTAAGTTATTTTTAGAAATCTTATTCGCCTTTTTCACCTTTTTCCATTTCTTTTTTCAGTTTGGCTAATCCATCGAGATCGCCAAGTGTCGTTTTTTCAACATTTTCCTGAACTTTTTTCACGGCTTTTTTAGTTTCCTTTTCTTTCGCTTTTACTTCTTCTACTTCTTTTTTCTTTTCTTCTTCAATAACTTCACGCACTATGTGGCTATGAGAAACCACTATTTTTCGATTTGCTTTATTGAATTCTAATACACGGAAAAGAAGTTTTTCGTCAACCTTAGCCTCCGAGTTATCTGCTTTTAGAATATTTTTTCTTGAGCAGAAACCTTCTACTCCATAAGGTAAAGAAACGGTTACGCCTCCTTTGTTATTTATTTCTGTAATGGTTCCTTCGTGCTCGGAATTAAGAGTAAATACGGTTTCAAAAACATCCCAAGGGTTTTCCTCTAGTTGTTTATGGCCAAGTTTTAATCTACGGTTGTCTTTATCTATTTCTAAAATAATAACGTCCATAGAATCGCCCATTTTAGTAAGCTCTGATGGATGATTTATTTTTTTACTCCAAGATAAGTCCGAAATGTGTACTAACCCATCTACTCCGGATTCCAACTCAACAAAAACGCCAAAGTCGGAAATGTTTGTTACTTTACCGGTGTGTTTAGATTCTACAGGATATTTTTTTTCAATATCTTGCCATGGGTCAGGTGTAAGTTGCTTGATCCCTAATGACATCTTTCTCTCTTCTTTATCTAAAGAAAGAATAAGAGCTTCTACATCTTGCCCTACTTTGAAAAATTCTTGAGCAGGTTTTAAGTGGTTGCTCCATGTTATTTCCGACACGTGTATTAAACCTTCTATGCCCGGTTGAATTTCTACAAATGCACCATAATCGGCTACCACCACCACTTTTCCTGTAACTTTTTCTCCTACTTTCAAATTTTCATCGAGAGATTCCCATGGATGGGGTTGTAATTGTTTTACACCCAAAGCAATTCGTTTTTTATCGTCATCAAAATCTAAAATAACCACATTAATTTTAGAATCTAGTTGAACTATTTCTTCGGGATGAGTAATTCTTCCCCAAGATAAATCAGTGATATGTATTAAACCATCAACTCCACCTAAGTCAATAAATACTCCGTAAGAGGTAATGTTTTTAACGGTACCTTCAAGTACCTGCCCTTTTTCAAGTTTGCCAATAATTTGTTTTTTCTGTTCTTCTAACTCGGCTTCAATAAGAGCTTTATGTGAAACTACTACGTTTCTGAATTCGGGGTTTATTTTTACTACTTTAAAATCCATTGTTTTTCCTACAAACACATCATAGTCGCGTATGGGTTTTACGTCAATCTGAGAGCCTGGCAGGAATGCCTCAATACCGAAAACATCTACAATTAATCCGCCTTTTGTACGGCATTTTACGTAACCTTTAATAATTTCTTCAGAGTTAAGAGCTTCATTCACTCGGTCCCAAGCTTTCATGGAACGAGCCTTTTTGTGAGAAAGAATAAGTTGCCCGTTTTTATCTTCTTGCGATTCAATAAAAACTTCAATTTGGTCGCCAACCTTAATATCAGGATTGTAACGCACTTCAGAAAGCGGAATAACGGCTTCTGATTTATACCCGATATTTACTACAATATCGCGATTGTTTTTTGCTACAATAGTGCCTATTATTACATCGTGTGCAGTAATTGACGTTAGCGTGTTGTTGTAAACGCCTTCCATTTGCTGGCGTTCGTTTTTGGAATAAGTAGTATCATACTTTCCAAGGTGATCCCAATCAAAACTTTCTAATGGGGTGATTTTTTTTTCAGACATTTTTTTTATCGTTTGTATCCTGTTTTCGAGTCCGGCATAAAACAGAAGAGGTTTTTATTAACTACCATGCCGAATAGGTAGCTTTTAAAGGGCTGCAAATGTCGTTAAATTTTGTTGAGAAACAAAATTAGGGGTTATTTTTTTCTGAGGGTAGGCAGATATAGGAGGAAAAATATAAAAATTATGTAGGCAACATCAACTAATATTAGAAGGGATGGGGAATCTGATGTTGATAAAACCTGAAGGAAAGCCAGCATATTAGCTATTAAAGAAATTGAAAATAATAATAAGGCAATTTTATTATCAGAAAAACCTTTATACGAAAGATGATGTGTGGTATGGTCTTTTCCGCCTATAAACGGAGATTTTCCTTTTCTAATTCTGTTAATAAATACCGTAGTGGTATCGGTTATCGGTACTATAAATGACAAAATAAAGCTAAGCCATAGGGTGTTGTTTAGTAAGGATGTATTTTCGGCCGGATTTTTTGAAAAAAAAAGAATACTTAATCCGGCTAAGCTAACACCTAAAAATTGGCTGCCGGTATCGCCCATAAACATTTTTGAGGGATTTTTATTGAATATAAGAAAACTCAATAGAATGCCCAGTAGCCCAATAACTATAAATGTAAATACAGTAATAGAAGGTTGTGTAAAAATATTTATGGCTATAAAATGCATACAAATGGTAATAGAAATAAGGGTGGTTATACCATCCATATTATCGAGCATGTTTAATGAATTCATTAAGCCTACAACCCAAAGTACCGTAGTGAGGTAATTGAGCCATATTGTATCAAAGAGTGGAATATAGAGTTGATGGTAAATAAGGACAAAGGCACATATTAGTTGAGAAACAAATTTTAATAGTGGTTTTGTGTTATAGGCATCATCGGCAAGGCCCATTAAGAAGGCTAGCGAAGAGGCAATAATTAATCCTCTTAGTTGAATATTTATTTCGGTATAACCGAAGTTGAATAAAAGGAAATAAGAGGCCACAGAAATTAAAAAAGCAATATAAAATCCAATTCCACCAAGAGCTGGCTTTTGTTCATTGCTCCAGCGTATCAACCTTTCATCGGTATTGCGGATTCCAAGGTTTCTTGAAAATTTTAATAGGATGGTGTAAATAATATAGCCAAACGATAAAATGCCGATAAAAAATAAAAGTAATTTAAGAATTGGTGCACTCATCTTTTAGAATGGAGAAACAAGTTGGTTAAATAATATACCGAGCTTATCTTTCTCTGAAATAATAGGACTTTGTTCATGCCAATCGATGCCGATTTTAGGATCATTCCATAGAATACTATGTTCGCTCTCTTTTGAATAGAAATTACTGCATTTATAAACAAAGACGGTATTATTTTCTTTGGCAATAAATCCATGAGCAAATCCCTCGGGAATATATAACATGGTTTTATTTTCTTCGTTTAGTTCAATTGAAAAGTATTTCCCATAAGTATTGGATTTTTTTCTAATGTCAACCGCTACATCAAGCACAGAACCTTTTATAACACGAACTAATTTTGCCTGAGAATAGGGAGGGGCTTGAAAATGAAGCCCACGCAGTACCCCTTTACGAGAAACAGATTGATTGTCTTGAACAAACTTAATGTCAATTCCATTTTTAGCAAAAATATTTTCGTTATACGATTCAAAAAAACACCCTCTGTCGTCCTCAAAAACAGTAGGCTGTATAACGATTAAGTCATTTATAGAAGTGCGAGAAAATTTCATGATTATTTTTTTCTGAAAAATCGTTTAAAAACACCGGATTGTTCCTGTGTGTCGTCAACATAATAATCGTTGGTATAGCTGCTATTGTATCCATAATTGTACCCTTTTCCGTAATAGGATTTATTTATATTCACTCCGTTGATTACGGCACAAAGGTTTTTTATTTTGTTTGTGTAGTATAATTTTTCGGCATTTTTCACAAACATGCGTTTTGAGTAATCGGCCCTAAACACGTATATAGGGTAGTCTGCTTTCTGCATCAAAGAAAGGCCGTCAGTTACCAATCCTATGGGTGGATTATCAATAATAACGTAATCGTACTCTTTTTTCAGGCTTTCTAGTAATTCATTAATATTTCCATTTAAAATTAATTCCGAAGGATTAGGAGGAATTGGTCCGGCAGTAATAAAATCTAAGTTTTCGAGCAAACTTTTATTGATACAGTTCTTATAGTTTTCGGTTTTAATTAAAATACTGCTCATTCCCTTGGTATTATCAACTCCAAAACCTACGTGAATTTTTGGTTTTCGCATATCCATATCTAGTATAATTACTTTTTTGCCCGAAAAAGCAAAGATTCCTCCAATATTAATAGAGATAAAAGTTTTTCCTTCGCCAGAAATAGTGGAAGTGATGGCTATTATTTTAGATCCTTCGGCCGAAGAGATAAATTGAAGATTGGAACGCACATTGCGGAACGATTCGGCAATCAACGATTTTGGATTTTGGTTTACAATCAATTGTGAAACGGGCATTTCTTTTTTATAGTTGGGTATACCGCCCAGTACGTATAATGGGGCATTCAGTATTTTTTCTAATTCGCCTATTGAGCTTATGGTACGGTAAAACAGATAGCGCATTAATACAAACAATATGCTTATTACCAAACCGCAGGCAAAAAAAGTAATAATTACAAGGTTTTTTTTAGGAGATATTGGAACTGCCGAAATCTGTGCATTTTCGAGTATTATATGTTGTGGCACAAAGCCTGCTTCGGATATAGAGAATTCTGTTTTCTTTTCCAATAATAGCGAAAAGAATTTTTCGTCAATAGAAGACATTCGTTGTAGGCGAGCGTATTCCAATTCTTTTTCGGGGATATTTAAAAATTTATTTTGAATGTTACCAGCCTTAGAAACAAGTTCCTGTTTTTTAGAAAAGAGTTTTTGTCGTAAAGATGTAATGGTTTCTGTTAATAGCTTACGATGCAACGCTATTTGTTGATCTATTACTTTAACAGCTTCATAACCTGCTGTAGTTTCTTGCAAAGCTCTTTGTCTTTTTAGGGATAACTCTTTTAAAGGAGCAATATAGGTAGTAATGCTTGTTTCGTATTCTGTGCCTGCTAAAATAGGAAGAAGAGCTTCTACTTCTATCTCATTTTTACCACTATTTATTTTGGCTTCTATTTCTTTAAGTACATTGAGTTGAAGATCTAAATCTATTATTTCATTTTCGAATCGGTTTAGTTTATCAAGGTAGAGAGAGGCAAACTGATCTACATCTGATAAATTATTTTGCTTTTTATACTGCTGTAGGTTGGTTTCTGAGAGTTTTAATCGATTGTATGCTAAATCGAGTTGTATTTCGATAAATTCTAATACTTTTCTGGAACTTTGACTTCTTTTTTCTACATCGTATAATTTAAATTCATTGGCAAGTGTTTCTGCAATATCCTTGGCTTTTGTTGAATTATTATCGCGGAAACTTATTTGAATGGTCTGGGCAGAAGGGTTTATTAGTGTTATATTCAAGTTCGAAATGCACTTATCTACCATTGCAGAAGGAGTGTTAATAATAAAAGTAAACTCTTGTTGCTTTAACTGGTTTTGCATATCAACAATAGTGGCGTAGTTGTTTATTTTTATCTTAAATACGCCACCCTCTAATTCAATTTTTTCCGGACCAAATTCTTTTTCAACTAAGGTGCCGTTTTTTGTGTATGTGAGGCTTAGTAAATTCTCATTAATAACCGTAAAATGGAAAGGTTTGTTGTACAGTGTAGAATCGGCAATTTCGTATTCTACCGTAAAAGGTGAATTTTTATACAATTCGTATGATAAGAATTGGCCTTTGTTAAAGTAGCTTACCTCTAAAGGTAGTTTTTTTAATGCTCTTTCGAGTAAAAATTTAGATTTTAAAAACTCTACTTCAGCTTGTATATCGTTCTTTTCGAATGGATTTTCTACCGATAGAACCTGCTGTGCCGCATTGTTGGAAACAATTTGAATGATGGTGCTTGATTCGTAAACGGGTACAGTATATCGAAGATAAATGAGTCCTGAAATTACAGATACGAATAAAAAAAGCAGTACCCATCCTTTGCTTTTATCAGCAACCAAAAGTAATCGCTGAAAATCTAAGTCGGAAGACAGACTGTTAACAATTTCAGTATCTTCGATTGGTTTTGGATTGTTCAACTCTTCGTTGAATTTCATTTTTTTAATTTAATCGTGTTATTACTAAGTATAGTGTTACTACACTAACCAGTAAACTAATAACAGGTGACGCCTCTCGTACAGCCTGCCTTACAGTATTGCTTCGGGGTTCTATATAAATTACATCGTTGGGTTGAAGTAAAATATTGGCAGCTTCAATTCCTTCAAGGGTATTTAGGTTAAATAGAAACACCTGCTGATTTTTAGATTCTCCACGTATTAATTTTACTTGCTTTGCTTTTCCATTTTCTGTAATTCCTCCAGCTAACGCTACTCCTTCAACTAAAGTAATATTGTTGTTTTCCATTGGAATTACTTTAGCAGCTCCTCCGTTACCCGGAAAAACGAGTATACGTTTGTTTGTTACATTTAATATTACAAAGGGAGAAATGTAGTATTTGGTATATAAATCTTGCAACAGAAATTCTGCTTCGCGTAATGTTTTACCTTTAATGTCTACTCTACCTATTATTGGCAACTTCACCTGTCCGTCAAATTCTACTCTGTAAGTAAATGCATCAGAAGCGGTATTCATAATCCGATTATTGTCTATGGAGTATAAATCAATGAGCTTAAAACCATCGTTGGTATAAAGCCGAAAATCAAGTATATCGTTGGGTACTATTTTATATTCCAACTCCGGATTGCTGGGAGGGGTGGCAAATACATAATCTTTTTTAGTTCTGTACATGCGGCTCGAGTTGAAATTACAACTGCTGAATAAAAACGATAAAGCAATGAGAGCAGGTATATATAATTTATTCATAACGGTTAGCTTAACACAAAGCTATTAAAAATATGCGGAAAATATAAACGATGTAAAGGCAAAGCGTTTAGTTTTTTCGGTTTAAAAGAGAAAAGTAAAGTTGTTGTGTGTCATTTGCAAGGCGTTGGAAAGTATAGTTTTTATACACAAAGTCCCAGCCTTTCAAACTCATTTTTTTTCTTAATTCTTCCGATTCTACTAATAATAACAGTTTTTCAGCAAACTGTTCTTTGTTGTTAGAAGAAGTTAAAAAGGCTGTTTCGTTTTCTATCACAATATTTTCTATGCCTCCTACATTGGTGCTTACAATTGGCTTAGAAGCTGCCTGTGCTTCGATTAAACTTACTGGAGTGCCCTCGTTGAAAGAGGTTAATGCAATAATATCCATCCCTGCATTTACTTCATCTATTTCTTTTAACCACGAAGTAAAAGTTATAGAAGAGGGTTGAGAAGTGTTTGAATAGGTAATATTCTGAGATTGGCAGTAATCTTCCAATTCTTTTCTTAGCTCACCATCGCCAACTATAAATGCTCTTGTTTTTTGCGTTGTTTTTTCGTTCACTATTTTTATTGCATCTATAAACAGTTTATGATTTTTAACGGGAACTAATCGCCCCACTATGCCTATTGCAATTTCATTTTCTGCAATGTTCCATCTTTTTCGAAAGAGAGTTCTCTTTTCTCCTTTGTTGGTATTGAATTTATCCAGTTCAAAACCTAATGGAATGATATGAGTTTTTTCGGGTGTACAAATACGATAAATATTGCAAAGCTCGTGTTTTTGTTTTTCGCTGATGGCAACAATGGCACTACTTTTTTTGGCTGCGTATTTTTCTAATTTTTGATAAATCCCCGATTTTGCTTTTCCGAAATACGAATGAAATACATGTCCGTGAAAAGTGTGAATAATAACAGGGACTTGCATCGAAGAAGCTGCCATTCGTCCTAATAATCCCGATTTTGAAGCATGGGTGTGAACAATATCGGGTCTAAAATCTTTTATAATCTTTTTAATGGTTTGGTAGGCCTTATAATCATTAAAGGGTGATATTTCTCGTTTCATTTCAGGAATGATGAGAGGAGTTAATCCTAATCTATCGGTAATGTGCATGGACGTTTCTTCATTTTCGTTCTTTGCTCCACCTACCAGTAATGTTTCAAAATCGGGAGCCAAATATTTGGTTAAGTAGGCCGCGTTATATGTAGGTCCTCCCAAGTTAAACCGATTGAGTATGCGTAACACTTTAGGCATTGCTATAGTTTTTATTGTACCAATACCTAAACACAATAATAGCCCATGCTATAGCCGGTGTATTTTCTGGATTATAGGAAAATAGCTTTTGTTTTATTTTTTTTATCTCAAGCACATTAAAGATATTTTCTTTCTCAATTTCTTTTGTATTCAGCCATTCGTTTTGCACTTTTTCTTTTAAGATGTGAGTAAGCCAAAAGTGTAAAGGTATTTCAAAGCCTTTTTTAGACCGTAGATAAACCGATGATGGTAAAATTTCTTTGAAAGCTTCTGTTAAGATTATTTTTTGTTGATGCTTATTTAATTTGTAGTGAGAGGGTAGGCTGTTTACAAAATCTACTAAGCGATAGTCTAAAAATGGAGTTCTAACTTCAAGACTGTTGGCCATACTCATTCTATCTACTTTGGTAAGCATATCGCCAGGGAGTACTATTTGTTGGTCGGCAAGTAATATCTTATTAACACCCGCATGATTGAGGTGTTGCAGGTAGTAATTTTTTCGATCTTTTACGAATGCGTCTTCTTGTTCTGGTGTAAAGTAACAAGGACTTAAAAGTTTCTCAACCGGATAATTATTTCCTGCCCATTGCCAATATCTATCTTGAGTTGTAAGGTTAATGCTTTGAGCAAACTTTGTGGCTTGTCTTATTTTGTTGGCAAAAGAATTGTTTCTCGATTTTGGCAATAATTTTAAAAAAGGTAATAGCAGAGTGCTAAATTTTTCAACCAAATGTAGATTCTGTATCCTGTATTCAGCCTGATGTTTCAGGTACCCTGCGAAAAGCTCATCAGCTCCGTCTCCTGATAAGGCTACGGTAACATTTTTTTTTACTTCATGGCAAAGGGCATAAACAGCAATTGCAGACGAGTCGGCAAAGGGTTCGGAAAGGTTCTCTAATACCTTTTGAAAAGCTTCAGAAACCTTATTGTTATCTATGCTTATTACCGTGTGTTCGGTTTGATGCATTTTACTAACGGCTAGTGCATATTCGGTTTCGTTAAAAAAAGGCTGCTGTTTAAATTCAACCGAAAAGGTCTTTAATTTACTTGTGTTTTTTGCGGCTAATGCAGTAATAATAGAAGAGTCAATTCCTCCGCTTAAGAAACAACCCAGTGGCACATCGCTAACCAACCGAATTTTTACTGCATCTTCCAGCAATTCTTTAATTTTCTGTTTGGCTTCATTGTAGGGGGTAGGGGAGGGTTTTTTATTCTGTTTTTTTAGGCTATAGTAGGTGTTTTTTATTAGTGTGCTATTTTCTATACAGAGATATTTGCCCGGTTCTAGTTTAAATACGTTTTCATAGATGCTGTGTGGTTGAGGAATATAATTAAGATGCAGATAAGTGCGTAGACTTAGTTTGTCTATTTCATTTTGAGGATTAAAAATTTGTAATGCTTTTAATTCTGAAGAAAAAATGAAATGATTATTTTGAAAAGTATAATAAAACGGTTTTATTCCATAGCGATCGGTTGCAGCAAACAAGCTGTTGTGTTGGGTATCATAAATGCAAAAAGAAAAGAATCCATTGAGCTTGCTAAGGCAATTGCTTCCTTCCGAAATATAAAGGTTTAATAAAACCTCTGTATCGCTTTGGGTTGAAAATGTTATTCCTATATCGGTTAGCGAATTTCTTAGTTCTCTGAAGTTGAATATTTCGCCATTAAAAACCATGAGGTAGCGGCCTGAGGAATCGGAAAAAGGCTGGTTTGCACTTTCGTTTATATCTATAATAGCTAGGCGGGTATGGCAAAGAATAGTATGTGAGTCTTTAAAATAAGCTTTGTGGTTTGGCCCGCGGTGTTGCATCGAATTTAAAACCTGCTCACCTCTTTCAAACAAAGAAGGGTTGAGAGGAGTAGTACTGTATACACCGGCAATACCACACATAACTTATTCGGGTGTTTTATTTTGCAGAAATAACAACAGGCTGTCTAATGTTGCTTTATTTTCAGGTAGTGATACTGAACTAATAACCTGCCGTTTTTCTTTTCCTGTTAAATGAAAACTAAGAGAAATTTTATCAGTCGGATTATTTTTAAGATAAAGGTTTAGTACGTTAAAATGATTGGGATACCAACTTCCGGAGTAATGCAACAAATCATCGTTGTTGTAATCTTGTATTACAAAAATATTTTCGTATAAACTGCCCAACGGACTCATTAAAGATTGCATAATAGTACGTTGAGAAAAATTGGTTTCAGAATGTGCTCCTTTATGGGTATCTCTTATATTTATAAGAATAACGCCTCCGGTATGTTGTATTAACCAATCTCTAAATGTATGAATAAATTTGGCACATACAGAAATACCAAAATTATCTCGCATACCGGCATCCATTACCTGAATAGAAGGGTAGGTGGGGAGGTGGGTGCTCGGAAGAATGTATGGAAAAGTGGCATTCATGCGTAAAACGCTTGAAAAGCGAACATTTCCAGCTTCTTGTTTTTTTAATAAATGAGAAAAATCGATACAATCGCTCACAGTACCTTCGTTGGCTTGATTACGTTGATTTCGGCACAAGTAAGATACCGGCTGTGCCGAAATAAGTAGCCGCCTCGATTCGTTGATAATGGTTGGAGCAAAAACCATCATGGGTACTTGCGACTTATACTCAACTAATGAATAATCGCTGAGTTTCTTCTCAAAGATATTGTTTGTATTTTTTAATAGTTGTTTCTCGAATGCGTAAGCCCTGTCTTTGATATATGTTTCGTTATGGTAATTAAAACTTTGAAGCCTTAAAAGAATATCGTTGGTGGCAATGGTAAAAATTATGGGGTTAAGAAGGTCTTTCGCAACATTAGTTTTTAACGAATCATGATACAAGTTAAAATCGCTATTTTTTAGCTTTTGCAGATATAATTCTCTGAAATAAGCAGCTCCAATCATGCCACCCGAAGAACCGCTTATTAGTTGCGTATGTTTCATTAATTGCCCATTTAACATACTGTCTAAATATTGTAGCATGTGAAATGTCCATAGTGTGGAACGCATGCCACCTCCACTACAGTTTATAAAAATCATTTTTGGCTTACTGTTCTCAGGAAATTTCTTTTTCCAGTTTTCCAATATATCGAGTGTGTTATTATAATCGTTATGATTATCGTATTCATCGTAGGCAATTTCGTTTATCCTTTTTTCGGAATACGGACTTAAATCGTATTCCTTATAACTTAAGCCATAGGCTTTGGTTTGGTAGTTAAAAAAATCGAATTGAGATAAGTAATTAATCAAAGCTAAGCCTGCAATAAGAGCAAAGGTTGACCATCCTTTTATCCAAGAATGCAGGGCACTGGAAATCATTATAAAAAGAGTAAACAAAAGCAAAATACTTGCTCCTGCGGGAAGTAAAAAAATGGGAACTTCTTTAAATGCTCCAATTACAACCAATGAAAGAATTACGACTACCTGATAAAGCGAGGCATTCATATGGTTTTGAGTGAATATTTTTTTTAAGGTTTGTTCATCGTAATGCATCATAGAACGAGCTAAAGAAATGCGAAAGGGAGTGTGCAGGTAGGTTTCTATATACCGCTGGTTGCGGGTAGAAAAATTAAACCATTTTATTCCTTTATGCAAGGGTATTCGCATCGGGTCTATATGGGTGCGGGATACTTTTGATTTTCTGGTTTTTATAATTTCCTGTTCGTTGATAGAACTTAAATTTTTGTTAGTTGTAATAAAGTATGTAAGGCTTATGATGATATTTAATGCGTATCCAACAATAAATGCAAGTAAATTAAATGTGATTTGAATTTGAGAAAATTGTTCGCTATTATGCTGAAACTTTGCCGAGTGGTATAAGAAGAGAAGTATGTATGCGAAAGGAATGAATGAGTTATTCAGCGAATATTTATAGAAAGGTCTTGCCAATGTGGCTATAAAAGGAAAACGAAAACCGTTCATAATGTAACTGGCAATTTGAAATGCCATTACAAATCCTCCAAAAGCAAAACCCAGAATAGCAAACGATTTATAGTCTACTTGGTTTAGATACTCTGGTCCCAGAAATAGGTAGGGGATGCCGTATTTTGTGCCAAAAGCCGAAAAAGTATATCCGAACAACAGCAGCCAGTAAACAAGTAGTAATAAATTTTTTTTAAGGTGGAGAAATAATAGTTGAAGCGGAAAAAAGTAAAATATTTTTCTGAATAAAAGTTTGTATTTATCTGCGGCAGCGTTCATCTGTAAATGCAATACATGGTTTGTTTTACGGATAAACGGACATTTGGTTAATTTGAGTATGGACTAACTAAATTTTGGAAGATACAAAATCTATGGTTTGTTTTTCTAATTGCAATGCTTTCTGATGGATTTCTTTAGCTTTTTCGGATGTTTGTTTCACAAATTCAGCATCGCCAAAACCCTTCATGTTTATGCGTACATTCAGGTACGCTCCTTCTACAGCTGTTCTAGCACACAATATCCCCACGGCAGCATCACTCAGCGAACTTTCCATTCCTTCTTTTACCATACGTTCCATCACTTCCATACTGTTATATGCGGTTTCCATGGCTTTTAAAGGAATTTCAATTGCATAGCGGGTAGCTTGAGTGATGGCTTTTTTCCTTGCTTCTTTTTCTTCATCGGTTATTTTAGGTAATTGGTAAGCTACCATGATTTCATTAAAAGCTTTCGTATCCTCATCAACTAAAAACAGTAAATCGGTATAGTATTTTTTTCCTTTTTCTGCCCAGTCGGAAAAATATTCCCATTTGTCATCCCATCCTCGTTTGTGTGAAGAAAGATTGGCTACCATGGCTCCTAGTGCAGCCCCCAAAGCACCCACATAGGCCGAAATAGAGCCCCCTCCAGGAGCAGGTGAGTCGGCAGCTGTTTCAATAGCAAATTGTGCAAGAGATAACTCAACCAATTTTTTTTCGGTTTTTTCTTCCAACAAGTATTCAATTATTTTTTCATTTGGATTGAATGGAGAAAGCTCGTCTAATCCTAATGAGCGTACCGCTATTTTTATAAGTTCGGTATCAGATACCCCTATAGAACGTTGTTGTTTTTTTAAAAAATACTTACCCGCATCGAGCATAGATTTTAAGGGCACCAAGCCCACTAGTTCGGAACCTGTAACACGAAGTCCCCGTTCAGAAGCCTTTTTACAAGCTTCTTCAAAAGCAATATGCATGGGTGTTATGGAGATATTGTTTAAGTTTAATGAGACTTGAGCTATTCCGTATTCTTCGATATACCAACCTATTCCTTTTACTGCTTTTAGAGTTCCGGGAATGGTTTCTGGTTCTCCTTTTTCATTCAGCACAATTTTTCCGGTAAACGGATTTCCCTCTCTTTTTATTCTTCCTTTTTCTCTGATGTCAAATGCAACTGAATTTGCTCTGCGAGTGGAAGTAGTGTTTAAGTTTATGTTGTAAGCCACCAAAAAATCGCGGGCTCCAATGGCTGAGGCTCCAGTTGTAAGAACTCGGTTATTAAACTCGCAGGGGCCGAAATCGGGTTTCCACTCTGCAGAACTTATTTTTTTTGGAAGACCTTCGTATTCCCCCGCTCGGCAATTGGCCAAATTTTTTCTTTTATCGTTCATTGCCGCATTTTCGTATAGATACACAGGTATGCCCAACTCTTCACCTACTCTTTTTCCAATTTTTCGGGCATAAGCAGCCGTTTCTTCCATACTAATACCCGAAACAGGCACTAATGGACATACATCAGTGGCTCCCATGCGAGGGTGTTCTCCTTTGTGAGTACTCATGTCTATTAGTTCGGCTGCTTTTTTTATTAGTCTGAATGCGGCTTCGCAAACCGCTTCTGGTTCACCCACAAAAGTAATTACGGTGCGATTAGTTGCTTTTCCTGCATCAACGTCTAATACTCTAATATTTTCAACGCTTTTTGCTGCATTTACAATTTCTTGAATTTTATTTTTATCGTTTCCCTCGCTAATGTTAGGAACACATTCTATAATTGGCTTACTCATATGAATGCAAGTATATTTTAGTCGCAAATCTAACTATTTGGGCTGTGTAAACGTGTAATTTTTCGAGTTTATTTTTATCCCTAAAAACACAAAGATTTTTTGAAGGAAGATATTCATTTTGATACCCAAAGTAAGGGAGGGGTAATGAATACCGAAGAAAACGATAAATACACTCTTTTTTAATTCGATTAGTCTATTTTAATTTTTGTGCCGGTAGATTTGGGTGGTATTTTATTGTTTTTATCGCGCTGGTTTTTATCTTTATTTTTTTCGTCCCCAACCGATTTTATTTTAAATTCATTTTCATCTTCTTTTTTTTCTTTTTTATCTTCTAGTTCTTTTGCTTCCCCTGTTGTTTTCTCCTCCATTTTCTCTTTTTCTTCTGCCATTTTTTTTGTTTCTTCTTCTTTTCTTTTTTTCTCAGCATCTAATGCTTCTCTCTTAGCATCTTCTTCGGCTTTAGCTCTTGCTTCGAGAATGTTTCTTATTTCTTTTAATTTATTTTTAGGCTCGTCCTCATTAGGAAAAAGGGCTAAGGCTTGCTTATAATTTTCTTTAGCATTTTCATAGTCTTGTTTTTTTAATGCAGCTAATCCGGCAGACAAATACTGCTCGTATTGGGATTTTTTTATTTTTTCTTCAGCTAGTCTTTTCTTTTCTGTTTCCTCTGCTGCTTTCTTGGCAGCAGTTTCTTCAGCTAATCGTTTAGCTTCTTCTTCAGCCAGTTTTTTCTTTTCTGCTTCCTCTGCTGCTTTCTTTGCAGCAGCTTCTTCAGCCAGTTTTTTCTTCTCTGCTTCCTCTGCTGCTTTCTTTGCAGCAGCCTCTTCAGCCAGTTTTTTCTTCTCTGTTTCCTCTGCTGCTTTCTTTGCAGCAGTTTCTTCAGCTAATCGTTTAGCTTCTTCTTCGGCTAGTTTTTTCTTTTCTGCTTCCTCTGCTGCTTTCTTGGCAGCAGCCTCTTCAGCTAGTCTTTTCTTTTCTGTTTCCTCTGCTGCTTTCTTGGCAGCAGCCTCTTCAGCCAGTCTTTTCTTTTCTGTTTCCTCTGCCGCTTTCTTGGCAGCAGCCTCTTCAGCTAGTTTTTTCTTCTCTGCTTCCTCTGCTGCTTTCTTTGCAGCAGCCTCTTCGGCTAATCTTTTCTTTTCCGCCTCCTCTGCCGCTTTCTTGGCAGCAGCCTCTTCAGCTAGTTTTTTCTTCTCTGCTTCCTCTGCTGCTTTCTTGGCAGCAGTTTCTTCAGCTAATCGTTTAGCTTCTTCTTCGGCTAGTTTTTTCTTCTCTGCTTCCTCTGCTGCTTTCTTGGTAGCGGCTTCTTCAGCCAGTCTTTTCTTTTCTGTTTCCTCTGCCGCTTTCTTGGCAGCAGCCTCTTCAGCTAGTTTTTTCTTCTCTGCTTCCTCTGCTGCTTTCTTGGCAGCAGCCTCTTCGGCTAATCGTTTC
>JABWCF010000028.1 GCA_013359255.1 Flavobacteriales bacterium
CCTGTATCGGGCAGGGTGTTGGGCAGGTTTTGGCTAATGGCCGAAAAGGTAAATATGCTCATAAAAAAGCATAATAAACTAATTTTTAGATAATTGGGGAGGGGGGGGGGGTAAATGTACCCTTGTTGTTTTTTGTACTTGTATCATATTATTGGGCTTTAGTGAGGCTAAAGGTAATGAAAAAAAATTGTTTCCAACCATATTTAACGAGAGAAATAACAGAGAATTATTCCTAATGACAATTGGCTAATTTTTTTCTCAAAATCCAACACATATTTCAATACCTTTGGCTCATGAATGCATTACTGCAAAATGCCATACAGGCAGCCATAGAAGGCGGAAAAGAAATACTAAAAGTATACAACACTTCATTTGCCGTGGAGTATAAAACAGACGAAAGCCCACTGACAGAAGCCGACAAAAATGCACACACGGCAATAATGAAAAATCTTTCTGTAACGAACATTCCTATGCTCAGCGAAGAGGGGAAAAATATTCCCTACGTAGAGCGAATAAGCTGGAAACAACTTTGGATGGTTGACCCCCTTGATGGCACCAAAGAATTTGTAAAACGCAATGGAGAATTTACCGTAAATATTGCCCTTATTGAGAATAATTATCCGATACTCGGTGTAATTTACGTGCCTGTAAAAAAAGAATTATACTTTGCAAACAGTGAAATAGGAGCCTTCAAATATTCAACTGAAGATATAGAGAATATGGATATTCCTTCTATTTTAACCAAAGCAGAAAAGTTACCTCTTTCAAGTTTCAACTCCCCACTTTCCACTTTCAAAATAGTAGCCAGCCGCTCGCACATGAGTACCGAAACCGAAGCTTTTATTAAAGAAATGGAAACAAAACACAAAAACATAGAATTGGTAAGCATGGGTAGTTCCTTAAAAATTTGTTTGGTAGCCGAAGGCAGTGCAAACGTGTATCCTCGCTTTGCCCCCACCATGGAATGGGATACCGCAGCGGGGCATGCTATTGCCGAGTGTGCAGGTTGTAAATTTATTGATTATACAACTCAACAACGCATGAGGTACAACAAGGATAACTTACTGAACAGTTGGTTTGTGGTTGAGTAATTACTATTTTAAAAATTTAATGTTAGCTGAGACTCTGCCAACAAACGAAAAGACTTCCGATGAAGAGGGGTTTGCCCAAATTGAAATATCGCCTCTCGATGCATTTGAGTAGGATATCCCTTATTTTGATTCCATCCGTATTGCGGAAATTTTTTATGTTGCTTTAACATAAATTCATCGCGGTGCGTTTTAGCAAGAATGGAAGCGGCCGCAATGTTCATGTATTTTCCATCGCCTTTTACAATACAGATATGCGGAATGTTTTTATACGGTTTAAAGCGATTTCCATCTACAATAATATATTCCGGCTTTACTTTTAGTTTTGCCAAGGCCAGATGCATCGCTTTAATGGAAGCATTTAAAATATTTATTTTATCTATTTCATTATTATCAACTTTAGCTACCGCCCACGCTAAAGCATATTTTTCGATATACAAACGAAGTGTATCTCTTTCTTTTTCTGATATTTTTTTTGAATCGTTTAAACTTTCACAAATAAAATGATTGGGCAAAATTACAGCCGCTGCAAACACAGGCCCTGCTAAACAACCCCTCCCGGCTTCATCGCAGCCGGCTTCATGTAAATTTCTATTATAACACAAGGAAAGGTTAGACATGCAGTGTTTTTTCTATGCTTTCCCAAAGGAATGAAGCTGTTTTATTCCAGCTGTAATTCAACACATTTTTTTGTCCGTTTAAAATGAGCTCGGTTCTTTTTTGAGGTTCTAATGCCCGAATCATCGCTTGTGCAATTTCTTCCACATTAGATGGGTTAACGAGAATGGCAGAAGTACCTGCAATTTCGGCAAGTGAAGTGGTATCAGAACAAATCACCGGCACATCACACGATTGTGCTTCAATAACGGGAATTCCAAACCCTTCGAAAAACGAAACATACACCATCGCTTCGGCCGAGGCCATTAAATTAGCCATTTCGGAATCGCTTACCAATCCCGTAAAAATAACATCGTGCTTATGCTTCATTTCGTTGTAGGCGTATTGCATTTCATCTGTCCACCACATTTTACTACCCACTAACAAAAGTTTATGGGGTAACAACGATTTTGTTTTAACCCTATCAAATGCCTTAATAAGGTTTACAATGTTTTTTCGAGGATGCAATGTTCCTGCGTATATAAAATAAGGTGTTTGCTGCGAATATTGTTTTTGTATCTGTAATTTAACTTCAGGAGTTACGGGAGTAAAAATTGTACTTACCCCATTATATACTACATCTATTTTATCTTCTTTTATTCGGTAACGCTCACAAATATCTTGCTTAGAAAATGCAGATACGGTGGCAATTTTTGAGGCTTTATGGGCAAAAAGCGGAAAATACCTTCGGTAATAGTTTGCAATATGGCTCGGTAAATACTGCGGAAAATGTTCGAAATTTAAATCGTGTATAACGGCTAATTGCTTTACATTAGAGGCAAGAGAAAGAAATCCATCGGGCGAAACAAATACATCGGCCTTTATTTTTTTTAAAACAATAGGAATTCGTTTTTCGAACCAAAAACGAAACAAAAGCGGATGCCTTGTCTGTGGCCAAATAACCAATGGCTTTACATTGGAAGAAAAAATAAACTCATCGGAAAACTTGCGGTCGAACAAAAAATAGAAGGTGTGTTCGGGGTGTGCTTTCACTATTCTTTTTAGTGTTTCGGCAGCAAAACGGGAAATGCCGTCCACTCTGCCGGATATAAGTAAGCGTGTATTTACCGCAATAATGGCCATAACAAAACAAAGCGTTAAATTATCATTACTTTTGCTGCCATTCAAATTTAAATGAAAAATTTTATAAAATATCTATTGCAACAATGCCTTGGGTATAGTAATTATTTGTACGTATTTGCTGTTTTTAAAATTCAAACCCTGCGTTCGGATAAAAAAGAAAATGATTTTTTTCAATTCTTGGATTTACTTCCCTCCAATGCCAGCGTTGCCGATTTAGGTGCTAATATTGGTATAATGACGTACCATTTATCTCGCTGGTGCAGCAAAGGAAAAATTATTGCCGTAGAACCTATTCCTGATAATTTTAGCATACTCGAAAAAATAATTGCACGCTACTCTTTAAAAAACGTAAAAGCCATAAATATTGCACTTGGCAATAAAAGCGGTGAAGTAGAAATGCTGGTGCCTGTAATGGGCAAAGCTAAACAGCAAGGCTTAAGCCATGTGGTAAATTCCAATGAAAAAAGCCAAGGTGAAGTTTTTAAAATACAATGCAAATCCTTTGATGAAATTAGTAATTTGGAAAAAATAGATGGAATAAAAATAGATGTTGAAAATTATGAATATCCTGTTTTGTTGGGTGCTTCTGAAACACTCAAAAAACACAAACCCGTAATTTATGCCGAATTGTGGGACAATGAAAACAGGAAAAACTGTTTTGTTCTTCTAGAATCTTTAGGATATAAAACCTTTGTATGCGAAAAAAATAAACTGGTTTCATTTAACCCTACCATACACAAAAAGCAAAATTTTATTTTTAGATAGATTATTTAGTCGGGTTTTCAAATTCTGAAAAAATATTTTAAAATACAAAATCATCTGATTAACATCATGCCCATAACTGATAGTTATCGTTTTTTCTAATTAAACACATCATTACATTTGCCTACATTAAAATTCTTAATTATGAAAAAAGAAAAAATCCTTAGGGTAAATTCCGAATTGAGGTCGTTATCGAAAATCGCTTCAATGGTTCTGTTTTTTGGAGTATTGTTTGTTTCGGCCTTTGTGTTTAATTCCTGCACAAAAAAGGGGTGTACTTCAACTTGTGCTACAAACTACGACTCTAAAGCAAAAAAAGATGATGGTTCATGCAGAGGTTGCACTAATAAAAAAGCAAATAATTATTGTGCAGATGCAGACAACTCCGACCAAAGTTGCACTTGCGGAGGATATGGATTTCTGTCGGCACAGAATAAATCGAATACTACCATACAAAAGATTGTGATTGGAAACACTAATTACGGAACACTCGACCCCGGAGAGATAAAGGAAGTTAGATTACCAAACGGCACCCATACAGTAGAATTTCAGGCTGTTTCAGGTGGGGGTGGCTGCACACCGGCTGAAGTAATTATTACAGAATGTGGAACAGAAATAAGATCGTGTTCTTACTAAGCTAGCTACACGAACTTTTCTCTGATGTATTTTTTTTACCTTGTGGGGTAAATATCTGTGTGCTGATTAATAAACTGATTTCGGAAGCGGACAGGCAAATTATTCCATTATTTTTTTAAGGTTTTGCAATCCTTTTTCTAAATCTCCACCCACTTCCTTATCCATGTTTATGAATAATTGCATAATATTAAAGGGGTATGGAAAACTACCAGTAAAACCCCATTTTACAAGGGTGGTGTTTTCGTCTATACTTTCTGTAACTAGATAGGCATCATCTTCGGCTTCAAACGGAATTATAAAACTAATATGCGTTTCGATTTTTTCTCCTTCTACAATTTTTGTAATTTTCTGTGTGCCGGTTCCTACTTCTTCATTGCTGCTTTCCCAATGCGATTCAAAACCCTCTGTACCATCTGTGCCGGTATATTCTTTTTTCATAGCAGGATCCATCTGTGCCCAAACACTGTAATTATCCTGATTTTTTAACATTTTAATGTAATCAAACACTTCTTGTTTGGATTTATTAATGGCAATACTCTTTTCAACTTTATAATCATTTTCAAGAAACAAGGCTACAATGAAAGGAAGAACGAATATTACTACCAGAACGATGGTAATTTTTTTAAATAATTTCATACTTGAATTTTAAATGGTTAAAATGAGCTTTATCTTGTAAACAATCTGTCTAAATTAAAGTTCTTTTAAAGGATCCCAAAATAGGGTATCAAAATTTTCGATTTTGTTATTTATTACCTTTATTCCTTCTTTTTTCAGCAATTCCTCCATTAAAAAAGGAGTAGCGAAGTGCATTTTTCCGCTCAGTAAGCCATTTCGATTTACCACTCTGTGGGCGGGCACTTTATTTTTTTGGGTGTGTGAGGCATTCATGGCCCAACCCACCATTCGTGCCCCCGAAGCTGCTCCTAAATAACGGGCTATTGCACCATAGCTGGTAACCCTACCAAAAGGTATGGAACGAACCACATCGTACACACTTTCAAAATAATCTTTATTTTTTTCGCTTATTTTTTTTATCATATTTACAAAATAGAAAACCTTAGGTAGCAAATATTCATACCTTTTTTTCGGTATAAACTTTCGTAAAAAGTTTGTGTAGAGAGTATCTCTTTTGTTTCTATATCAATGTCATTTTCGTCTTCTTGGTATAAATGATTGGTTGCAAAATGCAAGGTATACTTATTTTTTTCTATTTCGCTTAAGGTATATTCGTAAAGCAAAACACTATCGGTTTTTAAATGTATAATACCCTTCGGAACTAACACATTTCTGTATTTTTCTACAAACTTTGGTGCAGTTAACCTTTTTCGTTCTCTTTCTTTTTGTGGGTCGGGAAAGGTAAGCCATATTTCACTGATTTCGCTTTCGGAAAAAAAGGAATTTAAAAAATCAATTCTTGTTCTGATAAAAGCCACATTTTTCAATCCGCCTTCCAGCGATTCTTTGGCACCGTAATAAATGCGGGCTCCTTTAATATCTATTCCAATAAAATTTTTATTCGGATATTTTTTAGCTAAGGCTACGGTGTACTCTCCTCTTCCGCAGCCCAACTCTAACACAATCGGATTTTTATTTCCGAAAACATGCTCTGCCCATTTTCCTTTATTTACATGACTGGCGTTAAACACTTCGTTAAAAGAAGGTTGTATAACATTTTGGAAAGTAGCATTTTCGGCAAAACGCTGCAATTTACTAATGCCCATTAATATCCTTTTAGTTGTGGATTGATTACTATTTCATCGATATTGGCTGGCGAAGGATTTTTCAAAATATGCAACATCAACGCGGCAATATCGGCCGGTTGAACAAATGCAGCCTTAGGAGCATCTACTCCATCCCACGATGAGGTATTGATGGAACCGGGTAATACCGCTGTAACCTTTACATTGTACAGGTTCATTTCTTCTTTTAGCACATCGTTAAAAAATTTCAAAGCTCCTTTAGAAATGCTGTATGCTGCAGCATTGTAGCGGGGTTTCACACTTACCACTGAACATATATTAAAAATATGTCCCTGTTTTCTTTGTTTCAGTTCATTTAAGAATGGATGCGTTAACCACCAAGCCGAATAAAAATTTATTTTCATTTGTTCTTCAAGCGTATCAAAGTTTTCTTCGCTTATCGCATTTTCAGTGTATTGTGCTACATTATTTACAATTACATCGGGGCTGGTGCAAATTTTTTTTACTTCGGCCGCAAATTGTTGCACCTCGCTTTTAACCATTGCATCTACTTTAAATAGAAATACCGGACAAGCGTTTTTGCTCAATAACTCTTCCTTTAGGTCATTCAATGCCTTTTCATCTCTTGCATACGCAATTACGGCATAATGATTCCGATGAAATTGAATTGCCAATTCTCTCCCTAATCCTCTCGAGACTCCGCTTATTACAACATATTTCATGAAAGTATTTTTAGCAAAATAACATATTTTTTTAATGCCTAACGCAGTAACATTCCTTTGCACATCTTGTAAAATAAAATCTTTTAAAGTCTGGCATAAAACCGATTTATAAATCGTTAATTTTACGCCTTACGAAGCACTCTTTATGGAAATTTTAACCTTATTGGTATTAATAATTGGACTTGCAGCAGGGTTTGCATTGGGATGGCTTATGCACAAAAATAAATCATCGCAAAATAATGCAACAAAAGAACTAGAAGAAAAAACCATAACCCTACACACCCAATTAAAGGTAGCCGAAGAAACCCTGCACCTTACCTTGGAAGATAAAAAAAGAACCGAAGTTGAATTAAAAGAGGAGAGAGAAAAACTAAATGCAGCAAACAACCGATTAGCAAAAGCCGAAGAAGCCTTCAAAAATCAGCAGGAAAAAATAGCAAGCCACAAAGCTGAACTGGAAGAACTGCAAAACCGTTTTAAAATAGAATTTGAAAACATTGCCAATAGGTTGCTCGAAGATAAATCGAAAAAATTTACCGAACAAAATAAAATAAACATCGAAAATATTTTAAATCCGCTAAAAGATAAGATTAAAGATTTTGAACTGAAAGTAGATTCTGCGTACAAAACAGAAGCCGCAGAACGAAACAGCCTGAAAGGAGAAATAAAAAATTTAGTAACCCAAACTCAACTTGTTACTAATGTTGCCGACAACTTAGCAAAAGCCCTGAAAGGCGATAATAAAGCACAAGGCAACTGGGGCGAACTGATACTGGAAAAAATACTAGAGCATTCCGGGCTCATAAAAGGCAAAGAGTACGAAACCCAATACAGCACCACCAACGAAGAAGGAAGAAGATTACAACCCGATGTGATAATAAAATTGCCCGATAATAAACATATTATTATTGATTCGAAAGTTTCGTTAACTGCCTACGAGGCCTTTGTAAATGCAACAACCGATGAAGAAAGAACACACCACTTATCGAACCATATTATTTCAGTAAAATCGCACATAAAACTTTTAAGCGAAAAAAATTACCAAACGGCAAAAGGCATCAATGCCCCCGATTTTGTGCTTATGTTTATGCCCATCGAATCCTCATTTGGCATTGCCATACAAGCCGATAACGAACTCTTTCAGTTTGCATGGGAAAGAAAAATTGTAATGGTAAGCCCCTCTACACTACTTGCCACACTTCGAACTATTGCATCGGTTTGGAAACAAGAAAGACAAAACAGAAACGCCATTGAAATTGCCGATGCAGCCGGAAAAATGTACGACAAATTTGTATTGTTTATAGAAGATTTTGAAAAAGTAAACACGCATATTGACGGGGCAAAAAAATCGTACGATAATGCCATGAATAGAATGAAATACGGTAACGGAAACTTATTAAAAAGTGCCGAAAAAATAAAAGAGTTGGGTGCGAAAGCAAGCAAATCTATTCCTACTAACCTTTTGGACACTGACAACAATATGTAATGAACCGAAATCTTTTTATATTTCTCCTTATATTACCTACTGTGTGGAGCTGTGGCAATAAAAATATGAGTTCCCGAAATGTTTCTTACATCTACAGCAAAGAGTCTACTACCCTTTTTCCTTCTTTTTTGGTATACCATACCAACCCTAACTATTCTACCCTTTACATTGAAGTAAATTCCAAACAATTGCTATATGCAAAAAAACCTAGTCATGATAATTATAAGGCCAACCTGCTAGTAAAATATAAATTAACCTTACCCGAAAATCAAAAAGATGTGTTGGACAGTGGCTCGGTAATACTTGAGCATCTATCAGACGAATATGACCAAAAGGAAAATTTACTCATAGGAAAAATACACTTTAATGCCATAAGCGGGAAAAAATACCTGCTGCAATGCTTTACTTTTGATTACAATAGGGAACAATTTTTTGAAACTAAAATTACGGTAGACAAAACCAGTCCACACACTTCACAAAATTTTATAGTATTCGATTCTTCCGGCAAAGTATGTTTTTATCCCTATTTTAGTCAACACCACAGGTTTACCCTAAAGTACAACCGCCCCCTTACCGAAGTTTATGTTTCATATTTCGAAAATAAATTTCCGCCTGCCCTGCCCCCGTTTTCTACAGAACCAACTCCCACCTTTGCCTTTAAACCCAACCGTAGAGAAACTATAAAAATAGAGAACGACAGTAGTTTTACTTATTTTGCAGAAGAAGAAGGAGTTTTTCACTTTCAAACCGACACTAGTACTTACGATGGAATCAGTGTTTTTAATTTTGGAAATAAATTTCCATACATAACAGAACCGGAAAAAATGATAGAATCTACCCGTTACATTAGTTCAAAAAATGAATACGATAATATTTCTACCTCCAACCAACCTAAAACGGCTCTCGACTTATTTTGGATTAGCATTGCCGGCAATTACGAACGGGGCAGACAAATTATAAAAGAATACTACACACGAGTTGAAAATGCCAATAAACTCTTCAGCAGTTTTCAGGAAGGTTGGAAAACCGACCGCGGAATTATTTATGTAGTATTTGGAAGCCCTAATTTAATTTATAAAAACGAGTATTCTGAAAAATGGGTGTATGGCGAAGAAAATAATTCCTTATCGGTAGTTTTTGAATTTAGCAAAGCAACAAACCCTTTTAGTGAAAACGATTATATTTTAATACGCAACCCTATACACAAAAACGCATGGTACCGAACAGTGGAAGCCTGGCGACAGGGCAGAATTTATTAAGCATATGCAAAAAGAAAACGAGTTTATATTTGGCATTCATCCCATTATTGAGGCCATAAAAGCAGGTAGAGAAATAGAAAGAGTGTGGCTTCAGATGGGATTGCACGGCCCCAACGTAGGCGAACTAAGAAAATTAATAAAGCTACACCAAATTGCGGTTCAAAATGTACCGGTTCAAAAACTGAATAAAATATCAAACCGAAATCACCAAGGAGTGATTGCATTTATTAGCCCAATTTCTTTTTATCACGTTGAAGAGATTATACCCTTTATTTATGAAAATGCACAGTTTCCGCTTTTTCTTGTATTAGACCGCATCAGTGATGTTCGCAACTTCGGAGCAATATGCCGAACCGCAGAATGTGCAGGGGTTGATGCCATTATTATTCCTCACAAGGGAGCGGCTATGATTCATTCCGATGCCATGAAAACTTCGGCAGGTGCATTAAACAGAATACGTGTTTGCAAATCAACAAATTTAAAAACAACCGTTCAGTTATTAAAAAATTCGGGACTGCAAATAGTAGCCTGTACCGAAAAAACCACCGATACTATTTATAAAGCCCACCTTAATACCCCACTATGTATTATTATGGGTTCGGAAGAAGATGGTATTTCAGAAGAGTTGTTTTCTCTTTGCGATCAAAAAATAAAAATACCCATGCAAGGCGAAATTGGCTCCTTAAATGTATCGGTAGCCACAGCCGTGGTTTTGTACGAAACACTTCGTCAGCGATTAATAGAATAATCGCTTTCAAAAGAAATATGCAACCCTTTTAGTTTTCTTCTTTGCACTTCGGCAAACGAAAGATGTTGAATTTTACTTTCCAGCCAACTGCTAAAATCAAAATATTCTAATGCGGCTTGTTCAAAGCTATCTTCTAATACCTTATCAATTTGTTTTTTCATTGACGTGAATATTTCTTGGGCAGAAGCTGATTTTTTAGGTTTTACAAATTGCTTCATTCCTTGCAAAAAGGCATCTTCAAACTTATAAAATTTTTGTTTTTTCTTAACAAAACGCGAAGTAGATTTGATGATATAATCGAGCAAATCATAATTCCCTAATTCGTAATGTATAATTAAATTAAAGAGTCTGGAAAAAATAAAAATATCCTGCCGAAGATCACCCTCGTTATCGTTTAGTATTTTATTAATCCAAAAAAGAGCTTTTTTATAATCGGCACACATAAAATAAAACTGAGCAATATGGTAGTAAATGGTAACTTCTTCTTCTTTATTTATTTTCTCCTTATAACTATCGATACTCTTTATAATTTCATCTACCACCCATTGGCCTTTTTCCATGTCTGAAATGGTTTGATAAAGTACCAGCTCTGCAATACTGGCCGATGTAGATAATTTTACCTGTACATCGGTGCTGGAAAACATAACGTGTTCCTTTAGTGCTTTAATGGCATTTAGCGTTTCAATATATCTTTCGTATTTGCCGGTGTTAAGATAAACCGTGAGCAGATTGGATAAGGCTCTTAAGTATCTTTTAGGCAACTCTTCCATAACCGGAGGGTTGGATTCGAAAATAGCTATTACTTTTTTAAAGTTTACTTCGCATTCCAAAAAATTACGCTCAGTTAATGCACACAATCCTTTTATAAAATAGCAGGCGGTAGCCGCTTTTTTAGACTGAGCTGTATTTTTTTCTTTTATTAAATAGTGATTGGCTATTTCATCTACCATTTTTTGATCTTCTTTATTTCGAGCAAAACCACCCTTTCGGAAAGCGTAATTTATTTTAGAGTACAAAATCTGGTATTCGGCAAGGTTTCTGAGTTTCTCTAAACAAACGCTCTCTTCTTCTACCATTTTAATCATGTCTTTCTCAAAAATACCATGCTGATATTCCTCTTCTACCAACATCTTTTCCCAGTTAATGATATCTAGCAGGTAATAAAATTTTTCGTAATCGTATGCTAATTTTTTTGCTTTTTTAATTATTTTATTACACTCTTTATACAAAGCCTTGTTATACAACAACTCAATATTTCTTAATTGTTCTTGCAGCTGAGAGGCCGCACTTTTATCGGCATGAAAACTTCTGAGACTCTTTAAAATTAAACTGTATAAATGATTTTTTTCGGAGGGCAAATGCCTGATAAAAATTTCTTTCTTAAACTCTTTTTTTACCGCTTCTTCATCGTAAACCTCTTGTTGTTCTAAATAATCGAATAAGCGGATATAATTCTTATCGCCCGATTGCAAAGAAGAAATTAATTTAAAATACCTTTTTTCGGACTTAGAAAGTGATTTTATTAAATCATGCAACTCCGTTGATGGCTTCATATTTTAAATCTTTTATGCTGATTATCAGTAATCATTAATAAAAAAATGCCTTTACAGGAATACAATATTACATATTCTCATTTGAATAGTTGTTAATTTTTGAATTATTAATTTTATAGCTCAATTCATTAAAATGAAAAAATATATTTCCATCGCACTACTCCTTTTAATTATTCCATTTTGTACACTGTTTGCTCAAAACGATTCGCTTTTACATTGTGCAAAAAAAAATTCGCATACACACAATAAAGCCATAAATAGCCGAAGCGACAGCATTGACGTGTTGAATTATTCTATAAATCTAGATTTAACCGATTATTCTGGAAAATTTATAAAAGGTTTTTGCGATATAAAATTTACCCCTAAACTAAACAACATTTTAATTTTAGATTTAGACCTTCTTAAACTAAACATCGATTCAATAAAAGAGGGAAATATCCTCCTTACCTACGCCTACAACGATACCTTATTAAAAATAAATTTTATATCGCCTATGAATGTAGGAGATACAAGCACCATTCGTGTATTTTACAAGGGCAATCCGGTTACCGATAACTCCGGCTGGGGAGGCTTTTATTTTCAAAACAATTACATTTTTAATTTGGGAGTTGGTTTTGATGCCGTGCCTCACAACTATGGCAGAGTTTGGTTTCCCTGCTTCGATAATTTTGTTGAAAGGAGTACTTACAACTTCACTATTAAAACCGCCAATAATATGCGAGCACATTGCAACGGCTATATGCAAAATGAAGTATTATTGGGGGGCGATACGGTGGTTAGAATCTGGGAAATGAACTATGAAATCCCTACATACCTTGCTTGTGTGGCAGCCGCAAATTACGTTACAGTTCAATACACACACCCTGCCCTAAGTGGAAATATTCCGATAGAACTGGCCGCACTTCCGGGTGATACCAACAACTTAAAAGCTTCCTTCTCGAAACTAGGAATTTCTATTGATGCTTTTGAATATTGGTTCGGACCCTATTTATGGAATAAAGTAGGATATTCTCTTGTACCGTTTGGCTCCGGAGCTATGGAACACGCCACTAATATAGCTTACCCAAAAGCTGCAGCCAACGGTAGTTTAACATACGAAACCCTCATGGCACACGAGCTGGCTCACCATTGGTGGGGCGATTTGGCAACTTGCGAAACAGCACAAGAAATGTGGATTAATGAAGGAATGGCGGAATACGCATCTCAACTATTTTTAAATTTTGCCTACGATTATAAAAAATACATCGATGCCGTTCGCAGTAATCATGCCGATGTAATACAATATGCTCACATTAAAGAAGGAGGATTTTTGGCTCTCAATAACATTCCATTGCAATATACATACGGCCAACATGTATATAACAAAGGGGCATCTGTGGCTCATAACTTGCGTACTTACCTTGGCGATTTTGATTTTATTACGGGATTAAAATCCATTACAACCAACTACACATATAAGTCCATAAACTCTACTCAATTCCGAGATGAAATAAATAACAGTACCGGAAAAAATATAAACGATTTTTTTGAGCATTGGATTTTTAATGAAGGGTTTCCCCACTTTTCAATAGATTCTATAAAATCACAACCATTGGGCGGGAACTTTAGCGTAACGGTTTATGTAAAACAAAAATTAAAAGGAGCCCCCTCTTTCTTTAATAATGTGCCTGTACAGATTTCATTTTACAACAATAACTGGAATAAAATAACCGATACCCTATTTGTTTCCGGTCAATACAGCACTTTTAGTTTTACACTTCCTTTTAATCCGGCATTTACTTGCTTAAACGAAAATTCGGGCATTAACCAAGCCATTACAGACGAACAATTTATTTTAAAAACATCCGGAAATAAAAATTTCACACTCGCTAAGATGAACCTTACCGTTAATAGTATAACAGACTCTGCCTTGGTAAGAATTGAACATCATTTTGCAGCTCCTGACAGTATTAAAAATAATCCTAATGATTACATAATTTCAGAAAACAGGTATTGGAGTGTTGACGGAATATGGCCTCAAAATTTTAAAGCAAGTGCATCTGTTTACTACGATGGCAGAAACATTACATCAGGAGGAGGGGGATGGCTAGACCATGATTTGGTTTTAAACACAGAAGACAGTCTGATTTTATTATACAGAAAAGGGCCACATACCGATTGGGAACACTTTCCATACTACTCCAAAAATGTAATAGGGAATAATAATAATGCTTTTGGTCAAATTAAAATTGACAGTTTGAGGAAAGGTGAATATACTTTTGCTAACAGCGCAGAAGGTTTAAGCATAAAAAAAAATAAAGACGAGCAAAATGAAATTACTGTTTTTCCTAATCCAAGTAAACACTATTTTACAGTTCGTTTAAATGAAAAAGATTGTGAAATTCAAGTTCGTGATATGAACGGAAAAATTATTACAACAAAAAAAGCAGGTTTTGAAACGGTTATTGAAACAGACAAATGGAGTAAGGGTTCTTACTTTATAACCGTTATAAAAGACCAAAAACAAATTGGCTATTCTAAATTAATCTTAGAATAAAAGAGATAGGCCGATAAAATATCGGCCTATCTCTTTTAAAATCACTATTTTCTTTCTCTTACTCTACCGCTAATTTTCCACTACCTAAGGTTTGATTATTTTGTTTGATGCTATAGTAGTACATACCCTTACTCATGTCGCCTTTTTGTATTTCT
>JABWCF010000004.1 GCA_013359255.1 Flavobacteriales bacterium
TTTCTTCTCTGCTTCCTCTGCTGCTTTCTTTGCAGCGGCTTCTTCAGCCAGTTTTTTCTTCTCTGCTTCCTCTGCTGCTTTCTTTGCAGCGGCTTCTTCGGCCAGTTTTTTCTTCTCTGCTTCCTCTGCTGCTTTCTTTGCAGCAGCTTCTTCGGCTAATCGTTTCGCTTCCGCTTCATCTGCTTTTCTTTTAGCATCATCAATTTTAGTTTGAGTATCAAATTGAGCCATCATTTTATCCAATTTAGCTTTTATACTATTCGTATAAGCTAAGTCCCAGTCTAGCTTTCCTGTAGATTTTTGATATTTTGCTTTTCCTATAGGGTTGTTTTCTAAAAGAGAGAAATCCATACCTTTTTGGTCTTCAAATAAAGTCATCTCAATAAACATATTATTAACCGACTTATGATCTTCTTCGGGAATAGAAGCTGTTTGAACAAGAACTTTTTTAGAAACAAAGCCTGGTTTCGAAAAAATAATCATGTAATCGGAACCCAGTGGGGTTTGAAATTTAAACTTTCCGCTGCTTGTTGTTACGAATGTGGCAAAAGGTAATTTGTCTTGTTCTACAGTAATAGTAACCCCTTCAAGTTTTTTTTCACTAACAAAGTGTTTTACCACCCCATCTACGCTTATTAAAACTTGAGAATACATGGGCTTTATAAGGCCTAAAAACAGGTATAAAAAGATGATTTTTTTCATAGTGACCAAAATTAATAATTAATGATGTAAATCAGCGTATTATATATAAAATCAGAAAATACTATTTTTGAACAAAATCAAATCTTATGCCTTCATTCGATATTATTTCAAAAGTAGATATTCAGAAATTAGACAATGCTGTAAATGTGGTAAAGAAAGAATTGCTTACTCGCTATGATTTTAAGGGGACAGAAACTTCGGTAGAACTAGATAAAAAAAACATTTTGCTTTTAGTCTCTACTTCTCACAGCATGGGTACCGGAGCTATCGTTGATATTATTATAAGCCGAAGCATGAAACAGGGATTGGATGCCCGATTTTTCGATTTTTCGAAAGAAGAATACCCTTCAGGGAAAGTTATAAAAAAAGATATTCCGGTAAAAAATGGGATAGAGAGAGAAACAGCAAAGAAAATTGTGAAAATAATAAAGGATTCAGGAGCTAAAGTTCAGCCATCTATAATGGATAATCTGATAAGAGTAAGCGGAAAAAAAATAGATGATTTGCAGGCTGTAATTGGTCTTCTAAAAGGAAATAATACCATAGATATTCCTCTGCAGTTCGAAAATTTTAAGTAATGGCGAAAGAATCAAAAAAACATACCGCGACTGTTGATATCGTGGTTTTGTGAATGATTGATATAGCCAGTTTTCCCTCCTCTTAGTAAAACTACAATAAGGGCAAAAACAATAACAATGATTCCAATTAATAACATAAAAAACTCTTTTTGGTAGTTTAACGAGACAAAGGTACTAAAAGTTTCGACAAATTGAATTAAAATATAGATTAAATTTCCATGAAAACAATCTTTCTTTTGCGTCATGCCAAATCAGACTGGTCTAACAATGAGCTTTTAGACTACGACCGTCCCTTAAATAAAAGAGGACAAAAAGACGCATTTTTAATGAGTAAACTTTTTAAAGAGAAACTATCAAATGTAGATGCGATTTACAGTAGTACGGCCCTCAGAGCAGAACAAACGACACTTGTTTTTTCAAATGAATTGAGAGTAAAAAAAGAGGATATATACTGGAAGAAAGAGATATACGACTATCACTACGAAATGCAAAAACTTATACATATTCTTTTAACTATCGAAAATAGATTTCATCAAATATTGTTTGTTGGGCATAATCCGGGAATAAGCGAAATGGCTTCATACTTGTGCGGAGAACTAAGCATTACAATGCCAACATGCTGTATTCTAAAAATAGAATTACAAATTAAGCATTGGGAAGAAATTAGTGCCCATTGCGGAAATTATATTTTTCAGGAGTACCCTAAAAAATACTAAAATAAGTAAGCTACTGCTAACAAAACGAATTAGATACCACTAACTCCTTGTTTCCATGAGTGTATGAATAAAACCCTTCGCCAGACTTAACCCCCAATCTGCCGGCTGTTACCATATTTACTAATAGGGGGCAGGGGGCGTATTTTGGATTGCCGAAACCTTTGTACATTACCTCTAATATAGAAAGGCATACATCTAAACCAATAAAATCGGCTAATTGTAATGGCCCCATAGGGTGAGCCATACCTAATTTCATCACATGGTCTATTTCGGCCACTCCGGCTACTCCTTCGTAGAGGGTATAAATACTTTCGTTTATCATGGGCATTAGAATTCGATTTGCAACAAAGCCCGGGTAATCGTTTACTTCTACCGGAGTTTTATTTAACCTTTTAGCAAGTTCCATGATGCTAAAAGTAACTTCGTCCGAAGTGGCATAACCTCTTATTATTTCTACCAGTTTCATAACTGGTACAGGGTTCATAAAGTGCATGCCTATTATTTTTTCGGAACGCTTTGTTACAGAAGCTATTTTAGTTATAGAGATGGAGGATGTATTGGAGGCAAGTATGGTATCCGGCTTACAAATAGCATCTAATTCTTTAAAAATAGAGAGTTTAATTTCTGTATTTTCGGTGGCGGCTTCTATTACTAAATCGGCATTTTCTATTCCATTTTTAATAGAAGTAAATGTTTTTATGTTGCTGATTGTGTTTACTTTATCCGCTTCTTTAATATTTCCTTTAGAAACCATCCTGTCTAGATTTTTAGAAATAGTAGCCAAGCCTTTTTCTATTGCTTTTTCAGAAAGATCTATCATGGCTACATTAAAGCCATTTTGTGCAAATACATGCACAATACCATTTCCCATTGTTCCTGCTCCAATTACTGCTATATTTTTCATTTTTTTGTGTTTAAATTTAATCGCAAAAGTAAATAATAGAAATAAATAATACCCCTATTTTCCACTACCTTTTAAAACTATAAGGATTGTATAAATGAGTATTTTAAAATCAACAAGCAGCGACATGTTTTCGATATACAAAATATCGTATTTTAGTCTTTCTATCATTTGTTCAACATTTTCGGCATAACCGTACTTTACTTGACCCCAAGAGGTAATTCCTGGCCTAACTTTTAACAAGTGCCTGAAATGAGGGGCTCGTTCGGTAATTTGGTTAATATAGAATTGTCTTTCTGGTCTTGGCCCCACCAAGGACATTTCTCCAATTAATACATTGAAAAACTGTGGTATTTCGTCTAACCTTATTTTACGCATAAATTTCCCAAAAGGAGTAATTCTATTGTCATTTACGCTCGATAATGCCGGACCATTTTTCTCTGCATCGATAAGCATAGACCTAAACTTAAAAATATAAAAAGGTTTTCCGTGGTGCCCAATTCTTTCCTGAACGTAAAAAATTGGGCCTTTAGAGGTAAGTTTAACTGCTAAAGCGGTAAAAAGGTATACCGGAGAAAAAACAATTAATACAAACAATGAAAAAAAGATATCTATCAGACGTTTAACTGATTGTTGCCAGGGTGGCATTATTTCGGCATTAATTACAATAAGAGGGGCACCAAATATAGCCGACATTTTAACTGAGCCGGACAATATATCGTACATGCCCGGAATTATCTTTATTAAGACTCCAGACCCTTCTAACTCGTTTATAATTCGCCATAAGTCTTTATGCTCAGAGGATTCTATAGCTATAATAACCTCTTCGATTTTATTTTCTTCTACTACTTTTCTTAAGTCTTTGCAATTACCTAAGTGAGGTAAATAAGGGGTTAAAAGATGTTTTTCTTGTTCGTCTTTAACATGGGTAAAGCCAATAAATTTATTGCCCCATGATTTTTTTTCACCTTCCATTTCCTTGTAAAGATTCAAAGCTCTTTCGTTAGACCCTATGAGCAAGGTATTAAACCCTATCTGCCTGTTTTGAATACGCTTTACAGTATGTGTAGTAAGTATAACCCGAAATAAAAAGGTGAGAAAGAAGTGTAAAGAGAATAGAAAAATAAACGATTGATAATAGTTTTTATAGTTGGCAACCGTGTCGTCTAAAATAAAAAAGAAGAAGATAATAAGAATACCAATTAATGAGATAAATAGAGTTTGCCCAAGTTCTTTTAGTCGAGACTTCCTGTAAATGTTTTTATATGTTCCGCTAATTGCATATAAGCCAAGCCATAATAATGGAATAAATACAAGACCTACGTAAAAATTGGTGTCAAATTCAAGAGGTATTTCTATTCCGAATTTTTGTTGTTCGGGAACGGTTTTTCTGTAGATATAAAAAACTGCCCAGGCAGAAAAAGCACTAATGTAGTCTAATAAAACATATTTTAATACCTGCCATTTTTTGTTCATCAGAAAGAAATAAGTTTGATATTATCCATGTAAATATTAGCAGGAGAATCGGTTGAATTTCTGTTTAAGCCAAAAAAAACTAAAATAGGTGAATTGGGTTTTAAAGCCACTTTTTCGGTAAGATTAACATATATCTTATTCCATGTTTCTGTTGGGTTTAGATACACTAAGGAATATTGATTGGCTGGAGCTGGATAATCGAAATAAATACCAACAATAAGCACTTGATTTATTTTATAATTAAGTTCTAAAAAAACAGGTTTTTGAGAACGAGGAATATTGTTTTGAATAGGGGAGATAGCTTCAAATTTTAGTGTAGAATTATACAAATATGCGGCTCCGGAAGAAGTGCCTTCAAAGGCCAACGGGTTGGTTACTATTTTAAACGATGTGTCGCTGTCGCTTGAATAGGTAAATGAAATTCCTGCCAGGTCAAAATCCTCTGTCCAATGAAAAATTGTTTCAGGTCTGTATGTAAACGATGGCTTTATATTAATCGTTTTATTTTCTTCTAAATCAATATATTCCGAATAGTCAGTATAAAAAGGATAGGCCGTTCTTGTATTAGCTATTCCGTTAACTTTAATACCTGCCTTTATGGTTATTTTGTGATTACCTTGTTCTAGAATGGGAATTTTTACAGGTAGCTCAAATGCTCCAATAAAATCATCGTTTAAATAGACCCATATATCGGTGATTTTGTGTGAGGCAGATCCATGTGTTTGATAATGGGTATTCACAAAAACACTATCGACAAAAAGGTAGGACGGAATTTTAGATTTAGAACATCCCCAAATGAAAGTTCCTGATAGAAACAGAAAAAAATACATTTTTTTGCCCATAAACGCTCTCAAATCTGACCCGTTAACGCTGCAAAAATAAGATTATTGTTTAAACATGTTATTCTTCTGTCGAATGAGCTGTAATTTTAAGTTTTTCAATTATTTGAATAGCTACCTGCAGGGCGTTTACGCCATCGTGTAAGGTTACCGGAGGTGTGGTATTGTTAATTATGGAAAGAGCGAAGTGGGTAAGTTCTTCCTTAATAGAATTAATGGATTCTATTTTAGGGTTTTCGAAATAAATTTGTTTTTTCCCTTTTTCGTTGCCAAGATCTATAGTAATAGAAAGTGGGTCTATCTCATTTTCCGATACATTTTTAAGTTTAACAATGCTTACTTCTTTATCTAAAAAATCAACAGAAATGTATGCGTCTCGCTGAAAAAAGCGAGATTTTCGCATGTTCTTAAGAGAAATACGGCTAGCTGTAAGATTTGCCACACATCCATTGTCAAATTCTATTCGGGCATTAGCAATATCGGGCGTGTCGCTCACTACAGCTACCCCGCTCGCACTTATTCTACGAATGTTTGATTTAACAATACTAAGCACTACGTCTATATCATGAATCATTAAATCTAATATGACCGAAACATCTGTTCCTCTTGGGTTAAACTGGGCTAAGCGGTGCGTTTCTATAAACATTGGTTCCGTGCAATATGCCGAAGCGGCCAAGAATGCCGGATTAAATCGCTCCACATGACCAACCTGCACTTTCACATTTGCTTCTAGTGCAATGCGAAGTAAGGATTTTCCCTCATCAATAGTAGCCGTTACTGGTTTTTCGATAAATAAGTGCTTGGAACTTTTTAATGCAAGTTTTGCATACTTAAAATGATGAATGGTTGGGGTTACAATATCTACGGCATCAACTTCATCTATTAATTCTTCAACGGTATCAAAACTTCTGATATTAAATTCTGTAGATACACTCTTCCTTACCAACTCGTTACTATCATAAAAACCTACTAATTGGAATAGCTCAATTTCTTTCAGTAAACGCAAATGAATCTTACCTAAATGACCTGCTCCTACAACACCTATTTTTATCATGATGAAAAAAATGAAAACAAAGGTACAAGTTCACTCATTTTATAAAGTAAAGAAGATATTCTTGTTATCAACAAATAGGTATTGATAATAGAACAAGAAACTGTAAAGTATGCGTAGTATTATTCTTTTCTTTTGTAATCGGAAAAAACGAAGATGGAAGATAATTATAAACACAAAGGTCTGCGAAAAAAATTAGCTGAAATTGTAAAAAACAAAGGAATACTCAATAGTGCGGTGTTGGAAGCTATAGAAACCGTCCCCCGTCATTTGTTTTTTTCCGATTCGGCTTTTGCATACATTCATGCCTACGATGATAAAGCTTTTCCGATTGGTTCCGGACAAACTATTTCGCAACCATATACAGTGGCATTACAAACCGAATTATTAGAGTTAAACTCAGGCGAAAAAGTACTTGAAATTGGCACTGGTTCAGGTTATCAAACTGCTGTGCTTGCTTGTTTTGGGGTAAAAATTTATTCTATTGAGAGAGTAAAAACCTTATACGACAAAACGAGAGTTCTAATGGCAAAACTAAAAATACAAGCCAAATTGTTTTATGGTGATGGTTATTTAGGATTACCGACTTTTGCACCATTTGATAAAATTATTGCTACAGCAGGGGCACCTAGCATTCCTCCAGCTTTATTGCAGCAATTAAAAATAGGAGGTATAATGGTAATACCTGTAGGCGAAGGCAGTGAGCAAATTATGAAAAGGATTATTAAGAAGTCTGAAAACGAGTATGTTACGGAAGAACACGGTGTTTGTCGTTTTGTGCCTATGCTCGAAAAAAGGGTAGAAGAAAAATAAAAAAGAAACCATAAAATAATATCCATAAGTTTGAGTTCTTTTTTTGCAATAAAAAAATAACATGAAAAAAAACATATTCTTTATTTCCATTATCTCCTTTTTTGTTACAACTGCAATGCAAGCACAAACAGATTCTGTAAAGGCCTATGAAGGAAACTGGGGAGTAGCACTCAATATTTCTGGAATGATTAATAACATAGGTTTAACTAATTTTAAAGACGTAAATAATAATAATTCTGTACTCTTTAAACACTTTTTAAAAGATGATTTAGCCTTGCGTTTTGGTGTAGGTATTAAAACTGTGAGCGATAAATTTACCTCGGCTGATAGTGTAGGAACCATATTGGTAGAAGTAGATTCTATCTACAAGCGAAACGATATCTCTTTTTCTGCCGGAATAGAAAAGCATCTGGGAAAATCGAAAAGATTAGACCCCTATTTGGGAACAGAATTTTCGTTTGGTTTTATAGGAAGAGCCAAGGCCGATGCTACAACGAAACAATCTGATGTGAGTGGCACTTCTACCTTGCAACGCATTATGCAACAAGACGGAGGAAGTGCTGTATCTTTAAATATGCTGGTAGGATTCAACTACTTTTTTTCCGATAAGCTTTCGCTAGGAGCAGAAACCGCATTGGGGTATTCATACCTTACCACAGGAGGCAACTACTCTATAAGCATAGTAGATACCCCAGTTAGTGGAACCGGGAATTCTTCTTTTAACAGAGGAATAGCGAAGCAAACCAATGCAGGATTAAAAGTCTATTCATCTGCTGCACTCATTCTAAGCTTCTATTTCTAATTTTTAAATAGAACCTATACGTTTTTTCTATGTATCTTTAATTCCGCTTGATTAGAATAAGCAAAAAGAGATGAAAAAATTTGATATTCCACTGTTTTACCGTAGTTCATTTATTACGCAAATAAAAAATACTCGTTCCAAAGCCGATACCAGAAAAAAAGATTTTTCTCCTACAGTATTAGATTTTGGCCCTGTTCAGTTTTTTATGGCAAGGCATTTTGGCTTTTGCTATGGAGTAGAAAATGCTATAGATATAGCCTATAAAGCCATAGAAGAAAACCCCGGAAAACGCATCTTTCTGCTAAGTCAGATGATACACAATCCCTTTGTAAACAAAGACCTTGAAAAAAACGGAATCCGCTTTATTATGGATACCAATGGCAAAATGTATATAAACTGGAGTGAGTTAACAAAAGAAGATGTTGTATTAATTCCGGCATTTGGCACTACCATAGAAATAGAGAACCAGTTAAAAGAAATGGGCATTACAACCGAGAAATATAATACCACTTGCCCTTTTGTAGAAAAAGTGTGGAATAAATCGAATATGTTAGGACATGAAAAATATACCATAATTATACATGGCAAACACAATCACGAAGAAACTAGAGCCACTTTTTCACATGCACAACAAAACGCACCTTCTATTGTAATCAGAAATATTGCTGAAGCTAAATTGCTAGCAGACATTATACTCGGAAAAATAGATTCTAGCCAATTTGCTTTATTATTTAATAGTAGATATAGCAAAGGATTTGATGTAGAAAAAGATTTAACTAGGGTGGGTATCGTTAATCAAACTACCATGTTGGCCACAGAAACACAGCAAATAGCCGATTTTTTTAAGCAGATAATGATAAAAAAATATGGGATTGAAAATATACAAAACCATTTTTCCGATACACGTGATACATTGTGTTACGCAACAAACGATAACCAAGAAGCCACCTATGCCCTACTGAATACTGAAGCTGATTTTGCTATTGTTGTAGGGGGGTACAATAGCTCGAACACTTCTCATATCGTAGAATTATGCGAAGAAAAATTACCCACATATTTTATCAGCACGGTTAATGAAATAGAATCCTCTTCAGAAATAAATCATTACAATTTCCACAAAAAAGAAATGCTTAAAACAAGAGGGTTTATTTCGCCCAATAAAAATCCATTAAAAATCATACTTACTAGTGGTGCATCTTGCCCTGATACCATGGTAGAAGATGTAATGGATAAAATACTTTCTTTTTTCGGAAGCACTAAAAGCAAAGATGATGTATTACAACAGTTTATAAAGAAAGGCTAATGTTTTTTATAATCCGTTATCGCTTGGTTCTTAAGTAAAGCACTCACGTATTTACCAATGATATCAAACTCCAGGTTTACTACACCGTCTTTTTGCAAAAATTTAAAAGTAGTGTTTGCATGTGTGTAGGGAATTATACACACAGAAAATCTGTTTTGAAAAGAATCTACAACCGTTAAACTCACGCCATTTATAGTAATGGAACCTTTTTCTACAGTAATATGCTCTTTGGGCTCGTACTCAAAAGAAAACATCCAACTGCCATGTAAAGAAGTTACCTCGGTACAAATAGCAATTTGGTCTATATGCCCTTGTACCACATGTCCGTCAAACCGACCATTGGCAGGCATTGCTCTTTCAAGATTAACGAACTGCCCAACCTTAAGTGAACCCAGGTTTGTCTTTTCTAATGTTTCTTTTATAGCAGTTACAGTATAGCTGTTTTCACTTATATCTATTATGGTTAAGCATACTCCATTATGAGCTAAGCTTTGATCTATTTTTAACTCGTTTATAAAAGGGCAAGAAAGAGTAATGTGTAAATTCTGTTGTTCCTTTTTTAAGGCTATTACTTTTCCTGTTGCTTCTATAATTCCAGTGAACATTGTATTATTTTGAACCGAAAATCTGAATATTCCCTTTTAACACCCGTGAGGTAATTCCGTTAAATCTTTCTTCGTAAACGGTGCAGATGTAGTAGTAAACCCCACTACTGCATAAATTTCCAGTATCCTTGTCGGTTCCATCCCAATTAATATCAGGGTGAGTGGTTTCAAAAACCAATTTACCCCAACGATTGTATATTTTTAAATTAATAGCCTCTACGTACCGATAAGGAAAAGGAACGTATAAATCGTTTTTGCCGTCATTATTTCCCGGAGAAAAAACATTGGGTAACTCATAAACAGGGCAGTTATCAACACAAGAACTGTCACTGAAAATACTCTCGTTGCCTGCCGAATCAATAGCAGTAACAGCATAGCAACCGGCTGCCGAACTTAGGTTGGAGTGAAAGAATATTGTATCATTAGCCGGAGACAAGGAGGCAACAAACCTAAAATCGGTTTCGCGTGCAGGCAAAAAATAGATATTGTATTTTTCTACATCATCGGCACAAGCATGGTTAGGGTTTGTCCATGAAAGAATATTTTCGAATTTCTCACAAGCCGATGTTACTGTGAGTGTGGGCGGACAAGGAGGTTCGTTATCGTATGGTATTCCACAGGCTATTTGCGAATAATTAACAAGGGGATAAGTTATGCCGGCTGAATTATATCCTCCTACGCTCTTTACCCTATAGCAGTAGTTTCGACCATTTACTAAATGGGAATCTGTAAAATTTCGGGTAAGGCTGGTGCCCACAGAATCCCATCCCATGTTTTGATTTCTTCGGTAAACTACATAGTGAGTATTTATCCATGGGGTGTTTTCCGTCCAAACAATATGAAGTTTCTCATCACCCGGGCTTGTACCTGAATAAATCGAAGAGGCATAATTCGATTTGCCCACCAAATCAAATCCCGAATAAAAATCAACTCGGTATGAATAGGGAGTTCCTATGGTATTCAAAAGAGTATCAATAGTATATGTCGTATCATTTATACTCATAGTAGAGTCTATTAACACAAAGGCCGCTCCGGTGTTATTAGTCGCTCTGTAAATTAGATATTTATATGGTCCTGGATACAGAATTGTATTGTGTTCAGTAGGTTTAGACCAATCTAAATAAATTCCTCCATTAACAGTAGAGGTAGAGTCAACGCTAACATGTGTAATAATAGCAACATCTTTAATAAGGGTGTTACACGCTTCGTCTGAAGCATAACTTTCAGCCTCGTCTGGGAATATGGCAACTACTCTGTAGCAATATTCTCTTCCATGTATTAGACCTAAGCCGTTATTAGTATCAGTAAAGGATGTGTCGAGAAAAGAGGTAGTTGTGGCTATTAATTGGAAACCTGTGTAAGAAGGCACACCTGTTTCGCAGTATGCGGGGTTCCAGCCGGAAGGACCTTCTCGCCTGTACACTTTATATTTTACTACATTATTACATTCACTTTTATTCCACTTTATGTGCATATTGGTGGCCTGTGGGGTAACAGTAAGATTTTTAGGTTTTGGCCCAACAACCAGTATTTTTACGGTATAGTAAGAGGCCATAGTGTTTGGCGAGCCAATATCTTCGGCTTTAAAGGTTGCTTTGTATTGTTGTTTTTTTACGTGAGAACACTCGGTTTGCCACAAAAACTGACCGGTTACAGAGGGGGCTGGTATTCCTGGAGCATTAAAAACAGCGGGGCTACTAGGTGCCATGAAGGGGTTATTTCCATTATTTTCGTTTCCTATTCCTCCTGTTATGGCAGTTAATAAAACATTATCCCCCTCGGGGTCGTTTGCAGTTACATTAAACTGCAAAAAAGTACCTGCTTCTACACATAGTTCATTATTTAATGTAGAGATTACTGGCGGGAAATTACTACAATTACCTATTATTATTTGCATATCCCTGACAACGCTCCCAATAAATTTCCCATTTCTATATTCTTTTATCAAAATCGCTATATTATAAAAACCCTGCTGCACGGGAACATTCCACGTAAGGTTTCCATCTTGATCTATAGCAAAACCGGCTGGATAGGAGAAACTTTGAATAACATTTCCTTTATACCCCCTGCAATCTATCAAGGAGTATACCAAGAGGTCTCCATCGGGGTCAACTGCACCTGGGTTGTGCTGAAAAGGAACAAACACACAACCATTGTCAATAGGAGGGTTGTGCAAAACGGGAGAGTTATTAGGAGCTCCTCCAAAGGGTGAAATAACTAATTCAGATTCTAAATAAAAAGGGATATCCACAGAGCCGGGCATATTTACCACACTAGCCACACGATTAGGGTCTGTAACACTTATTTTGTAGGTAAAAGGACCGGGAAAAACATGTTCCATCTCGTATACATTTTTCTGTATTAGATTAGGAACAATGCCAACAATTAGTACGCGAGGAATGGTATCCGTTTTATTATTGTGCCCCCAATCAATTTCTAACTCAGGCCTGTCCGCAGGGCTAGTGGGGTCGGTGTAGGTGGTAACGGTAACTTTATATCTGAGTTCGCTCACATGCGTGTAAGTTATTTCTCCTGCTCGGTTGTGTGTTGCAAAAAGCGAAAAGGAAGAAAAAAGAATAAAAAGCAGCAGAATAGATATTTTTCTTACTTTCAAAAGCATGGCATAAAGTTAAGAAAAAAATTAGTACTCTATTTTTTGTATTTCCATATTTATAGGAATATTTCTGTATTCGTATTCTTGGTTACGAAGTTGTGGAGTGAATCCCGCTTCAGTTATAGCTTCTTGAATCCCTTCTGAAGTAAACCGATGAGGAGCTCCTGCAGCAGATACTACATTCTCCTCAATCATAATAGAGCCAAAATCGTTTGCTCCGGCATGTAAGCATATTTGTGCTACTTTTTTGCCCACAGTTAGCCAAGAAGCCTGAATGTTTTCTATATTAGGCAGCATAATTCGGCAAAGAGAAATCATTCGAATGTATTCATCGGCCGTAACTTTGCTTGATATCCCTTTTAATCGTTTTAATAAGGTTCCATCATCTTGAAAAGGCCAAGGAATAAATGCAATAAAGCCCTTTGCATTTTCAGGTTTTTCGTTCTGCACCTGACGAATCCATATCAAGTGTTCGAATCTTTCTTCTATGGTTTCAATATGCCCAAACATCATAGTGGCAGAAGTGGTCAGGCTTAGTTGATGGGCCGCTCTCATTACATCAAGCCATTCCTGCCCGCTGCATTTTCCCTTGGATATAAGTCGCCTCACTCTGTCGTTTAATATTTCGGCACCTGCACCCGGTAGCGAATCTAAACCGGCTTTTATTAGTTCTTTTAGCACCTCTGTGTGTGTTAAACCTTCCAGTTTACAGATATGGGCAATTTCAGGTGGCCCAAGAGCATGAAGTTTTATATTCGGGAACATTTTCTTTATTTGTGAAAAAGTTTCAACGTAAAAACGCAAACCTAAATCGGGATGATGCCCTCCCTGTAAAAGAAGTTGCTCACCTCCATACCGAATGGTTTCTTCTATTTTTTGTTTATAGGTTTGCATATCGGTAATATACGATTCGGGATGACCAGGAACCCTATAGAAATTACAAAACTTGCAATTAGCAATACACACATTGGTAGTATTCAGGTTTCTATCAATAATCCAGGTAACTTTACCATCGGGCTTTTTAAATTTTCTTAGTTGGTTAGCGACATACATTAAATCTGCTGTGGTTGCATTTTTAAAAAGAAACACACCCTCGTTCTGAGATAACTCTTCAAAATGTAATGCTCGCTCTAACAATTGGTTTATATTCATCGAATAGGTATAAGAAACAAATTATGCTAATTTTACGGCTTCCAAAATTACTAAAACTATGTCAGCTAAAAACAAGAAAACCTCGAAAAAGGAAACTAATATTCCTCGTATAATTGTAGGCACCTCTGAAACAAAACTCTTAGAATCCGATTTGGGAAACGCTTTTCGTTTTGTATTAAGCGAACGCGAAAAAAATCCTGTTTTAGAAATACCCGGAACCCCTACTATATATATTGTAACCATTAAAGAAGAAGATACAACATACAAAACCAAAGAAAAAGCGAGACAAGCAGGAAGTGCGCTAGCGTCCATCCTAAAAAGAAGAAGCATCTCTTCAATTAATATCAGCAACAAATTAAAAAAGGCAGAGTGGTTTCTTTGTTTTATTGAGGGCTTACTGTTGGGAGCATATGCTTTCAGAAAGTATAAAACAACAAAAGAGAATTCACTTTTCGAAAAATTTGAACACGATTGTGATTTTTTGAACGAAAAAGATTTGGAGGAATTACTAAATATAGTATATGCCACAGAGTTTGCCAGAGATTTAGTGAACGAAACACCTCAGTATCTAGATGCAGTAACTTTTGCCAATGAAATAAAAGAAGATATTATAAAATGTGGAGCAAAGGCTGAAATCCTTGGTAAAAAACAAATCGAATCACTTAAAATGGGAGGGGTGCTTGCTGTGAATAGAGGAAGTGTACATCCTCCAACATTTACCATTTTAGAGTGGAAACCTAAAAATGCGAAAAATAAAAAGCCTGTTGTTTTAGTAGGTAAAGGAGTGGTTTATGATACCGGAGGATTAGATATTAAAACAGGGGGTAGTATGGCCACGATGAAGTGTGATATGGCCGGGGCTGCAGCAGTAGCCGGCACTACGTTGGCTATAGCAAAGAACAAACTTCCAGTGCATATAGTTGCACTTATTCCTGCTACCGACAACCGTCCGAGTGGAAATGCTTATGCTGCTGGAGATGTAATTACCATGCATAACGGAAAAACAGTAGAAGTTCTAAATACTGATGCCGAAGGCAGAATGATACTGGCCGATGCTCTGAGTTATGCACAAAAATACAATCCGGAATTGGTAATAGATATGGCAACTCTTACCGGAGCAGCTGTTAGAGCCATTGGCGACATAGGAATCGTAGCCATGGGAAATGTCGATGAAAACTGTATGAATGAACTTAAAACATCAGGAAACCACGTTTACGAACGCATTGCCGAAATGCCTTTTTGGGAAGAGTACGGAGAAATGATAAAATCAGAAATTGCCGATATTAAAAACATCGGAGGGGCTACTGCTGGTCAAATTACAGCCGGCAAATTTTTAGAACATTTCACCAAGTACCCATGGATTCACTTAGATATTGCCGGTCCGGCTTTTTTAGACAAAGCCTCGCATTACAGACCATCAGGAGGAACAGGAGTAGGAGTGAGACTGCTCTACAATTTTATTAAAAATAAATATGTAACTAACCAAACCAAAAAATGAGCGAAAAAATAAAAATAGGAATTACCTCGGGTGACATAAATGGCATTGGCACAGAAATTATTATAAAAACATTAAACGATAATTTAATAACCGATTTGTGCACCCCCATTTATTATGGTTCATCAAAAGTTATTTCTTTCTACAAAAAAACACTTGATTTACCCGACTTTAATTTCAATAAAATTAGAAGTGCTGATGAAGCGAACCCTAAAAAAAATAACCTCATAAATATTTGGGATGAAGAATTAAGTATTGAACCCGGCAAAAGCAATAACGCATTCGGAAAATACGCATACCATTCTCTAAAAACAGCTACAGATGATTTGTTGCAGGGTAAAATTCAAGCAATGGTAACCGCTCCGATAGATAAAAAAAATATTCAATCGAACGAATTTAATTTTTCCGGACACACCGAATATCTTGCCCATAGAGCTGAAGGAAACGCCCTTATGGTTCTTTCTAGTGAAGAAATGAGGGTGGCACTGGTAACAGGTCATGTGCCACTCAGCGAAGTGTCAAAGAAAATAACCAAAGAAGTGGTAATAGAAAAGATTAAAAAACTAAATCAATCACTAATAACCGACTTCTCTATACGAAAGCCAAGAATTGCAGTACTAGGATTAAACCCTCATGCTGGCGATAACAATCTTATCGGAAAAGAGGATAAAGAAATGATACTTCCGGCCATAGAAACTTCAAAATTGCAGGGTATTCTTGCCTTTGGCCCCTTTCCGTCCGATGGCTTTTTTGGAAATATGTTGCATAAAAAATACGATGCGGTACTAGCCATGTATCATGACCAAGGATTAACCCCTTTTAAATTGTCGAGTTTTGGAAACGGAGTAAACTACACAGCCGGATTAAAAATAATTCGCACCTCGCCCGATCACGGTACGGCTTTCGATATTGCAGGCAAAAACAAAGCCAACGAAAATTCATTCCGGCAGGCAATATACACAGCCATAGAAATTTATAAAAACAGAACATCCAACAATCAACTAGTTTCTAACCCTTTGCCATTTGCAAAAACAGGAGATAAGGATAATTAAAAACCACTATCAATTTAACGAAAAGTATTGCAGGTTTTGAATAAATTGATACATTTGCCCTCTTCAAAAACTAACAACATTGAAGAAGTTAAGTGAATTTATTATTCGGGCAGAGGGATTATCGCTAGGGAGCCATGATTTTAATTATTGCTTAAATGATACGTTCTTTACATTTTTTGAATTATCTGAAATTGTACTCAACGGTGAAATTGCCGTTTCATTGAGGCTTACCAAGCATACCAATATGTTGCATTTGCAATTCAAGTTAAATGGCAAGATTACAACGTGCTGCGATAGATGCTTAGAACCATTGGAGATAGAAATAAAAGGAGAACCCTCGTTGATAGTAAAATATGGAGAAGAATTATTAGAAGAAACGGACGAAATTATGGTGATTCCAAGTGGAGAAAAGGAATTAGACATATCCTCATTTTTATATGAAACCGTCTATTTACTTATTCCACAAAGAAATATACATAAAGAAAACCAATGCAATCCCGAAGTAATTGAAAAACTAAACACACTGATAATCAAAGAAAAAAAAACGAATAACCCACAATGGGATATTTTAAAGAAATTAAAAAATAAATAAATCGATTAAATTATGCCACATCCAAAACGAAAACATTCCAAAACACGAAGGGATAAAAGACGCACACACTATAAAGCAGAGGCTCCCACAGTGGCTATTTGCCCCGCAACAGGACAGCCTCATTTGTACCACAGAGCTCATTGGTTCGAAGGTAAACTCTATTACAAAGGCAAGGTTGTAATGGAAAAAGCTGTAGCAGTATAACCTACTTGTACCGCTTTTTTTACATATGAAAATAGCCCTTGATATAATGGGTGGTGATTATGCTCCATTGGAAACAACTAGAGGGGCCATCATTGCACAAAAAGAATTGGCCGAACAAGGTGTTAAACTTGTTCTTTTAGGAGATAAACCATCTATAGAAGCCATTATCATAAAAGATGGAGCATCGATAAACGATTTTGAAATCATTCATACCACCGAAGTAATCGGAATGGCTGAATCGCCAACTAGAGCCTTTACTCAAAAGCCTAATTCAAGTATTACTGTTGGCTTTGGTTTGCTAAAATTAGGAAAAATACAAGCCTTTGCGAGTGCCGGAAATACCGGTGCCATGCTTGTAGGATCTGTTTATTCTGTTAAAAATATTCCTGGAGTTATTAGGCCGTGCATAACTTCTTTAGTGCCTAAAGTGGAAGGCGGATATAATATAATTTTAGATATTGGAGCAAATGCAGATTGTAAACCCGATGTACTTTATCAGTTTGGGATTTTAGGTTCGCTCTACTCCAAATACGTACTAAATGTAACCAATCCAAAAGTAGGATTACTCAATATTGGCGAAGAAGACGAAAAAGGGAATTTAGTTTCTTTAGCGGCTCATCAGCTTATGAGAGAAGGTAAAGATTTTAATTTCGTAGGAAATGTAGAAAGTCGAGAATTGTTTAACAACAAAGCGGACGTAATCGTATGCGATGGATTTACCGGAAACATAGTCTTAAAGCAAGCCGAAGCATTTTATGATGTGGCGATGAGAAGAGGAATTCAAGATGATTTTTTTTCGCGATTTAACTATGAAAACTATGGGGGTTCACCCATTTTGGGTATTAACTCTAACGTAATTGTTGGGCATGGTATTTCAAATGCAAAGGCTATAAAGAGTATGCTTCTTCTAAGTAAAAACGTAGCAGAAGCCAAACTATCAGAAATTATTAATAAAGCATTCAATGATTAAAATAAATGCAGCTATAACCGGAGTTGAGGGGTATGTTCCCGAGTACGTTTTATCTAACAAAGAGTTAGAAAAAATGGTAGAAACAAACGATGAGTGGATTACAGAACGTACAGGTATTAAAGAAAGAAGAATTCTGAAAGGCGAAGGAAAAGGCACCTCTGATATGGCAGTTGTTGCTGTTCAAAACCTGCTTAATAAAAAAGCTATTAAAGCCGAAGAAATAGATTTACTCATTTGTGCTACCGTTACCCCAGATTTAGTATTTCCGGCTACCGCGAATATTATATGTGATAAGATAGGAGCAACCAAAGCGTGGGGATTTGATTTACAGGCCGCTTGTTCTAGCTTTATTTATGCATTGTATACCGCATCTCAATTTATTGAAACCGGACGATACAATAAAATTATTGTAGTAGGAGTGGATAAAATGTCTTCTATTATAGATTATACCGATAGATCTACGTGCATTATTTTTGGAGATGGGGGTGGAGCCGTATTGTTAGAACCCACTACCGATGGGTTGGGTATTCAGGATTCAATAATGTATAGTGACGGATCCGGTCGTCATCATTTACATCAAAAAGCAGGAGGCTCTTGTTATCCGCCTTCTCATGAAACCATTGATAAAAAATGGCACTACGTTTATCAGGAAGGACAGCCCGTTTTTAAAGCCGCTGTAAAAGGAATGGCCGATGTTTCAGCAGAAATAATGGAAAAGAATAATCTAAAATCTGAAGATGTAGCATGGTTGGTTCCGCACCAGGCAAATCTTCGAATAATAGATGCCACATCCCGAAGAATGGGTTTAAGTAACGATAAAGTGATGATAAATATTGAACGTTACGGTAACACTACATCGGGCACTATTCCACTTTGTTTATGGGAATGGGAAAAACAATTAAAAAAAGGAGATAACATCATCTTGTCAGCATTTGGTGGCGGTTTTACGTGGGGTGCCATTTATCTAAAATGGGCATACGATTCAAAATAAATTTATTACTTTCGGCAAATTGAAAAACTATAAGTTATGAAAATAAACGAAATTCAAGACCTTATAAAGTTTGTTTCTAAATCGGGCGTAAGCGAAGTAGAGTTAGAAATGAAAGATTTTAAAATAACCATTAAAACTTCTCAAAACGAGAAACAACGCACAGAACAAACTGTTTTTGTTCAGCAGGCAATTCCTGCCACGGCAACTCCTTCTGCTATTACAGCACAATCAACAGCCGCTGCCAGTCAAATGGTATCTACGCCTACTACAGCCGAAGCCGCAAATAATTCAAAATACATTACCATAAAATCGCCAATGATTGGCACTTTTTATCGAAAACCGGCTCCCGATAAAGCCCCTTTTACAGAAGTGGGTTCTGATGTAAAAAAAGGATCTGTAGTGTGCGTTATTGAAGCCATGAAATTATTCAATGAAATCGAATCGGAATTTTCGGGCAAAATCGTAAAGGTTTTAGTAGATGATAATTCTCCTGTTGAATACGATCAACCATTGTTTTTAGTAGATCCTGCATAAAAATGGCAAAAAGAAAATCGATTAATAAATCGGGCGAAATGTTTAATAAAATATTAATCGCCAACCGTGGTGAAATTGCCATGCGTATTATTCGTACCTGCAAAGAAATGGGAATAAAAACAGTAGCGGTGTATTCTAGTGCCGATAAAGAAAGTTTGCCGGTTCGCTTTGCCGATGAGGCTGTTTGTATTGGTCCGTCAGCTAGCAAAGATTCATACCTAAAAATGTCGAATATTATTGCTGCCGCAGAAATTACCAATGCAGATGCGATACATCCAGGATATGGCTTTTTATCGGAAAACGCAAAGTTCTCAAGAGTGTGCCAAGAACACCATTTCAAATTTATTGGTGCCACGCCCGAACAAATAGACGGAATGGGGGATAAGGCTACCGCAAAATCTACCATGAAAAAAGCTAAAGTGCCTGTTATTCCTGGCTCTGATGGATTGGTGGAAAATATCTCTGAAGCTAAAAAAATTGCTAAAGAAATAAAGTATCCTATCATTCTTAAAGCCACTGCAGGGGGGGGCGGAAAAGGCATGCGTGTAGTTTGGGAAGAAAAAGAACTTGAACATGCATGGGACGCAGCTAAGAAAGAATCGGGAGCAGCCTTTGGAAACGATGGCATTTACATGGAGAAATTTATTGAAGAACCCCGCCACATAGAAATTCAAGTAGCAGGCGACCAATACGGAGCTGCCTGCCATTTATCAGAAAGAGATTGTTCAATACAAAGAAGACATCAAAAATTAGTAGAGGAAACCCCTTCACCATTTATGACACCAGATTTAAGAAAAAGAATGGGCGAAGCGGCTATTAAAGCGTGCAAAGCGATAAGTTACGAGGGGGTAGGAACCGTTGAGTTTCTAGTCGATAAACATCGTAATTTCTACTTTATGGAAATGAATACACGCATTCAGGTAGAACACACCATTACCGAAGAGGTAATAAATTACGACTTGATTAAGGAACAAATTAAAATTGCTGCGGGAGTACCCATTTCCGGAAAAAATTACGAACCTATTTTGCACTCCATACAATGTAGAATTAATGCCGAAGATCCTTTCAAAAATTTTGCTCCATGTCCTGGAAAAATCACAAATTATTATTCGCCCGGAGGACACGGAGTAAGGGTTGATTCGCATGTTTATGCAGGCTATGTTATTCCTCCATTTTACGATTCTATGATTTCCAAACTCATTACGGTAGCACAAACCAGAGAAGAAGCAATTACAAAAATGGAAAGAGCTTTAGATGAGTATATTATTGAAGGAGTAAGAACAACCATTCCGTTTCATAAAGCTTTAATGAGAAACGAAGATTTTAGAAAAGGGAATTTTAATACAAAATTTTTAGAGAGCTTCGATTTTAGCTCAATGAAGGAGTAATATACAAAGGTCTTCTTTATAATTTTAAAAATTTAACGTTCACTTAGTACCTTTGAGGGTATGTTTAAGTTATTTGTATATCTGGTTATTATTGTCCCAACCTTGTTGGCGGGTATTTTAGTTACCATCTATTCATTTCAGGAACACCTCATATTTTACCCCGACAAGCTAAGCGATGCACATCCGTTCAATTTTAATTCATTATTTGAAGAATTGAATATCGAGGTAGAAAAAAATGTAACATTAAATGCAATACATTTCAAAACGACCAATCCAAAAGGTTTAATTTTTTACCACCATGGTAATGCTGGTAATTTGCAAACATGGGGAACAGCCTCCGCTATATTCTTAAAGCTTGGATTCGATGTTTTTATGTACGATTACCGAGGATATGGTAAAAGTAAAGGCGAAATAAAACACGAAAGAGAATTGCATGCCGATGCCAAGTTTTTATATTCATACCTTCTAAAACAATATAAAGAAGAAGAAATTGTTTTGTTTGGAGCCTCTTTAGGAACAGGAATTGCAGCTAAACTAGCAGCAGAGAAGAGTCCAAATAAATTAATTTTAGAAACACCTTACTACAATTTTTATCAGGTGGCTAAATTTCACTATCCTTATCTACCCACGTCATGGTTGCTAAAATATAAACTACGCACCGACCGATATCTTAAAGACGTGAAATGCCCTGTTTACCTTATACATGGTACCGAAGATTTAGTTGTTCCCTACGAATCGAGTTTAAAGTTAAAAAAAATAAAACCCGATGCCCAACTAATTGCTATAGAAAATGGCTCTCACAGCAATTTAGATAGTTTTGATACTTACCTTAAGCAACTTTACAAGATTTTTTCCGTTGAATAGTTTAATTGTTCAACAAATGTAAATGCTCAATTTCGTTAGTTTATTTATCGCAATTATTTGTGTTTGGCTTAACAAAGCCTACTCTCAAGATACCTTGTTATTAAAAAATAAAAAAGCAGAAGTTGTTAAAGTAACCGAAATCGGCATAAAAACGATTTCGGTTAGTAAGTATTCGAATTTAGAAGGACCTCTCTATATTATAGAAAAAGATAAAGTTGAAAAAATAATCTACAGTAACGGCATTATAGAGAAAAGCGTTGAAACTAAAACATTTGAACTTAAACTTAACAAGATTCAAATTATAGCTAGCGATTTACTTATACCCAGAATAACCTGCACTTATGAGCGATTATTTTTTAAAGGACTTCTCGGGCTTGAAATACCATTTATGTTTTCTTTGGAGAATTACTTTTCATTTGACATCCCTTTTGATGGATTTATAAACGATGAATTCTTATACTCTGCCGGTTTAAATGTTAATTTTTATCCTCTTAAACAAAGAAATGTATCGTATTTTATTGGTCCTGGTTTTAGAACAGGTAAAACTTTTTTTACCGATATGATTTCACTCACCAAAATAGTATAAAATATGAAAACTTATTCTACCATATTTATATTACAAATGGGGTGGTAGCTAATCTTACAAAATCATTTGGTATCTCTTCTTTTATATCCGTAGGGCTGAGAGAAGAGATTGGATTTGGTGCAGCATATCCAATGCCGTTATGGGGCACGCTAGTTAATTTAAGGTTTTAGAAGTTAATTATTAAAAATCAATTACTGTTTACATACAATTAAAATATTCCTATATGTTTAGATGCTGTATATGGTCAATACTATTTTGGGTTAGCTTTTCAAACTTGTTTGCACAAGATACTATTGTTTTTAATAAAAACATTATTGAAGAAGTAAAAATTTTAGAAATAGGTACAAAAACGATTAAATATAAAAAAACAAGTTTTTTAGACGGCCCAGATTATATTGTGTCTAAGATTGATGTTAGAAAAATAATATTAAGCAATGGAGACGTAGAAGAATATACACCAATGGATTTTTACGGCACCAAAAACAGAATTTCTTTTGTTGTTACGTCATTACTTTCTGCACGCTATACAATCATGTACGAAAGGTTGTTGTTAAATGGAAAGTTAGGTGTTCAAATACCACTTGTTTTATCGGCCGAAAGTTATAGAATGGCGTATGATTTTGTAGATAATTATGTAGACTATGAGCATATTTTTGCAAGTGGAGTAAACCTTAATTTTTATCCGCAGGGACAAAAGAAAGTATCTTATTACTTAGGAGGAACATTTAGAAGCGGTTTGGTTGAAGGATATGAACGTGGCAACTACGATTGGTGGGGAGGGAACACAAGAGTAAACCGCACTTTTTATGGAGCTTATTTTACAAACGGAGTACTTATAAACACAGGAAAATATTTTGCATTCTCCTCTTACTTCTCAGTTGGGGCAAGAGAAGTAATAGGAGAAGGGCCAGCAGTAGTCAATGGTCTTTTTGGCGTTGTTCTGAATGTAAAGTTTTAACTATTTTTTCTTTTTATTGCCTTCTCGGCAGCACTAACAATTGCTTCTGAAGTAAGACCATATTTTTGCATTAATTGTTCCGGAGTACCACTTTCGCCAAAACAATCATTAACTGCAACAAATTCGTGAGGCACAGGAAATTTTTCTGATAAAAGTTGAGCAATGGAATCGCCAAGCCCTCCATTTTTTTGATGCTCTTCGGCAGTTACCACACAATTTGTTTTTTTTGTTGACATCAAAATTGCTTCTTCATCGAGAGGTTTAATAGTGTGAATATTGATTATTTCTGCACTAATTCCTTTTTCTGCTAAAATTGTTCCTGCCTTTATAGCTTCCCACACAAGGTGACCTGTGGCAATAATACTCACATCAGTTCCGGGGTTTAATAATAATGCTTTGCCTATTACAAACTCGGTATTTTCAGAGATAAAAACAGGCACTTTAGGGCGGCCGAATCGTAAGTATACCGGTCCGTTATGCTGAGCAATGGCAATGGTAGCAGCTTTGGTTTGATTGAAATCGCATGGATTTATCACTGTCATTCCCGGTAACATCTTCATTAAACCAATATCTTCTAGAATTTGATGTGTAGCACCGTCTTCGCCAAGAGTTAAACCAGCGTGTGAGGCACATATTTTTACATTTTTTTCTGAATAGGCTACGGATTGCCGTATTTGGTCGTACACTCTTCCGGTAGAAAAATTAGCAAATGTTCCTGTAAATGGAATTTTTCCGCCAATGGTAAGTCCAGCTGCAATACCAATCATATTGGCTTCGGCAATACCCGTTTGAAAAAAACGCTCCGGGAAATTCTTTTTAAAATCATCCATTTTTAACGATCCGATTAAATCGGCACACAAGGCTACCACGTTAGGGTTTATTTTGCCTAGTTCATTTAAACCTTCTCCAAAGCCGGAGCGGGTGTCTTTATTACCTAAAATTTCGTACTTTTTCATAGTTTAACAAATGGTGCTAAAATTTAACTTGTGAGGAAGAACCTGCTTTAATTACAAAAGGTATCTCTTTGCTGTAAATTACTTGTTTAGAATTTGCCGATCTGTAAACAGCTCTATACTGCCCGGGTTGCAATACAATAGTTTCTCTGGTAGAGTATTCGTTTAAATTACATACCCATTTTAATTCGTTGTTTTCTTCTACATAAATACTTCCGTAGCCCTTATTGTTGCTGTAAACCGTAACCATTCCGGGTGCAGGTATTTCTACTTTGGTGGTATGGCTTTGCGATACAGGAACCGCCTTCACATAAGTTCTTGGCAGAGTTAATATTTCTAAATCGTATTCACCTACAATGTATTTTTGAGTAAAATCAATATCGTGTACTGCGAGGGTTTGCATATCGCCTTTTTTTCTAATAATTGCTTTTAAGTTGGTGTATTCATTTATGCCATTTATTTTTAAATGAATGCTGCCTTGAGGGGCATCTAAACCAATGATATTGTGCTTGCCAGGAACGATAGTTATATTGTCTTTAGTAACTTGAGGAATAGTATGAACTACGAGCTTGTAGGTTCCAAGTGGGTCGATGGGAATGGTATCTGGATTTCCTTTATGGTTAATGGTATGAATAAAATTATAGCGTATTTGTTTTGAGAAACTATCGTAAAAAGTCATATTTACGTCTGTTTCGCTTGGATTTCCGTGTATGTCGAGTAAATTTACCTGCACCGTAGTATTATTCATGGCCTGAGAAATTACAACATTTAATGCATTTTGAAATGCAACGGATGTTTCGGTATTATAAAAATTCCCCACACATTTAAATGCATCAGCCACTTCTACACTAAGCGACATGCCTATTACAAAGGGTTTTAACACTACTCCATTTCTTTGTAAAGCAAGGGATATAGCACAGGGATCGCCATCACATTCTTCTATGCCATCGGTTATTAAAATAATTATATTCCGGCAGTTTGTACAAGGAGGAAAATCGTTGGCCGATTTTTCTAATGAGTAGGCAATAGGGGTAGTTCCTTTAGGAATAATGGATTTTATTTTTTCAATTATTTGATTGTGATTTTTTGCGGCAAAAGCAACTTCTAACTTTGTGTCCTTACAGTCTCTTTGTCCGGCAGCAAGCGGACTTTGATGTCCATATAACCTTAGGGCCAATTCTAAATTCTCCACGTTTCTTAGGCTATCAACGGCTTTGGTAAGCAATCTTTTGGCTACAATCATTTTTTGTTCATTACCCCATAATCCATACATGCTTTGAGAGCAATCTAATACAAATAAAATTCTTGTTTTTTGAGGCGTGTTGTTTTGTGTATAGCAATCATTTATTCTTGCAATAAGAAATAGAAAAAGAAATATATTGATTGCTTTGTATCTCATTATTTATAATCGCCAAGTGTTTCTTCTAGTTGAGCAAGTGCAGTTTTTAGCTGTTCATCGTTAGGTGGTGATCCGTGCCATTTATGTGTTCCCATCATAAAATCTACCCCTTGCCCCATTTCTGTGTGCATTAGAATAACAACGGGCTTTTGTTTGCCTAAGTATGTTTGTGCTTTTTCTATTGTAGTAATTAAGTTTTCCATATTATTGCCATTCATCTCTAACACCTCCCAGCCAAAAGCTTGCCATTTTTCTTTAAGATTGCCTAAACTCATTACCTCATCGGTACTTCCATCAATTTGCTTTTTATTGTAATCTATGGTAGCAATTAAATTATCTACCTTGTGGTGGGCGGCAAACATGGCTGCCTCCCAAATTTGGCCTTCTTGTAATTCTCCATCGCCATGTAGTGTGTAAACAATACATTTATCATTGTTTAATTTTTTTGTAAGGGCAGCGCCAATTCCAACAGAAAGCCCTTGCCCCAATGAGCCTGATGCAATACGAATACCGGGTAAATAATCGTGTGTGGTTGGATGGCCTTGTAAACGGGTATTTATTTTTCTGAAGGTTGCAAGTTCGCTTATTTCAAAATATCCGGAACGAGCAAGTACACTGTAAAGAGCCGGAGAGATATGTCCATTCGAGAGAATAAAAATATCTTCGTTTTTACCATCCATTGTAAATTTTTTTGGTTGGTGTTTTAGAAAATGGAAATACATGGCTACAAGATAGTCCGTACAACCAAGTGAACCTCCTGGATGCCCAGATTGAACGGCATGAACCATTCGCAAAATATCTCTTCTTACTTGACTTGAAAGTTGTTTCAGATAAGTTATATCAGGCTTCATAAAATTTTCTTTTTAAGTAGTTTCCAAAAGTAAATTTTATTCGAGTAGCCGCTTTTTTTCTGTTGATAACTTTAGGTAATCGTTGAAAAGGAAAAAATGTAAAACGGAAATCTATTATTGTTTTACCATTTTAATAGCCCTATGATTGTAATCAGGAAGTAAAAAGTAAACACCTTTTTCTTCTAATTCAATAGTAATCTGTTGGTCGTTTGTAGATATGGAGTAAACCAACATCCCAAGAGTATTGTAAACATTTATATTCCTAGTTTCGTTGTTATTAAACCAAACAGAAAAGGTATTGTTCGAAGGGTTTGGGAAAACTCTTATCGTGTTGGGCTGAATTTTAATATTTATGTTGTTTAGTTGATCTAGTTTATACTGACTAAAAAATCTCCATATTTCTTTGCTTGCACTAAAATCCATATTTGTTATGTTAATATTTACAGGGGCTCCAGGCCATGAGTGGCCTCCTCCAATAATTTTATATAATTCAACAGAAGAGTTGTTTGTGCCATTTTGGTATGCATAATGTTCGGCCACACAACCGTCAGTAGGTACAATATCGGGAAGTAAATTGTAAATAGGAGTAGGGGAACAATTGTTAAAATTTACCCAAAAATTTACCAAGGTATCTACATGCACAAAGGCAAGATTGCCCACGTAAGGAACGGTAGCATCAAGTGTGCCATGTATTTGCATTACCGGGGTGGGTTTTGGCGGAGTGCAAGTGCCAAAATAAAAATGAGTCATCGTTCCGGTAACTGAAGCTATTGCAGTAATGCGGTTTCCTAAGAAACAGGCTAATTGATAGCTCATAAAACCACCGTTACTCATTCCGGTACTGTATATACGGGTTGTATCTATATTATAATAGGCGGAAACGGTATCTATTAGTGCAGAAATAAAACCAATATCATCAACTGATGAGCCTCCGAATGTATTCCAAAAGCGTTTGTTGCTTCCGTCAAAACTACCGTTGGGTGCAACAATAATAAAATTGGCCGTGTCTGCAATGGGCCTAAAATCTCCATAAACTTCTTGAGCCGAATTTACAGATCCATAACCGTGTAAATTAAATACTAATGGAACCGGATTTATACCGTTGTAAACGGAAGGAATATAAATGCGATAATCTCTAGAGATACCCCCATATAGAAAACTATCTACCACTGTAGTTTGCGAATACATATTGGTTAAAACAAAAAGCAGAAAAAAAGAAGATAGGAGTGATTTTAAATTCATTATTGACTTAATTGGCTTTAACTACAAAACTAATAGTAATTAACCAGCTAAAATTTATCGCTTCAGAAATATCCAAATATAAACTATCTTCGTAACAGTTATTCTTGTATAATGAGAGATTATCCAAAGTATCTATTTAGTATTTTCTCGTTGATTTGGTTTGTTTTAGCCATCAATCCAAGTTATCGGTTTGATTGGTTTCTGGAAAATATACTGGTTTTTGTATTCGGTATTTTATTAGTAAAAACACATCGAAAATACCCGCTTTCAAACAAATCGTATACCCTTATCTTTTTATTTTCCGTTTTCCATATTATTGGAGCACATTATACTTATTCTGAAGTTCCATTTTCAAGCAAATTAAGTGAAATGATGGGCTTAGAGAGAAATTATTACGATCGGTTTATTCATTTTATTTTCGGGTTATTTATTACACTTCCGATGCGTAATTTACTTGAATTGCTTTCAAAAATAAGCGGTTGGTGGCTATACATATTAACAACAGCCATTATGATTAGTTTTGGAGAGATGTATGAGTTGTTGGAATGGTTCACTGCAATGATTGTATCGCCAGAGGCTGGCATGGCATTTTTAGGGGCACAAGGAGATTTATTTGATGCACAAAAAGATATATTTTGTAATCTCTCCGGCATTTTTATTGCCCTGTTGGTTTATTTTGTAACAAAGAAAAAGAGTTCGTTATAGTATTATGATTTTTAAATACAGTTTTGTTTTTATTGTTTTAATTTCCGCCACTTCTTGTATAAGAATTACGTACACTAAACCCTGTTACCCTTTCGAATCATACCAAGCATCTCTGGAACCTGATTATGCTAAGGAATCTTCATGGGCAGCATTGCCTAACAGAAAGGATAATGCCGATTTAGTGCCCGATAACTCATTGTTAAAGAATAGTCAGGATAGCGCTTTGGCTGATGTCTTTTATATTCATCCAACTTCGTACAACGGAGAAGAGTGGAATGCTTCTATTGAAAATAAGAAAATAAACAAAAGAACAGATAATCTTGCCATTCGGCATCAGGCAAGTATCTTTAATGAGAGTTGCAAAATTTACGCACCACGTTACAGGCAAGCAACACTATACAGTTTTATTGACCAATTTAATAATGGAGAAAAAGCAATCGATTTAGCCTATCAAGATATTAAAAGAGCTTTTGAATATTATTTAAACCATTGGAATAAAAACAGACCTATTATTATAGCAGCACATAGCCAAGGCACGGCTCATGCTTTGCAATTAATAAAAGATTATTTTGATGGCACACCTCTTGGCGAACAATTAGTGGTAGCTTATCTTGTAGGAATACCCATAAGAAAAGATGCTTTTTTAACTATTGCTCCATGTAATTATGCAGAAGAAACAGGCTGTTTTGTGAGTTGGATTACATTTGCCTGGAATAAAAAATCAAAGAAATTTGAACATGTTTACAAAACAAATCTCCCTCTTTACCAATACAACCATAATTCCATCAATTGCACAAATCCATTAAGTTGGACTAACGATACCATTTATCAAGCTAAAACTAAAAACAAAGGTTCTGTTCCAGCATCATTTAAAAAAATAGAGAAGCAGGTTTGCGATGCACAATCTTATGATGGTGTGTTGTGGATACATTTGCATAAAAATATAGGATATCCTTCGTTTCCTAACGGAAATTTCCATCCCGTAGATTATAATTTATTTTACATGAATATTAGAGAAAATGTAAAACAACGAATAGACACCTACTTTAAATCCAAAAATTAATTTGGAATATAAGTATCTTTTTCTTTAAGATAAGCCTGTAATTTTTCCTTGGTTATCAATATCCATACCTTCCGAGGCCGGAATAGCAGGAAGTCCAGGCATTCGCATCATATCGCCTAAAATAGGAATAATGAAACCCGCTCCTGCTGCAAATTCAAACTCACGAATGGTAACAGAAAAATTAGTGGGTCGTCCTATTTTACTTTCATTATCGGAAAAAGATTTTTGCGTTTTAGCCATGCACAATGGGAATTTATCCATGCCTAAATCATAGATTCTTTTTAAATCGGTGCGGGCTTTTGCAGCATATTCTACACTGCTTGCTCCATAAATTTCTTTTGCAATGGTTTCTATTTTCTTTTCTATCGGCCAACTCCAATCGTATAAAGCTTTATAACTATTTCTGCCCGACTGTATTTCTTCAACCACTGCTTTTGCTAATTCCATCATACCATTACCTCCCTTTGCAAAACCTTCTGCTCGCACTGCCTTAACGCCTAGTTTAGCACAGCGTTCTTGCACCAATTTAATTTCTTCATCGGAATCGGTGGGGAAATGATTTACAGCTACTACCGGATAGTAACCGAATTTAATCATGTTCTCAATATGTTTTTCTAGATTGGCTACACCAATCTCCACCCTTTTAATATCGGGTGTATTGTATTCTTCTTTTTTTGCTCCGCCATGATGCCGCAGAGCTCTGATTGTTGCAACCAATACTACTGCCTTCGGACGGAGTCCCGAAGCCCCACATTTAATATTTAAGAATTTCTCGGCACCTAAATCTGCCCCAAATCCAGCTTCGGTAATTACGTATTCTGAAAGAGACAATCCGGTCTTAGTAGCAATTATAGTGTTAGTTCCTTGGGCAATATTGGCAAAAGGGCCACCATGAATAATAGCAGGATTGCCCTCTAAAGTCTGTACCAAGTTAGGTTTTATGGCATCTTTTAGCAATAGGGCCATAGCACCTTGAGCATTTAAATCTCTAGCATAAATAGGTTTTTTATCAAAAGTAGAACCGATGTAAATGTTGCCCAATTTTTCTTTTAAGTCTTCGATATTTTTGCTCATGCACAAAATAGCCATCACTTCTGATGCGGGAGTAATATTAAAACCATTTTCTCGAGGAATACCATTTGCTGTGCCACCAATACCAATTATAATGTGTCGTAGAGATCGGTCATTCATATCAATTACTCTTTTCCAAACAATGGTACGCGGATCTATATTTAAACTTCTGCTCTTGTTCTGAATGTTATTATCAATGAGTGCGGCCAATAAATTATTAGCTTTCTCAATCGCATTAAAATCACCGGTAAAATGTAGGTTTATATCTTCCATAGGAATAACCTGTGCATACCCCCCTCCTGCAGCACCTCCTTTAATACCGAAAACAGGGCCCAATGATGGTTCTCTCAACACAACTGTTGCCTGTTTGCCAATTTTGTTTAATCCTTCGGTTAGCCCTATCGAAGTAGTGGTTTTACCCTCTCCGGCTGGGGTAGGAGTTATCGCTGTAACCAATACTAAATGATGTTGTTTGATTTTGTCTTCATTTATGAGCGTAAGCGGAAGTTTTGCTTTATACTTTCCAAAGTGTTCTAAGTGGTCTACATCAACATTTAATTTTGCAGCAATTTCGTTGATGTGTTTAATCTTCGCATTTTGAGCTATTTCTAAGTCTGTAGGAAATGTGGCCATAGGTTGGAATTTTTTGGCAATTTATAAAAAAAATATAACTTCGTAAGTAAATATAAAAATATATGAAAAAGATTATTCTGTTTAATATTATTGGTCTGTTGACAAATAGCACGTTATTCTCTCAATTAAATGGGTGGGAATTTAAAGTACCAGTAAAAATATATGAGAAATCGGGGGTAAGTCTCTCTCAGTTTCAGGTGCCAATTTATTTTGACACACAAACCCCTATACAAGCAGGAGATATGCAATCAAAAGGTGAAGATATTCGCTTTTCGAGCGATTGTGACGGAAATAACTTGTTGCTGCATTATATAGATTCGGGCATTAATTCGTCTAATACAAAAATTTGGGTAAGAGTTCCTTCTATCCCTGCAAATGATTCGTTAACGATATTTATTTTTTACGGAAATCCATTAGCTCCTCAAACTAGCAACATCAACACATTCGATGGGCAACATTCTTCTACCGATAGTGTAGTAGTGGCTTCAATCAATTCTGTTGTCTCTAATTCCCAACGAGGGTTTCGGTTTACGGTTAACCAAAAAATGCTTGTGGGGGCACTTGGCAAAAGAGAACCCACTGGTACAGCAAGAATCATTACCATTTTCGATTTTAATTCTCAGGCTAAATTAGCTCAGGACACGGTGCCTATTGGAGTAGTAGGACAGTATAATTACAAAATGTTGAACCAACCTATTTGGTTAAATGCAGGACAACAGTATATTTTATCTCAGTTTCAGGCATTAAATGACGGGTATTATTATGGCACTTCAACTCAAAGTGGACAGCATCTTACCTATAATGATATGCGTTATTGTAACAGTTGCAACCAAAATACGTTTCCTACCAGTTCTTTAGGAAATATGCACTATGGAACGCCTGATTTTTGGTATTATGTATACAAAATAGCCAGTATAGCACCTTCTTATGTAATAGGGAATATAAGCCCTACTACACCCGTAGTAACCGTACTATCAAACGATACCCTTTGCGAAGGAGACACTGCTTTTTTAGAATCCAATTTTGTAAATGGTGCAACTTATCAATGGTTGCTCAATTCGAACATCATTAATGGAGCTGTTTCTCAACAATATGATGCAACCTCTACAGGGAATTATGCTGTAGTTATTACCGACCAATTGGGTTGTAAGGATACTTCTGCCAGTGTAAGTATTGTAGTAAATGCCTTACCCAATGCAACTATAACTCCTATTGGTTCTATTTGCAGCAATGCTCCAGCTGTAACTTTAAATGCAGCAACTCCAGGAGGAATATGGAGTGGTAATGGAATTACAAATGTAAACACAGGCGAATTTGACCCTTCTGTTGCGGGAGCAGGCACACATATTATTTCTTATTCTGTTACGGATAATATAACAGGTTGTACCGGAGAAGATACATTGAGCATTGTTGTTCTTGATTGTACCGGAATAAATGAAAGCGGCTTAAAAGCAGATGTTTCAATTTTCCCAAATCCAAGCAATGGAAATTTTACAATATCCATTCAATCTGAAATAGAACAAAATTTGCAAATTCAAATACTAAATAACAACGGTCAAAAAGTTAAAACATTAGATAGAAAAATAATTTCAGGCCAAAATAAAATCGAAATTAATTTAACTGATTTCTCTAAAGGCAATTATTTGATTAATATCCTTAACGGTATAGGGGTGCAATCTTATTCTGTTATATTGAGATAAATGAAAATTAAAACCATATTTAAGATAATGAGAACATTATTCATCTGTTTTGTCGTAGCCTTACTCTATTCTTCTTGTAAGAAGAAAACCATTCACAAGTGTTATCCTGAATATTCATCGGCCACTGTAAATGGAAATAATTGGATGGGAAAAGTAGAGGTAATTTTTAAGAAAAACATTTTGGGTGATAATATGAGCATTAAATCTTTTTCATTTTTTAACCCCAAAGACAGTACGGTAATAGACATTATATTTTACGGCACCCAAGATGGCAGCAAAGGCCAAGTTCTAACAGAAAATGATGCGGTGTTTATATATAGAAAAGGTGGAGCCTCGCCTTTCTATTATTCTACCGAATACCCTATATTAAACACCTACGGCAAACTCTCCTTTACCGATTTTGATGATGGATATGGAATGGAAGGGACATTCGAGTTTATTGCCCATAAAACCGATAGTTCAGAAACTTCTGTTCAAAACGGTTTCTTTTCGGCTGTAGATAAGTAATAGATATTTATTAAAACAAGAAAAGCACAGAATTCTGTGCTTTTCTTGTTTTAATAATATAGAAAAATTTATCCTTTTTTGGCGTAACGCTTCTTAAATTTGTCAATTCTACCTGCAGTATCCACTAATTGAGATTTGCCGGTATAAAAAGGGTGAGAAGTGTGCGATATTTCTAATTTAACAACAGGATACTCGTTCCCATCTTCCCATACAATAGTATCTTTTGTTTGTGCAGAAGAACGACACAAAAAAGTGTAATCGTTACTCATATCTTTAAAAACTACCAATCTGTAGCTCTCCGGATGTATTCCTTTTTTCATAGATGCTTTTATTTTTTAAGGCTGCAAATGTAATAATTATTGAATTAAACCGCAACAATTAATTTCAAATTTATACTTTTGACAATCAAAACCAATGACTTTGAAAATAAAACCATTCTTGCTTGGACTGCTTTTTACAGCCCTTTTGACTAATGCAAATGCTCAGAAGAGTAACCTAACATTAGGCCCTGAAATAGGAGCACTGTTAGAACCTCTCCGCAGCACGGAAGCCTTAGGAAATCACTTTCATTTAGGAATAAATGGAGGTTTGCACCTAAAATATGATGTGAGTAGTAATTTTTCGGTTAGTTTTAGAACATTAGCTTCTACCAGAAAAAAAAGTTTTTTTTACGAATCCTCTTTTAGAGAGGAGGGACGCATTAATGAATGGATTAAATCTTTTGGGCCCATGTTTGGTGTAGATACAAACTTTTTACTTTTAGACACAAATGGCAACTTTATAAAAATTACAACCTACAATAAATATAATGGCTCACATAAACAGCTTTTTATAGATTTTCCGCTTACTGCCAATTATAAATATCAAAATTTTTCGGTGTATGGCGGTTTTTACTTAAGTTTATTGCTTAGAAACGAAACAGTTACCGAAACCTATAGTGAAACCCCTGCTCTAGACTTGATTAACACAGATTCTTTTCCGGAGATAAACTTAATTATTAAACTTCTTTTTCCAAACCACAGGCAAACGGAGGTTAATTACAACGTTTCAAAAACCAATATACTTACTGTTGACTATGGTCTTTTGGTAGGAACCAGTTACCACGTGAATCAACTTTATTTTTACGCCCGTTACATGATGGGAATTCCCGATTACCGTGTTGAAACAAATGGAGAAGATAAATATGCCAATCATTTAATACAGTTTGGAATTGGTTTTAACTTTCCGCTTTCTGGCAATACCGGCAAAAACGTTCCTAGTTTAGAGTAAATTAGAATAAACATGATTAATAAAAAGAAATTAAATTTCTTTTTATGTTATTCGTAAAATATAAATTTGCCGACTAATCATAAAAAACATGCTTACAAAAATTCACAATTTTAGTGCAGGCCCAGGAATATTACCGGCCGAAGTAATGAAAAAAGCATCTGAAGCTTGTATAAATTTTAAAAATTCAGGCCTATCCTTGCTCGAAATATCGCATCGAAGCAAAGATTATGTAGAAGTAATGGACGAGGCTCGTTCTATTATTAAACAACTATTAGAATTAGGGAATGATTACGAAGTGCTTTATTTGGGTGGTGGGGCTAGTTTGCAGTTTGGTATGGTGCCTTACAATTTGTTAAGTGATAGTGGATATGCGGCATACGTAAATACCGGTACATGGGCCAGTAAGGCTATACAAGAAGCTCAAAAAATAGGAAGAGTAAGTGTAATTGCAAGTTCGGAAGATAAAAACTTCAGTTATATTCCCAAAAAATATACCATTCCAAGTGATGCCGATTATTTGCACATTACATCTAACAATACCATTTATGGCACACAAATTAAGGAATTTCCGAAAAGTAATATTCCAGTAGTTTGTGATATGTCTTCCGATATTTTTAGCCGAAAAGTAGATGCAAACCAATTTGCACTTATTTATGCCGGTGCTCAAAAAAACATGGGACCAGCCGGAGTAACATTAGTTGTAATTAGAAAAGATATGGTAGGAAGAACTACTCGAAAAAAACTCTCTATGCTCGATTATGCTGTACACATCAAAGGCGAGAGCATGTATAATACTCCTCCTGTTTTTCCGGTATACGTAGTATTAGAAACCCTAAAGTGGCTTCAGGCAAATGGAGGAATTGCTTGGATAGAAAAAATGAATAATGCCAAAGCAGAATTACTGTACAACGAAATTGATACAAATCCCCTTTTTTATGGAACTGCGGCAAAAGAAGATCGCTCTTACATGAATGTTTGTTTTTTACTACACAAACCCGAACTAGAAACTATATTTGAAAAAACAACCAAAGAAGCGGGCATAAGTGGAATAAAAGGCCACCGCTCAGTAGGTGGATACAGAGCCTCTATTTATAATGCCATGCCAATAGAAAGCGTAAAAGTGCTAACTGAAATAATGAAAGAATTTGCAATTAAACATGGATAAGATAAAAATTTTAGCAAACGATGGAATAGATGATTCCGGAAAAAAAATACTGGAAGAGGCCGGTTTTGTGGTTATTACCGATACCAAGTCCGCATTAGAATTACCCTCGTTTATAAATCAGCAAAACATACAAGTACTGCTGGTAAGAAGTGCTACAAAAGTTAGAAAAGAATTGATAGATGAGTGTGCCAGTTTAAAAATTATTGGTAGGGGAGGAGTAGGGATGGATAATATCGATGTTGCTTATGCGAAAGAAAAAGGAATAGAAGTAATAAACACTCCTGCGGCTTCTTCTCAATCGGTGGCCGAATTAGTTTTCGCTCATTTATTTTCTTGCGTTCGTTTTTTACACCAGTCGAATGTGGCTATGCACCATGTTGAAAATTGCCACTTCAACGAACTGAAAAAATCTTATTCAAAAGGAATTGAGTTGAGAGGAAAGACTCTGGGTATAATAGGTTTTGGCCGCATTGGTCAATCGTTGGCTTCATACGCTTTGGGCTGTGGAATGAAAGTGCTTGCATACGATCCTTTTGTAGAAAAAGGAGTAATTAAAATTGCAATAGAAGAACAAACTCCCATAGAGATAACTATAAAAACAAAATCCTTCGATGAAGTGCTAACTACCTCTGATTTTATTTCATTACATGTGCCTATGCCAAACAATGGCCAGCCCATTATAGGAGAGCCTGAGATTAAAAAAATGAAAAAAGGAATCATTCTAATAAACGCATCAAGAGGAGGCATCGTTGATGAAATCGCTTTATTAAACGCCATTCATTCTAATCATATATATGCAGCTGCATTAGATGTTTTCAATAATGAACCGGAACCTTCGCTACACATTTTATCAAATAAAAACATCTCGCTAAGTCCGCATATTGGAGCCTCTACTATTGAAGCCCAAGAAAGAATAGGAGCAGAATTAGCCGAAAAAATTATAGCCTTCTTTAGTAAATAAATGGCAAGCATTACTCCCTTTAAAGCCGTTCGTCCGGCCAAAGATAAATCGCACCTTGTTCCTTCGCGTTCAAATATATCGTATACCAAAAAAGATTTAAACGAGAAACTAAGTGGAAACCCGTTTACCTTTCTGCATATTCTTCATCCCGATTTTCACTTACCCGATAAATCAAAGCCGGGCTCATTACTTCGAATGCAACGCATCAAAGAAAAGTATGATTATTTTATTCAAAAGGAAATTTTGCTGCGAGATACAACTCCCTCTTTGTACGTTTACAATCAGCAAAAAAACGGTATTTCGCACATAGGTATTATAGCCAGTACTTCTGTTGACGAATATTTGAGTAAGCAAATAAAAAAACACGAAGATACTTTAGCCCAAAGAGAAATAAAACTAAAAGAATACCTCTCTAACGTGTCATTACATGCAGAGCCGGTTTGCTTATTTTACGAGAAAAATACAGAGATTCAAAAATTAATAGAACAAACAACACAAGCTCATCCTGAGTATGATTTTACCACTACCGACTGGATAAGACACACCTTATGGATGGTAAGTAAAGAAGAAGAAATTCAAAAGTTTCAGTCAGCTTTTAAACAGGTGGAAACTCTTTTTATTGCCGATGGGCATCACCGTTTAGCCGCATCTACTCTATATTGCAAAGAACAACGAGCATTAAACCCACACTATACAGGATTAGAACCTTTTAATTATTTTTTAAGTATTCTTTTTTCAGAAGAGCAACTAAGAATATACCGATACAACCGAATGGTTAAGTTAGATGATTTTTTTAGTGTAGCCGAGTTATTAGAGAAAATAAAACAATACTTTATCATAACTAAAATCGAAGAAGGCTTTATGCCAGAACAACACACGCTTGCCGGATTATTTATACAAAATCAGTGGTATAAATTAGAAATTAAACCGGAGTTTCTCTCAAATTTCAAAAAACACGAAATTATTTCAACAAACATTATAGACAAATATTTGTTTACTCCCATTTTAGGCATAACAGATTTGCGAAACGACAAAAGAGTGCAGTTTATTAGCGGAAACGAAGGCATAGAAAACCTAATAAAAAAAATGAAAAGAACCGAATCTCAAATGGCTTTTACCTTTTGCAGGGTAGAAATAGAAAAAATAAAAACGTACGCTTTACAGAATGAAGTTATGCCACCCAAAAGCACATGGATAGAGCCTAAGCTAAGAAGCGGATTTACTATTTATGAACTATAACAAAAACTAAAAATGCGATTTACGATAATTACCACATTCTTTTGTTTGAGTTTTTTCTTGGCTCAGTCGCAAGTATTGGAAGCAGAAAAAAAAATAAAAGAAGTAAATAAAGACTCCATAGAAGGATGGAAAACCGGAGGTATTTTAGGAATAAACTTTAGTCAAACTGCTTTAGTAAACTGGTCGGCAGGTGGGCAAAATTCTATTGCAGTAGGAGGCTTGCTCAATTTATTTGCCAATTACAAAAAAGGCAATTCTGCTTTCGATAACTCTTTAGATGCAGGTTTTGGAATGATTCGGCAAGGCGATAATGCCCAATTTATTAAATCGGACGATAAACTCGATATTACCTCCAAATACGGGCAATTTGCCTTTAAAAACTGGTATTATGCCGGCTTGTTAAACTTTAAATCGCAGATGGCTCCCGGTTACAATATGCCAAACGATTCGGTTAAAATATCCGATTTTTTAGCTCCCGGTTATTTATTAATAGCCTTAGGAATGGATTATAAACCTAGCAAAAACCTTAATCTCTTCGTGGCACCGTTAACCGGAAAAATTACCTTTGTAAATAATCAGCAACTTGCTAATGCCGGAGCTTTTGGAGTAAAACCTGCCGAATATGATAATATGGGTACTCTATTAAAAAAAGGAGAAAAAATGAGGTATGAATACGGAGGATATGTCCGTTTGTTTTTTAAACAAAGTCTAATGGAAAATGTAACTTTTCAAACCAAACTCGATTTGTTCTCTAATTATCTAAACAATCCACAAAATATTGATGTGTATTGGGAAAGCTTATTAACTCTTAAAGTAAACAAGTTTATTACCACCAGCGTTACTGCAACTCTTATATACGATCACGATATCGATATTCCAACATATAATGCAGATAAAACAATCAAATCAATTGGTCCCCGCACCCAATTCAAAGAAGTATTGGCGGTAGGGATTTCTTTTAAATTTTAAAACTATATTACAATGAAAATTTTAAATGAATTTAAAACCTTTGCCACACGTGGCAATGTAGTAGATTTAGCCGTAGGGGTTATTATAGGTGGGGCATTCGGAAAAATTGTAGCCTCATTAGTAAACGATATTATTATGCCTCCCATTGGAGTATTAATTGGCGGGGTAAGTTTTACCGATTTATCTTTTACATTATTAGAAGCTGTAAAAGATGAAAACAACAACGTAATTAAAGAAGCAGTTAATTTAAATTACGGCATGTTTATTCAAAATATTTTCGATTTTACAATCATTGCATTTTCTGTATTTCTGCTTATCAAGGGCATTAACAGGCTCAAGAAAAAAGAAGAAGAGAAACCCGCTGCACCAGCCGAGCCACCCGCACAAGAAAAATTACTTGCCGAAATACGAGATTTACTTAAAAAGTAAACCCTTTGAAGAGTAAGAAATGTATATTTTATTTATAACTTTGGTTGAGTACATTTTCTATCTTCATCAGTAAATGATTTCCGAAAACCTTAATAACCTAAAAAAGCGGGTTGGAAACCAAGTTACAATAGTAGCTGTTTCTAAAAAAAAATCGCCTGAAATGATTTTGGAAGCGTATCAAACTGGACACAGACACTTCGGGGAAAACTATGTTCAAGAACTCTGTGAAAAAAATGAAAAATTACCCCACGATATCCACTGGCATTTTATAGGGCATTTGCAAACCAACAAGGTAAAACAAATAGCCTCATTCATCTATTTAATACATGCAGTAGACAGCTTTAAATTGCTGAAAGAAATTAATAAGCAGGCGCAAATTAATAACAGAAAAATCAATGTTCTTTTGCAAGTACACATTGCTCAGGAAGAAACAAAATTCGGACTAAATAAGGCAGAATTATACGCCATTATAGGAAGTGATGAACTAAAAAAAATGGAAAATATTAGTATACTAGGATTAATGGGTATGGCTTCTAACACCGAGAATACAGAAATTATTGAAAAAGAATTTAAAGAGTTAAATGAAATTTATTCAGAAATAAAAAAAAGAAGATTATTAAATTTGGATTTTAAAATACTCAGCATGGGTATGAGTAGCGACTATCACTTAGCCATTAGAGAAGGCTCGAACATGCTTCGTATTGGCAGTACTATTTTTGGAGAAAGAATTAATTAAACCTATGAGCGAAAATAAAAAAGTTAAAACCTTAATTGAGAAATTGTCAAGCGGTTCGGATACAACCGTTATTGAAGCGGTAAACGAATTACGAAACTACGGAAACGCAGAAGTAATTGCCCCAATAATTGAAACATTAGTAAGCCACCCGAGCGAAAGAGTAAAAAGCGAAATCATAGACTTTTTATTTGATTTACAATCGGAAGAAGCTCTAAAACCCCTCATTACAGCTATAGCTGATAAACGAAATAAAGAGTATAAAAACACCCTAATTTCTGCACTTTGGCACTCTTCATTAGATGCCAGCGACCACTTAACATTTCTTATAGAACAAGCCATTTCCGGAGATTATCTTACCTGTTTGGAGGTGCTTACTGTGGTAGAAAATTTAGAAGGCCCTTTTGATAACAGTGAATTAGAAGAATTAATTCAGTTACTAAATGAAAAAAAGAGAAAGAATCCGGAAACTACCGATATGTTGGAACAAATTGAATCGGTATTAAAAAACTTTCTTTTAGATTAATAAATGACTGACCCTGTTAAACTTCTTCTTGTAAAAAATCTTAGGGTTACACCATGCCGTAAAAAAGTGCTTGAAATTTTTGCACGAAAAAACAGAGCTCTTTCTCATGTTGAAATTGAAAATGAAATCAACAACGAATTCGACCGTGTAACTCTTTACAGAACCCTTAGCACATATACTCAAACCGGAGTGTTGCATAAAGTGCCTAACGATACAGGATCTGCAAAATTTGCACTTTGCAAGGATCATTGCGATAAGCACATTCACCATGATGAGCATGTGCATTTCAAATGTGTAAAATGCCACACCATAAAATGTATTAACAACGTAGATGTTCCTGAAATTTCACTACCCAAAGGCTACCTTATCCATTCTGCGGGTTTAATTATAGAAGGTATTTGTCCACTCTGCAATAAATAGTTTACTTAGGGGCGATTTTAAGCAAATACAACGAAAGAATCAGATACAAGAGATTGGGTGTCCAAACGGCTACTACCGGAGCCAAACCGGCATTAGTACTAAAAGTAGTTGATACTTGCATAAATAATATATAGGAAAAACTAATAAATATACCTAGTCCTATATGTGCTCCAATACCCCCTCGTACCTTGCGACTGGCAATTGAAACACCTATAAGGGTTAAGACAAAAGTAGCAAATGGAAAAGCTGCCCTTCTATATTTTTCAATTTCGTAGTATTCAATTCCTTCCGATCCTTTAAATTTTTCTTCTTCAATAAATTTATTAAGTTGGTTGTAATCCATCATTTCCATTACGTTTTCCCTACGTGTAAAATCCGAAGGAAAAATATTAATAGTGGTGTCTTTTTGGTAACCGGTTGTAATCTTTTCTTCTAATCCGTTTATTTCTCGTACAATGAAATTGTTTATTTTCCACTTGTTAAGAGTAGAATCCCACTGTATAAAATCAGATAGAATTTTATAGGTTAATTTATTTTCTTTAAACTGCTCTAAAGAAAATTTATAGCCTACATTGGTTAAGTTATTATAACTTTCAAAGTATACATAGGTATCGGGGGCTATTTGTTTATGAATATTTCGGTCGTAATTTCTGTATGGGTTTCGAATATAAGCCTCTTCGAATTCTAATCTTTTTTTATTGGCATGAGGTATTAAGAAGTTATTTAAATAAAACGACAAACAAGCTAAAATTCCGGCACAAATTAAATAAGGCATAAGTAATCGTTTAAAACTGATACCGCTGGCCAATATAGAAACAATCTCGGTGTTGTAGGCCATTTTTGAAGTAAAATAGATAACCGAAATAAAAATAAAAAGTGGACTAAAAAGATTGGCGAAGTAGGGAATAAAGTTAAAATAGTAATCAAACACAATGGCATTGAAAGGTGCTTTTCTTGAAATAAAATCTTCAATCTTTTCGGAAATATCAAAAACTACAGCAATAGAAACAATAAGAGCTATTGATAGAAAAAAAGTGCCTAAAAATTTTACAATAATATATTGGTCTAAAATTTTCAAAGGCGTTGTGTTACTTGTTTAACCATTTTATTTTTCCATTCATAAAATGTTTGATTCAGTATATTCTTTCGGGCTTCTTTTACAAGCCAAAGATAAAAAGAAAGATTATGAAGTGTGGCAATTTGTGCCCCAAGAATTTCTTTGGATACCATTAAATGCCGTAAATAAGCTTTACTAAATGCGGTATCGACATAACACGTTCCATTTACATCGATAGGGCTTAAGTCATTTTTCCATTTTTCGTTACGTATGTTTATTATTCCTTCTGAAGTAAACAACATTCCGTTACGTGCATTTCGGGTAGGCATTACACAATCAAACATATCTATGCCCAATGCAATATTTTCTAGTATATTGGCAGGCGTGCCAACTCCCATCAGGTAACGGGGTTTATTACTCGGAAGGATAGAGCAAACTAAATCGCACATTTCGTACATAATATCATCGGGTTCTCCAACCGATAACCCTCCTATAGCATTTCCCTCCCTGTTAAACGATGCTATAATTTCGGCCGATTCTTTTCTTAAATCCTTATAAACGCTTCCCTGAACAATAGGGAAGAGGCTTTGCGAATAGCCATAAAACGGTTCTGTTTTATCGAAATGAGAGCAACCTCTTTCAAGCCAATGATGGGTAAGCTGCATAGATTTTTTGGCATATCTCAAATCGCAGGGGTAGGGAGTACATTCATCGAAAGCCATCACAATGTCTGCTCCAATGATTCGTTGAATATCCATTACATTTTCGGGTGAAAAAAAATGTTTTGAACCATCAATATGCGAAGAAAATTTTACCCCTTCTTCTTTTATTTTTCTGCGGTGTGCAAGTGAGTACACCTGATATCCGCCACTATCAGTTAAAATAGGTTTTTTCCAATTCATAAAAGAATGTAAGCCACCTGCATTTTTTAACAAATCTGTTCCTGGCCTCAAATAAAGATGATAGGTATTTCCTAAAATAATCTCCGCTTTTACATCGTTGATTAATTCGCGTTGCTGAACGGCTTTAACCGTTCCGGCTGTACCCACGGGCATAAAAATGGGCGTTTCAATATTGCCATGAGCCGTTTCTATTAATCCTGCACGTGCATTCGAATTTTTATCTTTTTGTTGAAGTGTGAATTTCATTGTTGATAAGATACCCTTAAGGGGCTGCCAAAGATACATAAAAGCAGGGCAAAGTATTTTAACTTTGTCGTAAGGCAGAACCGATGAGTCCATTCCACTTAGATATAAATACAAAAAATATTTTTCTACTCCTTTTTTTGGTATTTTCTTTAGTTCAGTTATTCTATTATTTTATTTTCTATTTTCGATTTGCCTTCTATAAAAAAACAAACTCCGGATTTTGGAATACCCCTCCGGTATCGGTTATTGTATGTGCACGAAACGAAAGAGAAAATTTATTGAATAATCTTCCGCTATTACTTGCTCAAGACTATAAACACTTCGAAATAATTGTAGTAAACGACAATTCAAAAGATGATACAGACGATGTATTAAAAGCGTTTTGCCAACAATATAAAAACATTAAGGTCGTAAAAGTGCCTGAAAACGAACGATTTTATTTTAGTAAAAAACTAGCCTTAACCTTGGGTATAAAAGCTGCTCAGTACGAAATTTTACTGCTTACTGATGCCGATTGTAAACCTTTTTCCAAAAATTGGATTCGATGTATGACGGAAAATATGGTAGATAAAAAGGAAATAGTATTAGGATACAGTGCGTATGAAAAAAAGAAAGGCCTCTTAAACCTACTCATCCGTTTTGACACTTTTAATACGGCTGTAAATTATATTTCTTTTGCATTGGCAGGAATGCCGTACATGGGAGTAGGCCGAAATCTGAGTTACAAAAAATCATTATTTTTTAAACACAAAGGGTTTGCTTCACACCAACACATTCAATCGGGTGATGATGATTTATTTGTGAATGAGGTTGCTAATAAAAATAACACAAGCATTTGTATACATTCTGATGGATTTACATTATCGCAGCCTAAACATACATGGTCTGAGTGGTTTTTTCAGAAAAAGAGACATTTAAGTGCCGGGATACATTACCATCCTTTTCATAAAATACTATTATTTTTATATCCGTTTACTTTGCTCTGTTTTATCATTACCTTTGTGGTATTGGTGTTTATGAAGTATATGTTATACATCGTTTTGTCGGTATTTTTTACACGGTATTTGGTACAGCTTTTAGCGTTTTTTAAAATCTCCGATAAAATAGGCGATAGAGATATTCTTTTATTTTTACCTTTTTTGGAGATAGCACACTTTTCAATTCAACCCCTATTTATGTTAAGCAACTTAATTAGCCGAAAAAATAAATGGAAATAAACGAAAACTTTTCGCCTAAAGCGAAACGCGATTTTTACTTGGTAATCAAAGCTCGTGATGAGGGTGACCAAAAAGCCTTTGCGGATTTAATGGGATATTATCGAGACACTATTTATTTTATGATGCTTAAAATGGTAAACGATACTGATGATGCCGAAGATTTAACCATTGAAGCTTTTGGGAAAGCCTTTAATCGCTTATCGCAATACACACCCAATTTTGCTTTCAGCACTTGGCTGTTTAAGATTGCCTCAAACAATTGCATCGATTTTATCAGAAAAAAAAGATTGCAAACTCTTTCTATCGATCAACCTTTTGAAGATGATGAGGGAGGAGAGTTTTCTCTTAATATAGAATCTAGAACATTAGACCCTGAAGAAAAATTTATTAAAAAACAAAAAATAGAAATGATGCGGGTTGTTGTTGAAAGATTAAAACCCCGTTATAAAAATTTAATCGTTTTGCGTTACTTTAAAGAATACTCTTACGAAGAAATTTCTAAAGAAATGGACCTACCATTAGGAACTGTGAAAGCTCAGCTGTTCCGTGCCAGAGAATTTTTGTACCAAATTATTAAACACAATAAAGGTGGTATTTAATGCAAATGCATGATAATATCTCGGTTATTCTAAACTATTTTCCGGAATTAAACTCCCAACAAAAAATGCAGTTTAATGCCCTAAAAGGCATTTACACAGAGTGGAACTCAAAAATAAATGTAATATCGCGTAAAGACATGGAGTATTTTTATACTCACCATGTATTACATTCCTTAGGAATTGCTAAAGCAGTTAAATTTTCAAATTATTCAAAAATACTCGATTTAGGTACGGGTGGCGGGTTTCCTGGTATACCATTAGCTATTTTATTTCCTGAAGCTCATTTTCATTTAGTTGATTCTATCGGTAAAAAAATTAAAGTGGTAAACGAAGTAATTTATGCCTTGAATCTAACAAATGTGCAAACTTCGCATTGCAGAGTAGAACTAGTAAATGAGAAATTTAATTTCATTGTAAGCAGAGCGGTTGCTCCGGTAAAAGATATTACAAACTGGACTAAAAATAAATTTCTAAAATCAAGTGCCGGGTATGTTTCCAATGGATACTTCCTGCTTAAAGGAGGAAATTTAACCGAAGAAATAATAGAGGCAAAAGCGAAGGCACGTTTTTATAACCTAAACGACTATTTTAAAGAAGATTTTTTTGATAATAAAAAGGTGGTTTACATTAAAGGATAGGAGTAGAATTTTGTGAAATTCCAAGATTTATATTTAACATAATATTAATTATAAGACAAAACGATATTCTTTTTTAGTGGTATGTTTTTAGTTCGTTTTTTCTTATAATTCTTATTATGTCTCCACTTCGTTTCGCCCTAGCGGGTAAATAGAACGCACCATCCAACGCTTCTAATTTTTCGTATTCAATATAATTCTGCACAAATTTAAAAATATTGAATTCTAAAGCGATTAGATTTATTCGGTATATCATTTTGTCTTATAATTAGACATTATGTGTAAATAGCCGCACATTGCCTTGCTTTTTTTAAAAATTTATTCTTTTGCCCTCGCTCAAAAAAATTATGTGGTAGTTCACTTGCATACAAAAAATGCGTTTGCCTTAATAATTTTAAGGCTTTAATTCGCATTTTTCTATGCTGCGTTCACTGTCGTTTCTTTTTCTTTTTTCTTGATAAAAAAGAAACAAAAAATCAAGAAAGAAATATGCTATCTACGCTCTCTGTACAAATGCTAGTAATACTATTAAAGTAGTTCCGATTATTATCGGAAAACGTAAACGCCTTTCATGTATTACTAAGCATTTGCACATTCACAGCCAAACGCTTGCCCGCATTTCTTTCCTGCCAACACGCATTTCTATTTAATAATTTTAGATAATTATGTTAAATAAAAACTTAGAGTAATGGTTACATATTACTTAAAGCAAACTTGCTTAACTCTGGAATAGCTTTGGTTAATTCAAGATTTTTTAGTTATATACTTTTCACCAATAGAATTTATTTTTGGAATACTTTTATCTACAAATTTTTCCCATTCCTTACTTTCTATAATATCTCGTTTGAAATTATCTAATTTTCCTGCCATTGTTTGAAACAGTTTTCCTCTCTTTTTTTTTACTACATTAATAGTTTTTTGAACTCCAAACGACAACTCTTTAATTGAGTTTACATCTTTAGAGAATCTCTTTTTTTCTTCTCCTTTATTCCACCATTCACTTTCTAAAATTGAGGATAGATTAAAAGATATCCAATGAATACAATTCAATTTTTCTTTTATATCTTCATAATCTTTTTTAGACATATCAGTTGGAGTGTTTCCTCTTAAAACATCTACATATAATCCCTTTTGTCGATTATTTTCAATATCTCTATAGAATTCTATTTTTTCACTAAAAGAATCTATTTTTTCGACAAGCCAGCTCTTAAGTTGCTTAATATTTTCTGGGTTATTAAATAAATCTATCATTGCTTCTGGTCTTGGGTCTTTTTTAATAAGAACAAGCACTTTTTCTAAATCCTTTATTATTTCATTAAAACACTCTACAAAAAAACCAATGTAATGTCTAAAATGGTGTTGTGTGAAAATATATTCAATTTCATTTAAATTACCCAGTGGCACTCCTAAATCAATTAATTGAAGCGTAACTGCTTTACTTCTTTCTTCAAATGCTGTAACCAAAATAGAGCTAGCTGTTCCATAACTACCTTTGTTGGCTAGATGTTCTGCGTCATCTAACTTATCCTTTGCATTTTTTATGCATTCTTCAATCTTTAATTTTATATTATAATTCATTCAATATATTATTTAAAGCAAACTTGCTCAATTCTGGAATTCCTTTAGTAAATACTTTGATTTCCCAGTTAGAGAACTGTTTGAAGCGTTCGCCTTGGTCGTTATCGATAAAAATGTAATTATCGGGTTTTGCGAGTTGTGTTGAAGGGATTAAATACAAAACTGGTTCAATGTCTTTCATAAACAGCACCAACGCCACCCAAAGGTTGTCTTTTGGTTCTCCTAAAACTTCTTTTGAGATTTTAACGCTCCGTTCTGTTTCTAAATTAATGGGTTGTAAATACAATTCGTGATAATTACCTGCTTTGGTTTTGACAATAAAATCTACTCCCTCTCTCCCACTCTCGTTTTGGAAAACATCTAACCTTGTTCGCATTAATTCAAGCTTGGTAAAGTGTTGGGCGTATTTGTAGAGTTTATCCAATTAATTTAAAAATCAAGTTTTGTTTGAATTTCAATATTAGGATGAAAAGTTCCAATTATCATAAATGGATTTCTACCAGTAAAATGATGAACTTGTGTTGTTCCTAAGTAGAAATATAAATCTTTTGTTTTTGCAAAATCATTAAAATACTTTTTCTTAACATCTTCACAGGCAAGTTTCTCATTCCCGTTATGTCTTCTAAAACTGTTCCAAAACAAAGCTCCAACTTCCCAGTCCTCAATCATCATTCTACGTTTTGTACCATCTGTACCTTCAAAAACATAACTGAACTTATAGGGTAATTTTTTTACAACTTCAAACTGACTCTTATCTTCAAACATATTCATTTGTTTAAGTTGTTCAGTTTTTGATTTATCCCATTCTCTTTCTACTTCTTCCCAAACAAAATCGTGAATGATTGTAGGTTTAAATACAGCCAATGAAGTACAAATTGATTTGTCTTTTGCTTCTTGAATAAGAAATTCCATGTCTTCATAAACTTTATTAAGAACAATCTCTTTTCTTGCTTGCCAATTATTTGTTGTTTCAATGTGCCCAACAACTTTTATTGGATTTTCTACTTCAATATTAACTGGTCTATGACTTTCAGGTCTGAAATCACTTTTATTTTTGGTTAAATCTACTTCAACCCAATCATACTTTTTGTATTGATTTACGTAATCCAAAGTTCTAAAAGGGATTGGATATAATCGAATCCAATTACCATCCTCTGTAAATCCAGCAGTACAAACTAATTCATCATACTTTTTTGAAATGGTAGGATACGTTTTAACCGTTATAAGAACACGAGTTTTTGCCATTCATCATAAATGTTGTATCGGAATATTCCAATTGGGTTGGTTGGCGAGAGCTTTTACAACTCTACCTCTATGACACATACATTCTGTTGCTTCAAAACAAGTTAATGCAACTCGATTGTATTTTTTTAGTAAATCATTGATGCTCAATAAATGTTCTTTATTTTCTACTAAAACCGTTTTTTCATATTCCTTAAAAAGCACTTGGTAATCGTTTAAAGTATTTAAGGCTTGTCTTTTTTCGGAAATAATACCCAATTCAGGTATGTGCAAATACTTTATACCTACATTTTCGCAAGCATGTTTTAATTGGTTTTTTGAAAAACCATACTTCATACTTAATGGATTTTTCCGAACATCGCATAATAACTTTACATCATTAATAATCAAATGATTTATGTATGTTTCTAGCGATTTACCTTCATAACCAATGCTAAACAATTTGGTTTCGGTAAAAGTTCGTTTTTGTTTTTCAACTTTCTCTAGTTCTGTTTTTGTTAAAACCTGATGAGCTATTTCACTTTTAATGGCAAAATAAGGGTAATTCCTGTAAGTATATTTAATCAATTCTTCCCGAGACATTTCAGTATAAGCACTTTTCAATTTTACCATTAAAGCTTTGTCTTTTTTGCTTAATGTTATTGTAAAATCTTCATCAGTACTTTTTACCCATTGTGGCGAATTGGCATTTTTACTTTCTTGTACTAAACCGTATTTTCCGAGAGTTTTTAAATCTTGGTTGGCTTGAAAAGAGTAACAACCGTATTTGTAAGGTACAAAATCAAATGCCTTTTTCTCTTGCCATCTGGTGTAAATAAATAGCAATTTTTGAAGACTTGTTTTGTTCAGTTGCCCATCAAAGTTCTCCAAAAGTGAAAGCAATATTTTTCTACGGTAGTACATGCTACAAAGGTACTAACTCTTTATTGAAAGTAATTGTAAAATTAAATGAAACGCTAACAATTAATTGTTAAAATAGCTTGGTAAAGTGTTGGGCGTATTTGTAGATTTTTTGCATTTATTTTTCCGATATATCAATAATTTGTTTTGTAACACCATTAGATGAAGCAACATCTAATTTTACACCTTTTAATTGTAGTTCTTCCTTAATTGCATTTTTATCAAATTCTAATTTTTCTAAAAGGTAGCTATGTTTGATTTCAAATGTTCTAAATAAATCATCCCAAGTCATTGCATATATTTCATATTTGCCTGCTTGATGAACTAAAAATCTTTTTCCTTTATCTTTAAATGCTTCATACTGTTTTTCTATATAATCATCAACTTTATTACTTATTACATAAAACTTCCATCTTCTTGTTTGACTATTAAATTGCTCTTCTTTCATGATAAAATCTAAATAATCATCAATTTGTCTGAATTGCTCTTTTCCAATTGTTACCGTAGGTCTTTTTAATTCAACCATGATATTTTCTTCTAATTCATATTCCGAATCATGTGTATCTGGAATATTTCTCTTTCGACACATAAAAATATCAGGTCGTTTTTTCCAATCGTAAGACTTTAATTTTTGAGGCTCTTTAACATCGTCAATTATATGTAGATACTCACCTAATAATTGCTGAAAATTTTGGTCGGCAGAGGCTAAATGATATTGCTCTCCAAACAACCAATAACTTTCTTCAATTGCTTTTTGAATGTGATTTCTCTCAGTTGTAAACTTCTTTAATTCAAAAACTAATGTTTTTAAAAGAGCGACTACTTTAGCTCGATTCTCAATAAGTTTAATTGTTGCCAATATTTTTGAAAAACTACTTTTCCTTAAAACACTCACAAGTTCGCTCCTTTCTTCTTTTGAAAGTTGTACAATGCCTTCTACTATTTCAAGAATATTTTCCCTTTCATCAGTATCTAATAAAAGGTTAAGAAAACCTAAAAAGGTTTTTTCTTGCTCTGCCCTTAATCCTTTGAAAACTTTAGGTTGTACACAATACAACTCTTTAACAACATTTATTAAATCTTTCTTTCGTTCTAAATCGTACTTGTTGTTTGCAAATTTTGGAAATACTCCTTTTGCTTCAAAACGCTGTACTAACTCCTCAGCTGCATTTCCTCTAATAAAATCCTTTTGTTTCCTGAATAAATACTCATTCAAATCGTTCATTAATGCCTTGAACAATTTATTATTTTTGTTTCCGCTAAATAAATCATTTCTTTCAGATTCATCACTACTTAACTCAAAAGCATTAAAAAAATCCGATTCTATAAAAACGCTGTGGTGAAAATCAATAGCATTGTTATTATAGGATGTCAATTTCTTAGCTACTTCCCTTTTCTCTTGATTAAGAAAATAGTAATAGTATTTGTCTCCAATGCTATGAGACCATCTTAGATAAGTAATTAAAAACTTATGTTCTTTTTGCTCTTCATCCTTAATAATTAATTCTTTTTTATCGTTATCAGGAATCAAATAGTCATATTCAATAGGTTCTCCATTTATTTCTAAAGTATAACCAGCGTCTTTATTTAAAAATAGAAACCATCCAAATTCTTTAGCCAAATAATCTTTAAATTCTTGGTTTGAAAAGGAATAAGCTGTTACTTCAAACAATTGTTCAAGTATTACTTCTGTTCCTGTTTGTTTTGATTTTGAAACCTTTTTATTCTGATCTTCAAACTCATCTTTCTTAGTTTTAGAAATGACAATATCATATTCTAAAAACTTATTATCTTTTTTATAAACCGTATGCCAAGTGGCTTTGCCTGCAAATGTTGAAAATGCAAAACGACCTTTTCCTTTCTTCCCTCTATTATATGAAGACCTTTGAAAAGAATTGCGTTTTACTGAATCCAAAAACTTTCCGAAAGTTTGACTAAGGTTTTCAAACTCTATTCCTTCTCCATTATCAGCAATAACCAATTTTGTTATATGGTCAACTTCATTGGATTCAAAGCGAATATCAATCTTAGTTGCTTTTGCATCATATCCATTCCATATTAATTCTGATACAGCTTGTTTGTAGTCTTTTGGCAAACCTGCCGATTCAATACTACTATCACTAATATTTGCTTTATTTTTCATATAAATTTTATCTTATTTAGTTTAACCCTCCTAAATACTTTAATTGACCAGGGAATTTATTTTCAATTAAACCTAGTAACTCTTCGGTTGCTAATTTTAAAGCATCAGAATCAATTGGGTCTTCATAATTATTGAAATCCTCATGTATATAATCGTCAGCAACCAATTTTAGATTTACAGGCATTTCTTCTAACCCAAATATTTGCTCAATATTTTCTTGGGATAAATCATAAAAATGGAAACTACAAACCGTCTCTAAAACTTTTCTTAAATCAATTCCTACATTATCTTCAATAGTTCCTTTTTTAAACTCTGTTAATCGTTGTAAAGAAGTCATATATTCCGATAGTTTATTCCCGTTATTTTTGATTAATTCAATTTTATCTAGTCTTTTAATTAAATTATAGAAATTACTGTTTTTCTTGAAAACATTACTATTTAAAATATTATAAAATTGTAGGTTATGAGTAGTAATTATAATTTGAGGGTTAACAAGATTACCCTTGTTCTCGTAAACTTCTTGATAAATTTTGGGTAATGATTTTAGCACAGAAGCTATTCCGTGAAGGTAGTTATAACTAATACTAGAAATAGGGTCATCAATTATAAAAGATGTATTAGCAAAATCTTCGTACTTATTAATTTTTTGAATTGTTTGTGCTAAAAAATAAGTAAATGCTATAACAGATTTTTCACCTTGACTTATTAACTTAGTTTTTTTAGAAATATCATAATTTTTATGAAGTTGTAATTTTAACTCAAACTCTCCATCAACCTTATATTTATCTAATCCAATTTTCTTTAGCAATTTGTTTTGAAGGTCTGAAATTGCTTGTTTCTTTTCTTTTGTTTTCGACTTTGACTTTTCAACTATTATCTCGTCATTAGTTTTTTTAATCTCTGACTTTAACCTTTCAATTTCTTTCCTGATTGCTTCACACTCTTTATGGTATTGAACTAATTCATATTCAACAATGTCTTTTCTCAGTTCAGTTTTTCTTGCAGCAGTACTGGTTAATTTCGTATTGATAGTATTTATTAAAGTATTATTCTTTGTTACAGATTCGTTGTAGTTATTGATAAAAGCGTTTATTTTTTCTGATATTTTCTTTATATCCTGAGTTTTTTCATTGAAATCATTTTCCAAATCCTTTTTCTTATTCTTAATTACCTCAATCAAATCTTCAATATCAGTTTGTATGCTTGATATATTTTTTACTTCATTCCAATTATTAGTAACAGCAAGTGTCTTAGATAAAGAAGCGATATTCTTATCAAGCCCAGCATCAATTATTATTTGGTTTCTCTTAATTGTATTAATTACATTGTTTAAACTCTCTTCAAATTCATTCAGCTTAGAAATAGTCTTGCTTTTTTCTGAGTCAATATATTCTTGGTAAATTTTAACAATATCAATATTTGATACACTTTGTCTGCAAAATGGGCATTTTTCATCTGAACAATGGTTTAGACCATCTTCTATCCACTTTTTGGTAACTTTTTCAATATGTTCTTCAACCTCTTTTTGTATATCTTCAAATTTGAAACTTTTGTGAATATTGTTCGTCACTAAATCATTAAAAGCAATATCATTTAGTTTTGATAAAACATTTTTTATTTTATCGTTTTCATCAATACTCTCAATATCCTTAAAAGTATTCTTTGGATTACTTTCTCCTAATTTTGCTTGTAATTCACTTATTACATCTGTTTTATAAAAATTTTCTTCAGATAAAATTTGATCATAAGTATTTCCTTTTGCTCCGTATTCTTTCTTAAAAGTTTTTAGTCGGTCAGAAATTCCAGTTTGAATTTTCTCCTTTTCTAATTTAAGTAGTTTTTCATGTTCCCCCTTCTGTTTTTCAAGCGACTTAATCTTTATTTCATTTGAATCAACAGTTCCAACAACTATTTCTCCGTTGTGTTTTTTATTCTCACAAAAATCAGGAACATCAATATTTTGTTTCAAAAAATCTTCATTATAAACAAAGAAAAATTTTGAATTTGGTACTTCAACTTTTTGCTCGCTTATGATTGTACCATCAATCAGTTCAATTTCAAATTGTATTTTCTCATGTTTATCTGTTGCTTCAACAGAAATTAAATCATTTAGCTGCTCAATATCTATTTTGTCCGACTGTAGAAAAGATAACAATCTAGAAATAGTTGTTTTTCCAGTACCATTTAAAGCATAAATAATTGCATTTTTAATTTTACCCGATTCGCCTTTGCTATTTGCAGTTAAATCATTTAATGATTGGAAATCAATTAGATTTCTAATGTTTTTTATTTTTTTGATTGATTTTATCATACTTCCTCCTCCACAATTTTAATTTCTTCTTCTGTTAACCCATAAAGCTGATAAACCATTTTATCAATCTCCCCATCTACCCTATTGATTTCCGATTTTAATTCCTGAGCTTTTTGTTTCTGCTCATTGAAATATTGCATCCATTCGGCTTCTTCCGATAAACTCAACTGTACTTTGGCTTTTTTCAATTCTTTTAAAAAGTCCTTAAACTCCAATCCATACCAGTTTTGCAACTTGGTTGTGAGTTTTTCGATTTCAAATTTGCTTTGGAGTAAAGTGATTACTTGATTGATATTTTTGTGAAATTCAATTGTTTTTTGAATGATATCGTCTACTTTTTGAGCTATCTCTTTTTCAGTATTGGTTGTAGGAATTTGTATGGGAAATTTCCTAATATCTCCAATCAGCACTTTAGGAAAAGTAGTCCTTTTTCCTTTAGGTGAAGTTTTCAGATTGTACCATGAAATCAAAGTAGAATTAATTACTGCAAGGAGATACTTGTCTGATAGTTTACTAATATTAATACATGAAATTATACCTGGGTCATGATATAATTCTTCTTCAAAAATAGCAGCAGAAATTCTTGGCGGATTACCTCCAGTTATCTCCTGTATCAATATTCTATTGCTATTAAAATATTTTGGCTTTCTTGGTCTGTGAAGCCAATTACCATATTTAAGGTATTCTTTATTACTTAAATCTATCCCAAATCTCTTTATTGCCCTACCTTGAACCCATATACCATATTCGTCATTTTCTTTAATATTACTATGGTAAATACGTTCTTTAATTTGCTCTTTTGTCAAATGTTCTGTCGAGTAAGGAACTATACCTTGACAAACATCTAAGAAATCTTCTCCCCTTTTCGATTTCTTTTCAATTTTGTTGATAATCTTAATATCTCTATCGTCCTGCCAAATTTGAAATTGTTTATCATCAGACTTCCTCCAATTTTCAATATCGGCTTTTTGGGAGTTACTAAAATCATAAAATATATCAATAGACTTTGATTCTACATGGAAAATTTCACATTGCGAATTTTCAACTTGTTTTGTTAATATAAATACAATAGGATTTACACTTGCATCTTCAAAAACCGTGTATTTATATGTTACAATTATATTTATTCCATAATGTTTGAGAACATGTTCTCTTACTTTTTTGGCTTGTGGTATGTTTATCCATGTATCAGGAGTTATGAACCCAAGTTTCCCATTTCTTTTTAGTAGGGAATTTACTAATTCAATAAAGAAAAAATATATTTCATAATTACCTTGAAAAGTCTCAAAATTGGAGGAAACAAATTGCTTCGTTTCATTATCCATATAAGCTCCATAAGGTGGATTTCCAATAATTACATCAAAACCACCTTTTTCAAAAACAGTTGGAAACTCCTTTTGCCAGTTAAAAGCCTTCTCCCCTGCTACGCATGGGTCGTCAATTAAAGAGTTTCCGCATTTAATGTTGTTGTTTAAACTGGTTAGTTTTCTGCCTTTTTGTGCAGTTCTGAGCCACAACGAAAGTTTGGCTATATCAACGCTTTCATCGTTAATATCAACGCCAAAAATATTTTTTTCTAAAATGTGGTTTTCTACTCCCGGAAACTCAAAAGCGTGTCCCAACAATTGCGATTCTAACTCGTCAATGTAGGTGTGTTCTTCTATCAAAAACTCCAAAGCTTGGTTTAAAAAAGCACCGCTACCACAAGCAGGGTCGCAAATGGTAATGTTCAACAACCAATTTCGGTAGGTTTGCAGGTTTTCGTCTAATATCTTTACGGTATCTTTTTTTCGGTTTTGTCTGCCTTTGGCGTATTCTTCATCAACAATACCCAATTCGGTTTTCTTTTCTTCGCAAAGTTTGCCAACGGTATTTTCTACAATGTATTTGGTAATGTATTTTGGCGTATAAAAAACTCCGTCTTTTTTTCGTTTGCTTTTGCTTTTATCCAGTTCTTGCCCTTCAATTTCGGCAGTGATGTGTTCAATTTCGTTGAGCGAGTTTTCAAAAATATGTCCGAGTATGTTCACATCTACTTCACTTTGAAAATCGTATTTGGTTAGTTTCATTACGTTTGGATGCAACATTTCATCATCCAACACAATGTTGTCTAACACTTCATCGGGCAGAAACAAACCACCGTTGTAAGCAAAAATATCATCAACCGTTTTTTGTCCTTTTCGCCCTTTATCAATGTAACTAAAATACTGTTTAAAAATGTCGTACAAAGGTTTGTAGGCATCTTCTTGTTTCAATACTTCCCAACGGTTTACAATTCGTGAAATAGAATTTGGAGGCAACAAACCGCTATCTTCGGCAAAAAAGATAAACAAATAACGGTCGAGCAATTTCTGTGTTTTCTTGAAGAGTAGTAATTTATCTTTTGCACGACTGTTCTTTACCATGTTTTGCCACATATCATTTCTGAAAGTAGCATAATCTTTATACAATTGTTTGGTGATTTTTTCTTCTTCGAGTAAACTTTCCTCTTTTACTTTTAGCGGAACGCCATTCAGTAAATTGTCGGCTCTTAAACACAGCCAAAGCAATTGAAATTCAGTTTCGGTAAGTGTAAAAAGGTTGAATTCTAAATGCTCTACCGAATGATGAATAAAGAAACGTAGTTTTTCAAAATTGGAAGTAATGACATACACACAACCTGTTTGGTTGTTTTTGTAATTAAATGCCTGAACATTTATTTTATCTAAATCTTTGGTGTCCGTTCCTTTCAGTTCTATAACACCCAAGGCTTTCCCATTTTGCAGAATAGCACCATCGGCTTTTTTCGCACCTTTTTCGTTTTTTAATTCAGTAGTTAAATTAAAATTCGGTTGTGGATTTAAAGTATAACCCAAAATATCAACAAACAATTCACGCAAAAAGCCTTCTTGAAATTGTTCCTCTTTGGCATCTCTAATATTTTGCTGTATGGCAGGATTATGAAAATAAGCAGTAAACTTTTGGTAAGCAGCTTTAACCGCTTCCGTATCCTGTCCGTTCAGGTGTTTATTGAGTACCGAATTTTGAAAAAATGCCATTTAATTTGTGCTGTATTTAAGGTCAGAAATTGAACCCGAAAGATACAGATTAATTGATATTTTACCCTGATTTTTAAAGAGAATTTATTAAGGCAAAGTAAGATGATTTGGGCGTGCCCTAAAGGTCGGGCTATCCGCTATATCTTTCTGTGAAAAACAGAAAGGATGCCGCTTCTATCCCTCACGCAGCTAAAAAATAAGTAAAGCTGAATTGTAGTGCAACGAAAATCATTCACACTAATAAAATAAAAAAGACGTGAATAAAAAGCTTTACCCATTTTTCGCTAAAAGAAAGCGGTATATAAGCGTTAAAAATTTGCTTTAAGTGAACCGCAAATTTTCAACCCTTACATGATTTATTTTTAATAATTTTTTTTGCCCTTTTTAAAGAATTAATTCTTTAAAAACCTAAGCTATATTAACATAATGCAATCCATTATAAGACAAATGAAAAAAATAAAATTATTCTATAATTCTCACATAATCTCCCTCAGAAACAACTCCTTCTACAATTACTTTGGCATAAACCCCAGCTCTATTATTTTTAGATAATGCTTCTTTTAAGCCTACATAAACTTCGTTAAACTCATCAGAAGGAATAATATCTCCGGTAATCTCAATTTTAAAATTACCGATGGTTATCATTTTTCCAATGCTACTTTTTAAATCAAAACCTTGTAATAACAAATTAGCGTTCGTTTTAGTCCAATGTAGCTTTTGCCCTAAATCTTTGCACACCTCATTCCACGATTCTTCAGACAAGATTGAAATTTGTTTTTCTTTATCCAACTTACCTCTGTAATCATCGGCTACACCAAACCTAAAAGAAACTCTTGCCGAAGCATATACGGTTATATCCTCTGTGGGCCGACTGATTCCGGCTATTCCTATTACTTTTCCCATGTTTCAAAACTACGTATTTTATAGTATTTAATTTTTACTATTTGTGCAAATGAGTAAAATGTATCTTTGTATCAAAATATAAATTAAAATGACAGAGTTAAGAGCCCAAATTGAAAACGCATGGGATAATCGCGAATTGCTTAAAGACACTAACATACAGATGGCTATACATGAGGTTATCGAAAAACTAGAGAAAGGTTCTATAAGGGTGGCCGAGCCGGTAAATGATGATTCTTGGCGGGTAAATGAATGGATAAAAAAAGCGGTGGTAATGTATTTTCCCATACAAAAAATGGAAACCCTGCATGCCGGCCCTCTTGAATTTTATGATAAAATGAAATTAAAATCAAATTATGCAGCATTAGGAATTCGTGTTGTGCCTCATGCAGTAGCTCGTTATGGGGCATTTATTGCCTCGGGAGTTATTTTAATGCCATCGTATGTAAATATTGGTGCATATGTAGATAGTGGCACCATGGTAGATACTTGGGCAACTGTAGGCTCCTGTGCTCAGATTGGGAAAAATGTGCATTTGAGTGGAGGGGTTGGAATTGGTGGTGTGCTAGAACCTTTGCAGGCTGCCCCAGTTATTATTGAAGATAACTGTTTTATAGGCTCCAGATGCATTGTGGTAGAAGGCGTAAGAGTTAGAAAAGAAGCTGTGTTAGGAGCGAATGTAGTACTCACTCAATCTACCAAAATAATTGATGTTACAGGGAATTCTCCTGTTGAATATAAATCAGAGGTTCCTGAACGATCTGTTGTAATACCCGGTTCTTATACCAAAAAATTTATGGCTGGCGAGTTTCAGGTGCCTTGTGCTTTAATTATTGGACAACGCAAACCTAGCACTGATTTAAAAACATCTTTAAACAATGCGTTACGTGAGTATAATGTTGCGGTGTAAATGAAAAAAGTATTAATAATACAAACTTCTTATTTAGGCGATGTTATTTTAGCCACTCCTTTAATCGAGAAACTAAAGAGAAAGTACCCCTCACTCAAAATTGATTTTTTACTGAGAAAAGGAAATGAAAATTTACTCAAAAATCATCCTCTTTTAAATGAACTTATAATTTGGGATAAACAAAAAAATAAATACCAACATCTTAAAAAAGTTTCTCAGCAAGTACACAAAAACCACTATGATGCAGTTTTTAATTTACATCGCTTCGCTTCTTCGGGTTTAATTACCGCTTTTTCGGGAGCTAAACACAAAATAGGATTCGATAAAAATCCATTATCTTTTTTATATACCGTAAAAGTAAAACACGATTTAGAAAATAATAAACATGAGGTAGAGAGGAATATTGCACTCTTAAAAGGGTTTACAGATACTCTTCTTGAAAGACCGGCTCTGTATCCTTCGGTAAATGACTATAAAAAAATGGAGTCGTATACCACGAATCCATTTATTTGCATCGCTCCCGGGTCTGTTTGGTTTACCAAACAACTTCCTAAAGAAAAATGGGTTGAATTAGTGAATTTAACCCATTTTTCTTATACTATAATTTTTATAGGATCAACAAACGATTCCTCTCTTTCCGAAAAAATTATTTCCGAAAGTCAACCTAAAAAATTTATAAATCTTTGCGGAAAAATCTCTCTTTTAGAATCTGCTGCTCTTATGCACAAGGCAAAAATGAATTACGTAAATGATTCGGCTCCTTTACATATTGCCTCGGCAATGAATACCCCTGTTACTGCTTTTTTCTGTTCTACCCTACCCTCTTTTGGTTTCGGCCCTCTGTCTGATAACCGTAATATAGCAGAGATTTCAACCACTTTGCCTTGTAGGCCTTGTGGTTTACATGGTAAAGCCGAGTGCCCCGAAAAACACTTTAAATGTGGCAAAGAAATAAATATAAAGGGATTTGCATTAGTTCACAACGCTTCCTAATGCTAGTAAGGAGTTGGCTATTTTTAGATTATGATTTTCCAGCACCTTTTTATTTACATCAAAATGTAGTGCATCGTTTTCTAAAGTAACAAAGCTAAGTGCGGCACCTTTTTTAGCTAAGCCTTCTCTTTCGCCAATTAATAGAACCGGTTTGTTTTTATATTTTTCTTTTAAAATTTTAATACTGCTACTTTTGTGCGAACATATATAAATTAGGTTACAATCACTAATGCTCTCTGCATCGGCATACTGTTTTACAACCATTCTTTTTCCGCGTATTCTTTTGTTTTGAGAAAGATATTGCAATTCTTTAAGCACCGGAGAATCGCCTATTACCGCAATCTTAAAATCTTCTTCAGGATTCAAGTCCGGCCAGTCTATGTACTTAATAAAATTATATACAAACAGTGAGTATGATTTGTAGTTTACTTCTTGAGCATTTGTTTCTTTGCTAAAAGAAAATAGAAGTATAAAAAATACCAATAAATAAAAGGGGGTTATATTTAGGTATCTAATCATTCTACGTTTTCATTTTTAGTTTTACGCTTAAAATGATAGGAAACTCGCACTATTACTTCTCGAGAAGCACCCGGCAATGGGGCATGCATACCATAGTAGGGTTGTATAAAAGGATTTTTCTCATTGAGTAAATTATACACCCCTACACCAAAATCTAAATTTTCAGTAAAAAGATGTTGATATAAAAAATACAAATTAAAAAGTAGTATGGGTTTAAATTGGCTAAGTATTAGGTTTCCTGATGTATCGATTGCGGTATAACCGTATCGCACCGACCTAAGTTGCATTGTTGTGTTAATGCTAAATTTTCTGGTTATATTATAACTCTCGGTAAGATTTATCTGATGTGCCGGAAAGGCAAGTAGCATTTTACTATTTTCTTCCATCATGTTGTCGGAAATATTTTCTTTTCCTTTAACGGTGTAAAAAGAATAGTTTAACCAAAATGAATTATACGTATTTTTCATTCGTATTTCAAGTTCTATCCCTCTTGTTCCCGCTTTTCCAAAGTTGGTATATCTGTCGGAAAGGGTAAATTCATCGTAATAGTAAACAATAGGGTTAAGAGTAATGATGTCGTATATATTTGCAGTAAAAAACAATTTACGGGTAAGCTGTGTGCCTATTTCAGCTTCAATAACCTGTGTATATTCCGGTTTAACCGATGCAATACTTAAATTGATATTTTCTACAGAAGGTGCTCTGAATGAATTGCTATATAAAACTTTAAAATTTATGCGATTTATTTTTTTTGTTAATCCCACTCTAGGTACAAAAGCATCTCCGAAAGTACTGTGTATATCATAGCGGGCACCTAATATTAGGTTTACAATACGGTGTTTTGCTAAACCCTGTATAAAATAAGAAGTATTGTTAAACGAAATAGTGTTTTTGCCGTTAATAAAATAACTACTGTCGGTTTTTTCTTTTGCTTCATCTAGGTAGTGCTCTACTCCTGCTACAATATTTATCTTTCTTGAAAGATTCCATGAAGCACTAAGATTCCCTCGATACCGAACTATCTCTTTATGGTAGTTTCCAGTAAGAGAATCATCTTCTACTGTTTTCCATGGTGTTTGATTTTTAATATTAATCTTGGGAGTAATCGTAAGTTGGTTATTTATTTTCCATACGTATTTAATTTCATTATAAAATCCGGAAAAAGTTTGCCAATAGGGTCTTGTAACAATTGCATCGTATCCGTCTTGTACTTTTAGTTGGTACAAATCTGCAATGCTTCTTATTTGCAACCCTTTATATGTAATGCCTAAGTTATACGAAGAAGATTTTATATTCGAATGATTAGCCATATTGTATGCACTTCCGAATACATCTGTATATTCTGCATCACTGCGTATGGCTTCGGATAAATTAGCGAATAAAGAAATATCAAAATCTTTCCATTTATCTCCGGCTGCTAAACTTATGTTTTTACGACCGATAGCGTCTAGCATTTGGCCAATTACTCCATTGGCCGATATTCCTTGTATATCCTCACCTCCAAAGGTTATAATATTGATTACTCCATATTCGGCATACCCTCCATTTACGGCAGAGCCCGGCCCCCTTATTGCTTCTATCCTTTTAATATTATTGATGGGGTAATGATTTCCAAACTGAGTGGTTCCAAATAAATTTTCATTCATTTCTTGCCCGTCAATCAGCAACAATATTTTACCTTCGTGCGCCCAGTTTCCTCTAATCCCAATACCTACAACACCTTCCACATCCATCCCAAATTCAAATCCGGGCAACATTCTCAACACATCTATTAAATCGCGGGCTCCCGATTTTTTTATTTCTTCGGCAGTAATTAAAGAAACAATGTTGGGCGATTCTCTGTAACTCATTGGTTTTTGAGAAGCCGATATAATAAGTGAATTGATTAGTTCTTCTAATTCACTTGAAGGGGTATAGGCTTTTAATTTAAGTAATTGTTCTAAAGACATCTCATAGATATCTACGCTATCAATCTTAACAGAATCTTTCACCGTTTGAGCCTTCGGTTCTGAAAGCGAAAATATAAACAGCAATAAGATTAAACAACAAACGAATTTTATATTAATAAGTTCTTTTTCCAATTTTTTATCTGAATTTTCAAATATAAATAAAGATTGATACATTCTTCGCAAATACACTTGTTTTGCCTAGAACAAAAAAAATAATTGACTGTTTAACAGGAATAATGACTCTAAGCAAGAAACAAAGATACAAAAGGCTCATAGAACACTTCAGTTCTAAAATGCCCAATGCAGAAACAGAACTTAAATATAAAAATCCTTACCAATTATTGGTAGCTGTAATTCTTTCGGCACAGTGCACCGATAAAAGGGTAAATCTGGTAACCCCTATTTTCTTTAAACAATTTCCAACAGCAAAAATGTTGGCCACAGCAAAGCCGGAAGAAGTATATTCATTCATAAAAAGCATCAGCTACCCAAACAATAAAGCAAAGCACTTAGTATCAATGGCTAAAATGCTCGTAAATGAATTTAAAAACAAAGTCCCTTCTGATATCGATTTGCTGCAAAAACTGCCTGGAGTAGGTCGTAAAACAGCCAATGTAATAGCATCTGTTGTTTACAACAAACCGGCTATGGCTGTAGATACACATGTTTTCAGGGTTTCCGCTCGTATTGGCTTAACAACCAATGCCAAAACTCCTCTTGAAACCGAAAAACAGCTAACTACTTATTTACCTGAAAAAATAATTGCAAAAGCTCACCATTGGTTAATCTTACACGGACGGTATGTGTGCGTAGCCCGTAATCCTAAATGTGCGATTTGCGAGTTAAAACCATTTTGCAAATACTACAGTGAAATTTTTCTGAAAAAACCGACTGTTGAAAACTAAAAACCCATGTTTTCTTTAATCAAGAATAAACTTTTCGCTACTTTGTAATTGCTTCGTTATACCTATGAAAAAACTATCCGAAGGAGAATCTATTCCCTCTATTTCGCTTTTGAATTCAAACGGAAAATTCGTTTCTCTTCAATCCTTTCGAGGCAAAAAAATAATTCTGTTTTTTTATCCAAAAGATATGACTCCTGGCTGCACTACTGAAGCATGTAATTTGCGGGATAATTACGCGGTACTTCAAAGCAAAGGGTTTGAAATTATTGGCATCAGTACCGACAACGAAACCAGTCACACAAAATTTGCCAGTAAATACCAATTACCCTATTTCCTCCTTTCAGATATAAACAAAGATGCCGTAAATGCCTTTGGTGTTTGGGGCGAGAAAAAATTTATGGGCAAAACATACCACGGCACTTTCAGAACTACTTTTATTGTTGATGAAAATGGCGTAATTTTAAACCGAATTGATAAAGTAGATACAAAAAATCATTCCCAACAAATTTTAAAACTAATTAGTAACTAATAAACTAAATATACTATGAGTGCCGAAACTAAAGAACTAAACAAAGAAAAATTAAAAGCCCTACAGCTTACTATGGATAAGCTGGAAAAAACATTCGGAAAAGGAAGTATTATGAAGTTGGGCGATGAAGTAGCGGTTGACCAATCTCTTGAAATTATCCCTACAGGTTCCCTTACTCTCGATATTGCACTAGGTATTGGAGGGCTTCCCAAAGGAAGAATAATTGAAATATACGGACCTGAATCATCGGGTAAAACTACCTTGGCCATACATGCCATTGCCGAAGCTCAAAAACGAGGAGGTATTGCCGCCATTATAGATGCAGAGCATGCATTCGATCGTTTTTATGCCGAAAAACTTGGGGTAGATACCGAAAATCTACTCATTTCTCAACCCGATAATGGAGAACAAGCCTTAGAAATAGCTGATAATCTAATTCGCTCCGGAGCCATCGATATCATTGTAATTGATTCGGTAGCCGCCCTTACGCCTAAGGCAGAAATTGAAGGAGAAATGGGCGATTCTCAAATGGGATTGCATGCCCGACTAATGTCTAAAGCCCTGCGAAAACTTACCGGAAGCATTAGTAAAGCAGGATGCGTATGCATTTTTATAAATCAACTTCGCGAGAAAATTGGAGTAATGTTTGGTAATCCTGAAACCACTACAGGTGGAAACGCTTTAAAATTCTACGCTTCCATTCGTATAGATATTCGCAGAACCGGACAAATAAAAGATGCAGAAAACGTAATAGGAAACAGAATTAAAGTGAAAGTAGTTAAAAATAAAGTAGCCCCCCCCTTCCGTACTGCCGAGTTCGATATTATGTATGGTGAAGGAATCTCTAAAGTGGGCGAAATTATTGATTTAGGTGCCGAGAAAGGAGTTATTAAAAAAAGTGGCAGTTGGTTTAGTTATGGCGATACAAAATTAGGACAAGGTAGAGATGCTGTAAAGCAAGTGCTGAAAGATAATCCCGAATTAATGGAAGAATTAGAGGTAAAACTAAAAGAACTACTTAAATAAATCACTTCCCTATTATTTCATACCTTTATAGCCCGAATTTACAATTCGGGCTTCCTTTTTTAATGTATTTAAAATGAAAAAAATAATTTATTCTGCACTTCTGTTTGGTTCTATCTACTTTATTTCTTGTAGAAATCAAAACGAAGTAAAAAACGAACCTATTACAAAAACGGAAAATACAAAAGATAGCTCTTTTGTTGTTATAAATCAGAAAATCAAAAATGATATTGCTAACCCCACCCTTTATATAGAAAGAGCCAAATTATATGCCAACCGACAAGATATACCCTCTGCACTTGCCGATGTTGACAGAGCCATTAAATTAGACTCACTTAAACCGGAGTATTACATACTAAAAGCGGATTACTTACTTTTTCAGAAAAAAATAGCAGAAGTAAAAGAAGTTCTAAATACTTCGTTGCGTTTAAACCCCAATAATGCCGAAACCAATTTAAAACTTGCAGAAGTATCCATGTTTTTAAGAGATAATAAACAGGCATTGGAGTATATCAATCATGTATTAAAAGCCGATGCCTATAATTTTCAGGCTTATTACATGAAAGGAATAATTTTTATGGAAAATGAAGATACTTTAAAAGCCATATCCAGTCTGCAAACAGCCATTGAACAAAACCCCGACTACTACGATGCGTATATACAACTAGGTGTATTGTTTGCAAATAAAAGAAATCCATTAGCCAAGCAATATTATTTAAATGCTCTTAAATTGAAACCCAATAGCATAGAGGCAATGTATAACCTCGGTATGTACTGCCAAGAAAATAATTTATTCAACGAAGCAATAGAATTCTATAATCAAATTTTAATTATTGACCAACATAACGCATTAGCCTATTTTAATTTAGGTTACTTGCATTTAGTTCAACTACATTTACTACCCGAAGCGGTTAAGTATTTTTCTAAAGCCATTGAGGCACGTAGCAATTATTACGAAGCCTATTATAACAGAGGATACGCCTATGAACTAATGAAAGACTGGTTAAATGCTGAAACAAATTACAGACAAGCTCTGTCTATTCAGCCTGATTACACCCTTGCGGCCGAAGGCTTGGGTAGAGTGTTAGAAAAAAAATAGAATTTTTATTAATAAATCATAAAAAAAGGGCTGCACATGCAGCCCTTTTTTTGTATTAAATTAATGTAACTACTACTCAACAATTACTTTAGAAATCATAGTTTGTTCGTTGGCAATAATTTTAACAAAGTACATACCGGTTGCATTGTTTAAGTGAATGTTTTTATTTATGCTTCCGTTTGCACTTATTTTCTCTGTATAAACAACCTGTCCCTGAATGGTAGTAATTTCTATTTGTGCATTTGCTACCCCGTTCATACTAATGGTAAACTCGCCTTTATTCGGATTAGGGTAAATGCTTACTACGTTTTGCAAGAAGTTTTCATTTACACTATTGGCTAATACTGTTACCACTTGTGTGGTGGTATCACAGCCACAATCATTGCAAGCAATTAAGGTTACGGTATACGTTCCTGATTGATTGTAGATGTGGAAAGGGTTTTGTTGTGTACTGCTGTTTCCATCACCAAAATTCCATGTCCACGAAGTGGCATTAGTAGAGGCATCGGCAAATACCGCTGTTAACTGATTAGTGGTGGTAATGTTGAAACTAGCAATGGGCAAAGGTTCATTTATTACCTCAATAGAGTCTGTTGCTGAGCCACATGCTGTTGTTATGGTTACGTAGTACCAGCCTGCATTGCTTACACTAATACTTGGAGTGGTAAGGTTGCCTGGTGTCCAACTATAGCTTAGAATTTGTGTACTATCGCCTTGTACTTCTAGGGTTACTGCATCTTGGGGGCATTTGCTTACTTCTGCTCCCAATAAGTCGGCAGATAAATCAAAGAACACATCGGCACCTATGTATGGTTTATTGCTGTCTCTTTGTTCTCCGTCAATATCTTCGGTAATAGTTGCAATATCAACACCCGCTCCAACTAATGTTTGCTCGCAGGTATGCAGGTCAGTATAACCGGCATAAATTGGGTCAATATTTAAAGAGGAAGCGTCAAAACCGGTATTTACTTGCCAGCTGTTTAATGTTGTGTATGTAATACCGTTGTAGTATCCAATATTGCCATTAGGTGCAAACAAATTATTGTTATTGCTATTTGCTATATTAACGGTTCCGCCCACATAAACGGCTGTACCCGATTTAGGTAAAACAATATTGTTGTTCAATAACTCATTATTACCGCCTCCTGTATAATAAATACCGTAGTTAGCTGCCGAATTATTTCTTGCATAAAAGTTATTATTATACACATTGGTATAAAGAGCCGAAGATAGATATATACCGTATGCAGAAGATGCGTTTAATGTATCACCTGTTAAAATAAAGTTATTGTATATCCAGCCTTTTTTGTTATTTAAATTATTTAGAGTACCTCCATAGATACCATAATGAGTGCCCATTGTTTTTTGCCAGTTCAGTTTATTCCCGCTTATGTCAAAACCATTGTTGCATGTAAACATATAAATCTGATAAGCTAGGCCGGTATAGGAAGAATTTGTTTTTATGTTATTATTACGTATTTTCATATTCTCCTGATAGTATAAATTAAGTCCTCTGAAATACTGATTGTAAAAAATATTGTTTTCTACCAATAAGTTTTTAGCAAGGTTTGTTCCAGAAATACCGTACCAGTATATACCATAGCTTCCTCCTTGAATTTGATTATTCATAAAGGAGTTTGAATGGTTATTTACACCGGAAGGTGAATAAACAACACTCATTGTAGTAGAAGTCGAAAAGGTTAATGTATCAGAACGCAAAGTAGAGTTTGATACCATATTAGAATCGCTTCCTGCCAAAAACTCCAACACATAACCGTATGTGGTACCTGTATTTTCAATTATTAAGCTATCTATAATAAAATGGTCGGCATTATTAAAACGGATTACATAGTTGTCGGCAGGGGTTGTGCTGTTATATTGCAATTTAGAATTGCTACCTGTACCACGGAATGTTACGGTATTTACTGCACTCATATTAGTTACATTAGACAAAATAATTTGCTCATTAAATGTTGTGTTATCAACATTAAATACTACTGAACCGCAAACTCCTAAATTATTCAAATCATTTACTGCATCATTAAAAGAATTATAGTCCCCACCTGCACCAATAGTGTATGTTCCGGCTAAACCTGTAGCTACAACAACTTGCAAAGTGTCATTCATTGGTAATGCATCAAGCACTCCATTTGGGTTGCTTGTCCACACTTTAAGCACTTCTCCACCTAAAAAATTATACGACCCAATAACTACTCCAGGTTGAGTGCCTCCAGGAGCAATACTTCCGATAAATGAGTATGGAGATTGCAACAGACCATTGACAGAATAATTTATAGTTGCTGTAGTTAGATTATTATTTCCCCAATTGTTTAGTGTTAAAGAAATATTCGAAAGGCCCACTAAGCAAGAAGGAATAATCGGAGAATCAATAGAAGTTATGCCGGCATCATCATCTGGGCCTGTTATATTTATTAAATAATCTTCTGTTTCGCCCCAGCTATAAGTTCCACAAGGCAACACTCCTGCTAATGAACCTGTTTCTGTGAGTACAACTCGCATACCTGTTAATCCTGTTAATGCACTACCAGCAATAAAAACATTTCCCAAAAAATTTTGCTGAGGTAATGTGGTTGGTCCAAATGAAAATACTAATTCCGCAGGGTCTGAAAAAATGCCATCATGATTATAATCGATAAAAACCTTTCCGTAGCGGGTGTAATTACCACCACACGTTCCTGCCCGAACTTTAATAGGATAGGAATTACCCTTGCTTACGGTAGTGTTTAAATTATAATAATTTGTATAAGATTCGCACGAAGAAGGTAATGACCCCGAAATTATAGTGTTAAAATAAACAGAATCAATTTTAGAATCAGACGTACTAGTAGAATACGAAGGGCAGTAATTACAAACATAACCAGGTAGTACATTTTGTAACAGCACAGATGATGAGTCTGTACCCATTCCGCAAGTTACCATACAACGAAAATAAGTTGGATTAATTATAGTGCCCGTGTACATTGCATTTGTAGCTCCAGGAATATTAGACCAAACAGAGCCATTTGGCGAGTCCTGCCACTGATAGGTTTGTCCAATTCCTGTTGTTCCTCCTACTAAACTCAAATTAAAATTTGTGCTAGGACATATAGGGTTTTTAGACGATACCGTTGTTCCCGCTGTAGGGGGGTCTATACACATACCGGTTGCTATATCAAAAAGCATTACCGGGCGGTTAGCTAATACACCACTTGCCGTCATTGTACACCCTATTTGCCCATCTGCATTACGGTGTGTGTTGGCATTAAAACCCAGCGTGTTAAAATGAACTCCGGAATTATTTGTGTAGGAAGCATTATCAAAACACACCTCTACAATAATATTATCAGAGCCATTCCATACAAAGGGGGAAGAAAAAATATAAGTATTCCAACCTAATGAAGTACCATTTACTGTTGCCGAGTAACAAGTAGTAAAACCACCATTGGGTTGAAACGTGTTTGTTAGAGCTGTTAATGCAGTAGCTCCTATCTTAATGGTAAAACCATTCAGGGGTATTGCGTCTACAGTAGACACATTAAATGCTAAACTATTAATGTTACCGGCACTTCCTCCATTGGAAATAATTTCGCTGGCTAATACAAGGTATTGGCTCCTCCCATCTTCCCAAAATGTTTTGTATGGGGTATTGGACGTTGTTGTAGTTGTTGTACCAAGGGTACCCACTTGCACCATAACCGCATGAGCTGTTTGGTAAGCAAAAGCCTGAACAATCAACAGGCTAAGTAGTTTTAGGTATAAGTTTTTCATTGTTATTTTTTTATGATTTGAATGCAAATTTATTTTAAAGCAAATTATTTGGTTTGATAAAAATAATGTAATTTTCCGAATAATTAATTATATTATTAATCCTTAATTACTGATTTGCAGAATATTAATATCACAAATACTCTGTTTTTTTTTCTAAGCAAATGAATAGCAAGTTATCAACACTTTTAAGCAAAATGAACAAAAACGAGGTTCATTACATAGAAAGTTTAATACTAAAAAAAACAACACCTGATTCTTTAGATAAATTCATTTTGGAAATATTGAGACCGATTAAAAAGAAAAGTAAGGCCTCGCCTAAAATGGAGAGTATTGCCTATTATAATTTAATTGAATTACTTACAGAATATTATATAAGAAACACACAAAATACCACACACCGTTTTGCTATTCAAACCCAATTATTGTACGAAAAAATGTTATTTAATGAGGCGTTTACCTTATTAGTAAAGAATAAAAAAAATGCGTCTGAACATGATAATTATTATTTAATACTAGAATTATTGGAATGGGAAGAAAAAGTAATCAATGCTATTAGTCCGCAAAATGCCGATGAACTGAGGAGAATTATAAAAGAACGGAACCACGCCATCTCTTGTGTTCAAAATATAAACGAGTATCATTCTCTCTCGAATGAATTAATGATCTTACTTAAAACGGGCTCTATTAGAAGCGAGGAGAATTTAAACGAATTAAAACGCATCGTCTCATCAGAGCTTTTAGCAAACGAAGATAAAGCCACTTGCTTAACGGCCAAAATGTATTACTATGTTCTTAAGAGTGGTTTACAGTGGATGCAAAACGATTTTGAGCCTTCCATAAAAAACATGACCAAACTGCTCGGATTATTTGAAGAAAACGCAAAAGTATTTTCTAGCAACATACTGAGTTACATAATAAGTTATCAAAACTATTTAATGCTGGCTATACACCAAAAAAAACACCTTTTAGTAGAAGACAAACTACTTTTTTTACGAAACGAGGTATCTAAAAAAATTCCGGAAAATTTTACGTATACACTTTGTAATTTAGAAATTACCATTGCTATAAATTTTTTACAAAACACCTTAAGTTCTAAAAACTATGAAAAAGGACTTAAACAAGCCAAGCAAATCGAAAAGAAAATACTAAAACTACCTGCAACAAATCTTGAACCTCAGTTAATTCTAGCCTATTATAACTTAGCCTATTTGTATTTTGTAACCGATAAATACAGCGAAGCTTTACATATTTTGAATTACATAAATCAAAATTTTAAAATAGACATTCGCACCCACTTACATGTTTTTGCTTCCGTAATGCAAGTAATTATTCATTACGAAAGAGAGAATTACACCCTAATGAACCATATAATACGCTCAACCAAAAACCGATTGATGAAAAATGTAGGTTTAAAATCTATTGAAAATACCATACTTAATGCGTTCTACACCAAAAAAAGTTTTCCGGAAAAAAGTGATTTTATTCCTGCATTTGTGAGCCTAAGAGAAAAAATTACAGAATTAGAAAAAGACTTGGAAAATGCAAAATACCTGATGTCGTTCAATATTAAAGCTTGGCTTACCTCTAAAATAGAAGATAAAACATTAACAGAACTCTTGTAGATAGTTTCAATTAAATTACTCTTAGTATCTTGCGACATATTTTTCATCACATGATGCATGAAGTTAAAATTTCCTTGTGGCTAGCTTTTTTACCCATCATAGTATTAATGTTGTTGTTGGCTACCAATGTTTTTCTTTTTGGTGATAATGCATTGGGAGGGGCAAATCAGATTGCTCTTTTAATGGCGGCATCGGTAGCTGCTATAATTTCCATCATAAAGGGTATTCATTGGAACCATTTATTTGATGGGGTATTAAAAAGTATAAGTTCAGCTTTGCCTGCCTTGCTAATTCTTCTTTTAATAGGGGCTTTAGCAGGAACATGGATGATAAGTGGAATTGTTCCGGCTATGGTTTATTACGGATTAAAAATACTTACTCCAACGATATTCTTATTTGCCGCCTGTTTAGTTTGTGCCGTAGTTTCTGTAGCCACAGGAAGTTCTTGGAGTACAGTGGCTACTATTGGTGTTGCATTGCTTGCTATAGGAAAAGCGTTAGGCTTTCACGAAGGGCTAATTGCCGGAGCCATTATTTCGGGTGCTTATTTTGGAGATAAAATGTCGCCATTATCAGACACTACCAACCTTGCTCCCGCTATGGCAGGCACCGATTTATTTACCCATATCCGATATATGGCTATTACTACCATTCCGAGCATAGTTCTCACTCTTTTAATTTTTTTAATCATTGGTTTTACTCATCAAACATCTTCTCAAGATTTAGAAGTTGCTTCGCTAATGGAAGCAGTTAAAAATAAATTTTATATAAATCCTGTGTTATTTCTCGTTCCAATAATAGTAATTATCTTAATTATTAAGCAAGTACCGGCCATTCTTGTACTGTTGTTAGGTAGTCTTTTGGGTGGTCTATGTGCAGTAATCTTTCAGCCAAGTATTGTAACCGAAATTGCCGGAGGCAGTTATTCTTATTATGAATCGGGATATATTGCCGTAATTAATGCCATGAGCAGTTCTACCGAAGTACTTACGACTAACGAAAGCATTAACGAATTACTTAAAACAAAAGGAATGTATGGAATGCTAAATACCATATGGTTAATTATTTGTGCTATGGTATTTGGCGGAATTATGGAAAGTAGCGGTATGTTAGCTACAATTGCAAACCGCGTGGTGTTATTTGCAAAAAACACAACCTCGCTTATAGCCACTACCGCAGGAACATGTGTGTTTTTTAATGCTACTGCCTCCGACCAGTATTTGGCAATTATTGTTCCCGGAAGAATGTTTGCCCCTGTTTTTAAAAACAGGGGATTAAAACCAGAAAACCTAAGCCGCACCTTAGAAGATTCGGGCACGGTTACATCGGTACTTTTTCCGTGGAATACCTGCGGAGCCACACAAGCCTCTGTTTTGGGAGTAGCTACCGGAACGTATTGGATGTATTGCTTTTTTAATCTGATAAGTCCCTTAATGTCTGTACTAATTGCAGCTATTGGGTTTAAAATACGTAAAATGGATATCGATAAAAATTCGGCATGAAAATTTCTTAGCAATTAGTATATTTGAAAAATTTTATGAGAAAAAATAAATTTTTAATCATCGTCTTTTGCTTATCTAGTTTCCTCTCCGGTTATTCTCAAAATAACCTATTAAGCAAAAAATTATATCACGAGGTTTACGAGCCTTCACAGGTTATAGACTCGGTGTATGGCATTATGCGTTATGAAAAATTAAACTTTTACTTGGGAGGCGATTCGGTTCGCAATTGTACAGGTTATGCTTGCACCGGATGGGTTAGCGATTTTTATACTAACGATCAATTATTACACAAAGGTTTTTATGCCGAGGGTAAATTAAAAATGTATAAAAATTATTACCCTGATGGCAAACTGGAAAGAGATTTTAGGGCCATAGATGATTACCGTAGTAAACTCATCTTATATCACTCTAACGGCACCCTGAAAGCTGAAATTGAATACAGAGAAGGCAACCCTATAAAGTACGATGAATACTACGATAATGGGAAACCCGAGTCGAGTGAAATAATGGACAAAAATGGGGAATACTATACTAAAAAAATTTCTTGGTATAAAAATGGGCAAATAGAATCTCAAATGATAATGACAAACAAAAAAGATTACATTTATTCTCAAAAAGATTATCACGAAAACGGAAATGTTATTGCAGAAGGAAATGTAAAGTACTCCCCCATTCTTAACGATTATGTAAAAATAGATACTTGGAAATATTTTGATGCTAATAGCAAACAAATAAGAGAAGAAGAGTACTTAAACGGAAAATTACATAGTTCAAAAAGTAATTAATAGGAATTTGTTTTAATCCACAATAAAGCCAACTGTAAAGTTGGCTTTATTGTTTTTTAGGTGTACCGAAATTATTATAAATCTATTATTCCTGCACCCTGCCTAACGATAGTGGGCTCTTCCTGAGTACAGTCAATAACAGTAGATGGTATATTTTTGCCGTATCCTCCGTCTATAACCATTTCTACAGTACCGGAGAAACGCTCAAATAAAATCGCAGGGTCTGATGTATAATCAATGATGTCATCGTCATCGTGTATAGAAGTGGTAAGTAATGGATTGCCTAAGCTAGCAATTATTTCTTTTACAATATTGTTTTCCGGAACACGAATTCCTATGGTCTTTTTATTTTGAAACATCTTTAATACCTTGCTATTTGCGTTCAAAATAAAAGTAAACGGCCCGGGTAAATTATTTTTCATTAAACGGAAAATAGAGTTATTGAAAGGCAATGTATATTCTGCCAAATTGCTTAAATCGCTGCATAGCATAGAAAAATTAGCCTTCTCAGCTTTAACTCCTTTTAGTTTAGCCATTTTTTCAATAGCGTTTTTGTTTTTTAAATCGCACATAAATGCATAAACGGTATCCGTAGGGCATATTACCACTCCTCCTTTCTCTAAGAATTCGCATACTTTGGCAATGACTCGCTTGTCCGGATTGTCTGGAAAAATTTCTAAAAATGCAGCCGACATTTCTACCCGTTTACCTTTTTATAATCTGCTAAAAAAGTTGCCAAACCAATATCGGTTAGAGGGTGTTTCAGTAATCCGGTAATGGCACTTAAGGGGCAAGTAGCCACATCGGCACCTATTTCGGCACACTTTACAATATGCATCGTATGCCTGATAGATGCTGCTAAAATTTGAGTTTGATAACCATAGTTATCATAAATGATTCTAATTTTTTCAATTAACTCCAATCCATCGGTTGAGGCATCATCTAACCTTCCTAAAAATGGAGAAACGTAAGTAGCTCCGGCTTTTGCAGCCAATAAAGCCTGACCTGGAGAAAACACTAACGTACAGTTGGTTTTAATTCCTTTTGAGGAAAAATATTTTATGGCTTTTATCCCTTCTTTAATCATAGGTACTTTTACCACAATTTGTTTATGCAATGAAGCTAGTTTTTCGCCTTCCTCTATAATGCCTTTAAAATCGGTGGCTATTACTTCTGCACTTACGTCTCCATCAACTAAATTGCAAATAGTTACATAATGGTTTAAAATGTTTTCCTGGCCTTTTATTCCTTCCTTAGCCATTAACGAAGGATTGGTGGTAACTCCATCAAGCACTCCTAAATCTTGAGCTTCTTTAATTTGTTCGAGGTTTGCGGTATCAATAAAAAATTTCATTGGCTTACATTTAATTTCGTGTAAAAGTAACCACAGGTTTTGGGTAAGAGGTTCAATAAGAAATAAAGAAATGAACATTTTATCTACACAAATGCTAAAAAAATATAATTATATTTGTGTTTAAAATAATTAGTGCCATGAAAAAAATATTACTATTATTCTTCTCCGTTCTATTTGTTCTTACAGGTTCTCAATCTTGCAGTAAAAAGAAGGGGGAGAAACCAACGGTTCCGCCATTGAATACTTTTGTAATGGAAAGTTCCGATTTTGAATCTTCAAATGGCCCTCAACGATTAGACCAAACTGCCTCGTATGATAATTGGACGCACTCTTCGGTAAATGTGCTTTTTTGGCAAGCCATTTTAACTATCAACTTAGTGGTTCCTGTTGCAGCTTACAAAGAAGCATTAAACCAAACCCCAAAATGGAAAGGAGCCAAAAAAGGATGGGTTTGGGCATTTACTACTACAGTAGGAAATTTTAAATACACCTGCAAGCTTCATGCAAAGCACCAAAATAACGGAGAAGTAAAGTGGGAAATGTTTTTAACTCAAGATGGAGGGTTTAAGGATTTTAAATGGTTTGAGGGAACTTCCGATTTTAATAATACTTATGGAAATTGGCTTTTATATAAGGAACCCAAGAGTGCACAAGAATATATTAAAATTGAGTGGAAAAAGAACCCCACCACCGGATATGAGGATATTAAATATACCAATGTGTTGAAAGAGGATAATGGAAAAGATAGTTATATACACTACGGGCATCATAACAACATTATTTATAATAGTTTTTACAACATTTCACTAACCAATAAAAAACAGAATACCGTTAATGATATAAATATTGAATGGCACGATAAAAACAAAGAAGGCAGAGTAAAAGACCCCGTTAAATACTTAGATTCCGATTGGCACTGCTGGGGAGTAAATCTCCTTGATGAACAATGTTTTCAATAAAAACATACTTTTTTTTCTTAAAGCAAGAGAATAATTTCTCTTGCTTTTTTTATTTCGTAAAATTTATTTTCTCTTTTTATGTTTCTTTCTTATTTGTTTCTTGTAATCAAGCCGACTCAAAAAAACATAACGATTCAAGCCACCTTTCTTCGCATAAAAAAAGGGAAATAGACAGCTCTCTTTTTAAAAGCGGAGATATTATTTTAAAAAAGGGAAATGGTATGATTAGCTCTCAAATTGCTAATGTTTTAAATGAACCTATTCCTTTCTCTCATTGCGGAATTTTTATAAAAACCGATTCAGGTAATATTGTTATTCAATCGGTAGCTAAAGAAATTAACGGAAAAGATGGAGTTCAATCTACCCTTTACTCTGAATTTATTAAAGACATTAATTACCCACACTTTTACGTAGTACGTTTAAAAGATAAAAAAATACACGATTTTTTTGTTCAGGGAGCAAACGAAAAACTTTTAGAAAAAGCACCCTTCGATTATGATTTTAATTTTACCGATAATAGCCGAATTTATTGTACCGAATTACTTTACATTATTCTTAAAGAAAAATGCAACACCGATATCTTTAAAACAAAAAAGGTGCAGAAAAATGAATTTTTATTATTTAACAGTTTACTCGATAAAAACACGTTCGAAATTGTATTTCATCTTTAATTTTTTCTTATATTCGCTTAACTTTTAAAACAAAACCCATGAAAAGCAATTTACTTTTTACACTACTTATCTCTACTATCTTAGTGCTTTCGTGTAGTAAAGACCAAAAGGTGGTAAGACAATTAGAAGGAGATTGGAAAGTTACAAACTATACCATTAACGGAGTAGCCCAAGATAAATCGGCTTGGGATGGCCAAGTATACAGTTTTAATAAATGCAAGGTTAAAAAAGAATGGTGTACAGGAACCGTATCTGTACCAGATTCTACCAAAGGAACCATTACTATGGAATTTAAATATAAAATTCGCGAAAAAGGGAAGAAATTTGATTTACAAGTAAACTTTCTAGGAATTGTAAGTGAAACGCAAACTAGCGATATTAAAGAACATTCAAAGTCTAAATTTGTATATGCATACAAGGATAACGGCTCAGAGCATGAAATGACTATGACCAAAAAGTAACTTCTTGTTCTTATAATTTTCAGAAAAAGGGATTGATTTTTATAAAAATCAATCCCTTTTTCTGTTAAACCTTCACCCCTATTATACACACATCATCTACTTGTTCGTTTTTACCTTTCCAAGTTTCAAACACGGTATTTATTACGGATTCTTGTTCTTTAAGGGTTTTATGATTGATACTTAGCAGCAACTCTTTTAACTGAGCCGCTTTAAATTTCTTTCCATTCTCCCCACCAAATTGGTCGGCATACCCATCTGTAAAAATGTAAATAATATCGTTTTTACTAAGTGGAATTAACTGAGTTATAAAAGGACTTGGATTTTCTGTTTTACCAATAGGTTGCTTATCGGGTTTGTACTCTATTAGTTTATTATTCCTTATTATCCAAAGCGGATTATTAGCACCCGCCCATTTTAATGTAATTTGGTTTTTACTAGATACGTCTAAATTACAAATAGAAATATCCATTCCGTCTTTTACATCTTCATCGCTTTTAGAGAATTCTTGCACAACTAATTCTCTGGTTTTATCCAAAATTTTTCCAGGTTCTGTAATATTAAATTCTCTTACACTTCTATTCAACGCATTGTTACAAACCACGCTTACCATGGCTCCTGGAACGCCATGCCCGGTACAATCAGCAGCTGCGTATAATACCGAATTTTCATTTTTTTCAAACCAATAAAAATCTCCGGCCACAATGTCTTTGGGTTTGTATAAAATAAAACATTCAGGCAGTACCAATTCTACTGATTTTAGAGAGGGTAATATAGCACTTTGTATTCTTTTTGCATAATTAATGCTATCGGTAATACTTTTGTTTTTTTCTTCAATTAACCTGTTTTTATCGTTCAAAATTTTATTTATTCTTTTACTCTTAATTTGTTGTGCTATAATTAAAAGAACAATACAAATAAGTAAAGCAGAAGCTCCTATAGAAAAAATAAATTTCTGTTTTTGTTTGTTCAATTCCAATTCACTGTTTTTTAATTTTATGTTGGTTAACTCTAACTCCCGCTCATTTTTCTCTTTATCCAATTTGTTTTTAAGAAGCTCTATTGTTTTCAGGTTTTCTGTATTAAAAAGCGAATCTTTTATAATAAGATAATTGTTTAAACTCTGCAAAGCCGATTGATAATCTTTTGTTTCTTTATAAATTTTATAAAGAAGGTTGTGCGATTCTTTTTCTAATTCCAACAACGAAAATTCCTTAGCCATGCTAATTGCTTTTTCTAAAATAGGAATAGCCAATTGAAATTGTTTTTGTTTAAAATAAAAATTCCCTAAACGACCATACGATTCGGCAATTCCTCTTCGATTATTTAATGCCGTGCGTATCTCTAATGATTTGTTCAAATATTTAAATGCATTTTTATCATCTCCCATTGCATCATAGATATCAGCCAAACAACTATATGTTTCTCCAATAGCCGCTTTTTTATCCATTTTTACCCAAATTTCCATGGCTTCATTAGTCATTTCTAATGCTTTGTTATATTCTTTTTTATGAGTGTAGATAATGGCTGTATTTACCAATAACTTGGCATAGTTAGTTTTATTTACATCTTTTTTATAAATTTCTATGGCGTACTTAAAATATTCTAAGGCTTTACTAGTATCTCCTTGCGAATTATAGATGATTGCAATATTATTATATGAACCAGCAGCGTCATATTCTCTACCTATTTCCTCTGCAATTTTTATTGCTTTTGTGAGATATTTCATGGCTTCAGAGAAATTAGAGGTCTGACGATGTAAAACTCCACACTGATTATATATCGAAGCCAATAAACTTGAATCGTTATACGCTTCCGCCTCTTTAATCACTTTCTCCATTTCTTTAAAAGCATTATCGGTTTCGCCCATATCAAAAATAGATACCACTCTTTTTAATTTTCCGAAAATAGCAAAATGCATATTGTTTATCTGATTTGCGTGAAAAATCGTTTTATTTGAATAAAACAATTGCTTTTCGGCATTAATACCCCTGTAGAATTCAGATAATCTTGAATAACACATCATTTTTATACTGTCGGAATTCGATTGTTCGGCAACCCGCAAGATTGAGTCGGCCAGTTGGTAATTCTGCGAACATATCCGCTCCGAATAAAAAAATAAAATCAATAACAATAGAACTATACGGATACAGAATTTGCTCATTCTTTCTTATTTTTCATAAAGTTATTAATTATTAAGTCAATCGTAAATAAAAAAATAAAATTACCTTTGGCCACACTTTAGGGGTGTTTGCAAAAGCAGACTGAGAGAAACCCTTTTACCTGATGCCGGTAATGCGGACGAAGGGAAAAGTAAATTCTTCTTCTCTTTTTTTGCACCCCTATAAAATTTTATTCCATGAAAACGACTATTGAAATTAGCATGTATCCGCTCAATGCCGAGTACATTCCCATTATCTCTGAATTTATTGAAAGACTAAATATATACCAAAATATAAAAATAAAAACCAATGCCACCAGCACACAAATAGTGGGCGAATATGATGAGGTAATGGATTTATTGAAAAAAGAAATTAAATTATCGTTTAAAAAACACGGTAAAGCTATTATGGTAATGAAAGTGCTAAATGGTGAACTGGATATTTAACAATGCCTCTCTCCTTCTAGAAATAATGGCCGTAATTTTTGGAATTCTTTATGTTATTCTTGCAGCACGCTTAAATATTTACTGTTGGATTTTTGGCATTATTGGTTCATTAATCAGTATTTACATTTTTATATTTTATGCAAAGCTCTATTCAGAAGCCCTTCTTTATCTGTTTTACGTTATTGCCGGAGTTTACGGCTGGATAAACTGGGCTAATAAAAAAAAGAACATATCGGAAGTATACTCAGACTCTGTTCCTAAAAATCTTCTTATTATTTTGGGTGGAATAATTTTTTCTTTAATTCTTTACAAGGTAATAACCTACTTTTTTCATGACGCACAAAAACCCCTTATAGATTCGTTTACAACGGTATTTAGCATTATTGCCACCTATTTAACCGCAAAAAAACGGATAGAAAACTGGTTATACTGGATAGCAATTGATGCCCTTACCACTTATCTCTATTATTCAAGAGAATTAGAAATTTATGCCCTTTTAATGCTCTGCTATACATTAATGGCTGCCTATGGATTTATGAAATGGAAAAAACTAAAAGTAATTAAGGTTGTTTAATAAAATTGTTATAACAGGGCCTGAATCAACAGGAAAATCTACGCTTTCAAAGGCTTTGGCCATACATTATAAAACATTATGGGTAAAGGAATATGCACGCGAATACCTTTCAACCTTATACAAACCATATACTTTTGAAGATGTAATAGAAATGGCTAAAATGCAACTTTTTTCTGAAAAAAAAATAAGTCATAAACCACCTCCGTTTATTTTTTTCGATACTGATTTAACTGTGTATAAAATTTGGATAGAAGAAAAATACCACACCGAGGTAGATTGGATTAATCAAGAGTTAAAAAATACCAGAGATAAACTCTACCTGCTTTGCAATATCGATTTGCCATGGTTTCCGGATCCTCTAAGAGAGCATCCCAATATTACCGATAGGCAACGTATTTTTAGTAAATACATTGCCTTGTTGAATGAATACCAATTTAATTTTCACATTATAAGCGGAAAAGAAGATGAACGATTAAAAAAGTCAATTCAAATTATTTCAAATCAAAAATAAGGGCATACATTTGTCCCGTCTCACATAGGGGTGCTCTGTTAAAAGGGCTGAGATTATACCCGTTTTTTCTGTCTTATAACAGAAAAAGGAACCTGATCCAGATAATGCTGGCGTAGGGAGTTTAAAAGGAATAACCAAGCAAGTGTTTGCCCCTTGGCATTTGTCAAAAAAAATAGTATCATGAAAAAAATTACTTTTTTGACAGCAACATGGCTTCTTTCGTTTTACAGCTACTCTCAGTACAACCTTAGCGGTACAGTATTAGACTCACTCAATAAACCATTGGTTGGAGCAACCGTTAGAATTTTAAACAGTTTTAGAGGAATCGCAACAGACAATAATGGCTCATTCAAATTTACTAATTTAAAACAGCAAGAATACCTTATTGAAGCAAGTTTTATTGGATATGAAACGCAACAAAAACAAATTTCCAATCTTTCGGAAAATACTGAAATTCATTTTATACTACAGGAATCAAAAAATACTTTAGACGAATTAATTGTAACCGCCACCCGAGTAGAAGAAAATTCACCCATTGTACATACCAATATTTCGTATTCCGAAATTGAGAAAAACAACTTGGCTCAAGATGTTCCGGTATTACTTCAAAACTCTGTTTCTATGGTATCAACCAGCGATGCCGGTGCGGGTGTGGGTTATACTTCTTTCCGCCTGAGAGGTTCCGATGCCACCCGCATTAATGTTACCATTAACAGTATTCCTGTAAACGATGCCGAATCTCAAGGGGTGTGGTGGGTTAATATGCCCGATTTTATTTCAAGTACCGAAAACATACAAATTCAAAGAGGTGTTGGAGCCTCTACAAATGGAGCCGGAGCTTTTGGCGGAACCGTAAACCTGCAAACTACTACATTAAAAGAAAAAGCGTATGCAGAGATAGCCTCTTCGGCAGGTTCTTTTAATACTCAAAAATATACCTTTAAAACAGGCACAGGACTTATTAATAATCATTTCACCTTCGATGCAAGAGCCTCTAAAATCAGTTCTGATGGCTATATAGACCGTGCCAGTTCCGATTTAAAAAGCTATTACCTATCGGCCGGATACTACGATAAAAAAACTTCATTAAAAATTATTCAGTTTTCAGGAAAAGAAATTACTTATCAGGCGTGGTGGGGCACTCCGGAAAGCCGTATTAAAGGGAACCAAGACGAAATGCTTACTCATGCCATGAACAATGGATTAGATTCTGCCGAAACAGAAAATCTCATAAACTCAGGCAGAACCTATAATTATTATCAATATAAAAACGAAATAGACCACTACACTCAAGATCATTTTCAGTTACATTTTACACATCAGATTAATGAATATTTTTCGGCTAATGTTGCTTTGCATTACACATACGGAAGAGGTTATTATGAACAATACCGAAAAAAAGATGAATTCTCTAAGTACGCATTGCCCGATGTTGTTATAGGAAACGATACCATCAAATCAAGTGATTTTATTAGAAGACGATGGCTCGATAACCATTTCTATGGTACGGTTTATAATATAAATTACAAAAACAATTTGCTTTCAATGACAGCAGGTGGAGGTTATAATATTTACGATGGAACTCATTTTGGAGAACTTATTTGGGCCGAATTTGCCAGCAATTCTAAACTAAACCAACGATATTACCAGAGCAACGCTTTAAAAACCGATTTAAATCACTTTTTAAAAATAGATTATTCCCTTACTGATAAATGGCTATTATACGCAGATATGCAGGTGAGAAATATCGCTTATAACACAAAGGGTTCCGATAATGATTTAAGTCTGATTCATATTGATACCACTTTTGTTTTTATTAACCCAAAAGGAGGAATCAGTTTTCAGCCCAATAAAAAAATAAGAACTTATGCATCAGTTAGCGTAGGAAACAGAGAGCCTGTTCGAAGCGATTTTATTGATAATCCAAAAAACAAACAACCTAAACACGAAACCCTTATCGACTATGAAGCAGGTTTGAATTTCAATGCCAAGAAAATTTCTTTGCAAACAAATTTTTATTTTATGGATTATAAAAACCAGCTGATACTTACCGGAGAGTTAAACGATGTAGGCACTCCTATTCGCAGCAATGTGAATTCGAGTTACAGGGCAGGTATTGAACTTTCGGGCAAAATACTACTAAGCAAAAAACTGAATATGAATTTTAATACGACATTATCTCAAAATAAAATAAAAAAATTCACCGAAATTATCTACGACTACACTAACGGGTTTGATGTAGTTGAAAACATCTATTCCAACACTGATATTGCGTACTCGCCCAATATCATTGCCGCATTTGGCTTAGATTATTCTCCCATAAAATCTCTTACCTTGGCCATGCAGTCAAAATATGTAGGTAATCAATTTCTTGATAATACTTCGAACACAAAAAGAATATTAGCCCCTTATTACACCACCGATGCACGAATAACGTATCTACTTTACGCCAAAAAGGTAAAAGAGATTTCTGTATCGCTTATGGCTTATAATATTTTCAATGCACTCTACAGCAGCAACGGATACACTTTTAGTTATATTTATGGCGAATTAATTACTGAAAATTTTTACTATCCACAGGCAGGAACAAACTTTATGGCAGGGATATCTGTAAAGTTTTAAAGAAAACAACTACTCGGTAAAAAAACTAAATTTGAGCATTTTATGACACTTTGTATTTACTAAAAGAACGCATACCACACCTTACCATTCTGCTTACGGCAATTATACTCGTATTTGCATCATCTAATATTAATTGGGGTCGCCAACATTGGAAAAATATTATTAAAGCCGATGGAAAAGGTTACTATGCATGGCTTCCAGCATTTTTTATTTACAATGATTTGCATTTTGACTTTTTCAATCAAATAGAGAAAGAAAAGTACTTTAGCGAAGAACTTTATTACGATTACAGAGTAGTTGTAAATAATAAAACTACCAACAAATACTTTGTGGGAACCGCTCTATTGCAGGCTCCTTTTTTTCTTGTAGCCCATCTCATTTCTAATATTACCAACAACGATACTGATGGCTACTCTAAATGGTATGCTATTTTTATAAACATAGCAGCTATATTTTACGCATTAGCCGGATTGCTATTTACCAATCAATTGCTCAAAACCTTTAGTATTAACAGCATTAACAGAGGTATTACCCTATTATTATTTTCATTTGCTACCAACCTCTTTTACTATGTAGTGGGCGAACCAGCCATGTCTCACATCTACTCTTTTGCCTGCATTAGTGCGTTTTTACACTATGCTTCTAAATTAAAAGAGGGTAAAAACGCCATGTATATTTTATCTGTTCTTTTAGCTCTTATTGTGCTAGTGAGGCCTGTAAATATAATTATAGTAGGTATTCTACCATTCTTTTTTTCTGGATTCAAAGATTTTTTTATTACCATCTTATCTCCTATAAAAAGGATTTTTCTTTCGGTCATTATTTTTATTGCAATAACAAGCACTCAGCCTTTGCTGTATTTTTATCAAACCGGCATGTTTTTTCCGGATACCTATCCAGGTGAACATTTTAATTTTTTAAATCCACACATTATTTCTTTTCTATTTAGTTTTAAAAAAGGTTTATTTCTGTACTCTCCTATTATCCTGATTAGTTTAATAGGAATTTATATAATATTCCATCAAAATAAATTTAAGGGGTTCTCTATAATGTTTTTCATTTCCATTTTAATTTATGTATTGTCTTCGTGGTGGAACTGGTGGTATGGCGGAAGTTTTTCTGCCCGTGTTATCTTAGATTATTTAAGTGTGTTTATGCTTGTTTTTTCGGCAACTTTAGAAAACTCAAAAAAATCATTACGATATTCTCTAATAACATTTTCTGCATTTTGTCTTATTCTATGTCAAATACAAACCTACCAGTACCGATACTATATAATACATTGGGAAAACATGAATTTAGAACTCTATTTGAAATCTATTCATTCTATTTTTTTTCTTAACTTTGACTTGTGCTTTTTATAAAACCCATATCTGTTTTTTTACTTATTAGCAGTTTACTGCTTCCTAAGCAGATACTCCATTTTGCTGTTCATTTGCCAGATATTATTGAACATTTTGAGGAACATAAAAGAGCGGAACACTCCGATATTATTGAATTTATTTCGTCTCATCTAACCACCAATAAAAAAGAATCTAAAGAGCACTCTAATTTACCATTAAATCACGAGCACTCAAACCTTCCCGATTTACAAATTAGTATGTTCAATATTTGCTTGTCCCAATCGTTCAATCTTATTATTCCCAATAATAGAACTATTAAAATACCTGCCTTAGTAGTTTTTAAATATTCAAACTTTCTGAAAACCATATTTCAACCACCAAAAGAGTTGTAAATTCTCCTTTCGTTAAAACATGCAGGAGGAAAAATCCTCCTTGGTATTTTCATTTTCATACATTTTAATTAATTTTTTATGCTGGATAAAATAATAAACTTTTCAGTAAACAATAAATTCATTATAGGGCTGTTTTTAATGGGTTTAATAGGCTTTGGCACGTACCAACTTACTAAACTCCCTATAGATGCTGTACCAGATATTACGAATAATCAGGTACAAGTTATATCGGTAGCTCCTGCACTAGGAGCCACAGATATAGAACGCTTAATTACTTTTCCAATAGAATTAGCCAATAGCAACATTCCAGGCATGCACGAAATACGGAGTTTTTCTCGTTTCGGATTATCTATTGTTACCATTGTTTTTGATGATGACATTGATGTTTATTGGGCAAGGCAACAAGTAGCAGAACGTTTGTTGCAGGTGCAAACCGAGTTGCCTGATGGAGTTCAATCTGTTTCGATGGGGCCTGTAACCACAGGATTGGGCGAAATTTACCAATATACGCTGAGGGCTAAAGAGGGTTATGAAAACAAGTTTAGCACCACCGATTTACGAACCATTCAAGACTGGATTGTACGCAGGCAACTGTTGGGAGTAAAAGGTGTAGCCGATGTAAGTAGTTTCGGTGGCAAATTAAAACAATATGAAATTGCTGTTGAGCCTAATAAACTCAAAGCCTTCGGAATTACAATAAACGATGTTTTTACCGCACTAGAAAATAACAATCAAAATACAGGTGGTGCGTATATAGAAAAAGGTCCAACTGCCCTTTTTATTAAAAGCGAAGGGTTAATTGGTAACGAAGAAGATGTAAAATCCATTTTTATTAAAAACACTTCGAATGGAACTCCTTTACTTATTCGCGATGTGGCCGAAATAAACATAGGGCATGCTACACGATATGGAGCAATAACCTATAACGACCAAGGTGAAGTGGCCGGAGCGGTTGTTATGATGCTCAAAGGAGAAAATAGCAACAAAGTAATTGAAAATGTAAAAGAACGCATTGAGGTAATTAAGAAAACACTGCCGGAAGGCATTCTTCTTGAACCATTTCTAGACCGAACAAAAATGGTGAATAATGCCATTAGCACAGTAAAAACAAACTTAATGGAAGGGGCGTTAATTGTTCTTTTTGTATTAATTCTTTTTCTTGGAAATTTCAGAGCCGGATTTTTGGTAGCTTCTATTATTCCTTTAGCCATGTTGTTTGCAGTTATCATGATGAACTTGTTTGGAGTAAGCGGAAACTTAATGAGCCTTGGAGCTTTAGATTTTGGTTTAATTATAGATGGGGCTGTAATTATTGTAGAGTCATTTTTACACAACCTAAGGCATCATCAATCTTTTTCAGCAAACACCCTGCTTACAAACCGGCAAATGGACACAGAAATAAAACACTCGGCCAGCAAAATGATGAATAGTGCGGTATTCGGCCAAATCATTATACTGGTAGTGTACTTGCCTATTTTCTTTTTAGAGGGTATTGAAGGTAAAATGTTTAAGCCTATGGTTCAAACGGTTGTGTTTGCACTTTTAGGGGCATTTATTCTCTCTTTAACATACGTACCTATGATGAGTGCCCTTATAATGAGTAAACGTATTTCTCATAAACAAACCCTTTCCGACCAAATGATGGCATTTATCGAAAAGCACTATGAACGAATGTTAAATCGCGTACTGCGTTTCCCTAAACTAGTAATATCTTCTGCGTTTTCCTTATTTATTATTGCTGTTTTTATTCTTAGCCAATTAGGCGGAGAATTTATTCCTACATTAGAAGAAGGAGATTTTGCAGTAGAAACTCGTGTTTTAACCGGAAGTAATTTAAACACTGCTGTAGAAAAAATAAAAAAAGCGGCTCATATTCTTTTAAAAGATTTTCCCGAAGTAGAACAAGTGGTTTCTAAAATAGGTAGCGGAGAAATTCCAACCGACCCTATGCCCATGGAAGCCGCAGATATGATGATTATCCTTAAGCATAAAAGCGAATGGACATCAGCTAGTACGTTTCCTGAGCTTTCGGAAAAAATGGGTGCTGCCCTTGAAGCAGTTCCTGGCATCACTACCGGATTTCAATACCCCGTTCAAATGCGGTTTAATGAATTAATGACCGGAGCCAAACAAGATGTAGTATGTAAAATATTTGGCGAAAACATAGACACTCTTGCCTATTATGCCCAGCAATTAGGCACTTTAGCCACAAGTGTAGAAGGTTCTAATAGCATTTATGTAGAACCCGTGGCCGGTATGCCACAAATTACAATCCGGTATAAAAGAGAAGCTTTTTCGCAATATGGCTTAGATATAAAAGAGGTAAATAAAGTAGTGAATACTGGACTAGCTGGCCAAGTTGCGGGTTCGCTTTACGAAGATGAAAAAAGATTTGACATTGTAGTTCGTTTAAACAGAAATCAACTAAACCACGTAGAAGATATTAAAAACTTGTTAATTCCAACAGAAAGCGGATTGCAAATTCCTCTTTACCAAATTGCCGATGTAGAACTAAATGAGGGGCCTAATCAAATACAACGCGAAGATGCAAAACGGAGAATTATAGTTGGGTTTAATGTAATTGGTAGAGATGTGCAATCTATTGTAGAAGAATTGAAAATAAAAGAAAAGAAAAACATTAAACTACCTGCCGGTTACTATATTACTTATGGTGGTGCATTCGAAAATTTAAACGCAGCAAAAAAGAGATTAAGCATTACCGTTCCTATCTCGCTCCTGCTTATTTTTATCTTGCTTTATTTCGCATTTCAATCTGTAAAACATGGTTTACTAATCTATTCGGCCATTCCGCTTTCGGCTATTGGCGGTGTATTTGCCTTGTTGTTAAGAGGTATGCCTTTTAGCATATCGGCAGGTATTGGTTTTATTGCATTGTTTGGGGTAGCGGTGCTAAATGGTATTGTGCTCATTGCCGAATTTAACCGCCTAAAAAACGAAGGCATTACCGACAAGAAAAAAATTGTGCTTAAAGGCACAAAAGTGCGATTACGCCCAGTGTTAATGACCGCTTTTGTGGCCTCCCTTGGTTTTTTACCCATGGCATTAAGTAACGGTTCTGGAGCCGAAGTACAACGCCCCTTAGCCACTGTAGTTATTGGCGGATTATTAATGGCTACTTTTTTAACCTTATTTGTGCTTCCTGTTTTGTATATTCTTTTTGAAAAAGGTTTTACTAAAAAAGTAAAGCCTTCGTTTCAAACACCGATAATTTTGCTTTTAGTATTTACTTCCCTTTTTGCAAAAAACAACGCTTCGGCCCAAACGCCAATTAATTTAAATGCGGCTATAGACTCTGCCATTGTAAATAATTTACTCCTAAAATCGGAAAGATTAAATGTGGAAGCTTCTGCAAAACTTAAAAAATCGGCATGGGATTTACCTCAAACAAGTGTTAATGCCGAATATGGTCAGTTTAACAGCATTTATAACGACAATAAAATAGGTGTTACGCAAAATATTAAATTCCCCACGGTTTACCAAAAACAAAAAAAAATACTTAGCAACGAATGGAAAAATGCTCAGTTAAGTTTAGAAATAAGAAAACAAGAATTAAAAAAAGAGGTGAGTTTTACCTTTTTTAATATTCTTTATTTGCAACAACAACAAAACTTATTATTGGGTTTAGATAGTCTGTTTACAGGTTTTCTCAAAAAAGCAGAATTAAAACTCGCTAAAGGAGAAAGTAATCTTTTAGAAAAGAATTCAGCCATTTCGCAGCAAGGCCAGATAAAAATTCAGCTAATTCAAACCATGCAGGAACTGCAAAATGAATTACTAGAATTTAATGTGTTATTGCATTCCTCTCTTTTCTACACGCCCGATACTTCATTAAAAAAAATGCTTCCTCCTATTTATTCTGATTCAGGTTTTGTTAATACTAATCCTATCATTAAGCAATTAGAAGTAAAACACCAGCTAAGTATTTACAAAACAAAACTAGAAAAGAACCTGCTTTTACCAGAATTATTTGTTGGATATAACAATTTAAGCATAACTGGTATGGGAGCAGACGATATCATTTACACTACTTCTAAAAGATTTCAGTTTATTCAGGCAGGAGTTGGAATACCTTTGTTTTTTGGCTCGCAAACGGCAAAAATAAAAGCCTTAAAAATTAACACGCAAATAGCCGAAAATAATCTCAATTCCGAAAAAGAGCAATTACAAATGCGACATCAAAAAGCCCTAAACGAATACAAAGTACATTTAGAAAGTATTCTTTATTTCGAAAACATAGCCTTGCTTAGTGCACATCAAATGTCAGAAGCGGCACAAAAGCAATATTTAAGTGGAGAAATAAATTACCTAGAATGGATGATGCTTTTAAACCAAGCCATTTCGGTAAAATCAGATTATTTAAAAACATTAAACCAATACAATTACAGCATCATTGAATTAAATTACATTACAAACAAATAAATTATACCTCATGAAAAATATCATCTTATGGGCAACAATACTCCTTATTTCAGTTTCTTGCTCCAACAACAATAAATCAGAATCAGAGCAATCATCGCCTTCTGAATCTATCATTCAATTAAGTGATGAGCAGTTAAAAAACACATCGGTTGAAATTGGTATACCTGAAACGAAAACCATTTTAACAACTTTAAAAGTAAACGGAACAATAGATGTGCCTCCGCAAAATATGATTTCTGTTAGCGTTCCAATGGGTGGATACCTTAAGTACACTCAATTGTTACCTGGTATGCATATTTATAAAGGCGAAGTAATTGCACTTATCGAAGACCAACAATACATTCAGTTGCAACAAGAATATTTAATGGCAGTTGAAAATTTAAAATTAAAAGAATTGGATTTTCTGCGTCAAAAAGAATTAAATGTAGAAAAAGCAAGTAGCGACAAAGTTTTACAGCAATCGCAAGCCGATTATATAAATCAGAAAATTGGAGTTAAATCACTAGAAGAAAAACTAAAACTCATAGGTATTAATCCTGAAAAGTTAAATGAAAATACTATTTCTAGAAGCATTTCAGTATTGTCGCCTATTGATGGATATGTTACTTCTGTAAATGTAAATATCGGAAAGTACGTGAACCCGTCCGATGTGCTTTTTGAACTAGTAAACCCCGAAGATATACATTTGAATTTAACGGTGTTCGAAAAAGATTTAGATCAACTTTTTATTGGACAAAAAGTAATGGCTTACACCAATCACCTGCCCAATAAAAAATACGAATGTGATATTATTTTAATTGGCAAAAGTTTATCGAACGAACGAAATGTTGAAGTGCACTGCCACTTTAAAAGCTACGATAAAAATCTAATTCCAGGAATGTTTATAAATGCAGATATTGAACTAAAAACGCATCAGGCATTGGTGCTACCCAATGAAGCTATTGTTCGTTTCGAAAATAAAAGCTACGCTTTTTTAGCTGTAAATAAAAATACGTTCGAAATGATTGAGGTTTCAATAGGCAATTCTTATGAAGGATACACAGAAATAATGATAGAAGATAAATATTCTTCGAAAAATTTTGTAATTAAAGATGCTTACACTCTGTTAATGGCTATAAAAAACAAAGAAGAATAAAATTTACTTTAGAGCTTTAGCACTGTAACTGTACCCTGCAAAAATGCCTATGCCATTTTTAATATTTGAATAAATAATTACCGGCTCGACAAAGGGATTTCCCTGCGTTGCATCGTATTTATTTTTGGATATTTTTGCAAGTAATATTCCTTACTTAACGATACAAACAACAGGGTTATTGCAGCATATTCACTATGCTGAAATAAAAAATAATTTATATATAAATCAATTTCTGAGGTTTTTCCATTAATCAAATTGTCTTTAACAGACAACTCTATTCCTTTCGAAATAACTATTTTTGCAACACTTTAAATTCAAAATCTTTTAACAACAAGATACCATTTTCTTTTAAATAAAAAAAATGAACGAGATAAACTTTAACACTTTAAGGGAAAAATTAGAAAAACAAGAATGGCCTTCGGTGTATATGTTTAAATTTATTATCGAATCCGGAAATAAAAATCTGGCATTGCTCGAAGCATTATTTAGTGAAACAAGCAAAATAAATTTAAAAGAATCGTCCAATGGAAAATACATTAGTTTAACGGCTACTGAACTTATGCTTAGTGCCAACGATGTAGTGGATGTTTATAAAAATGCTTCGAAAATTGAAGGGATCATTTCATTGTAACCCCATCATGAAAACGGTAACCTCTCTATATATAAAACATTCCGGACATACCGGCCCCTTATACACGATAGCTAATGCTGATAAAGAAAATTTTATATTTTCGGGCGGAAGCGATAAAACAGTTGCCAAATGGAACTTGGATGTTTCGGAACCAGAGAATTTTTCTATAAAACTACAACACACCATCTACTCTATCCTTTACATCAAAGAAAGTAATCAACTTTGGATTGGGCAGTCTCAAGGCGGAATACATGTGGTTGATTTAGAAAATAAAAAAGAAATAAAATGGTTGCAATCACATACCAAAGGAGTGTTCGATTTACTTTATAATTCAAATAACCACACGGTCATTTCTTGTTCGGCCGATGGAACTCTTGCAATTTGGGATGCTGAAAATTTTTCACTTCTTTCTTTATTTCACCTTACTAAAGAGAAGGTAAGAAAAGCCTCTCTCTATTTAGAAAAAAATTTGCTAGCCGTAGCCTTAGGCAATGGAGATATTCGCCTGATAGATATGGATAACTACAAAGAAGTGCACTCCTTTCATGCACATAACTTATCTGCAAACGTGGTAGTATTTCACCCTTCTTTTCCTTTGCTTATAAGCGGAGGAAGAGATGCTCATTTAAACATTTGGGATATAAAAAACAATTACAAAATTATAGACAGCATTCCTGCCCATAATTTTGCCATATATGATATTGCTTTTCATCCCTCGCTTCCTCTTTTTGCTACTGCAAGCAGAGACAAATCTATAAAAATATGGAGTGCCGAAAACGGAACTTTTCTTGAAAAAGTAGAAAGAAAAACACATCAGGCACATACCCATTCTGTTAACAAAATTTTGTGGGTAAAATTTAAGGACTTACTTATTAGCACAGGTGATGATTCTGCTATTATTTCATGGAATACTCAATTAATAAACCAATGAAGAATATTTTATTTGCTCTTGCATTTCTTTCTTTTATACTTGCTATTTCCTGCCAAAGTGAAAAAGCAAAGGCTACGAAATACCACGATTTTGTTGTTTTAACGGTAAATAAAGTTTTTGATGTGGTTACCCAAACCGAAGAAGTCTTTGAGCAAACCGATACGTTGTTGGTAGATAAACAACTGATAACCCTTGAATTTTCACTAAACAAAGCCTTAACGGATTTAAATAAAACACCTGCATACCAAAACGACACAACCCTTATAGCAGCAGCTAAAGAATTGGTTTTTTATTACCAACATACGGTTATGCATCACTATCAAAATGCACTATCAAGAATGAAAGAAACTCAATCTACTTCAAAGAAAGACATGATTTTAGGTTTATCTATTTTTTCTACCTACAATAAAGAAGATAGTCTTAGTGCTGTATTCGAAGAAAAACTGACCCTCTTCAGAAAAAAATATATGAAAGAAGAAAAATAATTTAGTTATTCGTGTTTCATTCTTTCGGCTATAGATTCCGAGGCTATAAAAGCGGTTGTCCATGCGGCCTGAAAATTAAACCCTCCTGTTAATCCATCAATATCAAGCACCTCTCCGGCAAAAAAAAGATTTCCTATTTTTTTACTTTCCATGGTTTTAAAATTTACTTCCTTAAGCGAAACTCCTCCGGCTGTAACAAACTCTTCTTTAAAAGTGGTTTTGCCACTTACCTCGTAATTATCATTGGTTAGTATTTCCGATAGTTTTTCTATTTCTTCTTTACAAAAATCTGCATATTTTTTACTCTGAGGAATTGCCGCTTTAAGAGTTAAAAACATCCATAAACGGGCTGGAATATGAAAAGGATTAGTTGAGGAAATTGTTTTACCCGACATTTGTTTTTTAAATAACTTCAATTCATTGCTTGCATCTGTGCTTTTTTCCTCATTAAGCCAGTTTATTGAAAATATAAAACAGTATTTTTTTTCGGCAAGATAACGTGCAGCAATGGCCGACAATTTTAATACCACAGGACCACTTACTCCCCAGTGTGTAATTAACAGAGGGCCGGTTGAAACAAAAGGTGTGTCTTTTATTTGTAAACAAACTTCGGGCATACTTAAGCCCATTAATGAAGTAATTATGTTTTGCGGCAAATTAAAGGTAAACAGCGAAGGAACAGGATGTATTATTTGGTGCTGAAAATAATTAAGAAAAGAATAGGCAGATAGGTGAGGGTTGCCTCCGATAGCTAACAACAGGATGGTGCTTGAATAATTAATGCCCTGTTTTGTATTTAAAATAAATAAATTGTTTTCTTTTTTTATTTCTGTAATCTGAGTGTTAAGTTGTAGTTGTATTTTGTACTTTTCGGCTTGTTTTAAAAAGCAATCTATTATGGTTTGTGAAGAATTGCTTTTAGGAAAAACCCTTCCATCATCTTGTGCATAAAGTAACACTCCTTTTTGTAAAAACCAATTAATAGTATCGGCCGTATTAAACCTGTAAAATGCCGATAGCAACTCTTTTTGTCCTCTCGGATAAAATTCTATAAGCTCTTGAGGTTCGGTGCAAGTATTGGTAAGGTTACACCTTCCCCCTCCTGAAATTTTCACTTTGGAAAGCACCTGACTCGTTTTTTCAATAATGGCAACGCGAATGCCTAAATGTTTTTCGGCTGTATGAATAGCTGCAAAAAAACCGGCTGCTCCTCCGCCCACAATAATCAAGTCGAACCGATTGCGCATGGAATGAAGTATATAAAACTAACTTCTATTTTTCTTCCAGTTGGAGGCGGTTGTAACATTTTCTTTATACTTCTTTTGCTTCACTGCTGCTTTTTCATTAAATAGTTTTGCAGTAAATAAAGAGGCTACCATCTCTTCCTCGGCATTTTCGCACTCCAACAATTCCGGTTTAAAATACTTACTTACAAAATGAGTATCGAAATTTCCCTCCACAAAAGCCTCGTGCTGCAACGCAAATTTGCAGAAAGAAAGTGTGGTTTCTACTCCATTTATATGGTATTCTTCTATGGCCCTTACCATTCTTTGAATGGCCTCTGTGCGGTCTTTTCCGTGCGTAATCAACTTCGCAATCATTGGGTCATAGTAAATAGGAATATCCATTCCTTCTTCAAATCCGTCATCAACACGCACTCCCGGTCCTTTCGGAATCTTATATGTGCTTAATTTGCCAATGTCCGGTAAAAAATTATTTTTGGGGTCTTCGGCATAAACGCGTACTTCTATAGAATGTCCGTTTATTTTTAAATCGTTTTGAGTAAAACTCAATTTTTCTCCGCGAGCTACTTTAATTTGTTCCTTTACTAAATCAATACCGGTAATCATTTCCGTAACAGGATGCTCAACCTGAAGGCGAGTATTCATTTCCAAAAAATAAAAATTTTTATCTTCATCAAGTAAAAATTCAACTGTGCCTGCTCCTACATAGTTGCACGAACGAGCCACATCTACCGCACATTTTCCCATTGCTTCGCGTATTTCAGGCGTAAGCACCGATGAAGGTGCTTCTTCTATTACTTTCTGATGCCTGCGTTGTATTGAACATTCCCTCTCAAACAAGTATAGAATATTTCCATGTGTATCAGCCAGCACTTGAATTTCTATGTGGCGAGGCGAACCCACGTAACGTTCTATAAATACCGATCCATCGCCAAAAGCCGACAGAGCTTCGCTAATGGCTCTGTTCATTTGTTCTTCTAATTCTTGTTCGGCTTCTACAATTCGCATTCCCTTTCCGCCACCACCTGCCGAAGCTTTTATAAGAATTGGAAAACCTACTGATTTTGCTACCTTTTTTGCCTCTTCCACATCGGATACAGCCCCTTCGGTACCGGGAACCATGGGTATATTAAATTTTTTGGCCGCTGCCTTGGCTGCAAGTTTGCTGCCCATGGTTTCCATCGCCTCTGGCGTGGGCCCTATAAAAATAAGACCGGAAGCCTTTACTTTTCTTGTAAATTCTGCATTTTCCGACAAAAATCCATACCCCGGATGTATCCCTTCTGCTCCGGATTTCTTTGCTGCTTCAATTATTTTTTCGCCTACCAAATAAGATTGGTTAGAGGGCGATGCCCCAATGCATATGGCTTCATTGGCATATCGTACAAAAGGGGCATTGCGGTCCGCTTCCGAATAAACTGCCACGGTTTGTATTCCCATCTCTTTGCAACTTCTCATTATTCGTAAGGCAATCTCTCCACGATTTGCTATTAGAATTTTTTTCATATTGAAACTGTGATTATTAGTAATACTTTTATTCTTTTATAAAAAATAATTTGATAAATATAAACATTTCAATTACTTTCCACATTCAAAATTCGATATACCTGTTATGTGTAAAAACTTTCTTTTGGCCCTATTCATTATGTTTCTTCCCTTGCTTATTTTTTCGCAAAAGAAAGCAAAAGACCAAACAAAAGTAAATGAAACCTCTATATTTAACCGAGAAAAACTTCAACAACTTATTCTTTTTGAAATAAACAAAATTAGAGTCGGAGCTAATTTAGACACACTGCTTCCAAATGATATCCTTTTTAAAGCAGCCGATTTTCAGGCAGCACAAATGTCTGAAAACGGAAAAGCCGAACTGCTGGGAAGCGGAAAATATGCTACCACAGGCAAACGCATCGAGGCAGCCGGTGGCACACAAAACGGTGAAGAAATTGTAATTTCTGTTGCTGCGATGAAAGGCAAAAATTTCTTAACAGAAAAAGAAATTTGTGATGCCATTTTTTTAAAATGGAAAGTGGGAAAAAAAGAATTACCTATTATTAAAAATGTAAAACACATTTATGCTTCGGCCTCGGCATGGGCAGACGAAGGTGGTAAAAAAACATTTGTTTCGGTAGTTTTTGGAGGGTTTGATTCATTTAAAGCGGCAGCCGATAAGCGAAAAGAATTACCTGTTCCTTTTACCAAAAAAAATAAAAAAGTAAAAGCACCCGATGCTCGTGCATGTAAAAATTGTGCAAAATTTAAGGATTACGATGGTCTTCAGGAAGGATTATATATTGAAAATGATAAAATATATTTAAAATACGATAATTTAAAAGCCCTGCTTCGATTAATAAAAAAACCAAAAGATGGGTTTGCGATAGATATAGTACAACGCAGCCAATACAACAATCCGAACTACAACATCTATAATAATAATCTGCAAAGCAGGGGGATTTTACTTAAAACAATAAACAAAAATAAACTTCTTAGTAAAAACCGAATTAAACCCGAAAAGAAAAATAAAAAAGTAAATAAATTAGATGTAGAATTAGGCAAACTGCCTAAGAAACTACAGGGAGAATATGAAATGAATTTACTGGTAATAATAGACGGAAAACTCTGCAAAACTATTCGAAAAACTAACCTAGAGATTACAGATCAGGAATCGAATACTCCTTTAGAAATGTTATTGATGCCTGATAGCAATGCCTATTTTAACCCTATGTTTACTCCTGTTTCCGAATCTTCCTTGTTACTTTTTAATGTACCTTTCGATAAAGGTAAATTTGATTACAAAGAAGAAGATATGAACCCATTTCTTGAAACGCTGCAAGAACCTGATTTTTTTATAGAAGGCCTCTATATTACCGCCTACTCCTCCATAGAAGGCGATTCTGCGGCCAATGCCAAACTTCAACGTCAGCGGGCAGAAAGCATCATTTCTGCACTCTCAAAACTACATAAATCAGGTTTAGCCACTCAGGTTAAAACTAGCGATTCATGGCAACTTTTTCAAATGGAAATGGAAGACGGTAAGTTCGATTATCTTACCAAATTACCCAAGAAAAAAGCCATTCAAACTATTAATGCCGATCAAAACTTACAAAACGAACTGGAACCTTTTTTATCTAAACAACGCTTCGCTCAAATTATTATGGATGTAAGCTATGATACCCGAGGCCCAAAAGAAGAGAAGTTCTGTATCGTTCAATTCAATAAAGCAGCCAAAAAAGGCGATGTAAAACAGTGCCTGAAAATACAGTACTTTATCGAAAAACAAATTACAGAAGGAAAATATTCTCCTGAAACACCTTTTAAACTCGATATTCCCTTTCAGGCAAAGTTCTCGGGAGTATTAAATAACCGAATAGCATTCCGATACCTTAGAAACAAAGAAGTTTTTGAAGATGATTTAATGGAATTAAATAAAATATCGCAGTTAGACCCCATAAACAATTACATTAAGTTTAACCAGCTTTTTGCCGAAATTAAACTAGATACCATTGTAGGGAACCAAAAACAGCGAGATGCCAAACAGGCCCGCATCGATGCCCTATACAATACCGAAATTCCTAAAAAGTATACAGATGCCCTAAATATTGAGTGGCAATTTAAAGTAATAGAATCCGTAGACACCTTAGATGATGCAGAACCGATTATTGAAGCATGTATAAACAAAATAAAATCGTTCTATAATTTTAAAGAGGCCAGTTGGGAAAATGCTCTTAAATTATCGTATGTTTTTGCCCGTTTTAAAGATTATAAGTTTGCGGCCCACTTGCTAGCCCCTTACATAAAAGGAAACAAACCCGATGAAAATCTTCTGTTTGCCTTTGTATCGTACTGTGCCAAAGAAATTGAATTAAGCAATACCCGTATGTTTGTTTCCGGAATGAACAAAGCTCGCGAAGTCAATCCTGAACGCTATTGTAAACTGTTTGGCCAACCAGGCCTAACTTTCCAGGTATTGGAAAACCCTTTGGTAAAAGAAGAATTTATTAAAGCAAACTGTAAGTAGCATTTTTAACATTTAAAATACACGATAAAAAACTAAGTAACTTCGCAGCCTTATGAATCCGGGTAAAAAAGTACACTTTTACACCTTAGGCTGTAAACTAAATTTCTCCGAAAGCTCTACCATTGCTAGAATGTTTGAAGAGGCCGGTTACGCCCGTGTCGATTTTTCAGAACAACCTGATGTTTTTATCATTAATACCTGCTCGGTTACCGAAAATGCAGATAAAAAATGTAAACAAATTGTAAAAAAAGCCCTTCAGCACAACCCCAATGCATTTATTGCTATTATTGGTTGCTATGCTCAACTTAAACCCGAAGAAATAGCCCGTATTTATGGAGTAGATATAGTACTGGGAGCCAATGAAAAATTTAAACTATTAGAAAAACTAAATGGATTAGAGAAAAAACAAGAAACTTTAATTTGGAACTCTGATATAAGAACAGTAAACACCTTTACACCCTCTTTTTCCAAGGGAGACCGTACCCGTTCTTTTCTAAAAATCCAAGATGGATGCGATTACTTTTGCAGTTTTTGCACCATTCCCTTGGCTCGTGGAAAAAGCAGAAGCAATTCCATTCAACAAACCCTAAACACAGCCCAACAAGTGGCTAACACCGGAGCAAAAGAAGTGGTATTAACTGGTGTAAACATTGGCGACTTTGGAAAACAACACAAACAAACTTTTTTAGAGTTGATAATGCAACTGGATACCCTTGAAAGCATTGAACGGTATCGTATCTCTTCGATTGAACCCAATTTATTAACCAACGAAATCGTTGAATTTGTGGCAAACTCCAAAAAATTTGCTCCTCATTTTCATATTCCGCTACAATCAGGCTCTGATAAAATACTAGAGGCGATGCGAAGAAAATATAAACGAGAAATATTTACAAGCAGGGTAGAATATATAAAACAGCTTCTGCCAGATGCCTGCATTGGAGTAGATGTAATAGTTGGTTTTCCGGGCGAAACCGAAACCGATTTTTTAGAAACCTACCACTATCTAAATGAACTAGATATTTCTTACTTGCACGTATTTACTTATTCCGAAAGAGAAAATACGGGTGCCATTAAAATGAAAGAAACCGTTTTGCCCGAAAAAAGGGGTGAGCGAAGCAAAATGCTGCATATCCTTTCCGAAAAGAAAAAAAGAGCATTTTATCAAACTCAGTTAGGTAAAACAAAAAATGTACTTTTTGAAATAGAACACAGCGATTCTGTAATGCAGGGTTTTACCGAAAACTACATAAAAGTAGATTATCCTTACCACCCCGAACTCGTTAATAAAATAGTTTCTCTAAAATTATTACATATAAATTCCGATGGCAATGTTGCCGCAGAACTTTTACTTCAATCTACTTACTAATTTATGTACCCTACCATTTCGTATTTTATAAAAGATATTTTTGGAGTAAACATTCCTCTACCCTTTCCCACCTTTGGTTTTCTTGTGGCATTAGCTTTTTTTGCAGCAGCCTATTTCTTTGCAAAAGAACTTAAAAGAAAAGAATACGAAGGGCTGCTTTTTGCCTCTCTTAAAACAACTACTTTCGGAAAACCTTTTCCTATACAAGAATACATTAGCAGTGCATTAATGGGATTTATTATTGCTTGGAAACTTTTTTATGCCATTGGTAATTATTCCGAATTTGCTTCCGATCCTCAAAAAATAATTCTCTCAACTAATGGGAGTATTTTAGGTGGAATACTTGGAGCTGCCGTGATGTTGCTTTTCAAATTTTTAGAAGATAAAAAACAACGTTTGCCAGAACCAGAAACAAAAGAAGTCGAGTTTCATCCTTATCAGCATGTTGGCAACATGACCATGATTGCTGCGGTTGGAGGAATACTAGGAGCTAAATTGTTTCATAATTTAGAAGAGTGGAATGATTTTGTTAACAACCCCATTGAAGCCTTGCTATCCTTTAGCGGTTTAAGCATATACGGAGGCTTAATTATTGGCGGAGCTTCCGTAGTATTTTACGCATGGAAAAACAAACTTCACCCTATTCATGTAATGGATGCTTGTGCTCCTGCTCTTATGATGGCCTATGCAATAGGTCGTATAGGTTGTCATTTATCGGGCGATGGAGATTGGGGTATTATAAATACGTTAGATACTCCCTCTTTTATTCCAAACTGGTTATGGGCATACAATTATCCAAACAATGTGGTATCTGAAGGAATTCCAATAGAAGGATGCACAGGATTGTACTGCCATGTGTTGCCTCAATCGGTGTATCCTACTCCTTTGTACGAAAGTATAATTAGTTTACTTTTTTTTGCCATGCTATGGTACTTTCGTAAGAAAATAACCGTGCCTGGAGTAATGTTTTGCTCCTACATGATAATGAATGGTGTAGAACGTTTTTTTGTAGAAAAAATACGCATTAATCCTCCATACCATATTGGGAACTTTAAAGCCACGCAAGCCGAAATTATTTCAGTATTATTAGTTGTTGTTGGAATAATAGGTATTTGGCTACTGACTAAAAAATATAAAATAGCCAAACCAAATTAAATAAACACATTGGAAGTTAGCGGTATTTACATCTATCCAATCAAATCATTGGGTGCTGTTACAGCTCAGGAATGGGAGGTAAATCGAAACGGTTTTAAATATGATAGGAAATGGATGCTGATAGATGAATGCCATCGTTTTTTAAGTCAACGAGAACACGCAGAGATGACTTTGCTTGCCGTTGAAATAAAAAAAGATACGTTATGGGTTTACCATAAACGTAAACCCGAATTAAACATTTCCATACCTATTGAAACGCCCGATAATCAACCTATAACTGTGCAAATATGGAATGATGAGTGCAAAGCGATTCCTTATAATCAAGAATATAATAAATGGTTTTCGGATATCTTAAAACAAAAGTGCACCTTAGTTAAAATGCCCGATACTACACAAAGAAAAGTAGATACCCTCTACGCATTTGAAAACGAAACGGTAAATTTTTCCGATGGTTATCCGTTTATGTTGATAGGTTCCGCTTCTTTAGAAAAATTAAATACTATGCTGCATACAGAGGTTGATATGCTACAATTTCGCCCAAGCATTGTAATAAAAACCAACATTCCCTTTGTAGAAGACTCATTCCTTGAGTTTAAAATAAACCAAATATCTTTCCGTGTTGCAAAACCATGTGCTCGTTGTGTAGTGCCAAGTATCAACCTTTTAGATGGCAGTAAAAATCCGGAAATTTTAGAGGTTTTGTCTTCTTTTAGAAAACAAAATAACAAAATACTGTTTGGTCAAAACCTACTACATAATGGATTAGGAAAAATAAGAATAGGCTATAAAATTGAACGATAAAAGCAAGCATTATGAATTACGAAGAAATGTGCAAAAAAGTAATAAAAATAGCCCAAAATGCAGGAAATTTCATTTCATCGCAACGCATTATAGCTACTGATATTGAAGAAAAATCGAAAAACAGCTTAGTAACATTTGTAGATAAACAAACCGAAAAAATAATCGTAGATGCACTTTCAAATTTGTTACCAGAAGCCGGTTTTATAACAGAAGAAGGCACCTCTAAGAAAAAAGGTGAAAAATTCAACTGGATAATAGACCCCTTAGACGGAACTACTAATTTTATCCATGGCATTCCTTGCTACGCGGTTAGTATTGCATTAACCGAAAATGAGAATATTATACTAGGCGTAGTGTATGAGATAAACCTTAAAGAGTGTTTTTACGCATGGAAAAACAGTAAGGCCTATTTAAACGGAAAAGAAATCGAGGTTTCCAAAACCTCACATTTGAAAAACGCCTTAATTGCTACCGGCTTTCCGTATTATAATTTCAGTAAGCTAACTGAATACCTCGGTTTATTTAAAAATCTACTTCAGGAAACAAGGGGTATCAGACGCCCCGGAGCCGCCTCTGTAGATTTAGTGTATGTAGCTTGTGGCCGTTTCGATGGGTTTTATGAAATTACATTACACCCATGGGATGTGGCTGCCGGAGCTTTTATAATACAACAAGCAGGTGGTTTTGTGAGCGATTTTAGCGGAAACAACAAATGGCTATACGGAGAAGAAATTGTGGTAGGCAACAAAGCAATACACCACGAACTTATCGAGAAGATTAAAAACCACTTTCCTACTCTCTAGTACAATGCGGGATATTTTGAGGGATTTGATTCATGCATTATTTCGTATGCAGCTTCAAAAATATCTTCTGCACTTGGCTTTGAAAAATAATCACCATCGCTCCCATAAGCAGGCCTATGGCTTTTTCCTGTTAAGGTTTTTGGACTGGAATCCAAATAGTTATATCCACTTTGTTCTTCTAATACTTTTTGTAAAATATAAGCACTTGCCCCTCCAGGTACATCCTCATCTACAATAAGTAAGCGATTTGTTTTTTGAAGGGATTTGGCAATAATATGATTGATATCAAAAGGTAATAATGTTCTGCAATCTATTAATTCTGCCGATATTCCATTATACATAAGTTTTTGATTAACAGGAAATAAAATATTACTTGTTGAACCATAACTTAAAATAGTTAAATCATTCCCTTCGGCTAAAATTTCAGGTACTCCGAGCGGGGTATAAAACTGCCCAATATTTTCGGGCAATTTCTCTTTTGAACGATATGCGTTTAATGGCTCTATGATTAAAGCGGGGTCATCACCTTGCATTAATGTATTGTAAAACCCGGCTGCATCGGTCATATTTCGGGGTACACACACATGCATACCTCTTACCGAGTTAATAATCATGCCCATGGGCGAACCCGAATGCCAAATACCTTCTAACCTATGCCCTCTGGTACGAATAATAAGGGGGGCCATTTGCCCTCCTTTAGTCCTCCAACGTGTAGTGGCAAGGTCATCACTCATTAATTGAATGCAGTAAGCCAAATAATCAAGATACTGAATTTCAGCAATTGGACGAAGACCTCTTAATGCCAAACCTATACCCTGACCAAGTATTGTTGCTTCTCTAATACCCGTATCAAATACTCTTAATTCTCCGTGTTTGGTCTGTAAGCCTTCTAAACCCTGGTTTACGCCACCAATTTTTCCCGAATCTTCGCCAAAAATGAGTACACTCGGATTATTGGTAAGCAAGTAATCAAAGTTTTCCCTAAGAATAATTCTGCCGTCAACCATCTCGTTTGGTGACGAATAAATAGGTTTAATAGGGCTCATATTTAGAGGCGAGTTTTTTGTTTCGCTGTACAAATGAGATGCATAAAGTTCGGAGACTTTACTTTTTTGCTCTTTATACCAACTTATCAATTTGCTCTTTGCACTATTTCTATTTTCGTTTTTAAGTAGGTAAATAGCTCTTCTTACTATCTCGTGTATTTCTTTTCTACCAGGTTCTTTTAAACTTTTTAACTCTGTTAGCTGATTTCTTAGCTCATCGTTTTTTGCTTCATTGAGTACTTCTGAAAGTAAAAAAACAGCCTCATTTTGTTCTAATTTAATTGGTGCTAAATAGGCTTCCCAAGCTGCTTTTTTTGCTTCCCTAACTTCTTTTTTTGCTTCTTCTTGAATGGTGTTTAATTCCTCTTCTGTGGCTATCCTTTTATCTACTAACCATTCACCCATCTTTTTTATACAACAAAAATCGGTTTCCCATTGCAAACGTTCGGCCGATTTATAACGCTCATGAGAGCCTGAAGTGGAATGACCTTGAGGTTGCGTAACCTCCTCAACGTGAATAACTACCGGAATATGTTGCTCACGAGAAATTTCTACCGCTTTTTGATAAGTGGCTATTAAATCAGGGTATTTCCAAGCTTTTACTGTAAATATTTCTAAACCGTTTTTTTTGTCTTTATCTCGTTGAAAACCTTTCAACACCTCCGAAATGCTTTCTTTGGTAGTTTGATATTTTTTAGGAACCGATATTCCGTGTCCATCGTCCCATACAGAAAGGACCAAAGGCACTTGTAAAACACCGGCAGCATTTATGGTTTCCCACACCATTCCTTCAGAGGTACTAGCGTCACCAATGGTACCAAAAGCTACCTCATTGCCTTTGTTAGAGAATTTTGCATAAGAAGCTAGTAAAGGATTTTCTCGGTACATTTTTGAGGCTAGGGCTAAACCCAGCAAACGAGGCATCTGACTTCCGGTGGGGGAAATATCTGAAGCAGAATTTTTTTGCTGCATCAGGTTTTTCCATTCTCCATCTTCGTTTAAATTGCGAGTAGCAAAGTGTCCGTTCATAGAACGTCCTGCAGAACTAGGCTCGGCTATTACATCGGTGTGTGCATATAATTGAGCAAAAAACTCTTGAACCGTAAGGTTGCCCACGGCCATCATAAAAGTTTGGTCGCGATAATAACCCGAACGAAAATCGCCCTCTTTAAAAAACTTAGCCATGGCAATTTGTGGGATTTCTTTTCCATCGCCAAAAATGCCAAATTTGGCTTTGCCTGTAAGAACTTCCTTTCTTCCTAATAAGGAGGCTTCTCTGCTAATATTTGCCAACTTATAATCGGATAGTAATTCATTTCTCATTTCTTCAAACGAAATTTTAGTTCCTAATTTTTCTGATACTGTTTCTGCTGCCATTTTATAGGATTAAAATACGTTTGCGAAGTTAATAAAAAAGGGGTAAACTTTTTTGTTACCCCTTTTCTACTATTATGAAAAACTCTTTGGTTAATGAATTATCTTTATAACCTTAAATTCTGTTCGTCTATTTTTCTGGTGTTCTTCGTCTGTGCAGTCTATGTTGTTTTTACAATGATTTACTAGTTTTGTTTCTCCATACCCTTTCGCTATAATTCTATCCTTGGCAATTCCCTGTGTTAAGATATATTCTACTGCTGCATGGGCTCTTTTATCGGATAATACCATATTGTACCTATCGCTTGCTCTAGAATCGGTGTGTGAACTTAATTCCACCACTATAGTCGGATTGTCTTTCAGCAACTTGACTAATTTATCTAATTCGGGCTTAGCGTCTTCTCTTATAAACCATTTATCATAATCGTAGTATATATTTTCTATTACAATGGGTTTTTCTATTATCAACTCTTCTAGCATAAGATCTTTTACCATTTTTTCTGATATTTTTTTTCCTTCGGTGGATACCTTATCGGTAACAGTAAAAAAATCTTTCTTTTCGCCTTTTATTGAATAGGATGTTTGAGGAGAGAGTTTAAAACTATACTGTCCGTTTTTATCTGTTTTAAATTGTTCGGGCTTTCCTGTATATTGGTTAATTAAGGTTACTAAGGCTTCTGGCAATTTTGCACCCGTTTTTTTATTTTTAACTGTTCCGCTAAGCATAAAAGTAGGTGGATTTTTTGCAAATTCATAAATCCTGTCGTTTCCTTCTCCCCTACTCGATGAGAGAAATCCGGAGGAATCGCCAGGAAGTAATGAAAATCCAAAATCATCGCCTGATGAATTGAGCGGATAATTGAGGTTTTCTGGCGTAAGCCAACGGTTGTTTACTTTAGAAGTTATAAAAATGTCTAATCCGCCCATACTATTGTGGGCATCGGAAGAAAAATACAATGATTCATCGGAATGCATGTAGGGAAACATTTCGTTGCCGGGAGTATTTACTTCTTTGCCTAAGTTTACGGGCGTTCCCCATTTTCCATCTTCGAAGTACGATACCCATATATCGGTTCCTCCAATCCCACCGTGCATATCAGATATAAAATACATGGCATTATCATCGTGCGATAAGGTGGGATGGCCAACCGAATAGCTGTTGCTGTTGAAAGGCATTTCTGTAATATTTTTCCAGACACCGTTTACTAATTCCGCCCTATATATTTTTAAGTTATTTTCGTTGTGTTCGTTTTTATGCAGTTTTTTTCCCAGATAATTATTGCGTGTAAAATAAACTACGTTGCCGTCTTTGTTAAATACTGCAGGGCCTTCGTGGTATTTCCCATTAATATCCCCTTTCAGCAGAGTGGGTGAAATCCATTTCCCATCGGTATTTTTTTGGGTAAAATATAAGTCGAGATAAGAGTTGCCTGTCCAACTATTCGCTTTGGCTCCTGCACCCGCCTTTCTATCTCCGGAAAAAACAATACCTTCATCAAGTGGAGTTGGACTGTAAATATTGGTAAAATCTTCTATTTTTATTTCGTTTAAAGTATAAAGTGTTGTATCTACATATCTATCGTTTACAGAGGCACACGAAGCATATAACATTCTTGCCACTACGTCTTCCGGATGGTTTTCCAGAAATTTTTTAAACCATGCTTTGGCTTCTTTATAATCTTGTTTTTGCATAAGAATGCGGGCGTAATTAAAAATATCGCCACAGTTGCTTTCTTCCAACAACACGGCATCAATGTAATGCTTTTCTGCATTGTTTATATCGTTAACGTAAACGTAGGTTCTGGCTAAATTTACCTTTGCCTGAGGAATAAATTTTTTTTCCAATGCCTTATTGTAGTGTGTTATAGCTGCTTGATATTCTTTTCTATCAAATGCTTTATTTCCTTTTTTTAAGTGCATGTTTGCACACGATACCAATAATAAGCAAATGGCTAATAACCCTAATTTATTTTTTTTCGTCATAACTAAAAGAATCTTGGTGTTTTAACTGTAATAAAATCTTTGCCGAAATCGTAGCCTATCATAATTTCATGGCTACCCATATTATAATTTTTCATTTTTGAAACGGTAAAATCGTAGGCATATCCTACTCTGAATCGTTGGTTTGCCTGATACTCAATAATTCCAACAACTGCATCGTTGCTTCTGTAAGAAACTCCAATCCATATCATATCCTTAAACATAGAACTCATGGTTATATCAACTTCGGCCGGAGCGTTTGTAACATATTTAACCAACATAGATGGTTTAAATTTAACTGTTTCACTAACTTCAAACACGTAGCCGGTTGTAAAAAACAGATGCCGCCTAAGAAATGAAGCTTTATTTAAATCTACATTAAAAGAATAGGCATGATCGTAGGCCAACAACGTAGGAATTGAAAGTCCTGCATAAAATTTTTCGGTATAGTAGTAAGAACCGAATCCAAAACGGGGCACAAACTGGCTAACTGCTCCTTGCAGATATACCTGATCGTTTTTATCCCAATATTTTAAATCACCAAAATCTGCGTTGTAATTAGAAAAACCCGCTTTTATTCCAAAAGATAATTTAGCATTTTCACTTACTTGCAAATGATAGGCATAATTTCCATACACATCGGTTTTATTGGTAATTCCAATTCGGTCATTAACTGCCACAAGTCCTATTCCCATTTTATTATTTGCAATAGGACCATCTACTGAAACTATTCCGGTTTTGGGTGCTCCTTCAAAATTTACCCATTGATTTCTGTAAAGCAACGAAGCACTAAAGTACTTGTGGCTTCCGGCATAGGCCGGATTAATAAACAAGCCATTAAACATATACTGGCTTATCATGGTTTCCTGCTGGGCATTGGTTTTCAGTGCAAAAATGCTAAGCAGAATAAATAAAATTTTTGTTTTCATAGTGTATGTTTTGTATTATCTATGTGTATTACTATATCTATTATCTTCTCAAATCTATGTAACCTGTTAAAGTAATATCTTCTCCATTAATTTTTAAAATGGCGAAATACGTTCCATCAGGCAATGGTTTTCCATTATTGTTTACTCCATTCCACTGATTGGCGTATCCACTAATGCTGTACACCTGATTACCCCATCTGTTAAAAATGGTCAGCACATTATCCGGATAGGCTTCTATTCCTTTGATTACAAAATAATCGTTACTACCATCAGCGTTTGGAGTAAAACCGGTGGGCATTTCTAAAATATTTGGCTCTGTTAATGTAAAGGTACGTGCCAGTATACATCCCTTACTATCGGTTACGGTTAGTGTATATGCCCCTGCATATAAGTTAAAGAGATCTTCTTTCGTTTCTCCATTCGACCATACGTAGGTGTATGAAGGTGTACCACCGGTTACTGTTATCTCAATAAATCCATCACTAGCCCCTGTTGCCGATATATTAAACTGATTGAAATAAGATGAAATATTTGCATCAATCGATAAAGAATCTGGTTCTCCAACAGTAAATGTGTCGGAAAAAGTGCAATTATTAGCATCGGTAACAAGCACAAAATATTTTCCGGCATTAATCTGTAATAAATCTTCGGTAGTTGCCCCGTTAGACCATAGATATTGATAAGGTTCTTTACCTTGAGATATACTTAAATTAATTCCTCCTGTATAAGATTCAAAACAGAGTGCATTATACACTTCTGTTGAAACAGTTAAATTAGAAGACCAAACAATGGTATAAGAATCTGATTTAACACATCCATTTAAGTCTGTTACAATTACAGAGTAAGTACCGGCAAGAAGACCCGACAAATCTTCGGTGGTTGCAGAAGTACTCCACAGATAGTTGTATGGTAATGTTCCACCAGTAACTGTAATATCTATGCTTCCGCTATCTACTCCGTTGCATGTAATGTTACTTACGGAAGCAACTATAAATAAAGAATCAGGTTGGGTTATGTTTATGCTTGCCGTATCTGAACAACCATTTACATCGGTTATGGTAACGATGTACACCCCTGCAGAAATATTGCTTAAAGCAGGTGTAGTTGCGTTATTATTCCACAAATACGTATATCCTCCAGTTCCGCCTACAGCAGAAGAATTGGCACTACCATTATTGCTGCCGTAACAACTTATATGCTGCCCATTATAATTGGAAGTTATTATAGCACTAGCAACTAGCGAATCGGGTTGTGTTAATGTTACGGAAGATGTATCGGCACAACCATTAGCATCAGTTACAGTAACAAGATAAGTACCGGCCCCTATAGCATTTAAACTACTTTGTGTAGAACCGTTATTCCATAAATAAGTATATGCCAAAGTACCCCCTAATGTTAAAGTTGATACGCTACCATCAGATAGACCAAAACAACTAATATGCTGCCCGTTATAATTTGAAGTAATGGTTGCTGTAATCGTTAAGGTATCGGGTTGTGTTAAAACAATGAAAGAAGAATCTATACACCCATTTACATCTGTTACAATTACTTTAAATAAGCCTGTATCAAGAGAATTTATGGCAGGCGTGGTAGCACCATTACTCCAACTGTATGAATAGGCTTGTGTTCCTCCTATAACCGTTACATTGGCCGAGCCATCTTTGAATCCATAACATGAAATATTTTTCCCGTTATAGTTTGATGTGATTGTGGCTATAGCAACCAACGAATCGGGCTGGGTAATGACAACCGAGGCGGAGTCTACACAATTATTTGCATCGGCAACAAGCACTATATATGTTCCGGTCAGCACACCGGTTAACGTATCTAAGGTAGTTCCGTTACTCCATAAATAACTATACGGTTGTGTGCCATCGGAAACTACTACATCTGCACTACCATCAGCGTTTCCAAAGCAACTAATGGTTTGGCCATTATAATTTGAAGTTACCCATGCCGACACGTTCAGTTTAGTTGGCGAAGTAATTGTTATGGAAGTTGTATCTTCACATCCGTTAACATCTGTTACCGTTAAAAGATATGTTCCGCTACCTACATTGGTTAAAGTATCCATTGTGCTTCCGTTCGACCATAGATAGGAATAAGGTTCAGTTCCTCCGATGGTTACTGACCCGGCAGAACCATTTGAAGAACCAAAACAAGCCACTCCGTACCCATTAAAATTACTCGTAACAAAAGCAGCAACCTGCAAAGAATCGGGCTGCTTTACCAGTTCCATAATATTTGCCGTACAAGCGTTTAAGTCTGTAATTTGTAAAGTGTATTGTCCGCTTGGAATATTTAATAAATCTTGTGTAGTTGCACCTGTATTCCATAGATAGTTGTACGGAGGCATGCCACCTGCAACCGATACATCAATATTCCCGTCAGATAATCCAAAACAAGAAACATCATTCTTAAAACTTGAGGCCGTTAACAATGTTGGTTGTAAAATAGTTGTGTTTCCGCCCATCTGACATCCATTGGCATCTGTTACTACTACAGCATACAAACCTGTGTCAAGCCCAATTAAATCTTCAGCATTGCTTCCATTACTCCAACTGAACTGATAAGGAAAAGTGCCGCCAAGCACAGTCAATTCAATCGTTCCATTCAGGTATCCAAAACAAGTTACATGTTTAGGCGATAAACCGATACTTAAAGGCGATGGAGCGGTAATGGTAAAAGTTTTTAGTGTTATACAATTTCTGTTGTCTGTAACCTGAACCCAATAGTTGCCTGCCGAAAGATTTGTTACAAAAGAAGATGTGCTGCCCGTACTCCATAAAAAAGTATAAGGGGGCAAGCCAAAAGAAGGTAAGGCAACTGCCGAACCCGTAGACGAACCCGCACAAGTTACATGATTAACGGCAATATCTACAATTAAATTCGGACATGGAGGTTCTAATATGGTTACACTATCTATAGCAGTGCAATTATTAAAATCGGTAACCACAACCGAGTACGTTCCTGCAAATAGATTGCTCGCTGTTTGATTGGTAGAACCATTGCTCCATAAAAAATTATAAACAGGTGTTCCTCCAAAGGGGTTTACTGTAGCTGAACCATCGTTTCCGCCTTGTGTAGTTACATTGGTAGAGGTTATTACATTATACAATTTGCTGGGTTGGGTTATGGTTGCCGTGCCGGTCTGAATACAACCATTGGCATCAATAACGGTTACGGTGTAGGTTCCAACTCCTAAATATTTTATGGTGTCGGTAGTTTGTCCACCCGGCTGCCATAAATAGTTGTATGGGGCCAATCCTCCGGAAGGAACAGCCGCAGCATACGTACCCATATCGCCAATGCCTCCATAACAAGCAATGTTTGTATTGGTTACGGATAAACTAAAACCATTGCACGCCAAATTATTTACTACCACACTACCGGTTATTACACATCCATTAGCATCGGTTACACTTACCGTATGTATTCCGTAACAAAGATTTGTTGCAGTTGCTGTTACTTTTCCAGATGGCATCCATAAGTAAGAATATGGTGACACTCCCCCAGTTATAATAGCTGTTGCAGAACCATTACATGTTCCATTATCTAACGTAGTGCTAAACGAAAGCGTAAGAGGTGAAGGTTCAATAACAACCGAAGTAGCTGTTTTTGATACACAACCATTTACATCGGTAACGTAAACGCTATATACCCCTTGCAAAACGTTAATTGAACTGCTCGTTTCACCCGTATTCCACGAATAGACATAAGGAGCATTACCTCCATTTATAGTAGGTGTAAGCGATACGCTATCTCCGGTACAGGCAAGCGATACATTTCCAAGCGATACATCTATTGTATCCATTATTGTTACAAGTAATGTATCAGATTTATTAGTACATCCTCCTCCGCTTCCGGTTGATGTAAGTATAAGCGAAACTGAGCCATTAGATATATCGTTGATAGAAGGCATATAACTAGCATTTAAAAAAGAAGGACCGGGGTTAAACACCCCGCTACCGGTACTTGCCCAAATCCCCGTATTAGAATTTTGTATGTTTCCATTTAGATACACCAATGGATTGTTGGCACATTTCAATTGGTCTGCACCTGCATTAACTATAGGTATTTGCCCTTGTGTTACAGGAATAGAAATTTGATACCCGGGGCAAGAATTGGAGTTGTATAAGCCATCTCTTACCTCAAGTGTATATGTTGTTGGTGTGGTAGCAAAATATGTGCTACCGGTTGCTAAAACTGTTCCTCCACTGTTTTTCCAATAATAAGTGTAATTTCCATCTCCACCTATTCCTGTGGCAGTTAACATTACTCCGCTGCCCGGACCTATGTTACAAAATGAAGCAGGATTAGGATTAGCACTTACTTTTAATGAGTCGTAAATAAAAACTCTTACCGTATCTTTTACTTGTAAAAGAAAACCACAAAAAGAGGCTAAAGGAAAACCTGTTATTTCATAATCTACATACGAAGGGGCATTAGAATCCGGGGTTACAACGGGTTCCAAACAATTTGTATTACAACTTAAATATCCGTTGTATTGCCCTTGTGTACCAGGAAACACAGATGTCCAAGACACCGTATTTTGTTCAAAACCGATGGCTTCCAACTTTGCAGAGCATCCTTTTCTTACAGAAACATCTTGCAACGGCAGGGGCTTAGATATCGATTTGATTCTATATATATTGGCATTGTTACCCGGTTTACAAAAAGTAACAATGTGAGGCCCTACACCGGTTAAACATACAGGTTTACCCACTGGAGTTTGATTACCGCAATTTACAAAGTAATATTCCGAACCATATGCAATAGCCCCGGTTACCATGTCTAACTCAATGGCTACCGCTGCTGTATCAAGTGTTACCTCAAAGGTTATGCATTGTGTATTTTGAGGAACACCGCAGCATTGGCTATTTCTACTTAAATTGGGCGAATACCAAACACTATCAGGTGTGCCACTTAAATTGACTACATAATACGTTGAGTTTGTATTACACTGCGGGTAAGGGTTTACCGGAAGTAATTGCCCGAAAGAAAAATGGTTTAAACCAACCAATAAAACGAATAAAATTGCTACTTTCCTCATATACTCCAAATTAATATGGGACAAATTACGCTTAATGGATTTTAGAAATAACTGATATTTTTCAGAAATGGCTATGTTTTTTCACAAACGCAAATATGATTGTTATCAAGAGTATGTATTAAATATTGCTTTTCTTCTTATTTAAATAGGAAAACATAATTACATCAAAAGTAAAGTGGGCAGATGTTGCAGCCCAAATACCAAAATTCGAAAATAAGTATCCAAAACCAGCCGAGATAAAAACCATGTATATGCCATAAATACTAAGTTTCCAATCAAAAGGATTTAAATAACCGTGTATTGCCACAAAAACAATTGCCACCGGCCATAAACCAAACAAAGGTTGCAAAGCTCCCCTAAACAGTATTTCTTCTCCAATGCCGGCACAAAAGGATAGAAATACTATTTCTTTTTTGCTAAGATTGATGGAATTTATTAATTCCGAATAATAATTATTGGTTTCTATTAGAAAAGGTAAACGAACTATTGTCACAGCTAGTAAGCCTGCTCCTGCACCAAAACTCAATCCAAACATTAATTGTGTTGCCGCTGTAGCACACCCCATAAAATGCTGTTCAACCGATGGATTAACCCACCAGTAGATAAACAAACATCCGATAGTACTGAAAACCAAAAGAGTAAACCAACCCAATAATATAATAGTTCTTCTATTCATATTGCTAAATTATCTGTTTTTTTACACGGAAAATATTCTTCAGTAATTTAAATTCTACTCTATAATTATAGAGAATTATTATTATTTTTTTATCTTTACAATCTACATTACCTTTGCTTTAAACTAAAAATATTTTAAACATGAAAAAATTAATTATTTCTGCAATTGCTATTATTGTCGTTGCAACCACTTTTACAGCTTGTAAAAAAGGAAGTGGAGACCCTGGACTCTCTTTAAAATCAAGAAAAGGTCGTGTAACCGGAGAATGGAAAGCCACTAAAATTGAAGTTAAATCCAACTCAAATAACACCTATTCTTCAGGAGGAAATTCTGACAACATGTCTTCCAACTCTACCATGAAGGCTGAAAACGGAACAGCAACCTATTCTTCTACTGAAAATGACAATGGAGATATTACTACTGTAAATCTAACAGGTACCGTTGAATATACAATTACCTTTGAAAAAGACGGAAGTTACAAAGCAAAATTTACTCGTAATTTAAACGGCACCACAGTAAATAGTGGTAACAGCATTAACACAAAAGTAAACTCAACAGAAGAAACGACCGGAGGGTGGAACTTTATTGGTGGACAGGAAAAAGATTACAAAAACAAAGAACGAATTCTGTTAAATATTTTAACTATTAAAGGATCTACTACAACCGACTATGATATACCTGGTACAGGTGTTTATTCTTCAAAAAGTGAAACAGACGAAACTACATCCAGTGGTGAAAATACTGAAATTTGGGTGCTTACTTCTTTAAAAAATAAATCAATTGAAGCTACCGGCTCAGGAAAATCTACCTACAAATACACAGACTCATATTCTTATATGGGTAACAATGGTTCCGGTACAGGCAACAATACCAGCGACTTTACTTTTACCATTACACTAGAACAATAATACCCTAAGTAAAGCATATAAACATCTTTTAAAAAAAACTCCGGCAATACCGGAGTTTTTTTATTACCTACTAAAGGGTACGCATTGATTGGTATTTTAAATATCATGCAGTTGATTGTTAATAAAATTAAATTGTTTTATTTTATTAATAGACAACACATTAACATCAATATAAACAATTAATAAACAAAAAATAACTACAAAATTGTTCATAAACATTCCGTTTTTTTTTGGAATAAAGAAAAAATAATTACTTTTGCCGCACTTAAAATTTAAAAACCAATAAAAACTAAAATTTGAACACTATGAAAAAATTAATTCTATCAGCTATTGCTATTGCTGTGGTAGCTTCAACTTTCACAAGTTGTAAAAAAGGTTCTGGAGACCCTGGTATTTCTTTTAAATCAAGAAAAGGCCGTGTTGAAGGCTCTTGGAAAATTACTGAATGGATACAAAATGTAACTATCAACAATGGAGGTAACACTTCTACAGAAGAAACCAAAATAACTGATGCCGCTTACACCATGACTGAAAAAGAAGATGGAGATACTTATGTAACTAATGGTACAGTACAAGCTCATACTATCAATTTCGATAAAAAAGGAGCATATGATTTAACACAAAATATCACTTTAACTTCTTCTTCTTTAAACGGTGGTACTCCAAACACTTATACCGAAGCTAACACAAGAACCTATTCTGAAAAAGGAACTTGGAACTTCTTAGGTAAAGTAGATGACTTCAAAAATAAAGAAAGAATTGTTCTTAATGTAACTGAGTCTGTTTCTAACACATGGTCTTGGGAGTTAGTAGGAGGAAACATTAAATGGACAGAGTACAAAAACACTCAAAAATATGCTAATGGAGAAAGATCTAATGTTATGCATATAACTACTCTTAGAGGCAAAGAAATGGAACTTGACGGAGAGATTGATTCTTCTTCTTCTTCTACTGTTCCTGGTTCTAACACAAATTCTACAAAAGGAACTTGGTCTGCTAAATTAGCTCAATAGTAAAATCTTTAAATAAAATAAAAAAGCCCCGAATATTCGGGGCTTTTTTATTTTATTTAATTTCGCTGCAAAGAGATAAACTATGAAAAAAATAGCCGGCATAATAATCATCATTTTTTTCTTTTCTTGTGCTAACGAAACAAACAAAGAACAAGAGGCAACATCCAAAACCGACCTTAACGAATACTTTGGAGACACGATAAACCCTGCTGGAGCAATAACTACAAGTGAATTTCTTTCTAAAATAAAAGAAGTCGATTCTTTAGAAGTAAAGTTGGAAGCCAAAATATCTGAAGTATGCCAAAAGAAAGGATGTTGGATGGATTTGGATTTAGAAAACGGTGAAACAATGACGGTTCGCTTTAAAGATTACGGCTTTTTTGTACCTAAAAATGCTGATGGCAGAATGGCTGTTGTAGAAGGTTGGGCAAAAAAAGATACGACTACGGTAGAATTGCTTCGCCATTATGCAGAAGATGCCGGAAAATCGAAAGAAGAAGTAGAAGCCATAACAGAACCCGAAATAGGCTATTCATTTGAAGCTCACGGTGTAGTAATTAAACCCAAGCCCGTTGAATAAAGTCCTGTTTTACCCATTACTTTATTTTGCTTCTTTTTTCGTTTTATTATCTTGCAATAGTCATAAAACAGAAGAAAATTGTAGTTCAACACCCATTATTAACCCAAACGGAGATAGTGAATTAGCTTTATTAATGAGGGCCTTGTATAATGCTGCCGACTCTATTAAAACACAAACTGCACAAAACCGCCCGGTTGATTTAGAAAAATTAAAAGCACTATTAACAAATTTAAAAACGGCCACTCCTACCGACCCCAATGTTCACGGAGAAGTATTTAACGGCTTTGCCGAGAAAATGAGTTTGCAAATAAATAACCTAAAAGCCGACAGCAGTTTTGTAGTTACCTTTAATAACTTAGTAAATTCTTGTGTGGATTGCCATAACGAGTTTTGTCCGGGACCTATTAAAAAGATAAATAAATTAAGAGTTTCTGAATAATTGATAAGACTTAATATTCATCAAGTTTTTCGTAAACAGAATTTTTGCTCTTAAACTCCGGTACTATTTTTTTCATCTTACCTACAATATCCATATTGTTTTGTTGATTGAATAACGCAATCAAATCCTCTATTTCTTTTGAGATTTCTTCAAAAGAATAAGACTGCACTTTTCCTATCATTATTTGCGGGTGATGGGTGGGTATTGTATTTTCTTTATCGGTTAATAACTCTTCGTAAAGTTTTTCGCCAGGTCGTAGACCTGTATAAACAATTTGAATATCCTTTCCCAGTGTTAATCCCGAAATGCGAATCATTTTTTTTGCTAAATCAATAATTTTGACCGAATGTCCCATATCAAAAACAAAAATTTCTCCTCCCCTACCCATCGCTCCTGCTTCCAGAACTAGTTGGCAGGCTTCGGGAATCGTCATAAAAAAACGGGTTACCTCAGGGTGTGTAACTGTAATGGGCCCTCCATGTTCTATCTGTTTTTTAAATAAAGGAATTACCGAACCATTAGACCCCAACACGTTTCCGAAGCGAGTAGTAATAAAATTGGTAGCCGATTTTTCGTTTAATGATTGTGTATATATCTCTGCTATTCTTTTCGATGCCCCCATTACGTTTGTTGGATTTACTGCTTTATCTGTAGAAATCATTACAAAAGTTTCTACTCCGTATTTGCTTGCTAAATCGGCTGTATTTTTTGTGCCCAATACATTGGTAATAATAGATTCTGATGGATTATTTTCCATTAGTGGCACGTGCTTGTATGCAGCCGCATGAAAAACGACTTTGGGGCAAAAGGTTTTAAAAACATTTTCTAATCGGGCATAATTTCGAACATCACCAATAATGGTTTCACAAATTTTGTTAAGTCCTTTTTCTTGCAGTTCAAATTCTAGTTCATACAAAGCCGATTCAGCTTGGTCTAGCATCAGAATTTTTTTTGGATTATAATGAGCTACTTGCCTTACTATTTCACTACCAATAGAACCAGCCGCACCTGTAATTAAAATCACCTTGTTTTGAAGTTGTTGTTTTATTTTATTTTCATCAAGTTTAATGGGCTCTCTGCCCAATAAATCTTCTATTCTTACTTTTTTTATTTGTTTAAAGCTAAGTTCTCCGTTTATCCACTTGGTAACCGGAGGCACATTTAACACTTTGGTATTGTAGTGTAAACACAAGTCGGTAATTTCTGCTATTTTAGATTTATTTAGCCTCTGAACAGATATAATAATATGGGCAATACTTTCTTTTTGCAGAATAGATTCTAATTTGGAAGAGTGTTCGATACGTATGCCTTCTAATTTTTTTCCCACCTTTTTTTCATCATCATCAATAAAGGCAAGCACTTTATACTTAGAGCCGGCATCTCGGTCTAGAGTTCGCTTCGCAATAAGTCCTGATTCCCCTGCACCATATATTAAAACATATTGTTTTTCTCGTGAGGGGTTTTTAAGTTCAAAGTATAATATTTTTACTAAAATTCTAAAGGCAATTAAACCAAAGGTACTCGCCATAAACTCTATTACAATAATAGAAAACGGGATAATATATCTTTCATTCCAACTATTATAGCTGATTAAATTAGCTATAACAAACAGCATACTGCCAGCAGTAATGGTTAAAAAAATTCTTTCAGCATCTTTTGTGCTCGTGTATCTTATTATGCCTGCATAGGTACGTGCTATTAAAAAAGTAAGAGCACGCACCCCAATAACAATGGGAAAAACAATAGAAAATGTTTTATACTCTACTTCGGGAATTGAAAAATTAAACCTTAGTAAATAGGCTAATACAAGAGTAAATAAACAGATAAAAATATCTATGAAATAGATTATCCAACGGGGAGTATTACCAACGGGAAAAAACATATTACAGTTTACGCAAATATAGAATTTTACCTTAGTTTACAGTAGTATTATCTGAATTTAGTTGACAAGACTTATAACCAAATCTTCTCAGTAGCTTTCTATTTCAAATAAAAACTTCTTTGCAGTTTTACTTCTTTTGATACCTTTGTTGGCTCATTTAAATCCAAACCAACATGAAAGATATTGCCTTAAAAAACAAACATATTGCCTTGGGAGCGAAAATGCTTCCCTTTGCCGGTTATAATATGCCCATTCAATACTCAGGAGTAACAGACGAACACCTAACCGTAAGAAACGGAGTAGGCGTTTTTGATGTTTCTCATATGGGCGAATTTCTAATTAAAGGCGAGAAAGCCCTCGATTTAATTCAGTATGTTACCAGCAACGATGCATCAAAATTAATAGATGGAAAAATTCAGTATTCTTGTTTACCCAACGGGAAAGGCGGAATTATTGATGATTTATTGGTATATCGATACAAAGCAGACGAATACTATTTAGTGGTAAATGCTTCGAATATAGAAAAAGACTGGAATTGGATTTCTAAAAACAACACCTTTGGAGCAGAAATGCAGAATCTATCTGACCAGCTTAGTTTATTGGCGGTACAAGGGCCAAAAGCCATAAACACATTGCAAAAACTTACCGATGTAAATCTTTCAGAAATTGAATATTACAGTTTTAAAGTAGGCCGATTTGCAGGAGTAGACGGAGTTATTTTATCAAGCACCGGCTACACGGGAGCCGGAGGGTTCGAAATTTATTTCGAAAATGCCGTTGCAGAAAAAATGTGGAACGCTGTATTTGAAGCCGGAAAAGAATTTAACATCAAACCCATTGGTTTAGGTGCACGAGATACCCTTCGCTTGGAAATGGGATTTTGCTTGTACGGAAATGATATTGACGATACTACATCTCCTATTGAAGCAGGGCTAGGTTGGATAACTAAGTTTACTAAAAATTTTATCGACTCGGAGTATCTGAAAAAACAAAAAGAAAACGGAGTTTCAAAAAAATTAGTTGGCTTTATTATGACGGAAAAAGGCGGTATTCCTCGCCATGACCATAACATTACGGATGCCAGTGGAAATTATATAGGTAAAGTTACCTCCGGCACCATGTCGCCTAGCTTAAAAGAAGCTATTGGAATGGGTTATGTTCCTAGTAATCTTTCAAAACCGGATTCTGAAATTTATATCGAAATACGCGAAAAAAAATTGAAAGCCAAAGTCGTAAGACTTCCCTTTCTTTCAAAATAAAATATGCGAAAAATTGAAGTAGGATTTTCTCCTGTATTTTTTAATGTTTACGATAGCCCAAATGATAGCATCGTAGTTATTATAGATGTGTTGCGTGCTACAACTGCCATTTGTACAGCCTTTAAATTTGGAGTAAAAGAAATTATTCCGGTAGCCACCATAGAAGAAGCTCTCTCGTATAAGCAAAAAGGTTATTTAGTAGGGGCCGAAAGAAACGGTTTAAAATTGGATGGTTTTGATTTTGGAAACTCTCCCTACCATTACATGGGAAGTAATATAAAAGACCAAACCATTGTTTTAACCACCACCAACGGAACTCAAGCCATAGAAACTGCTAAAAATGCCTACAAAGTTGTTATAGGAGCATTTACTAATTTATCGGCACTTTGTAATTGGCTTGCCAAACAAGATAAGAGTGTATTGCTTTTGTGCTCCGGATGGAAAAATAAATTAAACTTGGAAGACTCCCTATTTGCTGGTGCAGTAGTAAACGAAATAACCAAACTGAGCGAATACGATGAGATATCCGACTCGGCTCTATGTGCCAAATACCTTTACAATATGGCCAAAGAAGATCCTGATCGTTTTTTACATCATTCATCGCACAGAAGACGGTTGGCAAAACTTAATTTAAAACAAGATATTAAATACAGCTTAACATTAGACCTTACCGATATTATACCTATTCTTATTGATAACAAATTGGTAAAAATGAAAATCTGATTTTTATGTAAATTGGCTAAAAATTATAGTCGTGCGAAAAATTATCTTACTCTTTACTCTCCTGCTTTTTCTTTCGCTTCTTTTCGATTTCAATAAAACAGCCTATACTTGGGGCTTTTTTGCCCATAAAAAAATTAATCGTATGGCCGTGTTTACACTGCCTCCAGAAATGATTGGCTTTTACAAAAAAAATATCGAATTTGTTACTGAACATGCGGTTGACCCTGATAAAAGAAGGTATGCAGTAGAAGGAGAAGCTCAACGGCATTTTATAGACTTAGACCATTATGTAAATAAAAACGAAAATATTTTTGAAGTAATGCCCAAAAAATGGGCAGATGCCGTTTTAAAGTTTACCGAAGATACACTTCAAACATACGGTATTGTTCCATGGCATATCGATGTAATGGTAAAAAAGTTAACCTATGCATTCAAAGAAAAAAATATAGATAGGATACTTTCTCTCTCGGCCGATTTAGGGCACTACGTAGGAGACGCCCATGTGCCACTTCATACCACAAAAAATTACAATGGACAGTATACCAACCAACGCGGCATACACGGTTTTTGGGAATCACGCATTCCTGAATTACTTTCGGAAGACTATGATTATTTTGTAGGAAAGGCCAAATACATTTCTTATCCCCTAGAGTTATCATGGAAAGCGGTAGAACAAAGTTTCAATGCTAAAGACTCTGTGTTAGAATTAGAAAAAACACTAAACGAAATTTTTCCGAGCGACCAAAAATACTCTATTGAAGACCGAGGTAGAACTACGATGAAAGTATACTCTAAAGAATATTCTTTAAAATACAACGACATGCTGAATGGGATGGTTGAAAGAAGAATGAGAGAAACCATTATTGCCATTGGTAGTTTGTGGTACACCGCTTGGGTTAATGCGGGTCAACCTAATTTGAATGAATTGATTGGACTAAAACCCTCTGAAGAATTTGAAAAAGAACAAGCCGAATTAGAAAAATTATACCAAAATAGCAAAATTAAGGGTAGAGGCTGCGATTAATATAAACATGCTAATAATCAACTAATTAAATTTTTCTGCCAAATTTTCACCCTACTTTGTCGTATTTTTTTAAAAATTTAACATTTTATGTTATCTGTTGATTTACAATAAATAAGACTCGTTTTTAAAAAAATATTTCTTAGCCCCACCATGCTCATAAATAAGAGCAAAAAAATTACCTTAAATTTGGCTGTACATTAGATATAACAACCCTTTTAATAAAACCATGAATATGAAATTTGAAACTGAAAATACACCAAGTGTAGTTATAAAAAAGAAGAATATTCCTCTACTTCTAGATTATTGTTTAGAAAATAAAATTGAATTTACCGTTGTACCCAAACTAACCGCTGATGATTTTGAAATCTCTTTTAATTTAAAAGATTTTAAAATGGCTATTGCTTTAGGAATGTGCCTAAAAGAACTGAAGTTAGATTTACTAGGCACACAAAATATTACTTCTTTAAATGCCATTAAAGCAACTAAAAATCCGATTGAAATAAAAGCAAACAAAAAAAACAAAGAAGTAAAAGTTGAAAATATACTCGCTGAGAAAATTCAAGATTCAAAAGAGGCACAACTAATCGAAAACAGTAGCAGCCTGGCTTTCGACTTAGAAAATTAGCGTGCTTATTTTGCCATGGAAAAACCCCTCCCTTGCAGTGCGGAGGGGTTTTCTGTTTTAACACACCTCCATTTCTTTTCTTTTTTCCTTCCTTCTTTTTTCTAAAATGTAATACTGTTGCATTATTCGTTTTAATAAACCTACTTTTGTAATTATCAAAATGAGCTCTACAAACAAAATAGACTGGTGTAGTGGTTGGTTTAATACAGATTATTACCACCTATTGTATGCACACCGAAATAGTGATGAGGCAGAATTATTTATTAAAAATCTAATTTCAAATTTGAGAATACCCGAAGGGGCAAAAGTATTGGATATAGCCTGCGGCAAAGGTAGGCATGCCTGCACTCTATTTAAATACAATCTTAAAGTTTGGGGAATTGATATTGCTCCCAATAACATTGCGGAAGCAAAAAACAACTCTCATCCGGCTATAATCTTTGAGGTATTTGATATGCGAAATGTTTACAAAAAAGAATATTTCGACTACGCATTTAATCTGTTTACCAGTTTTGGCTATTTTGAAAATGAACAAGAAAATGATGCGACCATTAAATCTATTTCAGAAAACCTTAAGAAACACGGCCTGCTTATTCTCGATTTTTTTAATACCAACTTTGTAAAGGAAACGATAAAAGAAAAAGAGCAAATTATAATAAACAAAGTTGAATTTAATATTACACGCAAAATATCTAAAAACAGGGTTGTTAAAAAAATCCAGATAAACGACCATGGCCAACAGTATTTATTCGAAGAAAATGTGAGGCTCTATACCTTAGATGAACTAACTACTCTCCTAAAAAAATTCGGGCTATCAGTAATAAAAACATTTGGCGATTACCATCTGAATTCTCTCAACGAAACAAATTCTCCGAGAGTTATATTGGTTGCTCAAAAAATATAAAATGAACGAAGAACTGCTAAATTACATCATTCTCTTTTCAACCCCTGTAATAGTGGGTGCTGCTGTATTTTTGCTAAAATTAAATATTAGCAAAAATTTAAAACTGTTACTATCCTTTAGCGGAGCATTTTTATTTACTATATGTATCTTACACCTTATACCCGAACTTTATTTTAACTGGAACAAAACCATTGGATTTTTTATAATGGGTGGATTTTTTCTGCAATTAATTTTAGAGAATTTTTCAAAAGGCATTGAACACGGACATGCCCATACACATACTCACTTAGGCATTTTCCCCTTTTCTGTTTTTTTTAGTTTACTTATTCATTCTTTTGTAGAAGGTATGGCTCTTATAGAAGTACATCATGCCTCGGAGGTAAACCACTCACACTCTTATAATATGCCTCTATTAATAGGCATCTCTATACACAATATACCAGTTACCATGGTTCTTTTAGGACTTATGTTTCGCCAACAAATTAAATTGAGAACGCAACTTTATTCACTACTCATCTTTGCTTTAAGTGCTCCTATTGGTTTATTTTTTGCTAACCATTTCAACGAAAAAATTTTTTCTACAGGTTTAAACTTTAATTTTTTATTAGCCATATCGGTCGGTATTTTTTTGCACATTTCCACTACTATTCTTTTTGAAACCAGCGAGCAACATCACCACTATAATTACAAAAAAATGGCGGCTATTATTATTGGAGTGTTTATTGCCGGTTTAACACTATTATTATAATTGCATATTTCTTTAAACAAATACCCAACATGGGTGTTTTACCATTAACTTAGCAAACAACAAATTTATAACTATTAAACTTTACAATTATGGCAGTACTTGTCGGGAAAAAAGCTCCCCTATTTAAAGCAAAAGCAGTAATAAACGGTGAAGAAATTGTAGCCGATTATTCCTTAGAACAATTTCTTGGAAAAAAACATGTAATCCTTTTCTTTTATCCTAAAGATTTTACCTTCGTTTGTCCTACAGAATTACACGCCTTTCAGGCACGGTTAAAAGAGTTTGAACAACGCAATGTGGCTGTTGTAGCGGTGTCAACAGATACCGAACAATCACATTGGGGTTGGCTTCAACTATCAAAAGACCATGGAGGCATTCAAGGCGTTACTTATCCCATTGTTGCCGATACCAATAAAACCATTTCTCATAACTACGATGTACTGGCAGGAGAATGGGATTATAATGACGAAGGCGAGATGACGGCTCGTGGAGAATTAGTAGCTTACCGCGGCTTATTTTTAATTGATAAAAACGGAGTCGTTCGTCATCAGCTGGTTAACGATTTGCCTCTAGGAAGAAGCGTTGATGAAGCAATACGCATTATAGATGCTCTTCAATTTTTGGAAGAAAAAGGTGAAGTTTGCCCCGCTAACTGGAAAAAAGGAGAAGAAGGACTAAAGGCTACCCACACCGGAGTGGCTGATTATCTTGCAAAACATTAACTAATTTCAATTTATAAAAAAAGGGGCTTGTGGCCCCTTTTTTTATCTCAAACGGTTAGCCGCCCTTACTAACATTTCATCTTTTCTTATATACCTTAATGCAATATAAATGAATATGGCATTAATAATAGGAATAAACAAGCCATAAGAATAATTTACACTCTCAACACCCAATTTAGAAGAATATGCCTCTGCATAAAAAAAAACAGATGCGATAATTCCTGTATTTAAAAGAATAGCCAGCCCACAGAATTTCATTTGAATATTTCTTTTTTTGTATAAAAAAATAATACCCAAAAGAACAAGCACCAACAGAGTATTTAGAATACTATTCCCGTATGGAAAAAAAAGAAAATCGTTTTCTACCCCATCTGTTTTTAAAAAACACAACTTATATATGTAATTAGCTTTAGCAGTCATTTCTGCTAAAGGTAAAAAATACAGCACTACAGCCAAAATAAGTGCCGCTACTAAAAACAAGGTTTGTTTACGCTGAATCATCTATTTAATTTTATTTAAATGGGGGTTATTTTGATTATGCCAAAATAACAAAGAATTTACAAATGAAATAAATACAACACCTGCCTGTGTTTCTAACATTGATTCTACCAAAAAATTAAAAAAAACAAGCCCCAAAAAAAATATATAAATTATGTTGTTGTTCTGAACAGCAAGCCTCGTATAAGAAAATAAAATTATGAGTAAAAACAACGCTGCAAAACTACCCAAGGACAAGGCTGTTTGGAAGAACTGATTATGTGCATTTAATTTTTTTTCACCGGCAATTTTTATATCATGAGTATCGTAATATGCTAGCAAAACTTCTTTTGCATCGCCATTTCCGTACCCAACAAAAGGCTTTTCCGAAATGAGGGTAACAGAGGCTTTCCAAACAAAAGATCGTAATGAAGTTCCACCAACATCATCATGATTACTAAAAACAACAGAATTGGCAAACTCCTTTACCCGATTAGAAATTACCTCCGACTTAATTACAATGGCTGTAAAAAGAAAAAGTGCAATACCAATCCAAATTAGTTTAAATAAACTCTTCTTATTAGAAAGGTACCACCTGAATAAATAATAAAAAATAAGAATACCCGAAAGAATAACGGCTATTTTCGAAAACAGGAAAAGAATAAAAACAAATAAGCATCCAATCAGAATAAAAGATTTTTTTTCATTAAATAGAGCTAACGAATCATCAAAAAAACTTTCTGCTAATAGTACAATAGCAAACATAGCATAAAGCGATGCATAACTGGGGTGATGAAAATAAGATAATTCGGTGTAAAAAAAAGAAGAGATTTGTTGGGTATAAAAGTAAATATATGAGGCATGAAGAATACATATCAATATAGCCACCATACACCCTTCAATAAATGCTTTAAGACTTTGAATAAAAACAACTTTATTATAGGGTATTGCAATAAAAAAAAGAGGCAGTATACATAAACTCAACTTTACTTCTAAATCAAATAATGCTGCCTCTTTATTATTAGAATAAAGCACTCCGATAAAATGCCAAAAATAAAATAATACAAATAATAGCAAAAAGCGATTACTTTTGAATTGACTTTTTAGGGCAGAAAAATCCAATAAGGGTAATACACTTATAATCCATACCACTACCATTGTCGGAACTAGGTGCTTGTGTAAAGGAATTAGAAATGCCAACAATGGCGTAGTATACAAATGAATATGTTGCAGTCTTTTAATCAAAATAATGACAGATACTAAAAACGCAAAGTTAAAGCTAATTAAATTGGGGTTAATATTCTCCTTGATTATTTACATTTTTTCAACCCTTGAATTTAATTCTACTCCTATTATTGATGGCTACACAAACAAGCCCTCTTACTTTCCGAAAGAAAATTGCAAACTATTCATAAACGATGTAGTAGATAACCATAAAAGAACTATTGAACTTAAAAACATTGCAACCCACCATTCCCTATCTTTTACTATACTTGGCATAAGGCAAAACACGCTGAAAAAAGCATGGAAAAATGGTTTCGGTTATAAAATATCCGGCAGCATCGATTTAAGAGGACAAGAAAGTGGAATTTATCAAATAGACAACAAAATTCCGATTATAATAAAACCACCCATAAACGAGCAAACCGATTTACTTATTGTGGTGCCCTATTTAAACTACCAAGCACATTCTAATGCCGGAGGAAAAAGTTTCTTTGCCCACAATTCCCTAAAAAACGAAGCAGCTGTTCAACTAAGTTTTAATCGCCCTATAGTTATTACCGATTATGAATTTACCATTGCCCAATTTGCCAACCAATACTTAAAAAAATACAAGGTTGGTTACATCTCCGATTTAGACCTACTTTTTTACCAGCAAATTGAAAAAACCAAGATGCTTTTGTTTTACGGAAACATGTCGTTTATATCGCCTCAAATGCAAAAAAATATAGATCTTTTTATTGCTTCCGGAGGCAATATTCTTTTTACGAACAACCTTTTTATGAATAATATTGTTCGGGTAGATTTAAAAAGAAAACAAATCCTTTTCGCAAAAAACAATCAAAAACTTCCAAACCAATGGAACGACAGCACTTTAAAGCAACCTAATTACAAAACCGGTGGGGCAAGCTATGAGATAGGCTTCGTTGCAGATTCTTTCCCATTGTTTATTCAAAAAAATATTAGGGCCAACGAGCTCACTATTACAGATACCTTACACCCTATCTTCAAGGATTTACCGAGCTCGCAAAAAAATATCTCAATCCGTTGTAATCTTTGGAATGGCCCTCCCTTACTGGGGTTAAATGAATTTGCACTCCCCATAATAGACAGCACAAAACTAGAGATGTACCATTACAAAGTGTTGGCTTACAAATGGAGTGAATACAACGGATACAAGCTAACTATTGGTTCTATTTCCGAATTTCAAAAAAAGCAAGATTCAGGCATTTGTATAAATATGGGTTGCGGTTGCTGGATAGACAGTCTTTCGAACAATAAAATACACGCTGAATTATTGCAAAATGCGATACGGTATTTGCAAGAAAAATCTGTCCGCAAAAAATAATACTAATTTGCTTTCGCTTCTTTTTCGTTTATCCAAGAATTGATAATCGTTGCTACGGCCCCATCACCTGTAACATTTACTACCGTGCGGCACATATCTAGAATACGATCTACCGGAAAAATAATAGCTATCCAGGCCGGATTTAAACCTACCGATTCCAATACAATGATTAACATAACCAAACCTGCACTAGGCACAGCTGCAGAACCAATAGAAGCTAATGTAGCGGTAAGCACAATGGTAAGCTGTTGAGCTATGTTTAATTCTACAAAATGTAACTGAGCCAAAAACACAACTGCAACAGCCTGATACAAACTAGTACCATCCATATTAACAGTAGCCCCAATAGGCAATACAAAACTGCTTATTTCTTTTTTTACTTTTAGATTTTGTTCCACGCACTCAATGGTAACCGGTAAAGTAGCCGCACTAGAACTTGTAGAAAAAGCTAAAAGCTGAGCAGGTGCCATTCCTTTTAAAAAACCTTTGAAACTTTGGCCTTTGGCAAAAAAATGAATGAGCAGAGGGTAAAATACAAATACCATAAAACACAAACCAGCAATTACCACCAACGAATAACTTAATAGTCCTTTAAATATTTCTACTATTTTAAACACATCGTTTCCGGCCATTTTGGCTACCACTCCGGCTAAAAGAGCAAACACAAAAAATGGAGCAACCCACATTACCACATCTACCATTTTAAGAAAAATGAAGTTACCTGCGTTGCAAAAATCTATAATTGGTTTTGCATTTTCTTTACCCACTAATAAAATACATATTCCAAAAAAAATGGCAAAAAAGATTATCTGAAGCATCAACCCATTGTCAGATAAAGAAAGCATAATATTTGAAGGTACCATATCTACCAATGGCTGTAAAGGTCCTGAACTTTTTGTTTTTTGAGCAAGTTCCACTCTTGATGAAACAAAATCATCGGTTTGTTTTAAACCTTCGTTTCTTTTTACTTCTTCTACCCTGCTTTTATATTTCTCATTACACACAAAACAAATGGTATCGTTTTTAATTTTACCTGCTTTTGTAGCCCATAGTTCGTATGAAATTCGGTTGTCTATACGAGCTGCATCGTCTATGGTTTTTCCCGGTTGAATAGCATTTACCATTAACAAACCCACCGAAACAGAAAACACCGTAGTAATAAGGTAGATAGACAGTGTGCGAAAGCCAAGTTTTCCTAACACAGACAAATCGGATAAACCTGTAATGCCGCATATTATCGAGAAGAAAATAAGAGGGACCGCAATTAATTTTAAAAGATTAATAAAAATAGTGCCGAATGGGGCTATCCAATTATTTGTAAATTCGCTAAACCCTAACCAAGAAGATATAAAAGCCCATATCACGCCAATTATCAATCCTACCAGTATTTTTATGTGCAAAGGAAATCTCATTTCTTGAACTTATAAATAAAAAAGCCTTCCTTAATGAGGGAAGGCTTTCCAAAAATATCTCTGCTTATTTTTTCTTGTATTTTAATTCGTTCCCGTCTTGGTCTATAAATCTCATGCGTTTAGAAGTTAATTTTTCTATCGTCCAAAATTCGTCAAGGTGTTGCAGATAAATCGTAGCATTTTTAATAAAATATGTTTTTCCACTTACATAAACTTCCTCACCACGAGTAATATCATAAGTTCCATTTTCATTAAAAGTAAAAGTTTGTTCTGCACTGTTGTTTTTTCCCGAACGTTCTAGCCGAACACCCTCTCCGGTTGAATAACTTCCTTCCCATATTCCAAGAATTTGGGTTACAATTTCATCATCGCCAGGAACCTTTTTCTTACATGCAGAAAAGGATACAATTGAAACAACTGCAATAAACAATATTCTCTTTATCATAAAAAGCATAATTTTAAGCGACCAAAGTACAAAAAATATATTTAATAAAAAAACAAGGAATATTTTTTATAAAATAACCATTCTTATTTTTTCTCGTAGAAGGCATTCAAATATAGTTTTGTGGAAGATAAAATCTATACTCAATCGAAAAGTGAACTAGAAAACAAGTTGATTACAGCATACAACAATGTAATAGACACTTTAATTTTATTTGCTATCGAGTATAAGGATAATCCAAAAGAATTATCCAAAAACATAGAAATAGCTGAAAATGATTACTGGTCATACTTTCACTCAAACAATATCAACTTTTTATTAGAAAACAACTGTTTAAATAAGCAACAAGCCGTTGAAATCCTGGCATTACGCGAAAAAATTGCTCAATTATCTTCTGATAGATGGGATGATTTTTCTATCAAATTTTCTGACGAATGGATTCAACTCAGAAAACAAGCAAATCAAATTTTGATTTCTTTAAAAGTTAGAAAAAGAAAATTAGACAAGCAATTCGAAATTCCACCTAAGAAATAATTGCAGATATCAGGATAATTAGGCTATCTATCGCTCCTCCTTCAAATTTTAGTACTTTGTAGAGCCAACTCATTGGCAACTTTAAAAAAGTATAACTAATATTGCACGTACTTAAAAAAGTAGAAATTATGAAAGTTGGAATTCCGGCAGAAGTAACACCTAATGAATTACGAGTTGCTGCCACTCCCAAAACTGTTAAAAGATTAATAAAACAAGGCTTTGAAGTTCTTATTCAAAAAAATGCCGGAGCAAAAGCAAATTTTTCCGATAAAGAATTTGAAGAAGCCGGAGCAAAAATAATTCAAAGTGTCACCGAAATTTATAGCCAATCTGATATTGTTTTAAAAGTATTAAAGCCCTCCAACGAAGAAGTAGATTTAATGAGAGAAGGCCTGGTTATGCTTAGCTATTTATGGCCTGCTCAACATCCCGAATTATTACAAAAACTAGCCGATAAAAAAGTAAACGCTATTGCAATGGATGCCATACCTCGCATTTCCAGAGCTCAAAAAATGGATGTTTTGTCTTCTATGGCCAACATTGCGGGATACCGTGCAGTAATAGAAGGAGCCAATTACTATGGGCGATTTTTAAACGGACAAATTACCGCTGCCGGAAAAGTAGAACCAGCCAAAGTACTGGTAATTGGTGCAGGTGTAGCCGGTTTAGCTGCCATTGGAGTTGCTAACTCGCTAGGTGCAATTGTAAGAGCCTTTGATACCAGAAAAGAAGTAGCAGAGCAAATAGAATCTATGGGAGCACAGTTCCTTACCGTAGAAATAGACGAAGATGGAGCTACAGCCTCTGGCTACTCGAAGGAAATGAGTAAAGAATTTATAGAAGCCGAGATGAAGTTATTTGCCGAGCAGGCTGCCGAAGTTGATATTATTATTACTACCGCACAAATTCCAGGAAAAGAAGCTCCGAAACTCATTTTAGATTATCATGTAGCTGCCATGAAACCGGGCTCGGTAATTGTAGATTTGGCCGCTTCCAGCGGAGGAAATTGCGTTCTAACCAAACCTAATGAAATTTATACAACCGATAATGGAGTTACGATTGTCGGCAAATTAAACCAATTACCCAATCAGGCCTCACAGCTTTACGGAAACAACTTGTGCCACTTGTTAGATGATATGGGTAAAGCCGAAAAGTTTAACATCAATATGGAAGACGATGTTATTTCGAGAGCAATGGTAACCTATAACGGAGCTATCAACTGGCCACCCAAGCCACTTCCGGTAAGCCCACAAAAAATAAAACCCACTAAACAAGAACTCAGTGCCGAAGAAATAAAAATTGCAGAAGCTGAAAAAGAAAAAAAAACAACTCTTTCCATGTTGATTAAGCTAGCCCTTATTGGTTTATTTTTATACCTCTTAGGATTATTTGCTCCAGGTGAATTTATGCAACATTTTACCGTATTTGTTTTAGCTGTTTTTGTGGGTTGGCAAGTAATATGGAACGTGTCTCACTCCTTACATACTCCATTAATGGCGGTTACAAATGCCATTAGTGGAATTATTATAGTTGGAGGCTTACTTCAGACTACCGATGATTTTTCAAACCCAATGACCATCTTGGCATTTATTGCCATTTTAGTAGCCAGCATTAATATTGTTGGTGGATTTTTAGTTACTCACAGAATGTTGAAAATGTTTAAAAAATAGAACGTATGATAGTGAAAGAAATTCAGATAGCAGCATATTTGTTTGCAAGTATTTTATTCATACTTAGCTTAGGGGGGCTATCCTCTCAAGAATCGGCAAAACGCGGTGTATTTTACGGAATTGTAGGAATGTTTATTGCCATTATAGCCACTGTTCTTGGAAAAGAAGTGGCAGGTCACGTTTACATTATTTCCGCAATTGCAGTGGCCTCTGTCATCGGAATTTTACTTGCCCGAAAGGTAGAAATGACTTCTATGCCTCAACTGGTAGCAATTCTACATAGCTTTGTAGGTTTAGCGGCTGTTTTAGTGGGCTTCGGTTCTTATTTAGATCCTTCTACCCAAACCATCATAGGTGCAGAACATACCATTCATTTAGTAGAAGTTTACATTGGTATTTTTATTGGAGCCATTACCTTTACAGGCTCTATTATTGCGTGGGGAAAACTGGAAGGTAAGGTAAGAAGCAAACCTCTTTTATACCCGGGCCGCCATGCGGTAAATATAATACTCGCCATTACATGTGTGGTAATGGGAATATTATTTACAACAGCTACAGCAAGTGAGGGTATGATTTATCTGTACATTATGACTGCGATAGCCTGCTTTATTGGTATTATGTTAGTAATGGCAATAGGCGGAGCCGATATGCCGGTAGTGGTTTCAATGCTAAATTCATATTCGGGTTGGGCTGCTTCTGCAGCCGGTTTTATGCTGGGAAACGATTTACTTATAGTTACAGGAGCCTTGGTAGGAAGCTCAGGAGCCATTCTTTCAATTATAATGTGTAAGGCTATGAATCGGTCTTTTCTCTCCGTTATTTTTGGAGGGTTTGGCGATGTGGCCGTTGGAACGGCACAGGCAATAGAAGGAGAAGTAACATCTTTAGATCACGAAGCAGTTGCAGGCTTATTAAAAGAAGCCAAATCTATTGTTATTGTGCCTGGGTACGGAATGGCTGTGGCTAAGGCACAATACCCCATTTACGAGATGGTGCAATGCTTGAGAAAAGAAGGAAAACTAGTACGTTTTGCTATTCACCCGGTAGCTGGTCGTTTACCCGGACATATGAATGTGTTGCTGGCTGAGGCAAATGTTCCCTACGATATTGTGTTAGAGATGGACGAAATTAACGAAGATATGCCTGATACGGATGTAGTAATGGTTATAGGGGCTAATGATGTAGTAAACCCAGGAGCTCAAGACGACCCAAGCAGTCCTATTTATGGTATGCCGGTCATTGAGGCATGGAAAGCTCAAACAGTTATTGTTATGAAACGCTCTATGGCGGTGGGATATGCCGGTGTAGAGAATCCTCTATTTTATAAACCAAACACCGAAATGCTTTACGGTGACGCAAAAGAAAGCGTTGAAAAAATACTCGGACACTTAAAAAAATAATGGTAATAGAAATTGACAAAAAAAGGAGCACTACGCTCCTTTTTTTTGTTGTTCCTGCCATAGGTTATAGATAATTCCATCGGCCAACCCCAATTTTGGCACAAAGAAGTTTTTAATTTCTATCCATTTTGCAACTGCCAAATAAATGTTGCATGCGGGTACAATTACATCTGCCCTATCTTCTCGCATACCTAATTTCTTTATTCTTTCTTCTACTGTAAATTTTTCCAAATAATCACACTTTTCTTTCAGCTGTTTTACCGACAACAAGGCATAATCTTTCAGATTGCACATTTTATATATTTTATTAATATTACCTCCGGTTGCAATAGCCATATCAGGTTTATATTTTTTCTTAATCTGCTTCAGCCATTCTTCCATTTCAATGCAGGTTTCTTTGGTTACCAAATCGTTTTTTAAACGTACACTACCTATATTAAAAGAGCATGTGTCTTCAATTTTCCCCTTGTTAAAAAGAGTAATTTCGGTACTTCCACCACCTACATCAACATATAAATAGCAGCCTTTTTCATCTATTTCTTCAGCTACATGGGTAGAATAAATTAATTCGGCTTCTAATTTTCCATTTATTATTTCAATTTTTATTCCGGTACTGCTTTTAATTTTATTAATAATTTCCTCTCCGTTTAAAGCTTCTCTCATAGCAGAAGTAGCACAAGCCCTATAAGATACGACATTATACACCTCACACAAATTTTTAAATGAAACAAAGGCTTTTTCAAGTTTAACGGCCATTTCTTCAGAAATATTTTTTCGGCTAAAGGCATCTTCTCCTAGGCGCAGAGGAAGACGAATTAGAGTAATTTTTTTCAATAAAGGTTTGTTTTTTACGGTGTACACCTCGCTAAAAAGCAAACGTACCGCATTAGAACCTATATCTACAGCAGCAAACCTCATTACATCGTTTTAACTGCACGAAAGTAATAGTGTTGTTTTGTTTATTGGTAATTGTCTTTTTAAAGTTATGAGCAAAATTTCTTTTAATGTTAACAATAAATTTTATGCATTTATTTTTAACCACACTAACTTGTTTCGTTATTATGTAAAAAGCTATTGATTACTTTGCAGCATCAATTAAATTTACTCTTCATAATGAATTATTCAAAAGTTGTATTGCACAGTAAAAAAGAATCGTCTGTACTCCGAAAGCACCCATGGATATTTTCCGGAGCTATAAAAAAAATAGAAGTAGATAATGAAATCAATGATGGAGATATTGTTGAGGTGTATTCAGATAAGGGGCAATACCTTGCTACCGGCCACTTTTACTCGGGCAGTATTGCCGTTAGAATTTTTTCTTTTACTCAGTCGGTTATTCATTATGATTTTTGGAAACAAAAAATACAGAAAGCGTACGAGCTAAGAAAATTACTGGGCTTAACACATAGCTCTGCGACCAATGTGTATCGATTGGTATATGCCGAAGCTGATGAATTACCAGGATTAATAATTGATTTTTATAATGGAACGGCCGTAATTCAATGCCACGCAGTGGGTATGCATAGACACATTGCCGAGTTTGCCGAAATTTTAAAAGAAATTTACGGAGAAAGAATAACAGCCGTTTTTGATAAAAGTGTAGAAACTTTGCATTCTAAACAAAGTAACATAACAAACGCATATCTTTTTGGAAACAAATCGGAAAACTATGTTACCGAAAACAATTTAAAATTTTATGTTGACTGGGAAAATGGCCAAAAAACAGGCTTTTTTATTGATCAACGAGACCATAGAAATTTGTTAAGGCAATACGCTTGCGAAAAAAAAATTCTGAATACTTTTTGTTATTCGGGCGGCTTTTCGGTATATGCTCTCAGCGCGGGAGCCTCAGAAGTACACTCGGTAGATAGTTCTGCCACGGCCATAGAATTAACTAACCGAAATATAGAACTAAATGGTTTATCTAATCATACTTCGCACACAGAAGACACACTTCGTTTTTTAAAAAACTCGGGCGAATATGATATTGTTGTATTAGACCCACCAGCCTTTGCAAAAAGCATAAAAAGTAAACATAATGCCATACAAGGGTACAAACGATTAAATATTGCAGGTATAGAAAAAGTGAAATCCAACGGATTTTTATTTACTTTTTCATGTTCTCAAATTATTGACATGCCCCTTTTTAAAGGTATTGTTACTTCAGCTGCCATTGAATCCGGAAGAAATATAAAAATAATTCACCATCTGCACCAACCCAAAGATCACCCCACTTCAATCTTTCATCCGGAAGGTTTCTATTTAAAAGGACTGGTTTTATATATCGAATAAATTTTGTGTTAAACAGTAAACAAGACATATCGTATTCAAATATATTTCGTATTGCACTTCCTATCGTTATCAGTGGGTTTTCTACAGCCATTTTACAAATTACCGATACCGCGTTTTTAGGGAGAGTAAGCGAAGCTTCAATAGGTGCTGTTGGAAATGCGGGTTTATTGTACTTTGTGCTTACTCATTTGGGCATGGGTTTAGGAACCGGAACACAAATTATTATAGGTAGGAGAAACGGAGAAAAAAAATATAATAAAATTGGACCGCTGGTACACCACACATGGTATATGCTAATTCCTCTTTCTCTTATCTTTTTTCTATTCATTAAAAATTTTTCAGCTGCTTTTTTTTCAAAAATCATACACTCAGAATCCATTTTAGAGATTTCAAACGATTTTATGCAGTATAGAGTATTCGGGTTATTTTTTACATACATAAATGTGGCTTTTATGGCCTTTTACATTGGTACTACAAAAACTAAAATTTTATCTTTTAGCACACCACTTACCGTATTGCTTAATATATTTTTAGATTATGTGCTTATTTTCGGCAAATGGGGGTTTCCGGAAATGGGTGTAAAAGGAGCGGCCATTGCCTCTGTGGTATCTGAAGCATTCTCTACCGCCTTGTTTCTTATCTATACCTTTCTTTTTGTTAAAGCAAAAGAGTACCAATTATTTACTTTTAAAATAAATTCGCTTTCCCCGTATATTTTATTTCGAATTTTTAAAACAGGAGGTCCTATAATGGCACAAAGTTTTATTTCTCTTGCTTCTTGGTATGCTTTTTTTAGCATCGTAGAACATTTGGGAGAAAGAGCGTTGGCTGTTTCTCATATTATTCGAAGTATTTATATGTTTGCCATGATTCCTATATTTGGTATGGCTGTTTGCACCAATACTCTTACCAGTAATTTAATTGGTCAGAATGAAACGCAAGATGTACTAAAGCTTATTAATAGAACCGTTACGATCTCTTTTATTTGGAATATTTTAATGCTATTCATTAACGCTCTCTTTACTACCGAAATTTTATCTTTTTTTACAACCGATGCAGACTTAGTGAATGCATCGGTAAAGACATTATATATTATCAGTGCCTCCATGTTTCTTTTTTCTTTTGCTATGATGCACTTTAATGCTATAACTGGTACCGGAAAAACGCTTCATTCATTAGCCATAGAGGCTATAAGCATTTTTGTATATTTGCTCTTTACCTATTATTTTGTTGAAATATTAAGAAGCAGCGTTGAAATGGCATGGAGTGCAGAGTTTGTATACTTTACGGTGTTTAGCATTTTATCGGCAGGGTATATTCGCAGAAAAAAATGGAAAACAGCTCAACTATAGAAGTATGAATAAACCAATGCGTATTATATTTATGGGCACACCAGAATTTGCGGTGGAATCTCTAAAAAAATTAATCGAAAATCATTGCAATATAGTAGCCGTAGTTACTGCTCCAGACAAGCCTGCAGGAAGAGGATATAAACTTACTCCTTCGGCAGTAAAAAAATATGCACAAGAAATTAATCTGAAAATATTACAACCCGCTCATTTAAAAGATTCAAAATTTATAGATGAGTTAAAAGAACTTGAAGCCGATTTACAAATTGTAGTAGCCTTCCGAATGTTGCCGGAAATAGTATGGGCAATGCCCCCATTAGGCACTTTTAACCTACACGCTTCTCTTCTTCCTCAGTACCGTGGGGCAGCCCCCATAAATTGGGCTATTATTAATGGCGAAAAAGAAACCGGGCTTACTACTTTTTTCTTACAGCACGAAATTGATACCGGAAAAATTATTCTTCAACAAAAAGTCCCCATTCTGGCAAATGAAACAGCGGGCGATTTACACGATAAATTAAAAATTATTGGAGCAAACATAGTACTGGAAACAGTAAAACAAATAGACTCAGGAAAAATAAATCTCATTGATCAAAAAAATGTGTTGTTAAATACCGAATTGAAGATAGCCCCTAAAATTTTTAAAGAAAATTGTAAAATAAATTGGACACTCTCGGCAGAAAAAATAAATAACCTAATAAGAGGTTTAAGTCCATTTCCGGGGGCTTATACATTACTTAAGGAAAACGAGTCCAGCACAATTGTTCTGCTTAAAATATATAAAGCTATTTTTTCTTTAACCCCAAGCCCTTCTCCGGTTGGCAAAATAGAAACTGATAACAAATCTTATTTGCATATCTATGCCTCGCTTGGGTACATTCAAATTGAAGAATTACAGCTAGAAGGAAAGAAACGCTTATCAGTTAAAGAATTTCTAAAAGGAACAGATTTTTCGAAATACTCAATAATAAACGAATGAAAATACCTCGCCATTGCACTCTTTTTCTATTCATATACCTCCTTACAGGTAACATGATTGCACAAAATAAAACCAACATCTACACAATCACTCCTCCGAAAGAATTTGAAAATATTCTAATCGAAAAACTTTTTAGCGACTCCCTTTCTTCCTCTTTTATTATTTGGATTAAAAAAGAAGTGAAACCTCACAAACACCTTTACCACACCGAAAATATTTTGGTATTAGAAGGTTCTGCTGAAATGAATATTGAAGGAATTACACATATATTAAATGAGGGATCTTTTCTTATCATTCCTCCCCACCATGTTCATAGTGTAAAAACCACATCAAAAATTCCGTTAAAAGTGTTATCTGTACAATCTCCAGAATTTGACGGTACAGACAGAGTACAGATAGAATAAACCGCATAACCCCCATTTTTAAAGGGTTTTAGCGTTCACTTATTAACAAAACCCCCAATTTATTAACAAAATAGGCTCTTTTTATATGCTACCTCTTGTATAGCTTATCATTTCATATAAATTTGTTCTCGCTTCACAGCACCAATTAAATTAATGTTTAACTAAAAAAACAAAAAAGCTATGAACAAAGCTGAATTAATCGAAGCAATTGCTAAGGAATCTAAACTTTCTAAAGCAGATGCAAAACGTGCGCTAGATGCGTTCGTAAACCAAACTTCTTCTGCCTTAAGAAAAGGCGACAGAATCGCTCTTGTAGGTTTTGGTTCTTTTTCCGTTAACAAACGTGCAGCCCGCAAAGGCCGTAACCCACAAACTGGAAAAGAAATCAAAATTGCTGCAAAAAAAGTAGTTCGTTTTAAAGCAGGTGCAGAACTTGCTGGAAAAGTGAACAAATAATTTTTGCAAAATTCTTAAAAAAGGCTTTCCATTTGGAAAGCCTTTTTTATTTTCGTACTATGCCACAAAACAATACCGCTTTACTTGAATTTCTTTTTCGGTTTGTAAACGACAACCGAAAAGAACTTTTTATGCAGAACATAAAAAATCGCACCAATTACATAACTGTAGTGCTAGAAGATATTTTTCAACCACAGAATGCAAGTGCGGTAATAAGGACATGCGATTGCTTCGGAGTGCAAGACCTTCACATTATAGAAAACAAGAACAAATATCGCATCAACCCCGATGTAGCCTTGGGGGCAAATCAGTGGGTAAATATTTTTAAATATTATAAAGAAAGAAATAATTCAATTAAATGTATTCATACTCTAAAAGAAAAAGGATACCGCATTGTTGCAACCTCTCCTCATAAAAATGCGAATACTCTTTCTCGGTTTAATTTAGAAGCCGGCAAATGTGCTTTGTTTTTTGGCACTGAAAAAAAAGGACTGTCTGACAATGTTCTCTCTAATGCCGATGAGTTTGTTACCATACCTATGTTTGGTTTTACCGAAAGCTTTAATATTTCCGTTTCGGCTGCTATAATAATGCATCAATTAAGTAAAATGCTGCGCGAATCAACTGTTTCATGGCAACTCACAGAAGAAGAACAAACAGAACAATTAATTGTATGGGCCAAAAAAACTTTAAAAAAACCGCATTTGCTAATAAAACAGTTCTCTGAAACTCAGTTATAAACAAACTTTAATTTATATATTTGCCAAAATTTATTAATCTATAAACCACAAAAATTCTATGGGAAAAGGCGATAAAAAATCTAGAAAAGGAAAGATTGCACTTGGCTCTTTTGGTGTAACCAGAAGTAGAAAAGCTAAAAAACGCAGAAAAGGAAAAAAAGCAACCATTAAAAAAGTGTTTGCTCCTGTTGTAAAACAAGAGGAAACTCCAAAGACGGTAACCAAAAAAGTGGCTATCAAGAAAACGACTACAAAAGAAAAGACTGAAAAGGTAGCCAAACCGGAAAAGACCGAAACAAAAAAAGTAACTGCGAAAAAGGAAACCGCGAAAAAAGTAGCCGATAAAAAAACTACTGCCAAAAAAACTACTGCCAAAAAGAAGGATAAGGAATAATTATTCTCGTCTAAAAAATAAAAAAGGGGCTTTTTGGCCCCTTTTTTATTTTACTTATTCTTCCCTATTCTAGTTCTAATATCCAAGCATCAGGATAATCTGTTCTTGCTTTGTTTACATCTTCTATAGCCTGTTCTCTTGTGGTTGGTTTGGAAATATACACGTTTATAAACTCCTTTTTAAAATTTAATATCCATTTGGCATCTAAGCCTTTTTTCTGAAGAAGCTGAGTAGCATTTTTTGCATTTGCCTTATTTTTAAAAGAACCCACTACCACGAAATATCCTTTTTCCATCTGCACACCATTATCATCTACAAAATCATCACTAAAATCTTTTTTAAACAACTTGTCGTCATTATTAGCTGGAGATGTGTTACTGTTATTACTGTTTGTATTATCGGTATTATCTACAGGAGTTTGTTGCTCATTTTTTTTCTCTTCTAGCTGTTGTTTAAGCTTGGCTATTTCTTCTTCATTTTTAGTAATTCTACTTTCGCTTTCTGTTAATTTGTTTTGTAAATCACTTACATCGGTTGAGGAATTTATAGGAGCCTCTTCAGAGGACTTTCCGAAACTATAGCGAAACATAATTTCATGTGTAGCTCCAGGATAGGAACCAATTTTTCCAATAGAAATATCGTAAGCGTAACCTGCCGAAAGATTATCAAACACTCTGGCTCCTAAATTTACACCAATGGCATTTCCGCTTTTATAGGCCAATGCAAACCACCCATACTTCTGCCAATTTAACACCGCGTTGATATCAAACTGGAGAGGAACAGAGGGGGCATATCTTACCACTGCAAGAGGCGATACAGACAAGCCCTTCTCTTCATTTATTACGTAATTGTATTTTAACGAAGCCATATAATGCCTGTGTATAGCATAAAATGAGCGAGTATCGTAATTAGAAAATTTTACTTTGTTGCCCATTAACTGCGGAACTGCCAAAGTAAATTCCAAATCTTTCCAAATGTAAGCAGCACCAAAAGTTGCATCAAAAGAGGCTTTGCGTTGAGCCTGAGAAAATAAATAAGGATCATTCTTGTCTTTCACACTTGCTTTAGAAAAGTCTATTCTATTATCGTTTACACCTAATGACAATCCGAATAAAACATAACTGTCATCGTTTACATTCAGTCGATATGAGTAATTGGTCATTACACTTAACCGACTCAACATATCTGTGTTTTCATTGAAAATACCAAGCCCTATACCTATTTTCTTTTCCTTAAATGGTCCATCAATAGTAAGTGCTGTATTCACAGGGGCACCTGGCATATTATTCCATTGTGTGCGATGTAAAACGGTTGCATTTATTAATTCGCTTGTACCTGTTAATGCAGGATTATACAATAAAGGGTTAGTGTAATACTGCGTAAACATAGGCACTTGTTGTGCAAATATTAAATGACCTATTAATATTGCAACAGTTAGGGACGTATATTTTTTCATAATCATCATTTTTTAATTAAACCATTCTCTTCTTTGTCTGAATTACTTACTCTTGTTTTAATAGAGTTATAGCTCCTTTATAAATTTTTTCTCCACTGTTTATATTCAAAACATAATAGTAAGTTCCGTCCGGAAGTAATTTGCTGTTATATGTTCCTCCCCACTCGTTTTTATAAGAATCGGAAGAGAATACTAAATTTCCGTATCGGTTAAATATTTGTACCTTGTTATTAGGGTAATTTAAAATATTACCAATAAACCATGTGTCGTTAAATCCATCTCCATTGGGGGTAATTAGATTGGTAATATCAAGATAAAAATCTGCCTCTACTTTTACTTCTACTTTGTGAGAATCTACACACCCATTTATATCGGTTATATACACGGTGTAGGTTGTATTTTCTTTCGGACTTGCGATGGGTGCTGATGAAAATGGATTAGACAGTGTTTCGGGTGGTAACCATGAATAACTTACTCCACCCGAAGCAAATAATTCTACATTTTTACCCAAACTTATAGTAGTGTCTGTTCCGGCCTTTGTTTGCATTGCCGGATAAATGGTAATATCGATCGATGAAGAATTAACACAACCTGTTAAAGTATCTGTTACCATTAATATGTAAGTACCTGTTGTATTTGCAACTAAAAACGAATCCGTTGATAAATCGCTCCACAAATACAGTAATCCTGGTTCTGCGTTAAGTGTTACTACATAACCAAAACAAAGAGAGGTTGGACCATTGGGTGTAATGGTTGCATCTGGCAATGCATTTACAACTACACTTTGAACAATTGTATCGGAGCAACTCTTATCACTTATTACTACAAGCTCTACATTATAGGTTCCTGAGTTTTTGTATATATTATAAGGATTAGATGTTACTGAAGAATTGTTATCTCCAAAATTCCATAAGTAAAACAAAATATTACCAGAAGCTACACTAGATTGGTTTACAAAATAGGTTGTATCGCCAAGACAAACTGTATCAGCCATAAAACCTGCAATTGGCTTTGGATACACAACTACCATAATGGCGTCTGATGTGTCTGGTGAGCAAGTTCCACTTTGAACAATGGCTCTATACCAAGTAGTATCTAATAAGTTTAAGTAAGATTGAGTTGAATTAGTATTAGACAAAGATGCCCAGGTATTTCCTCCATCAGTTGATTCTTCCCAGTCGGTAATTGAACCAAAATAGTTATTTAACACCAATAATCCGGAATTAGAGGCACTACAACCGGCGATAGCTCCTGTAATAAACCCTGCATCAGACATAGGGTCGACCGTTATAACTGCCGAACCAGAAGTAACAGCAGGGCAAACGCCACTTTTAACCAACACTCTATATTCAGTGGTAGTATTTAAATTATTATACGCCTGACTAGTTGTTGTATTAGACAATGTGTACCAAGTGTTTCCTCCATCACTTGAAACTTCCCAATTCACAACATTCCCTGTATTTCCTGTTAAATTTAAAATCCCTGAGTTATTTCCTGCACATACTGTTGCACTTGAATTTACAACACCAGGAATGGTAGGAGCATCAACATAAATAATAGCTATAGAAGAAGAATCAATATTACAGGCTCCATTTTGAACCATTGCTCTATACCAAGTTTCTGTTATTAAATTGGAGAAAGGTTGATTATTGGTTGTGTTGGGTATATTAACCCATGTGCCACCAAAGTCGGTAGATTGTTGCCAGAATAAGATACTACCCCGTTCTCCGCTTAATGTTAATACACCTACATTTACCCCACTGCAAACAGTGGTGGAGCCATATACAATGCCACCTATAGTAGATGAATCTACTGTTATGATAGCTTGATTAGAATAAGTCGCTGGACAAATTCCACTTTGCACCAATACCCTATATCTAGTGGTTACAGTTAAGTTAGAGTAATTTTCTGAATTGGTATTATTTACAATATTATTCCAAACCGAGCCACCATCAATAGAATATTCCCAGTTTAAAATTGTGCCCGTTTCTCCCGATAATGTCAGCGTTCCTGCATTAGAGGTAACGCATACCGTGTCGCTTAATGAAACAGTGCCCCCTGCCGAAATTGGATCTACGGTAATTTCTGCTACCGATGAATAAGTGGAAGGACAAGGATTTCTGATAATTAATGCTCTGTACCACCTAGTTTGTGTGAGGTTATTAAATCCTTGTGTGGTAGTGGTATTTGCAATATTCGTCCAACTCATTCCAAAGTTATCCGAATATTCCCAACGACTTACTGTCCCTGCATGCCCTGTTAAAACAAGAATTCCAGAGTTCCCTGATGCACACACTGTAGTATTGGAGTTTACTGTTCCCCCTACCGGAGGATTGTTTACTGTTATAATAGCTTGTGAAGAATATGCTGCAACACAAGATCCGCTTTGTACTCTCGCCCTGTAACGGGTGGTAACAATTAAATTTAAATAGGATTGTGTTGTGCTTGTATTTGCTATTACATTCCATGTGCTTCCTCCATCATCAGAGTATTCCCACCAAAGTACGCTTCCCACTTTTCCTGTTAAATTTACATTCCCTGAATTTCCTGTAGCACATACCGTAGCGTTAGGAGATACAGTTCCTCCCACTGTAGTAGGATCAACAGTAAGTATCGCAGGCACTGCTGCTACTGCTGGGCAACTCCCGTTTTGAACCAGTGCCCTATATTGGGTGGTGGTGGTAATATTTAAGTAGGATTGAGAATTTGATGTATTTGAAATATTAATCCAAGTACTTCCCCCATCAGTAGAAAATTCCCAGTTTAAAATATTTCCGGTATATCCAACCAATGTAAGTGCTCCACTGTTGCTGTTATAACATACGTTTGTACTGGAGTTTACGGTTCCTCCCACCGAAGAAGGAGTATTCGTTATTGCAAAGCCGGAATAGGTATTATTACCGGAAACAGGGTCTCCCGCTAACGTAACTGTAGCCGACATGGTGTACACTCCGGAAGTTGACAAATCGGCTGTGGCTGTGAAGGTATAATCCATAAACGTATTTTGTGGAATACTTGGCCCCACTACAGTTTCTGTGGCAGAAGAATTGATTGGCCCTACGATGTTGAAAGCAACATCAAAATTGACATTGATTGTACCTGGACCGAAATTAAAAATCCGAACTGTAACTGCTTCCGCATTAGTTAATCCACACCCGCTCACTGGCGATAAAATATTTCCATTGGGTGGCGACAGAGCCGCATCATTTTGAGCTACAAGTGTTAATGAAAAAAGTGGAAGAATAAGAAATAAGTATAATTTCTTCATAATGTTTTAAATTTAAAACTAGGTTTGGCCTTTTACGATTATTGGCACAAAAGGTTATAAACGAATAGAAATAAAAAAAGGAAATGCTCGATTTCCTTTTTTTAATAAATGCTATATGAAATGTTTAGGATAAAACTTCTTTTACTTTTTGAGCTGCTTCTTCTAGTAAAATCGCGGAGAGTACTTTTAATCCGGATTGTTCAATAATTTTCTTTGCTTCTTCCGCATTTGTTCCTTGCAAACGAACAATAATAGGAACTTGAATATTACCTATGTTTTTATATGCGTCTACAATGCCTTGTGCTACACGGTCGCAGCGTACTATCCCCCCAAAAATGTTTACCAAAATAGCTTTAACATTTGGGTCTTTTAGTATAATTCTAAAAGCTTTTTCAACACGCTCAGCATTGGCAGTTCCTCCTACATCTAAGAAATTAGCAGGTTCTCCTCCCGATAGTTTAATAATATCCATGGTAGCCATTGCTAATCCTGCTCCATTTACCATACAACCCACGTTTCCATCTAGTTTTACATAGTTTAGATTTGCTTCTCCAGCTTCCACTTCAGTGGGGTCTTCTTCGTAAATATCGCGAAGAGCAAATAAATCGGGATGACGAAATAGTGCATTTTCATCTAAATTAACTTTGGCATCAACCGCTATTATTTTATCATCAGAAGTTTTTAAAACAGGATTTATTTCAAAAAGCGATGAATCCGTTTTTTCATAAGCGGTATAAAGAGCATTCACAAACTTTACCATCTCCTTAAAGGCATTACCCGAAAGTCCCAAATTAAAAGCAATTTTTCTAGCTTGAAAAGGGAGTAAACCTGTTTTGGGATCAACTTCTTCCTTAAAAATAAGATGTGGAGTTTTTTCGGCAACTGCTTCAATATCCATTCCTCCTTCCGTTGAATACATAATAATGTTTCTTCCTGTAGAACGGTTCAACAACACGCTCATATAAAATTCGGCAGGTTTCGATGCACCCGGGTAATATACGTCTTGAGCAATCAAAACTTTTCTTACCAACTTTCCTTCAGGTCCGGTTTGTGGTGTTATTAAGTTCATTCCAATTATTTTTGAAGACAACTCTTTTACGTCTTCCAACGATTTTGCCAATTTTACTCCTCCTCCTTTTCCTCTTCCTCCGGCATGAATTTGTGCTTTTACAACCCACCAAGAGGTACTGGTTAGTTCGCTTAATTTTTTTGCTGCTTCAACGGCTTTTTCCGGTGTATCTGCCACAATACCTTCTTGTATAGCTACACCAAAACCTTTTAATACTTCTTTCGATTGATATTCGTGAATATTCATATTAGATTTAGTTTGTTGCCCCAAAAGTAGACCTTTTGAATTTATAAACAAACGCTTTTTACAACATCGTTACGGATATTCCACTTTTGGTTTTTAAAATAAGTATTTTCGCAAAAAAAATCCTTGATAAAAGCAGTTAACATACACAAAAAATACAGCACTTTAGAAGTATTAAAAGGCGTAGATATATCCATTGCCGAAGCCGAAGTTGTCTCCATTGTGGGAGCCTCCGGTGCTGGAAAAACCACATTACTTCAGATACTTGGTACACTTGACAAACCTGATAGTGGCGAGTTAATAATAAAAGAAACTGTAATTAACAATTTAAAGGAAAAGGATTTGGCTTCTTTCAGAAATAAAAATATAGGGTTTGTATTTCAGTTTCATCATCTATTACCCGAATTCACTGCTATAGAAAATATTTGCATTCCTGCATTCATTGCCAATACTTCAAAAAAAGAGGCCGAGTTGAAGGCTGAGGAACTTTTAGCCTACATGGGACTTCTGCACAGAAAACACCATAAACCAAATGAGTTATCGGGTGGAGAACAACAAAGAGTGGCTGTTGCCAGAGCTTTAATAAACAATCCGGCTGTAATCTTTGCCGATGAACCAACCGGAAATTTAGATTCTTATTCGGCTAATGAAATGCATACCTTGTTTTTTATGCTAAGAGAAAAGTTTAAACAAACTTTTGTAATCGTTACACACAATACCGATTTAGCAAATATGGCTGATAGGAAACTGGAAATGAAAGATGGTATTTTTATTAAATAAAAAAGGCGACTGATAGTCGCCTTTTTTATTTAATAAATTGCTCTTTTTACTTTTTAACAGGAGCAGCGGCAGCAGCAGCAGCAGAATCAGCAGCAGCTTGTGCAGCAGCTTCGGCAGCAGCAGCAGAATCAGCTGCAGCTTGTGCAGCAGCTTCAGCAGCAGCAGCAGCCTCAACTTTTGCGATAGAATCTAAACGCAAAGAGTCTTGAGTTGCTTGTTGTCTGTCTAATTCTTCTTGGCTTGGGCCACAAGAAACAATAAATGCTCCTAAAATTAAGGAAGCTAAAATTACTTTTTTCATAGTTGTTTTTTTTTAGATTAAGGTGGGCAAATGTAGAACTAATTTGGAATTGTAATATTTTTTAATAAAAAAAATAATGCGCTGATATACAAACACATGCATTAATGAAAAATAATAATATCCAAATTACCCTAAAAATTTCGACCTTAAAAAATCTTACTTTCGCAAAAAAATGAAATGGGAAGTTTACAGGAAGAAATAAAGAAAAGAAAGACCTTCGGTATAATTAGTCACCCCGATGCAGGTAAAACTACACTAACTGAAAAACTACTGCTCTTCGGTGGTGCCATTCAAACTGCAGGTGCTGTAAAATCTAATAAAATAAAAAAAACAGCCACCTCCGATTTTATGGAAATAGAAAGACAAAGAGGCATTTCTGTAGCTACTTCTGTAATGGCTTTTAATTATAAAGGAACTCAAATTAATTTGCTTGATACGCCAGGCCATAAAGACTTTGCTGAAGACACCTACCGAACCCTTACAGCGGTAGACAGTGTAATTTTAGTAATTGATTGTGCCAACGGAGTAGAAACCCAAACCGAAAAACTAATGGAGGTTTGCCGAATGCGAAATACCCCCGTAATCATTTTTGTGAATAAAATGGATAGAGAGGGTAAGGATCCTTTTGACTTAATGGACGAATTAGAGCAAAAATTAAACATCCGCGTTCGTCCTCTAACATGGCCTATTAGTATGGGTTTTTCGTTTAAGGGCGTTTACAACATCTATAAAAAATCTCTTAATCTTTTCTCTGCAAACAAAACAAAAATAGAAGAAGATGTAATTACGATAAACAATCTATCTGATCCGCAATTAGAAAATTTAATTGAGGAACGATACGCAAAAAAGTTAAAAGAAGATATAGAACTAATAGAAGGGGTATATGAACCTTTCAAAAGAGAAGAATATTTAAAAGGGCAAGTAGCTCCCGTATTTTTTGGCAGTGCGTTAAATAATTTTGGGGTACAAGAATTATTGGAAACCTTTATAGAAATAGCCCCCCTGCCCCAACCTCGATTTACCGATGAAAAAGAAATACAACCCGAAATGCCAAAACTCAGTGGGTTTATTTTTAAAATTCATGCAAACTTAGATCCACGACATAGGGACCGAATTGCTTTTTTACGTATTTGTTCCGGCAAATTTGAAAGAAACAAATTTTATCATCACGTAAGGTTAGGTAAAGATTTTAAATTCTCCAATCCCACATCTTTTATGGCTCAAGATAAAAGCGTAATAGAAGAAGCCTACCCTGGCGATGTTGTTGGATTATATGATACAGGGAATTTTAAAATTGGCGATACACTTACGGAAGGTGAAAAATTTATGTTTAAAGGTATACCCAATTTTTCGCCCGAATTATTCAAGGAACTTATAAATACCGATCCGCTAAAATCTAAACAACTGGAAAAAGGCATACAACAACTTACCGATGAAGGAGTAGCTCAATTATTTACTATTCAGCCGGGTAATAGAAAAATTATTGGTACCGTAGGAGAATTGCAATTTGAAGTAATCAAATATCGATTAGAACACGAATACGGAGCTTCTTGCGATTTTCGTTCCATGAATCTGTTCAAAGCTTGTTGGATAACATCTGATAACACACTAAAACTAAATGAATTTTGCAACAGAAAAGCCAGTTATATTGCAACCGATAAGGACGAAAATAAAGTATTTTTAGCCGAATCGCCTTGGCTTTTAAGTACAGCACAAGAGGATTACCCCGATATCACTTTCCATTTTACTTCGGAATTTAAGATGGAAATAGCGAAACAAAAAAATGCATAACAGTTGGATAGAATTTTATTTTATATTCTGCTTCCGTTTATTTATGCCATAGGCATTCTTCCTCTTCCTATATTGTATTTAAAGTCCTATTTTTTTTCGTTTTTTTTACAATATGTGTTTTGCTACAGAAAAAAAGTAGTTTATACGAATCTAAAAAATGCTTTTCCGGAAAAAAACAAAAATGAAATAAAGCAAATAGCCAGCAAATACTACCTTCATCTGAGCGATTTGATTTTCGAGACCTTGAAAAGTTTTTTTATTTCAAAAAAACAACTTAATGCACATTGTTATTACGATAAGCCGTTTGTTGAATACATGAAACCCAACAAAAGCCTTATTGTTATGCTCTCTCACTTAGGAAACTGGGAATGGGCCAATTTGTATATGGGCATTCATTCTCCATACAAAGTAGTTGTGGTTTACAAAAAAATCAGCAATCGTTTTTTTGACGATTTTTTAATAAAAAAACGCAGCCGATTTGGTTCTGTTTTAGTGGAAATGAACCATATTGCCAAATATATGCTCACACATAAAAACGAAAAGATTTTTTACGTGTTTCTTTGCGATCAAACTCCCCTTCCCAAAAATGCACATTGGGAACTTTTTTTTAATCAAGAAACTCCCTTTTTACGAGGAGCTGCCGTATTAGCTCAAAAGATGAATTTCTCCTTACTTTATGGTTATACAGAAAAAAATAAAAGAGGGCATTACTCTTTCTACACAAAAATGATGGTAGATTTACCTAATTCTACAGATGAAAAAAATATTTTACATACCTTTATCGAAAATTTAGAGTCGGATATTCGCAAGCAACCCGAAATTTGGCTTTGGTCTCACAAACGTTGGAAACACAAAAAAAACAGTTTATGAAAAAACTTTTTCTTCTTCTCTCCGCTGTAATTACAGCAAATTTAACTCAATCACAAAACTTTTTAGGGTATGCTAATAGCAATTATGCAGGCGTAAGCGGAATAGATTTACAACCCGCAAGTATTGCCGATAGCCGTTACCGATTCGACATGACCTTAGCCGGATTCGATGTTTCTATGTACAACAACTACATTGGAATGCGTCCGTATGCCATCAAGCCCTTCAAAAAAGATCATTGGAATGAAACCTTTAATGACGATCTTTTCCAAACTAAATATTTGCTAGAAGATAATAGTAAAAATGTAAAACAGATCTATTTAAATGCAGAAGTTGTACTCCCCTCATTTATGCTTTCACTAAGTCCAAAATCTTCATTTGCAATCACTACACGATTAAGAAATTTCGTAAATGTAGATGGAATTGAATCTAAGTTTGCCAAGCTTATTTACGAAGGCTTTGATTACCCCGACTTCTGGATTCAAAATATTCAGAATGATGCAGCCATCTCTGTTCAAACCATGAGTTGGATGGAATATGGATTTAACTACGCTCAGGTTGTAATGGACGAAGAAGAACATTTTGTAAAAGTGGGTGGACGAATTAAAATTCTTCAAGGTCTTCAATCGGCATACGTTTATGCCCCAAAACTTAAATACAATGTTCAGAACACAGATACCATAGATGTTTTTAAAACAGAAGTGCATTACGGACACTCTACCAACTTTGAAGCAGATGAGGAAAATCTTGAGTACAAATTTGAATCATACCCCACATTGGGTTTTGATATTGGTGCCGTTTACGAATGGAGACCTGATTGGCAAAATTTTAAATATGATATGGACGGGGAAACAAACCTTTGGCGAAGAGATAAAAATAAATACAAACTCCGCGTAGGAGCATCTGTTTTAGATATGGGAAGAATGCGTTATGTAAAAGGCTATTTCTCCGGAGACTTTTATGCAGACGTGCAAGACTGGTGCGTAGCCTGTTTAGACCCCGGAAATGTAGCCGATATTGATGACACCATTCGAAATCGTTTTTCTTATTTATCAAGCAATAATGTTTCCTATCTAATGGCTCTACCTACGGCTACTAGTATTCAAGTAGATTATAATATTTGGAAAGATTTTTATGTAAACCTTACTCCTTATTATGCTTTTCAAAGGAAGAACAGAGAATCGAAAGTGCATGGCCTATCAGCCATAAGCTTTACTCCTCGATGGGATCATAAATGGTTTGGTGTTTTTGTTCCTCTTAGTTATAATCAACTCGGAAAGTTTAGAGGAGGTTTATCTCTTCGTTTAGGTCCCATTATCATTGGCAGTACAAACTTAACTCCTCTAATTTCTAACAAAGCGGATATCTATGGAGTAGACTTACATTTATTGGCAAAAATTCCTGTTCCTTTCGGAAAACCTAAAGACAGAGATAAAGATAAAGTTTCGGATAAGAAAGACCAATGTAGAGATACTCCAGGGGTATGGCAATTTATGGGCTGTCCCGATACCGATGGTGATGGTATAAAAGATAGTGAAGACAGATGTCCGGAAGTATTTGGTTTAGCCGAATTTCAAGGTTGCCCCGACACCGATGGCGACAAAATTCCTGACATAGAAGACGATTGCCCGGATGTACCAGGTATACCCGAATTTAAAGGCTGTCCCGATACCGATGGAGATGGCATAAAAGATAGTGAAGATAAATGTCCGGAATTAGCAGGTTCAAAAGAACTAAATGGTTGTCCTGATACGGATGGCGATGGCTTAATTGACCCGGAAGACTTATGCCCTGAACATGCCGGCCCAATTGAAAACCAAGGTTGTCCTGACCGTGACGGAGATGGCTTGCTAGACCATATTGACGAATGCCCAGATGTACCCGGACCAAAAGAAAACAGCGGTTGCCCATGGCCTGATACCGACAAAGATGGAATTATAGATAAAGAGGATATGTGCCCCACTGTACCCGGTGTTCCTGAACACAAAGGCTGCCCTCCTCCTCCTCCTATGAAAGAGAAGGAAAGAAAAATAATAGAAAAAGCATTTAGCAGCCTTGAGTTTGCTACAGCTAAAGATATTATTAAACCGGTATCTTTCCCATCGTTAAACGAACTGGCCAAGATACTGATTGAACATAAAAACGATTGGAAAATAACACTTAGCGGACACACCGATAACCAAGGTGATGATGATAAGAATATGCTACTTTCCGAAAAACGAAGCAAATCGGTTAAAGCATATTTAATGAAAAAAGGTGTTCCGGAAGAAAATATTATTACCGAATGGTTTGGAGAAACCAAACCTATTGCAGATAATGACACACCTGCCGGAAAACAAAAGAACCGAAGAGTTGAAATGAAAGTAACTTTTGTGGAAGTGAAATAACCCTTCGTAAATATATAAACAGAAAAGCCGCACCAAATGGTGCGGCTTTTCTGTTTATTATTGAGTAATTCTATGCTCTTTCGCTTAATTCTAACCAACGAAAAGATTTATCGTCTATCAGTGTATTTACATCGGCAAGTTCTTCGGTATATTTTGCAAGTTGTTCGTGGTGTAGCAAGGGGTTTTGCAAGGCCTCTAATAATTGTTTTTTTCTTTCTTCTAAGTGTTGAATTTCTTTTTCTAAGCTTTCTAATTCAAATTTTTCTTTATAAGATAATTTTTCTTTCTTCGAATTTACCACTTCTAGCTTTTCATTATCTTTTCTATTTATTTTTTCATCTTTCACTTCTTTCTCTTCTACTTTTAATTTTTCTCGGTATTCGGAATAATTTCCAGAAAAGCCGCTCACAACTCCATTTCCTTCAAAAACAAAAAGTTGATCTACTAACTTATCCATAAAATATCTATCGTGCGAAACTATTAACAAACAGCCTTTAAACGAAATCAGAAAATCTTCCAACGTACTTAAAGTAAGCAAGTCTAAGTCATTTGTTGGTTCGTCTAGAAGTAAAAAATTAGGATTTTTAATCAACACGGTAAGTAAGTACAATCGTTTTTTTTCGCCTCCGCTCAATTTTGAAACAAAAGTGTATTGCATTTCAGGAGGGAATTGAAAGAGTTGTAGAAATTGAGATGCAGATAGCTTAGATCCATCGGAAAGAGGAATCACTTCGGCTATATCTTTTACCACTTCAATCACTCGTTTATCTTCTTTTAACTGTAAGCCTTTTTGCGAATAATATCCCAGTACAATGGTTTCGCCTAAATTTATTTTACCGGAATCGGCATTTTCTAAACCTGCAATAATATTCAATAAAGTAGATTTTCCTATACCATTTTTTCCTACTATTCCTATTCGTTCTCCGGTTCGGAATGTATAATCGAAGCCTTTTAAAATAGAGATGTTATTAAAACTCTTGTAGACTTTTTTGAGTTCCAGAATTTTGCCACCTATTCTACTCATTTTAACATTCAATTTGAGTTCTTCGGTTTTTCGTTTACCTGCAATTTTATCTTCTAATTGACGAAAGGCATCAACCCTCGATTTTGATTTTGTACCTCTTGCTTTTGGCATTTTTCTTACCCATTCCAGTTCTCTACGATATAAATTTTTTGCCTTATCAAGTTCTTGTATTTCGTTAAATTCTCTCTCGGCTTTTTTTTCTATAAAATATTCGAAATTGCCTTTGTACCTATAAAGTTTTCTATTTTCCAATTCAAGAATATCGGTGCATACATTATCTAAAAAATATCGGTCGTGGGTTACAACCAACAAGGTAATATCGTTTCTTGTAAAATAATTTTCGAGCCATTCAATCATTTCCAAATCTAAATGGTTGGTGGGTTCATCCATTATTAAAAGTTGAGGTTCTTCTATTAGTACTCTAGCTAAAGCAAGTCTTTTCAGTTGACCTCCGGATAGACTGTTTATTTTTTGGTTTAACCACGAAATTTTTAATTTAAATAAAATCTGTTTCACCTTTGCCTCGTAATCCCATGCATTTAAAGAATCCATAAGAAGCATAGCCTCTTCAATCTTTTTTGAATCGTTTGTTTCTAGAGCAATTTCGTATGCCTTAACCACTTTTTGATGTTCGTTTTCCGAAAAAAACAATGCATCGTAAACCGTAAGGTTCATATCAAAATGAGGCTCTTGTTCAAGAAAAGAAACCCTGATATCATTCCTGAAAATAACATTCCCCTCATCGGCTATATCTTTTTTATTTAATATATTCAGTAAGGTAGATTTTCCGGCACCATTACGAGCAACTAATGCTACACGTTGCCCTTGTTCAATTCCAAAAGATATTTTATCGAACAGAGGTTTTTCTCCATACGCTTTAGAAAGATTTTCTACCGAAAGTAAATTCATAAAACACTTGTTATTAAAAGCCCTGCAAAAGTATTACTTTTACTCTCATAAACACCCTCTGTAAAATTGACTCTTAACAAAACCACATACTATGGAATATTGTTTTTACTTGTGCTTGCTTCGTTTCGCACCTTTTCTTCCATGTATTTTCCGGCATTAAATTCTGATGATGGAATAAATATTCTAATGGTCCACTCATTCAGTATGCCAGAAAACCTTTATTTTTGGGGGCAAGATCGGTATGGATCTTTTATTCCTCTGCTGGCAAATCCCTTGCTTAAAATCTTTTCTTTACGAGCCGAAGTAGCTGAATCTATTGTACATTTTGGAGTTTTATTACTTGGTTTTTTCTCTTTTGCTTCGTTTTTAAAATCTAGATACATAAAAATACTGTTTGCTTTACTCTTTTTTTTTCCTCCCTACCACATGGTTGAATTTTTTAGAAACAATATAGGATTATCCTATTGTTTAGTTGGCATGATGCTTTTTCTGTTGCATAAAATACAATCAACCGAGATAAAACTTGTAAATAAACACTTTTGTTATTTTTTATTGACCTTACTAACTGTATTTTCTGTTTGGCTTTCCGAATTAGCCGCAATTTCTATTTTTATTTTATTGATGGTTTTTATTGTAAAAGGATTTTTAAAAAAAGGAACGATTTCTAATCTTATTAGATATAAAACAGAGGTCGTATACTTTATTTTCACTCTTGCAACACTTATTGTGTTTATTAGTTATGCAAAACAGAATGCCATAAAAATAGAAACTTTTAAGGGTATTAATTCCTATAGTGAAGTGATAAATTCCTTCACTATTTTTTTTAACTCTCTTTTCAGACTGATGTTTTTTAATGCTAAAGAACCTATAACCGGCATTTATCTTATATTGCTCCTATTCGCTCTGATGATATTCTGTTTTTCTAAGAAAAAAATAGAACTAAATAAAATGCAGAAAACACTGTTTGTTTTTTTGATAACTGATGTAATCATCATTTTTGGCGTAATTATGCTTTCTAACTGGGCCTTGCTAAACAACATTCCCCGCAGATATTTTGTAGGTTCTTATATTTTTTTAGGTTTGGCCTCTTTGATAATTATCGAGAATACTAAGTTCAACCATCAAAAATTAAAATATTTAAATCATTTTGTATTTGTTGTCATATCAATAGGAGGTATCAGTTCGTTTTATAATTTAATCTATGTTTGGCCTAAAACCTTTAGTCCTAAAATAAAGGTGGTATCAGAATTCAGGCAATTAGAACCCGCAGGCATTATTGCCGATTATTGGAATTCGTACATCACAGCTTGTGCTAATCCCTCACTAATAAAAGCCACTCCGCACGATGCACAGGAAATACGAAATAAAAAAATGGCTATTGAAGTAATGGAACAAGAAAACATTTACATTATTCGAGACGGCTGGTTGGAGTTTTTTCCAGATACCCTAATTCAATTTAACAATACACTGGTAAAAAGTGGAGACGCATTTACTTTAGGCAACAGTAACGTATGCCTTTATAAAAAATTACCGGAATAGATTCTTTAGTATTAACAATATTCCGAAAACAAAAAAAACCACTCCCACCAACTGATTCATTCTGAAAATAAATGTTGGCGTAATTCTTTGTTTAAAATATCGGGCTGATAAAATTTTTACTTGATCGAAAAATAGAACCGTAAGCATAATGCCAGTAAAAAATAAAAAGATATTTACACTTCCATATCCATATAAAGAAATAGCCAATGTACAAGTTGCTACCCAAAATAATAAAACGGAAGGGTTAACTATATTTAAAAGAAATCCTTTAATAAAAACCCGATAGTAATTTTTCTTTCTAAAGGTATTTCGCATAGCCTTTAGTGGTTTTGTAAAAAACCGAACAATACCGAATGAAATAAAAATAATTCCACCTGCATAAAAAAACCAATCTTGAGCATGTACATCAGAAAGCAATTCGGACGTGCCGTAATAGGAAATGAGTAAACAAAATAAATCGCTAAAAAAAACGCCTAAATCAAAAACTAAGGCTTTTCTGTAGCCATGTGCTAAACTGGTTTCTAAAAGCATAAAAAAAACAGGACCAATTAAACCACTTAAAATTAATCCAAGCAATGCCCCATGTAAAAGAGCTTCAAGCATGGGTAATTAAAAGGTGATTTTTTATAAAATTTTGCCAATCTTTCAAGCGGTCGTTTTTTAATACGCGAGGAAATTTATTTTGTGCACCAAATTTTCCATTTTTATCCATCCATTCATAAAATATTTTTATGGGAAGCACGTCTACCAATACATCCTTTAAAGCGGCAGATCTTTCGGTAGAATAATCATCATTAAGTTTTTTCAGGTTTTTATCTAGTACCTCTTTAATTTGCAAAGGGTTTGCGTAAGCACCTTCAATTCCTATATACCAGTGATGTGCAAAAAAACCTTTGTAGGGCACTCCGCAAACCGAATATTCATTAATATAAATACCTAACTCTTCTCCGGTAAGTCGTATGGCTTTATTCATATTATCAACCGTAAGATGCTCCCCACATAAATTTAAAAACATTTTAGTGCGACCGGTAATAATTATTTCGTTGTTGCTTTTTGAAACAAACTGAATCGTATCTCCAATTAAATACCGCCACGCACCGGCACAAGTAGAAATTAAAATGGCATAATCTTTATATTCTTCTACATCTTCTATTGGTACAATTTCAGGTAGTTCTTTTAATTGGCCTTCCTCATCAAAATTTAAATTATTAAATGGAACAAATTCGAAATAAATACCGTTATCTAACACTAATTTCATGTGTTTACAACCGGCATCCTGATAGGCTAAAAAACCTTCTGAAGCAAGATAGGTTTCTAGATAGGTAATTTCTTTACCTAGGTATTTTGCAAAACTATTTTTATACGGCTGAAACGATACTCCTCCATGAATAAAAACATTTAAATTAGGCCAAATCTGGTGGATATTTTCTACCTGATAATGTTCTGTTATTTTTTCGAACAAAAGCTGATACCATGCGGGAACACCGGCTATAAGGCCAATATCCCACTCGTTGGCATCGAGCATGATTTGATTTAGTTTCTTATTCCAGTCTTTCTCTAAGGCTATTTCTTTGCCGGGCTTGTAAAACATATGTGCCCACATTGGCAGATTTGCTTGCAAAATCCCACTTAAATCTCCTTCTAAATAATGCCCCGTTTTACTAAGTGCAGTGCTTCCTCCAAGCATTAAACTGCTTTTTTCGTAAAATTTAGGGGGGAGTTTAATTTGCGATAAAGAATAAACCTGTCGCATACTGGTTTTTCGCATGGCTTTAATCATCTCTATACTTACGGGCACTTTTTTGCTCGAAGCCTCAGATGTTCCGGAGGTTAATGCAAAATAATTTATTTTGCCTGGCCAACATACATTCTCTTTTCCTTGTTGTGCATATCCCCACCATTCATTATTTATTTTATCATAATGGTATGCAGGTATATTTTGAGAGAAATATTTTCTAACATTTTTTGTTTTTAAAAGTTTATTAAAACCATAGGTTTTACCAAAAGAAGTAGTCTTGGCTGTATCTAAAAGTTTTTGCAAATATTTCTCTTGTGTAAAATGTGCATAAGGCGATTTTGCAAATTGCATCGTTTTTCTTAGTCGAACCACTTCTTGTAATATAGTGCCAACAAATGCCATCGTTTAGGGTAAGAAAAAATTCAAGAGTATACTTTTATTTAATATCCTTTAGTATTTTCTGATAGATTGAACCTAGCAATGGAACTTCCTTTTGTTCTTTATTAATAGCCGACATTAAGCCCAATATCCATAAAACAAAAACACCTATATATACTACCACAGAGGCAATACCAAAAAACCAACCCACAAAAGGCACAAATGAAACAAATAAACCAATGAGAGGAATACAAACCCACGATAGTATTAAACCTAGCGACTGCCTGATGTGAAATGAGGCAAACTCCGTTTTATGTTGATCGTTGTTATGCATTATAATGGCCACAATCCAACCTATAAGAGTGATGTAACTTATTACAGCAATGGTTTTCGCATTATCATTCATCTTTCTTTTATTTTGGCTTCAAAGGTAATGATGTTTATGGCTTTATAGAAACAAATATCTGTAAATATGTATTTCATATTGTTTAATTATAACATGAAATATTTTCAGTATTTAATTAAACTCTTAGCCAATTTGTCGCTTATGTTCTGAAAACTACGACAATAATGCTTATTAAAATAAAAAGGATTCGTTTTTGAGATAAAAAACATCGTTAAAATAAATTGTAATCAATAAAAAATAAAATATGAATCTTAACCAATTTACCATCAAATCTCAGGAAGCTGTACAGCAAGCCCAGCAAATAAGCATGAATTATGGAAATCAGGCCATAGAAACAGGTCATCTGCTGAGTGGTATTTTTGATGTAGATAAAGATGTAACGCCTAATCTTTTAAAAAAAATGGGCATACAGGTTTCTTCGCTTCAACAAGCATTGGAAAAAATTATTTCGCACTACGCAAAAGTAAGTGGCAGCAGCCAATACTTATCATCCGATGCTCAAAAGGCATTGCAAATAGCTACTTCTAAACTAAAAGACTTTGGCGATGAATATGTTGCCATAGAACACTTACTTCTTGGGCTACTCGGCACAGGCGATATCATATCGCAACTATTAAAAGACAGCGGTGTAAAAGAAAAAGAATTGCTCGCTGCAATAAAAGACATGAGAAAAGGCGAACGTGTTACCTCTCACAGTCAAGAGGAAACTTATAATGCATTAAGCAAATACGCAAAAAATCTAAATCAACTTGCACGGCAAGGAAAGCTAGACCCTGTAATTGGACGAGATGAAGAAATACGCAGAGTGCTTCAAATTTTATCTCGCAGAACTAAAAATAATCCAATTTTAATAGGCGAACCCGGAGTTGGAAAAACTGCCATTGCCGAAGGATTGGCTCACAGAATCATTAATGGCGATGTACCCGAAAATTTAAAAAGTAAACAAATTTTTTCGCTCGATATGGGTGCATTAATTGCCGGAGCAAAATACAAAGGAGAATTTGAAGAACGCCTTAAAGCGGTAGTAAAAGAAGTAATTTCAGCCGAAGGCGAAATTGTATTATTCATTGATGAAATACACACTTTAGTTGGAGCAGGCGGTGGCGAAGGTGCTATGGATGCCGCCAATATATTAAAACCGGCTTTAGCACGAGGAGAATTAAGAGCCATTGGTGCTACTACACTAAACGAGTATCAGAAATACTTTGAAAAAGATAAAGCATTGGAAAGACGCTTCCAAAAAGTGATGGTAGATGAACCTTCGGCCGAAGATGCTATTTCTATACTTCGGGGAATTAAAGAAAAATACGAAAATCATCACAAGGTTCAAATAAAAGATGCGGCTGTAATAGCCGCTGTAGAACTTTCTCAACGCTATATTACAGACCGATTTTTGCCAGACAAAGCCATTGATTTAATTGACGAAGCGGCTTCTAAACTACGCATGGAAATAAATTCTAAACCGGAAGCACTTGATGAGGTTGAAAGAAAAATAATGCAATTAGAAATTGAAAGGGAAGCCATTAAACGAGAAAAAGACGATAAAAAAATGGCTTTGCTAAACGAAGAACTAGCCAATTTAAACGAAGAAAGAAACGCATTAAAATCTAAATGGCAAGCCGAAAAAGATGTGGTAGATGCCATTACCAAACAAAAAGAAATAATAGAACAATTAAATTTTGAAGCTCAACAAGCCGAACGCTCCGGAGATTATGGAAAAGTTGCCGAAATACGTTATGGAAAAATTAAAGAAGCCGAAAACTTATTAGATGAAAATAAAAATAAACTTGCACTACTTCAGCAAAGTTCTAAAATGATAAAAGAAGAAGTTGGCACCGAAGAAATTGCCGAAGTAATTAGTAAATGGACAGGAATTCCCGTTTCTAAAATGTTAGAAAGCGAAAGAGAAAAACTACTTCGAATTGAACAGGAAATACATCAAAGAGTAATTGGGCAAGAAGAAGCTATTACCGCCATTGCCGATGCCATACGTAGAAGTAGGGCGGGTTTACAAGATGAGAAAAAACCCATAGGTTCGTTCCTTTTTTTAGGAACTACTGGTGTGGGTAAAACTGAATTAGCTAAGGCATTGGCTGAATTTTTATTTAATGATGACAATGCCATTACACGAATTGACATGAGCGAATATCAGGAAAAACACACGGTTTCCAGATTAGTGGGAGCTCCTCCCGGATATGTAGGTTATGATGAAGGAGGACAGTTGACCGAAGCGGTAAGAAGAAAACCCTACTCTGTGGTATTACTAGATGAAATTGAAAAAGCTCATCCTGATGTGTTTAATATTTTACTACAAGTGCTTGATGACGGCAGATTAACCGACAATAAAGGAAGAACTGCTAATTTCAAAAACACAATCATTATTATGACGTCTAATTTAGGTTCTCATATCATTCAGGATAAATTCGAAAATTTTGGCGAAAAAAATATTGAAAAAACTATGGAAGTCGCAAAAATAGAAGTAATGGGGTTGCTCAAAAAAACGATTCGCCCCGAATTTTTAAATCGTATTGATGAAATTATAATGTTTAACCCTTTAAGTAAAAAAGACATTGCTTCTATTGTAAAACTTCAATTAAAACAACTGAGCAATACACTCGAAAAAAACGAAATCCATTTATCTTGGACGAAAGAGGCCTTAAATGAGATTTGTGTAAGAGGATACGACCCTCAGTTTGGAGCAAGACCTGTAAAACGGTTAATTCAAAAAGAAATTTTAAATACTCTTTCTAAACAAATTTTAAGCGGAAAAGTAAAACCGGAAAGTGAAATTGTGCTTGATTATTTCGAAAATGAATTCGTTTTTAGAAATCCTATTGCTTCTGGAAAATAAATAAAAAAGGGCTGATATGAATCAGCCCTTTTTTATTTGTACTATACAGCACTTACTCCACCGCTAATTTTCCGCTGCCGAGGGTTTGATTATTTTGTTTGATGCTATAGTAATACATACCCTTACTCATGTCGCCTTTTTGTATTTCTACTCGCTTCTCTGTGGTATTGATGGTTTTTACTATTGCTCCTATTGTGTTTGTAATCTCTATCGTGTATTTGCCTACAATGTGTTTGTTCTCGATAATTACAAATTCTTGCATAGGGTTCGGATATACACTGATGCCATACTTCTGATTAGTCTCGTTTACTCCTCCGCATACTTCTACCGTTACGTTGTAATCGCAGGTATCTTTATTGCCGCCTACATCGAAACTGCTGCCTAAGGTGGGGCCGTTGGTTTGGGTTACAGTGGCTCCGGGGCAGTTATCGCTGCTGCTTATGTTGGCATTGTAAACTCCCCAACAAATCGTTGTATCTACGGGGCAGGTAATGCTAGGAACTTCGTTATCTACTACCGTTACGGTAAACGAGCAGCTATCGGCATTGCCTAAACCGTCTTCTACTTTATACCAGTTGGTGGTTACGCCCACAGGAAACGTTGCTCCATCGGGTAAACCCGCTGTTTGGGTGGTTGTGGCTCCACCTCCTATCCATTTAACAACAATTTTTCCATGATCATTTTGAATACCTTGTATCGTGTTACCATTGGTTACTCCTCCTAAATACGAAGAACCTCCGCCACCGCCTGCTGCATAAGCACCTCCCCCTCCATAATATCCTCCACCACCGCCTGCTATATGATAATCTCCACCATTAGTAAATCCTCCTTCTCCCAATATTCCTGGGGTTCCAGGAGAAGATCCAGCCACACCTCCTCCAATTTGAGTGCCACCACCACCTGGTGTCCATCCTCCTGTACCAGTGGCTCCAATAAGACCGCCACCATGTCCTCCTTCTCCATGATTTGGGCAACCTGCATTTCCGCCCCCACCTCCACCTGCAACAATAACTCTGTCATTTAAGGAAATACCTCCTACTCTTACATCAGAAGCACCTCCACCCGCAGCAGCATACATACCACCACTACCCCCTCCATTATATCCTCCTGCTTGAAAACCATTTCCAATATTTAACCCAGGAAAACCTCCAACATACACATTTAATACTTGACCAGGTACCACAACCAAATCTCCTTCAGCAAAACCACCCCACCCTCCATCATCTTCATTTGGTCCACTGCAAGGAGTAGCTCCTCCTCCTTTAGCACCCCAAGCCATAATCTTTACAGATGTAACTCCGTTAGGTACGGTAAAAGTTTGTAAACTCCCAGTAAAATTGAAAATTGTTGAATCAATCGCACAAGGATTCGTTCCTACAGGGGTTACATAATTTACAACAGCTCCGCATGTGCCGGGGTCGTTATTTACCGTAATGTTGCTTGGACAACTAATTTGCGGACATTGAGCACTTACGGCAAATGCACTTAATACTCCCGCTGTAATG
>JABWCF010000018.1 GCA_013359255.1 Flavobacteriales bacterium
CGCCTACAAAACCTGTATCGGGCAGGGTATTGGGCAGGTTTTGGCTAATGGCCGAAAGGGTAAATATGCTCATAAAAAAGCATAATAAACTAATTTTTAGATAATTGGGGGGGGGGGGGGTAAATGTACCCTTACTAATTTTGATACGTGTAATCATCCTGTAAGATTTTATGTAAGTAAAGTTAAGGAAATATTTTTGAGAATTCCAACTCATTTAATTAGAGACCGAAAGGGCGAACTGATGACCAACGAGTATTTTTCAAACAATACTTACTCCTCTTGCTTTTTGGGTATTTACAAGGCGTTCTTTTTTATTTCTTCTACCACTTTAGGGTCTAAAAGAGTAGAAGTATCGCCTAAATGAGAAGTATCGCCCTCGGCAATTTTTCTAAGAATTCTACGCATAATTTTTCCACTACGGGTTTTGGGCAACCCCGAAACAATTTGAACTTTATCGGGCTTAGCAATGGCACCAATTTCTTTATTTATCATATCTAAAATTTCGACTTTTAGTTTTTCATTATCGTAATTTGTATCCACAGAAATTACGTAGGCATAAATTCCTTGTCCTTTAATATTATGAGGGAAACCTACCACCGCACTTTCCACAATAATGGGGTGAAGGTTAATGGCACTCTCTACTTCGGCTGTTCCAATTCGATGTCCGCTTACATTTATTACATCATCAACCCTTCCGGTAATTCGGTACAAACCGTCTAAATCTCTTTTGCAACCATCACCGGTAAAGTACAAATTTTTGTATGTAGAAAAATACGTTTGCTTACATCTTTCGTGGTCGCCATAGGTGGTGCGTATCATTCCCGGCCAAGGGAATTTTATACAAAGATTTCCTTCTACTCCGTTTCCTTTTATTTCGTTTCCTTTTTCGTCAATAAGAATGGGTTGTATGCCCGGCAAAGGTAAAGTTGCAAATCCTGGTTTTTGTGGTGTAATTCCTGCCAATGAAGAAATCATAATTCCTCCTGTTTCGGTTTGCCACCAAGTATCTGCAATGGGGCATTTTTCTTTGCCAATATTTTTGTGATACCATTGCCAAGCTTCTTCATTAATAGGTTCTCCTACACTACCTAAAACCCTTAGTGAATCGAGTTTATAGGGCTTTACATAATCCAAACCAGCCGCTTCTAAAGCACGTATGGCAGTAGGTGCGGTATAAAAAATAGTTACTTTGTACCGATCAATTATTTGCCAAAAACGACCTGCATCCGGATATGTAGGAATTCCTTCAAAAATAACTTGTGTAGCCCCAGCAAGCAATGGTCCGTAAACAATGTACGAATGGCCGGTAATCCAACCCACATCGGCTGTACACCAAAAAATTTCGTTTTCGTTGTACTGAAAAACATTCTGAAAAGTGTACTGAGAAAATACCATATACCCTCCGGTGGAATGAACCACCCCTTTGGGTTTGCCCGTAGATCCCGATGTGTAAAGTATAAACAGTATATCTTCGCTATCCATAGTTTCCGCTTCACAAACGGCTGAAACATTTTGCATTTCTGCATGCCAAAACACATCTCTTTCGGCTACCATGTTAATGCTGTTTCCAATATGTTTTAAAACAATAACCCGTTTTATACTTGAACAAGAAAGCAACGCTTCGTCTGCAATTTCTTTAAGCTGTACGGGTTTTGAGCCTCTGTAAACACTATCGGCAGTAATTAACAGAGTACATTCACAGTCGTTTATTCTGCCTGCAAGGGCGTTGGCCGAAAATCCGCCAAAAACAACCGAGTGAATAGCTCCAATTCGTGCACAAGCTAGCATGGCCACTACAGCCTCAATGGTCATGGGCATATAAATACAAATGCGATCTCCTTTTTTTGCTCCGTTTTTTTTCAGCACATTGGCAAACTTACATACCTCGGTATAAAGCTCCTTATAGGTAATAGAACGTGATTGGTTTGCCGGATTGTTTGGCTCAAAATAAAAAGCAATTTTATTGGGGGTTTTCTCTGCATGCCTGTCCAGGCAATTTTCTGTAATATTTAATTTTCCGTTTACAAACCACTTTATGTTAGGTTCGGTAAAATTCCAGTCTAGCACCTTGTCCCACTTTTTTCTCCAACTAAATTGTTCTGCTATTTCTTCCCAAAAAATTTCAGGATTTTCAACGCTTTTTTTGTATGCTGCTTTGTATTGCTCATTACTTTGTATTCTCATAAGTGCATCTATTTTAAGGCTGAAAAGTAAAAAAATTACTGCAATTTACAACATTAAGTAATTGGTAAGAAACAAAATTAGTGTATTGATTTTAGTAATTTCGTGTAATAAAACCCTTAGGGTATAATGAATAAGCTATTTCTGTTTTTTACATTCGTTGTTTGTGCCGAAGTCGTAAGGTCTCAACCTTGTAATACCACCGTTTCTATAGTTGCCGATAAGCCAAATCCGATTTGTAAAGGCGATGTAGTTACTTTACAAGCTATAGTAACAGATGGAGGAAATAATCCATTTTTCTATTGGATTATTGGTGGAGACACGCTGAGCTACACTTCCTCGTACACACAATCTTATTTTGCCGACCAGCCTGTAACCATTCATGTTTACTCTTCGGCACCCTGCGACCCCGATTCCGTTTTAACAACAGCCACATACACCGTTGATGTAGTTGAATTAACATTAACTCCACTATCCGGCATAGTAAAATGCAAAGATGCCACTACCGATGTAACCGTTACAGCCAATGGAGGAACCGAAGATTATTCCTATACAATTAACGGAAAAGGTAATGGGAAAGACAATACCTTTAAAAATCTTTCACCGGGAACTTATCAAGTAATTGTTACAGATGCCAATGGCTGCAAAGACACTTTCGAAATAGTGGTTATAAAAGAAATTTGTAAAGACCCCGAACCCATTCCGGTTTTTTCTCCAAATGGAGATGGATACAATGATGTTTGGCACATAAGAAATATTGACGACTGGGAAGATAATAAAGTATATGTTTTTGACCGTTGGGGACAACGGGTTTTTTACAAAAAAAACTATACCAATGCCGAAGCTTGGGAAGGAAATTACTTAGGAATGTATATGCCCGCAGCGGCTTACTACTACATAATAGAATGGGAAGATAATGACGAAAAAAAACGCATTAAAGGACCGGTAACATTAGTTCGATGAAGTTTTTTATAACATACTCTCTTTTACTGATTGCTATTACGCTGAACGCACAGCAAAATTCTCAGTATTCTCATTATGTACTGAATTATTATTCGGAAAACCCTGCCGTGGCTGGAAGCACAAAATGTGTTGATTTTAAAATGGGAGGGCGGTATCAATGGTTAGGGATGGAAGGAGCTCCCAGTTCCATTTTTGCCAGTATTCACGGGCCTATCGGAAACAAAAAAAAACCTTACAGAAAAGGAAGACATGGCGTTGGACTTTACATCGAACGAGACCGTATGCATATTATTACCGAAACTTATGTTAAAGGCTCTTATGCCTATCACCAGCGTTTAAGCAGAGGGCTAACCGGTGCCGCAGGAATATTTGTAGGCGTAAAACAATATTCTATTGATAATGTTACAAACGATCCGGCCGTTGGCGGTTCTGCTTTGCAATATCCCGATTTAATGCCAGGTGTAATGCTCTACAATAATAAAATGTACTTAGGTCTTGGCATAGAACACCTCTATCCCAACCGCATAAAAGCAACTGCCTCCAGTAAATTTAAAAATCAATATTATTTTAGTGGGGGCTATCGTTTTCCGGGGGCCGGAAATTTTATGATTTTCCAGTCCTTCAATTTTAAATTCAATTTTATGGGACCTCCTTCTATTGATTTATCTCAGGCCTGGGAACATAAAAAAATTACACTTGGAGCCAGCTATCGTGTAGGAGAAGCAATTGTGCTCTTTTTTAGATTACGATTATTTAAAACATTTAATGTAGCTTACGCTTTTGATTTTCCTTTGAATAAATTACGCACCGGGTTTGCCACTTCGCATGAAGTTATTTTAGGTGTTAGTAAATGCCGCACAGATTTAGGAAATCCTGAAATGCATGCATGTCCTGCATACCGCTAAAATTATTTATTTTTATTCTTTTCATTTCCTTTTTTTAAGCAACTAGTCGACAGTTTTAATCGTCCCTAAACATATTGTTTGGAGATTATTCTTTTGGTTTTTGGTATTGATAAAAAAAATATTTATTTTGGTTACCTGATTTTTTATTTATGTTTCCGTCTAACCTATTAAAAATGCTTGCGTTACTGTTTGTATCGTTGTTTTTTGCAGCAGAGTTTTCGTATGCAGGTAACTACTATTGGGTAGGAGGTTCAGGTAATTGGAACGATGCTACTCATTGGTCATTTATTTCAGGAGGAGTGGGAGGAGCTGGCATTCCACAACAACACGACAATGTTTACTTTGATTCAAAATCGAGAGGAACAAGCAAAAAAATAGATATTTTCCTCAGTTCTGATGCATATTGCAAAACATTTACTTCAACTCCGAGTACTTTTACAGCCTTTAAAGGAAAAAATAATACGGTTACCATATATGGTAGTGCCGAAATAAATGGTTTTTCTTCTTTCGAAGAAATAAATGAATTTCAATTTATTTCTAACCAAAACGATAATTTTTTAAAATTTAAAACCGCTTCTCTTCCCTATAAAATAAGCATCAATGGTGGGGGAATATGGAATCTAAACGAACATTTAACTTCTTCGAACACCATACTTTCAGTACAAAACGGGCAGTTTATTTCGGAAAATTACAACATTGTTTGTAAAAGTATTAATGTTGAAAAGGCGGGAGACCTAAAAGTGGAGAAGGCAAGCATCCTATCACAAAATGCTTCATCGCTTAAAGGAAAAAATATTAAACTGAAAAACGTAAGGGTACAGACCGTTAGTTTCTCAAACCTTATAAATCAAAAAGAAAACGAAGAACAGCCTGAAACCATTTTCAGTATAACTATACCTAACGATACGGTTTCTTGTGGCAATAATTGCGATGGAACGCTAACTGCTACCATAAACCACAATTGCATTAATGGAGTAACCATAGACTGGCTTCCAGGAACCCCCAACGGAGACGGAACTCCCACTATATTTAATTTATGCCCCGGCACCTATACTATTGTGGTTACCGATAATTGCTCCGGACAAGTAATGGCACAAAACGGACAAGTTTTTGGCCACCCGCAAATTGTTCCGCTCATTCAAACCATTACTCAGCCCAAATGCAATGGGGGCTGCGATGGCTCTCTTTTTGTTTTTGCATCAGGAGCTACCCCCTTTTTAACCTACAATTGGAGTACCGGATTTATAGACTACAGCAACGGAGGTTCAACCATCTCCAACTTATGTGCGGGCACATACACTCTGTCTATAAGCGATAGTATTGGGTGCGATACCACCATTACATTGGTAGTAAATCAACCCGCACCTGTTTCTCCAAACGCAGTTGGCTCTATGGTTACTTGTGTGGGCAGTTGCGATGGAACAGCTACGGCAAACCCAAGCGGAGGAACTCCACCCTACGTGTCTTACCTTTGGAACCCCGGGGGACAAACTACTCAAACAGCTACCAATTTATGTCCAGGAAACTACACCGTTACTGTTACCGATGCGAACGGGTGTACCGGACAACAAACGGTACAGGTTACCGAGCCTGCTCCCATAGCCTTTCAACTCACCACCACTAATGTGGTTTGCAACGGAGCTTGTAACGGAACAGGAACCGTATCAAATATAACCGGAGGAATTCCTCCTTACATTGTTACTTGGAATCCCGGAGGACAAACAGGGAACAATATCAATAATCTCTGTCCGGGAAATTACTCTGTTACGGTTATGGACGGTAACGGATGTACCACTACTCAAAGTTTTACCATTTCTGAACCGGCTGCAATCATTGTTACTCTCTCAAGCACCAATGTTATTTGTTTTGGCGATTGTAACGGTACAGCAAGTGTAATCAACGTAAGCGGAGGATCCGGTGTTTATGTATCTTACAGTTGGTCGCCCAGCGGGCAAAATGGACCTAACGCCACCGGGCTTTGCCCTGGAACACATACCGTTACGGTTACCGATAACAAAGGCTGCACGGGCTCTGCAAGCATTGTTATAACAGAGCCTCCATTATTAGAGGTAATTGCATCAGGGATTCAACCTTCGTGCAACGGTTCTTGCGATGGTTCGGCAACCGTGGTAATTAATGGAGGTATTCCGGGATACAACATTTCATGGAATCCGGGAGGGCAAACCACACCCTCTATCACCAATTTGTGTGCAGGAACTTATATCGTTACTGTTACAGACCAGTCTGGATGCGTAAGAAAAGATACAGTAGTACTCATCGACCCTCTTCCCATCAACCCCAATGTACAAGTTACAAATGTTCTTTGCAACGGAGCATGTAACGGAAGTGCTATTTCTCTTACCACGGGAGGTACTCCTCCGTATAGCTACAATTGGGTTCCCGGAGGGCAAACCACACCCGGAATAAACGGCTTGTGCCCCGGGAGCTATACCGTTACCGTAACCGATGATAACGGTTGTACAGGCCAGCAAACCATAATCATAACACAACCTCAAGCCTTAACGGCAACCACCAACGCCATTGCAGCAAGTTGCGGAAGCATCTGTAATGGTATTGCTTCGGTAACACCCGCAGGGGGAACTCCTGGTTATACCTATTTGTGGATGCCCGGGGGACAAACTACTCAGGTGGCAACCAACCTATGTGCAGGCGTTTACACGGTTACTGTTACCGATGCAAATGGTTGTACCTACTCAACAACCGTTACGATTACCAACCTCATTCAAATAAATATCGTTACTACTGCCGCAAGCGTTAGCTGCAACGGCATTTGTGATGGTACCGCTACAGCAACCCCTTCAGGAGGAACTCCCCCTTATACTTATTTATGGATGCCCGGGGGGCAAACCACTCAAACAGCCGTTAATTTATGCCCCGGAATTTATACCGTTACTGCTACCGATGCAAACGGGTGTGCTACTACTGTACAAGTAACAGTTCCCGCAGGTCCCTCCGCTCTTACAACCAATTTAACCTATACCGATGTAACTTGTTTCGGGTACTGTAACGGAACAGCTAGCTCTTTCCCATCCGGAGGAACTCCTCCGTATTCATTGCTTTGGAGCCCCGGAGGGCAAACTACAAACACAATCAATGGACTTTGTGCAGGAACCTACAGTATTTCAGTTACAGATGCTAATAATTGTACGGAAATAGATTCGTTCGTAATTATAGAACCCACACCCATTGCGATTAACCCTATTGTGGCAAACCCAACATGTAACGGAGCTTGTGATGGTTCAATTACACTAAACCCATCAGGAGGTACACCCGGATATACTGTTTCTTGGAATACCGGCTCCACTAGTATGACACTAAGTAACCTTTGTGCAGGAACTTATGTAGCCACCATTACCGATGCCAATGGCTGCCAAACAGCTCAAAGTTTTACTTTAATTGCTCCACCGGCAGTAGTAGCCAATATTATTACCACAAATGCTTCTTGTAATGGGTTGTGTGATGGTACAGCCACCGCCATGGCCGGAGGAGGCACTCCTCCTTACACCTACTTCTGGAGTCCGGGAGGACAAACTTCACAAACCATAACAAATCTTTGTGCCGGTAATTATTCTGTTTTAATAACCGACCAAAACGGATGTAACACTCAAATTAATTTCACTATTACTGCTCCTTCGCCTATTTCGGCTAATCTAAGCAGCACAGATGTAACTTGTAAAGATTACTGCAACGGTACTGCTACAGCTTCTCCAACCGGAGGCACAGCCCCCTACACATACTTGTGGGCTCCCGGAGGGCAAACTACACAAACCATTTCAGGATTATGCCCAGGAGTGTACACCGTAACCATTACCGATGCCAGCGGCTGCAACACCACAGCACAAGTTACTATTACCGAACCCAACGTATTGGATGCCGTTCTTTCTTCTACCAATATTAATTGTAATGGTACATGCACCGGAACAGCTACTGCCATACCCAGTGGGGGCACTCCCCCATACACCTATTTATGGGTACCCGGTGGACAAACTACACAAACAGCCACAGGTCTTTGTTCGGGAGTTTATTCCGTTACTATTCTAGATGCCAACGGGTGTTTTTTTCAAAACTCTGTAGTGGTTAGTGAAAATCAGGCTATTGCAGATAATCCAAGTTTTGTGAATCCTAATTGCGGAGTTTGTAATGGAGTTATTTCCTTAGCTCCTACCGGAGGCTTACCACCTTATACCTATGCATGGTTACCGGGTGGACAAACTACAGCTTCCATCGGTAGTCTATGTGCCGGTATTTATAGTGTAACCATTACCGATGCCAATGGCTGCTCTCAGTCATTTACTTACGGATTAAGTAACAACAATGGTCCGGTAGGTGCCTCAGTAATATTAAACAACGCTTCTTGTAATGGTTCTTGCGATGGTTCGGCCAGCGTTATTCCAATTGGCGGCACTCCACCTTACACCTACTTGTGGGATGACCCGGGTGCTACTACCACTTCCACTGCAAATAATTTATGTGCCGGGCTGTATAATGTTATCATTACCGATGCTAACGGATGCGTATATATTCAGCAAATAACTATCGGGGAGACAAACCCGATTTTAGCAACCATAAACTCTATCGATGCTCTTTGTAGCGGAACTTGTAGTGGAGAAGCAATGGCTGTGCCAAGCGGTGGAACTTCCCCATATACTTATTTATGGTCAAATGGGGGCACGAACACTTCTACATCGGGCCTATGTGCCGGAAATCACAGTGTAACCATTACAGACGATAATGGCTGTTCTAACACTTTCAACTTTACTATTAATGAACCTTCGGTTATTTTGCTGAATACATCTTCATCCACCATAAATTGTAATGGAAACTGTGATGGAACCGCCACCGTAACCGCTTCGGGAGGCACAAGCCCTTACACCTTTTTATGGAACAATGGGCAAGTAACTCCTACCGCTACTAATTTATGTGCGGGAAACTATACGGTAGTGGTTACAGATGCTAACGGATGTACGACAATTGCAACTATTTCGGTAATTGAAAATCCTATACTTCAGGCAACTTATTCTTCTACCAATGCTATTTGTGGTGTATGTGACGGAACTGCTTCGGTAAACCCCTCTGGAGGAACCGCACCATACACCTATTTGTGGAATTTTGGTGCTACTACTCAATCGGTTGTGGCTCTTTGTGCAGGAACATATACAGTAATTGTTACCGATGCGTTGGGATGCAGCATCACTCTTACTATTCCTGTTAGTAATGTAAACGGACCAATTGTAAGCATAAGTTCTGTCAACGCTACTTGTAACGGAGGTTGCGATGGAACAGCCTCTGCTACAGTATCAGGGTTAAACCCTCCTTTTAGTTATTTATGGTTTCCAGGAGGACAAACAACTTCTAGCGTAGCAGGTCTTTGTGCAGGAGCCTATACTGTTCAAGTAACCGATAATGCGGGATGTATAACCGTTCAATCGGTTACCATTACCGATAATCCTTCTCTTTCTATTAACACAACTACAAATAACACCTCCTGCAATGGAGGTTGCGATGGTTCGGCAATTGCAATGCCTTCGGGGGGATCGCCTCCTTATACTTATCTGTGGAGCAATGGTTCTACCTTAAATGCGGTAGCAGGATTATGTGCAGGAAACTATACTGTTACAGTTACAGATGCAAAAGGCTGTAGTTTTCAAACCAATGTTACCATAGGCGAGCCCTTGTCTATTACATTAACTCCTAGCTTTATCAGTGCTACGTGTAATGGAGGTTGCGATGGTTCTGCAACAGTAAATGTAAGTGGAGGAACATTACCCTATACATACCTATGGAATAATGGAGCAACCACTCAAACCATCGTTAATCTTTGTGCAGGAAACTATACTGTTAGTGTTACTGATGCAAAAGGTTGTTCTTCTACAGCCAATGTAACCATTGGAGAGGGGAACATCATAAATATTACCCCCTCTACTACCAATGCAACTTGCGGACAATGTGATGGAACAGCCTCTGCCACGGTAAATGGGGGAAGCGGTCCGCCTTATACCTATCTTTGGATACCCGGAGGACAAACCACACCAAGCGTTACAAATATGTGTCCGGGAGCCTATACTTTAATTATTACAGACAATGCAGGTTGTTCCGATTTTAAAAATATTTTGATTCAACAAACCAATGGACCGAACATAAATGCTAGTTCTTCCAACACATCTTGTCCAGATGCTTGTGATGGAACAGCTACCGTAACGATAAACTCCGGAAATCCTCCCTATTCAGTAATTTGGAATGATCCATTGTTTCAAACTACCAATACAGCTACCGGACTGTGTTCCGGTTTATATAACGTAGTAGTTCAAGATGTAAACGGATGTATTTCTGTAGATTCTATTACGGTAAACGACCCCCCTACTCTTTTAGCTAATTTAGCTCCTGCCAATCCTTTATGCGATGGAGTTTGCAATGGTTCTATTACCGCAAACCCAAGCGGAGGAAACGGAGGTCCCTTTCAGTACAGTTGGAGCCCTGGAGGACAAACATCTCAAACTATTTCAGGCCTTTGTGCAGGAAAATATGTAGTTACCATTACTGATATAAATGGATGTACTGCAAAAGACTCTGTTACGCTTGTAGCACCTTCTCCAATTTCCGTAACCATAAACTCTACTAATGCCAATTGTAATGGAAGTTGCGATGGTACAGCTTTCGCTAACCCTTCCGGAGGAAATCCTCCATATACCTACTTATGGAGCAATGGACAAACCACGCAATTAGCAGTAGGTTTGTGTGCAGGAAATTACACAGTTACCCTTACCGATGCGAATGGTTGCACCGAAACACAAAATGTAACTATTAACAATCCTTCGGCTCTTACTGCCACAAGCAGTAGTACAAATGCAGTTTGTGATGGGGTATGTGATGGCTCGGCCACAGCTAACCCTGCGGGAGGAACCCCTCCTTATTCTTACATTTGGAGTAACGGACAAACCACGCAAACGGCAACAAATCTTTGCCCCGGAAATTATACTGTTGATGTAAGCGATTCCAAAGGCTGTGTAGTAACTTTAAATGTAAGTATTAGTGCCCCCCAACCATTATCCTCTAATACAAATGTGAGTCCTGCTACTTGTGGTCTTTGTGATGGAACTGCCACAGCAAATCCAAGCGGAGGCTCCGGTAATTACAGCTATTTATGGGGCAATGGGCAAACTACACAAACCGCTACCAATTTATGTGCAGGTATTATCACTTTGCAAGTAACCGACAATATTACCGGATGTATAGCTAACTTCAACGTAATTATAAATAGTATTGGTGGACCAACCATTAACTTAACCACAATAGATGAAACATGCTCCGGGTTATGCAATGGGTCAGCTTCAGTTAACCCTGTTGGCGGAAATCCTCCGTATTCTTACTTATGGAACAACGGACAAACTACACAAACGGCCACAGGCCTTTGTGCCGGAAATTATACCGTTACTGTTACCGACAACTTAGGCTGCATAACCATTGAAGCATTTACAATAAACACTTTTGTATTAGACATTATAATAAGTAATTCGAACGACCCGCTTTGTAATGGTGATTGTAATGGAACTGCCACCGTTACTCCGTTAAACGGAACTCCGGCATATTCATATAACTGGACACCTGGAGGACAAATTACACCAACGGCTAATACGCTTTGTGCAGGCAATTACACAGTAACCGTTACCGACCAAACTGGTTGTTCCAACACTACAAGTGTAAGCCTAAATGAACCCATAGAACTAGCTGCAATTGCCACCACTCTGCTAGAACCCGCTTGTAATGGATTTTGTGACGGTGCCGCAGAGATTATCGCATCGGGAGGAACAGCTCCTTACAGTTATTTATGGAGCAACGGGCAAACCTCTTCTATTGCCACCAACCTATGTGCAGGCACCTACTCTGTAATTGTTACTGATGCGAATGGTTGTACAGCCTCTGCCTCAGTTACAGTTAATGAACCAACTCAAATACAGGCCAATGCAGTAAGTGTATTTCCACTTTGCGGAGTATGTGATGGACAAATTAACTTAAATCCATCTGGAGGAACAGGCCCTTACACTTTCCTTTGGAACGGAGGACAAGTAACCCAAATGATTAATAATTTATGTGCAGGTATTTATGTGGTTACTATTACCGATGCAAAAGGATGTTCTGAAACCTTTACCATACCTCTAAGCAATACAAACGGACCTCAGATAAGTCTTAATTCAACTCAGATTTCCTGCTTCGGAATGTGTGATGGAAGTGCTCAGGTAACAGTACTAAACGGAAATGCTCCATTCTCTTACTTATGGAACCCAACACTAAATACAACTCCTTCTATTTCTAACTTATGTGCCGGAGTTTACAGTATTTTAGTTACCGATAAAGATGGTTGCGTATCGGCCGATACTGTTACCATTATTGAACCTTCTCCTATTGATGTAAATGTAAGCTCAACCCCTGTAACTTGTACAGGAGATTGTGATGGAACCGCAACTGCTAATGTATCGGGAGGTACCGGACCATATACCTATTTGTGGAACGACCCATCAACTCAAATTACACAAACTGCCGTAGGGTTGTGTGCTGGGAATTATACTGTTATCGTAACCGATTCAAAAGGATGTACCGGTACTGCAAACATTACTATTTCGTCTTCCAATAACCTTAATATAGATAGTATTACAGCAATACCCGCCAGTTGCAATGCAAATTGCGATGGGATTGGCTCTGTTTTCGTTTCGGGTGGCATTCCACCTTATCAATACAGTTGGAACAACGGTGCAACTTCCGCTTCTACCAACACCCTTTGCATTGGGCTTGCTACTGTTACTGTTACCGATGCTGCCGGATGTACCGTTCAGGCTAGCATAAATATAATATCGCTTGTTACTGTTTTAGCTGATGCCGGAAACGACACTTCGTATTGCTCCGGAAATGGGCCTATTATTTTAAATGGAAATGTTACGAACGCTAATTCTTTTGAATGGTTTGAACTTCCAAGCATGAATTCTCTAGGAAACAACCTCCTCATTACAGTAAACCCTCCTATTGGAACAAGTTGCTTTGTATTGGTTGCTTACAACGGCAACTGCATCTATTCCGATACGGTTTGTATTACCGTGCACCCATTACCCGTAGTGGATGCCGGTGCAGATGTAAAAATTGTACAAGGAAAGAGTACTATTTTAACAGCAACGGGAGGAGGTAGTGGAGCAAGCTATAATTGGTCTCCTCCAAATTGGTTGAGCAATACCACCGGAAGTTCTACGGTAGCTACCCCTCCAACATCTACCCTATATTTTGTAACAGTAGTAGATGCCAACGGATGCGAGGGTAAAGACTCGGTATTGGTGGAAGTATTGCCTCCCATAAAATTCCCCGATGGCATTACTCCTAATGGCGATGGCAAAAACGATTACTGGATTATTGATTTTATTGACCAATACCCAAATAATGTAGTGGAAATTTATAATCGCTGGGGACAACTGTTATTCCGTGCCCAACCCTATAAAAACGACTGGGATGGCACTTTTGAAGGAAAACCATTGCCGGTTGGAACTTATTACTTCGTAATTGAATTAAATGAAGAAGGAGCAAAACCATTTACCGGACCTATAACTATAATGAGGTAATATGAAAAAAGGCTTCATTACATCGATTATTTTTATGTTGCCAGTTTTGGTGTACTCCCAACAATTACCACAATACAGCCAATACCTGCTAAATGATTATGTGATTAATACAGGTGTGGCAGGCACCAAACCCTATTGGGAAGGGAAATCGAATCACCGATATCAATGGGAGGGGATAACAGATGCACCTCGAACATACATCGTAAGTGCTTACGGTCCGTCTAAAAACATGAAAATGGGTTACGGTGGTTATTTATTTACAGATATTGTTGGCCCTACAAGGCGATCGGGATTATATGGCTCCTATACATACCATGTTAAATTTTCGGAAGAGTGGAAATTAGGGCTAAGCTTAAGTGGAGGAATAATGCAGTTTATGATTGATGGATCTAAAATAACTTTACGCGAAGAAGACGATGCTATACTTACTAATGGTGTACAATCAGCCATAATGCCCGATGCAGGTTTTAGTTTTTTTCTTCACTCAAAAAAATTCTATTTCGGAGGCTCTGCCCCTCAGATTATAGCGAATAAGATAAATTTTTTTAAAGAAGGAATAAGTACTACCGGTCGGTTAGCTAGACACTATTTTGGAATAGTAGGGTACAAATTTGCCTTAGATGAAGACTTTGTTTTAGAGCCTTCGCTTTTAGTTAAATATGTGGAACCTGTTCCGGTACAATTTGAAACGGCACTAAAAATTATTTACAAAAATAAATTGTGGTTAGGCGGAAATTTTAGAACAGAAGATGCTATTTCGGCAACTATTGGCTATGACTATAAAAAGTCTATTCTGTTTGCTTATTCGTACGATTTTATTACGAGTAACCTTAAAAACTATAGTACCGGAACACACGAAATAATGATAGGAATACGTTTTGGAAAACTTCCCTCTGAAAAGATTTCTTCCTCTTTTTAAGTTTTTAGGATTCTAATAATCTTTTTTATTTTATCTCTTTTTTAAATGATTTTCAACGATTGAGAAATTTTTTATTATTATATTTGGTAAAACTTTAAAAATTAATATATATGAAAAAGACTTTATTATCTTCGTTTGCCTTGTTTGCAGCAGGTGTTTTGCTTGCTCAACTTCCGGTAAGCACTCAGCAACAAAAAAGAAAGGTATTACTAGAAGAGTTTACCGGTTATACTTGCGGTTACTGCCCTGATGGACATAAAAAAGCCGACCAGCTTGTAGCCGGCAACCCGGGGAATGTATTTGTAATTAACATCCATACCGGAAGTTATTCTACTCCCGCCTCAGGTAAAATTAACTTTCAAACATCTTTTGGAACTTCTTTAATGAATCAATCGGGATTGACAGGTTTTCCTGCCGGAACGATTAGCCGTGAGGTATTTCCAAGCTACAGTATGTCTTCCGGAAGCACAGCCATGAGCAGAGGCTACTGGACTTCTGCTGCAAATACTGTAATGAATGAAGACTCGTACGTGAATGTTGCTTTACAGGCCACTATTAATTCAACCACCAGAGAACTAGTTGTTGATGTTGAAGTATATTATACCGGTAACAGCCCACAAGGAACCAACAAACTAAACGTAGCTCTTATACAAGACGGAATAATGGAGACACAATCGGGTGGCTCTACTTACTATCCTGAAATGATGGTAGGAAATCTTTATACACACAATAAAGTATTACGCCACCTTTTAACAGGGCAATACGGAGAGGCTATTTCGCCTACCACTCAAGGCACAAAAATTACTAAACAATACACTTATACCTTACCTGCACAGCTTCCTTTAACTGTTACAGGTGGTGCACTAAAATCGGATGTAATTCTTACAAAACTTAAATTAATTGCGTTTGTTGCAGAAGGGAATCAATACGTAGTGTCTGCTAACAGCGGTCCTATAACTATTAACTGGCCTGCCGGTGTAGCTGATTTGTCAGAAGAACACGCGTTGCAAGTATTTCCAAATCCATTTAACAACAATGCCACTTTTGGTTTAAACTTAAGCCAAAAAGAAAACGTAAACATTAAAGTTTATAACATTGCAGGAGCAGAAGTATTTGCTTACAATGAAAGTTTAAATCCTGGTTTGCACCAAATCGATTTTGACGGTAGCAATCTTCAAGAAGGAATGTACATCGTTAAAGCTGTAATAGGAAACAAAGTAAAAACAGAAAAAATAACTTTAGTAAAATAACTATTTCATCTTCTTTTTTAGAAAGCCCCACAACAATGTTGTGGGGCTTTTTTGTTTGCATTAAACCATTTGACTTATTTATTGTCGAACTCAACAAAACAAAAAACACTTTCACATGAAGAAAATAGGAATTATTGTGGGGCTTTTTATAGCCCTTTTTGCATTTACCAATGCAAATGTGCAATTAGAAAAAAAAGGAGAATCTCCTGAAACAAAACACGAAAGAAGAATGGCTCATCTCAAAAAAGAACTTGGTTTAAACGAGGAACAGGCAAAAGAAATTGATGCCATTGATACCGAGTACAAGCCTAAAGTGAAAGAAGTAAATTTACAGGTACAAACGGCTCGTCAACAAAAAGAAGACTTATTGAAGGAGATAGATACAAAGGTAAAGGAAGTACTTTCCGAAGAACAAAAAGTAAAATTTGAAGAACTTAAAAAAAAGGAAAAAGAGAAAAGAAAAACTGAATATAAAACAAAAATAGAAGAGTAATAATCAAATTTCCAGAAATGTAGCCAAGTCTATAAAATTTACTCTGCGTATTTTTTCTTATACTTTTCGTACAATTCTTTTTGATGATTATTCAGGTCTATTTCTCTTCCCTGAATAAAGGCATGTTCTACGTTATTGGTTAGCATATCTAGTGCATCACCGGAGGAAATAAACAGAGTAGCCTCTTTACCCAATTCCAAACTTCCGCACTGTTTATCTATTCCTAATATTTTAGCTGCATTTAAGGTAATAAGCATCAGAGCCTCTTCTTTAGGTATTCCGTAGGTCGAAGCAGTACCCGCTAAAAAAGGAAGGTTTCGGGTATGCATTTGCTCCATATCACCGCTGTTTTGTAAGCAAAATAATACTCCAGCCTTGTGAAGCAAATAGGGTATTTTAAAAGGCAAATCAGTATCTTCTTCGCTTCTTTCCGGTAATTCATGAAGGCGTTTCAACATTACAGAAACATTATTTTCTTTCAGCATTTCCGAAATCATCCAGGAATCGTAGGCTCCTACAATGGTTAATTTAGAAAAATCAAAATCACGTTTAAAATAAACGATATCGGCCAACTCTTTCACATAGTTAGCATGAATGTAAATATTCTTTGTTCCATTAAACACGCCTCGCATTGATTCAAATCTCAAATTTTTTTCCAGATGAAATGAAATGCTACAATAGGCCTTTGCATCATTAAAAAACTTTATTATTTCTTCTTTTTTGGCGGTATAGGAATCTTCTTTTTTGGTTTCTCCCGGCTCGGCCCACCAACCTGAAGTAGAATACATAGAGGGCCAGTTTATGTGAATACCATCGTCTTCTTTTACAATAGCATCTTCCCAGTTCCAAGCATCTAATTGCACTACCGAAGAAATGCCGGAAATGATGCCGCCTTTGGGAGTAATTTGTGCCATAAGCACTCCGTTCGACCTCACTGTTGGTATTATTTTCGAATCAGTATTGTAAGCAATTACAGAACGCACATTAGGATTCAACGTACCCGTTTCGCTTTGGTCGTTACTGGCACGAACAGCTCCTATTTCAACCAAGCCCAGTGTTGAGTTAGTTGCTATAAAACCCGGATAAACATGCTTTCCTGTACCATCAATAACCCGATTGTAAGTACTCATATCCAATCGAACTACCCGAGCATCACCAATTAATGTAATTTTTCCATCTTCAAAAGCTATTACAGAATTCTCAATAATATGTCCATTTCCAAGGTGTGCAGTAGCGTTTTTAATTAGAGTGTGTCCATTTTGCTTTGGTGCAGGAGTTAATTGTGATAATACACTTTCAGCCACACAAGTATAAAGAGTAATAAGAATTACACTTTTTAGGAAAGTATATTTTTTAACTTTTGGAATCATTTTAGTTCAAATTTTTAAAGTTCTTCATCATAGTTTATTTCATCATTCAGAGTATCGCAGTGGTATTGCCTTGGTTTACGACTTTTTGGTTTTTGCGTTTCTGCTCCTTTGTTTTTTGCTTCGTTCATTTTTTGAAGTATCCGAACTCTTTCGGCTTCATTTCTTTTACGCAACAAGACATCCGTTTCTATATCAAAATAAATAATTCCGTCTATTAACGTTTTTTCTACTTTTGAATAGATGGATAAAGGATGTCCGCTCCATATAACTAAATCGGCATCTTTGCCCGATTTTATAGTCCCTATGCGATGGTCGAGATGAAGCAATTTTGCCGGATTGAGGGTTACCAATTTTAAAGCCTCTTCTTCCGAAATACCTCCGTATTTTACAGCTTTTGCGGCTTCCTGATTCAACCTTCTTCCCATCTCTGCATCATCGGAATTTATGGCCGTAACAATATCCATACTATGAAGTAGTGCAGCATTGTAGGGAATTGCATCGTTTACTTCAAATTTATACGCCCACCAATCGGAAAAAGTAGAGCCCCCTACTCCGTGAGTTTTCATTTTATCGGCCACTTTATACCCCTCTAAAATATGTGTAAAAGTGTTTACTTTAAAGCCCATACTGTCGGCTACATGCATAAGCATATTTATTTCCGACTGCACATAGGAATGGCACGTTATAAATCGTTTTTGATTTAAAATTTCAAGTAATACATCTAGTTCAATGTCTTTTCTTACTGGAATAAAGGGAGGCTGATAGGTATTTTTTTTTGATTGTTTTTTAGATAATGTTACATTTTTAGGGGCAAGTATTTTAAGATTGGCTTCATATTCTTTTGCTCTAATAAAAGCGTTGTAATAAACTTGTTCCACGCCCATACGTGTTTGAGGGAAACGAATGGTATTAAAATCGCCCCAATTGGATTGTTTTACATTTTCGCCTAATGCAAATTTTATAAATCCATCGGCATTTTCCACTTTCATTTCTTCGGGAACTTTTCCCCATCGCAATTTAATAATGGCCGATTGGCCTCCAATACAATTTGCAGAGCCGTGCAGCAATTGGGCGGCTGTTACACCTCCTGCAAGTTGACGATAAATATTTACATCATCGCTGTTTACTACATCGGCAATGCTTACCTCGGCTGTAACCGATTGTGCCCCTTCGTTTACTCCCGCACTAATGGCAATATGAGAATGTTCATCAATAATCCCCGGTGTAATATGTTTTCCGCTGGCATCAACTATTTTGGCATTAAGGGGTGGAAGAATGTTTTTGGCAACCTGTACAATTTTTCCGTTTTGTATCAGCACATCAGTCTCCTTTAAAACGCCTTCTTTTTCGTTCGTCCATACGGTAGCATTTTTAACTAGTAGAGTTTGTGCAGCCGGAATAGAATCTAACCCATATGCTATATTTGGAAACCATACTTTTCCGGGTTGTGTAGAATCGGCACTATTGGTTTTAACTTTGGCGGTATCTGTGTTTTTTTCTTTCCCGTTCTGTTGCTTTATGGCTGTCCACTTTATCCATTCTCCATCGGGTAGTTGACCCATTCCCTCCCAGATACCACTTTTAAAATAAATATTTCCGTTTAGTTGAATAAGCCCTTTAAATTTTGCATCGTTGGCGGTAAATGAAAAAGCAATTTGTTTTTCGGTTTGTTTTATGGCAACCTCCGTTTTGTTAGTATCTGTTTTTACTCCTTTTTCTACTAAAAAAACAGAACCTTTTAAGGCTTCAGCTTTTCCGCTAACAGAAAGTCTGTAGTAATTATTTTTTATGTTTACATCGTAAGTGCCTTCAATTTCTATGGGTTCAAAGGGCTTTATAATATTAGGTTTTCCGTTTATCCAGTTTTGGTAAATAATGGCTTTTTCAGAAAATACTACGGTATCGCAGAGTATAAAATTTGCCTTTTTTCCAACTTCTAAGGAGCCTATTTCGTTGTAAACATTTAATAGTTTTGCCGGAGTTTCGGTAAGGGCTTTTAAAGCGGCTTGTTCCGGAAGGCCTTTTTTTACGGCAAGTCTTAGGTTTTCCAAAAAGTTTTCGGGTTTTTCGAGACCAAAAGAAGTAATACAAAATTCTATTCCAACATCATTTATATATTTCAGGTTATATGGAGCAAGCTCCCAATGTTTAAGATCTTTCAGTGATAAATTTCTTGTTTCGTAGGCATCTCCTGTTTCGTAGGCTTTCGGAAAATTAAGAGGTAAAATCAATGGTCGTCCGGTAATTTTAATTTCACTTACCCTTTGGTATTCGTCTCCGTTTCCTTTTAAAATAATGTTTAAATTAAACTCTTTCGCAATTTTGTCGGCTCTTAGTATCGATAATTTATCTCGCACATCGAAAACAACAGGCAGGTTTGCGTTATGGTTAAGGGCTTCTAAAGCAATGTTAAACTCTGTGTGATATCCGCCTTTTGCGTACCATTCAGCATCATAATAGGTTTGCCTAATCAGTGCAATGGTACCCATCAATGATGATGGATAGGCTTGAGTAGAGCTACCTTTTGAAAAAGAAATTGCCTGAGCTGCTTTGTTATTAATTATTTCGATATTTTCTTTTTCGGAACCTAGCATAACTAACGCTGCAGAACCCCGCATTATGCCATCGTGTTTATGTGTTAAAACAGCCCCAAATCCTTGTTTTTGCAGTTCTTTGGCTTTTTCGGGTTGTATTGAGAATTTTTCAAATGCATTTTGTTCGGGAGTAATCGCCTGATTCCAATTGTAGGCTCCTTTGCGATTATTTTCGTACTGAGGTCCAAAAGAAGATGGGGTTTCTTTTTTATCGTCTGTTATTCCGTAATTGCTATATAAATCAATAAAAGAAGGATAAATATGTTTTCCGTTTAAGTTAACAACAACAGAATTTGCAGGTAGTGTTACTTGTTGACCGATTGCTTCTACTTTTCCATTTTTAATAAGCAATGTTGCATTTTCTATAGTAGTTAAGCTATTTACATGAAGCACCGCATTGATAAATGCGTAATAATTATGGTTGGTATTTTGAACTCCATTTATGTGAAATGTTTGCTGTGCGTTTGCAAAAGATAAAATGATTAAACACAATACTCCTAAAAATAAATTCCTCATAGTTTAAAAAAATTGAAAAGCCAAATTTAGCGAAAAAATAAGGGGGACAAGAATTTGGATTCTGAATTCGTTTTATGCTGAATTAAGGCAGTTTTTGGTGGTTTATATTGTTCAACACTAAAATTAATATATGTTTTTCATGCAGAAACCGTAGTTACTACAATGTTGAAATTTGTTTAGAAAACATTTTCTCTTTTTAATTTGCGTAATTCGACCTGAAGAGTGCATTAAAGCCTTTCATTCTATAAATTTACTACTCGTAATTTTTTAAAGAATCTTTGTATATTTTTTTAAGTTTACCTTTTAACGAAAGGGGTTTTATTACTTTGATATGTTGCCCCCATGAAAGCAACTGTTGAATAAGTTCCACATTGGGAGTAACGAAAATAGAAAAAACCATTCCGTTCTTATCTTCATTTATTTTTTGTTGTGAATGATGGAGAGGTAAAGCCTCTAAGTATTTAGCTTGTATAGTATCTACTTTAAACAAAATTTCCTGAGGAGCAGGAACTGTGTATGTTAAGCCAATGGTGTGTTTAAAAAGCTCTTTCGCATTAAATTGCTTTGCGGGAGCATACCCTTGTGTTAATACCTGTAAATTTTCGATACGATCTAGACCAAATGTGCGAATTTCTTTACTATAATCTAAAACCCCTACTACATACCATCGATATAAATACTCTTTAAGCAGGTAGGGGTGAATAGTATAGTCCTTTTTCGAATTAAAAGTATAATTGTGGTGTGCAAAAGAAATTTTTTTTCTATTTTTTATAGCCAATAAAACAGGTTTTATATGATCTGCTCCCTTTAAATTTCCGCTCGCTTCAAACATAATAATGGAATGGGGTAATTTTAAATTCACCACGCTATCAGAAAAAACAGAAGCGGTATTTAATACCTCTAAAAAACGGGTAAAGTTATCTAGATTGATGCTCGTTTCTTTGTTTATAAAATACCCTTGCCTAACCTTACTGTATTCAATTTCTATTTGAAAGGTATTACGAATATGCTCAATATCCCGCTGCAATGTTCTGTCCGATATTTCATACCCTTCCCTCGCAAGTGTGGAGCTTATCTCTTGTAAAGAAGGGAATTGCCCCGAAGCCACTTTTTCAATAATTAAAAAATACCTTTTAATAATTGCATTATAACTCATTGTAAAAATTTAAAAATTCACAACGAATATAAGTAGTTTTACAAGCAGAAAAAAATAATAAAGTATAAAAATATGCTATGGAAAATGCTTTTATAGTTGACGGAATAAGAACACCGATTGGAAATCTTGGCGGCTCACTTTCACCCATTCGAACTGATAATTTGGCTGCGCTTGTAATACAAACCCTGCTAAAACGCAATTTGAGTATAAACCCTGCCGAGTTGGAAGACGTTATTTTAGGCTGTGCCAATCAGGCAGGTGAAGACAACCGAAATGTAGCCCGCATGGCTTTATTACTAGCTGGCTTGCCATGGAAAGTAGGAGGGGAAACCGTAAACCGTTTATGTGCTTCAGGAATGGCCGCAGTGATAAATGCATCAAACGCCATAATCATAGGCAACGGAGAGCTTTATATAGCAGGCGGAGTAGAACACATGACCAGAGCCCCTTGGGTAATTTCCAAGGCAGGTTCGGCATTTGGCCGAGACCAACAACTATTCGACAGTAGTTTTGGCTGGCGTTTCATAAATCCTAAAATGAAAGAATTGTACGGCACCGAAGGTATGGGCGAAACAGCAGAAAACCTAGTTCATTTGTATAACATTAGCAGAGAACACCAAGATGTATTTGCTTTATGGAGCCAGCAAAAAGCTGCCGAAGCGAAACAAAACGGAAGACTGGCAGAAGAAATTGTTCCAGTTGAAATTCCACAAAAAAAAGGAGAATCTCTTATTTTCTCTGAAGATGAATTTATAAAACCAGGAACAAATCTTGAAACACTCACAAAACTAAAACCAGCCTTTAGAAAAGATGGAACGGTAACTGCAGGCAACTCATCCGGATTAAATGATGGTGCAGTAGCCCTTTTGCTTGCCTCCGAAAACGGACTTAAAAAACATAGTCTTAAACCACTGGCTCGCATTGTTTCTTCTGCCATTGCCGGAGTAGAGCCTCGCATTATGGGAATAGGCCCCGTATTTGCCACCGAAAAAGCATTAAATAGAGCAGGTTTAAAATTAGATGATATAGATATTATAGAATTAAACGAAGCGTTTGCCGCTCAAGCATTGGCATGCACCCGCAAAATGGGCTTAGCTGATAATGATTCCCGTATTAACCCAAACGGAGGAGCCATTGCTCTTGGTCACCCGCTGGGCATGAGTGGTGCTAGAATTATTTATACCGCTGCATTAGAACTGCATAAGCAAAATAAAAAATATGCCCTTGCCACACTTTGCATTGGTGTGGGGCAAGGTTATGCCTGTATTTTGGAAAAAGTTTAACGTCTCATTGCCCTTATGAAAAATCAAGTATATTACTACATTCTTTATTTCCTACTTGTATTTTTCATTTTTATACCTCATGTATATTCAGAAAATAAAATAGACTCTCTTGAAAAACAACTACAGCACTTCTCCTCTAATGATACCAACAAAATTAACCTGCAATTAGAACTCGCTAATGCAATTGGCTGGAACAATGCATCAAAAATGATTGAATATGCTACTGATGCTAAAGTTACCGCAGAAAAATTAAATTACAAAAAGGGTTTATTTTATGCTTATCAAATATTAGCTATGGCCCGATATGTAACGGGAGAATACGATAAAGGGTTGGCCGATGCAAAAATGGCCTATCATATAGCTAATAAAGAAAAGCAAAATGATTGGAAATTTTCTATTCTAAACACAATAGGATTGCTTTACCAACAGCTAAAAAAATACAAAGAGTCTGTTGAATATTTTGAAGAAATTATAGTACTCCAAAAAAATAATCCTAATGCTGATTTATCAAGCACCTATAACAATATTGCCAATTCATACATGAGTATGAATTTGTTCGAAAAATCTATGCAGTATAGGAACAAAGCATTAACGATAAGAAAAAATAAAAACGATATTTCAGGCATTGCCGATTGTTACAACGATATAGGAGAAAACTTTCTGTTAAAAAACGAAATCGACTCTGCTATATTGTATTTCAAAAGTTGCTACAAAATAAAAGAAGAAATAAATGACGAAGAAATGCTTTCTCTCTCGGCCCTTAACTTGGGCAAAGCTTTAATTGAAAAAAAGAGATTTGCCGAAGCCGAAAGATACCTCAATATAGCCTTGTTTTATGCAAATAAAATTGGGTCAAAATTATACAAACTAAATACATTTAATTATTTAGCTATTATTGCCAACAAACAATTCAACTACAAGTACGAAGCTGAATTACTGAATGAAATCATTCGGTTAAAAGAAGATTTATTAAACGAAGAGAGTGTAAAACAAATGAATCGTTTACACTCGGAATTTGAAACCGAGAAAAAAGAATTAAAAATTACACAACTGCTCAAAGAAAAAAAACAACAACAAATAATTGCATTCGAAAAAGAAAAAAGAAATAAATTAATCGGATTTTTCTTGACTGGCGGAGTATTACTTCTTTGTTCTTTTTTATTGATATTAAATAACCGTTTCAGAACAACCAAAAAACATAAATTAGAAATTGAAAAACAAATTGTAGAACAAAAACAAAAGGAAACTCTCGATAGTATATACTACGCCAAACGTATTCAGAACTGCATGCTACCCAACGAAAAGCATTTACAGAAAAAAATAAACGAATTAAAAAAAGCATACAACTCTATTTAAAATACAAACTATTGTTTAAATATCCTATAAATAGTTCCATCTTAAAAGTAATTTCAATATTATTTGTGTTGACGTTTTGTTTATCAAAAACGTATTCTCAAGAAGAGCTGAAAGTTGTGGATTCCTTGAAAAGAGAACTAAAAAAATTAAATGCTCTTCCTGAAAACATAAATAATGACACAATTAAACTGAATATTCTTGAAGCTTTAATTGAAAATATATATGAGGATGAAGTTTGGGGCAAATACAATGCAGAATATATTAGAATATCTAAAAAATTGCTTAAAAATGAGGATAAAAAAATTAAAAGAAAAGCTCAACTCTCATTTGCTTTAGGGTTAAACGATGAAGGTTTATTAGAAAGCAATAGAGGAAACTATAAAATCGCTGAACAACATTATCTTAAAAGTTTAAAAATTCTTACGCTTCTTAACGAAGAAGAAAATTTAGCCATGGCACTAAACAATATTGGATATAACTATAAAGCACAAGGTAATTTGGTAAAAGCTCTTGATTATTATTTGCAAAGCCTAAAAATTAGAGAAACAATAAACGATGAGAGTGGAATTGCAACATCTTTAAATAACATTGGTTTGATTTATGATGCCCAAAGAAATCAGAAATTGGCTAAAGAATACTTCTTGAGGTGTATTAAAATTTTAGAAAAACATGGAGATAAATACCAAATATCCGGCACCTTAAACAATCTTGCAAACATCTATTTAAAAGAGCTTTATTTTAATAAAGCCATAGAATTATATATCCGAAGCAAGGTGCTTCAACAAAGCATTGGCGATAAAAATGGAGAAGCTTATACGTATGTAAATTTAGGTACGGTATATATAAACATGAAAAAATATAATGAATCCATCAACTATTTCAAAAAAGGCTTAAACATATTCACATCTATTGGCCTAAATGAGGGTCTTGCTTGGACATATATTAATCTTGGACAAATCCATTTACTTTTAAAAAATTATAAAGAATCGAACCGGTATTTAGATAGCGCTTCATTTTTTGCTTATAAAATAAATCAGCCTGAATTAATACAACGTGCTGAATTTTTTAATTACCAACTCGATTCAACATTAGGAAAATACAACGGAGCATTTGAACATTATAAAAAATATATCTTTTATAGAGATAGCATAACCAATAACGAAACAGAGAAAAAAAATATTCAGTTACAACTTAATTATGAATTTGAAAAGAAAGAAGCCGTACTAAAAACTCAACAACATAAAGACAGATTAATTACTGAAGAAAAAAGCAAAAAACAACAACTTATTATTTGGATTACAGTCATTACATTAATATTGGTATTCTCCCTTTCTGTTTTTATTCTACGAACTCTAAACCTAACCAAAAAACAAAAAGCAATTATTGAAGCACAAAAAGATTTTGCAGAACAAAAACAAAAAGAAACCCTCGATAGTATATACTACGCTAAACGTATTCAGCACTGCATGCTACCCAACGAGAAGCATTTACAGAAAAAAATAAACGAATTAAAAAATCAACATACATGATTTACGAGTTTAAAGGATTTAAACCTGTTATACATAAATCGGCATTTGTGCACCCACAAGCAGCGGTTACAGGCAATGTAATTATTGGCAAAGATGTTTATATAGGGCCGGGAGCTGCCATACGTGCCGATTGGGGTAAAATTATCATTGAAGACGGATGCAATATTCAAGAAAATTGCACCGTACACATGTTTCCCGGAATTACGGTTACGTTGCACCAAGAAGCACACATAGGCCACGGTGCCATTATACACGGTGCCAGCATTGGAAAAAACTGTTTGATAGGAATGAACTCCGTAGTAATGGATCATGTAGAAATGGAAGAAGAATGCATTATCGGAGCACTTTGTTTTGTGCCACAGGGAATGAAAATTCCTAAACGCAGCCTGCTGGTTGGAAACCCTGCAAAAATTATTAAACAAGTAACCAACGAAATGCTCGAATGGAAAACCATGGGCACCAAACTATACCAAAGCTTACCTCAACAATGTTATAAAAGTTTAAAACCTTGTGCTCCTCTTCAGCGAGAACCCGCCTATACCCCGGAACAAGAAGCCCTTTACAACACATGGAATGAAATTAAACACAAAAGCAAGAAAAAATAAAAACTTCCTGATTTTATTCCTTCGAATAATAAATTACACAAAACACCATAAGAATAAAAACCCCGCTTACCTTTGCAAAAAATACAGCTATGCCCCGTAAATTTAATAAACCTTTTACCAAAAGAAATTCCGATTCTAAAGAAAATAGAAAACCTTTTGGCGACAAACCTAAAAAATTCAACAAATCTGACAATAGCTCTTTCGGTAATAAAAAACGCTTCTTTAAAAATGATGACGGAAGTGGAATAGAAAAAAAATCGTTTGGTAACAAACCAAGCCGATTCAAAAAATCCGACCAACCTATCTTTGATCCAAAGAAAGGAGAAGATGGCAATACCGAAAGAAAGCCTTTCAAGAAAAAATATTTTAACGATAAAACCGATCGATTTAGTAAATCGGACAACAAAAACGATGATACACGAAAAAGAGGGTTTGGAGAAAAAAAAGAATTCTCCGGAAAAAAATTTAGCGACTTTACCAAAAAGAAAACATCGTTTTCTGCCAAGAAAAAAAATGATGATGGCACCATTCGGCTAAACAAATACATTGCCAATGCAGGAGTTTGCTCCAGAAGAGAAGCTGATGAGCTTATAAAAGCAGGCGTAGTTAAAGTAAACGGCAAAATTGTTACAGAACTTGGCACCAAAATAATGCCGGGAGACGATGTAAACTACGGTGGACAAAAATTAAGCAACGAAAAACCGGTATATATTCTCTTAAACAAACCCAAAGATTATTTGTGTACAGCCGATGACCCATTTAGTCGCAAAACCGTTTTACAACTTATTCAAGGAGCTTGCAAAGAAAGAGTTTATCCCGTTGGCCGCTTAGATAGAAACACCACCGGTCTACTATTGCTAACCAACGATGGCGATTTAACAAAGCGACTTACCCACCCCAAACATGGTGCAAAAAAAATATATCAAGTTACAACCGATAAAAATGTAAAACCGGGCGATTTAGAGAAGTTGCTCAATGGAATTGAATTAGAAGACGGGCCGGCCAAAGCAGATAACGTAAGCTACGTAAAAGATAGTAAAAACGAGGTGGGGATAGAAATACACATGGGAAGAAACCGCGTTATTCGTAGAATGTTTGAAGCACTTAATTACAAAGTAATAAAATTAGACCGTGTATACTTTGCCGGATTAACCAAAAAAGATTTACAACGAGGCAAATGGAGGTTTTTAACCAGTGAAGAATTAAACTACCTTAAAATGTCGGTAAAATAATACCATTTTTAACTTATCTTCGTTTATCTGTTAATGGTAAGATTAAAAAAAATAACTCTCATTGTTGGCATTATCCTTACCCTGTTATTAAGCACAGGTATTACACTTGCTTATCTATACGAAGAAGATGTAAAAGCCTATGTTATTTCCGAATTAAACAAACAGTTAGCGAGTGAAATAAAAATTAAAAACTACAATCTTTCCTTTATCAGAAAATTTCCCTATGCCTCGTTTGAATTTTCTGAAGTAAAAGCCAACGATGCTCCACCGTTTGCCCATAAAGAAACTCTTTTCGAAGTGCAATCTATCTATCTTCGATTTAATATTTTCGACTTACTACAAAAAAAATACATTATAAAAAAAATAGAAATCGAAAACGGAAAAATTCATCTTAAAATAGATGAAAAAGGCAACGATAACTGGCATTTTTGGAAAGAAAATTCCGATACTTCATCTAGCAATTTTCAATTACACCTCGATGATATATCCCTTTCAAATGTTTCGCTTACTGTTAGCAACGAAATAAAAAAACAATCTATTGCAATGCAAGTAAACCATGCAAAAATTACAGGAGATTTTTCCGAAAAACTTTTCGACATGCACACCCAATCCTCTATATTTTTAACCGAATGGAAAGAAAAAGACCTCATTGTAGCCGAAAACAGAAACCTTCAACTAAATGCCGTTACAAAAATAAACTTAGAAACCAACGAATACACTTTTCAAAAAGGAACTATTGAAGTTGAGAAATTAGCATTTTCTTTTTCCGGAAAAATTCGCCATGAAAACGAAAATGTAAAACTCGATATTTCTCTATCTGGCAACAATCACAATATCTCTGATTTAGTTTCACTTCTCCCAAAAGAAGAAGAACAAAAAATAGTTGAATATAAATTTTCCGGAAGTATAAATTTTACAGGAAGCATAAAAGGAATAGCAAGCAAAAATGAAAATCCGGCATTTCGGTTTACCTATAATATTAGTCATGCAAAAATTACCGAACCTTCTTCATCTATATCTGTAGAAGATATTAATATGCAGGGGATTTTTAATTACACCTACGAAAAAGGCACTCGATTCAGCTCAATAACCGTATCTGAATTAACCGCAGTATTTGCAGGAAACAGCATAAAAGCGAGTTTTGAACTGAGAGATTTATGGAACCCATTTTTAGACATAGAATTTCATGGAAAAATCCCACTGAGCGAACTGACAAGTTTGCTAAAACTAGATACTCTGCAAAATCCGGCAGGAAACATAGAGTTAAATATTCAATTGAGCGGTTTAACTCAAAGCATTGCAAACATCAGTGCCGAAGAATATAAAAAAATGAAAACAGGAGGAAACATTACCATTTCCGATATGGCCTTTGAAATAGAAAATAATCCCCGAAAATTTTCTGCTATAAATGGCAAATTAGTATTCAATAACAACGATGTAAAAGTAAACGAACTTTCGGGTAATATCTCAGGAAGCGACTTTCTTGTGAGCGGATATTTCCGCAACTTACTCGGATTTATTTTTACCAAAAACGAAGTGTTGGAACTTTCTGCTACTCTTTATTCCGAAAATATTTTGTTAGATGAACTCTTACAATCTAATGAAAACCAAAGCGAGCCCTATCATGTAGAAATAAGCGAAAGAATAAAAGCAAGACTAAACACGGCCGTAAAAAATATTAGTTTTCGAAAATTCAAAGCAAGTAATTTTACCTCACAGGTCGTGTTGCAGAAAAAAATATTACAAATAAACAGCATTACCGCCAACACCATGCAAGGTATTATAAATGGCGATATTGAAGTAGATGCTACCCTCCCCGACACCATACTGATAAGCAGTGAAGCAACACTACACGAAATAAACTTACGCGATATGTTTTTTCAGTTCGAAAATTTTACACAAAACTCTCTTCGCTCCGAACACATTAACGGAGCTCTAAATGCCGATGTTCGGTTTGCTTCTGTTTTTAACGCTGCTCTAGAAATAGATGCTGCAAAAACCTACGCCTTTTCCAATATTCAAATTACAAACGGGGTGTTAAGCAACTATGAACCCATTATGGCTCTTTCCCGATTTATTTCGGTTGAAGAATTAAAAAACATCCATTTTTCTACTCTTAAAACAAGTGCAGAAATTAAAGACAAAAAAATATGGCTTCCTCTTACCGAAATCTCTTCTTCAGCTCTAAACCTTAGTGTTAGCGGAAGTCATAGCTTCGACAACCAAATTGATTATCGCTTTCGTATTTTGTTTAGCGATTTACTTTGGAAAAAAGCTAAAAATGCAAAAAAAGAGAATTCCGAATTTGGCTACGAAGAAGATGATGGTACCGGAAAAAGCATATTATTTCTTAAAATGACCGGCACGCCAGAAAAACCCGTTATTACATATGACACTCAGGGATTAAAACAAAAATGGAAAGAAGATGCAAAAACCGAAAAACAAACCTTAAAACAAATTTTAAATAAAGAGTTCGGATGGTTTAAAAAAGATACAACCCTTATAGAAACTCCTGCTACACAAAAAAAGCCTTTTGTTATAGAATGGGAAAACGAAGAACCAAAAGATAAAACAAATAGTAAAACCCCCGAAAACTCCTCACAACAACCAAAAGAAAAAAAAGGGGTTTTTAATAAATTAACACAACCCAACAAAGAAGAGTACGAAAAGTTTGAAGAGTAATTCCTTTCTTGAGTATGTTTGTACATATAAATATCTATCATTGAATATTTACTCTAAAAAACAACGCTGGAAACTTTTTTTGGCTATTGCAGCCATGTTTATTGTAATAGCCTCATTATGGTACACCAATAAACTGGCTCAAAATATTGCTAACGAAGAAAAACAACAAGTAAAAATTTGGGCAGAAGCCATACAACGAAGAGTGCAAATAGTAAATTTTACAAACGATCTTTTTAAAAAAATTGCCGATGAAGAACGTAAAAAAATTGAAATATGGGCCGAAGCAAATAAACGAATTGCCACAGCCGAACTCGAAAGCGAATTAAATTTCTATTTGAATATTCTATCTAGCAATACCACCATTCCGGTTATTGCCATTAACGATAAAAACCAAATTATCGCTTATAGAAACATAGAGGCAGAAAAAGATACTACCTCTATTAGACAACGTCTTGAAGAAATGAAAAAAAAATACGCTCCCATAGAAATTGTAATTTGGGGAAGCAAAAAACAATATTTGTACTATGACGACTCTCAAATCTTTACCTCATTAAAAGACGTACTAGATAAACAAGTAAAAAACTTTATTTCCGAACTGGTACTAAACTCTTCATCAGTTCCTGTTATTTTTACAGACAGCTTAAAACAACAGGTATTAGCCTTCGGAAATGTAGACAGTACCCTCATAACAGATAAAAACTATCTAAAAAGAACATTAGATGAAATGAATGCTCAACACCCACCTATAATAATAAAACTAGGTGAAAACGAAAGGCACTACATCTTTTATAAAGACTCCCAACTACTCACTCGCTTGCGTTATTACCCCTATCTACTGCTGGGAATAATTACACTCTTTCTTTTCATCAGTTATTCGCTCTTTAGTACCGCACGAAAATCAGAACAAAATCAGGTATGGGTTGGCATGAGCAAAGAAACCGCACACCAGTTAGGCACTCCACTTTCTTCGCTAATGGCGTGGATAGAAATACTCTCTGAAAAAGGAGTAGACGAAAAAACGCTTTCCGAAATGCAAAAAGACTTGCAAAGACTAGAAACCATTACCGACCGATTTTCTAAAATTGGAGCAGCTCCCAAACTCAACAAAGAAAATATTACCGAAATTATAGAGAATGGAATAGCCTATTTACGCCCCAGAATTTCCAATAAAGTGTCTGTAGAAATACATTCAAATGATAAAGAAATAAAGGCACAAGTAAATGCCTCGTTATTTAACTGGGTTATGGAAAACTTAATTAAAAACGCGGTAGATGCCATGGAAGGCAAAGGTTTTATATCCATTTCCGTTACCGACCAAATGCAGTTTATTTACATTGATGTAAGCGATACAGGAAAAGGCATTCCTCGCAATAAACAAAAAACTATTTTCGAACCCGGATACACTACCAAACAAAGAGGGTGGGGATTAGGCCTTTCGCTTACAAAACGCATTATAGAAAATTACCACAAGGGCAAAATTTTTGTAAAACAATCTGCTCCCGATTCGGGAACTACTTTTCGAATTGTTTTAAATAAATAAATAAATACACATTTTGCCAGGCATTTATATTCATATTCCTTTTTGCAAAAAAGCCTGTTATTACTGCGATTTTCACTTTTCTACTTCGCAAAAAAACAAACAAGAAATGGTAGATGCCCTCATAAAAGAAATTCAACAGAGAAAGGATTATTTACCCGATAAAAAAATTCAAAGTATTTATTTCGGTGGCGGTACCCCCTCTTTACTTTCTGCTACTCAAATACATTCTGTTTTAAACGAAATTCAAAAACACTTTATCCTTTCTGAAAATTGCGAAATAACCCTAGAGGCAAATCCAGATGATCTTTCAATTTCTAAATTAAAAGAATTAAAAAACTGCGGCATAAACAGGTTAAGCATAGGTGTTCAGTCATTTTTCGATGAAGATTTGAAATACTTAAATCGTTCTCATTCTGCTAAAAATGCTCTTGAATCCATTCAAATAGCACAACAAGAAGGTTTTGAAAATATTACAATTGATTTTATATACGGATTTCCACTTCTTAGCACAAAAAAATGGAAGCAGAATATTCAAAAGGCTCTTGAATTAAAAATACCCCACATTTCAGCCTATTCGCTTACCACAGAGAAAGGAACCGCCCTGCATCACTTTATAAGTAAAGGAAAATACGCGGCTCTGAACGAAGAAACAGCAGTGAAACATTTTCGAATACTTTGCAAAATGTTGAAAACAGAAAGTTTTGAGCATTATGAAATTTCTAACTTCGCATTACCTGGTTTTTATTCTGCACACAATACCTCCTATTGGCAACAAAAAAATTATTTAGGGGTTGGTCCATCGGCACATTCGTTTAACGGAACCAGTCGTCAATGGAATGTAGCAAACAATATTCAATACATAAAAAAAATAAATACCCATCAGCCTTTTTTTGAAAAAGAACAACTTTCGGAAGCCACACATTACAATGAGTATATATTAACTTCTTTTCGTACCATGTGGGGAGTAGAAAAAAAATATCTGCAAAAAAAATTTGCTAACTTTCTGCCCTTATTTACCAAGCAAAAAGAAAAATATTTAACCGAAAAATATTTAACCGAAAACCAAACACGAATTGTTTTAACTGAAAAAGGAAAACTTTTTGCCGACCAAATTGCGTCCGATTTTTTTATTGTATAAATAACAGATACTATGCATTGCGAAATAAACATAAACCATACTATTTATAAAACCGATTTATCTAAGCCTATAGATATTTCCATTCCCTTATCGGCTTCGGTTAATAATATTAGTGCTTGGTATGTGCCCCCCCCGCGTTTTGAGCCTGTAAAAACCAATGATTTTATAGGAAATGTCAACGAAGGAGGTTCTGTAAATTTTCGCAATATTTTTTTTAACCCACACGGACATGGCACCCACACCGAATGCGTAGGACATATTAGTAAAGAAAATTTTACCATAAACCAATGTTTGAAAAACTTTTTTGCTTTGGCCGAAGTAGTAAGCATAGAACCCGAAATCATTGCAAATGGCGACAAGGTAATTACCGCCCAACAAATCGTGAATCTTTGTCAATTTCAAACTCAGGCACTAATTGTAAGAACTCTGCCAAATGCTACCAATAAGTTGAACCGACAGTATTCCAACACAAACCCTCCCTATTTTTTAAAAGAAGCCATCGAAGTACTTTTGCAAAAAAACATTATTCATTTACTTACCGACCTGCCATCGGTAGATAAAGAAAAAGACGAAGGAAAACTTTTGGCTCACCATACTTTTTGGAATTACCCAACCAATGCACAAACTCATAAAACTATTACCGAAATGGTTTTTGTACCCGATGCTGTTTTAGACGGGTTGTATCTACTTAATTTAATGATAGCCCCTTTTGAAAACGATGCCAGCCCTTCCAAACCCGTTTTGTATAAAATAATATTTTGAGTCTCTAAATTTATTTGTTCGATAAACTAGTATATTTGCACGATTAATATGCATCATTTTATGACGAAAAATTAATTAAAATGATTTAGAAGTCCTATATTACTACGTTTTTGATATAAAAAAGATTATTAATAGAATTAACTTCGGCTGTTAGCTTACTTTATAAAATTATGTTTTATGGCAAATAAAAATCCCATTGAAAAATTAGACAGTATTGATTTAAAAATTTTGAAAATACTGCAAGAAGACGGAAAAATCACAAATCTTCAACTATCAAAAGACATCGGGCTTTCTCCTGCTCCCACTTTAGAACGTGTTAAAAAATTAGAAAGCAGTGGTTTTGTAAAAAGCTATCATGCATTAGTTGATGAAAAGATGCTAAATATTGGTATTACAGCCTTTATGCAAATCCATGTTAATGCACAAAGCGGCTTAAACGATAAAAATTTTTCGAAAGAAATTGAAAAAATACCCGAAATAGTAGAATGTTATCAGGTAACCGGAAATGCCGATTATTTATTAAAAATTATGGTGTGCGATATGTCAGCTTTCGACTTACTGGTTAGAGAACGCCTAAGCCGAATACAAAGTATAAGACAAATGCAAACCATGGTAGTGATTAGTACTGAAAAAAATAAAAAAGTGCTCCCCTATCATTACGGCAAATAATGAATATTGAAGAGTTTCGCAATTATTGCATTAGCAAAAAAAATGTAAGCGAAGATTTCCCTTTTGATAAACAAACATTGGTTTTTAAAGTAATGGGCAAAATGTTTGCTCTTTGCGATATTCATTTTTTTATACGTATTAATCTAAAATGCGAACCTACGTTTTCCGATGAATTGAGAGAGCAATATAAGGGCATTACGCCCGGTTACCACATGAATAAAAAACACTGGAATACGGTTTCTGTATGTAGCGATGTGCCCGACTCTTTAATTTATAAATTAATAGACCATTCATACCATTTAGTAATAAAATCGCTTCCGCAGAAAATACAGAAAACACTGTAAAACCGTTTTCAAATTCTAATTGCATATTTTTGACTTTAATTTTTTTTATGCGAAATCTATTAAAATACTTTTTACAGGGTTTGTTCTTGTTGGCTCCGGTTGTTATTACCCTTTATATTTTGTATCGCTCCCTGCTATTTGTTGAAAATATTATTCCAACAAAAATACCTGGACTTGGCATTCTAATTCTTATTTCCGTTTTAACTCTTACAGGATATTTAGGCTCTACCATTCTTTCTCAGCTCTTTAAATATTTTGGAGAAATAATGGAAAAAATTCCTTTTGTAAAACTCATATACTCATCATTGAAAGATATTTTTGAAGCCTTTGTTGGACAGAAAAAAAAGTTTGATAAGCCCGTGCTGGTAAAAATGAGCCGAACACAAGAAATAGAACGCATTGGTTTTATTACCCAAAAAAACCTTTCTCAAATAGGCATTGAGGGCAATAAAGTAGCCGTTTATTTTCCTTTTTCTTACGCCATTACAGGAGAATTACTTATTGTTCCTGCTGAAAATGTTTCTATTATCAATGCATCGTCAACAGAAGTAATGCGATTTATTGTTTCGGGTGGAGTAACACAATTAGAAGACGACAAACCATAAAGCATGTACAAAAAAAATAAAAAGTATTTTTTGCTACACTTTATTGTTTTTATTTTTGGTTTTACAGCCATTTTAGGAAAATTGATTACCCTACCCTCTGAAGTATTAGTTTGGTATAGAGTATTAATTGGCACAATAGGAATATTGGCAATATTGGTATTTAGCCGTATTTCTCTTACAATAAGTAAACATCAACTGTTCAGTTATTTATCGGTAGGCGTTTTAATTGCCATTCATTGGGTAACATTTTTCGAATCGGTAAAACAATCGAATGTATCGGTTGCCTTAGCGGCCATCTCATCAGCAACATTATTTACCTCTTTACTAGAACCTCTTTTTTTTAAGCGAAAATTTAGGTTATACGAAATAGTGTTTGGAGTGTTTATTATGATTGGCTTGTATCTGATTTTTAATTTTGAAACCCACTATCAGTTAGGCCTAATATTGGGAATTACTTCCGCTTTTTTTGCTTCTTCGTTTACTGTACTTAATGGTATTTTAGTAAAAACTAATGACGCTAAAATTATTTCTATTTATGAACTTACAGGTGCTTTTATTGTATTAAGTATTTATCTGTTTTTAAATTCATCTATTCGGCTTGAAAGCTTTTCTTTAACTTACAGCAACTTTTTTTATTTGCTTGTTCTGGGTTTGGTTTGTACTACATTCGCTTTTGTGGCAAGTGTGGAAGTGATGAAAGAATTATCGCCATTTACGGTAAGTTTAACCATTAATTTAGAGCCGGTGTACGGCATTATTATTGCCGTAATTCTGTTTGGAGAATCTGAAAAAATGACCAACGGTTTTTATTTAGGAACCCTGCTGATATTAGGCACTTTGTTTGCCAATGCATGGTTTAAGAAAAAAAAGGCATAACCTATTTTTTGTTTAACATTATCTCTACAAATTCGTTTTTCTTTCTTCGCGAAATCTCTACTTCTGCACCATCAGCCATCAATACGTAACCCCCCTCTCCTTTAATATATTTTTTTATATGATTCAAATTGATAAGATGAGAACGATGAACTCTGAAAAAATTTTCTTCGTTCAATAATTCCTCGTATTCACCAATAGGTTTAGATACCACCATTTTCTTCCCATCAAATAAATAAATAGTAGTATAACTTCCATCGGAATGGCATCTTACAATTTCGTTTACGTTTAAAAATACCAATCCATCACTATCGGAAATTGCTATTTTTTTGTTTTTATTTTCTTGATTTAAATTACCCAGCAAGGTTTTTAATTTTGAGTTTATTAAATTCTCGTCATGCTTTTTTAAAATAAATTTTTGAACAGATTCCTTTAATTCATCTGGATCTATGGGTTTTAATAAATAATCGAGAGCACTAAAACGTATGGCCTTAATAGCATAATGATCATAAGCCGTTGTAAAAATAATATCGAACGATGTGTTTTTAATTTTTTCGAGTAAATCGAAAGCTGTATTTTTTCCCATTTCTATATCAAGAAAAACAATATTCGGTTGATGTTTTTCTATCTCATCGTATGCTGAATCAACTGAATTTGCGGTAGCCACCACTTCTAACTGGGGGCAATAATTCTGCAGCATGCTTTGTAAACTATTTAATGCCCCTTTTTCATCATCGGCTATTATTGCTTTGTATTTCATAATGCTTGTTTTATAGTTATAAATTTAATTTTCAATAGGAATGAATATTTTTACACTGGTACCTATTACTTGTTTTTCATCATTTAATATATCTGCCATTTCTACACTAAGCTGGCTTTTTTGCATGGCATTTAATATTTCCAGTCGCTCTTTTGTAATGCTCATTCCGTATGATTTGTGCTTATTTTTTTGACGATTAATTTTTTCTGATGCCACACGCCCAACACCATTATCATTTATTGTGCACTGCAAGGTATGGTTTCTGTTTACAATATGTATAGTTATCTTTCCTTTTCCTTCTTTATGGGTTATTCCGTGCCATATCGCATTCTCCACGTATGGTTGTATAAGCAAGGGAGGGATTTCATCGTGGATAGGATCAATATTTTTATCTAGTATTATTTCATAATCAAACTTATATTCTAAACGTAGTTGTTCTAATTGCATGTACAGTTCTAATGCTTCTAACTCTTCTTTTAAATTTACCCTAGATTTTTTGCTGTTTTCCATAATGCTCCGCATCAGTTTGGCAAATTTCGAAAGATATTTTACCGCTTCATCGGAGTTTTTTGAGTTAATAAAATTCTGTATAGAACTTAGCGTATTAAACATGAAATGAGGATTCATTTGAGCTCTCAACGCTTGTAATTCCGATTGCATAATTTTTTTTTGTACTTCGTTTTTTTTCTCTTTTTCTTTTTTATTTCTTATACGATAAATATATATTACCAAAACAAAAATGAAAACAAGAAATAAAAAGATGACCAGTAAAAACCATTTCGTTTTCCAAATAGGTTCATCGATAATAAAAGTAACTTGTGCCGGATTAACATTCCAAATACCTGCATTATTCATCGCATAAACCTCAAACACATATTCGCCTGGAGGTAACGCATTAAAAGTAGCTGTTTGAGAGCTTGTATAAATCCATTCGCTGAGATTTAAAAGGCGATATTTGTATTGCAAAGAACTAGGGTTATTATTTAAGAAACTTACAAAGTTTATTTTAAGGTTATTCTGAAAATATTTTAAACGATAAATATTTTGTAAAACGGTATCGTGGTTGTTAATTTCTATTCCGCTTATAAAAACAAGAGGAGTAATACTATCGTTATTCCTTTGTAGGGTAGCAATAATTTTTTTTCCAAAAATGTCTACACTTTCGGTTTGATGATTAATTGGAAATGTTTTTTCTACTTTTTCTGTTTTTGGGTTGTTTACACTCGAAAATATTTTTGGAGAAATATAGCTGACTGTAGGAGATGCCGGCAACATAAACAAACCATCTTCCATGGTGGCCACCCAAATATTGCCCTTAGAATCTTCATCTATTCCACTCACACTTTTACTTCCTAAATAATATACCATACCTTGTGAAGCCGGTTTGCCGGAGGGTATGCAAATAATCCCACCGCTGTTAAGTCCTATCCAAATTTTTAGTTCATTATCTTGAAATAAACAGGTAATGCTTTTTTCAAGGAAAATTCGTTGTAAAACCAAGGAATCATTAAAGTAAATGAGCTCATGTTCTTTGGCAAAAAGAAAGGTATGGTCTTCCAACTTTACAAAAGAAGACTTTGAATACCCTGATTTTACAGACAAATTAATGGAAAGAGGGGGTTTATTAATTCTTTGAAAAATAAATTTATTATTAGCCGGAAAAATATTATTCGACCCATAAACATATTCTTCGTTAGTTATTTCTAAGCAGAAAAAAGAAAAATTTCGTATGTTATCTTCTTTAGAAAAAAGATAGTTTACCTCTCCGTTTATTACACTATATAAACCACCCCCAATAACCGTAGCGATGTATATTTTGTTTTCTTTATACGCTATTGTATTAATGATTCTGTTCGAAAACTCCTCCTGCCCTTGATTTGAGACAGGTAAAAGTTCTAATTGTTTATTGTTGCATTCATAGATTTTGCCCGAAAGAGTATATAAATAAAGTTTGTTATTAATTGTATAGAAGCCTATTCCATCGCTTACATCCTCTCCGTAAGCATTTTTTATGATGATAAAATTTTTATGATTGTATTTGCAAATTGCTTTAGATGTGGCCAACCAAAGCTGGCCCTCTTTATCTTTTTTTATCGCTTGTACTGTATTTGAAGGCAAGCCCTGTTGAACTGAAAAATGCTCGAATAAGGAGTTTTGTGCCTTGGTAAAAAGCGAAATAAAAAGTAAAAAAGTAAAGAATAAATATCGGTTACTCAAGCAATTTTTTCCGAAATATAGTAGTTCTTAAACACTCTTGCAACTAACAACCTATAAAAGGCATGTACTACATAATAAACGGTAAAATAAAAAGCAAAAATGGTTTTGTGCGAGAAGCAGCTGCTACTTTACCGAAAAATAAGCAAGTACCTTAGCCTTTAATTGGTTTTCTGTCATACTATCGGCTGTTTCAATAGCTACTACTTTTTTAAAAAGTTCTTTATTGCTTTCAAGATGGTTTTTAAAATCGATTTTTGTTTCTGCCGGACCAAAGATGTAGATATTGTCGGCATTTATGATTTCAGCTGTTAAGCGATGGAAGTATTCTTTTTTTTGGTTATTTAATCTTGCCTCTTTAGTTCTTTCATGGTCAACAAACTGGGTGCCAAATCCCCCTTTAAATCGTGTTTGGTCATCTCCTTCTCCGGGTATTCTTTCTCTCGTTTCCACTTCAGAATCTATGCGTTCAATAGTTACTTCCAACCCGGTTAAGGTTATTAAATACGCCTTATGGGTATCTAACCACAGTCCTACATTTTTCATTTAAAATAAATTTGATGAAGAACAAATGTAGGGGCACTCCTAAAAAATAAATATGATAATTATCACTTCTTACACTATTTAAAACTATTCCAACCTTGAGCGGTAAGGGGTATGTATTCTCCAGATTTTGAAAGCATGTGGCATCCGGAATTTTTTTCGGTAATATGCCCAATAATTGAAATTTGGGGGTTTTGTTTTAATTTTTCAAAATCGTTGATACTGGCCGTAAAGAGCAGCTCATAATCTTCGCCTCCGTTTAATGCACATGTTATGGGGTGTAAATTAAAATCGGATGCAGCTGTTTCGGTAGCTATATCAATGGGAATTTTTTCTTCGTATATCTGACAGCCTTTTTCTGACTGTTTGCAAATATGATTTAATTCGGAGGAAAGGCCATCTGATATATCAATCATAGACGTGGGCTGAATGTTATTTTCGTTTAACCAATTAATGATCTCTTTTCTGGCTTCGGGTTTTAGTTGTCTTTCCAGCACGTAATCAAACCCCGATAAATCGGGTTGAACAGAAGGGGTCTCTTTAAATATTTTTTTTTCTCGTTCTAATACCTGAAGCCCGAGGTAGGCGGCTCCTAGATCTCCACTTACACAAATTAAATCCGTTTCTTTTGCTCCGTTTCGATACACTATTTTTTCTTTTTTTACTTCTCCAATGAGTGTTATGGAAATAATCATTCCCGATAGCGAGGAGGAGGTGTCGCCACCCACCAAATCCACATGATAGGTTTTACAGGCATGCAATAATCCTTCATAAAATTCTTCTAGTGCTTCTACCGATATTTTACTTGAAACGGCAACAGATACCAGCATTTGAAGTGGTATACCATTCATGGCATATATATCGGAAAAATTTACTACAGCAGCCTTATAGCCTAAGTGGCGATATGGGGTGTACATTAGGTCGAAATGTATGCCCTCCACCAACATATCGGTGGTATAAAGACTTAACATTCCATTTCCTTTTTCGGCCACAGCGGCATCATCTCCAACTCCCTTAATGGTTGAAGGTTGTGTAGGAAGTATTCCAGAAGTAAGGTGTTCTATCAGGCCGAATTCTCCTAGTTTGGAAATTTCGGTAGCCGGGGTTTTGTTTATATCTTCAAACATGGTGCGAAGTTAAAATAAAAAAGGGCAGAAAATTCTGCCCTTTTTTATTACTATTCGTTTTTAATAATTACTCTATAATCAACTTAGATTTTGCAAGTATGTTATTGTCTTCTTTAATAACTAAACTATAAATACCTGCCGTTTTTCCATTTTTTCTTAATGTGAAATTGTTTCCATTGAATTTTCCTTTTTCAATCAGTTTTCCGGAATAATCGAATAATTCAAAGATTCCGGAATGAACTGTATTTCCTGAGAGTTGAATAGTTGTTTCATTGCTGAAAGGGTTAGGAAAAATTTGAAGATGAACACTATTATTTAACTCATTAATTCCCGCACAAACATGAACCACAATATTGTCAGTAGCAGTATTCGTACAGCTATTACCATCGGTATAAGTATATGTAATTACATGTGTTCCGATGCCTGCAGTAATGGGATTAAAATTTCCACCGCTTACTCCATTACCACTATACACACCTCCATTAGGTGTGCCACCGCCTAAAGCAACAGGAGAGGCACTAGAGCAAACTGAATCGGGTGTAACATTTAACGTTACCACTGGAAGTGCATTTACTGTAACTGCCAATTGAACTGCAGGACTTGAACCACACTGATTATCGGCTGTAACGCTAACATTTCCTGAAGTGTTTCCAAAAGTTACCATGATGCTGGTTGTATTTTGTCCGCTATTAATGGTTGCACCAGAAGGCACAGACCATGTGTAACCGGTGGTATTAGGCACAGGTGAAATTGAGTAAACGGCTGAATCTCCTTCACAAACGGTATTTGGACCATTTATTACAGAAGGAGAAGAAGGAATTCCCTGATTGGGTATAATTACTACCATACCATTTCCGCTGCGAACACCGGGTAGTGTAGCTCCATTGATTACGCCAACTATGTATGATGAACCTCCGGCACCACCGCCACCACCTACACCGCTTCCATTTTGGGCACCGCCACCTCCGCCTCCGCCATAATAGCCGCCTCCGCCTCCGCCTCCGGCAACATCTTGTGTTCCTCCGGCTCCATTCCCTCCAACACCAATGGCTCCTACTGTTCCTACATTTGGACCAGAATTATCGCATGGTCCGGCAGTTCCACCTGCTCCTTGAGTTCCACCTCCTCCAAAGTTGATTCCTTGTCCCGGATAGCTAAATCCGCAATTATATGCTGCGTTTCCATTTACTCCTGTATTTCCTCCTGAATCGCCCCCGCTACCCCCACAACCGCAAGGCTGACATGAACCGTTGCAATAGTCGCGTCCGGAACCGCCACCACCTCCGGCTACAAGAATTCTGTTATTTAACAATTTTCCATTTACTCGAATATCCGATGCTCCTCCTCCGCCTCCTGCATTACCTCCAAAACAAGAACCTCCTGGAGAGCCATATCCTCCATTTCCTCCACCGTTCCATCCTCCATTTCCGTTTATGTTTCCTTGTCCACCCACAAACACCCAAATAGAATCTCCGGGAGAAACAGCTAATTTACCCGAAGCATACCCGCCTTTTCCGGCAACCGTATTGTTTGGCAGCTTGTCCACCGCATTGGCTCCTTCTGCTCCCCAAGAGTGAATGGTTATTGTGTCTACACATTGTGGTACCACATAATATTGCATGGAACCTGTGTAATTTAAAGTGTCTTGAGCTTGTAGTGTAGCAAACGAGACAATACTAGCGATTAATAATGTAGTTTTTTTCATACTCTTTAATTTTGAGCTAAGGTAACAAAAAAGGTAGTATCTCTCTACTACCTTACAATTTTTTTTGACAACACTGGTTTTTCTATTTTCAACCACACTTATAGTTTTTGTTTTACCTCTATTTCTTCGTAGGCTTCTATGATATCACCTGTTTTAATGTCATTGAAATTAGCCACATTTAGCCCGCAATCGTAACCGGAACTTACTTCTTTTACATCATCTTTAAAGCGTTTTAAGGAACCTAATTCTCCGCTGTATACCACAATACCGTCTCGTATTACACGTATTTTATTTGAGCGTACAATTTTTCCATCTAACACCATACAGCCTGCAACGGTGCCTACTTTGGTTATTTTGAATACCTCTCTTATTTCGGCCGTACCGGTAATTTTTTCTTCAATTTTTGCTTCTAACATTCCTTCCATTGCCAGTTTTATTTCTTCAATGGCATCGTAGATAATCGAATATAACCGAATTTCAATTTCTTCGGTTTCGGCTATTTTTCTGGCACCGGTAGAGGGGCGAACCTGAAAGCCCACAATAATGGCATCGGAGGCTGCGGCAAGCATTACATCGGATTCGCTGATTTGACCAACCGATTTATGAATGATATTTACGATGATTTGTTCGGTAGAAAGTTTCTGCAAGGAGTCTGCAAGTGCTTCGATAGATCCGTCCACATCACCTTTTACAATTATATTCAGTTCTTTGAAACTACCTATCGCAATACGTCTTCCTATTTCATCGAGAGTAATATGTTTTTTAGTTCTGAGGCCTTGTTCGCGTTGTAGTTGCAACCTGCGGGTAGCAATATTTCGGGCTTCTTTTTCGTCTTCAAACACATTAAATTTATCTCCTGCATTGGGTGCGCCATCTAAACCTAAAATGGAAACGGGTGTAGCAGGTCCTGCCTGTGTAATTTTTTGTCCTCTTTCGTTAAACATGGCTTTTACTTTACCGCTGTAACATCCGGCAAGGAGCACATCTCCCATTTTAAGGGTTCCTGTTTGTACGAGAATAGTAGACACATAACCTCTTCCTTTGTCGAGGGCTGATTCTATAACGGTTCCTTCTGCTTTTTTGTTTGGGTTTGCTTTTAACTCTAGTAGTTCTGCTTCTAACAATACTTTTTCCAGTAATAAATCTACATTTAATCCTGATTTAGCTGCTACTTCTTGCGATTGGTATTTTCCACCCCACTCTTCAACTAATAAGTTCATTCCGGCCAGTTTTTCTCTAATTTTTTCGGGGTTTGCTCCGGGTTTATCAATTTTATTGATGGCAAAAATCATAGGTACTCCTGCAGCCTGAGCGTGGTTAATGGCTTCAACGGTTTGGGGCATTACGTTATCATCGGCCGCAATTACAATGATGGCAATATCGGTAACTTGTGCTCCTCTGGCACGCATTGCGGTGAATGCTTCATGTCCGGGGGTATCTAAAAAGGTTATTTTTTTGCCGTTTTCCAATACCACACTGTATGCTCCTATATGCTGTGTAATTCCGCCTGCTTCGCCTGCAATTACATTTGCTTTTCTGATATAGTCTAACAATGATGTTTTTCCGTGGTCTACGTGCCCCATAACGGTAACAATGGGAGGGCGTGGCAACAAGTCTTCGGGTTTATCGAGTTCTTCAGTTTTAATAGTTTCCTGTGCATCGGCCGATACAAATTCTACTTCAAAACCAAATTCGTTGGCAATCAGCACCATGTTTTCTGCATCGAGACGTTGGTTAATGGAGACAAATAAACCCACCGACATACATGCTGATATTACATCATTTACGTTTACACTCATCATGGTGGCAAGTTGACTAACGGTAGCAAATTCGGTAACCTTAAGCACTTTACTTTGTGCTTCCAGATTTTCCATATCTTTTTGCATTTGCTCGTTAAAAGCTTGCCTTTTCAGTTTGCGGTGTTTAGAACCTAATGATTTTCCGGTTCCGGATAACTTAGATAATGTTTCTTTTATTTGACTTTCAACTTCGTGCTCACTTACTTCCGGCTTATGTGATTTTTTATCGAATTTTTTGCCTTTAGGTGCTACTTTACCAGCTTCTTTTTTAACTTCAACAAAGTCTTTAACGGCATCAACGGCTTCAAAACGCTTAGTAATTCTGGCTCTTTTCTTTTTATCGTTCGATGATTGGTTTTGTTCCGGTCTTTTTTTCTTTTCTTTTTCTTGTTTAACTGGTAATTCTATTTTTCCCAGCACTTTGGGGCCTTCTAGTTTATCTGCTTCCACTTTCATTTCTTCAATTATACGCGGAGCTTCTTCGTTTTTATTTTTATCCTTCTTTTCTTCATGAGAAACAGCTTCCTGTGATGCTTTTTCTTTTACCGTGTCTGTTTTTTTGCTCTTTTTATCAGGTCTCGATTTCAGATTCATGGAATCTAAATCAATTTTACCGACTACTTTTATGCTATCTTCTGTTGTTGTTTCTTTTTCTTTTTCGGAAGTCTCTTTTTCCGTAATGGGACTTTCTTCCTTTGCAAAAGCGGGCTCTGCTTCTTCTTCTTGTTTACTTTCTTCGATGCTTACGGTTTGACGAGATTCTTTTTGTTGAATCGTTATTAGATTCGATTGTTCTTTTTCTTTCTTTTCTGAACGAAATTCTTCTAATAAAACCCGATAAAGATTTTCATCAATTTTCGTATTTGGGTTTGCCTCCACTACAAAACCTTTTGCCGCCAACGATTCTACAATGGTATGTAAACCCACGTTAAATTCTTTGGCAACTTTGCTTAACCTATTTGTTTTACCCGTTTCTGACATATTCTAACCCTTCGGTTTTTATGGTTTATTTAATTTAGACACAATTTTTATTCAAACTCTGATTTTAGCACGTTTCTCACCTCTATAATGGTTTCTTCTTCTAAATCGGTACGTTTCACTAAATCCTCTACCGAAAGTTCCAATACGCTTTTGGCGGTATCACAACCTATGGCTTTTAATTCATCTAATATCCAACCCTCAATTTCGTCTGTAAATTCATCTAATTCAACGTCTTCAATATCTTGTTCCGATTCGCGGAAAACATCAATTTCGTATCCGGTAAGTTTGCCGGCCAGTTTAATATTATGGCCTCCTTTGCCAATAGCAAGTGAAACTTGGTCGGGTTTAAGAAATACTTCTGCTCTTTTGTTTTCTTCGTCTATGCTTATAGACGTAATTTTTGCAGGACTTAAAGAACGCTGTATAAATAATTGTGAATTATTGGTATAGTTAATTACATCAATGTTTTCGTTTTTCAACTCGCGAACAATTCCGTGTATTCTGGAACCTTTCATCCCTACACATGCTCCAACAGGGTCTATCCGGTCATCGTAAGATTCTACGGCAACTTTTGCTCTTTCGCCTGGCTCACGAACTATTTTTTTGATGGTAATGAGTCCGTCAAAAATTTCAGGAACTTCTTGCTCAAACAATCTTTCTAAGAATAATGGCGAGGTACGGGAAAGAGTAATAAGAGGTTTACTGTTTTTCATTTCTACTTTAACCACCACGGCTCTTACGCTATCGCCTTTTTTAAAAAAGTCTGATGAAATTTGTTCGGTTCGAGGTAATATCAATTCATTTCCTTCATCATCATGAATCAGAATTTCTTTTTTCCATACTTGATATACTTCACCTGTAACTATTTCTCCTACTCTGTCTTTATAGAAATTAAAAATATGGTCTTTTTCCAATTCCATAATTTTCGACATTAGGTTTTGGCGCAATGCTAACACGGCACGTCTTCCAAAATCTTCTATTCGAACGGGAGTGGTTACTTCTTCGCCTATTTCAAAATCGGGTTCAATTTTGCGGGCATCAGTAAGACTTATATGCTTTGAAGGGTTGAAATCAAAACTATCTTCTGCGAACTCATCGTCAACTATTTCGCGGTTGTGCCAAATTTCCAAGTCGCCTTTGTCTACGTTTATAATAAAGTCGAAATTGTCGTCATCACCATGAATTTTTTTTATGGTATTTCTGAAAACCGTTTCCAAAATACTCATCAGAGTGGGTCGATCTATATTTTTGAATTCTTTGAATTCTGAAAACGATTCGGTAAGACTTATTTTATCTATACCAACGGGTTTGGGAGCTAGCTTTGCCATACTTTATTTTATTTAAACGATATTATTCTTTTGGTTTGTTTTACCTCTGCAAGAGGTATTTTTTTTTGTTCTGTGATTTTATATTTCTTTTTTGTTTCAGGATTTTTTTCGGTTCTCTCAATTTCTAATTGCACTTCGTTTTCGTTGGCATCTAATAGTTTTCCTTCTGTTTTTATTCCGTTTTTTTGTAATACGGATACTTCCTTCCCTATGGCTTTTTGATATTGTTTAAAAACCTTAAAGGGACTTTCTAAACCTGGCGAAGAAACTTCTAATTCAAAATCTTCTGATTCTCTGTCTAAATTCGATTCTATGAAACGACTTACGGTTACACAATCGTTAATGCAAATGTTATTAAAGCTATCTATTTCTACTATTATTTTATTTGAAGCCGTGATGGCTACATCTACCAAATAAGCATTGAGTTCGGAAATCTTATCTTCGGCCAGTTTTTGTATGTACAATTTGTCTAACATTTTTTACATAAAAAGAGGGGACATTCCGTCCCCTCATCAAATTTTCGTTGCAAATGTACTACTTTTTTTTAATCTGCAAATACTAAGTGTTTTTATTTCTATTGATTACCATTGTGGGCCGAATGCATTTTCAAAGTGTTCTACACGGTTATTTTCATTAGGATAAATACTAATGATATCAAATCGGCAAGGGAGTTCAATCTGATAGGCTTCGATGTACGCCTGAGCTCCGTTAACAAGGTGTTGTTGTTTCTTTTCGGAAACCATTAACTGGGCATCTCCAAAATGGCGTGTTGAGCGTGTTTTTACTTCAACGACTACCAATTCATTCATGTATTCGGCCACAATATCTAATTCAAATTTTTGCAAACGCCAGTTTGTGGCAAGAATATTGTAACCTTTGCCCATTAAAAAGCGTTGAGCAAGTATTTCGCCTCGTAAACCTAGAGTATTATGCTTTGCCAATTATTTTTTTTAACGCTAATTTAGCATTTTTAAACCGATGTAGTATGTATAAATTTTTAATTGCCGTAAGTTCTCTTTTTCTATTGTATGCTGTAAACGGTTTTTCTCAATCGTTTGAAGGAAGTATTACATTTAAAAGAATTACCTTCAAAGACACTACCGATTATATTTATTCGGTAAAAGGAGATATGGTGCGGATAGACGAAAAAAATAAAAAAGGCCGCATTCAGGGAACCATGCTGGTAGATACTAAAAATAAAAAAATAACTACCGTTAGCCATGACCGGAAAGTGTTTATGAGCGTAGAAACTAAGCCGGCATCACTAGATATGTCGAAAACCGAAGTAGAAAAAACGAAAGAAGCTAAAGATATTTTAGGATTAAAATGCGAAAAGTGGATTGTTAAAAATACCGAGCAAAACACCATTGCAGAATTTTGGGTACACAAGGGGAACTACGATTTTTTTCTGCCTTTGCTAGGAGTATTAAACCGAAAAGATAAAATTTCGCTTCTATACCAACAAATACCCGATGCCAGCGGTTATTTTTCTTTATATGGAGAAGAGCGTAGTTTAGATGACTCTTTAAAAGAGCAGTTGCAGGTTATAAAAGTTGAGAAGAAAAAGATGCCCGATGCAAGTTTTAAAATTCCGGCAGGGTACACTAAATTTGAAACTAAATAGACAAAACGGTAACCGAATCCGTAACTTCTAATTTTACTTCTTTTCCAAAAATTAATGCTACGTTTTTACGATCATGCCCGGCAGGAAAATTAAAGCAAACCGGATAGTTGTACTTTTTAACTTTTTCTAATATAATTTCTTCGGCTGTTTTTCCAAAAGGTACCGCATTGTCTTTCATATCGTTCATTCCTCCTACTATAAGGCCGGCAAGGTTTTTTAATTTACCGCTGCGTTCTAGGCTCATCATCATTCGGTCTATGTGATACAAATATTCGTCTAAGTCTTCTATAAAAAGGATTTTGCCATCGGTATGTATATCAGAAACACTACCATTTAAAGCGTAAAGAATAGAGAGATTTCCTCCCACTAGTATTTCGGTTGCTTGCCCTTTTTTGTTTAACTCATTTTTTTCCACCTCGTATTTCAGCGATTCCCCAAATAAAGCCCTCCTAAGACTTTGAGTAGACTCTTCGTCTTTTGTAAAATTTATGGGCATGGTGGCATGTAAAGTAGCTACTTTGTATTGGGAATGAATATGTGAATGTAACACCGTAATATCGCTATAGCCCACAATCCATTTCGGATTTTTTTGAAACAATGAAAAATCGAGTTCATCAATAATTTGTAATGTACCATACCCCCCACGTGCTGCAATAATAGCTTTTATAGAGGGGTTGTTTAACATTTGCTGAAAATCGGAAACCCTTTCCTGCTGCGTGCCGGAAAACTGATGAAATTGTTTATATAAATTATCTCCCAATACCGGCACAAGATTCCAATGAATGAGCGTTTGTATGGCATACTCCATTTCGGAAGCTATTACCTTACGTGCAGGAGCTACAATGCCTACTTTATCGCCTGGTTTTAAATAGGGGGGAACGATGTTCATGCTTATAACACTAACTAATTACTATCTTTGCTGCAAATTACAGAAATACTTTTTAACCGTTGAAAACACCCGAAAGATATTTAATAACAGCAGCCCTGCCATACGCCAATGGACCCTTACATATTGGTCATATTGCCGGCTGTTACCTCCCTGCCGATACCTACGTTCGTTATCTAAGATTGCACGGAAAAGATGTAAAATTCATTTGCGGTTCGGACGAGCACGGAGTACCTATTACCATCAAAGCCAAAAAAGAAAACATCACACCTCAGCAAGTGGTAAATACCTACCACGAAATAATGAAAAATGCGTTTACCGATTTTGGAATTTCTTTCGATATTTACTCCCGTACCTCTAATAAAATACATCACCAAACCGCAGCCGATTTTTTTAAAACTCTTTACGATAAAAGAGTGTTTTCGGAAGAATTTACCGAACAGTATTTTGACGAAAAAGCCAATCAATTTTTAGCCGACCGATACATTACAGGCACCTGCCCAAAATGCGGCAACCCTTCGGCTTATGGCGACCAATGCGAAAAATGCGGGGTTTCTCTTAATCCCACCGATTTAATAAACCCTACTTCGGTGCTGAGTGGTGAAAAACCAATTCTTAAAAAAACGAAAAATTGGTTTTTACCTTTAAACCAATTACAAGCACAAATAGAAAAATACATCGATTCGCATAAAGCCGACTGGAAAAGCAATGTGTATGGCCAATGTAAAAGTTGGCTCAACCAAGGCTTACAACCCCGTGCCATGACACGCGATTTAGACTGGGGCGTAAAAGTACCCCTGCAAGATGCCGAAGGAAAAGTACTTTACGTTTGGTTTGATGCTCCCATTGGATATATTTCGGCTACCAAAGAACTATTACCCGATACTTGGGAACAATACTGGAAAAACGAAAACACCCATCTTATTCATTTTATTGGAAAAGATAACATTGTTTTTCACTGTATTATTTTTCCGGCCATGCTTATGGCTCATGGCCAATACGTATTACCCGAAAATGTTCCGGCCAATGAATTTTTAAATTTAGAAGGCGATAAAATTTCTACTTCACGAAACTGGGCCGTTTGGCTGCACGAATACCTAAACGAATTTCCGAACAAGCAAGATGAATTACGCTATGTGCTTACCTCTATTGCCCCCGAAACCAGCGATAGTGAATTTACATGGAAAGATTACCAAAACAGAGTAAACAACGAGATGGTTGCCGTATTGGGTAATTTTATAAACCGTATTGCCGTTCTCATGCAAAAATATTTCGATGGCACAATTCCCGGTAATGGCGAAATACCTATACACAACAACAGCGTTGAAACCGTTATAAAAAACACTTACGATGCTTTAGCTAAAAATATAGAGAATTATAAATTTCGGCAAGGTTTGTTTGAGGTGATGGAACTGGCTCGTTTCGGAAATAAATTTTTAACTGATGCAGAACCTTGGAAAACCATACACACCGATACCGAAAAAGCTACACAAGTATTAACCGATTGCCTACACATTATTGCACATTTGGGAGTTTGTTTACAACCGTTTTTACCCTTTACCTCTAAAAAAATATTTCAGCAACTAAACTTAAAAGAAGAATATTTTTGGAAAGACCCCATAAGCATTTATGCAGGAAACCGCATGAATAAACCAGACTTATTATTTCAAAAAATTGAAGACGAAGCGATACAATTTCAGATAAATAAATTACAGCACCCCATTTCCGAAGCTTCTGCTAATATACAAGCACAGAAAGAGAGTATAAGCTACGATGACTTTACTAAAATGGATATTCGAGTAGGTGAAATTTTAACTGCCGAAAAAGTAGAAAAAGCCGATAAACTACTTAAACTTACCATTGATACAGGAATAGACAAAAGAACCGTTGTTTCCGGAATAGCCGAATATTATTCTCCCGAAAAAATTATTGGAAAAAAAGTAAGTATTTTGGTAAACCTTGCCCCACGTAAAATTAAAGGAATAGAATCTTGTGGAATGATTTTAATGGCCGAAAACAGTGAAGGAAAGTTGGCGTTTGTACAACCCGAAAAAAACGACTTCGAAAACGGCAGCATTATCCGATAAAATTTCCTTACAAAGTTCCATTGAATGCATTAATGAAAAAATTAACACCCAACTTTTTTCAATAACCTATAACTATTTTTTTACCACAAAAAAATTACTCCACCATTACTTTTTGGCTGTATGTTCCAATTTTAATAAAGTACATTCCTTTGGCATACCCGCTTAAATTTAGGGTTAAGGCATTGGCCTTTTGGTTTATGATTGGCTGTACGCGTTTGCCGAAAATATCGTACACCTCTATTTGTTGTGGGTTGATGGGTTCTTCGCCTTCTATGGTAAAAAGGCCGGTAGAGGGATTGGGGTTTATTAAAATATTGTTATTATCTGTTTTTGTTCTTTCTTCTTCAATTAAATTCTCAGTTTCATTTTCAACAGAGTCTTTTCCTATACGCAAATTACCACAAAATGGGTCTATTCTTGCACGAAAATAGCTCCCGGCCTTGGCATGAAAACCAGGTTTTAGATAAATTCGTTCTTGTGCTTTTGCATTTACTTTGGTGTTTGGTTCAAGTATTACATTGCCTAGTGAAGCAAAGGTTATGTTTTTTCCTCCCAAGTATTCATAAATAAATCTTTACCACAATAATCTTTTTTATAAATCTTTACCCAATCAACTAACATGTATTTTGGCAAATCGCTTCCTCCAGGAGCTTCATCGGGTTGTAATTCGGGATGCCACTCTTTACCTTTATATTTATCCATAATATGTTTTGGAAGAGAAGGCAGGGAATAGTTTAAATATTCTTGAGGATGATAGTACGAATGTTGTACACCGAGCGTAAGATATAGCCACATATTTTCTGTCGGGAAAATCTTATTTTCTAATACGAGCATATTCGGAAAGAGACTCTCGCAATCTAATCCAACACCATTAACATTATGATATCTATATATTATTCTTTTTGTATTCCCATTTACCTTCCATATTATTTTATACGGATCCCACTCTATGCTAAAAATATAAAAAGACTGGGAATAATCGGGATTTTTATATTTAGCATGGTCAAATTCCGATTTGCCATCGCCATTAATATCCTTATGCACCGACATATGATGGATTCTCGGTTGATCTTTTTCATTTTTATTTTTAATCGAGTTTTTATTAAATGGATTCTCGCAACCCAATGGACAAAATTCTTCATGGTTATGAGTCCAAAACTCAAATACATCTATTTCATTCCATTCGGGTTTACTATTGTACAGCCAAAAAGATGGCCATAAGCCATATAATCCTGGTATTTTTATCCTCGCTTCAAATTTTCCGTATGCCCATGAAGATTGCTCGTAAGAATACACAAACCCGCCAGAATACTTAAAAGTTTTCGGATATAATACCCCATTGTAATCTACATCTTTTGTAATAGGACTTGGAAGTTTCTTCGCCCGTATTCTCATATATCCTCCGCTCAACTCAATATTATTCGGGTCGTTTAGTGTACCCCCTCCTTCTTCATTATGGCTTGTGTGAATTTTCCATTTAGTGTTATCTATTGTTGTGCCGTCAAATTGGTCTTCGTATACTTTTACCCACGGAGAAGCATCTCCACATGGAGGTTTTATATTCGGAAATACAGTTGTAACAAATTGCTGTTGTGCAATAATTTTTAAAGACAATAATTGAAAAAGTGTGTACAAAATATAACTGCTTAGTTTCATGTAGTGTATTATTTGTTCAAACTAATAAAGATGTAATTATTTTTATCGTGCATAAGATTTTCCGGAAGATTTGCTGTGTTATTTATCATTATTTGATACCCTTCGGCAATTAAACTATCTAAATAAAATTTGTTGGGAAGTTGAGAGTATACTATCAGATCGGTATAAAACATCGCTTCTATAGGTCGTTCATAGTTAAATAGAACGCCATTAGTAATTTCAAATTTATTTAGTTGTTTTAATTGAATCGTCCATAAAGGAAAAGTATTTTTTTTGCTAAATGGCTTTAACCGTTCTACAGAGTACCGTATCGGAAGGGCCAGTATTAGAAATAGGGTAATACGGATAAGCACCTTGTATATTCTTTTTTCAACTTTTTTTAATACGTTCACTAAGTAAAAAAAGAAAAAAGAAGTAAGGATAAAAAAAGCAGGGGCAGAGATTAATATATAGGTAAAACGCTTTGTAGAAGATAGAGAAAAAATAACCAAAGGAATTATAATCCACGATAAAAGTAAAATATTTTGAAGAGCAATTTTCTTTTTATAGAAAATGGTATATACCAACCAAATTAAAGGAATATAAATTAACTCTCCAAAGATTATTCGAATCTGTTCTATGTAGTACCACCAGGGTCCAGAATGGTTTTGTACAATATTTTTCATAGGAAAAATTAAAGAATACATAATCGTTTGTGATTCTTTTGGAAAAGCATTAAAACAATAAATAAACCAAGGTAAACAAACCATACTTGTAGAGAGTATTATAAATAAATAAGTTAGAATAACAGTACTAAAAGAATTTTTATTGTAAGAAAAAGCCAGTATGGGATAGAGTAATAAGACTAGTAAGCCCGGAAGATATTTTGACATTACGGCTAACCCAATAGCCATGCCGCAAAAAATGGCATATAAATGATTTTTTTTCCCATTTTTAATAGTCAATAAGGCAAAAAATACCGATGCTTCAGTAAAAAATAAAAATGCTGTTTCAATATGGTCGGAAGAAATTTTTCCGGAAGCCACTTCTATTAATAAACCATGTATAGCGTGAAATAAAGAAGCTAACCAAGCTATTTTGGTGTTATTAAATACGCTTCTTGCAATTAGAAAAGTTAATCCAACAGATAATACGGATAAAATTAAAGAGGGAATACGTACTGACCATTCTGAATTTCCAAACAAATAAATGGTAGCAGATAGAAACCATAACGGTAAAACGGGTTTTGATAACCATATATGATTTTCAATCCAGTTTTCGTTGTTGTAAGGTAAGATTGGATTTTCATACAATGTTGGTTGCAACGGATGTTTAATTAAATTTTTTGCTACTAAGGCATGGTAACGCTCATCCCACGTACCAAGAGGAACAAAAGAAGAGCTGTGAATTCTTAATAGTAACGCTCCAAGCAAGATTAAAAATACGGAGATATATAGCTTGTTAATAAAGCGGTAGGATAGTACAAAAAGTAATACAGAAATAAAAAGTATTGTAAACAGCATTTTATTAATTGTTTAATTTTTCTATCTCCTGTTTTAGAATATTAAGTTTATGGCTTAACTCAATAATATATAAGCTTTGTTCTTCAATTTTTTCGAGTAGTTTGGCTTGCATCTCACCTAAACGAATACCCGTTTCTTCCACTTCTTTTGCAGAAGGAACACCCGGCAAATGCTT
>JABWCF010000029.1 GCA_013359255.1 Flavobacteriales bacterium
GCCCAACTTATTTTTACCGATATGCAGGGGCGTATTATTAAAACCGTTGATATTAAACAAAGCGGAAAAGGTCAATTAAAAGTATATGCCGCCAACCTTAGTCAGGGCATTTACCAATACAGCATTGTGGTAGATGGTAAAGTAATGGATACAAAAAAAATGCTGGTAGAGAAATAGCGTTTTACCCATTTGTTTTCAACAAAAGACCCCGTAAGATATACTTACAGGGTCTTTACCTTAGAGGTCCCGAGCAGATTCGAACTGCTGTAGAAGCTTTTGCAGAGCCTTGCCTAGCCACTCGGCCACAGGACCATTTTTTACTTTAACTCTGCGAAATTAAGAAATATAGCTTATATATTTTAGTGTTCTATTTCTACCCCCACAGAAAGCAGTTTGAAATTAAGAGGAGGATTTTTTTTCTGGATTTTTATTTTCACTTTTTTTATTCCGGAAAAACTTAGATAAATGGCATTTACAATGCGTTGAGCCACATGTTCAACCAAATTCGATGTAATTTTCATTTGTTCTTCAGCAATGGAACATACTTTAGAATAATCGATGGTATAGTTTAAGTTATCTTCGTAAGCTGCTTTTGTAAAATTACATTCTATTACTATGTCTAATAAAAAGGTTGTTCCAGTTTTCTTTTCTTCTTCGCTTATTCCATGAAAAGCAAAAATTTCCAGTCCGTTTACGCAAACCTTATGCATAGCTGGGTATTTTATCAAGAGCCATTTTTAATCGGTTGCTTACTTCTTGTTTTCCAAGCAAACTAATTATTTCAAAAAGGGCAGGTCCTCCTCCTAATCCGGTAATAGCAACTCTAAGCAGTTGCATTACTTCACCCGGTTTTATTTGTAATTGCTCGCAAATAGTTTTAAAAGTCGCTTCAATTTCTGCCGAAGAGGATTCGGAAAGAGTTAAAAAGTGATTGTGGAATGTTTCTAAAAACAGAACTGCTTTTTCGTTCCATCTTTTTTTAATTACTTCTTTATCGTATTCGGCCGGAGCAGTAAAAAAGTAAAATCCCAAACTCCAGAATTCGTTTATAAAATGTGCTTTTTCTTGCAGTAAAGAACACACTTTTTCTATAAAAACAGAGTCTGCATTTATTCCTTTTTCTATTAATTCAGGCATCCAAGCTTGAGCTAATTGAGGAGGGGTTTGCCTTCGAAGGTATTGTTGATTAAACCACTTTGTTTTTTCGGGATCGAATTTTGCTCCTGACTTGCTTACTCTTTCGAGCGAAAAAGCCGAAACCAACTCTTCTAAAGAAAAAATTTCTTGATTGGTTCCGGGATTCCAGCCTAACAAGGCCAACATATTTAAAAATGCCTGTGGATAATACCCTCGCTCTTTATATCCGGTAGAATTCTCTCCCGTTTCGGGGTCTGTCCAGTTGAGCGGAAACACAGGAAATCCGAGCCTGTCTCCATCACGTTTACTTAGCTTTCCGTTTCCATCGGGGCGTAATATGAGCGGAAGGTGGGCAAATCGAGGCATTACCTCTTCCCATTCCAAAAAGCGATATAACAGTACATGAAGTGGAGCCGAAGGCAGCCACTCTTCTCCACGAATTACATGAGTAATTTTCATTAAATAATCATCTACCACATTGGCTAAATGGTAGGTGGGCATTCCGTCCGATTTATAAAGTACTTTATCGTCTATATTCGATGATTGTACCACTACCCATCCTCTAATAATATCGTTAAATTTTATTTCTTCGTTGCGAGGCACTTTAAGTCGAATCACGTAAGGTTCGCCACTTTCCAGCTTGTGCTGCACTTCTTGTGCCGAAAGAGTGAGTGAATTTTTCATGGAATGGCGGGTAATGGCATTGTATTGTGGGGCCGCCACTCCTGCTTTTTTAAGATTCTCTCGCATTTGCTCTAATTCTTCAGGGGTATCGAAGGCATAATAGGCATGCTCCTTTTCAATTAATATATCGGCAAATTGTTTATACATATGTTTGCGCTCCGACTGGCGGTAAGGACCATACGCCCCTTCTCCAAATCCTACTCCTTCGGCAGCCGGAATGCCGCACCATTTGAGAGCTTCTATAATATATTCTTCGGCTTTGGCTACAAAACGGGTTTGGTCGGTATCTTCGATACGAAGAATAAAGGTTCCGCCCATTTTTTTTGCAAATAGGTAATTGTATAAAGCCGTTCTTACTCCACCCATGTGCAGAGGACCTGTAGGGCTTGGAGCAAAGCGTACACGCACGTTTTTTTCCATATTTTTTTGTAAAGGCCTGCAAAGATAGACTTTTACAAAAGAGTGCGTACGAAATTTTTATTTCTCAATGATTAATCGCTTGTTTATGCTTTTCTCTGCCTGTGTAATGGTAAGATAGTATATGCCCGAGTTTAGTTCTTCTAAACTTATTTCATTTTTCTTTTTTTCGCAGATTTTTTCCATTACCAAATTTCCCACTACATCGGTAATATATATTTTGCAGAGTTCTTGAGTATTGTTGGTTTCTACAAAAATTTTATCTTTTGCCGGGTTCGGAAAAAATCCAAATATAATATCGGGCTTGTTTTTAAGTGAATGTTTTAGACTATCGCCCTCTAATGAAATTGCAAGGGTTTTGTTGCTTAAAAACAACATACCTGCCAGTAAAACGACTATTGAGAATATGTTTTTCATGTTTTTAGGAATTTATGCTTCGTATAATACTTGATTTTTTATAAAAAAGTTTCAATTATTATGCCGTTTTAATATTTTTTAAAATAATATTTTGTTTATTAAAATATTAGGAGAAGGAAAAACAGATTACTCTTTTATGAAATTTTTTTAAAAATATCATCTTAGAGTAGTAAAAAAACGAGCCGTATACCTATTCTTTCATTTTTTCTTTTAATTAATGTTAAATCGTACCGCTTCACACCATTTTTGCAGAACTTAGCGTTTGTATTAAATTAGCTTAACATACAAGGATTGTACAAGTATGTCGGAAACCACCTATCAAATACTGCTTACCAAGTTAGATGAGTTTGTACGCAAGTACTACAAAAATCAGTTGTTAAAAGGCAGTATTTATGCCCTTTCGTTAATTTTCTTATTTTACCTTGTTGCGGTATGCTTAGAATATTTCGGGCGGTTTAACTCTCTAGCAAGAGGATTGTTGTTTTATTCGTTTTGCATTGGGTCCTTTTATGTTCTAATAAAATTAATAATCTATCCGCTACTACAACTTTATAAAATAGGTAAGATTATTACGTACTCCCAAGCTGCAAAAATGATTGGCAACCATTTTTCGGAAGTACAAGACAAACTGTTAAACGTACTGCAATTAAAAACTCTTTCGGAAAATGTTTCGCAACAAAATGAATTGCTTATTGCCGGAATAAATCAAAAAATAACCGAATTAAAGCCCATTCCGTTTGCTTCAGCCATTAATCTAAAAGAAAACATTAAAAATTCCCGCTATTTAGCCGGGGTGCTTTTTGTAATCTTGCTCATTGCTGTTTTTTCTCCTTCATTTTTTTCGGACGGTACTTCTCGTTTGGTAAAATACAATGAACATTTTGAAGTCCCCTCTCCTTTTACTTTTAGCATAAAACCCTCGTCACTTAAAACTCCTAGAAACACCGATTTTGATTTGCAAATTCAAATAAGTGGAGAAGCTATTCCGGATAAAGCTTTTATTGACTATAACGGCACACGCATAAAGCTGGAAAAAGAAAACAAAACCACTTTTTATCATACCTTCAAAAACATACAAACAAACATTCCTTTTCGCTTGTATGCTGATGGTTTTTTTTCAAAAGAATACCTCTTGGAAGCACTACCAAACCCTCTTATATTAGACTTTAGTATTAAGGCCGATTACCCCTCCTATACCGGAAAAACAAACGAAGTTTTTAAAAATGTCGGAGACATTATTGTTCCGCAAGGCACAAAACTGAAATGGGTTTTCAATACCCGCGATGCCGAAAACCTTCATTTTACTATGACCGACTCTAACGTACATATTACCCCATCAAACCATACCGGAATGTTTGAATTTGCTGCCATGGGAATAAAAAGTTTCCACTACTCCATTACAACCTCTAACCAGCTTATTGCTTCAAAAGATACTGTATTTTATGCAGCTACGGTTATTCCCGATGCCTTTCCGAATATTGAAGTAGAAGAAAAAAATGATTCTGCGAATACTAAATACATTTACTTTAAGGGGCTTATTAAAGATGATTACGGATTTTCATCTTTGTTTTTTAAACATCGGCTTATTATTAAAAAAGGTAAAACAAGTGATGAAAAATTTGTCTCTACTCCCATTCATTTCAATAAATTCTCTACGCAAGAAGCTTTTTTCTATGTATTAAACCTAAACGAATATCCTATTGAACCGGGCGATGAAATGGAATATTTTTTTGAAGTGTGGGATAATGATGCTGTGAACGGAAATAAATCGGCACGCAGCAATAAATACGTTTACAAAGCCTTAAGTGCCGATGAACTGAAAAAAGAATCAGCACAAAAAGCATCGGAAGTAAAACAAGAATTAGAAAGTAGCATTCACCAAGCTAAAAGAATACAACGAGAATTAGAAAGCCTTAATAAATCTCTATCAAACAAAAATCAGGCAAGTTGGGAAGACAAACAAAAAATAGAAAACCTACTGAAACTCCAATTTGACTTGCAACGAAAAATGGAAAGTATACAACAAAAAAATACTAAAAAAAATGAACTGAGAAATGAAGCAGAAGAAGTAGACCCCGCCCTCCTCGAAAAACAAGAAAAACTTCAGGAGCTTTTCGATAAGTTGATGACTGATGAAATGAAAGAACTCTTTAAACAATTGGAAGAAATGCTCGATAAAATTGATAAAAACCAATTACAGCAAGAGTTAGAAAAAATGAATCTGAACAACGAAGATTTAAAAAAAGAATTAGACCGATCCTTAGAACTTTTTAAACAACTGGAAGTAGAACAAAAGTTAGAAGATGCCCTTGAAAAATTAAACGAGTTAATTCACAAACAACAGGAACTTGCCAAAGAAACAGAACAAAGCAAAGCAAAAAACCAAGAAGAACTAAAAAACAAGCAAGAAGAACTCAACAAAGAATTTAATGAACTCCGAAAAGAAATAGACGAATTGGAAAAACTAAACAAAGAATTAGAAAAACCCAATAAACTAGAAAATACCGATAAGCAAGAACAAGAAATAGAAAGCGAAATGCAAAATAGTAAACAACAACTAGAAAACAATAAAAATAAAAAAGCCTCCGATAGTCAGCAATCAGCTGCCGAAAAAATGGAAAAATTAGCCGAAAAAATGCAGGAAAACCTCAATGCTATGCAAGGAGGAGGAGAACAACAAGCCGAAGATTTAAATAAATTAAGAGAAATACTAGAAAACCTGATTCAACTTTCTTTTGACCAGGAAAACCTAATGAAACAAGTTAAAAACACCAACATAAACGACCCAAATTATTTAAAACTAACCCAACAACAAAAACGCATTAAGGACGATAGCAAAGTAATAGAAGATTCGCTGTATGCCCTAAGCAAAAGAATTATACAACTTGAAGCCGATATAAACCGAGAAATAAGCGAAATAAACTCGCACATCAGTAAAGCTATTGCAGACTTAGCCGAACGAAAAAAAGAGAATGCACAAAGTCGGCAACAATTTGCAATGACAGGATTTAACAATCTAGCTTTGCTGCTAGATGAAGCGGTACAAGCCATGCAACAACAAATGGCACAACAAATACCGGGACAAGGAAGCTGCAATAAACCCGGAGCAGGTGGCAAACCTAAACCCGGAAATACAAGCCTGCCTTCCATGAAACAAATGCAAGAGCAGCTAAATAAGCAGATGCAAGAAATGAAAAAATCAATGGAAAAAGGAAATCAACAAGGCCCTGGCATGAAACCCGGTCAGCAAGGTGGAATGAACATGAGTAAAGAATTAGCTAAAATGGCCGCAGAACAGCAAGCCCTCCGACAACAACTGCAACAACTCTCCGAACAGTTGCTTAAAAATGGGAAAAACGGCTCCAACGCCTTAGATAATATCTCGAAGCTAATGGAACAAACCGAAACCGATATTGTAAATAAAAACATAACCCAAGAAACCATTAGAAGGCAACAAGACATACTTACACGCTTGTTGGAAGCCGAAAATGCAGAACACGAAAGAGAATTTGACGAAAAAAGAGAATCGAAAGAAGTAAAAAATTACGAATTAAGTAACCCTGAGCGTTTTTTTGAGTATAACAGAAGCATGGAGCAACAAATAGAATTACTTAAAACCATGCCCCCAACCTTTAACCGATTTTATAAAGAGAAAGTAGCCCTTTATTTTAAAAATATAGAACAATAATGCAACTAGAACAAACACACCGCCTATTACTTACCTCCGATACGCAAAGTCTACTCGAAGTAGAACGCTTAATTGACGAGGTTTGTGCCGATTTTCATATTGACGAAGATTTTTATGGAAATGTACTTATTGCTGTAACCGAAGCTGTAAACAACGCCATTGTTCACGGAAACAAACTAAACCAATCCAAACACATTGAAGTAATTTGCGAACCGGCCGAAAGAGAACTCCTTTTTCAAATAACTGATCAAGGTAACGGTTTCGATTTTAATAATATACCAGACCCTACCTCTCCCGAAAATGTTGAAAAACCACATGGAAGAGGAATTTTCTTAATGAAAAACCTTGCTGATGAAGTTTCGTTTTACGACAACGGAAAAAAAGTAGCACTTCGTTTTAAAATTTCTGCCAATTAAATGCCGGCATCTTCCGGAGTTCTCTTTTACTCAGAAGATAAATCCATTCCTTCTAGTGTTTTAAAAAACAAAACCAATATTGTAAGGTGGATACACACCTTATCTAAAATTGAAAACGTAAAAATTGGCGAAATAAATTTTATCTTTTGCTCCGATGAATTCCTATACTCTATAAACAAACAATACCTAAATCACAATTACTACACCGATATTATTACTTTCGACTATTCCGAAAATAAAACCCTCTCGGCCGATATCTTTATTAGTGTAGAAAGAGTAAAAGAAAATGCTTCTACACTGAACATTCTTTATAAAACCGAACTGTTGAGGGTATTAGTTCATGGCATATTACACCTATGCGGCTACAAAGACCAATCGAAATCGCAACAATTAACCATGAGAACGAAAGAGGATTTCTATCTTCAAAAAATCCAGTTAGTCTAATAAAAATTGTTATATTAAACATCTTATAAAGAGAGCATTAACATTTTGATTGTTAATTATAACATTTTTGTTAGTAATAATTATGATTTATTTTATTTTTTATAAAACAATTGATATTCTGATATTTAACTGTTTTTTGATTTCGGTATAAAATCAAATTATAATGGCGCTGGGGTAAAAAACCGGCAAAAACAAACACCAAAGCAATTACGTACTTTTGAAACTGTGAAAAACAATAGGAAACATATTTTTTTATTTTCTCTTTCTTTTCTGCTCATTTTTTTCTCACTGGTCTTTAATAGCGAAATAATTAGTCGCTTTGTTGAAGAGAAAGAAATACAAACATTTTCGAACGAAATTTTTCGGCAAAAAGAAAGTTTAATCAAAACCGTAAACACATTTAATCATTTACTTGAAAACAAAGACCACGAAAACGAGTTAATTTTATTTGGAAATAAATTAAAGCAAATTCATCAAAATCACTCTTCTATCTATGTATTTAAAAACGATTTGCCCATTTATTGGACAAACAACTTTGTATCCCTAAATTATTTTAAAATTCTAAAACTAAACGAGCCTTACGTAGCCAGATTAAACAATGGATGGTATTTGGTTTACGTAACAGAAAATAAAAATAAAAACATTTTTATTGCCGGTTTTACCTTAATTAAAAGAGAATATGTACACCAAAACCAGTTTTTGCAAAATAAAATATCCCCTGTTTTTTCGCTAAAAGGCAGGTTCGACATCTTTTTAGAAGAAACACCTGAATCGAAGGTGATAAAAATCAACGATACTACCCCTTTGTTTTTTATTAAAAAGAATGCAAACAAATCAACCTCTTTTACCGAAGATTTATTGGGGATAGTTTGTTTGTTGGGGATATTTATATTTCTCATTTTTCTATTCAATTATTTTCAATATTGGTACAGCAACACATCAAAAAGTTATGTACTGTGGTTTTATTACTGTTTACTTACTGCTTTGTGGTTTTTTCTTTTTTTGTCAGAATTTCCTTATCAATACTTCAATTCCATACTATTTAGTCCATCGCTATATGCCGAATCGGCCATAAAACAATCGTTAGGGCATTTAACGGTAAACACTATGTTTCTGTTTTTTGCAACCTTTATGTTTTATGCATCTTTTGCAAAAAAGAAAAATAGTGCCGAAAAAATTTTGTCGGGTATTTTATTTTATCTACTTCCGCTTATTGGCATCTTTATTTCTTCAACCATTATTGGTTTAATAGAAAACTCCAGTATTAACTGGGGTTTAAACGACCTCTTTGGACTAAACTTCTTTAGTTATATTTCTTTTTTAGTGATTGGTATTCTGTTTCTCATTTATTTTTTAATAGCCGAAAAAGTGATAATGTGTTTTTTATATCATAAAAAAAATACAGTACTCCATACTGCCCTGCTCACGTTCTCGTATTTGGCAACCTCTTTTGTTTATGTTAAATTATATCATGCTTCCGATTTTTTTCTTACCTTTTGGAGCGTTCCAATTATCCTGGTTTTTATACTAAACCAAAAAAGTGGGAAAATAAATTATTCGTTTTTTTCTATTTTGCTTTACATCTTCTTATTTTCTTTAATTGGGGCATATCTCATAGAAAAAACATCGGCCGAAAAAGAAGAAAAGAAAGAAAAAATTACGGCCATTCGCATAGGCGAAGACAAAGATCCGGTGGCCGAATATCTTTTTTTGGAGCTTTCAAATCAATTGATTTCCGATCCTTATTTAGTAGATTCGGGCGAATGGAAACTTTTAAACAAATCTGTACTTGACGAGTACTTGCAGAAAAAATATTTTACCGGTTATTGGAGTAAGTTTGATGTACGATTTACCTACTGTCGCCCAAACGACTCTCTCATTATTTCTCCACTAAACTTTACGGCCAATTGCATTGATTATATAGAAAAACGACAATATAAAGAAGATTTTAATCAGACAAACCAGCTTCTTTATATAAACGCTCCCGAAGGAGGTATTAGCTACATTGCTAAGATAAAGGTATACGATGTGTTAGCTGCCGAAAAAGGAGCATTGAATATTTACATCGAATTGTTTTCTAAAATTTTTCCTAAAACCGAGGGTTATCCTGAGTTATTGCTCGATGAAAAAGAAATAAAACAAATCATAGTCCCCGATGAGTTTTCTTTTGCCAAATATAAACAAGGAACCCTAATGAATGCTGCCGGAGAATATAAATATCCTTTATCTTCGCACGTTCTACCTATAGATTCGAGCACAACCTATTTTACCGAAAACGGATTTTACCATCATGTTTATAAAAATGAAAATACTGTTGTTGTATTAGGAAAAAAAGAAAAAACCATTTTAAATCACATCACCGCTTTTTCTTATCTATTCGTTTTTTATGGTTTTTCGCTTTTTCTTTGTCTCATTATCTTCTTCAGACAGTCTTTTACCATTAACTTTTACAGTTTCAGCAATAAGCTACAATTATTTTTAGTTTCATTTATTTTATTCTCTATCACCCTTTTTGGATTAGGTACTTCGTATTATATTTCTGCACAATACAAACAAAAAAATTACAAATCCATAAGTGAGAAATTACGCTCGGTAATTACTGAGTTAGAAGGCAAAATAGCACAATACGAAACCCTAGATAACGAATTAAGAGATTATCTTACATTTTATCTGATTAAATTTTCGAATGTTTTTTATTCTGACATCAATCTTTACAACACCAAAGGAGAATTGATGGCCACCTCCCGACAAGAAATTTTCAATATTGGTTTACAAGGAACACTGATGAATTCTGAAGCATATAACCAACTGTCAATACTTAAAAAATCGGAATTTATACAAGAAGAACAAATCGGCAATCTGCATTATCTTTCAGGATATATCCCGTTTTACAACAACAAAGGCCAATTATTAGCCTATTTGAATTTACCTTATTTTGCAAAACAAAATGAACTTGAAAAAGAAATATCTGCCTTTTTAGTAGCCATTATAAATGTATATGTGCTGCTTTTTGTTTTATCCGTTGTAATTGCTTTTTTATTTTCGGCATACCTTACCAAACCGCTTCGTTTACTACGAGAAAAAATTGCCGGAGTACAACTGGGAAAAGCCAACGAATTGCTCGAATGGGAGGGCGAAGATGAAATTGGGAGCCTAGTAAAAGAGTATAACCGAATGGTAATTGAACTAGAAAACAGTGCCGAGAAATTAGCACAAAGTGAACGGGAATCAGCATGGAGAGAAATGGCAAAACAAGTAGCACACGAAATAAAAAACCCGCTTACTCCCATGAAACTTAGTATTCAACATTTAAAAAGAGCTTTCGATGACGGAGCTCCAGATTTAAACAAAAGGGTTGAAAAAACAACACAAATACTCATAGAACAAATTGAAACACTTTCGCATATTGCTAGTGAATTTTCCAACTTTGCCAAAATGCCGGTTTCAGATAACAAGAATATTTTCCCCGAACCTATTCTTAAAAATGTGGTACAGTTATACAGCGAAACCGAAAATATTGAAATTAGTTATACTCCTTCTGAAGAAAGTAAAAATGTACAAATAGTTGCAGACCAAGACCAACTGAACCGAGTATTTAATAACCTAATTAAAAATGCTATTCAGTCCATTCCATCGGAAAAAAGAGGATTTATAGAAGTGGCCGCTTTTATAAAAAATCATTCCTTCATAGTAGAGTTTTCGGATAATGGTACCGGTATTCCAAACAACTTGATGGATAAAATTTTTATTCCAAACTTTACCACCAAAACAGGCGGAGCGGGTTTAGGCTTAGCTATGGTTAAAAATATTGTAGTAAACAGCAATGGCAATATTTGGTTCGAAACCGAATTCGGAAAAGGCACCTCCTTCTTTGTGAGTTGGCCCATTGTAAAATAATTAAAAAAGGAAACTTTTATATCGTAATTTTTCTTCTTTCTATAAGGGTGCCATCTAAAATATAAATCATATACGAGCCCGCAGGTATTTCGCCCACTTCAATTTCTGTTGTACCCGAAATGTTGATTTCGCCAGTTTTTAAAACTCTTCCATTAAAATCGCATATATCGAACAAGGCATTTTCGCTTTGGGGTATATACTCTAAATGAATCATCAATGTGCTTGTGTGTTTTAATTCCATCTGTAAATTATCCAGTCTGTAAATCTTGTTATCGTTCCTCTCGGAAACGAATTTTTACATTAAATAGTTGCTTTATTTTTTTAGTTTTCGACTAAAACAAAAACCAATGGGTTTGAAATGCAAATACAAAAGACAAAAAGTGCTTTTTATAGTTTATTCTTTTACTAGTTTAAATGATTGTTTGCCTTTATTATCCGTAATAATACCTATATAAATACTCTTATTTAAATTTGGTAATTTAATTTCGTTTTGTTGATTGTTGAGTACAGTAGAATACACTAAAGTTCCTAATACATCAAACAATTGAAAATAGGCTGTTGTAGTATTATCCGATCTGTTTTCTATAATAATCTTTGTTGAAAAAGGATTGGGATAGCAAACATATATCTGTTTTTGAATATTTTGTTTTTCTATAAACATAAAATTACCACCACATGGTAACTTATTTTTATTAAAGTAAAATCGAATCGAATCGACATTTTGTAACATTTTATTTACTCCGGCCTGTGCCCCTATTATATTTGTATTTCTTCCAAAAACATACGCTAAATCAATCTCTTGTACATCGCTCACTTTAAACGTAAATGGGCCAGAAGAAGCCACACCTCTCCTATCTCCTGGAGCATTACCTGACAGAGCCTCGTGCCACGGAATTTGAGGCAAGCCACTTGTCCCGTACCAATATGTATCGCTATTACCCGGGTACATGAACCTAGAGCAAATAGACGTGTTGAAATATTTAAAACAAGTATCGTCTTTTCTTTTTCCCGACATGTAATTGTAGTAATCTTTAGGAGTAATAGGGTCGCCTTGCGGACCACCGCCACTGTTATTAACGATAAAGTAATTCATTCCCCAATATTCGTTGTTCGGAATTCCATCGCCAAACCCAATTCCGTTTGGCGATTCATTTATTCCTATTCCAAAATTATTATCATTTCCATCGTTATCAAGTTTTGCTCCTTTTAAAAAGACCACCGATTGGGCAGCCGGATGATTACCATATCCACCGTTTCCACTTCCACTTTCATCTATTGCATCTCCATTATAGGCATAATAAAGAGAACGATTTACATCAGATGCCATAAAATCATCTTCAGAAAACCCTAAATCAAGGTCTGTCCATTGTGCCACATAAGTACTATCATATTGTTTGTTTGAACGATTGTAAATTTTATACTTTAGGAAAATAGTGTTATTTAATGCTTCGTTGCATTCTATTGCATAGAGCATACCGTGTATTTCTATATTCATTCCTTGTGGGTAGTCTGCAATATTATCATGATAGATAAAGTATAATGCTTTGTGCCCCTTAATGAGAGGATAATCGCCAAGTTGCGGGGTATATTTTCCATCGTTATTGTAATCATAAAAAGGAGCTAAATAATATGCTTGCCCTTTTGTTGTATCGCCATGGGCAGGCCAATGAACAATTACTTCCGGCATATTTAATTGATATCCGATTTGGTTCCATTTTAATTTATGTTGTGCGATATCGTATGCTTCTATTTTCCATAAACGATTCCATTTATGCTCTTCTTGCCATGTATAATAACTAGTGTCCGTGTAGGGGCCTACACGATTATTATCTCCAAAATATGTTAAAACAGTTGTACAAAAATTTCCTGAATTATCTTTCCCTCCTACCCATAATGCCGATGAAAAAATAGAATACATTCCCGAGTCTTTGGGTGCCTCAAATCCTGACATTCCCTTATTTTTATTGTAGAATAAGGAGCCATCGGCATTTGCAACACATCGAATATTTGCACCTTCTAACCATTCATTTTTTAAGCAAAAGGTATAAGGTATGGTTATATAAATGGTGGCTGTATCGCAAAGAGAGGGCGACCCGTTATCGCAGATAATATATTTTAGTGTATCCATACCAAAATATTTGCATGAGTTTAAATAACAAAATATTTTCCCTATATTGGGTATTGTAGAAAATTTAACAGAATCCATTCGATTATTATTCTGATTATATATAATACCTATAATTGAAATATCATTGCCATCGGGATCATAATCATTTATTAATACGTTTAATGGAGCAAAACCACCTATAGTATAGTTATCATCTATAGCAATAGGTTTGTTATTTTGCGATGTTGCTATAATTTGTAAAATCAGAAATATCAAGGTTGGTAATATTTTTTTCATAAATTTTTTTTTAAAACGTATTCAAGTCAGTAGGTCTAAGTACCCCAAACCATTTGATTACTTTTTCGCCTACTCCGGGTACATTTACATGTATAAGGTATACGC
>JABWCF010000019.1 GCA_013359255.1 Flavobacteriales bacterium
CGAGAAGCCCTGACCGATAGAACGCAACGAAGCGTTGTGGAAAAGAGATCCCGACCGGTGGGAGGGTCTGCTTTTCCGGAGTAAGGGTTGCGTTCTATCTTGTTGATTGCCGCAATACTACTTAATCATTGTAATATTTCCTTTTTTATTCAGCACTTCCGCATTTAAAAAAGTAACCTTAAGGGTGTAGGCATATACCCCCGAGTTTTGTAGTTTACCTTTGTAGGTTCCATCCCAACCAACTTTTATATCGTTGGTATAAAATACTTGTTCACCCCAACGGTTGTAAATAGCCAGTTCTATTTCCTTAACATTCTTGCCTCCTAAAATTCTGAGTACATCGTTTAACCCATCGCCATTCGGTGAAAAGGCAGTGGGCAAGGCCAACTCTCCTATCGGTATTTCTGCAATAGTATCATTTGGTTTTGGTGGCTTGGGTGGTGGAATATATTTATCGAGTTTCCAGATGTACATATCTTTTTTTCCGTTGGTGGTTACAGTATGTCCGTCAAAGTCGGCCGTAAATTCAAAATAGCCTACAACATACGTATTACCATAAATATCGGTACATACATCGTTCGAGTGGTCATCGTTAGAGGTGGAGCAACCTCCCTTTTTTGCCCAAAGCCATTCTCCACTGCTATCCATTTGTGCCACGTAGGCTTCGGTATTTGTATCTATTGGCACTTCTATTGACTGGAATCTTGTGGTATCGCTAATTTCACCGGTAGTAAAAATATTAAATTCCTTATCCACATGCATTTGATAGGCTTTGTCTTTTCCTGCACTGCGTGCTCTGGAAGCCCAAATCCAACTGCCGTTATTGTTTAATTTAGCCACAAAAATATCGCGTTTGCTTTTGTGCTTTAAACTATCGGAACCAAAATCGGCAGGGTTAAGGTATTCTCCGCTTATGTACACATTGTTATCATTATCTGTGGCTATTCCATTTCCACGGTCGTCTTTATTGCTGCCTGCTCTTTTAGCCCATTTAAAATTTCCGTCTGTATCTAATTTTACAACAAACACATCGTGTTCTCCGCTACTGGTTAGCTGAAAAGAGCCGTAAGTGCCTGTACCTTTAAAGCCTCCGGTAACAAACACATTTCCGTTTTTATCAACCGCTAGGCGGTTATCACGTTCATTATCTACTCCGTCAAATTGCTTAGCCCATAAAAAATTACCGGAGGGATCTAGTTTTGCAACGTAGGCTACGCTCAAAGAATCGCTAACCCATTTTGGGTTATTTAGAATAATACCTCCAAAATCGGCCGTAGTGTTAGACCACCACCCGGTAACATAAATATTTCCGCTAGGGTCTAAAGCTACATCGTAGCAATGGTCGTCTCCTTCGGCTATCCATCGGTTAAACTCAAAACTCCACCACCAACCACCGGAGATATTGCAACCAAAGGTTTTAGCAAATTGCCAATCGCCATTACTATTTAATTTTACTAAAAAAGAATTATCGTATCCAGTACCTCCTACTGTAAAACTGCCAAAGGTAGCGGTGGTCCAAAAAGTGCCGGTAGCATATACATTTCCGGCTTTATCAACATGCATTCCCATTATTCTGTCATCGTAGTAGCTGCCGCCCGTTCTAACCCAAATCCAGTTTCCGGCTGTATCCATTTTACCAATAAAAATTTCTTTATCCGTTGGGCTACCACTTGTACTTGTGTAGGTTGTTCCATTTATTGTTATAGAACCGTTAAAGTATCCTCCCACATACACAAAACCAAGCGAATCGGTACCTACATTTGTAAATTTATCGGAATTGATTCCTCCAAAACTTTTTACCCAAATGGTATTTTGGCAAAGCAGCAAGGGTGCTGTTAAAGTAAAAAAGGAAACAAACAGAAGAAATTTTTTCATTATTTTTTGTGTTCTAAACATTGAAAAACTTTGCTTTTTCACGAAACAAAGCCTTGTTTATCTTGGATTAGACGTAATTTGCAAAAATGGGTTGCTTAATTTTTAAGTCTTAAACTTAGCCTCTATTAATAAAACAATCTGTATCTACTATTTGCCTAAACAGGCCTTTACTTTTCGTTGGTGTTCGGCCTGTTGATCTTTTGATACAATATTTGCAGAAAGAATTTTTTTACACTCTCCATTTACCAGGGCACTCATTTCTTTTTGTATGACTTTTATTTCTTCATCGGTTTCTGCATCCATCATTTTATTGTTGAGAGCTTCTTGCTTTTTTACACATTCACAAAAGGGCGGACCTGTTTCTTCGGGCTCTTCTGTTTTTTGGGCTTCTATTAGTTCCTGCATTTCTTTCTCCTCTGTTTCTAACGCACTTTCTTCTTTTGTAACTCCTAAAGAATCATTGTTATTTGTGTTCTCGTTTTCAGAGCCATCGTTATTACCCGAACATGCCATAAACAAAGCAAGACTGAAAAAAATAAAAATGTGTTTCATATTAGAAATATTCATAATTATTTAAAAACCAAATTTTTTGTGAAGCCAATTTTTTAAAATAGTGTTAAACTCTGCTGGTCTTTCCATCATGGGGGCATGTGCACATTTATCAATCCAGAACAATTCACTATCAGGAAGCATACGATGAAAATCTTCGGCAACTTCGGGTGGAGTAATTTTATCGTCTTTTCCCCATATTAAACAAGTAGGGACAGTTATTTTAGAAATTTCGTTTGCAAGATTATGCCTAATGGCCGATTTGGCAATAGCCAACACGCGTATCAACTTGTTTCTGTCTTTTATTATTTCATGAACCTCTTCCAGCAATTCATCGGTAACCATTGCCGGATCATAAAAGGTTACTGCCACTTTTTTTCTAAGGTATTCTTTATCTTCTCTACGAGGAAAAGAGCCTCCAAAAGCATTTTCGTATAGCCCAGAGCTTCCAGTTAGAATCAGTGAATGAATACGATTGGGCTTATTCAAATAATAAACCATTGCCACATGCCCTCCTAAAGAATTTCCAAGCAGAATTACATCGGTATAATTCTTATACTCCATAAAACGCTCTATGTATTTAGAAAGTGTTTTTACACCTGTTTCTAGTAATGGCAGAGAATAAAGGGGCATTATAGGTACCACTATTTTATACTTTCCCGAAAAATCATTTATTAAATCCGAAAAATTACTCAAGGCTCCAAACAAGCCATGAAGAACAACTAGGGGACGACCTTCGCCTATTTCTAAATATTCAAACTCTCCTTCTTTTTTAATACAATCCTTGTAGTTCATACACTTCTACATTTTGCCCAAATGTAAACAAATTTGTATAACATTATAAAACCTGCCATTCACCTATTGAAACATAAGAAGTTATATTATAAACACCCACTCTATTCATCCGTGCTTTTTACTTTTTTTAAAAGGAAATTATAATGCCCTTTCACATTCAAATTTTTATTGTAATGAAACTATTTATATGCCTTTGCCGTTCAAAAGTTATTAACAAAGTGGTAAAAAGTGGTAAAAAGTGGTAAAAATTCAATTATTTTTACGCCATTAAAAACAAATTACCTGATTACAAACTCATTGGAATGTCGAACTTTATAGGCGAATTTGATTGCAAACTAGACCCGAAAGGCCGGTTAATGATGCCTTCCGGATTACGAAAGCAGCTAGATCCGGCAGCACAAGAGAAGTTTGTAATAAACCGAGGGTTTGAAAAATGCTTGGTACTCTATCCTAAAAACGAATGGGACGGAATAAGTGCCGAGGTAAACAAACTAAACCAATTTGTTAGAAAAAATAGAGAATTTATTCGGTATTTCTACCGAGGTGCTACTGAACTTTTGTTAGACAACACCGGCCGTTTACTTCTTCCTAAGCGGCTTACCGAATATGCAGACATGAATAAAGAAATTGTATTGTTCGCCTACTCAAATCGAATAGAAGTTTGGGATAAAAAGACTTACGAAAACCTACTTACCGATGAGCCCGATGATTTTGCCCGATTAGCCGAAGAGGTAATGGGAGGCAGCAATAAACAACATGATGCAGATGTATCATAAAGCCGTTCTTTTAAAAGAAGCCGTAGAAGCACTCGAAGTAAAACCAGATGGAATTTATGTTGATGCCACATTTGGCGGAGGAGGACACTCAACCGAAATTCTAAAAAAATTGGAACGCGGAAAACTCTTTGCCTTCGACCAAGATGAAGATGCTCTTCAAAATCTGCCGAACGATGAACGGTTTACATTCATTCCGCAGAATTTCAGGTTTATGAAGAATTTTTTAAAAGCAGCAGGGGCTGTTCCTGTTAATGGAATTTTGGCCGATTTAGGGGTTTCATCGCATCAGTTTGATGTGGCCGAAAGAGGATTTTCTACAAGGTACAACGGGCCACTTGATATGCGAATGAATAGAAAGCAACATAAAACAGCTGCCGATATTATAAACTCATACGAAACAAATGAACTAATAAGAATATTTAAGCAATATGCCGATATAAATAACGCAAAAAAACTTGCCGAAACTATTGTAAATGCCAGAACAAACAAAAACATAAATACCATTGAAGAATTGAAAAATGCCATAAAACATATCGTTCCAAAAAGTATTGAAAACAAATACCTCGCTCAGGTTTTTCAAGCTTTGCGTATAGAGGTAAATGACGAACTCGAAGCCTTGCGTAATCTGCTATCACAAAGTTTAGACATGCTTAAACCAAACGGACGCTTGGTTGTACTAACCTACCATTCTGCCGAAGATAGGATTGTAAAAAACTATATGCGTGCAGGCAATTTTGAAGGCGAAATACAAAAAGATTTTTTCGGAAATCCGCTTTCTCCTTTTCGACTCATCAGTAAAAAACCTATGGTTCCGAATAAGGAAGAAATTGAAAATAACCACCGCGCTCGCAGTGCAAAAATGCGTATTGCAGAAAAAATATAATGACAGAAAAGGAAATAAAAAATAACGAACCTAAAAAAGAAGAAAAAAAATCTTCGGTAACTCGTTCTTTGTCGGGAATATTTACCGGAAATTTTTTAACTAAAAAAAATGTATTAAACCAACTGCCTTTCATCTTCTTTCTTTCAGCTATTGGTATAGCATACATTGCTAACGGATACTATGCCGAAAAAACCGTAATAGAACTAAACAAAGTAACTAACGATATCAAAGAGCTGCGATCGGAATATATTACGCTAAAATCGGAGCTAAACTTCCGAAGCAAACAATCACAAGTAGCAAAAGCGGTTCAACCTTTTGGAATTAAAGAATCGGTAATTCCTCCGGTTAAAATTGTAATATCAAAATCGGATAAAAAATAAAATGACCGAAAAGAAAAAAGACATATTGTGGCGTATTTATTTAGTGTACATCTCTATACTTCTTTTTGCCGGTGCAGTTATTTATAAGGTGGCTTCCATTCAGTTTTCCGAGGGAGAATATTGGAAAGAAAAATCGAATACACTTACCATATCGCAAAGAGATATTGAAGCCGTAAGAGGAAACATATATGCCGAAGATGGTAGCTTATTAGCTACTTCCGTACCCATTTATGAAATACGAATGGATGTAAACTCTGATGCCATTACTGATGAAATTTTTAATGAAAATATCTCTGCTTTGGCTGAAAGTTTAAGCAATCTTTTTAAAGACAAAACACCCTTTCAGTATAAGAGCGAATTAATAAGAGCCCGAACAAAAGGCGAACGCTACCACCTCATTAAGCGAAATGTAAAATATACCGAACTAAAAAAACTCAAAACGTTTCCTCTTTTCAATAAAGGAAAATATAAGGGTGGTTTTATCTACATACAGCAAAACAGAAGAGTAAAACCATTTAATCTTCTTGCCGAAAGAACCATCGGATACGACCGGCCGGGAATACAGGCGGTAGGGTTAGAAGGTGCTTATTTAAAACATCTGCGAGGGCAAAATGGAAAAAAATTAATGCAACGCATTACCGGAAATATGTGGATGCCACTCAACGATGAAAACGAAATTGAACCGCATGATGGCAGCGATATTATTACCACCATCGACATTAATATACAAGATGTAGCGGAACATGCTCTACTTACACAACTTCAATTACACGAAGCCGACCACGGTTGTGTGGTTCTAATGGAAGTACAAACAGGAAATATAAAAGCCATCGCAAATCTTAAACGATTGCCAAACGGAGATTACTACGAAGGATACAATTACGCCATTGGCGAAAGCACCGAACCGGGCTCTACTTTTAAACTGGCTTCGCTTATTTGTGCTTTAGATGACGGATATATTGACTTAGAAGACATTGTTGACACCGAAAACGGGAAAACCAAATATTACGACCGGATAATGCAAGATTCACACGAAGGTGGTTACGGAAAAATAAGCATTCAAAAATCATTCGAAGTATCATCAAATGTGGCTATTTCAAAAATCATCACTCAGGCGTATGCTAAAAATCCAAAAAAATTTACCGATAAACTTTCTTCTATGGGGCTTTCCCAAAAACTAAACTTAGAAATCTCGGGCGAAGGAGCCTCCCGCATCAAAACCCCCGGAGATAAAGACTGGTACGGAACTACACTGCCATGGATGTCTATAGGATATGAACTGAGATTAACCCCACTTCAAATACTTACTTTTTATAATGCCGTAGCCAACAACGGAAAAATGGTAAAACCAAAATTCGTGAAACGAATTATGAACAAGGGAAAATTAGTAGAAGAAATTAAAACCGAAATAATTAACCCAAATATATGCTCCGAAAAAACCATACAAAAAGCAAAACAAATGCTGGAAGGTGTGGTAGAAAACGGAACGGCAAAAAATTTAAAAAATGATATTTATAAAATTGCCGGGAAAACAGGCACTGCACAAATTGCAAACGATAAATACGGATACAAATACCAGTCAAAAGTAAGTCATCAGGCCTCGCTAGTAGGTTATTTCCCTGCCGATAAACCTAAATATTCATGCATAGTGGTGGTAAATGCTCCCTCCCGAAACGTGTATTACGGAAACTTAGTAGCCGGACCTATTTTTAAAGAAGTGGCCGATAAAATTTACGCCCGAAGCATAGAAATTCATGAAGAACTAGATAAAAACGTATATGCCTCCACACAAAAAATACCCGTTTCGAAAGATGGTTATGCTGATGACCTGAAACAAGTATATGCAGAACTCAACATTTCTACTCCACCCATAAACCATCAATGGGTTTATACAAACGCAAAAGAAAAAATGGTAGATGTTAAAGCAAAAAAAATTACACCTTCATTAGTTCCCGATGTGTGTGGAATGGGTTTAAAAGATGCTTTGTTCCTACTGGAAAACATTGGGCTTAGGGTAACGTTTAATGGCACAGGGGTTATCAAAAATCAGTCGATGCCAGCAGGAAGCCGATTTAATAAAAACGATAGTATTCTATTAGAATTAAGCTGATATGCAGGAATTAAAAGACCTTCTATATAAAACAAGAATTGAAGAAATCATTGGGAGTACCCATCTTTCTATAAAAAATATTTCTTTCGATTCCAGAACCGTTAAAACAGATACTCTATTTGTTGCCGTGAAAGGCGAACAAACAGACGGGCATCAATTCATTTCTTCGGCTATAGAAAAAGGTGCAGTAGCTGTTTTATGCGAAACACTGCCCGATTCCTTAGAAAACAACACCACCTATATCCGCGTAAAAAACAGCGGTGAAGCACTGGGAATAATTGCCTCAAACTTTTATCATAATCCTTCTGAAAAATTAAAATTAATCGGTATTACCGGAACCAATGGAAAAACAACCACAGCCACTTTACTCTACAATCTGTTTACCGAATTAGGTTATCGTTGCGGCCTCCTCTCTACCGTTGTAAATAAAATTGCCGACAAAGAAATTAAAGCAACACACACCACTCCCGATGCCATTACGCTCAACTACTTGCTCCATGAAATGGTATTGCAAAATTGTACCCATTGCTTTATGGAAGTTAGTTCACATGCCGTTATACAAAACCGTATCTCTGGATTAAATTATAGTGGTGGAATTTTTACAAACATCACCCACGATCATCTCGACTATCACAAAACATTTGAAGATTACATTCATGCAAAAAAAGGATTCTTCGATTTACTAAAAGAAAATGCCTTCGCTTTAGTAAACAAAGACGACAAAAACAGCATGGTAATGTTGCAAAATACCAAAGCAAAAAAATACACCTTTTCGTTAAAATCAATGGCCGACTTTAATGCCAAAATAATTGAAAACCAATTTAACGGAATGCTTCTGAATATTAATGGAAACGAAGTGTGGACAAAATTAATCGGAGGATTTAATGCATATAACCTTTTAGGTATATACGCTGCATCGGCACTATTAAGTATAGAAAAATTAGAAGCTCTAACGGCTATTAGTAAACTCGATGCCGTAGAAGGAAGATTTCAGCACATTAAAACTGATAACGGAATTTCTGCAATTGTTGATTATGCCCATACACCAGACGCCCTAAAAAATGTTTTAAATACCATTAAAGAAATAAGAACCGGAAACGAAAATGTAATAACCATTGTGGGTTGTGGAGGAAACAGAGACAAAGAGAAAAGACCTCTCATGGCAAAAATTGCATGCGAACTCAGCAACAAGGTAATTTTAACTTCAGACAACCCTAGAAAAGAAAACCCTGAAGATATTATAAATGAAATGAAAAAGGGAGTGGAACCCATACATTTTAAAAAAACGCTTTCCATTACCGACCGCAGAGAAGCCATCAAAACAGCCTGCTTATTAGCTCTACCGGGCGATATTATTCTTGTGGCAGGAAAAGGGCATGAGAAATACCAAGAAATAAACGGAGAAAAAATGCCTTTCGATGATTTGGAAATACTTAAAAATAACCTGAAAATAATGGAAAAATAATGCTGTACTACCTATTCGAATACCTGAATCAATTAGATATACCCGGAGCCGGAGTGTTTAAATACATCTCGTTCAGAGCCGCTTCGGCTCTTATTCTTTCGCTCATCATATCCATGATTTTTGGAAAAAGAATAATCCGAATGTTACATAAAAAACAAGTAGGAGAATCGATTCGAGACCTTGGATTAGAAGGACAACTCGAAAAAAAAGGCACCCCTACCATGGGGGGCTTAATTATTCTTGCAGCCATTATCATTCCTTCCTTGCTGTTTGCCAAGCTAAACAACATCTACATTATATTAATGATTGTATCTACCATAATGCTTGGACTGATAGGCTTTGTAGATGATTATATCAAAGTGTTCAAAAAAAATAAAGACGGATTAGCCGGAAAATTTAAAGTAGCAGGCCAATTTTCGGTTGGTTTATTTGCTGCCATTACACTGTATTTTCATCCCGATGTAGTGGTAAAAAAGAAGATGTATAGCGAAACTGCTCCGGCACATGTTACCATTGAAATAGAAAACGATGTAGAAAAAAAGAAAGTAGAACACTATAATTGGGAAGAAATAAAATCTACCGTAACCACAATTCCATTTTTTAAAAATAATGAATTTGATTACTCGAAATTACTTTCATTCATAGGAGAAAAGGCAGTAAGCTATTCTTGGTTTATTTTTATTCCTATTGTAATTTTTATAGTAACGGCTGTTTCTAATGGAGCAAATATTACTGATGGTATCGATGGATTAGCAACAGGCACTTCGGCCATTATTGGAGCCGTTTTGGCTGTATTTGCTTACGTTTCGGGCAATACCATTTTTGCCGACTACCTAAATATAATGTACATTCCCAACACCGGAGAGTTGGTAATTTTTATTTCTGCTTTTGTGGGAGCTTGTGTAGGATTTCTTTGGTACAATTCTTATCCGGCACAAGTATTTATGGGTGATACCGGAAGTTTAGCATTAGGAGGAATTATTGCCGTTTTCTCTTTAGCCGTTCGAAAAGAACTGCTGATACCTGTTTTCTGTGGAATCTTTTTAATTGAAAACCTTTCGGTAATGATGCAGGTAAGTTATTTTAAATATACTAAAAGAAAATATGGGGAAGGTCGCAGAATTTTTAAAATGTCGCCTTTGCATCACCATTTTCAAAAATTAGGATACCACGAAGCAAAAATTGTTTCACGTTTTTGGATTGTAGGGATTATGCTAGCTATACTTTCTATTGTAACCTTAAAACTGCGATAAAAGAAAAATGAAAAATATTGTTATACTCGGTGCCGGAGAAAGTGGAGTGGGAGCTGCATTGCTTGCCAAAAAGCAGGGGTATAATCTTTTTGTTTCCGACAAAAACAAAATAAAAGATAAATACAGAAACATACTTATAGAAAATAACATTGCCTTTGAAGAAGAAAAACATACCGAAGAAAAAATTATTACTGCCACAGAATGTATTAAAAGTCCGGGAATACCCGATAAGTCGGATATAATAAAAATCCTAACCGAAAAACAAATACCCATCATTTCAGAAATTGAATTTGCAGGGCGTTTTACCCGGGCAAAAAAAATATGTATTACCGGCAGCAACGGAAAAACTACCACCACACTTCTTACCTATCATATATTGAAAAAAGCCGGATTCGATGTGCTTCTTGCAGGAAATGTGGGAAAAAGCATGGCCGCTGCCATTGCCGAAAAAGATTACGATTACATTGTAATTGAATTAAGCAGTTTTCAGCTAGATGGAATGTTCCGTTTTAAGGCCGATGTAGCTATTCTGCTAAATATTACACCCGATCATTTAGATCGCTACAATTACGAATTTCAGAATTACATCGATTCTAAGTTCAAAATTACCAACAATCAACATTCTTCCGATGCTTTTATTTATTGCCAAGACGATGAAGTAATACAAAACGAATTAAAAAAAAGAAAGCTGCCAAGCCAACTGTTTCCATTTTCTATACTGCAAAAAGTAGATTCAGGAGGCTATTTAAATAATCAACATCTAATTATTAACCTAAACAACCCACCCATCAACATGTCTATTCACGAATTAGCACTGCAAGGCAAACACAACATCTACAACTCGCTTGCGGCAAGTATTGCCGCACGTTTTCTCGATGTTAGTAAAGAAATTATCAGAGAAAGTTTATCTGATTTCCAAAACATTGAACACCGTTTGGAATTTGTTGCCAACATCCATGGCATTGAATTTATTAACGATTCGAAAGCTACCAATGTAAACTCTACTTGGTATGCATTAGAAAGTGCCACCAAGCCGGTAATTTGGATAGCCGGTGGGGTAGATAAAGGAAATGACTATTCCTCGTTAGCCCCATTGGTAAAGCAAAAAGTAAAAGGCATTGTTTGCTTAGGAAAAGATAATTCAAAAATTCATGCAGCATTTGATGAAATGATACCTCAGATAGCCGATGTAAGTTCAGCCACCGATGCCGTTCAATATGCCTATAAAATGGCCAAAGCAGGATTTATCGTTTTACTTTCGCCCGCTTGTGCCAGTTTCGATTTATTTGAAAACTACGAAGACAGAGGGCATCAATTTAAACAAGCGGTTAAAAATTTATAACCTATAAAAGCTAGGTTTCTGCAAAAAAATATGAGTAAATGAAACATATAACAGAACATATTAACCTGAATTTTTATACTGCTTCTTCAACCGATTCTATTAAATTAAATGAGCCGGTAATTATCATTACACACGCACCGGATTTGCTTCTAAACTTACTCGAGAAAAATAGTTTTGAAATTAAATTAATAGTAGATATTGGAGGAAATTTAAATAAGATCATTGAACAAATAAAACCTTATAATCACTGCATCATAGAAGCATCGGAAATTACTGAAGCAATAAAAATTGTTAAACTTTTCAACTCGCCCGCAAAGAAAGTAATTTACTTTAATCCGGAAAACGAACAGGAGTATAAAAGTGCTATATTAAAAAATTAAAAACCTGTGCAAGGAATATTAAAATATATTAAAGGCGATAGAGTAATATGGATGGTTACCATATTACTTGCCATTCTTTCTGTACTGGCAGTATACAGTTCTATAGTAACCCTTGCCTACAAATACCAAAGCGGAAACACCGAATATTTTTTGTTTAAGCACACCCTTATTTTATTTATTGGCTTTTTATTAATGTTTGCAGCACACAATGTTCCTTATAAATACTACTCAAGAATTTCACAAATAGCCATTATTATTGCCATACCCCTTTTAGCTATCACACTACTAACAGGGGCCGATATAAACGAGGCCAGTCGTTGGCTGGTAATACCGGTTATAAACCAAACATTTCAAACTTCAGACTTAGCTAAATTGGCTTTGCTGATGTACGTTGCACGTATTCTCTCAAAAAAACAAGATGAAATAAAAGATTTTAAAAGTGCCTTTGTGCCGGTTATGATTCCTATTCTGTTAGTTTGTGGACTGATTTTACCCGCCAACTTTTCTACATCGGCCATACTTTTTACAACCTGTTTATTGGTAATGTTTATTGGCCGAATTAATCTTAAATATATTGCCTCTTTAATTGGTATTGGAGTGGTAGCTCTTGGTATTTTTGTAGCCATTGTTTATAATTCCAATGATCAGGGCCGAGTAGGAACATGGAAAAAAAGAATTGAAAGTTATGTAAACGGAAATTCTGAAGCCAACTATCAGGTGGAACAATCTAAAATTGCCATCGCCACCGGAGGGATTTTCGGAAAAAAACCAGGGAATAGCACCCAACGAAATTTTTTACCACATCCGTATTCCGACTTTATTTATGCTATTATTATTGAAGAATATGGGCTTATAGGTGGAGTGGTAGTTTTATTTTTGTATTTAATTTTGTTATTTCGTGGAGTAAGAATAGCCTCACGATGTAGCAATATATTTGGATCCTTACTGTCTATCGGTCTAAGCTTCAGTTTAGTTTTTCAGGCACTCATTAATATGGCTGTAGCCGTAAATTTATTTCCGGTTACAGGTCAGCCTCTTCCCTTGGTAAGCATGGGAGGAACATCTATTTGGTTTACTTGTTTAACACTAGGCATTATACTAAGTGTAAGTCGCGAAACCGAAACTGAAAGTAGTGCCGAACTCATCGAAAATAATTCCGAAACAGCCTATGCAACCCATTAAAATAATAATAAGCGGTGGTGGCACAGGCGGCCATATCTTTCCGGCTATTGCTATTGCCAACGCCTTAAAACAACTTCAACCCAACACCGAAATATTGTTTGTAGGAGCACAAGGCAAAATGGAAATGGAAAAAGTGCCTGCGGCAGGTTATAAAATTATTGGATTGCCTGTAGTGGGTTTACAAAGAAGGTTAACATTAAAAAACTTAAAATTTCCCTTTTTGCTTTATAAAAGTTTACAGCAGGCAAAGAAAATTATAAAAGAATTTAATCCGGCTGTAGTAGTAGGTGTAGGCGGATATGCCAGTGGCCCTATGTTAAAAATAGCCTGTAAAAAAAACATTGCCACCCTTATACAAGAACAAAACTCTTTTCCGGGATTAACCAACCGATTGCTTGCAAAAAAAGTAAACAAAATATGTGTGGCTTACCCCAATATGGAAAATTTCTTTCCGAAAAATAAAATTATTCTAACCGGAAACCCGGTAAGGCAAGATATAAGCAACCTCGAAGCAAAAAGAGCCCGAGGATATGAACTTTTTCAACTCTCGCCTAACCAAAAAACCATTCTTGTTGTAGGCGGAAGCCTGGGAGCAAAAACTATTAACGAAAGCATTCTCGCAGGTTTAGAAAATTTTTCGAACCATCAAATACAATTAATCTGGCAAACCGGAAAAAGTTTTTACGAAGTTGCTAAAAATGCTACTCATCAGTATAACAAAAACGGCATTTTCTGTTTCGATTTTATTTCACAAATGGACTATGCATACGCTATTGCCGATGTGGTAGTTTCTAGAGCCGGAGCCATTTCTATTTCTGAAATATGCCTTGCCGCCAAAGCGGCTATATTGGTTCCTTCTCCAAATGTTGCTGAAGACCACCAAACAAAAAATGCCTTAGCTCTCATCAATAATAATGCAGCAGAACTAGTTAAAGACAGCGAAGCGAAGGAGTTGCTTGTAAAAAAAGCCATAGACCTTTTACGTGATGATAACCACTGCGAACGACTTCAACGCAATGCCTACCGTATGGCATTCAGCGATGCCGCTAACGTAATTGCAGCCGAAGTATTAAAATTAGCAAACCCATGAATCTAAATGCTATTCAAAATGTTTACCTAATTGGCATTGGCGGAATTGGCATGAGTGCACTAGCCCGCTACTTTCATTATATGGGCAAATCGGTTGGCGGATACGATAAAACACCTTCTTCGCTTACCCAAGAGCTACAAAAAGAAAATATTCAAATTCATTTTGAAGATAACATAAATCTTATTCCTGAAAATTTTAAAAATAAAACCAATACACTCATTATTTACACTCCGGCTATTCCATTACATCATTCCGAACTAGTTTATTTTAAAGAAAATGATTTTGAAATTAAAAAACGCTCTGTGGTATTGGGAGAAATAAGTAAACAATACAAAACCATTGCAGTAGCAGGCACCCACGGAAAAACAACTACCTCATCACTGATTGCACACATCTTTAAAGAAGCCGGAAAAAACATCATTGCATTTTTGGGAGGTGTTACACAAAACTACAACACCAATTTAATTTTAGATGAAAAGGCCGAATGGTTGATTGCAGAAGCCGATGAATTTGACAAGTCATTCCTTACCCTATACCCCGAAATAGCGATTATTACATCTGTAGATGCCGACCATTTAGATATCTACGGAAATGCCGAAGAAATGCGAAAAACATATACTACGTTTGCCAATGGCGTTAAAGAAAAACTGATTTTAAAAAAAGAAATTGAATCACAAATAAACATTCCAAGTGCAATCACTTACTCCATTAAAATGCCGGAAGCTGATTATTTAGGGGAATCTATAAATATAAAAAGGGGGAATTACTTTTTTACCCTTACCCATCATAAGCAAAAAATAGAAAATATTTCAGTGGGACTTCCTGGCATACACAATGTAGAAAATGCAGTGGCCGCTGCTGCTGCCTGCATAGAAGCCGGCATCAACATAGCCGATGTTAAAAAAGGGATTACCCATTTTAAAGGAGTAAAAAGAAGATTCGAATACCATATTAAAACAGATTATCTGACTTTGATAGACGACTATGCCCATCACCCTGAAGAATTAAAAAATTGTATCCTATCTGCCAAAGAGTTATTTCCAAACAAAAAAATTACCGGAATATTTCAGCCCCATCTATACTCACGAACCAGAGATTTTGCAAACGAATTTGCTAAAAGTTTAGACCTGCTCGATGAATTATTTTTGCTCGAGATATACCCCGCAAGAGAACTTCCCATTGAGGGAGTAAATTCTACGATGCTTCTGAATTTGATGCAAAACAAAAACAAAAGCTTGGTTGAGAAAGAAAATGTAATAGAAAAAATTACCCAATCGAACATAGAAGTTTTGCTAATCATGGGAGCAGGAGATATTGACCGGCTTGTAGAACCTATTACCAACGCTTTACTGAAAAAATGAAAAAAATAATATCTATAACATACTGGAGTTTATTGCTTATTGCAATATCTACTGCACTGGCCTTTTCGGAAAAAGCACAAAACCATTCCTCTGTTCGCTCTCTTAAAATTGATATACATGGATTAAATAAAAATCTTTTTATTGATGAAAAAGATATTTTACAAATAGTGCAACCCGGTAACGATACTTTTAAAAGCACTTATGCAAATACACTCTCTGTAATGCAACTAGAAAAAAAAATAAATAACATTCCTGCCATTAAAAATGCCGAAGTATATAAAACCATAAACGGTGAACTGCAAATTTCTATTGAACAAAGAAACCCCATTGTTCGTATTTTTAATTTAAGCGGAGAAAGTTATTATATCGATGAAGAAGGCACTCTTATGCCTCTTTCCAATAAATACACTTCGCATGTTTTGGTGGTAAGCGGAAACATAAACGACCGATACGCAAATCGTTACTCATTAAGTATTACAAACATTTCCGAAAACGATACACTTAAAAATATTTCATTACTTGACGACATTTTTTTACTGGCACAATACATCCACTCCAATCCATTTTGGAAAGCACAAATTGAACATTTGTATGTTAATAAAGATTTTGAATTTGAATTGATACCAAGAGTAGGAAATCATAGAATTGTATTTGGTGATGCCACACAGATAGATGAAAAATTTAATAAACTGAAGTTTTTTTATAAAAAAGCACTAAACAAAATAGGCTGGAACGAATACAAAACAATTAACATAAAATTTAACAACCAAGTGGTTTGTAGCAAAAATTAATATGAGTGAACTTTCAGAAATAATTGTAGGATTAGACATTGGTACTACAAAAATTGTAGCCATTGTTGGCCGACAAAACGAGTACGGAAAATTAGAAATACTCGGCCTGGGAAAATCCGAATCATTGGGTGTAACACGCGGAGTAGTTACCAACATCGAAAAAACAATTCAATCTATAAAAGAAGCCGTTACAGAAGCCGAAGCAAAAGCAGGTGTAGATATACGCATTGTAAATGTAGGCATAGCAGGCCAACACATTAAAAGTTTACAACATCGAGGAATTATTATCCGACACAACACCGATGACGAAATTCAGCAAAGCGACATCAACCGCCTGATAGATGATATGCACAAACTGGTAATGTTACCGGGCGAAGAAATTATTGATGTGATTCCCCAAGAATACATTCTCGATAACGAACAGGGAATTAAAGATCCTAAAGGCATGGCAGGAGTTCGCTTGGAAGCAAACTTCCACATAATAACCGGGCAGGTTGCCGCTGCAAAAAATATTTATAAATGTGTAAATAAAGCGGGAATAGAAGTAGAGAATATTATCCTAGAACCCTTAGCTTCATCTGATGCCGTTTTAAGTTCGGAAGAAAAAGAAGCCGGTGTAGCACTAGTAGATATTGGTGGTGGCACCACCGATTTAGCCATTTTTCAAGATGGTATCATCAGACATACTGCGGTAATCCCATTTGGAGGCAACGTAATTACCGATGATATCAAAGAAGGCTGCGGAATCATTAAAAATCAGGCAGAACTTTTAAAAATTAAATTCGGTTCGGCACTCGCCAGCGAAAGCCAAGAAAATGAAATTGTTTCTATTCCCGGCATAAGAGGTAGAGACCCAAAAGAAATTTCACTTAAAAACCTTGCCAATATTATACAGGCAAGAATGGAAGAAATTATTGAGCATGTTTATTACGAAATAAAAAGCTCCGGTTTCGAAAATAAACTAATAGCCGGAATTGTAGTAACCGGTGGCGGAGCCCAACTAAAACACATTACACAACTTTTTGAATACGTTACCGGTATGGATACCCGCATTGGTTACCCAACCGAACATCTTGCAAAAGGAAACTCCGATGAGGTAACAAGCCCCATGTACTCTACTTGCATAGGATTAGTGCTTAAAGGTTTTGAAAAACAAGAAGAAAGTAAGCCCTCAAAAGAAACTCCGGTTGCCAATCATTCTAAGAAAACAAAAGGAAGCTTTTTTGATAAAATGCTAAACATCGGTCAAAAATTTTTTGAAGACGAACAATAAAACTAATATAAATTAAAATCTGCAAACTATGAAATTTGAAATGCCAAACAACCAAAACACCATTATAAAAGTGATAGGTATTGGAGGAGGAGGAAGTAACGCTGTAAACCATATGTTTAAACAAGGCATAAACGGTGTAGATTTTATTATTTGCAACACCGACCAGCAAGCACTAGACATAAGCCCCATTCCTACCAAAATACGTTTAGGAGGAACACTTACCAAAGGCTTAGGTGCAGGTGCAAATCCCGAAGTAGGAAAAAATTCAGCCATAGAAAGTATTGAAGAAATAAAAAACTTTTTAGGAAACGAAACCAAAATGATTTTTATAACTGCCGGAATGGGTGGAGGAACTGGAACAGGTGCTGCGCCTATAATTGCCCAAGCTGCCAGAGAAATGGGCATATTAACGGTTGGCATTGTTACCATTCCTTTTACTTTTGAAGGCAGAAGAAGAAAAATACAAGGTGAAGAAGGACTTGAATCGTTAAGACAAAATGTAGATACTTTATTGGTAGTGTGCAACGACCGGCTACGAGAAATGTATGGCAACCTGAAAATGTCTGAAGCCTTTGCCAAGGCCGATGATATTCTTTCGGTTGCTGCTAAATCTATTGCCGAAATAATAACCGTTACAGGATACATTAATGTAGATTTTGAAGATGTACGCACCGTAATGAAAGATAGTGGCACAGCCCTTATGGGATCAGCTGTTGCAGAGGGTGATGACCGAGCTATTAAAGCCGTTAGTCAAGCACTTTCATCTCCCCTTCTTAATGATAATGATATTACAGGAGCCAACTATATTTTATTGTACATTACATCGGGTGAAAGTGAAATTACCATGGACGAAATTTCTGAGATTACCGATTATATTCAAAACGAAACCGGCAACACAGCCGATATTATTTGGGGTAACGGAAGCGACTTAAGTTTAGGAAGCAAAATTGGAGTTACTATTATTGCTACCGGATTTGGAAAAAAAGAAGTTTTAGGTTATACTACCACTCAAGAAACAAAAAAAGTTGTAAGAAATTTAAGTGATGATGTGCCCACTAGTATTACTCAACCCCTTACAGATTTTACTGAAAATACTAAAAGCACATCGGAAAACATAAATGAAACAAGCACAGAAACAGAACCCTTTTTGAAAAAACAAACAGAATCCTCTACTTTTAATTTCAAAGAGGAAAACATTACAGAACCTCCAACCAACACTCCCTCAAACGAAGAAAAATCAAATGTGGTTATTTTTAGTTTAGATGACGATACCGATGAAATAAATAAAAAAAGAGAAGAAACTCTTTTTAAAGAAGAAACACAACCCTCGTTAAACGAAAAACCAGAAGAGATTAAACCGGTTCAAACGCCTGTTTATACTACAAAACTTCCTGATGAAGAACAACAAAAAAGAGCTCAGGAAAGAATTTTAAGAATTAAAGCCTTCAGTTTAAAACTTAAATCGCCCAGTGGTTTAAACGATATGGAAAAAGAGCCTGCGTATAAAAGAAAACAAATTTCGCTTAATGATATTCCTCATTCTTCGGAATCGGATATTTCTCGATATACATTATCTGATGAAAACAACGAGGAAAAAAAAACACTTCTGAGACCGAATAACCCATTTATTCATGATGCGGTTGATTAACAAAAAAATAGTTTAACAAAAAAAGCGAAACAGTAGTTTCGCTTTTTTGTTTCCGAAGAAATCTATAAAATTCTGTTTTGATTACACTACACCCTAACTCTTTTAACTAACGGGAACAGTCCTTTCTGTTATGCTTACTTAAGAGAAAAACTAGGTTAGTAATACAAAATCGAGTTGTTTACGGGTTAAATCGGCTTTTTTAACCATTACCATAACAGTATCTCCCATACGGTATATATTCTTATGTCGTTTACCTACTACTTGATAATTCTCTTCATCAAAGACGTAATAATCATCGTCTAAATCGCGTAGTCGTATCATCCCTTCGCATTTATTTTCTAAAATTTCAACAAATAATCCCCATTCTGTTACTCCGGAAATTACGCCTTCAAACTCCTTCCCTATCTTGTCGCTCATGTACTCTACCTGTTTGTATTTTATAGAAGCTCTCTCGGCATCGGAGGCTATTTTCTCCATTTCTGATGCATGCTTGCAAAGTTTTTCGTAAACAGCCGAATCAACACTTTGCCCATTTTGCAAGTAATATTGCAATAAGCGGTGAACCATCATATCCGGATATCGCCTAATGGGTGAAGTAAAATGCGTATAGTAATCGAATGCCAGTCCGTAATGCCCTACATTTTTGGTAGAGTAAATGGCTTTGGCCATAGTACGTATTGCTAACTGTTCTACTAAGTTTTGTTCTGTTTTACCACTTACCTCTTCGAGCAGTGTATTAAAAGAACGAGCTATTTCTAAGTTGTTTTTTAAATTCATTTTGTATCCCAACTTAGACACGAACGAATTAAAAATGCGTAGTTTTTCGGGGTTAGGGGAATCGTGTATTCTAAATACAAACGTTCGTTTTGGTTTTTTTACACCGGGTTCGGGCTTTGCAATAAGTTCGGCCACCTTTTTGTTGGCAAGCAACATAAATTCTTCTATCAGTTTATTGGCATCTTTCATTTCTTTCCAATACACTCCAGTGGGTTTTCCTTCTTTGTCTATAGTAAATTTTACTTCCACTTTATCAAAAGCAATGGAGCCATTTTTAAACCGTTTGGCTCTTAATTTTTTGGCCAGTTTATCTAACAGTAAAATTTCTTCAGCATATTCTCCTTCTTTATTTTCAATAATAACTTGTGCTTCTTCGTATGTAAACCTGCGATTAGAATGGATTACGGTTTTTCCAAACCACTCCTTTTTTATATTGGCATTTTCGTCTAATTCAAACACTGCGGAAAAGGTATATTTATCTTCGTTGGGCCGAAGCGAACAGGCATAATTAGAAAGATTTTCCGGCAGCATAGGCACTACTCTATCTACAAGGTAAACCGAAGTGGCTCGTTCTTGTGCTTCCTTTTCAATAATACTTTCCGGAGTAACATAGTGAGTAACATCGGCAATGTGAACGCCAATTTCATAATTTCCATTTTCAAGTTTTTTTATAGAAAGTGCATCATCAAAGTCTTTTGCATCTAATGGATCTATGGTAAATGTAGGGGTGACTCTAAAATCCTTTCGGTTGACAATTTCATGTTCGGTTATAGAAACGTCTAATTTTTCGGCTGCTTTTTCAACTTTTTCCGGAAATCGGTAGGGTAAACCGTACTCGGCCAAGATGGCGTGCATTTCGGCTTCGTGTTGCCCGGGTTCTCCGAGTACTTCAAGCACTTTGCCTTCCGGATTAGTGGCTCCTTTGGCCCAACCGGTCATTTGCACAATTACTTTTTGTCCGTTTTTTGCTCCGTTCAATTCACTTAATGGAATAAAAATATCAACGGGCATTCGGTTATCGTCCGGAATAAGAAAAGCGAAATTTTTTGATAACTGAATAATTCCGACATACTCCGTTTTGGTGCGTTTAATGATTTCTATTACTTCTGCTTCGGGTTTGGCACCTTGCCGCTTTGCCAGCAAACGCACTTTTACAATGTCTCCATTAAGTGCGGTTCGCACAAAACGCGGAGCAATAAAAATATCTTCTTCACTTTCTTCGCAAATTAAAAATGCAGAACCTTTGGCTGTAAGTTCCAAGCGACCGGTTAGATATGCCGATTTTACCTCGCTCATGCAGTATTTCCCTCTATCGGTTTCTTTTAAAATAGTGTTGTTTTTTAAATCGACTAATATATCGCTTACGAGATTTCGGGTAAAAGTATCGCGTATATCCAACACCGCGCATACTTGTTTATAATTGAGCGGATGATTGTTGTTTTTTTTGAATACTTCTAAAATGGCTTGTTTTAGGGAGTTTTCTATACTGCTCTTTTTTTTCTTTTTACTTCCCATAGTATTTTTGTTCTTGTAAAGGAAGCGAAAAATTGGAGTAGACTCTCATTTATTTTAAAAAGTAATGAATGACGTACTGTTAAGAATTTACAGCTAGTTGTAAAAAGTTTTTTGCTCTTTCTGCATGTTCATGAGCAAAGGGCTGCACCGATAACGGTCTTCTTGATACGTATTATATAATTCTCGGAGTTGTGCTACGCAATTTTCTATCCCTAAATCATCTGCCCATTTTAGTAGCCCTTTGGGATAGTTTACTCCTTTGGTCATAGCCAATTCAATATCTTCTTTGCTGGCAATTTGTAAATAAAGTGCGTCTACAGCTTCATTGATAAGCATTATTAAAATTCTGTTCACTATTTGCTCTGCCAATTTTTTATCTTTATGCGGTTGTTGTTTAACCGCAGAATCGGAATAATCATAAAACCCTTTTCCTGATTTTTTACCTAGCCATCCTGCTTCTACCAATCGTTTTTGTGTAAAGGAAGGCTTATAACGGGGATCGTAAAAAAAATCTTTAAACACCGTTTCGGTAACCGTATAATTTACATCATGCCCTATAAAATCCATCAACTCAAAAGGCCCCATTCGGAAACCACCTATTTCTTTCATCGCCCAATCAATGGTCCATATATCGGCTATACCTTCTTCGTAGATACGCATCGCTTCTCCATAAAAAGGGCGAGCAATACGATTTACAATAAAGCCGGGTGTATCTTTTGCAAGTACAACCGTTTTATTCCAGTCGGCAATTATTTTTTTCGATTTTATTACTGTTTCTATTTGCGTTTGCAATGCCGGTACAATTTCTACTAAGGGCATTAAAGGGGCCGGATTAAAAAAGTGTATTCCTATTATACGATTCGAAAATTTACAAGCTGATGCAATAGAAGTTACAGAAAGCGAAGATGTGTTGGTGGCTAAAATACAGGTTGATTCTACAATATTTTCGAGTGTAGAAAATATTTCTTTTTTTACGGAAAGATTTTCAATTACCGCTTCAATAATTAGTTGGCAGGAAGCCATCTCTTGAAGACTCTTGGCAAAAGTGATTCGCGAAAAAATAGATGGAATATCTTGTTCACTGATTTTATTTTTTTCGGCTAGTTTTTTTAGTGTATTCAACAAATTACTTTCGGCTTTATTTAAGGCTTCGGAATTGGCATCGAATAAAATTACACTATGCCCGGAGGATGCAGCCACTTGAGCAATACCGCTTCCCATAGCTCCTGCTCCTATAATGCCTATAATTTCTTTATTCATATCTTTTTATACACTGTATTTTATATTCTTAATCAAATTGCTGTTTTTCCAAATGTAAGAACTAAAAACAAATTCCTTTGTGTTAAATACTTTCTCTATGTTGCAGTAGAATTTCGTAATACAAACAGGATAGTACAATGTTTCGTAAAATTGCATGATATGTTATTTCAACATTTTACCAATGAACAAATTTTACCGCTTGTTCCAAGCATTTTGCTTTTAATTAGTTCTGTAATTTTTTATACAACAGATAAACATAAAATAAGTTTAGCACTACTACTATTCGCTTCTCTTGGCTTAGCTTTTTTTATGGCCCATTTAGATCCCTTTTTAAATCTGTGGGACGAGCAATACCACGCCCTTGTTGCAAAAAACATGGCACAAAACCCTTTTAAACCCACACTCTACACCAATCCCATACTCGAATACGATTATACAAACTGGGCAGGAAACCATATATGGTTACATAAACAACCGCTTTTTCTTTGGCAAATGGCTCTTAGTATAAAAATATTCGGAGTAAATGAGGTAGCTGTGAGAATTCCGAGCATGTTGCTTCATGCTTTTACCACCTTTTTAATTTACCGAATAGGGAATATTTCACACTCTAAAGCAGTTGCTTATTATGGTGCTTTATTTTTTTCTGTGGCTTATTACCCGCTAGAACTGGTATGCGGTAAATACCCTACAGACCATAATGATACTGCTTTTCTTTTTTATGTTACGGCAAGCATTTGGACTTGGTTTGAGTACCAACACACTCAAAAAAAATATTGGCTTATTCTATTAGGCATTTTTTCCGGTTGTGCTGTTTTGGTAAAATGGCTGGTAGGATTGCTCGTGTACGCCATTTGGCTTATCTCGGTTTCTGCAACAGAAAAAAAGAAGGTATGCAATACAAAATTTCTTATTCCTTTTTTTTCTTCTTTATTCATCACTTGTATTGTATTTTTTCCTTGGCAGTTTTTCATCTTCATGCAGTATCCTGCCGAAGCAAAACACGAATTTAGTTTAAATACCCAACACTTTTTTACTGCTGTAGAAGGCCATACGGGAAATATTTGGTTTCATTTTGATGCTTTAAAAAAAATGTATGGTTCGGGCGATTTGGTTCCCTTTATATTATTAGTTGGCATTATACTATATGTCAAAAAAGCCTCTTCTAAACTTTACCGCATTGCTACAATATCTTCCATAATAGTGGTTTATGTATTTTACAGTTTGGCTGCTACTAAGATGACAGCCTTTTGCCTGATTGTTTCGCCTTTTGTTTTTTTAGGTTTAGGTTCATTGTTCCTTACATTTATTTCGAGATTAAAAAAAATAATAACTCCCATACCTCTTCAGAAAATAGCAGAAATTATTTTACTGCTTTCTATTTGCTATTTCCTTTTCGATTTAAACAGAACGGTAAATTACCACACCCAGCAAAAACCACACGATAATTTTGGCAGAGAAAACGACTTAAGGGAAATGGAACTTATTCATAAATTGCCCGCTTTACTAGGTCATAAAAAAACGGTTCTTTTTAATGTAAATACCAGTGTAAACGGGCATATATCCGTAATGTTTTACACTCCCTACATAGCCTACAGCATGATGCCTAATAAAGAACAAATAGAAAAAATAAAACAACAGAATTATCACATTGCAGTTATCAATACGGGGCAAATACCCTCGTTTTTATTGCAAGATGAAGAAATAACTAAAATAAATCCTTAAAAAAACTTATCCGATATGATATTCGTTCAAATCCACATTTACCATCCAATTGATACCAAACCGATCGGTAAACATTCCAAAATACGCCCCCCAAAAAGTTTTACTCAGGGGCATATTTATTTTACCTTTTTCCGAAAGTGCATTGAACAGGCGGTTCGCTTCATCTATAGAATCGGTATTAATAGAAACGGAAAAATTATCGCCTATGGTGGTTACATTTCCAAATGCATCGGAAGCATCGCTACCCATTAAAATAGTTTCTTTACTTATAGGTAAACCAATGTGCATTATTTTATTTTTTTCGCTATCGGGTATTGCAGGCATGCCCTCTTGCGGAGGCATATCTCCAAATTTACCAACATAAGAAAATTCTCCGCCAAAAACGGCTTTATAAAATTGAAATGCTTCTTCGCAATTACCATTGAAGGTAAGATAAATATTAACTGTTGTGGCCATTGAATTGGATGGAGTTAATGAACGTCATATTGTTTCATTGTAACAAAAAAGGCTTCGGAAAAACCGAAACCTTTTCGCTCCTCGAGCTGGACTTGAACCAGCGACCCTCTGATTAACAGTCAGATGCTCTAACCAACTGAGCTATCGAGGAATTTTTCCCTTAACGGGGGAGCAATATTACTTGTTTCTTTTAAATTATACAATATCTTTGTCCGAAAAATATTTTTAATGAGTTTATTAGTCATTGGTACTGTGGCGTTTGACGCTATAGAAACCCCTTTCGGGAAAACAGATAAAATACTGGGTGGAGCAGCTACATTTATTTCTTTGTCATCATCGTACTTTACCAAAAAGGTAAATATCGTTTCGGTAGTTGGGGGCGATTTTCCTCAGGAAAACATTCAACTGCTCAAATCGCATGGTGTAGATACCGAAGGTTTGCAGGTGTTGGAAAATGAAAAAACTTTTTTCTGGAGCGGAAAGTACCATATTGATATGAACACCCGCGACACACTAGAAACTCAATTAAATGTGCTTGAAAAATTCAATCCGGCAATCCCGGAAAACTACCAAAATTGTGAGTTCTTAATGTTAGGAAATCTTGCTCCTGCTATACAAAAGCAGGTAATTAATAATTTGAAGCAAAGACCGAAGCTTATTGTGATGGATACCATGAATTTTTGGATGGAAATTGCTCTTGATGAATTGAAGGAAACCATGCAACTGGTTGATGTACTTTCTATCAATGATGAAGAAGCCCGCCTACTCTCTAAAGAATACTCACTGGTAAAAGCAGCACAAAAAATTTTGACCATGGGACCAAAGTTTTTAATTATAAAAAAAGGAGAACATGGGGCCTTATTGTTTAATAAAAAAGAGGTTTTTTTCGCACCTGCTCTTCCCTTGGAAGATGTTTTTGACCCCACCGGAGCGGGCGATAGCTTTGCTGGAGGATTTATCGGTCATCTTGCTGCTTCGAAAGATATTTCTTTCGAAAATATGAAGCGGGCAATTATTTTTGGAAGTGCCATGGCTTCGTTTTGCGTTGAAAAATTTGGCACCGAAAAACTTCAACACTTAACACATTCCGATATTGAACACAGAGTGCAGGACTTTATTGATTTAGTTCAATTTGATATAGAACTCGATATAGAATCTTAAGCGATTTTCTTTAAAACCAAAATTTTTCTCTCGCCCGAATCGTTGAAAGGTCCCGGAATTAAATTCCCTTCTTTATCTATCAGTTCTATGCGAATGGTATGTATCCCTTCCTCTAACCCCTCGATGTTATATGCCGTCCATTTCTCAATCAAAAATTCCATACCATCTATAGTTGCTCTTACTTTTTTTCCGTTTTTATTTAGCGATGTATTCATCAGATAAAAATCAAGAATAACATTTTCTGCATATACAGTATCTTTTGGAAGATAATAAAAAAGGTGTTCTTGTTTTTCATTAAATAAACCTAAATCTTCGCCCTGTATGTAGTTTTTAAAAAGATGGGAGTTCTTGTTTTTACAACTTACTCCGTTGGGAAGGCACGAAAAAGCAAGCACCACATTGTTCCCTTGCTGCAGTGCAAAAGGCGTATCATGGGTTATTTCATTAAAATAGTCGTTGTTTATACTAAAAAAAGAATGGGACTCTTCTTCTTTTTTATTCTGAGAAAAAACATACTTGTTTTCGCTTTTTTTATTTACGGTGTAAAGCAAAGGGCTTTCACAAGAAAATTCTATTTCACTAATACGAAATTCTTTTACCGAATCGGTAACTGTTATAGAATTTACTATTTCTTTTTCTTCCGTTGCTTCTTTCGGGACTTGGTTGTATTTTTTATCTATGCATGAAAAAAAGAAAACTATACCTGAAAATAAAATTAGATAGGTAAGACTTATTCGCATATTTTTTGAAGAGTTGTTTCTATTTGTACCGAAACATCGGGCCAAAGCACACTTTTTCCGTCTTCACCTTTGTGTAATTCGTAACACTCTTTATTTAAAGAGGCTATCGCTGACTGCCCATTCCAATGGTCCATGTTTATTTCTACTTGTAAACTTACTTTATTTTCCTGTATTGTAAAAACTCCCAACACATTGTGTTCTACATTGTTCATTTTAATGAGCACCTCGGCTTCTCCCTTTTCATTTACAGAAACAATTTTCCCTGAAATCTCACTGGTGGCAATCATTTTTCCGAAAAAATAGTTGAGTATTTTTTGATCTCTTGCTGCATCGTTGGTATTTACCGATGAGGAGAGAATGCGAAAACTTACATTTGCAAAAACATCAAACGGACTAATTGCTCCGTTAGCAACACCTTCTACAACAACCGAATCGAATGTTCCTTTAACCCCTTTTTTCTCGGTAAATTTATATGCCGTCCAGTTTACATGGGTAGAATCGTGCAGATATGAATAGGTGCAAACAGGCGGCTGTTGTTTTTCAGTTTGCTCCGTAATCTCATTATTACTCTCTGTTCCACAAGAAATAAATAATAAAACCGAAGCGGCTGATAGTATAAAAAATGTTTTCATATTTTGTTACGTTTAAAGTGTAAGCATGTAACAATACAGAACCGGCATTGTTTAGTGAAATGAAATGAGAACCTGATTTTTTTCTACTGCCTGCCCTTGTTTTGCCAGTATTGCTTTTACAGTTCCCTTGCCCGGAGATTTTATGATATTTTCCATTTTCATGGCTTCCAAAATAAGTAGCGTATCGCCTTTTTCAACCTCTAAACCCACCTCTGTATTTATTTTAAGAACCAAACCCGGCATGGGTGCTTTTATTTCAGAAACCTTTGCAGAAGCCACATCTAAGCCTAGTGTTTTAAGTAATTCATCGTATTTATCTTGTACAGTAAATTTGTACGTATGGCCATTTACCGAAATAGTAAAACTTTTTTCATCGTAATCGGCTTTAATTACTTCTATGTTATACGATTTGTTCCCCTTAATAACATGAAAAGATTTATCTTTTATTTTTATTACATCCCATTCAAAAGGGGTTTCATTTATTTTCCCACTGACAGAAGAAAAATCTGCAAATGTTATTTTGCTTTTGTTTCCTTTCTCTGATAATATGGTAATTGCTTCTCTCATAATGCCCAAAATTACATTTTTTAGTCAATTTTACCGTTTATACAATATTGGTTGGTTAAGAACTGTTTTTTCTGCAATTTTGGTATTCTATACTTTAGTTTATGAATAAAATTTTGTGGGCATTCGCCCTAACTACCCTAGTATTTGGCTGCAAAACCGGCAAAGTTTCCAACTCAAACACTAACCACACGATAAGTTTGGATACGTTTACCGTAAACGCTGTACCTCAGCCCAAGATTTACAACGCTTCTAATACACGAATACACGATTTGCTGCATACCAAACTAAATGTTCGTTTCGACTGGGAAAAACAATACATGCATGGACAAGCTTGGCTGGAGCTAAAACCCTATTTTTATTCTTCCTCTCAACTGAGTTTAGATGCTAAGGGCATGGATATACATAAAGTAACTCTGCTAGTAGAAAACACCGAAAAAGAATTGTCTTTTACGTACGATAGCCTAAAACTGAATATTACACTCGATAAAGCATATACTGCCAACGAAAAATACACCCTTTTTATTGATTATACCGCAAAACCGAATGAACTGCCGGAAGGCGGAAGCATGGCCATAAGTAGTGATAAAGGATTGTATTTTATAAACCCAAAAGGCGAAGACCCTAAAAAACCACGACAAATATGGACACAAGGTGAAACGGAAGCTGCCTCCTGTTGGTTCCCTACTATTGATTCGCCCAACGAACGCTGCACACAAGAAATTTACATTACCATAGAAAAAGAATTTAAAACTCTCTCGAACGGAATATTAATTTCATCGGTTGATAATAAAAATGGAACCCGAACCGACTATTGGAAAATGGATTTACCACATGCTCCCTATCTTTTTATGATGGCCATTGGCGACTATGCCGTTGTAAAAGATGCATGGAAAAAAAATGATGGAAAGCCTATAGACGTACATTATTACGTAGAAAAAGAATACGAAAAAGATGCCCGTGCCATCTTTGGCAACACTCCGGAAATGCTTTCTTTTTACTCTAACGTACTTGGTGTAGAATACCCCTGGCAAAAATATCATCAGGTAGTAGTTCGCGATTATGTTTCGGGGGCCATGGAAAACACAACCGTAGTAATACATGGAGAGTTTTTACAAAAAACCCAAAGAGAAATGATTGATGGTGATAATGAAGATATTGTTGCTCATGAACTTTTTCATCATTGGTTTGGAGATTTAGTTACCTGCGAATCGTGGGCAAACCTTCCGCTTAACGAATCGTTTGCTACCTATGGAGAATACCTTTGGATTGAACATAAATACGGAAAAGACGAAGCCGACCTACACCTGCAAGGCGACCTCAGCACATACCTACAAGAGGCAAAAGAAAAACAGGTTAACATGGTTCGTTTCGATTATCCCGATAAGGAAGACATGTTCGACAGCCACTCCTACGCCAAAGGTGGTAGAATACTACACATGCTTAGAAAATATGTAGGCGATAAAGCCTTTTTTGCCTCTTTGAAACTGTACCTTGAACGTCATAAATTTAAACCGGTTGAAATGCACGAACTTCGTCTGGCATTCGAAGAAATTACAGGCGAAGACCTGAATTGGTTTTTTAATCAATGGTTTTATTCTAGCGGGCACCCCGATATTATAATAGATTACTCGTACAACGAAACTACACGCAAACAATACGTAGTAATCAAACAAAAACAAAATGTTGAAACCACTCCGCTCTATAAAATTCCCCTGCAAATTGACCTATACAGTAACGGTAAAAAAGACTCTGTAAAAGTAACCTTGGAATTAGCCGAACAAGCCTTTGAATTCGACTGCCCGACTAAACCTGATCTGATAAATGTTGATGCACAAAAAATGTTGCTCTGCACGAAACAAGACAATAAAAAATCGGTAGATGAATGGTCGTTTCAGTACCACCATGCCCCCATGTACCTAGACCGTTATGAAGCGGTGCAAAAACTCTCTAAAAACAGTGATGAGATTTCGGTAAAAACCATGCTCGATGCACTTAACGATGCTCATTGGAACATTCGTAAATATACCATTCAGAATATACGCAGAGCAGCCAAAGTACAACCCGATAACATAAAAAATAAGCTGATTGAATTGGCTCAAAACGACCCGAAATCGAAAGTACGGGCCGAAGCTATTGATGTATTAACTCGCCTTTTTCCGGATGCAGATACAAAAGAAATGCTAACCAATGTTCTTAAAAACGACAGTTCGTACAAAGTAATTTCTACGGCACTGCTGCTAAGCATAGAAAAAAAGAGTGCCGATGAAGCCATGAAATATGCGGCCGGATACGAAAACGAAACCAGTACCACCTTACTGCTTACCCTCTGCGAAATATACAGCTACAATGCCGATGAAAGAAAAAATAATTTCTTTCTGAATGTTCACTCAAAAATAAATGGGTACGAAAAATTTGCCTTTACTCAGCATTTTACCCGCTACCTGAAACGCCAACCGGAAAATATCGTATTACTAGGCTTACCCATTATTAAAAATGTAGCCATGAACGAAAATGCATGGTGGATGAGACTCTCCGGATTACAAGCCCTTTTAGATCTTACTACTTTTTTCGACAATAAACTAAAAGTTACAAAAGACGAATTAAAAGAAACCCCTGCCAATTCAGAAAAAGCAGTAGAATTGCATAAAGAAATTAAGACAAGTGAACGTATTTTGGCTGAATTAAAAACCATTATGAAAGAAATAAAAACAAAGGAAGAAAATACCACCCTTCTGAAGTTTTTAGAAGAATATTAACCCCCTTCTGAATTTCTTACATTTTGCAATAAAAAAAGATTCTACGCGTTGCATGTAGTATAAATCAGTTTATATGCAACACCCTATTTTTCTTTTTCTTTATTGTATTTTTTACTCCGTTTGTACACTCTCGCAAACCGCTAAACCAGATACCGTTGAAGCACGAAAAGCTTTTGAACTGATAAATTGTGTTAGAGACAATCCCTCTTTGTACGGCAAAAAAATAAATATTGATTTAAAAAACGTGAAAAAACAAAAGGCTCTTTTCTGGAATACTACTTTAGCTAAAGTAGCCGAAAAAAAAGCACTCGATATGGCCAATAGAAATTATTTTTCGCATACCACACCCGAAGGAAAAGGGATTAATATTTTAATACATGAAGCCGGTTATTCCCTCCCTAAAGAATCCATTAAAAAGAAAAATGCAAACTATTTCGAATCCATTGTTGCAGGAGCAAAAAACGGAGAAGATGCTGTTTTTTTATTAATTGCAGATGAAAATACACCCAGCTTGGGGCATCGTAAACATTTACTAGGCATAGATAACGGAACACCCTTTAACAGTGAACTTACCGATATTGGTATTGGCTATGTACGCTGTTTTAACGAAAACAAATGTAAATACGAAACATATGTTTCGGTTATTATCGCTATGAAAAAATAGTATTCTTACGGTTAAACCCGGCAACCAAAGCCCTAAATAATCATTCCTGCGGCTACCGTTTCGTTGGTGGCTTCATCTATTAAAATTAAACTTCCGGTTATGCGGTTGCGGTGGTATTTATCGGCTAATAACGGGACTTATTTCTTCTTTTGCTTTTTGAGATAGAAACTTATATTTAAATGATACTTCATATGAGTTAATATATGATAACTTAGAACTAAAAAGAACTATTCCACTACTCAGTAGATAACCCTTTTTGCTCACTATAATTTCGCTGAGATGATTTAGTTTATAACCAAAATTAAAGCCTAATTCCTTAGGTAATAGTATTTGCAAGAAATCCTCTGCATAGTACGAATGTAATCCAATTTGTCCCCCAACAATCCATTTTTTATTACAATAGTATGATGCAAATGAGATGGATTCATCACCCTGTATTCTGAAGTTATTACTATATCTGTTGTTTTGATATTTTAAATAAAAATGAAATGAATTTGATTTTTTTAATTGGTAAATATAGTCGAGAGAGAAATTATACCATGTGGGCAAATCATTATTACTATTAATCCAGTACATTTTAGATTTAAATAAATTGGATATAGATACACCAATGTTTATTTTATTGATAGACATTATCGTTCCAAAAACCATGGAATAGGTATATCTATTGACTTTCTTTTGATTTGAATCAGAATATATATTTGCATTTTGACTCAATAGTTTAACGACATCAAAATAATTATGTTTAAGATTAATAGAACCCGATGGATAAATAATAAGATTTTCTCGTAGTTGAAACTTTCTAGAATACATCGTATAGAGGCCTGTTTCCGACTCAATGAAGTTTTTCGGCCTATAATCTTTTATAATAATTCCAACTCCATTCATCTCTTTTGAGCCGAATTTATCATTAAATGAAATAGTACTAACAAAAGCCCGGTTGTAAAAATCGCTAAACAATGCCTGATTTAATACTCGCATGTTCACATTTAATATACTGCCGTCAATCAAACCTACATAAGACGGGTTAATTAAATCTTTTTGATTATAAAAATCTCTTTCGGTAAAATGGTACAGATACTGTGCAAATACTTCGTTAATACAAAATAATTTTATAGCTACAAGTACAAACTTCATTTATAAATTCACATTATCCACATGGAGCAGATGTTTGTTTCCATGACTCAAAGATATAATAATTTGTAGTAGCCCAACCCGAACTTCCGTACTTGTATTTATAAATTGATGCTATTTTAAAATAATGTAATCCAATAGTAGAATAATGATATTGTTTTTGTACATGATAGCTGTTATAAGTAAAATTTGTTTCGTAGCTACTTTGACAAAAATTACACTTTGGCTTTCTTAAGCCATATGCATCTAATTGAAGTATGTAGTTTGGTGGCACTTGTGAATTACTAACATCATAGAAAGGCCCATTGCTGCCATTATAAGAAATCTGTAGGTGCCACTCGGCCTTTAACTGCGAATAGATTCCAAAATTGAAATATTTACACCTAAATTGAACTCTATAATACAAGCTATTATATATCAATAAGTTTGTTGGATTAAATTCCTGATATTGTGTTGACCGATTACTTTCACCACAACCCCAACCCCACAGACCAAGCGTTTCGAAAACATCTTCGTTATAACTATGCTGCATTATTCTTTGACTTGATGCATAGTTGCCTTCGATTAATGAGGTGTAATCAGAGGCGGACATACTATCTGCATTTAAAGAATATAGCAATGTATCATCATGCAGTATTTTAAAGATATATCCTTGTATTTGAATAATGCTTCTGTTGTTTAACAATGTGCCTAAAATAAAATCTTTACCGGGCAGCAAAGTGGAATCGTTATTTACATAGCGTCTAAGCGAAGTATAACTATACTGATATTCCCAGTTTACTAAGCTATCTATTATTGCCAATGGCAATGAATCAATGTACATTGCAGATAACACATTTACCACCGAATCAAATTCTTCAGTTGTTTCAAAAACAAGTCTTCCATCGGTCGTTGTAATTCTTGAATTATTCTTAATGTTATTTTCTCCATAACCATTTTGCTCGGCTAATTTCTTCTTACACGAACCTACTACAATTAATAGTATCACTACTAAGAAGTAAGAGTAAATTTTTTTCATAAAAATAGTTTTAAAGTTTAGAACAAAGATACATCATTTTTTAAAATGCCCAAAATATTGGTCATTTGTTTTTTTGAATAATTCGACTTTTCCCTCTGTGAAGTACATTCGTAGAGAAAAAGCCATAAAATTAATTGGGAAAAAGATTCGGGATATTAGAAAAACTCAGAAAATTACCCAAGCACAATTAGCTTTTGAAGCAGGTATTCCAAGAAATCAGGTGGTAAATATTGAATTGGGAAAAGTGAATACAAGCATTAGTTCTATAATTGCCATAGCTGAAATTTTAGACGTTCACCCTAAAGAACTATTTGATATTGATTTTAGTGAAAATAAAAAATCTAAATGAACGTAAGTTCAATATTAGGGTTTTAAACTTCCGCGTTTTGTCTATTTCGATATAAATTTTTGCAAATTTTTACTCAAACTAACATCGTTTTGTTATATCGAACATCCGTTAAATAATCATTCCTGCGGCTACCGTTTCGTTAGTGGCTTCATCTATTAAAATTAAACTTCCGGTTATGCGGTTGCGGTGGTATTTATCGGCCAACAGTGGTGCAGTGGTTCGTAAATTTATACGGGCAATATCGTTCATGTTTACCATTTTATTTTCTGTATTTCGGCTTAGGGTATTTATATCCATTTTGTAGCGAATATCTTTTACTATGCAACGCACCTCTTTCGTAGTGTGTTTTAATGCATATTTCCCATTCAACACCAATGGTTTTTCATTAAACCAGCACAGCATTACATCTATCTCTTGTGTTTGCTCGGGTTGGTTATTTACTCGCACTATCATATCTCCCCTACTAATATCAATTTCGTCATCTAAGGTAACAGTAACCGACATGGGAGCAAAGGCTTCTTCCTGCTCGGTGCTTGAGGAATAAATAGATTTTATTCGGGTAGTAAAACCCGAAGGCAACACCATAATTTCTTCTCCTTTTTTCAGCACTCCGCTGGCCATTCTTCCGGCATATCCACGAAAATCGTGGTACTCGGTGCTTTGCGGGCGTATCACATACTGCACCGGAAAACGGGCATCAATTAAATTATGGTCGCCCGAAATATGTATGTTTTCTAGTAAATACATGAGCGTAGGCCCTTGGTACCAGTTCATGGTGGTAGAACGCTCTACCACATTATCGCCTTTTAAGGCCGAAATAGGAATGAAGGTAATGTCTTTTACATCGAGTTTGGCACTAAAGGCTTCCAATTCTTTTTTTATTTTTTCGAAAACGGTTTCGCTGTATTCTACCAAGTCCATTTTGTTAATGCAATAAATAATGTGTGGTATTTGCAACAAAGAAGCAATAAAGGAATGGCGAATGGTTTGCTCTAAAATACCTTTTCGGGCATCTACTAATATAATAGCAAGATTTGCTGATGATGCTCCTGTTACCATATTGCGTGTATATTGAATATGCCCCGGAGTATCGGCAATAATAAATTTACGTTTGGGTGTAGCAAAATAGCGATAGGCTACATCAATGGTAATGCCCTGTTCGCGCTCGGCACGCAGGCCATCGGTAAGCAAGGCAAGGTTTACATGCTCTTCGCCTTTCTTTTTACTGGCTGTTTCTACGGCTTCCAACTGGTCTTCGAAAATAGATTTGCTATCGTACAACAATCGGCCAATGAGTGTGCTTTTTCCATCGTCTACGCTACCGGCAGTGGTAAAACGTAATAAATCCATGTTTAAATATCCTTCTTTGCTCATTTTGAAATATTGAAATTTAAAATTTTTAAATTATTTGTTTCGCTACTTTTCTCTCGCAGTTTTTCCGGCTGAAGTAAAAATAGCAGTTAATTCTTTTGCTTCATTTAAGATATTATTAAATTCCGCTTTATTCTCGTTATATAACTCTTGTATAATTTCAAGCCAAAAACAACACTCATCAGCTTCTTCCTCAACTATTTTTAATTTATTTATAAAATCAGCTTTCGATTTTGCTCTGCAACATGCCCTATAATTAGCAGCTACAGAACTTGCTGCTTTGATTAATTGATATGAAATTATATCCGTTTCTTTTGTTTTTGGAAAAGTTCGTAATATTAAAATTGTTTGAATAGCAAACTTTTTAGTTCTGCTTTTTAACTCTTGCTGATTCATTGGTCTTTTAATTTTAAAATTAAAAATCTTAACATTTCAAAATCAAAAATACCCTTGCTTCTTCCTGTCTTCCATGGCGGCTTCGCTGCGTTTATCGTCTATACGGCTGCCTCGTTCGGTTACTCTTGTGGCAGCCACTTCTTCTACAATTTCTTCTAAGGTAGAGGCATTGGAAAGCACCGCTCCGGTACAACTAATATCGCCAATGGTTCTAAAACGCACCTGCATTTTTTCGGGTTTTTCGTTGGGTTTTAGCGGTATGATATTTTCGTGTGCGTAAATAACACCATCGCGTATAAAACATTCGCGTTGGTGTGTAAAATAAAGCGAGGGTAATTCTATTTGCTCTAATAAGATGTATTGCCACACGTCCATCTCTGTCCAGTTGCTAATAGGAAAAACCCGAAAGTGTTCGCCAATGTTTTTCTTTCCGTTAAAAAGATTCCACAGTTCGGGCCGTTGGTTTTTGGGGTCCCACTGTCCGAATTCATCGCGGTGCGAAAAGAAGCGTTCTTTGGCACGGGCCTTTTCTTCGTCTCTGCGGGCTCCGCCCATGCAGGCATCGAATTTATATTTTTCTATGGTATCTAAAAGGGTAACTGTTTGCAAAGCGTTACGGCTGGCATTAAAGCCTTTTTCTTCGGTTACTTTTCCGCTGTCTATACTTTCTTGCACTGAACCCACAATAAGGTTTACTCCATTTTTCTTTACCAAGTCATCTCTAAAATCGAGCGTTTCTTTAAAGTTATGTCCGGTATCTACATGCACTAACGGAAAAGGAACTTTAGCCGGCCAAAAAGCTTTTTTAGCCAAGTGGAAACAAACGATACTGTCTTTTCCGCCCGAAAAAAGCAGTGCAGGATTTTCGAACTGTGCAGCTACTTCGCGAAGTACATAAATACTTTCGGCTTCTAATTCTTTAAGGTGTGTAAGGTGGTATTTATTCATGCGAATATTGAATTTTTGGCAATAAAAAATGTATTATTTCTTGAACCGTTTCTTCCACATTTCGGCCTTCGGTTTTTATTTCCAGTGCGGGGTTTTCGGGAGCTTCAAACGGTTGGTGTATGCCTGTAAAATCTTTTATTTCTCCTGCTCTGGCTTTTTTATATAAGCCTTTTACATCGCGTTGCTCGCAAATGGCTAAGGGAGTATTTACAAAAATTTCGATAAAATCAGATTCGCCAATAATGTTACGTGCCTTTTGACGTATGGCTTTGGTAGGACTTACAAAAGAGCAAAAACAAATTACACCTGCCTGCACAAAAAGTTTGGCTACCTCGGCAATTCTGCGTATGTTCTCTTGGCGGTCTTCTTCGCTGAACCCTAAATTATTGTTAATGCCGGCACGTACATTATCCCCATCTAACAATTGAGTAATAAACCCTTTTTCAAAAAGTGCTTTTTCGAGAGCAATGGCAATGGTAGATTTGCCGGAACCCGATAAACCGGTAAACCAAATTACCTTTGCCCTTTGATTCATTAATTTTTCCTTATCGGCACGTTGCAGGGTTTTTTCAAAAATGGGGTGTATATTTTCGCCTTGCATATTGGTGCAAATATACTCCATAAATTACACCTTGTAATCTTTTCTAAAAAACAGGATTAAAGTTACTTACTCGCTTTAATTTTTAATGTAATAGAGAATATTTAAACGCGTTCCTGTATGCTAAAAACCATAGGTAATAATAGTTTTTTACTTTGATAAAATTATTTTTTCTTTATGTAGGTGTTTTCCTTCGTTTAGTATAATAAAATATATACCATCGGCTAATGCAGATATCTCTAGTGAGGTTGTTTTTTCCATTATTCTTTTTTCATATACTATTGTTTACAACTGCCGGTGGGCAAGGTCCATTTCCACAAAGCTCTATTACCATGTGAACAAAGGAGTTTGGCTCATATACTGTACCTGGCAATATATTTATGGTATTTGCTGCCTTTGTAATTGTTTTAGAGCCAGAGCGAAAATAAACGGGACCAACCGGCTGGGTATTATCGTGGTTTTCGCCTATGGTAATATAATCCGATGCTTGAAACAGCATATCGGTATTAAACTCGGTGTTTTGAAATTTCCAATAGGGTGGGCAGGCGTGTTCGTTGAGTTTTAAAATTCGGATATCATCAACTTGATAATTTAATGGCAGTTCATCATGATTAAATAATCCAACACCTATGTATTCGTGTTCGGCAAAATGGGTAGTATATTTTGAAATCTTTTTCCATTTATTTGTTTCAAGAAATAATGGAGCCATTACAGAACTACTTAAACCACTTTCTATGTTGGAGTAGATATCATCTTTAGTACCACATTGTTTTGGATGATTTTTGTAAAATTTCAACCCTAATTCAATGTAATTTTGAGAACCCATGTACAAATAATACTCTGTATAATAGTTTATATTTTTTTGAATTTTTTCTTTTAACTTCCCAATCAGAAACTCACTGTGTCCTCCTCTGCCAATTCTATCTCCTGTCCTTGCCCAATTCACACAAAGATTATCAGATGTGCCAACACCAGGGATCATCCCATCTAAATTACAATGCCACCCAGGGCGTATTGGATAGGTCCATCCAGGAAAATTATTCCAGTATGCTTTTACATTAGAATAATTATCCGTTGGACAAAACCCGTTACCCATAAATAAACAATCAGGATTTATAGCATCTTCAAAACTGCCATTTTCTACAATGTTATTTTGTGCAGAAAGATTATATCCCAAAAACACACAAAGGAATAGTAGAATTTCTTTTTTCATTTTAACTTGGTTCTAAAGTTTAAGACCAATCGTTGCCCCTCCCCATGGAAAAAATTTATAGAAATATTTAAATTTAACCGTATTGTACCCGTAGAGTAAAAACCCGTTTGCAGTCAATCGCACATACATATTTTTTATGTCTTTTTGCAGTCCTATACCAATCGTTGGGGGTAATTGTACAGCAGGAATATATTGAATGCCTGCATACGTTCCACCAAAATCTCCGCTTGAACTTAAATCGCCTTGTCTAATTTTTTTTCGCAACTCACGGTCCCTCGGCTCAGGTCTTTGAAGAATAACAAGTGTTCCAACACTTGAAAAGACTTTTATTTTTTTATTCCCAAAAATACAATTAGCGTTTATAGGAAGCCCGAATGAATAGCCAAAAGGAAAATATTCAAATCCTATTCTTGCTGACCAAGTGGAATGTTTTTTCTTGTAAAAAATATATTCGTACCCTAGGGAATAAACAACAGAGCCTCCCCCCAACTCCAAATTAATACTATGCCTGCTTGGTTTGGGTAAAGTGGGCAGGGTATCTTGAGCTGAGGCAACTAAACCAAAAAAATATAAAAAACACAGCAATAAAATATATTTACTTATTTTTTTCATTCTTATTCTGTTGTTTTAAATCCTCTATTTCCTTTTGCTGCTGTATAATGTATAGCGTTAGCTCTTCTATTTTTTCGAGCAGTTTTACTTGCAACTCCCCTATGCCTATTCCATTTTCTTTTACTTCATTGGCATTGGGCATATTGGGTAAATGGCCATGTTGCAGTATATACGTTTCTACCTTGGTAATGGTTTTCAGTTTGTAACTTGTGCTAAACACATAATCGGGAAATGCGGGTATATTTACTTTCCCTTCCCGAAAATGCACTATACCATTGCCATCAATAACTAATCGGTACTTATCGTTGCCTTGTTTTGTGTTATCTTCCAATACAAATGTGCTCCGTTATTATCTTGCCCTAGTCGAAGTGAACTGATTAGATTTTGCCCCAGTTGATAATTTATTTCGGCAGGTTGAGATTGGTTGTTAGCTAACAGAATATTCGGTTTAATTGTTCCGGTGGTGGCAATATGCAATTTATGCGAAGGGGTGGTTGTGCCTATGCCTACTTTATCATCGAACAAGGCATTGCCACCGCTTATGTGTAATTTTCCCATGGGCGTTTCCGAACCTACGCCCAAATTGCCATATTGCGGGCATAAAATAATATTTAACTTACCGTTTGTTGTGCTTGTATTATGCCCCCATGCATCTAGTTTAGGAGCACATAGCGGCATAGGTTCATCATCATTGCTGCCAATATCGCCAATGCTTGTGCCCGATATTTTTCCTTGCTTGTCTATGGTAAGTATTTTCATAAAATAACCGGTATCCTTTAGTGCATTAAAATATACTTCGTTGCCTACGTATAAATTTCCACTAACCCGCAAGTTATTATTTACATGAGCCGAATCGGAAATGGTAAGGCTGCTATCTACGGTTAGGTTTCCGCTTATTTGGCTTTGCCCTATTACTTGAAAATTACAGCTGGGATTATTGGTGCCTACTCCTACAAAACCTGTATCGGACAGGGTGTTGGGCAGGTTTTGGCTAATGGCCGAAAGGGTAAATATGCTCATAAAAAAGCATAATAAACTAATTTTTAGATAATTGGGGGGAGGGGGGGGTAAATGTACCCTTGTTGTTTTTGTGTGGTGTGTGCATGGTGTAAATTTTTATGCAAGTAAAGTTAACGAAATATTTTTGAGAATTGCAACTAGTTTAATATGGTAATGAAAGGAATGACTCATTACTTTTTAATCAAGCTAAATCCTATCTTTGAAACACTTTTTTTTAGAGAATGAAAAAAACAACGAATACTCTTTTACCAATTTCTTCTCCTACGGTTGACCAAGTAGGAGTGGAAGAACGCTGTGCCAAGTTTACCTCGCGAAGCATAAAAACAGAAACCAAAATACAAGGGCTGAAAATGGTGCTGAGCATGATAGATCTTACCACGCTTGAAGGTGCCGACACCCCCGGAAAAGTAAAACAACTTTGCTACAAAGCCATGCACCCACACGATGCTGTTTCGGATTTGCCCACTACGGCAGCCGTTTGCGTTTATCCGAGTATGGTAAAGGTGGCTAAAAAAGAATTGGAGGGCAGTGGAGTAAAAGTGGCTGCCGTGTCTACCGCCTTCCCTTCGGGGCAAGCTCCACTCAATGTAAAAATTGCCGATACCAAGTTTGCTTTAGACCAAGGAGCAGACGAAATTGATATGGTTATTTCCAGAGGAAAATTTTTGTGCGGGGAATACCAATTCGTTTTCGATGAAATTGCGAAGATAAAGGAGCTATGTGGCAACATTCGTCTTAAAGTTATTTTAGAAACAGGCGAACTGGGGAGCTTAGATGATGTTCGCAAAGCCAGCGATATCGCCCTATATGCCGGTGCCGATTTTATAAAAACCAGTACCGGAAAAATTTCTCCTGCTGCTACCATGCCCGTAACACTAGTGATGTTGGAAGCCATTAAAGATTTTTATTTCAAAACAAATAAAATGAGAGGCATGAAACCTGCCGGTGGCATTTCTACCGCTAAAAGTGCATTGCATTATTTGGTAATGGTAAAAGAAACACTGGGCGAAGAATGGCTAACCAACGAATGGTTTCGCTTTGGTGCCAGCCGCCTGGCAAACGATGTACTGATGCAAATTGTAAAACAAAAAACAGGCATTTACCACAGTGTCGATTATTTTTCTAAAGACTAACTTATGGCAAAAAATATAAAAACAAAAGAACTAACGGAGTGGAACTATGCTCCTGCACCCGAAAGCAAATCCATTGCAAATATTGCTCCCCGTTACGAGTTGTTTATTGATGGGGGATTTGTAAAACCAAGTTCCGGCAGGTATTTTTCTACCATTAACCCTGCCACAGAAGAAAAACTGAGTGAAATTGCCGAAGCCAACGAAAACGATGTAGATAAAGCCGTAAAAGCAGCCCGCAAAGCATTTACTATCTGGAGCAAGATTCCGGCTAAAGAACGTGCCAAATACCTTTACCGCATTGCCCGTATGATACAGGAACGCACCAGAGAATTTGCTGTTATTGAAACCTTAGATGGGGGCAAACCCATTAAGGAAAGTCGCGATTTTGATGTACCCTTGGCTGCCAATCATTTTTTTTATTATGCAGGCTGGGCCGATAAGTTAGAATACGCCTTCCCCGGAAAAAATCCAAAACCATTGGGCGTAGCCGGACAAATTATTCCATGGAATTTTCCCTTGCTTATGGCGGCATGGAAAATTGCTCCTGCCTTGGCTTGCGGAAATACTGTAGTGCTGAAACCGGCCGAAACGACCTCCCTAACGGCCTTAAAACTGGCGGAGCTTTTTCGCGATGCTGATTTACCCGCTGGAGTAGTAAACATTGTTACCGGAGCAGGAAAAACCGGAGCAGCTATTGTAAACCACCCGGGTATTGATAAAATTGCATTTACAGGCTCTACGCAAGTAGGAAAAATCATTCAGAAAGCCATTGCCGGAACCAACAAAAAAGCCACCTTGGAATTAGGTGGAAAAGCCGCCAATATTATTTTCGAAGATGCTCCCATAGACCAGGCGGTAGAAGGAGTTATAAACGGAATATTTTTTAATCAGGGGCATGTATGCTGTGCCGGTTCGCGTTTATTTGTGCAGGAAAGCGTTTTTTCCGAAGTAATAAAAAAACTAAAACACCGCATGAAAAGTTTGCAGGTGGGTAATCCCTTAGATAAAAACACCGATGTGGGAGCCATCAATTCTAAAGAACAATACCAAACCATTTGCAAGTATTTAGAATACGGAGTAAAAGACGGTGCCGAAATTTTCTTTCATTCCTGCGAACTGCCTAAAAAAGGCTATTGGGTTCGTCCTACTTTATTTTTAAATGTAGCCCAATCGCACCGCATTGCACAGGAAGAAATTTTTGGCCCGGTGTTGGCCGTGCAAACTTTCCGCACCATAGCCGAAGGATTAGAAAAAGCCAACAATACACCTTTTGGCTTATCGGCAGGGGTATGGACCGACAAGGGTTCCAAAATTTTTAATTTAACTACGAAACTACGTGCGGGTGTAGTGTGGGCAAATACCTACAATAAATTCGACCCCACTTCGCCCTTTGGCGGATACAAAGAAAGCGGATTTGGCCGCGAAGGCGGATTGCATGGGCTGATGCCCTATCTTACCTTTTAAACTTTTTAACCATAGTGTACCTACAGCCAATAAATAATTTGTAGGAATTAGAAAGATTGCTTCGCTAACGCTCGCAATGACGGCCGAGATTTTGATTCGTCATTGTGAGGGAGGCACGACCGAAGCAATCTGTTTATTTTGTACTCCGAATTAGAAAGATTGCTTCGCTAATGCTCGCAATGACGGCCGAGATTTTGATTCGTCATTGCGAGGGAGGCACGACCGAAGCAATCTGTTGCATTTTACTCCGAATTAGAAAGATTGCTTCGCTAACGCTCGCAATGACGTAGCAAAATTGGAAAGATTGCTTCGGCTCTTTCGTATAAACCGCTTTATTGCCTCGCAATGACAGCCGAGATTTTGATTCGTCATTGCGAGGGAGGAACGACCGAAGCAATCTGTTTATTTTGTACTCCGAATTAGAAAGATTGCTTCACTGTGTTCGCAATGACGTAGCAAAATTGGAAAGATTGCTTCGGCTCTTTCGCACAAACTATTTTATTGCCTCGCAATGACGGTTAAAAAATTATTTTTGCATTATGGAACGAGGAGGATATATCTACATTATGACTAATAAAAATAATTCTGTTTTGTATGTTGGCGTTACAAATAATCTTCAAGCAAGGGTTTACGAACACAAAATTAGAGTATACAAAAAAAGTTTTACAGCCAAATACAACATTGATAAACTCGTCTATTTTGAAGGATTTACATCTATTGATGAAGCTATTGGCAGAGAAAAACAAATAAAAGCGGGTTCACGACAAAAGAAACTTGATTTAATTAATTCGTATAATCCCGAATGGGAAGATTTATATAATAAATTACAACCGTAATAATTTATTCTCTCTTTTTTTACCGTCATTGCGAGGGAGGCACGACCGAAGCAATCTGTTGCATTTTACTCCGAATCAAAAGATTTCTTTACTGTGTTCACAATGACGTAGCAAAATTGGAAAGATTGCTTCGGCTCTTTCGTACAAACCGCTTTATTGCCTCGCAATGACGGCCGAGATTTTGATTCGTCATTGCGAGGGAGGCACGACCGAAGCAATCTGTTTATTTTGTACTCCGAATTAGAAAGATTGCTTCGCTAATGCTCGCAATGACAGAAAAAGTTTGTGATGTGTTACCTATCCATTTCTAAATTTTGCATTTCCACTTTTTACGTACCTTAGCAACCATATATTAATGTGTATCATGAAAAGAATAGAAATACTTAAAACATACAAAATTTATATAGGCGGAAAATTTCCACGTACCGAAAGCGGGCGCTATTACAAAGTAAAAAATAAGAATGGCGAACTGCTTGCCAATATGTGCCAATGCTCCCGCAAAGATGTAAGAGAATCTGTTGTGGCAGCCCGCAAAGCCTTTGGCGAGTGGAACACGAAAAGTGCTTTCAATCGTTCGCAAATTCTTTACCGCATAGCCGAAATGCTAGAAAGCCGCAAAGCACAATTTACAGAGGAATTACAAAAGCAAGGTTCTTCCAAAAAACAAGCCGAAGAAGAAGTAATCAAATCTATTGAATGTTTAGTGTATTATTCGGGCTGGTGCGATAAATACCAGCAAATTTTCAGCAGCGTAAATCCCGTGGCTTCTTCGCATTTTAATTTTTCGGTGCCTGAACCTACCGGAGTAGTGGGCATTATAGCCAATGAAAATGCTGCCTTGCTGGGAGTAGTTTACTCTATGGCTCCTGTTATTGCCGGAGGAAATACCTGTGTGCTGCTCGCCTCGGAAAGCAAACCTTTGTGTGCGGTTTCCTTTGCCGAAGTGCTTCACTCTTCCGATGTGCCGGGAGGTGTAATAAATATTCTTACCGGATTTAAAAAAGAATTATTGGAACCTGTTGCTTCACACTTAGATGTAAATGCACTAGTTTATTATGGAAATAACCCACAAGAAATAACTGCCATAAAAGAATTAGCCGCATTAAACGTAAAAAGAATCTTTACCTATTCCGATGTAAAAGAGGAAAGCCCGTATAACATTTTAGATGTACAGGAAATAAAAACCACTTGGCATCCCATTGAAAATATTGGCAGTTCGGGAGGAGGGTATTAGTTCCATATGCAAGGTGAAAAAAGATATTTACTATTAAAAAAAGAAAAGCATTTACTCTTTATTCTGCTTGTTACAATTTCTTTTTTTTATCATTCATTTCAAAGAACCGAACGAATAGACTGGGATGTATTCGGCTATTATTTATACCTGCCGGCTAAATTTATACATAACGATATTAACCTAGGCAGAAAAACTGAATGGTTAGAACCCGCCATTTCAAAATACAAACTTACCGATTCGTTTTATCAGGCATATCAATCGCCTAGCAGAAAATATGTTTTTAAATACACCATGGGCATGTCGGTGCTTTATTCTCCTTTCTTTTTTGCAGCCGATGCTTTTGTAAGAAACACTAACCTTTACGAACGTGATGGGTTTTCTTTGCCTTACCAAATAGCCATGCGTTTTTTTGTTTTTACCATGATTTTACTGGGTTTATTTTATTTGTACAAAACACTTCGTATTTATTTTTCTGAAAACAATACTCTGTTTGCACTTTTTTTATTGGTTTTTGGAACCAACTACTACGTGATGTCTTTTGCCGATGGCTTAATGCCGCACCTTTCTTTGTTTACATTGTTTTCCATTCTTTTATTTTATACTATACAATGGTATCAACAACAAAAAATAAAATTTGCAGCCATTATAGGCGTATGCTTGGGAATGGCGGTATTAATTCGTCCTACAAGTGCCGTAGTTGTGCTAATTCCAATTTTATGGGGAGTATATGGAATACAAGCATTCAGCGTAAGAATGCTTTTGCTTTTATCAAACTTCAGGCAATTACTTATTTTAATTTTACTTGCATTTACGGTACTACTGCCTCAGCTACTATACTGGCATACACAAACCGGAGAGTGGCTTTTTTACAGCTATCCCGATGAAAAATTAAATTTTTTTAAGCCACATTTGGCAGAGGTTTTTTTTTAGCTATAAGAAAGGATGGTTGCTTTATACTCCTCTGATGGGAATTGCCATGATTGGTTTTGTTTTTCTTTATAAAAATTTTAAAAATATTTTCCTGTCTATTTTTATTTTTTTTTAATCAATACGTATGTTATCTCTGCATGGGATTGTTGGTGGTATGGAGGTTCTTTTGCACACAGAGCATTTGTAGAATCGTATGTTTTTATGGTTTTTCCATTAGCTGCTTTTGTTGAGCATCTTTTCTTAAAAAGAAATATTATTAATGTGCCTGTTAAAGGTCTCTTTCTTCTTTCTTCTTTCTTTTCCTGAATATTTTTCAGACGGAACAGGCTTTAAGTGGAATAATACATACCAGCAGAACAACCAAAGAATATTATTGGAAAGTTTTTTTAAAGAAACATGTTGTTGAAGAAGATAAAATATGGCTGGAGCCCCTACCTTATTATTCAACAGAAGAAGACGAACCGGACACAAATTTGTGTACCGTTATTTTTAAGAGTATAAATAATAATGTAGCATTTGAAAATAATAATGCCGAGTTCTCAGCTTCAGTTTCGTCTACATTAAATGTATATGCAGATTACAAGCAGAAAGTATTTTTACGTTTTACGGCACAACTGGAAAAACTACCCGAAACCACAGCACAACCGTTTTTTTTGGTAGGTGCCATTACGGTAAACGGAAAACTTTTCCAGTACCGCAGCAAGGAATTTAATCAAGGTGATTTAGCAAACCATAATGGACAAATAGCTTTTACTTTTTTTATACCCCCTCATGTTACGTTATACCCAAGCGAATTGAAATGCTATGTGTATAATCCGAATCGAAATTTTTTGAAAATACATTTTTTGAAGGTGGAGACGATTCAACAAAACTAAAACCAAGCCCCTACTCTAACACCGTAAAAAATAAGAATATCTTTAAAATCGTAATCGTAATAAACGCTTGGATAAGCTCTTATAAAAAATGAGTTTTTGTGTGTATAATCAATACCCATGTTCATGCCCGATTTAAAGGTATATTCACTTAATTCGATAACCAGCGAGTTATAAGTGAATGACTGATAAAAAGAAAGTTTTTTGCCCAATAAACTAAAAACGCCCACCGGAACTGAAACAGAATTGTAATTGAATACAGGATAAAAATAAGCCCCAAAACCTACCGTTGCTCCTGCCCTGAAATAGTTGGATTGCAAAAAAATACGTTCGTAGTTTACGGAATATAAAAACGAAGTGCCTGCAAACTCGGCATGTAGGTTTTGTTTTTTTTGTTTTGGTGTTTGCAAGGTATCTTGCGAAAAAGCAAAGAGAGAAATACTGTATAGAAAACTGACTATGAGTAGATGTTTGAACATGGGCGTTTATTTTAAAATAATTTTCTTTACCGTGCTTTTTGTTTCATTATACAATTGTAAAAAATATATTCCGGTGGCATTGCCGGTTAAATCAATGCTTAGATTTTGTTCTTCGATACCTATATTTTTACTGTAAATAATTCTTCCATACATATCGCTTACTTGTACCTTATAAACTGTTGCCGGTTTTTCTAAACAACGTATGTTTATTACTCCTTTGGCAGGATTGGGGTAAACCACCCACTCTTGGTTTAGTATAACATTCGATATACTGTCTTCCGGTATTTGGTTCAGTGCATTTACTTGGGCATAGAACAAACTATCTTCGTATGCCTGGTTATTCATTATATTTTGTAAACCTTGCGGTAAATTGTTTCCCGTTCGCAGGTTTGCTGTATTGCAGTTTTCTATTCTGCCATGAAAGTAAGCTCCTTTTTCTACTTTAAAGCCGGGTTTTAAACTTATTTTATTGGTGGCAACGCAGTGTACGTATTGCAGGGCATTATCGTTCTTTATGCTACACAAAGGCTCGCCAAAGCAACCGCCTTTGCTTTTTACTATTTGATTACATGGAAACTGGTTGTAATTAGGACTGCCAATGGTAACCGTTTTACCCAAAATGTGCGTAGGCAAATCCTTGCCATCGCAAAAATTTAAATCGGTATTGCAATTACGTAAAGCGTATATTTTTACATAATCTATTTCTAAGGATTTGGGTAGTGAACCTATACTAAGAGCTAAATCTGAGTTTATATTGTTGTATGTTGAAAGATTACCATTGTTTTCGGGCTGGTTGTAGTAACTAAAATTTGTTATATTATGCCCAAATATCAATTTTGACTGTTCGCTCGGGTATGCCCAATTAACTTTTAAAAAAGCAGAATAATTTTGAACCGCTGCCTGCAATTGCTGTGCATTATTAATAGGGATATAAACCATGTTATTAGGACTAACAACATAATGATAAATTTTATATAGAGGATTCCCATCTAAAAACCAAACCATTTTATAATCATCCCATAATAAACCCCAAGTATGCCATGAATTATTTAAAATATAAGGAATTGTTTTTTGTGAGTTAGTGAATAAATTCAATTCTGCCTTTTCTGATATTTCTGTTCCAAAATTATGGTTCCAAAAATGATATGTCATGTTTACTTTTGAAGATGCTTGTTGCACAGTTATACCTTGTGGATATAACTCTTTAGGCAAAATATGCCCTCCACGTCCTACCTCAAAAACGTCTATTTCAGTGGTGTTTTCAAAAAACCAAAATGATGGCCATGTATTTTCAATTTCGGGTAATTTTACACGGGCTTCATAATATCCGTATTTGTAATTATAATTTGTTTCTAAGGCTCCAAAGGAATATTTATGCAATCGCTTATTGGGTTTTCCGTCACCCATTAATGTATCATCTTTCCAATATTCAATACATTTTAATTCTTGTGGTGGATTTAATTCCTTTGCGATAAGTTTTACACTATTCCCTGTAAATTCGTAATTATCTAGAAATGCTGCCCAACCTATAAATGCGGGTCCTTTTTTATTATCTACAACCACGTGTAAATCACTATGATTTTGGATTTCATGTGGCTGATTCCATTTGTTTTGGTTTAACTGAAAGGCATTAAATTCATCTTCAAAAATTAACTCATAACTATTTTCTTCTATTGCTTGTGGTAATGAAATCAGACCATTTGGGATGGTACCGTTATAGAATACTTTTTGCTTATCGTAGGAGTATGCCCCCCACTTAATACTCCCATCTATTAAAAAAACACCATTGTTTGGTAATGCAGGTTGTGCGTAATAAATTTTTACACAAGCAAGTAAGAGAATAGATAATAAAAGTAACTTAAATTTCATTTTTTGTTGTATATTAAATTCAAAATGGTACTGTCGGGAACACCTCTTCCGGCCTTTTCACATTGAATAATCATTTCCTCTTTATTTTCATTAGCATAATATTTATGTGTTATAGAAATATTTCTTTTTAAATAATCTATTCCCAATATTGACTCCCGATTATATAGAAAAAATTTCGATAGTATATTTCTTCTTTCCTCTATGTAATATTCTTTTTCAATTATATTATTCTTATTATCAAAGTAAAGCTGAGGATTTTCTGCGGATTTAAAATATCCTTTTTCTAATAAACGACCATTATTACAAATAACAAATACGCCATTATTTTTTATTATGATGTGGTGGTTTGTTATATTGTAATAACTTTCGCCCGGAAAAAAATAGGAAGGGCAGAATAAAGTAGCCCCACCGGGCGAAGTTCCATATTTTATGCCCCCACATTCCACTATTGTATATCCTCCTACCCATTCCCACTCGCCTACCAATTCGGGGTATTTTTCGCCAAAGGTTTTATCTTTTTTACAGGTGGTAAAAAAGATAACGATACCAAAGCTTAGCATAAACCATTTCATATTCATGTGTTTGTGTTTTTAAATTGCAGAAATAATTTATTTTGGATTTCATATGGCTGATTCCATTTGTTTTGCTTTAACAGAAAGGCATTAAATTCGTCTTCAAAAATTAACTCATAACTATTTTCTTCTATTGCTTGTGGTAATGAAATCAGACCATTTGGGATGGTACCATTATAGAATACTTTTTGTTTATCATAGGAGTACATCCCCCATCTTATGTTCCCATCCAATACATAAATACCGTTGTTTGGCAGAGAAGGTTGTGTGTAACAATTTTTGATATAAGCGAAAATTAAGCAAACTAACAATAAAAATTTATATCTCATTTTTTATAATATATTAAAGTTAAACGTCTATCTCCGCCAGTAATGTGTCCTATTTTTGTGGCACTGATTAATAATCTTTCTTCATTTTGTAGGGGGTAATAATAATGTGTGATAAAGATTTCCTTTTCATTAAAATCAAACAAAGACATATCATTATTGTTAAAATATTGGTTTGTGAATAGATTTCTTTTTTTTATGAAAAGATATGAATTGCGTACATATTTGTTTAATGGATATAGAGAATGCTCATAGATATATTGGCTTGATGAATAATATTCCATTCTTCCTTTTTCCAATAATCTTCCTTTTGAATAAATTTCAATTACTCCATTTTTTTTTATGTTTGTTGTATGATGGGTAATCCTATAGATACGATCACCGGGATAAAAATATACCGGACAATAAGTATCATAGTGCCCTCCCGGACCAGGTATTCCAATAGTACATTTTTCTTCGTAATATCCCATTTCCCACTCCCACTCGCCCACTAATTCTGGGTATTTTTCACCAAAGGTTTTATCTTTTTTACAGGTGACAAAAGATGTAAAAACAATCATTAAAAAATACAAAACTTTTTTCCTGTTCATGGTTATTTGTTTTCCAGTTCGCTTATTCTTTTTTCTAATTGAATAATATAAAGCGTAAGCTCTTCTATTTTTTCTAATTGTTTTACCATTAGTTTTCCAAGGGCAACGCTTCCGTTTTCTTCTACTTCTTTTGCCGAAGGAATATTTGGTAAATGTTTATGTTTTTCAATAAACTTTTCAAGTTCTTTTATACTTGTTAAATTATATGTATCCGAAAAAACATAATCGGGAAATGCAGGAACATTTACCTCTACTTCTCTTATATACACTATGCCGTTTCCGGCAATGTATAATCTGTGTATATCTGTACCCTGTTTTGTTCTGTCTTCGAAACTCCAGGTGGTACCATTTGCATCTTTTCCCATTCTGATTAAACTGGTAAGTATGTTGTTTTGGTAATACATTAAATCGGCATGTAAACCTAAGTTGTTATTTAGTTTAATACTTGGAGCAATGTTGCCGAGTGTATTAATATCTAAGGTGGCCGCTGGATTGGTAGTTCCTATTCCCACCCTTCCGGCAGTATTTATACCATTTGCAGGCGAAATAAACAGCGTAGGCAAATTACTGTTTGTGCCTAGCATAATGCTATTGGGTATGGTGTTTATGAGTTTAGTGTTTGTTGAAACTCCCGAACCAATGGTAATGGCCTGTGGTGCATTGCTTGATGTTTCGGTATAATTCCCTAGCGTAATAGAATAATTTCCGTTTGTAAAACTAAACCTCCCCATTGCCAAAGATTGAAAGGCATACCCTCTGGCGGTCGTTCCAATACCCATGCCTCCGTAATAAGTATTAAAATAGGTAGTGGGGCTTGCCGCAATAGTATTGTACGATGAAATGGTATAGAACTATCTCCAATATAAACTAAGCTGTCTCCTAGCTTAGCGGTAATACGGTTTACCCTTAACACATTAGAAAAAGTAGTATCGGTAATGTATGCGTTTTTGCCTACAAATAAATGTCCGTTTACTCGCAGGTTATTATCTATGCGTGCCGAATCGGAAATGGTAAGGCTGCTATCTACGGTAAGGTTTCCGCTTATTTGGCTTTGTCCTATTACTTGAAAATTACAGGTGGGATTATTGGTACCTACGCCTACAAAACCTGTATCGGGCAGGGTGTTGGGCAGGTTTTGGCTAATGGCCGAAAAGGTAAATATGCTCATAAAAAAGCATAATAAACTAATTTTTAGATAATT
>JABWCF010000030.1 GCA_013359255.1 Flavobacteriales bacterium
ATTCATGACCATAGTGCTATCTCCTAAGTAAATTATACTATCGCCAGTGCTTGGGGTAATGCGGTGTACCCTTAACACATTAGAAAAAGTAGTATCTGTAATATATGCGTTTTTACCTACAAATAAATGTCCGTTTACTCGCAGGTTATTGTCTATGCGTGCCGAATCGGAAATAGTTAGGCTACTGTCTACGGTTAGATTACCGCTTATCTGGCTTTGCCCTATTACCTGAAAATTACAGGTGGGGTTGTTGGTGCCTACGCCCACAAAACCTGTATCGGGCAGGGTATTGGGCAGGTTTTGGCTAATGGCCGAAAAGGGAAATATGCTCATAAAAAAGCATAATAAACTAATTTTTAGATAATTGGGGGGGGGGGTAAATGTACCCTTGCTGTTTTTGATACGTATAATCATGCTGTAAGATTTTATGTGAGTAAATGTAATATTTTTTTATTTCCAAACAATTTAATGGGATAATAAAAGAAATAACGAATGGCCATTTCCTAACGAAAAAACTCTCATAAACTCATCTCGCACATTTAAAAATTTAAGATTTTAACTTTTCAAAATCTCAAACTCCTTTTCCCTATTTTTGTCCACATGAGTAACCCAAACGAAGATTTACTAAAAACCATTATTTCTCATGCCAAAGAATACGGGTATGTGTTTCCATCGAGCGAGGTTTACGATGGATTAAGTGCCGTTTACGATTACGGGCAGTTAGGCAGTGAACTTAAAAATAATATTCGCCAGTACTGGTGGAAAGCCATGGTGCAATTGAACGAAAATATTGTAGGCATTGATGCTGCAATTTTTATGCATCCCACCACATGGAAAGCCTCGGGGCATGTTGATGCTTTTAACGACCCCTTAATTGATAATAAAGACAGTAAAAAACGATACCGTGCCGATGTGTTAGTTGAGGAGCATATAGAAAAAATTCGGGTAAAAATTAACAAAGAAGTAGAAAAAGCCGCCAAGCGTTTTGGCGAAAGTTTCGATGAAAAAATGTATTGCGAAACCAACCCGCGTGTACAGGAATACCAAAAACAGATAGATGAAATTAATGCCCGATTTAAAAAAGACTTAGAAGAAAACAACTTAACCGATTTAAAAACACTAATTGAAGAATTGGGAATTGTTTGTCCTATAAGCGGTTCACGTAATTGGACCGATGTACGTCAGTTTAACCTAATGTTTAGCACCGAAATGGGTTCGGTAGCCGAAGATTCAAATAAAATCTATTTACGCCCAGAAACAGCACAAGGTATTTTTGTAAATTTTTTAAATGTGTATAAAACCGGACGAATGAAAATTCCTTTCGGCATTGCACAAACCGGAAAAGCCTTTCGCAACGAAATTGTAGCAAGGCAATTTATTTTCCGCATGCGAGAGTTTGAGCAAATGGAAATGCAGTTTTTTGTACGCCCCAGCACCGAAATGCAGTGGTACGAAAAATGGAAAAACGCACGTTATCAATGGCATCTTTCACTAGGAATTTCCGAAAAAAAATACCGCTTTCACGACCATATTAAACTGGCCCATTACGCCAATGCGGCCTGCGATATAGAATTTGCATTTCCAATGGGATTTAAAGAGTTGGAAGGAATACACTCCCGCACCGATTTCGATTTAAAAAGCCACGAACAATACAGTGGAAAAAATTTAAAATATTTCGATCCGGAAATTAACGAAAGTTACGTACCCTACGTAATAGAAACTTCCATTGGCTTAGACCGCATGTTTTTGGCTGTTCTTTCCTCCTCGTACAAAGAAGAAAAACTGGCAGACGGAACCGAACGTGTTGTATTACAACTTCCCCCGTTTTTAGCACCTGTAAAAGTAGCCGTACTTCCTTTAATGAAAAAAGACGGCCTGCCTGAAAAAGCCGAAGAAATAATGCAGCAATTAAAATTCGATTTTAATTTACAGTACGATGAAAAAGATTCTATTGGCAAACGCTACCGCAGGCAAGATGCCATTGGAACGCCTTACTGTATTACCATAGACCACCAGACTTTACAAGATAATACCGTAACCCTACGTGAACGCGATACCATGCAGCAAGAAAGAATTTCGGCAAAAGAGTTAACAGGAATATTAAATAAAAAAACAAGTTTATCGGAAGCATTAAAAAAGTTATAATCCATTTATTGCTTTACTATTTTTTTTGTAAAAATATTTCCTGCATTATCTGAAACGCTCAGAAAATAAAGGCCGGTTGCTAAGTTCTGTACATCCATTTCCAATACATTTTCTTTTGTGCTTTTTGCAAAAATAACTTCCCCTATCGTATTGGTAATTTTTACTTCTGCCGTTTCAGAAAAAATATTTTTTATATTCAACCGCTCGGAAAATGGAATTGGAAATACTTGAACTTTTTCCAATAAATTATACTCGTTTACTCCGGTAATAACTACGATTTTACAAACCGAATCGTAACACCATTGGTCGGAAGTTATGCTAAGGCAAACCTCGTAACTTCCGTTGCCCGGAAAAGTAAAAGCAGGATGCTGAAGTGGTGATGAACCTAAATTGTCGAAATTCCAGTTCCAGTAAATTATTCCTGCATTAATGGTAGTGAAATCGGTAAAGTTTATGGTATTGCCGTTTATGGTGTAAGTGAAATCGGCCACAGGCGAAGGTGCTATAGTTTGCTGGGCAGTAGAAGTATCAGAGCATCCATAGTTATTGGTGGCAATAAGTGTTACGTTAAACACGCTGTTGGTATCGTACAAATGGCAGGGATGTTGTACCATGCTACTGTCTCCATCGCCAAAATACCATTTCCATGCATTAACCGTTGCATTTTGCGATGTACTTTGGTCAGTAAAACAAGTAGTATCGCCTTGGCATTGCAGCGTTGGCAAACTAAAAGCCGCTTGTGTGTTTGGGTAAATTACTATTTGAATAGAGTGCATATAGCAAACATTGTTAGGGTAACATACGGTAAGAGTAACCGAATATGTGCCGGGAAAAATATATGTATGACAAGGATTTTGTTGAGGAGATACACTATTATCTCCAAAATTCCAACTCCATGTAGCCGGATTTCCCAATGAAGAATCTATAAAACAAACTTCTCCGCAAGAAGTAAATAGTCCATTGTTGGTGCCGCAATAGGCAATTTTTTTTGCAATAACTCTAATATCATCTAGTGCCAAATTTCCTCCACCCCACTTCAAATACACAAATTTTACCCATTTGCTGGTTGGTAGAAGCAGGTATGTATAGGTTTGGCTTAACCCATTTCCTGGACTAACCTGTGGGTCTAAATTGGTTATCTGATTCCAGTTTACACTATCGGCCGATTCAAAAACCTGAAAAAAATTAGTGTTAGGTGTGCTAACTCCGTTGTTTTTTAGCCAAAAACGGAGTGTATCGCCATAAGCAAACTGCGGAGAAATAAGTTCGGAAGAACCCGTTAGCGAAAACCGCATACTGTTAGGTCCGCTTGTACCCGATGAAGCAACCGTGTTATAATAATCGTGATTAGAGATGTGCCAACCGGCAGGAGCAGTTCCCGGAGTACCAATATAGTTGGTAAAATCTTCTTGTAAAACGGTAATTTGTGCCGCACAAAATTGTGCTGCAAGCCAAATCAGCAAAAAAGAAATAAAAGTTTTCATAAATAAAAATTAAGTAAGTGTTGAGAAAATGACGTAACTTCTGAAATTGGGTTGCCCTACTCAATGAACAAGGCTGATGTATTCTTCTTTGATTTTACAGTGCAATAATTTTCCTACGGTAATGTTTAATTTTTTTTGATTGTAGGTAGTGAGTTGCATTTTCAAGCGAAACGAAGTTGCAGGCACTTTTAACAGCACCAAGGTATCGTTTTCTTTATATAGCATTTCTTCTACTTCTGCAACAAAACGGTTTGGGTATTCGTTATGAATATCTTCTTCTTTAATTACCCGTATATTCTCTGGTTTTACACCAATACTAAATGTTGTGGTTTCAATGTTTTTTTGGGTAAAAGCAAAGGTGGTTTTTAATTCTTCACAATAAAACCGATTGTTTTGGTTGGCAGGAGATAAGGTAAAAAAATTACTTACACCCAGTAAATGGGCAATATTTTTAGGTAGAAGCGAATGGTAAATAGTTTGAATATCGGCACTTAAGCGAATGGCCCCTTTATCTACAAAGTGCAAACTATCGGCTACCAAAAAAGCACTGTCTTTATGGTGGGTAGTCATTAAAACCGTTAGCTTGTATTCTTTTTGCAGTCTTTTCAGTAACAGGCAAAAATCTTCTTGCATAGATTCGTGCAAGGAAGAGGTAGGTTCATCGAGTAGTAAAACCGGTTTATTTAATACCAATGCCCTTGCTAGTGCCACACGTTGTTGTTCGCCACCACTAAGGTGTACAACACTGCGGCTCAGCAAATGGCTTACGTTTAATTTCGAGGCCATATCGTGTACTTTTTCTTCAATTGTGGCCTTGGCAAGCTGTTTTTTTAGTTTTAAGCCAAAGGCTATATTTTTAAAAACATTTTTATTTGGGAAGAGAGCATTATCCTGTGGCAGGTAAGAAATATTCCTGTTTTCGGAAGGGATTTTATTGATGAGTTTTTCCGATAAATATATTTGGCCCGAACTTGGGGCAATAAGCCCAGCAATGGTTTCGAGCAAAAGTGTTTTTCCGCTTCCACTAGGTCCAAGTAACACATGGAACTTGTTTGCTTCGGCTTTCAGGCAAACATTTTCCAATAAAAATTGGCCGGCATGTATGGTTATGTTTCTCAGTTCAATCATACTGCTTATTTCGCAACAGGTAACGGGTAAAAATAAGTAAGGACATGCTAATGCCGAATAAAATAAGAATAATCATTACGGTACCTTTTATATCGGCCATGGAGAGTTTCATAAAAATAGCGGTGGGTAAGGTTTCGGTTTTCATAGCCATACTGCCGGCAACGGTAATGGTAGCACCAAATTCGCCCACTGCTTTTGCCCAGGTAAGAATAACCGATGAGAGCAATCCTTTTTTGGCAAGAGGCAAGGAAATTTTAAAAAAGGCGTGGCGTGGGCTTGCTCCCAAGGTGCGGGCAATGTTTTCGTATCGAACGGGAATTTCATCGAACACGGCTTTCATTAAGCGAGTACAAATTCCCAGCACTGTAATAAACTGAGCTATTACAATTCCGGCAAAAGTGTAAACCACATCCAGTACATTATCTCGAATTAATAATCCAAGCGGGGTTGAAAAAAAAATGAGCAGAATAGCCCCCAAAGCAGCCGGAGAAACAATCATGGGTAATTCTAAAAAAACATCAACTGCCGGTTTTAATTTGAACGAATAACGACTGAGTGCATAGGCAGAAGGTATCGCTAAAAGTAAAGCCATTACTGTTGCTATGCAAGCGGCAGCTACGCTTATCCAAATGGCGTGTAACACACGTTGGTCGGTAAACGCTTTATGTAGTTCTTTGGTATCGAAAAAATAAAAAGTGGAAGCAATCAACATTGCATAAACCAACAAAATGCTGATAGCGGAAGATATGACTACTTTTTTTAAACTCATTTATTCATCCATGAAGCGGGTACTACGTATTCTCCTCCTATCGGTTTCTTTGCACCAATGTATTTTTCTGCTTCGGCAGGGTTTGCAAAATAACTGTATTTTTTAAAAATGGCTTTCCCTTTGGGGCCATTCACATAATCAATAAATTTTTGGGCTGTTTTTTTATCTTTCGTATAGGTGGCAATGGCTATAGGAATATATCCAATACGAACAATCTCCTCTTTTTTAAGCGGAATGGTTTCTATCAAATCGGGATTCCAGTATTGAAAAACTTCCCATCCTATCACGGCATCAACGGTTTTTAACGCTATTGCGGAAGCCGTTTTATCGCAACTTTCGGTGTAGTTTGAAAGATTTTTGCGGAATTGTTCTTTTTCTTCTTTGCTCAGATTTTTTTCGATAATTTCTACGGCATAAGATCCTACACAAACTCCCTCCGGATTGGCGATAGCCACTTTCAACCTTGGCTTACATAAATCTTTTAACGATTGAATGTTTTTAGGATTTCCTTTTTGAACATTGATGGCGTTTACCAAATACACCACTTTTTTTTCTGTTTCAGGAAAAACTAATTTTTCTCTTTTGGCGATTTCCATATAATCGGAAGAACCCGGAAAATAAATATCTCCTTTGCCGACTAATTTCATTTGCGACATTATATAACCCGAGCCGCCAAAAATGGCTTCTACCTTTATACCTGTTTCTTTCTGAAACTGTGCAACAATTTCTTCTGTTGGGGGCTTTGAGGCTGCACCCACGTAAATTAACAAGGATTTACTTTCTTTCTGTGCATACGAAATGGAGCACAAGAATAATACGGCTAGCAGTAAGGCAGATGTTACTTTTTTCATACAGATTTATTTTTAGGTTTACTTATTTTTAGAAGAGTTGAATAATTCGGGTTTAAAAGTAATCATGGTATAACTCCAGATGGGCGTATGGGCAGCATTCCCCCCTTTAATAGTTTCCATACTTTTGGTAGCAATCATGTAAGAAAAGCCAAAGTCCCAAGTGGTGTATTCATTAAATTTAATTCGGAAAGATAAATCGTTTTCAAAACCCAGATAAGGGTCTATTACTTCTTTATTTTTATTTAGCACTTTGTTTTGCGTAAAGAATAAATGACCATCGGCACGTAGCGATAACTTTTTATTTACATCGTAAATTAAAAAAAGATATGGGTTGTTTAATCCTCCATTTTTAGTATTTGATGGAAACGCAGTAAAATAGTCCATGTTACCCATAAATTTCCAAGCTACGCCATAGAGTGGAATAAACGATTTATAAATCTTAGATGCTTGCGTAGCATTATCACCGGTCATATATTCAGCACCAAGGCGGGTGGTTAGTTTACTTATTTTTACTTGTAATTCGGGTTGTATGTAATATGCAGCAATTTCTTTTCCATCGGGGTTTGTTCCATATTGATAATATCCTGCCACCGTTGCATAAAGTGCTTTTTTGGTAAATTCTACACGACCTCCGCTGGTAGCCCTCAGGTAGAGTACTTTTTTATTGGTTTTATTTTCAAATCCATCGGTTGCGGTAATGGTTGTTAGAGCAAAAGCGTCACTGAATTTGTATTTCAGGTTGTGTACTCCAAGTATTTTATAGTTGTTGTTTGCTGTTGGAGAAAAATCGGTGCCGAAAATATTTTCTTTTTCCTGACTAAAAGCACCCACTAAATCAGTAGTTAATTTGGTATTGGCGTAAATAAGTCGTATGCCTTCATGTGCCCGACTTGCTTGTGCCCAGTTGGCTGCAGAAAACAGGCGGTCATTATCTATGGCTAATCTTTGGCGACCAATTCGCAAGGATAAATTTTTAGTGAGTTTTGGCTCTGCATAGGCTTCAAACATGCCAATGGTTCCGTTGGCTGAAAACTGCCCGGTTTGTCCATAAAGTCTGATATCTTGAATGGATGTGTGGAAAATTAATTTTTCGGTTTTATAAGTGATGTTAAAACGTGTACGTTGGTTCACAAAATAGGCAGGTTCAGAGCTATCGGCACGCAATTGTCTGTATCCATAGCGAAATTCCGCTCTTGGCCTCAGTTCAGCCGTTACGATGAATAATTTTTGAACCGCTGGGCTTTCGCTTAGTTGAGCAACTTTCTTAATAGAATCGGCATTTTGCTGAACGCTACTTTCTTTTAAAGAAACTCCTTCAGTAGAATTTACGGGCGTTTGCGATAATGCTAACTGAGTTTGCAAGCATATAAATAAGATAAGACCGGTTTTTTGAAAAAAATTTATTTTCATGTTTTTCGGCATGTTTTTTTGTGAATAACGATAGATGGGTACGAGGATTGAATTTTGAATTTTAGCTTTTATGTTTTATAAACGTAGCATGAATTGTTAAGCAGATGCTTAGAAAGTTCGAACTTTTTTTGTTCGTCTAACAAATTAAAATCTCTGCTCATTAAGCCAAAACCTTCATCATAGCCGATTAAGGCGGTGGCAGCAAAGTTGATGGTTTCTAGGGTTAGCTCACGCAAATGAATACATCCCTCGCTTCCGCCAATGCGTTCGGAAACTTTGCGGGTTATACCGCGTTCAATTTTTAAGCCAATAAGCGATGTAGCTTTGGCGGCAACCAATGGACAAGCAGCGTGTGGATGGTTTCCAAATTCGCTTTTGGCGTGTACAATTTCTTTGGTATTTGGGTTTATATGAATATTTAGCCTGATTAAGTGATATGGGTCTAGGAGTGTTGCTTCCAACATTAAATTTCCATTTACTAATTCAAAGGCTTCTATACCTATATCTCTCTTTGATACTAAACGTTTTACCGGTATGCGTTCTCCGGCAGGAATGTAGCTATTTTCATGATTTTCGTTTTCCTTCATCGGGCTAAAATTTTAGTTTCTTTGATTCGTTTGCAACAAATTTTTTAACCTTTTGTTCTAATGCATAAAACGATTTGATTGCTTTTTCACCGGCTTTAGTGAGTATAGCCCCGCCCCCGTTTTTCCCTCCCAATACTTTTTCTATCAGTGGCTCTTCTGCACGCTGATTCATATCTTCTACTAACTGCCAGGCTTGCCTATAACTCATTTTTATTTCTTTGGCGGCATTTGTAATCGAGCCAGTTTGCTTAATCTTTTCTAACAAAACAACCCTGCCAATGCCTAAAAACGGCCCTTCTTTTTCGTCAACCCAAATGCGGGTGCGTATGGTGTAGTTTTTTTTCATCAGTATGTTTTATTTAGCATATCGCAAAGAAAAAGAAATCTGCTTACTGAATAAAATGATTTGTATCATGTTTTAGCTTTACTCCTCTTTCTGCACTTCGCCCTTTAGGCCGGCCTGTTCTTCAGATAATTTTTCTATTACCTGGTTGTATATTTCTTCCATTAAAACAGGATTTGAGTTGTAGTAATCGAAATTTTTTTTGAATTTTTCTTTACTAACATTGTGTTTTTTGAATACCTGAGAAAAAAGAGAATCTGTAAAAAAAGAAGTGCTATCTACCCTGTTGACTTGAAGTTTTACAATGGCTTCGGCCAACTGCATATCACTCATTAAGGCCACCATTTCCTTTTCGTTTAAAATTTCATCGGGCATTCTTTCTTCTTTCATATTGCAAGAACAAAGAATATAAAAAAGTAAAAGAGCAGAAATGATATTCTCTATTTTCATCTTTTAAATAAAAGTCTTTTCCCTTTTTGGCTTTCGTTAAAATAGCCTTTTTCATAAGCCAAATGCCCATTTACAAAGGTATGTGTTATTTTCGAATGAAAGGTATTTCCCTCAAAAGGCGACCATGCACATTTGTATAAAATATTTGATTTATTAACTTGCCATGGGTCTTGTAAATTGACTAAAACCAAATCGGCAAAAAACCCTTCGCGTATATAGCCTCGATTTTCTATTTTAAAAATTTCGCTGGGGGTATGTGCTGTTTTTTCTACCACTTTTTCAAGCGATATTTTTTGTTGATGGTATAATTCGAGCAGTGCTACTAAAGCGTGTTGCACTAAAGGTCCTCCAGAAGGAGCCTTTAAAGAAGGTTGTTCTTTTTCTTCTTTAGTATGCGGGGCATGGTCGGTGGCAATTACATCTATTGTTCCATTCAACACTCCATTTAAAATAGCCTCTCTATCGTTTTTTGTTTTTATGGCAGGGTTCCATTTTATAAAATTTCCTTTTTTTTCATAATCCTCATCGCTAAACCAAAGGTGATGAATACATGCTTCGGCTGTAATATTTTTTTGCGAAGAAGGAACATCATTCCGGAAAAGTGAAAGTTCTTTTTCAGTTGAAATATGTAAAATGTGCAAACGGGAATTATACTTAGTTGCCAACTCTACCGCAAAAGCAGATGATTTGTAACAGGCATCAGTCGAGCGAATTAGAGGGTGAGCACTTAGCGGAATGGCATCGCCATACTGCATTTTAAATTGTTGAAAGTTTTCGCGAATGGTATGTTCATCTTCGCAGTGTGTGGCAATAAGTAACTTACATTCGGAAAATAACGCTTCGAGCACTTGCTTTTTATCTACCAACATATTTCCGGTAGATGAGCCCATAAAAACTTTTACTCCACATACGTTGGCAGGATTCGTTTTTAGTACCTCTTTTATATTATCGTTAGAAACGCCCATGTAAAAAGAAAAATTGGCCAAAGATGTTTCTGCTGCTCGTTGGTATTTTTGTTCTAACAGTTCTTGTGTAAGCGTATTGGGAACGGTATTAGGCATTTCCATAAACGAGGTTATACCACCGGCTACAGCAGCCTTGGCTTCGGTGTAAATATCGGCTTTGTGAGTAAGGCCGGGTTCGCGGAAGTGTACCTGATCGTCAATTAATCCGGGAAGTAAGTATTGACCTGTTGCATCAATACTTTTTGTTGAAGAGGAAACAAGTATCTCATTTTCGGATATGGTTTTAATATACTCTCCCTCTACGTATACATTAGCACGAAAGATTTTATTTTCGTTCACAATGTTTGCATTTTTTATTAAAAAACTCATTTTGATTTTATTTTTTTAAATCGCATTTGCAGTACGCCCCAAAATGCCTCTTTAAAAATACCTTTACTCATTTTAGACACCCCTTCGGTTCGGTCGGTAAAGGCAATGGGCACTTCTATTATTTTAAATCCAAGTTTACTGGCGGTGTATTTCATTTCTATTTGAAAGGCATATCCTACAAAATGAATAGCATTAAAATCAATTTTTTCCAATACCTCTCTTTTATAACATTTAAAACCTGCCGTAGTATCTTTAATATTTATCCAAAGAACACAGCGAACATAAACGGAAGCAAAGTACGACATAAGTATTCTTCCCATCGGCCAGTTTATAACGCTTCCGCCCTTTACGTAGCGAGAACCAACGGACACATCGGCCCCGTGTAAACAGGCTTCTTTCAATCGAATGAGGTCGTTGGGATTGTGTGAAAAATCACAATCCATTTCGAAAATAAATTTGTATGTGCCTTGTAAAGCCCATTTAAACCCATGTATATAGGCTGTTCCTAATCCTAACTTTCCTTTTCTTTCTTCTAAAAAAAGTTTTCCTGAAAATTCTTGCATTAATAGTTTAACAATATCAGCCGTACCATCGGGAGAGCCATCATCTATTACCAATAAATGAAAAGGAGAAGGCAGTGCAAATACGGCACGCACCATGCGTTCTATATTTTCTTTTTCGTTGTAGGTAGGTATAATTACGAGCGAATCAGCCATCGCTTTCAAAATTAGGGAAAGATAAGCATACCCGCTTACGGGTGTTGAAAATTAAGATTTGTTAACGAAGCAAGTTACTGGTTTAGCCCTCTGTCTATCGCTTCGGCAAGAACGCTATAGCCCTCTACTCCTATAGAAAGACGAACTAGTGAATTGGTAATTCCCCGCTGAATGCGATCTTCTTCGGGTACCACCGCATGCGTCATACTGGCCGGATGTTCTATATAACTAATTACTGAACCCAAACTAACCGCCAATTCCATAGGGGTATCGTTTCGTGCAAAGAAGTTCATTAAACTTACTCCTGCATCAAAGCCTCCTTTTACTTCAAAAGAAATTACGGCTCCACCGTTACGCATTTGCTTGTTACATAGTGCATATTGTGTATGACTTTTTAGTCCGGGATAAAAAACACGTTCAATTTTTGGGTGTGCTTCCAAAAATTCGGCAATGCGTTGTGCGGTTTGGCATTGGTGTTTCATGCGAACACCCATTTCCTGAAGAGTTAAACTGTTTAACCAACTATCGAAAGGTGATGGGGTGGGACCTAAATCTTTATACACCGGATATACTTCTTTGCTGAAAAACTCGTAGGGGCCAATAGCAGCACCGGCTATAGAAGCAGAATGTCCGTTAACATATTTGGTTAGTGAATGTACTACTACATCGGCTCCCAAACGAAAAGGTTGCTGAAGAAAAGGCGAACAAAAGGTATTATCTACAATGAGCATTATTTCTTCGGGTTCGGTGTATTTTGAAATGGCTTCGATATCACAAAGTTGCAACGTGGGGTTATCGGGCGACTCGATTAAAACCGCTACCACATTAGGATGCGCATCAATAGTTTGTTTTATATTTTCGGCTTTTGTAGCATCCACAAAAATAATTTCTATTCCAAAACGCTTTTGTAAAAAACGCATAAACGAATCGGTACACCCATATACATTTCCTACAATTATTGCATCACCGGGGCGAACAAATCCTAAAATAACGGTGGTAATAGCAGCCATTCCCGATGCAAATACCAAGGAAGCCATGGTAGGTGTTTGTTCGTCTTTTTTTAATGCATTATCTATAATATGCTGACATTCTAACTGGAATAAAACTTTTTCTAGATGCTCTGTATTGGGGTTCCCCAAGCGGGTATAAATACGAGCAAAAGGTTTTTCCCCACTAGGCGAATTGCCGATAAAACGGGCGGCACCATCGGCTACATCTTTAAACTTAAAAGTAGATTTTTGATGTATATTCGGCAAACCCGTTCCGGCACAGATAGCGTTGAATTTATCTTCGTTTAGTTGCTTTTCTTCAGCGTATGCATACGCTTTTTTACGTGTCATCCACTCGGCCCACCAGTTAAATCTACCTTTCATATTTTTTTGTTTTGCTCGCAAAGGTAAGTACTATTCTGTTGTGCTAAAAATGATTTTAATAATGAGGAAAAGAAATAAATAATGCCTATTTCCTAATGACTAATGATGCTCTTTAATTTACCACAAAACACATAACGTAGTTTTGCAAAAGGCACAAAGAAAAATTTATTCTACCATAATTTTTCGGCTGTATATTCCAATTTTAATAAAATACATTCCCTTGGAATATCCGGTTAAATTTAGACTTAGG
>JABWCF010000031.1 GCA_013359255.1 Flavobacteriales bacterium
CATTTCCCAGACATTAACGGCTACCGGAGGCACTAACGGTACAGCCACATACACTATTACCCCTACGGCAAACGGATGTACTGGCACGCCCATTACTGTAGTAGTAACGGTTAAGCCAAATCCTGTGGCCACAGCAACACCGCCTGCTGATTCTATTTGTTCTGGAGAAACAGTAAGTATAAATTTAAGTTCTAATGTGGGGGGAACAAGTTTTGCATGGACTGTTAATCAAACAAATGTAACCGGTGCATCTAATGGAAGTGGTTCTTTAATTTCGCAAACTCTTAATACTATTACACAATCGAATGGTACGGCTGTTTATACTGTAACACCAACGGCCAATGCTTGTGTGGGTAGTCCAATTACTATTACGGTAGAGGTTTCTCCTATTCCCATCATATCAGTGGTTCCTCCTTCTCATGAAATGTGCGAAAAGGATACCGTACAGTTGGTTGCGAGTGGAGCTTCTGTTTATTCTTGGCTGCCGGGTACCGGATTAAGTAATACAAGCGGAGATACAGTATTTGCTTTCCCCACCACAAGTATAACCTATACTGTTAACGGAACAAGTATTGAAGGGTGTGTGGGTTCTGCAACCGTTGTGATTACTGTGCATCCTTTGCCTCTCGTGCCTGTCATTACGCAATCCGGAAATGTATTAACCTGTAATCCTGCTTATGCTACCTACCAGTGGTATTTTAACAGCACATTAATTCCCGGAGCAATATTTCAAAACTATACCATTTCCCAATCGGGTAACTACACAGTAGAAGTTACGGATACAAATGGATGCTATAACTCTTCCGATGAGTTTGATGCCATCTTAGATGCAAGTAATGTAAAAGAAAATACTGTTTTTTCAGATCTTAAAATATACCCTAATCCAAACAACGGAGAATTTACTTTTTCCGGTTTTTTAAATTTGCCCGGAGAATACAAACTGGAAATTAAAAATACCTTAGGTCAAGTGGTTTACTCAGATTTATTACAGCAACAAAATGGAAATATTAATGAAACCATTCATCTTAGGAATGTGGGTAGCGGAGTGTATATGTTAACGGTTAAAGCAAACAATCAAAGTGCTGTTTATAGAATAGTGGTACATTAAACAGGTTGATTTTTTTAGTAAGGATTAGATAGTGGAAATACTTCGAGATTTAGTCAAAGTCAAAAGGAACAGAGTATTCAATGCTTAGATAGAAACAGCAGATAAAGAATGCAAAGAAGAAGGAATTAAATTTTTTGCATGGCAATACTCTAAAAAACGGGGTAAGGCATAAAGCATATTTTTTTTTGCCTTTTCACTATCATGAAATACGATTATAGAACCAGACTTAATTTGGTCTATACTGTTTTTTAAACATTGTTGAGGGGTAATGGTATCATCAAAGTCGGCACTTAGAACACTCCACATCACAATTTTAAAATCAAATTTTAATTTTTCTATTTGCGAAAAGGTAATCTTACCATAAGGTGGGCGAAATAAATTTGAATCAATTAGGTTGCAGCATCTTTTTATATCTTGAACATAATCAGCATCGTTTATTCTCCAACCATTTTGATGCAGAAAACTATGGTTTCCTACGGCATGTCCTTCCTGTAATATGTGTTGGTAAAGAACAGGGTTTTTCTCTACATTTTTACCTGTGCAAAAAAAGGTAGCTTTTGCGTTGTTTTTACCAAGAATGGTAAGCACTTCTTCTGTAATACCGGGGGTAGGGCCATCGTCAAAAGTGAGAAAAACCTGATTGTGGTTATTGTGAACTTCCCAAATTAAACCGGAGTAAATTTTTTTAAGCAGGTATGGTGTTTTTACAAAGTACATTTAACCAAATAACAAGCGAAAAACTTCATCAACCCGGCTTACAAAAACAACTTCGATTTTAAATTTTTCTATATCTAAACCTTTTTTATTGTATTTAGAAATAAATATTTTTTCGAATCCCAATTTTTCTGCTTCGCTTATACGTTGATCAATTCTTGTAACAGGGCGTATTTCGCCCGATAATCCTATTTCGGCAGCAAATGCAATATTAGGGTTTATAGAAATATCTTCGCTGGAAGAGAGCACCGCACAAATCACTGCCAAATCTATTGCGGGGTCATCTACCCGAATACCACCGGCAATATTCAGAAATACATCTTTGGCCGCTAGTTTGAAGCCGCAACGCTTTTCAAGTACAGCTAATAGCATTCCCAATCTTCTTAAATCAAAACCGGTAGAAGAGCGTTGAGGAGTGCCGTATGCTGCTGTACTTACCAATGCTTGTACTTCTATAAGCATTGGTCGAAGACCTTCCATGGTAGCAGCAATGGCTACACCACTTAACTGTTCATCGCGGTGGCTTATTAATATTTCAGAAGGATTGCTTACTTCACGTAAGCCTGAACTTATCATTTCGTATATGCCCAACTCGTTAGTAGAACCAAAACGATTTTTTATGCTGCGTAGTAAGCGGTAAATATGGTTTCGGTCGCCTTCAAATTGCAACACAACATCTACCATGTGTTCTAAAATTTTAGGCCCGGCAATATTTCCATCTTTGGTAATATGACCAATTAAAAAAACCGGTGTATTGCTTTCTTTCGCGTATCGTAGCAGTTCACCTGTACATTCTCTTATTTGCGATACACTTCCGGGCGAACTGTCTATTAATGCGGTATGTAGGGTTTGAATGGAATCAATAACAAGCAGTTCGGGTTGTAGCTGCTCCAAGTGTTTAAAAATATGTTGCAGTGAAGTTTCGGTAAGAACGTAACAGTTTTTATTTCCGGCTTCTATACGTTCGGCCCGCATCTTTATTTGTTGTTCGCTTTCTTCACCCGAAATGTAGAGCACTTTTTTATTTTTTAACCCAAGGGCAATTTGTAACAATAAGGTAGATTTTCCTATGCCAGGCTCACCCCCAAATAGTATGATTGAACCTGGAATCAAACCACCACCTAGTACGCGATTTAGTTCCAAATCGTGAAGTAAAATGCGGTGTTCAGCTCCTATTTCGATTTCAGAAATAACCTGAATTTTTGAAGTTTTAGAGGTAAACGGGAGGTTTGAATTTTCGTTTTCTTTTTTTAGTATTTCTTCAACAAAAGTATTCCATTGTCCGCAAGAAGGGCATTTGCCTAGCCATTTCGGGGCATTATGCCCACAACTTTGACAAAAAAAACTGGTTTTAATTTTAGATTTAGACAAGACCTTAAGTTAATTCGGCTAATTTACCCTTTTATTTTTTTCTCTATATTGCTAGTAGAGTAGCCTTCTACAAAAGGAATGGTTATAATAGAACCTCCTTTGGTTTTAACTACATCGCTACCCACAATGTATTTCTTAGAAGAAGGATTGGTTTCGTGGACATCATAGTCTCCACCTTTCACAAGTATATCGGGGTGTATAACGAGGAGAAGTTCTAGGGGAGTTTCCTCATTAAAAATGATTACCGCATCTATCATCTGTAAGGAGGCTAATACAAGGGCTCTTGCCTCTTCCGATTGAATGGGACGACTGTTTCCTTTTTCAAGTTTTTTTACCGAAGCATCTGAGTTTATGCCCACTATCATCCGGTTCCCCATACTTCTTGCTTTAGCAAGATATTCCACATGTCCCGGATGTAAAATATCAAAACATCCGTTTGTGAATACAATTTTTTCACTTTTCAACCGCCAGGTGGCAAGTATGGGCTGAATGGTTTGAGTTGTGTGTATTTTGCATTTAATTGCCTCAAATGAATTCATGCTTTTGGATTTTTATTAAACAGCGGAACTAAAATTAAGGATAAAATACCCAAGCCCACAAGCATAATAGCCTGAGCAGTCCACACAATCCATCCAAAGGCATATCCTGCGTTTGCGGTTACACCATATAAAAGCAGTACCGATTGTATGCCCAACGGATATGCTCCAAGGCCTCCATTGGTGGCGGCAATGGTTATTCCGCCCATTACAAAACAACTCATTACACCAGAAAATGGAATTTGAGAAGTTTCTTCTAAACTAAAAAAGGCTACCCAAAGCATAAGTAAATACATGCTCCAAATAAATAGTGTGTGAAATAAAAAGGCAACTCTTTGTTTCATGTTTATAATAGACCGAATGCCCTCAAATACTCCACCCAGCAGTTGCCGTATTTTTTCGAAAAAGGGGAGCGAAGAATTTTTAATCAATTTGAATAGAAATAAACCTAGTAACAAGAAAACAGCTATTAAAATATAGAAGAGCGGACCGCTAAGTTTTTGACCGATGGAGGTATTAAAAAACAACTCTTTCAGGGTATCGAATTGCATAAAAAGGACGGTGATAATAAGAGTGAGTAGAATGAGCATATCGGCCACCCGCTCGGCTATTACGGTGCCGAAAAGTTTATCGAAAGGAGCTTTCTCATACTTAGCCATAACAGCACAGCGTGATACTTCGCCCAAACGTGGTATGGCCATATTGGCAAAATACCCAATCATTACCGAAAAAAAACTGTTGTAAAAAGTTGGTTTTATACCAAGAGGTTCCAAGGTGTATTTCCACCGCCATGCACGGCTTGCATGACTGAGTATCCCCAAGAAGATGCATAAAAATATCCATCCGTAATTTGCTTTTTCAAAAGAACCTTTTATTTCGTTAATATCTTTGGGAGTAAACTTCCTAGCTACAATCCAAATAAGAAAAATACCCAGTGCAATAGGCAGCACCACTTTAAGAATCGAAACAATAGATCGTTTCAAAATTTTTAAAATTTATTTCAGCGAGTTGGTTTCGGCATTAGGGAATACAATGGCCGGTTTAAATTTTTTAGCTTCTTCAAAAGGCATACTAGCGTATGATAACACAATGGCATAGTCTCCGGGAGAAAATTTAAGGGCTGCAGGTCCATTCAGGCAAATTACACCGGAACCCCTTTCGCCAGTAATTACGTAAGTTATAATTCTTTCTCCGTTGCTGTAATTTAGCACGTGTACCTGCTCTCCTTCAATAAGGTTAGCGGCTTCCATCAGGTTTTCATCAATGGTAATACTGCCAATATAGTTTAAATCGGCCTCGGTAACTTTTACGCGGTGTATTTTCGATTTTAGTACGTCAATATTCATGGTGTTGCAAAAGTAATAAATTAAGAGAGATGTATATTGTCAATGAGCCGAACTTCGCCTGCAAAACAGGCTACAAAAGCCATGGCATTGATTTTTTCATTATCAATAATTGGTTTTAAACTATTGGCATCGGCTATTTCCACGTATTCCACTTTAAAATCTTTGCAGGAATTTATTTCTTCGGTAATTCGATTTTTTAATTGTGTTATTGACAAAGTAAAAAAGTTTTGCTTTGCGTTTAACAAGGCTCTGTAAATTACTTCAGCATTTTTTCTTTGTTCGGCACTAAGGCGTGTATTCCGTGAACTCATGGCCAATCCGTTTGGTTCTCTAAGAGTTTCGCAAGCAATAATTTGTATGGGCAGCTTAAAATACGAAACCATAAACTGAATAATTTTAAGTTGCTGATAATCTTTTTTTCCAAAATAGGCCTTATGGGGTTGAACAATTTCAAATAGGCGTTTTACAACAGTAACCATACCCGTAAAGTGTCCGGGTCGGTATTTCCCTTCCATATTTTTGTCTAAGTCTTGTAAATCTATACTTAGAGTTTTAAAAGAAACAGATGGATAAATTTCATTTTCGTTGGGAATAAATACTACTGCACAACCCTCTTTTTCCAATAATTGAATATCAGATGCAATGGTGCGGGGGTAGTTTGCTAAATCGTTAGTATTATTAAACTGCGTTGGATTAACAAAAATACTACATACGGTGATGTCGTTTTCTTTTAACGATTGTCGGATAAGCGAAAGATGCCCTTCATGTAATGCACCCATGGTGGGGACAAAACCTACCTGAAGTTGACGAGCCTTACATTCATTAATGTACGGTTGGAGGATGCCTATTGTATGTATAATTTCCATTGAAAAATATATGGCCCCTAAATTCATAAAAAATGAAATGATAAAACTCTGTTCTTCTCACAATTTCAACAAAAGGGCGTTTAAAACTTTGAAAATCGGGAAAAATTATCGTAATTTTGCCTACACTCTAAAAATGCCTCCCAACTATGAAGAAAAAACGTGTTTTATTCATCTCTCAGGAAATTACTCCTTTTTTACCCGAAACCGAACTTTCTTTGGCCGCTCGAAAATTGCCGCAAGGTGTACAAGAGATCGGAAAAGAAATTAGAACTTTTATGCCTCGCTTCGGGTGTATTAATGAAAGACGCCATCAACTGCACGAAGTAATTCGCCTTTCCGGTATGAACATGATTATTAATGATTCTGACCATCCTTTAATTATTAAGGTAGCCTCTATCCAATCGGCACGCATGCAAGTATACTTTATCGATAACGAAGATTATTTCCAAAAGAAATGTTTATACACCGATGAAAAAGGACAGTTTTTACAAGATAACGATGAACGAGCCATTTTCTTTTGCCGTGGGGTGCTAGAAACGGTTAAAAAATTAGGATGGACACCCGATGTAATACATTGCTTGGGTTGGATGAGTAGTTTAATACCTATGTATGTAAAAACATCTTATAAAGACGATCCTATTTTTTCAAATACCAAAGTGGTGTATTCTGTTTACAACAACGGCTTTAAAGAAGCATTAAATACCAAATTTGCTAAAAAAGCAATGATGGATGCCAATACGAAAGACGAACTTAAAGCCTACGAAAAACCAACATTTGTTAGTCTAAACAAGGCTGCTATGCAATGGGCCGATGGTGTTATTAAAGGCAGTGCCGATATAGACGAAGAGTTAGAAAAATATATGAAACAACTACAAGTTCCTGTGCTTAAATATCAACCGGAAGATAGTTTTGTTCAGCGCTATTCCGAATTTTACGATGAGGTGCTTTTGGAAGAAGAGATTTTAGCTGAATAATGAGTAACGTTTTGTTCTCTTTTTTATATCAATTACAACGGAAAGTATTTTTACTTTCCGTTGTAGTTTTTGCACTATGTTTCATCTTTTTATTTTCTTGCAAAAAAAAGGGGATACTTACCCCTGGCTTTGATAAAAATGATTTACTAGGCATTTTTTCGGATACCTCAACCGTAATAACATCACAACGCCTAATCGATAGTTTGGCAACCTCTAAAACCACATGGAATTTGTTGGGAATTATGAATGATGGAGTTTTTGGTATTACCACAGCCGGATTTGCTACTCAGGTGCACTTATCTTCTTCTTCAGTAAGTTTCGGAAACCCTCAGGAATTAAAATGCGATTCCGTTCTTTTATCGTTAGAAACAGATGCCGGATACGGTAATGTGCTGAGTCCTATTTCGGTAAGTGTTTTTGAAGTTTCCGAAAATTTAAATTTCGAAAATACATATTACAACACAACAAAAATAAATTACTATAATAATCCGATAGGCTCCAAATCATTTCGATTAAACTTTACCGATAGTATATTACTAGATGGCTCAAAGACGGCTCCACATATTCAGATAAAACTAAACCGCAGTTTCGGAGATAAAATACTTCAACAAGGTGGATTTTCTTCTAACGATGATTTTTTAAGTATTGTAAAAGGAATCTACGTTGTTCCCACAAATAATTTTTCAGTTCCTTCGAGTGGCAATACCTATAAAATGTTTCCTGGTTATCAATGGGCTTTGGCTCCTGGCAGCGGATCGGTTTCTTATATTGATTTAATTTCTTCCGTTTCGCGTATAACAATTTATTACACCAATACCAATACCGGAGTTTCTACAAAATACCAGTTTAACATTACGAATCAATGTGCCAGATTTACCACTTTTCAGCATCAATATACAGCTACGCCTGTAGAAAATGCACTTAGCGGAAACCCTGCGGATACTACCTTACTTTACCTTCAATCTATGGCGGGAGTATCGGTTAAAATAGAAATTCCCTATCTTTCGGCTTACCAAACCGAAGGGAAAATTGCAATCAATAAGGCCGAATTAATATTGCCTGTTCAGCAAGGAACAACCGCCCCTTTTGGCTTACCTGATAAACTGGTATTGGTAGCCGTTGACTCTGCCGGACAAGACCTTTTTATAAAAGATTATTTTGAAAGCGAATCACACTACGGAGGAAAATACGATGCTACTCGCGGGGCTTATGTTTTTAATATTACCCGGCATATACATCAGGTTGTTAACGGAGAAAAAGAGAATTACGGTTTTTATTTATATGTTTCAGGTCGGGCTGTTAATGCATCTCGTCTTATGCTACAAAACGAAAAATCGTTGGAATCGCCCATAAAGCTAAACCTTATTTACACTAAAATAATTTAAACTATGTGTGGAATTGTTGCATACGTTGGTAAAAAACAAGCCTACCCAATTATAATAAAAGGTCTACATCGCCTTGAGTATCGCGGATATGACAGTGCCGGAGTTGCACTATTAAAAGAAGAAATTTTTATTTACAAAAAAAAAGGCAAAGTTTCTGTTTTAGAACAACACGTAGAGGGTAAAAACATAGAAAGTTGCATAGGTATTGGCCATACCCGCTGGGCTACCCATGGCGAGCCAAACGATGAAAATGCACATCCACATTTTTCAGGAAGCACAGATATTGCCATGATTCATAATGGCATTATAGAAAATTATGCTCCCTTAAAAAAAGAATTAATAAAACGCGGACATCAATTTTTAAGTGAAACCGATACCGAAGTTTTAGTTCATCTCATAGAAGATATTCAACAAAAAGAAAAGGTAACACTGGTAGAAGCGGTACGAATGGCATTAAACGGAGTTATTGGAGCGTATGCCATAGTAGTAATGAGCAAAAACGATCCCGAAACACTCATTATTGCCAAAAAAAGCAGCCCTTTGGTAGTAGGTCTTGGCGAAAACAACAGCGAATTTTTTATTGCTTCCGATGCCACCCCTATTGTAGAGTATACAAAAAATGTAGTGTACTTAGAAGATGAAGAAATTGCGGTGCTTACTCCCGGAAAGGAAATGCACCTAATGAACATTAAAAAGCAGGAAAAAACACCTTATATTCAACAATTAGAGTTAAATCTCGAAGCCATTGAAAAAGGAGGCTTTGAGCATTTTATGTTAAAAGAAATTTACGAGCAACCTCGTTCCATAAGAGATAGTTTTAGAGGAAGATTGAACGTAAACGATGGAATAGTTAGTCTGGGAGGCATTTTAGATTATGAGCAAAAAATGATGAATGCTCAACGTATTATTTTTGTAGCCTGCGGAACTTCATGGCATGCCGGATTGGTGGGCGAATACTTGTTTGAAGACTTGGCTCGCATACCTGTGGAAGTTGAATACGCCTCGGAATTCAGATACCGCAATCCCATTATAAATGAAAACGATGTGGTTATTGCCATCTCCCAGTCGGGCGAAACAGCTGATACATTAGCGGCTATAGAGTTGGCGAAATCAAAAGGAGCTACCATTATAGGCGTGTGTAATGTGGTAGGGTCTTCCATTTCTCGTGCTACCCATGGAGGTTCATATACCCATGCCGGACCGGAAATAGGAGTAGCTTCTACCAAAGCTTTTACAGCACAAGTAACCGTTCTTACCTTAATGGCTCTACGCTTAGGGTTTAAACGTGGTACTATTCCTCAATCAAGATTCAGGCAGTTGCTTAGCGAATTGAACAGTATTCCCGATAAAATACAAAAACTTTTAAACCACTCAGACGAAAATATAAAGTGCATCAGTTCTGTTTTTAAAGAGGCTAAAAACTTTTTGTATTTAGGCAGAAACTATACCTTTCCGGTAGCACTAGAGGGGGCTTTAAAGCTAAAAGAAATTTCCTACATACATGCCGAAGGCTATCCGGCAGCAGAAATGAAACATGGTCCTATCGCTCTTATAGACGAGGAAATGCCCGTTGTGGTAATTGCTGTAAAAGGAGCCTCGTACGAAAAAGTAGTAAGTAACATACAAGAAGTAAAAGCCAGAAGAGGAAAAATTATTGCTGTGGTTACCGAAGGTGATGTGTTGGCAAAAGATCTAGCCGATTATGCCATAGAAGTTCCCGAAACCGATGAGCTGCTTTCTCCTTTAATATCGGTAATACCCCTACAGTTATTATCGTATCATATTGCCGTAATGAGAGGTTGTAATGTAGATCAGCCAAGAAATTTAGCCAAATCGGTTACGGTTGAATAATTGATTTTACAGGTTCATCTTGCCACATAAAAAAGCGACTGCTATTCTGAAATCTGGAAATATCCTTAGTAAGCACAATATTAAAAAAATCTACCAAAGGTAAAATTCCTAAGCCTCCACCCAGCGTTAGAGTGTACGCAGCCGGAATGCGAGGGTTTGTGCTTAAATAGATGCGATGTGCCCCAAAATGCCCTAGAGTAAGAGCCAATAGAGCCGCTTTTAATTTTTTATGTCTAGGATGGACAATCGTGTCTGAAGTCTGAGTAATTTCATTGCTATCGGTAAGAGTATAAAAAATTTCGGGATGGTTTACCGAGTTGGCAAACAATCCCGAAAAAGAGTTAGTTGTAGTGAAAATGTAAAGTGGAAATACTACAAAAAAAGATTTCATTATTTCTTTGTGGCAGTGAATCTTCTCGAAACTTCTTCCCAGTTTATTACATTCCAAAATGCAGTAATATAGTCGGGGCGTCTGTTCTGATAGTGTAAGTAATAAGCATGTTCCCATACATCAATTCCTAAAATGGGCGTGCCTTTACACTCCGAAACATCCATTAAGGGATTATCTTGGTTTGCAGAAGAGCAAACACAAAGCGAATGATTGGCAGTTACACAAAGCCATGCCCAACCCGAACCAAAGCGAGTAGCAGCAGCGGTTGAAAACTCTTCTTTAAATTTTTCAAAACTTCCAAATGTTGTATCAATTGCTTTGGCAAGTTCTCCCTGCGGAGCTCCTCCACCATTTGGCTTCATAATACTCCAAAACAAGTTATGATTGTAGTACCCTCCGGCATTGTTGCGAACAGCAGTACTAATCTTTCCAACGTTTGCCAGTATTTCTTCAATGGTTTTACTTTCCCATTCGGTTCCTTTTATTGCATTATTCAGGTTGTTGGTGTAAGCAGCATGGTGTTTTCCGTGGTGTATTTCCATGGTAGCTTTATCAATGTAAGGTTCTAATGCATTGTGTGCATAAGGGAGAGGAGCTAATTCAAAGGCCATATTTTTTGTTTTTTAAAAGTTTAAGTATTCTTTTTTCAAAGGTATTACAATTAACGAATCAACTTCAAAAACAATGCAGAAAAGAAAATGTTTATTTTTTTTAATATTAAGGGAAAATGTTTTATAGTTGCCAACTATTCAATAAATTATTAACCCTTAATCTAAAAAAGACATGAAAAAGTTCTTATCAATGATTATGATTGCAGGTCTATTTTCAATGGTAGCTAGCTTGTGAAAAAGCATCCAAATTGCAAAGCAATCAAGAGGGCTATAGATATAGCTCCTCATTAAGCCATAGAATGAACTCTTCGGATGAATATTATTTAAAAGAGTATTTAAGAATAATTCAACTTGCCTCTTTGAACCTAATAAAAGATTCTATCATTCGAAATTTGATAGACAGTATTGCCATATCAGCTAGTAATTATTCCGACTCTTCCGATTATTATTGTAGTTATAGCTTATTAGAAGAGAACTATAATAGAACCGGAGGTGATTTAATAGAAGAAATGACTTCGTCTATATTAGAAAATGGTGGAAGTTCATCAGATATTCAAACTTTCAGAAATAATAAGTTTAGATTGGAAGGAGTAGAGTTTATTTTTGAATTCAGATTGTTTCTTCCTTTTAAAAATGAAGATATCTATCATGCGGTTTCAAATCAAAATAATCTTTATTCAGGGATACTGTTTTTTTATGACTCGGCTAGTTTTTCTGGCTATTCACTATCTAATAATACGGCATCCCATTATACATATACTTTTGATGATTTAGATACTAAACAAATTTATTTATGTTCAGCATTTATAAAACATAAAGAAACCTTTAGTTACGTAAGTACAAAAATCTTCGAACCAGCGGGTAGATGTAAGGAGAGCGGTTCAACCGGATGGTGCAATGCTAACGGAAAGGGGTGTAAATGTGTGCCTGGGCCTAAAGAATTTGCAGATTGAGCTTTTGTAAAAAATTTGTAAACAAAGAGTGATTTGTATATTTTAGACACATGATTTACGAAAAAATGATTGTTCGGTGTTTCTTCTTATTTTTTCTTATTTTCAACTGTAACGGTAAAGGTGATAGAAGTTTACCCCCTCCACCAGGCACAAAATCTATTGGATTAAATATGTTCGCGGATAAAAAAGTAATAACTATTGCTGATTGGAAAGAATTTGTTTATTCCCAAAAAATTAAAAACCCATCTGATTCATTTTTAAGCCTTAACCTGGATACCGCCCATTATTTTATCATTTTTAAAAAAGAACCTAGTGAGCATTTGCCAATTATTGGTAAAACAATAGAAGAAATAAACGAATATTGCTTGTGGAGATCGAAAATGGTAAATTCGCTGATATATCAAATAAAACCAGATTGTAGTAAGAAATACTGGAAAAAATGTAAGACTGTTAGAGAACAAAAAATGAAAGTGAACTATTTTATTCCCACAACCGATGAATACAGTAAAAATTATTATAAGGATTTTACGTACTTAAAAATTAAATCGAATACTTCTTTTACCGAAAAAATATTCTTACCATTTGTTTGCTTTGCTAAGTACGAATAAGTTGTTAATTGTAAGAATAAAATAAATGGAGATATTCTATCGCATAATTACAGATGAATCCATGCTTTAGAAACAATGCAGAAAAGAAAATGTTTATTTTTTTTAATATTAAGGGAAAATGTTTTAAATTTGCCAACTATTCAATAAATTATTAACCCTTAATCTAAAAAAGACATGAAAAAGTTCTTATCAATGATTATGATTGCAGGTCTATTTTCAATGGTAGCT
>JABWCF010000034.1 GCA_013359255.1 Flavobacteriales bacterium
AGCTACCCACCGAATTGACCAAATCCTTTACTGCAACTTTCTGCGTCCTATTCCCACTTCCATCCTGTGTTATAAGAACAAATTCAAGCCTGTCAGGCGTGATTTTATAAAAGCGCACATCAAAACCCTCCCGAAGTTGCGCATCTGAATTCCATCTATATCCACCCAATACGGCATCAACCACCGTCGTATCATTTGCATACTTATAAAACCATGCAACAATAGAACATAGAAATATTTTTTGTCTGGTGGAAACTCCATTTCAAAGTGTATTCATCTTATCGTAAGAAGTAAATGCGGATTAATGGCACAAATAGTTGTAGGTTTTATAATCTATCTCCTCCTTACGATCCATTGTCACGAACATTACCAAGTCAGCATGAAAATGGGTTCGGGAGTTGTGTATCAAAGTACAAAACGAAGCTCGCAATCTCAAACATGACCAACCAACGCCTGCCTGTCAACAGGCGGATCTCTGTACTTTCAAAGAACAACAATAGTGCTCATTCGCAATTACTTAACCGGAAAAACTGAACCAAATTTATCTTTTTTCATCGTCCTCTGTTTTTTAAATAATCCACATGCGATACAAGGAATAGCCAGCATTTCCTCATCATAATCTAAATCAGGTCCTTTTGAAAAAAGGGCACGAGAAAATCGGTAATATTTATTATTCCATATCTCAGAAATATCATTCTTTAAAAGATTACCATAGGGAAAACGATCAAAGCCACGACCGCAGCAGGGATATACATTCCCATCCGGCCTGATCATCATGCCAATGTAGAGCCAAAAACACGCATTTCTGTTCTGCGTCTGCATATTTTTACGGGTGGTTTCTGGAGAATTAAATCCCAAAACTTCTCCACGATAGGTTATTTTATCAACCTTACATTTTTTAAGGAAATTATCGACGAGAGGTATTTCCTCTTTTATATGATCAAATACAACAACCTGTACGTCCACGATAGGTAATTTAGTTTTTTTGCGAATCTTATGTGTAACAACCATTTCAATATTATTCTTTACAACTTCAACGTTGCCTCCTTTTCGGTACTTTTCATAATTTTCTTGAGTAAACCCGTCAAGGCAAGGCTCCAAAACTGTTAATTGACTATTAAAAAGTTCCTCTAAATGTTCTTTTTTAAATAAGTTAAAATTAGTACTAATCAATGTGCTTATATGTTTATCGCTAGCATATTTGATCATAGTATAAATATTTTTATTTAAAAGAGGCTCACCCATATCATACAAGGAAACTCGAAGTGCATATCTTTGAATGTTATTTATGATTTTTTTAAAATCATCTAAATTCATTATTCTCTTTTCGTTAGTCTTTAATGAATGCGATTTACAGGAAATACAACTTAAATTGCAAAGAGAGCAGGGATCTATACGATAAATAAAAGGCATTGAAATACATTTTTTTTTCCTCAAATGCTTTTCTAATAGAGAAAGTAAAACATTATATGTTTTATGCACGGTTAGAAAAGGAAATAAAGATGTAAAATGCCTTTGAACAAAGTAAAATAAACTATTATATGATCGGAAAAACATAATTTTACCTTCCTTTTGAGAATACTTTAGCGCAATTTCTGTTTTAAAACTATAATCCAACTTTCAAGTTTTTGCAAGCAAACATTTCATAAAGCATTATACAAATCTTGCACTTCCTGGTTGGTTAAGGCTTTATTGTAAAGGCGAACATCATCAATCTTGCCATTAAAGTAACTATTACCATTCATTGAGTGCCCTATTCTCATATCGGAATACCATGTCAATGGCACAACCGTATTCCCCGCAGGATGGATTCGTGTATTAACCAACTGGCCATTTACATAGAGCTTCTGCTCCCCTGTAGCCTTGTTGTAAGTACCTGCTACATGATACCAGCTACCC
>JABWCF010000020.1 GCA_013359255.1 Flavobacteriales bacterium
CCCACAGGGAACGTTGCTCCATCGGGTAAACCCGCTGTTTGGGTGGTTGTGGCAGGGCCGCCTGCCCATGAAATAATTACTTGACCATTGCTAGATTGAAAACCGGCTGTATTGCTCTGATTTGTACCTGAGTTAAAGCTTCCGCCACCGCCTCCACCTTTTTGATTCACTCCGGAAACATATTGTCCGCCTCCACCACCGCTATATCCACCGCCTCCACCACCGCCATATTCACCTCTTCCACCGCCTCCACAACCATAACCACCAGCTCCTGTATTCGAAAACTGACATCCTCCACCGATTCCTCCAGCACCGCCATTTGCATGTGACTTTCCTGAAGCAGGTCCACTTAATGTACCTGGTAGTGGGCCTCCATCCCATGACCCATCTCCCCCATATCCATCACCAATAAATCCTCCTCCTCCTCCAGCCCATCCACAGTCTCCGCTCTGATAACCCTTCTGACCACCATTTCCTGCTGTTCCTCCCAAACCCGATGAATTCCCTCCTGAGGTGGACGTTAAACCAGGTTGACCAATTTCATTTATTGCACCACCACCGCCTCCTCCAGCGATACACAATGGAGTATTACCATTTATTACTCCAGAACCTCCGCCTCCGCCTCCGGCATTCTGACTGGTTGTTCCCATTCCTCCAACTACCACAGTTAATATCTGACCTGGAGTAACTGTAAAATCTCCTATCATTCTTGCTCCAAATCCTCCGGCTCCGCCATTTCCCTGCGCTCCTTGAGCTCCTCTTGTTTCAATGGTAACGCTAGTAATCCCTACTGGTACAGTAAATGTTTGGACACTTCCTGTATAATTGAAGGTTTGGGTTCCTGATCCACATGGATTGGTTCCTACTGGGGTTACATAATTTACAACTGCTCCACATGTGCCGGGGTCGTTATTTACCGTAATGTTGCTTGGACAACTAATTTGCGGACATTGAGCATTTTTCATACAGACTGATTTAATTTGTTTGTGCAACAAATGTAATGAAAAAGAAAAGATAGAATAAATTATGCTTGGCAAGGAGTTCGCATATCAATAAAGGTAACATACCATGCTCCGTCTATTTGTGAAAAATAATATATATAATTTGCAGTATTTACCACTGTGTATTCTATGGTTTCGGATAATTTGTCCATATTTTTTTTATCTTGTTCTTTCAGGTCAGGGAGACTCCATAAACCGGATTCTCTTAGTTTATTTATATTTTGCGTAAAACATCCCTGTTTATTGTAAATATTCCCTTCGCAAATTACAATAGGCAACTCCTCTAATAATGGTTCTGTTCCCACTTTTTCTGCATCAATATTGAAAAATGATTTTCCGTCTGTTATTCTCTTAAAATTTGCTATATCCTTTACGAATACAAATGAGGGTAATGCCCCATTGGATTCGATAAAGTATGCTCCAAATTTTGGGTGAATAAATGTGTTAAATGTTTTTTCATCTTTATCTACCAAAGCCCAAAAAAAGGCAGAATAGGCTTCATTGAACTCTAATAGTTTTGGGGTATCGCCTTCAAGTTCTTTTTTTTCTGTTTGGACTGAATCTAACTTTTTTTTCGTTTCTGTAGTGCACGAAAGCAATGTATAGGAAATATATAAAAAGGCAATAAACTTTTTCATGGCAATTGTTTTGAAACAAAGTACGTGAAGAAAATGTACACCATAAAAAAATTTAGCTGAAATACGATTTTGCAGGGTTGAATATAAAAAATCTTGTTTCTCTATTTAAAAAAATCTTCAATAGGGTTTCCAACGCAAGCACTCGGAAAACTTGCATTTAGAATTAAAGATAAAGTGGGGGCAATATCGGTTATATTTACCTTGTTTACACTTGCTTTTCCTTTGGGAGTTTTCCAACCCCACCACAGCAAGGGCACATGTGTATCGTAGCTATACTCCGAACCGTGTGTGGTACCATACTGGTTATATTCCATCCAGCCCGGTTCAAATTGAATAATGATATCGCCAGATCGTTTTTTGTAAAACCCATTTTTTATCAGTGTGGCCAAATTGTTTTCATGATTATATAGTTCTATTTCTTTAGAAGTATATGCATTTGCAACCCCTTTCATACTAAGTAAAAAATCAACTATTCGTTGGTTTATTTCTTCGTAATCCAAACTAGTATTATTTATAAAAGTTTTATTACCCGATAACCCATTATAAAGACTATTGTTAGTATTTAATTTTTGTTCAATAGCCTCGCGATTTAAATAGACTTGTTGATTTTCGTATGCAAAAACCCAATTACCACTACCTAACCATTTGCTTAAAAAAGTATTAACGGTATCCTTTATAAACTGATACGGAAAATAACCGGCATTTGCTTTTTTATCCATAAGCAAAGATGGAGTTTCTGCCCCTCCGTGATCGGCTGTTAGAAATACTAATACATTTTCTTTACCGAGTTCTTTTTCCAAAAAAGCAAAAAACTCGCCCAATTCCTTATCAAGCCTTAGGTAAATATCTTGAACTTCTACGGAGTGTGCACCATACATATGCCCAACATAATCGGGAGTTGAATAACTAAGGCATAAGAAATCAGTGTAACTGGTTTGACCCATTTTTTCTTCTTTTATAGCTGCCTTTGCCATATCAGTAGTGAGCGTATTTCCCCACGGAGTATAACGGATTATACCTAATCCCGCTTTGGTGTGTAAATAAGCTAAATCGTAAGGGAAAACGCCAGGACTTCCGGCATTAATGCTACCTTCGTATGGATTTGCATCGGGAAAACTTTCGGTATATTGCTCTATGGGCAGTAGTGTATTCCAAGTATTTTGTAAATATTTTTTAGGGAGTTCCTGTTTGTTAAATTGAATAAGCCATGAAGGCGTAGAATCCATATAATACGAACTACTTACAAAGTTTCCGGAAACGGCATCAAACCAGTAGGCCGCATTGGCAAGTTGTCCGGCAGGTAATATAGCTCCTCTGTCTTTTAATGCTATTCCTATGCATTTTGAGTTGAAGTTGCTGATAAGTCGTAATTGATCGGTTACTGTAGTAGCTAATAAATTGCGGGGAGAATGTTTTCCTGAATTATTTTGTGCACCTATTGTTTTTACAGATGTATCGCTGGTGCAATAAATCATTTTGTTGCCTTGCCTATTAAACCAATCATTTGCCACAATTCCGTGGTGCATGGGCGTAGAACCGGTGTATATAGAGGCATGTCCGGGGCCGGTGTATGTGGGTACATAGTTATATCGCGTGTTTCTGCAATTCATTCCTTCGTTTATCAGGCGTTTAAATCCGTTACTGCCTAATTTATCCCAGTAGCGATAAATGTACTCGTACCGCATTTGGTCAATTACAATTCCTACCACCAATTTTGGAGGTTTTTGGTATGCTTGCTGGGAAAATAATGAAATCGAAAAAAGAAGAAATAAAAACAGAAGGATTCTCATATTATTTATTTTTGATGATGGCAAACATAAGAACGATACAACACACAACACTTATTAAAATGTTAAGAATTGCCATGTTCCAGTTTCCTGTTTTAATTAATTCGAAGTTTTCGAAACTGAATGTGGAAAATGTGCTGAACCCTCCGCAAAAACCTGTAAGTAAAAAGAATCGCCAGTTTTCACTAAGGTCTGTACGATAAGAAAAAAATAGAACCCCTGCAGCCAGAAGTGTTGAACTGATTGTGTTTGACAAAAAAGTGCCTAATGGAAAATTTCCGCTGTAAAATGCAAGAGTTGACTTAGAAATTATCCAACGAGCCAAACTCCCTAAGCCTCCTCCTAAAAAAATAGCAACTGCAGCATAAATCATTGTTGTGCCGAATTAAAATATTGAGGTTTTATTTTCTTAAAAACTATTACAGTGAGCAAGGTAACAAAAATTCCCCAAACGGCACCACAAAGAACATCTATAGGAAAATGGGCTCCCAAATAAATTCTGCTGTACGAAACGATGGCCGCCCATAAAAGTATAAAGATTGAAATCCATTTGTACGAATAACCAAGGTAAAGAATAATAAATGTTGCCAGAGCAAATACATTTGATGCATGCGAGGAAATAAAACCATAGGTTCCTCCGCAATAATTTTTTACCAAATGGACTAACTCAATAATATCGGAATTGTGACAAGGGCGAAGCCGTTGAAAGTAATTTTTAAAAATCACCGAACTTTGGTCGCTCAATACAATAATAAACAGAACCAAAAAAAGCAAATAAAAAATTTGGGTTTTGTATTTTTTATACAACAAAAATAAAAGAAATAAATAGAGCGGAATCCACACCCATTTTTGAGATACAAAATACATTATTGAGTCAAGAAGTGGGGAGTTTAATCCGTTCAAAAACAAAAACAATTTAATATCGTATTGGGTTATTAATTCCATTACAATCATTGATTATTTAGGTGTTTCCAGAGTAAATCTTTAAGTTGTGTAAGTCCTTCTCCGCTTATTCCTGATATAAAAACGTATTCTACTTTAGGAAGGGTTTTCGTTATTTCATTCTTTAATTCTTCGTCTAGTAAATCGCTTTTCGAGATGGCTAAAATTCTTTTTTTGTGAAGTAACTCCGGATTGTATTCTTTAAGTTCTTTGAGTAGTATTTTGTATTCGTGCGAAATATTATCGGTATCGGCAGGTACTAAAAAGAGCAATATGGAATTACGTTCTATATGTCTCAAAAATCTTATTCCTAGACCTTTTCCAAGGTGGGCATCTTCAATAATACCTGGAATATCGGCCATTACAAAAGATTTATAATCTCTATATTGCACTATGCCTAGATTGGGAACAAGGGTAGTAAAAGGATAATTGGCAATTTCGGGTTTGGCTGCTGTAACAGCAGCCAAAAGGGTTGATTTTCCTGCGTTTGGAAAGCCAACTAATCCTACATCGGCAAGCACTTTCAGTTCGAGTACTTTCCAAATTTCCTGCCCAGGTTCTCCGGGTTGAGCAAAGCGTGGGGTTTGATTGGTTGATGTTTTAAAATGTGCATTTCCCTTGCCACCTATTCCTCCTTTTACAAAAATTATTTCTTCTCCATCTTTTGTAATTTCAGCTTCCACTATGCCTGTTTCTGCGTCTTTAGCAACAGTTCCCAGTGGAACATCAAGGTAAATATCTTCTCCAAAAGCACCGGTCATCAGTTGAGCTCCTCCCTTGCCTCCATCGCCTGCAATAACGTGTTTGCGGTATTTTAGATGTAGCAAGGTCCAAAGTTGTGCATTCCCTCTTAGTATAATATGTCCGCCTCTTCCTCCGTTTCCACCGTCTGGTCCGCCTTTTGCGGTAATTTTACTTCGGTGCAGGTGCATGGCTCCTGCTCCTCCGTGCCCGGAGCGGCAACATATTTTTACATAATCTACAAAATTGGATTCGCCCACTATAATCTTCGTTTTCTTTATTTATTAATTAGGGTGTTACACTTTTCGTGTCGATTGATTGGCAAAGTCTTTGAAAAATTTCGTCAATGCTTCCTATGCCGTTTACCGCCACATATTTATTTTGTTTTTGGTAAAAAGCTGCAGCAACTGCAGTTTGCTCGTTATACACTTTAATTCTGTTTTTTACGATGTTTTCGTCTTGGTCGTCTGTACGCCCACTGTCTTTCCCTCTTAACAGTAATCGGTTTATCAACTCCTGTTCGGGCACTTCTAATGCCAACATTAAAGTAAGCGGGGTATTTCGTTGGGCTAAAAATTTATCTAAAGCTTCGGCTTGCGGAACGGTTCTTGGAAAACCGTCAAAAATAAATCCCATAGCGTTGGGATATTTGTTTACTTCGGCTTCGAGCATATTGATGGTTACTTGGTCGGGTACTAGTTCGCCTTTATCCATGTACGATTTTGCCAATTTTCCTAAATCGGTTTCGCCCTTCATATTTGCTCTGAAAATATCGCCCGTAGAGAGATGTATAAGTGAGTATTTATTTACTAATTTTTCGCTTTGGGTTCCTTTTCCGGCTCCTGGAGGACCAAATAAAACAATGTTTAACATATTATTTTCGTTTAGTATATATATAGAATTTAAATTTCTTCCGAATCCGTCATAATCTAATCCGTAACCTACTACAAAAACATTTGGAATGGTTTTACCTACATACTGAACGGGGTAGTTCCATTTATATGCCTCGGGCTTAAACAGCAGGGTTGCAATTTGAATAGTATTTGCTTTTTTTTCTTTCAATATTTCGAATAAATAATGCAGTGTATTACCTGTATCTACAATATCTTCAATAATGATGATGTCTCTGCCCTCTATATTTTCGTTGATGCCAATAAGATTATTTATCTTTTCGGTACTATTAGTGCCTGAATAGGAAGCTATTTTTACAAAAGAGATATCCGATGGTAAATTTATTTTGCGAAACAAATCGGCAGCAAAAATAAAACTACCATTTAAAACCGCTAAAAACAGAGGTCGTTTGTTTTTGTAGTCGCTGTTAATCTGATTTGCAATTTTTGTACAACTTTCGGCAATTTCGATTGATGAAATATATTTTTTAAATGGTTTGTTATTTAGCTGAATGATTTCCATTTCGGTTTTTCTACTCTTTTCTGTTTACTTTTATGGAGTACAGGAGAATTTGTTTAGTTGCTTTTTTCTTTAGAGATATCGAGTTTACCCGATCTGTATAATTTGTAATTGGCAGCAAGGTATGCCAACATTTCAGAAATTGTTTTTAGGGCATCGGTGGTTTCGTGACTAATAGTTGTTTTTTTTAGTTTTAACAACAATAATCCGTAAAGAGCATTCAGGCACACTTCTGTTTCCTGAACTACTAATCCGGCCGACTTTCGATATAAATCTTGTATATATGGCGAGGCTTTTTCGTACAATGCCATGTATTTTTTATCTTGCCAAACGGTTAGCAGTTGTAAATGCAAGTGCTGTATTTCAGACATTACAAATTTTACTCGCCCAATGTGTCCCCTTTCAGATAAACCTTCTTTCAGCATTTCATCAATAATACGTTGATACCATTCTCGCATTTCGTATTTAACTTCTTGTGGAACATCGTGCTTATCAATTAGTCCAATTTGAATAAGGTTTATATCGAAATGATAGGCTCGAATAATGTCTTCTACCTGCCACATGTAAAGTAAAAACTCTACGATATTTTCTTTTTCTTTATTTCGTGCAATAAGCATTATTTTTTTTCTTTTTCTGCTTTGTATTCGGTGTTTAGCCCGTTTAATACTATGGTAGTTATATCAAGTGAATCATTAGCGTACAAAATATTGGTTAAATCAGAATATCCAAGTATAAAATGATACGGCTTTTGATGGTTTTGCTTTTTTAGGAAATCGTTTATTCGTTTTTTAAGCTCTACATTCATTTTGTGTTCTTCTTCGGCTAATTTGTTGCTCAAGTCTTCTTTTAAAGCAGTGAGTTCTTGTTCCCTTTCCATTAATTCCAACTGTTTTTTCTGTCCTTCTTCTTGGGTATAATACCGTGCACTTTCCTGAAAACTTTGTACATCTTTTTCAAACTTTTTTAACTTTGTTTGAAAGGAATTTTCGTAATCTTTCATTCTGCTTTCCAACTTTTTTTTCATGTCTTTTACCAACTCATAATTTTCCATTAGAGAATCAGAATTTATATACACAATAGAAAAATCGGGCAATTCGGTTGGTGTATTTTTTTGAATACTATCAGTGGTGTGTGTGGTTGATAGTATATTTTTTTCAGCCTCTTTTTTATTTCCGGAAAAATGCAGTACATATAAAATAATGATTGCTGCAGCTAAAACAATTTGGGTAATAATAGATGAGTTTTTCACAATACTTTTTTTCAAAGTTCCTATTATTCTACGAAAGAACAACGAAGTACCCTTTAAAAGTTTAATGAGAGAATGGTAATGCAGAGAATTTAAACATCTAAAGTTTTTGGAATATCGGTAAGGGGCTTTTCGTTGGCTGCATACCCTACGAAGTTAAATGGAATATTTACCATAAAAGCAAAATCTTCTCCTACCTCTTTCATATCATCATCTTCGTGTTTATAGCACCAAGAAACTATAATTTTTTTACCGCTTTTGTGCATATCGTTTAGTTTGTACAGTATGAACAAAATGCGTTTAGATGATGCGATATTAAAGTAATCGAGGTTAAATACGAAGTTAATGGAGTTTATTTCTTTTTTGGCGGCATTATCGAGCCAGTCAAGTATTTTATCGTAAAATTCGTCTACGTCTGAAAGCACCGATTTACCGGAGATTTCGAAAATATTCTTTTCAAGGTCTAGGCAAACCATGGGCGATTCGTTTGTTGGTTTTACTTGTAAAGCATTCATTTCTTGAAAAAATAATTACTTAAAGTTGCTTAAAAGCATTTAAAGAATTAACAGAAATTATACGTAACCAAGTATTTACAAGACTAATATACATAAAATACAGACGGATTTGTTTATAAGCTCATTACCTCTTTCAGTTTGGAAGCCTGCCTTCTTGATACCTCAATTTGTTCTCCGCCTTTTAGTTTTACTACTAAGCCTCCGTTGTACCAGTTTTCTACGCTTTCAATCCAGCTAAGATTGATAATGTGTTTTCGGTTTGCCCTAAAAAACTCTTTTTGGTTTAGTTTTTCGTTAAGATTGTTTAACGATTTTAAAATAAGAGGTTTATTTTTATCGAAGTAAATACGCACATAATTTCCTTCCGACTCGAATACACGAACATCACTCAGTTTAACAAACCAGCATTTTTCTCCGTCTTTTACAAAAACACGGTCGTTTAACCCTAACATTTCGTTTGAAACTGATGGGAGTAAAGTTGTATTTAATTTATCGGCTGTTTTAATTTTTTTTATTGCCTCGGCTAAACGCTCTGTCTGAACGGGTTTTAGAAGGTAATCGAGTGCATTTACTTCGAACGCTCTGATGGCAAAATCATCGAAAGCGGTAACAAAAATTACTTTTGGTAAATGCATCAGATGTTCTAATAATGTAAAACCATCTTTTTCGGGCATTTGTATATCTAAAAAAATTAAATCGGGTTTTTCTATGTTAATTAATTGTATGGCTTCATCGGGGTTGCCTGTATCGGCAATAATTTCTATCTCGGTAAATTCTTTGAGTAAACTTTTTAGTTCGGAACGAGCCAGTCGTTCATCGTCTATAATTATGGTTCTCATATCGTATCGGTAAAATGAATGGGAATTTTTAGATAGGTAGTTACATTATTATTACTTGCATTATATATTTTAAATTCTGCTTTTTCGGCATACAATATTTTCAGGCGTTCTTGGGTATTAATAATTCCGAAACCGGTATCAGAAAAAGTGTTTTGAAGTTGTCCGGTATTAGAAATTTCTATGGTTAAAAAAGTGGTATCAGAAATAGCAGTAATGGAAATTTCTCCTCCGGTGGCAGATTTTGCAATGCCGTGCTTTATTCCGTTTTCTACTAGTGTTTGAAGCATCATTGGAGGCACAATAATATTAGGATTAACTTGTACATGGGTGGTTATTTTCAATCTTTCTTCTAACCTTATTTTTTCCAGATTTAGATAATCTTCTACCAACTTCATTTCTTCTTCGAAGGTAATAAATTTTTTTCGGCTCATTAATAGCGTACTGCGTAAAATGTTGGAAAGTTGCGTAACAGCCGTTTTGGCTCCCGCTGGGTTCTCTTCAATTAGTGCACGTATGCTGTTCATGGTATTGAAAATAAAGTGCGGATTGAGTTGCGATTTTAATTTGTTCAACTCTGCTTCGCTTTTCATGGCTTCCCATTTTAAATTTTTTATCTCTTCTTTTTTGTAGTTGTCTATAAAATGTACAATAAAATACAACAACGACCATAGAATAAATATGCCTGTCCAGTTTATAATTTTTTGAAGCGTGTCTATTAGTTCAATTTTGAAGAACTGTTGTGCAATTAATAACTCTGAAACAAAAGTTTGTTGCACATGAAAAAGGAAGCCAAATACAAGTGAAGCCAATAATACACGTGGAATAAGTTGAGCCGTGTTTAAACGCAACCAGTGAAACCGTATAATAATAGAACGGTAAAGGTGTGTATTTACTAATCCAATAATAAAAATAGAAAATAGGTTATAGAAAAGTTCGGAGGTAAACTCGCTTCCGTTTAATTTGTTGATGAGCCACGCCAGTAGCACATAAGTGCTCCACCCACATAGCTGCGAAATCCAATACACTTTTTTTCTGTTCAATTAGGGTGCTATTTTATATTTAGCCAAGTGTTGCGAGTGTTTAACTGTTTGGGGCTAGCCTTATCGTTAAAACTTAAAACGTGCTTTATTTTTTGTTCCATATAAATGGCTTTTGCCGTTAACTTTTTGCTTACTACTTTATTTCCCGATTTTCTTGCTACCACAAAAGTTACTTTCTGTCCTTCTTTTGTTTTCTTTTTGTACGCGTTTATTTCTTTTTCAATATTTTCGGGTAAAAGAGCGATGTTATTGATACTAATGATTTCATCTCCATTTTTTAGTTTTAATTTTTTACCCATTGCATCGAGGTTGCTTATATCCATTACAACTAAGCGGTTTGTTTCATAATTAAATCCAAAAGCAGCTCCACCCAACGAGGGCTCTTTAACAGTGGCTTCGCTGATATAATCAATTCCAGCCTTCGTAAACATTTCTTGTATAGGCAGAGGATTGTTTTTTTCTACATGTTTTTCTAAAAACTCTTTTATTTCCGGAAAGGTAATTTTGCCAATTATATCAAAGAACTCTTCGTCTTTAAAGGCTTTATCTTTTCCAAATTTTTCAGATAATTTGGCCATCACATCCTTTACGCCAGTTTCTCCATTAGATAAATCGCGAAGCAGCACATCTAAACACATCCCAATAAGTGCCCCTTTTTGATATACGTTCGGGTATTGGTCTTTGTGTTTATCGAGGGCTCCTAAGCTAAGCTCGGTAAACGAAATTTTTTCGCTGTAATTTTCGGCTCCTTTAATTTTCGATTGAATTTCTAAGAGATATTCTTCCGGAGAAATTAATTTTTCGTACACCTGCATATGTCCGGCAAAATATTCGGTAACTCCCTCGTAAAGCCATAAATGCTTAGACATTTTAGGTTTATTGAAATCGAAATATCGTATTTCTTCGGAATGAACGGTTAATGGAGTTACAATGTGAAAAAACTCGTGAGCAGCCACATCGGTTACGGTTTTTGCCAACTGCCTAGGTTCCATTTCGGGCAGGTAATAAAAAGAGGAATTGGAATGTTCTAAGGCTCCTGCCGCACCCGATTGGCTCATTCCGGAATATAAATAAATAATAAATGCGTACTTCTCTACAGGAAGGGTTCCGCCTAAATATTTTTGTTGAGCATTTAAAGTGGTTTTAATATTTTCGGCAATAATTTTTGAATCGGCCTTTTTACCAGATGAATACACTGAAATTAATACTTTGGTATTTCCCACATTTACAAAAGTGGTATCGGGTTCGCAATACATAATAGGAGAGTCTACTAACTCGTTGTAATTACTAACATAAAAAACATCGGAATGAGGTGTTGAAGTCATTTTTAAAATACCTGTAGAGCCATAAAAAGAGGGGGAACGTGTAACTAAAATTTCGAAAGGCCAATCTGTTAATCCCTCGAAATAGCCAAAAAATCCGTGTGTATTAATTACTACATTTTTCCCTTCTTCAATATTGGTTCCTCCGGGTTCAAAAACAAATTCGTCTACCTCTTTCGCATCCCATGTATCATCAACCATATAAGTAATGGAATAAAGGTTTTCGGCATTCGAAATGCTCCATGAATTTTGGTCGGTACGAGTAGCGGCAATTTGATTTCCGCTTTTATCAAAAGCCTTTAGGTTGGATATATATTGTCCAAAATTATATACATCATAGGTGCCCGGCACTATTTTAGGGAAACGGAAAAAAATCTCTTTTTTGTTTTCTATTCTTGGGGTCAGCAAGGTTATCTCTAATTTATCTTCTAACACCTCTTCTAAATTTAAGCTATACTTATAAACAGAAGTTTGTTGTGCCAACAGTATTTGAGAGGCTATACACCATAAAAAAAATACACCATTTTTCATACAACGAGTTTAGTACCACAAATATAACAGAATGTAAACGCAATTACCTATAAATTTACATTGACGGTAAAATACCCTTATTAAAGGATTTACAACAAAATCCGTAATTTGGAGTAATGAATTTTTTAGCCCATTTTTATTTAAGTAATTTCAATGAAGCTTTAATCGTAGGCAATTTTATTGCCGATTCGGTAAAAGGAAAACAATTTGAACATTTTCCAAAAGATATTCAAAAAGGAATTCTGTTGCACCGACAGATTGATGAGTTTACCGATAAACACTCGGTTGTAATGAAAACAAAAGAAAGCTTACGCATCAAACACGGTAAATTTTCTCCGGTAATTTCCGATATTATTTACGACCATTTTTTAGCTTCAAACTGGGAAAAATATTCTTCTGTTCCACTAAAGCCATACAGCCATTCTATCTATAAAACACTCGGAAAAAACATTCTTTTGCTTCCGTTAAATGCCCAAATTACATACACCTATATGGTAAAAAATAATTGGCTATACAATTATGCACAGCACGAAGGAATTTCCAAGGCATTAAAGGGCATTAGTAAGCGAACAAACTATTCTAATAATATGCATGAAGCACCGCTAACTCTCTTGGAAAATTACGATGAGTACCAACAACATTTTTTTGATTTTTTTCCGGAATTAATTGCTTTTACAGAAAACATAAAAATGAAGTTGTAAATAAAAATGAATGGAAAACTCTGCTATTCGGCATAATTTTTAGTATATTTGTTTGCAATAATTACATTATGAGGAATATACTGCTTTTAACACTTATCCTTTTAGTAGTTTTTACGTACGCACAAACGGCTAAAGATGTAAATATTCTGCTGCAAAAAACTATTGATTTAAGTACCCTAAAAGCATATTACTCTGAGGAAGAAGTAAGCGGATACACTCCTATTATTTTAATTAACGATGAAAATATTCCTGATAATTTAATTCTTTTTAAGTTTAATAAAAGAGTAAAATTACTTACCCCCGAAGAGATTGAAACTTTAGGTAAAATATACAAGGGGAATTTAGATAGTTTTTTTCAACTTAAAATTTTTAAACTAGACGATTCCAAAGCGGAAGTAATAGGCACTTTCAGAAAACACAATCCGATAAATATTAAAGTGGTGTTTGAAAAAGATAATGGCAACTGGAAGATAATTTCATCTAAAGCCGGCTAAGGCTATGTTTACCACAGGTCGTATAATTTTTACCTTAATTTTAGTGGCAGGTTTTATTCTTTTAATGGTTTTTGCTTACCGTAAAGATGCCAAAAATCAGAAGGGGTATGGAAAAGACTCGCTAAAAGTGCTTGCCGTAATTGTGGTTGTAGTTTTACTTTATTTATTTTTTACCCGCCTGCTTAAATAAAAAACTATTTTCCTGCCACTAAATTCGCTTCGATGGCGAAGTTATCGTAAATAAAATTGTCGGCTAAAGCTCCAAATTTTTTCGATTTGTATTTAATATCAAATAAAGTTCTATCTATCTCTAATTTGGCTATTGCTTTTACGTTATTTCCTTCGGTGGTAAGGATTAAATCAAAATCTATCGTTTTGGTAATCTCTTTAATGGTTAAATTGCCTTTGCAAGAATAGGTATTGTTTTCTTTTTTATCTGAGCTTAAAATAGAAAGAGAAGCCACAGGAAATTTTTCGGCAGAAAAAAAATCATCAGAAGCCATATGTTCGATAAAGTCGGCATTATCTTTTGCGTCTGTAATATCGGTGCATACCATAGATTTCATATCTACCAAAACCTCTCCCGATACAATCTGCCCATTGGCCACTTCAAAACCTCCTGAAGTTAATTTTACTGTACCTACATGTTCTCCTTTAAAACTTTTTCCCGACCAATTTAATGATGATGCTGACGCATTGATAGAATACACACCATCGAATTCACTTTTTATTTCTTCTATTTTAGTTTCATTTAAAGGTATTTCGTTATTTTCTGAGGTATGCCCTCCTAAAATGGGAGCTATAACAAGCCCAACCAAACAAGTGAGTTTAATTAAAATATTCATAGAAGGGCCCGAGGTATCTTTAAAGGGGTCTCCAACAGTATCACCCGTTACAGCTGCTTTGTGTGCATCGGAGCCTTTATAGGTCATTTGGCCATCAATCATTACACCGGCTTCGAAAGATTTTTTGGCATTATCCCAAGCACCCCCTGCATTATTTTGAAATATAGCCCACAACACACCTGAAACTGTAACTCCGGCCATGTATCCACCTAACATCTCGGCCGCTTGTGCACTTTCATAACCAAACAACATGGGTAAAAATGCTATTAAAATTGGCATTGCTATGGTTAATACTCCCGGCAACATCATTTCGCGTAGGGCGGCTTTGGTAGAAATTTCTACACATTTTCCATATTCAGGCTTGCTGGTGCCTTCCATAATTCCGGGTATTTCTTTAAACTGTCTCCGTACTTCTTTTACCATATCCATTGCCGCTTTTCCTACAGAATTCATAGCCAATGCAGAAAAAACCACAGGCACCATGCCCCCCACAAACAAACAAGCTAAAACAGGTGCTTTAAAAATATTGATGCCATCTATTCCCGTAAATGTTACATACGCTGCAAATAAAGCCAATGCTGTAAGTGCTGCCGAGGCAATGGCAAAGCCTTTACCAATGGCCGCAGTAGTGTTTCCTACAGAGTCTAAAATATCAGTTTTTGTACGCACTTCTTTTGGAAGCTCACTCATTTCAGCTATTCCACCTGCGTTATCGGCAATAGGGCCAAAAGCATCAATGGCAAGCTGCATAGCGGTAGTGGCCATCATTGCCGATGCTGCTATGGCAACACCATAAAAACCTGCAAAAGCATAAGCCCCCCAAATAGCCGAAGCAAATAATAAGATGGGATAAAAAGTAGAAATCATTCCGGTAGCTAAACCGGCAATAATATTGGTTCCTGCTCCGGTAGAAGATTTCTGAACGATTGCCAATACAGGCTTTTTGCCTAGTCCGGTATAGTATTCGGTAAAATAAGAAATAAAACCTCCTACTGTAAGACCTACTAATACTGCAAAAAATACTCTAAGCGATGAAACTTCTTTAATTCCTTCACCAAAGAAAGCCATATTTAATGTTTCGGGCAACATCCATTTTATTACAAAAAAGGAAGCGATAGCGGTTAATGCAATAGAAATCCAGTTTCCTCTGTTTAGGGCTGCCTGCACATTGTTTTCGCTTGGGTTTGAACCGGAAATTTTTACAAAAAAAGTACCCACAATAGAAAAAATGATTCCTAAGCCTGCAATAAGTATTGGGAGTAAAATAGGTCCCATTCCGTTAAAATGATCGGTAAATTGCTCTCCGGCTGCATTGCTTAAATCTTTAATCAGGTAGTTGCCTAACACCATTGAAGCTAATACGGTGGCCACATAAGATCCGAACAAATCGGCACCCATACCTGCTACATCACCTACGTTATCGCCAACATTATCGGCAATGGTAGCCGGATTTCTTGGATCATCTTCGGGTATTCCGGCTTCTACTTTTCCAACTAAATCAGCTCCTACATCGGCTGCTTTCGTGTAAATTCCACCCCCTACACGAGCAAAGAGTGCAATGGATTCTGCTCCCAGAGAAAAGCCGGCTAAGGCTTCGAGTACAATGGTCATTTCCGTATAAAAATCGGATTGGCCAACAATAAACCACGAACTTAAAAAAGCAAACAATACACTCAAGCCAAAAACGGCTAAGCCTGCAACACCCAAACCCATTACCGTACCTCCTTTAAAAGATACATTCAATGCATTTTGCAAACTAGTGCGTGCTGCTTGAGTGGTACGCACATTGGCCGCTGTAGCTATACGCATACCTATATTTCCTGCAATGGCGGAAAATACAGCACCTATTATAAAAGCAATTACGATAAACCAATGTGTAGTAGGAACTATAGCCGAAACGATTCCCAACAATATTCCTGCAATGACAACAAAAATGGCCAATACACGGTATTCTGCTTTAAGAAAAGCCATTGCTCCTTCTCGGATATAAGTAGAAATCTGTTTCATTTTTTCGTTCCCAACATCTTGTTTGTTTACCCAAACAGAAAGAAAGAACATGTACACCAAGGCAAGTACTCCGAAAATAGGCAGCAGATAAATAAGATTTTCCATAAATGTAATTAATTGTAGTTTTAAAAGTTAGCGTTTTAAAGTCGGCAAAAGTATTGTTTTAAAAGATATTGTGCAAATGCTAAAGACTGGTAAAATCCTTTTGGGTTTTAGAGTCAAGCGAATCGCGAAGGCCGTTGCCAATGAATATAAAGGCTAAAACAAGAATCATAATAGCCACACCTGGAATAATAGTCAAATATTCTGTGCCGCTTCCGGTAAAAATATATCCCCTATGTTCGCTTATTATTTTTCCCCATGTAGCTTGGGGTGGCGGTGCTCCTAGCCCTAAAAAGCTAAGTCCTGCTTCAATTAAAATGGCTGCTGCAAAATTGGCTGCCGAAATTACCACTACAGGCCCCATTACATTAGGGAGAATATGTCTGTAAATAATTCTGTAATTGGTAAAACCCAGGGCATGGCCTGCTTCTACAAATTCTTTTTCGCGAATACTAAGCACCTGCCCGCGTACTACACGGGCTACTTCTACCCACATGGTTAAACCTACTGCTACAAATACCTGCCAAAAATCTTTACCAATAGCCAATGTAATGGCTATTATTAATAGAAGTGTGGGAATAGACCACACTACATTAATGAGCCACATAATTACATCATCTATCCAGCCTCTAAAATACCCTGCTAGTGCACCCATTAAAACGCCTATAATAATGGAAATGAATACGGAAATAAGTCCTACGGTTAAGGAAATCCAAGTTCCAGCCATAATACGACTTAAAAAATCTCTGCCATAGCGGTCTGTTCCTAAATAGTATTTTCTATTTTCAATATTATTTTCTATCACTTCGGTTTTTAGTGATTCTATTTCCAAGCTGTATTGTTTGCCCTCTAAAGAATAAAAATTAATGGTGCTTCCTTCAATAAAGGCATGTTTGGTGGCATCAATAGGGTATGCCACATCGGCCAAATTAAAACGGATTACTTCTCCGTTATTGGGCGTATCTCCGGTATATTTTTCTACTACAATATCGGTTCCCTCAAAATTGTAACTGTAAATAGGGTAGGTTCTGTATTCGCTTTCGATACCCCAAATTAATTGGTTAAACAAGGAGGTTTCTTTGCTTAAGCTGTTTTTTCTTATTTTCAGAATTTGCAGCGAAAATCCAGGTTGTTTCAGTGTAATTTCTAAGTTTTGATCGTTCGATTTTGGAGTAGAATCGGGCCTAATAAAGGGTCCTAACAGTGCCACTATAACGGTTAAAATAATTACAAGCAGCGAAAACATTGCCGGTTTGTTTCTTTTAAACCTTTGCCATGCCAATGCCCTTAATGAATATAGTTTATTTTTTTTAGCCACTTTTTACTCTATATCTTTCTGCCTTTCCAATACATAGGCGTTACAAAATTTAACAGCAACAAAACAAATAAATAAAACGGGTAAATAATAACAGAGGGTAAAAATACCTTTAATAATTTGGTTTTTTTCATTTGTTTAGCCCCCAAAAATATAAAACAATAGTCAATACCACATTTAATTGCAAAAATGATTAGACAAAGCCCTATTCTTTTATAGTTAAAAATGCCCCAGAGAAACATAAGTAAAAGCAGAATATTAGTTACTCCTATTAAAAGCATCATGTAATTAACCGAAATATTCTTGTAATATACCGACTTTGACGCCCAACGTAACCTCTGATGTAATATTTCCTTTAGCGTGTACGGAATATTGGTGTAAACCACCGATTCTTCGTTCTTCAATGCTTTTATTCCTTCGGGATAATGTGCTGCAAAGGCGTGTAATGTAAATACATCATCGCCCGAGGCCGATTGGTTTCCTATAATTTTTTTTTCGATTTTTAAATACCCTTCTTTTCTAAAGGCCATGTTTGCGGCATTACAATAAACCGGTTTTTGGCGATTTGCCATTGCTATACCGGCACACATCATGGTTAAAAATTCTAATGAAAAAAAAGCATGGAAAAAACTTTTTTCATTTTGGTATAAAACCGGGGCAAACACAAAGTGTGTATTTGGGGTAAATGCTCTTGCCAGTTCGATTAGCCATTGCTCCGTAAATATACAATCGGCATCGGTGGTTATAATTAGTTCTCCATTTGCCAGTGTTATTGCTTTTTTTAATGCCATTTTTTTCCCTTTTTCATTGGCAGAAAGTGATACTACCTGATAGGTAGAGTGGAGATTATTTTCTGAAATAAAATGATTTATTTTTTGCAAAGAATCGTCCTCCGAGTGATCATTAACTAGAATAACCTCCCAGCGTAAGGATTCGCATTTCTGTTTTTTTAAGGCATTTAAACAGTGTAAAATATTTTCTGTTTCGTTTCTGAATGGTACTATAACGGTAGCCGAATCAATGGTGCTTTTCCCGGAAGAAAGAGGAGTTTCTTTTTTAAAAAACAATGCAAGTTTTAGGAAAAACAGAGAATACACAACGATTAGCACAAGAGCTGCAGCCGGCAAAATAACATCCATTACACGGTTAAATTTATTTCTAATTCAATTATATCTACCTTTGCTTTACGGCATGAATAACAGCGATAAAGATAAGGTAATTTTGGGTATTGACCCCGGTACAAATGTAATGGGATATGGTTTAATTAGCGTTAAAAACACAAGCCCTACACTCATCACTCTAGGAGTAATTCACTTAAAAAAATACGAAGAACACAGCCAGAAATTATTACAAATTTTTCATAAAACGCTTTCCATTATAAACCAGTACAAGCCCGATGAAATGGCCATTGAAGCACCTTTTTACGGCAAAAACATTCAGTCTATGCTAAAGCTTGGGAGAGCACAAGGGGTTTGTTTGGCTGCTGCACTGTCAAAAAATATTCCGGTATTTGAGTACGCCCCAAAAAAAATAAAACAATCGGTTACAGGTAAAGGTACAGCTAGTAAAGAACAAGTGGCTTCTATGTTGCAAAGTATATTAAAACATGAATTAAACGAAAAGTTTTTTGATGCTACCGATGCCTTGGCTGCAGCTCTTTGTCATCTGTTTCAAAATTCGGGAGCAGGTAATATTGGTATAGGTAAGAAAAAAAATTCGTGGGATGCCTTTATAAAATCAAATCCGGGAAGAGTGAAATAAATAGTAAAAAATCTTGTTCTGAACTTAGGCTATTGAATACTTTTTAAGGGAAGAATAAATAAAAAACGCCCGAAAAATTCGGGCGTTTTTTATTTGCTATTTGTGAATTAATTCTTAATCAATTTCTGTATTTGTTTTCGATTTTCATTTTGCAGCGTAAGGAAATACATTCCCTTACTGAAATGACTTATATCTATTACAATGTTTCTTTGGTTCGCCTCCGGAACATATTGTAAAACAACCTTGCCCGCATAATCTGTAATTACCAACTGCATATTTTTATACTCTTCATTTATTTGAATCATTAATTGATGGTTTGCAGGATTAGGCTGAACGGTAAAAAATGTTTGTTTTTCAGTTTCGTTTATACCTCCACATACTTCAACCGTTACTGTAAAATCGCAGGTATCTTTATTACCACTAGCATCGGTTACCACAAAAACTAAGTTGTAGTTGCCTACATCGAAGCTGCTGCCTAAGGTGGGGCCGTTTGTTTGGGTTACAGTAGCTCCGGGGCAGTTATCGCTGCCGATAATATTGGCATTGTACACTCCCCAACAAATGGTAGTATCATTTGGGCAAATAATGGTTGGTGCTTCATTATCAACTACGGTTACGGTAAACGAACAGCTATCTGCATTACCTAAACCATCTTCTACTTTAAAACTATTGGTAGTAATTCCTACAGGAAAAGTGGCTCCATCGGGCAATCCTCCAGTTTGTGTGGTAATAGCAGTACCGCCTGTCCATGATAAAATTATTTGTCCGTTATTCGTTTTTGCCCCAGCTGTAAATGATGTGTTAGTTAGTGTTCCCGACCAAGAAGAGCCTCCTCCTCCACCTCCGCTTCCGCAGTTTCCAACCGAAGAGCCTCCTCCGCCATAGTAACCGCCTCCACCACCAGATGTGCCTCCGTATGTATTGTAACAAATACCGTTTTCCCAAGTATCGCCATTTCCCCCTACACCTAAAGTTCCAATTTGCCCACATGTACTGGTATAACAGGTATTACAAGAGCCATTACCTCCACTGTTAAGCCCTCCTCCTCCGGCACCACCGGAGTGGCAACTAGAATTTCCCGAACCTCCATTTAACCCTCCGGGTGTTCCGGCACCACCATATCCCCCGGCACCACCTCCTCCACAATAATTGGCACCACAAGAGCCTCCGCCTCCGTGCCCTCCCTGATGATTTCCTACATCTGTTTGTCCACCGCCACCACCTCCTCCGGCAACAATTACTCTGTTTGCTAACGCAGTGCCTCCCACTCTTACATCAGATGCCCCTCCTCCGTTTCTAAGCACAGCGGCATGACCCAAGCCACCACCATTGTATCCATTTTTGCCCCCTACATAAATATTTAACACTTGTCCTGGTGTTACTGTTAAGTCTCCTTTCACATAGCCTCCTAACCCTCCGTTGCCGCCTTCTCCTTGTGCTCCCCATACTTCAGTGGTAATTTTTGTAACTCCTGCTGGTACTGTAAATGTTTGTGCTGAGCCTGTATAGCTAAATGTTTGCGTTCCTGAGCCACAAGGGTTAGAGCCTACTGGCGTAACATAATTTACCACTGCACCGCATGTGCCAGGGGCGTTATTTGCCGTAATATTACTTGGGCAGGTTATTTGAGGGCATTGAGAAAACCCTATTTGCAATGCCAGTAACCCGAATGCAAATAATACTGCTTTTTTAAAAATGTGTAGAGATTTCATATCTATTGGTTTTAATTGTTTCTTTCAATGTTACGGAAAAATGATTCCCTTGTATTTTCCTGTTTCAACCAAGGGTAAATTAGATCCATAAAATTGATTTATGGTTCTTATAAATTCGTTGGCTACTAATGCATAACCCCGTTGATTGGGGTGTACAGCATCTAATGAAAATGCACCGCCCTCAATGTATTTTACACTGAATTCTATTCCATCTACCTTCATTCCTTTTTCAAAGGTCTTCATATATTCATACATATCGGCAACGGCAACATTGTATTTTTTTGCCGTGTTTTTGATATGGTTATTCAATATAATGGTATGATTTTTTGCTGCTGCAACTTCAGAATAATCTAATACCTGCGTGTGTAAAATTGGGTTACCTGCACTGTTTCCGTGTTTGTTTTCTTCTATGTTTGTTATGGCATTGAGTAAAACCATATCATCGTTTGTCATGGCTCGCACATTGCTGTTTCCGTCTTGAATCCAAACCTCAGCCACTCCTAGTTTTTCTTTAATTACATCGGGGGTAAGAGTGGTAAATAGAGGAATTGATGTAACATCGGGGATGGTGGCACATACGCCTTTGGCACCGCGAGAAGTAAAGGCGAGTAGAACGGAATCATATTTTTGTCTGAATTCTTCGGGATCCGATAATCCAACTGCCTTATAGTTAGCTATATTTGGAGGTAGAACAAAAGGAGGAACGGGAAATCCTAAAATATTTTCAACCATTTGAGCAACCGTCATATCTTGCCCCCCGCCAGAAGCGTAGCCTAATACATCGTTATTGCCGAGCCAGCAGGTAAAAAAAGTAGCGTTGCTTTGTTTTATATGGTCTAGGTAGGTGAGTGTATTGGGGGGCTGGCCGAAACTTAAAAACCGTGAAAAAGGGTTTGTTCCAAAACTTCCAAAACCCGGAATATTGATGCTGTTTAAAATAATATTGTTTATAGTTGCTTGTTCGGTATTTAGGGCAACGCAATCTACTAGTCGCACTCCTGAAATTCCTAGATTGCTATAAAATCCGGGGGCACTTTGTGTTCCCCAATTGCTCCACGTGGCATCGGCAGCGTAGCCTCCTGGGTCGGAAGCTGACACCACTTCTATTTTACCGTTTATGTATTTCAGATGCCTATAGCCAGAGCCATTTCCTTGTGCTAAAGGTTGAACAAATGTTTTCATGGAGGGAGAAACCATTCGCATTTGTGCCGCTAATAATGCAGGATAAGAGTTTCTCTGTGTGGCTTCGTAAAGGCCTTCGTCTTGATAACCTTGGGTAAGCGAGTTCCCTACTGAAATATAATTAGTGAAATCAGCAGTCCCAGTATTGGGCTCAAAATCTGAAAATTGTGTTTTCTTACATGAGTTAAGTAATACAACAAAGAAGAGGCTTGTAAAAAATATTATTTTATTCATATCGTAATTTTTCTTTTTGTTCTTTGAGATTTTTTTCTAATCAATTGAAGGGGCCGATTCTTTTTTCTTTTCATTCTTATCTAGTTTAATATTTATTCCCAAACCAAATACGTTTACAATTCTGCGATAATCGGCTGTAAAACCTTCTGCATCTAAAGAAGCATTCATGCGCTCAAAACTGGAACGCAGAAAAGAAAAATCGGCCGAGAGGGTTTCATTTATTTTAATGCCCGCACCCAAAGTAACTCCAACATGTGAGTTGTCGGGTAATTCCGGACTAACGAACCCATTTTGAATAGGGGTTTGGTCAGCATAAACTCCTGCACGCAAACTATATTTTTCTTTCCATGTAAAATCTATTCCAACGCGGTGAGTCGGAGAGTTTTTCCACTCTTTAGCCGTTTTCGAATCAGGGGTAAGTTCATTTTCAAAATCAAAGGCAAGAGTATCATATACCGACCAAAACGTGTAATTAAAATCGTATACAAATTGAATCGAATATTTATCGGCATCGGTAAACTTTATATTAAATCCGGTGGTAAATACGGCAGGAAGTGTTAATTCTGATGTAAATTTTTGCGATGCAGGAAATTTATCTTGCAGAGAAACGGGAATATCGGCAAATTCAACAGTTCCTTTTTTTAGTTTTAAGTTCAACGAAGAACGATACGATGCAGCCACTCCTACTTTTGTGTTCCATTTCTCTCCTTGTTTTTCGTATACGTTTGAATGAACCCCGATGTTAAATCCCACGCTATTACCGGAGCCCTTTAAACGGGCTGTTCCATAATCGGTAGTAGCAGAACTTACCGGAATAGCTTTGTTGTATGTAAATATACCGTTAGTATATACAAAACCAGCACCCACACTTATTTTTTCATGTAACAAATACGAAACTGTAGGCTGAAACATAAAAGTTTTTAACGAAATATTTTGTACAATATAACGACCTTGCCAGGTATCTTCGAAAGAAGAACTTGAGCCAAACTGATTGTTTACTCCAAATCCTACATTTAATTTTTCTTTTAATCGATAGGAATAATAAAAATGTATAGGGGTAGAATTTTTACTGGTTTGATCTATATTGCTGTACACCTTCGTACGCAAGGAAACAGCCGGAGAAATAAGTGTTCCGCCCAAAGTAAACTGATGTCCTTTTAAATTAGCCATTCCTCCCGGATTATAAAATAAACTGCTGGCATCGGAACAAATGGATGAAAATGCACCGCCCATACCTGTAGCCTTATGACTTTGCATATTAATTTGAAATCCTCCGGCAAAAACAGAATAAAACGAAAACGAAAAAAGAATGGTAAGAATTTTCATAATTTAAAAAATGTAAGGTAAATGTAAATTAAAAATCAAGAAATACAACACTTAATAGAATAAATATTTGTATTCAAAAATGGTAATTAAATTAGTAGATACCTCTTTTACTAAAGTAGCCTTAACCAACATGGTTTTTTCATCGAGCAAATATTGTTTAACTGTTGAATGTTTTCCGTTTTTGAAAATATTTTCTTCCAGTAAATTTCCAGCCTCATCATATTTATAGGTAGTTTCTGTAACCGATATTACGTCAGCCACCGCCTCTTCAGTTAACTTGGCAAGCAACCCTTTTTCGTTGTAAGTATACACATAAGAAAAACGGTTATTCCCGATAATATAAATGGCATCGGATGAAATTAAATAACCATTGGCATTGGTATTAATAATGTCTTCGCGGTAAATATTGCCGTAGGCGTTGTAGTATTTCTTTTTTACTTGTGTGGAGGTAAGTTGGGTGTAGGTATATGTTTCAGACGAAATTTCGTATCGTTTCTCCATTTCAAAATTTACCTTAGAAGGGTTGCTGTTTTCGTAGCGGCAATACGTTTGTTTAATTATGTTTCCACTAGTATCAAATGTATATTCATTACCATAATACCCATTGGCATCGGTTTTAAGCACCCTATTTATTCTATTATTAGAGTCGTATAAATACATAATGAGCAAGGTATCTTTGCTTCCGTTCGACAAGCCAAACACTTTAAACTGTTTGGCCAGTAAGCCATTTTCGTAAAACTCGAAATGCATATATTCTCCTTTACTACGAATGATATCCAACTCTTTTTTTGTAGAAACTTTACCGTAAAACGATTTGATTTGATTTTTTCTAATAAATTCCTCGCGAAAAAAAGGCATATCAGAAAATAACGATTTTCGTGCATCGAGCATTTGCGCCTCCGTAATCGAGAAAAAGCCCATAAATGTGAGAAAAAGAAAAAAAGCCTTTTGCATATTAAACATTAAAAAGAGCTGCGAAGAAATAAAAGTTTTTTTATCCTTTTCGGCAATTAAACATTCAAATATTAACTATTCTTGTTGAATAACTTTATGTTTTCAATAATGCCATTTTAAAGAATTGAAAATCATATTATTTTTTGTACTTTTATGCGTTATATTTTAGCCTTGTGAACAAAAAAATATTTTTATATTTAGTTCTTTTAGTTTGGGGAGTTACCCTCACACACGCTACGCATTTAATTGGGGGCGAAATGTATTACGATTGCTTAGGCAATAACCAATATAAAATTACCCTAAAAATATACCGCGATTGTGGCCCTTCAAACACACAAGGAACAGGCTACGACCAAAATGCAGTGGTAGGGATTTACAACGCTTTCGGAGTTTTAGTAAAAACGGTTAATTTGCCTTTTCCGGGAGCCAATCAATTACCCATGAATTTAACTAACCCTTGTTTAGTTGCTCCTCCCAATATTTGTGTAGAAGAAGCTATATATACCGGAATTACCGATTTGCCCCCATTAACAGGAGGTTACGATTTAGTATATCAGCGTTGTTGTCGTAATCCTACCATTCTCAATATTGTTACACCTGCAAGCTATGGTAACACGTACTGGGCCCATGTACCCGACCCTGGTATGGCGGTTTGTAACAGCAGTCCAAGATTTAAAAATTTTCCGCCCATTGCCATTTGCACGAATGATTTGTTAAATTTCGACCATTCTGCTACTGACCCTGACGGAGATGTGTTGATATATGAATTTTGTCGCCCCTATCATGGTGGTTCTTCCGGAAATCCTGCTCCAAACCCTCCGTCACCTCCTCCGTTTAACAACATCATTTGGATAGGTGGATTCAATGATAATTATCAAATTACTTCAAATCCAGCTTTTGCAATAAATGCATCAACGGGTAATTTAGTAGGTATGGCTACACAGCAAGGACAGTACGTTATGGGAGTAAAAGTAAAAGAGTTCCGAAACGGAAACCTTCTTTCGGAAAATGTGCGCGACTTTCAGTTTAATGTGGCTCTATGTGATCCGGCAATCATCTCCAGTATTTCTTCGCAAACCATTTTTTGTGACGGGCTTACGGTTTCATTTCAAAATAGTAGTCAAGGCTCTAGTTTTTACTTTTGGAATTTTGGAGACCCTAACTCAACGGCCGATACTTCTAACTTAACCAATCCCACCTACACCTATTCCGACACCGGAACTTATACGGTAATGTTAGTTGCCAATCCGGGTTGGAGTTGTGCCGATACTTCGTATCAAACATTTGATGTACGATACAAGCTAAAACCCTCTTTTATACCTCCAAATCCTCAGTGTTTAAATGGCAATTCGTTTGACTTTTTTGCAGGCGGTTTGTATGATACCATTGCTGCCGAATTTCTGTGGGATTTCGGAATAAATGCTACCCCACCCTCTTCTACCGATGAAAACCCTCAGAATGTCTCATTCGATGTGGTCGGTTTTTTTCCGGTTACCTTAACGGTATCACAAGATGGTTGCACTCTTTCATACACCGATACGGTTAAAGTTTATCCGCATCCGGTTCCAGAATTTGATTTTCCGGGAGGATTAGCCTGCCAACCCTTTACCGTAAACCTAGTAAATCAATCGCAAGCATGGACGAATATGCAGTATTTATGGGATTTTGGCGATGGCAATACCTCAACAGAACCTAACCCCATTCATACCTATTGGGATTCAGGCACCTATTCCGTTACATTAATTGTAACCACTTCTTATGGGTGCATAGACACCGTTACCATCACAAAGCCCAATATTTTCCATGTGTTTCCTCGCCCTGTTTCTTCTTTTACAGTTCAGCCCGAAGAACAGTCAATCTTTCAACCTTTTTTCAATACCTATAATTTTTCTAAACTTCACACCGCTTGTACATGGCTTTTTGGCGATGAAACTCTTATTGAAAGTTGCGATAACCAATTTCATGAATATGCCGATAGTGGTTATTACCCCATTTCACTTATTACAATTAACGAGTTTGGCTGTACCGATACCCTAACCCGCATTGTTAGGGTACATCCTGAATTTGTATTCTTCATTCCAAACGCTTTTACCCCAGATGGGGATTGGAAAAACGAATTCTATTTACCCAAAATGATGGGAGTAAAAGAGTATGAATTTTATATTTTTGACCGATGGGGGAAAGTGCTTTTTAATACTACTGAACAAGCCGAAGGGTGGAATGGAAAAGCCAATAATGGTTCGCCTATGCCGGTTGGTGTATATGTGTATTTGGCAAAAATAAAAGATGTATTCGGCAAAAACCACGAATACATTGGGCATGTTACATTAATTCGTTAAATGAGCTAAATTTTAGAAAAATGAAAAACATACTCCTTTATCTGCTCATTTATTTCTGTGCTATTACAGGAACAACACAAACCTTAACCTACGGGCAGATATACAATTTTGAAGTAGGAGATATTTTTCAATCGAAATATGCCACGGGAAACAATGGTATTGCATGGGGGCCTCCCACCTATTACACCGATTCGGTAGTTTCTAAAAGTTGGTCGAATTTAAACGATACCGTATTTTACACCATAAAAAGACAAATATATGTTACCCCTTCCGGGCCTGGTTTGCCAGCCCAAATAACCGATACTACAATCAATGTTTTTTATACCCATTTGGGATTAGACTATATTTTTCCCAACCAATCATCATGCTTAATGCCATCTGATACCTTTTATACAGGTTATTGCAGCAACGTATGGGAACACCATTCCAATCAAGACATTAATTGCTTTGAGCCCGATATTTGGCACTTTAAAGTAATTGAAGGTGCAGGAGGTCCTTACTACTATAAATTTTACATTTCCGGATTTGGATACACTTACGAATATGAATTAACCTACTACAACAAAGGCGGTATAATTTGTGGCAGTTTTTTTAATAGTGTGAATGAATTATCTGATAAAAAAAATACACTCGCCCTTTCTCCTAATCCTGCCTACGATTTTATAAATTTACCAACGGAATTTAGGGGAGGAAATGTTTGCATTTATAATTCCAACGGACAATTAGTTACAGAAATCAAAAAAGCAAATGGGCAAATAATCATTTCTGAATTTAAAAATGGGATTTACTATTTACAGGTATTAAAGGGCAATAAAATTTGGTCGGGGAAATTTTTAAAAAATTAGTTTTGAAGTTTTTATTTATAAAACAACTTTTCGAAGTACAAATATTTTACACTCTGTATTGTTTTTTTGCAACGAGTTATTCATTATTCACGTCAAGCATGTATTCTTTATATTACTTAATAAAATAAGACAAATATGAAACCAATTAAAATTTTATTATTCGCATTGTTGATTTATTCAACTGGTTACGCGCAGTTAACCGTACAAAATACGCTAACACCAAATCAGCTAGTGCAGAACGTATTAGTAGGCGGAGGAGTGCAAATTTTCAATATTACATTCAATGGACAGCCCGGAAATACAATTACTCCACAGGCCGGCACCTTTAATGGAGTAAACTCCAACATTGGTATTAATAGCGGAATACTGTTAACCACCGGAGACATTACAGTAGCCCCTGGACCCAACAATTCCGGTAGTACCAGCACCGGCACCAATCCTCCATCGGGAGGAGACCCCGACTTAACCACTATTAGCGGAGGTTTTACAACTTTCGATAAAGCTATTTTAGAATTTGATTTCGTTCCCATTGGCGATACTGTAAAATTTAAATATGTTTTTGGCTCTGAAGAATATCCCGAATTTGTAAACTCCGGCTTTAACGATGCATTCGGATTCTTTTTAAGTGGCCCAGGTATTAACGGACCATACACCGGAAACTCTAAAAATATTGCATTAATTCCCGGCACAAGCACTCCGGTTACTATTAATAACGTAAACAATGGCAGTAACGATTGCCCCTTTGGCGGCCCCAACGGACCTTGCATGAACTGTTCCTATTATGTAGATAATTGTGGTGGCACTACGGTTCAGTACGATGGTTTTACTACCGTACTTACCGCTATTGCCGCACCACTCAGTTGTGGCGATACCTTTCACATTAAAATTGCCATTGCAGACGTTGGAGATGCCTCTTGGGATTCGGGCGTATTTCTAGAAGCAGGCAGTTTTTCTAGCAATAACATTTTAATGTCTTCAAATATTGATATTACCGGTAGTGATTCTGTTTTATTCGAAAACTGCGGTATGGCCAGTATTAAATTAAGTCGAGGTGACAGCTCCATGGCTCAAACCATTGCCATCAACGTATATGGAACAGCTACCAATGGGGTGGATTATACACCAATTCCTAACAGCATTACGCTAAACCCGGGCCAAGGTACCTATATACTAAACATTAGTGCTTTTAATGACGGCTTAATCGAAGGATTAGAAAGTGTAGTAATTGAACTCATTCAAACCATCTGTAATATTCAAGATACACAAACCGTAAAGTTTTACATTGGAGATTACACCATACCCACCTCCACCCCCTTAAATGTTACCAAAAACTGCGTTAATGAGTATGTAACGGTGGGCGTTAATATTGTAAATGGCGACCCTCCCTTTACTTATTTATGGCAACCTGGCGGACAAACAACTTCTACTATCAGTGTGAGTCCCGGCTCAACCACAACATACATTGTAACCATAGAAGATGAATGTGGCTACCTTTGGAACGATACGGTAACTGTTACCGTTGTTAATCATCCCGCATTGTCGGTTAGTGGTAATCAAAACATAACGCTACCCTGTCCCGGAGACCAGATAACATTACAGCTAAATGTAAGTGGTGGTTCAGGAAATACCTTACCACTCATATGGACAGATGGAGTAAACAACTACCCAAATGGAACTACGGTTACCCCTCCTAACGGCACTACCACATACACTGTTCAGATTCAAGATACTTGTGCCGGAATGAGCACCTCGTATTCCTTTACAGTAACGGTACCCACGTATCCACCTTTAATAGTTACTACCCTAAACGATACCATGATTTGCCCATCACTACAATTTCCTGTTTGGGCTAATGCCGTAGGTGGAGCAGGTGGGTACAGCTACTCGTGGAACAACGGCACTACTGGAGCCAGTACCTATATTGCCGACCCACAAAACGGCACCGTAGTTACCGTTACCGTTACCGACCAATGTGGCACCACCGCATCAGCTTCGTTTACCATTACCATATCACCCATTATTGCCGACTTTGATATTATCACCGCAATGCCTGCCAAACCCAAAACAGATGTTTTGGTTGAAAACAAATCGCAATACGATGTTTCATGGTTGTGGACCAGCAACGGAAACACTTATACTGTAGAAACTCCCATTTTTACGTACCCTGAGCCTGCCATTTATACCATTTGCTTAAGAGCATATAACTCCGATGGTTGTTATAATGAAATTTGTAAAGAAGTAACTATCGAAGATGATTTTATTATACCCAATATCTTTACTCCTAACGGAGACGGAAGCAATGATTTGTTTGTTATTAAAGGTTTATACGGCAGTGGGAATTCCATACTCATTTACAATCGCTGGGGAAAGAAAGTCTACGAAAACCCTGATTATAAAAACGATTGGAATGGTAGCGTAAACGGAAAACCACTTTCTGATGGCACTTATTTCTACGTAATGATACGATCGAATGGAGAAGAACATACAGGCAGTATTACCATCTTAAGATAGCACTTATAAAAATATAAAAAAAGGGGTTGAATCAACCCCTTTTTTTATTTACCTGCAATTCGCAATCTTTACTCTTTACTCTTTACTCCTTTTTTTGTTTATAGTACTATTAACACTATAGCAAAAAATAAAATAAATTGGGGTAATGATGTCACATAAGAATGTTTTGATAAAACAAAATCAAAAACACATTTCTTTGCTTACTTTTGTTTACTATGGAAAAGCATACACCCATAAAATGCTCGTTTTGCGGAAAAGATAAACACGATGTTTCTATCTTAATTGCAGGCTTATCTGGACATATTTGCGACAATTGTGTTACACAGGCACAACATATTGTAAAAGACGAATTAGGAAATAAAAAAACACTTGATTTATCAACAGAATTAGAACTACTAAGTCCTAAGCAAATTAAACAACATCTCGATGAATACGTGATTGGCCAGGACGAAGCCAAGAAGGTACTTTCAGTAGCTGTTTACAATCATTACAAAAGAATATTGTATAGCACTCAAACCTCCAACGATATTGAAATTGATAAATCGAACATCATATTAGTAGGCGAAACAGGAACAGGAAAAACATTGATGGCTCGCACTATTGCGAAAATCTTAAAAGTTCCATTTTGCATTGCCGATGCAACAGTACTTACCGAAGCGGGCTATGTAGGAGAAGACGTAGAAAGCGTACTTACCCGATTGCTTCAGGCAGCCGATTACAATGTAGAAGCAGCACAACGAGGCATTGTGTTTATTGATGAAATAGATAAAATTGCACGCAAAAGCGATAATCCTTCCATTACCCGAGATGTATCGGGAGAGGGAGTGCAACAGGCATTGCTGAAACTATTGGAAGGAGCTTCTGTAAATGTTCCACCTCAGGGCGGAAGGAAACACCCCGAGCAAAAAATGATTCAGATTGATACCCGCAATATACTGTTTGTGTGCGGAGGAGCTTTTGATGGAATTGAAAAGAAAATTGCATCGCGTATGCAAACTCAAGTATTGGGTTTTAAACAAAGTAAAACGGCACATGAAATTGATAAAACCAATATGCTTCAATACCTTGCCCCACAAGATTTGAAATCGTTTGGTTTAATCCCCGAACTGATTGGCCGTCTTCCGGTATTAACCCACCTCGACCCGCTTGACGCCTCTGCATTAAGAAGAATACTTACCGAACCAAAAAATGCCATTATAAAACAATATATCCGCCTTTTTGAAATGGATAAAATTAAACTCAGTTTCGATAAAGCAGTGTTAGATTTTATTGTAGAAAAAGCCGTAGAATTTAAACTGGGTGCTCGCGGACTCCGTTCTATCTGCGAAGCCATTATGCTCGATGCAATGTACAACATAGATGAAGCTCCCGATGCAAAAGAGTTGAAAATCACTCTACGCTATGCAAAAGAGAAATTAGAAAAAAGCAAAATAAGTTCGTTAAAGGTTGCTTAGGGCAAGTGCACCTCGTATTCTTCTCCATTAATAAAAACCTGTGCCTTTGCATCGCAGTTACCTGCTCCATAGTCTATTCTGCGGGTGTGTAATGCTTCGGGTTTTACATCGCACTTTCCTTTGGTTATATATACACAATCGTTTGTAATTTCAATCGCTTCGGTAATTTCTACCGTAAAAGCATTTCCTTTCAAGGCTCTTCCTTCGGCTGTTCCTGTAACCCAATAAACATCATCAAGTACTGCAACACTTGCCTGCCCTACCCCCATTTCCCACATACGCTTACATTGCCATGTTAATTGGCTTTTTTCTCCGGAAATGGTTCCATTATTTACTTCGAATGAATACCATTGATTTCCATTAACTAATAGACCATTGTTGGTAATAGTCATTGCCCCTCCTATTAACCTTCCATTGAGTTTAAAATTAGAAAAAGTTATTTTTGTTTTCGTTCCTAATTCGTTGTACTTTCCATAAAATAGAATCTTTATTTTACCGGAATGTTCTGTGAAGTTTTCGATACACGAAGAACTAAAATTTATACTCATCTTTTTAGGAGAACTAAGGGTATCTATACTTATTTGATCGCAACCAAACAGGGTGGTATCAGTTTGCGAAGTGTTAGAAGAAATACCCTTATTGAATTTTGCTGCGGCATCAACCAATTTAAATACATGAGAAAAATAGGATTCAGCCAAGGAATTGTCTTCAACGGAATTGAGTGTTTTGTCTAAATCTCTGTCGGATTTACGACAAGCAAAAAGCGAAAAAAGAAGCCAGAAAAGAAATCTTATTTTCATGTTGTACAATTGTGGCATGAAGTTACCCGATTTTTTCAAAAACACAAAATCGCATATTAAATTGGTTTTTTTCATCGGCATCTACTTTTTCATCTTTTGTTTTTTTCCATGTGGCATCCGGGCTAAAATAAAAAAAAGTATCGGCATCTAAAATTTCTGTTTCTACATAAGTGATGTAAAGTTTTGTACACACTTTTTTTTCTAAGGCCTCCTTGTACACTTCGCCTCCTCCAATAATAAAACATTCGGCCTCATTTCGTTGTTCTGCCAAGTGAATAGCCTCTCTCAGCGAATTTGCTACGAGGCAACTATCGGCTACGTAGTGTGGTTTTCTAGTTAAAATAATATTGGTTCTTTCCGGAAGCGGTCTGAATTTAGAAGGAATCGACTCGTAATTTTTTCTGCCCATAATAACCGTATGGCCTCTTGTGGTGTTTTTAAAATATTTCATATCCACCGGCAAATGCCAAAGCAATTGGTTGTTTTTACCTATGGCTCCATTACATGCTACGGCTACAATTAAACTTACTTTCATTTTAAATAGCAACAGGTGCTTTAATATGCGGGTGTGGGTTGTAGTTGATTAATTCGAAATCGTTAAATGTAAATTCAAAAATATTTTTTACTGCCGGATTTATTTTTATCTGAGGCAACTCTCTGCATTCTCTGGTGAGTTGTAATTTGGCTTGCTCTATATGGTTTAAATATAAGTGGGTATCTCCGGTAGTGTGTACAAAATCACCGGGTTGTAAATTGCATACTTGTGCCACCATTAAGGTTAAAAGGGCGTAAGAAGCAATATTAAATGGCACCCCTAAAAAAGTATCGGCACTTCGCTGATACAGCTGGCAAGAAAGTTTTCCTTCGGCAACATAAAACTGAAAAAAAGCATGGCAGGGAGGTAATGTCATTTTATCAATTTCGCCTACATTCCACGCACTCACTATCATTCTTCGAGAATCGGGGGTGCTTTTAATTTGATGTATTACTTGCGAAATCTGGTCTATGTGTTTCCCATCGGGCGTTGGCCAACTCCTCCACTGACTGCCATACACCGGACCAAGGTTTCCATTTATATCTGCCCACTCGTCCCAAATACTCACTCCATTTTCTTTTAGATATTGAATATTTGTATCTCCTTTTAAAAACCATAATAATTCATGAATAATAGACTTTGTGTGTAGTTTTTTGGTGGTAAGCAAAGGGAATCCCTCTTGTAAATCAAAACGCATCTGATAACCAAAAACGCTGATGGTACCTGTACCGGTTCGATCGGTTTTTTTTGTACCATTTTGTAATATGTGCTCTAATAACTGATGATATTGTTGCATACGAAAAAGATAAATAACAAAAAGCAAAGTTGACTTGTATTGACCAATAAAACAATATAAAGAAAAAAGAATTGTAAAAAGTTTTCAAAAAAAATTAAAACAACATTCCGGCTATTACGGCCGTCATTAAACAAGCAATGGTTCCTCCTATCAAAGCTCTTATTCCCAACTGAGAAAGCATTGCTTTTTTATTGGGAGCCAAGGAGCCTATGCCTCCTATTTGAATGCCTATAGATGCAAAATTTGAAAACCCACAAAGCATATAGGTAGCCATAATAATAGATTTTTCATTTAAAATAGCACCCGAAGCTTTAAGGCTTCCCAAAGTGGTGTACGCATAAAATTCATTGAAAATGGTTTTTTCTCCAAGCAACTGGCCAACGTAAACAATATCTTCGGAGGGAACCCCCATTAGCCAAGCTATGGGTGAACACGAATAACCAATCATAAATTGCAAACTAAAGCCTTTGTATGCGGTATGGGCAGAAATGGTTTCGTTTAAGCCCGAATAATGTCCTATTACATCTTGCATTATGTAATTTAAAAAGTAAATGATTGCAATAAATACCAACAACATTCCTGCTACATTTACTGCTAATTTTATACCTTCGGTTGTGCCATTGGCAACAGCTTCCAGTACGTTAGAACCTATTTTTTCTTTTGGAATTTCCATGTCTTTGTTAAATGCTTCCGTTTCCGGAATCAAAATTTTTGCAGCTACTACGGCTGCCGGAGCCGACATTACCGATGCGGTAAGCAAATGTTTGGCAAACAACAAACGCTGCACGGGGTCGTCTCCTCCCAAAAAGTTAATGTACGAAGCAAGAACTCCTCCTGCTATGGTAGCCATACCACCCGTCATTAAACACATTATTTCCGAACGTGTCATCTTTGAGAGATAGGGTTTAATAAGTAATGGCGATTCTGTTTGTCCGAGAAAAATATTTCCGGCAGCGGCTAAACTTTCGGCTCCCGAAAGGTTCATTATTTTTTTCATTATCCATGCAAAAGCATACACCACACGTTGCAAAATTCCGAGGTAGTAAAACAAGCTGGTTAAAGCCGAAAAAAAGATTATAGTAGGTAACACCATAAATACAAAATTCTGCAAGGCTGTTTCTATTTTTCCGTTTATAAAACTGCCCAATAAAAATTCTAAACCATGCTGTGTAAATGAAATGAGTTTAATAAATGCCTTGCTTAATATTTCAAAAAAATATTCGATAAAAGGTACTTTAAGAATTAAGATGGCTAACACCAACTGAATTAAAATTCCCTTTCCAACCAAAGACCAGTTTACTTTTTTACGATTAACGCTGAATAACCATGCAATAAGCACTAACACCACCATACCTAATATACCCCGAGAAATAGAAAGCAAATCAATAAATAAAAGCATACTTTAATTAAATGATTGCGAAAGGTACTAAGAAAATAATTGAAATATAGAAAAGTGTATTTAGGGCAGTAAAGATTTATTTACGATTTTTTTCGACCGTCCAACTCTTTCTTTATTACCGAGGCCTCTTCGTAGTTCTCGTTCTCTATCGCATGTTGTAATTGAATATTCAATTCTTCATCGGAGAGAGTGCTATAATCGGACTTTCCTTTCTTTTTGGTTTTTTTTGGTTTTTCGGGCACGTTTGATTCGGAAAGTATTTTCCCTTCTCCTTCCAATATGATTCCCGACTGAGCCAGTATAAATTCGTATGTATAAATAGGGCATTTAAAACGAACAGCTAAAGCAATGGCATCTGAGGTACGTGTGTCTAATTCTTCTTCTTTACCGTTTTTTTCACAAATTAACTTTGAATAAAAAATACCTTCTACCAAATTATAGATAACCACTTCTTTTACGGTAACCTCAAACATGTCGGCCATACTTTTAAATAAATCATGGGTAAGCGGCCTGCTAGGCTTCATGTTTTCCAATTCTATGGCAATGGCTTGTGCTTCAAAACCTCCAATAATAATGGGCAACCGCCTTCGGCCATCAACTTCACCCAATACCAACGCATAAGCTCCCGATTGGGTTTGGCTGTAAGATAGCCCAACTATTTCTAATTGAATTTTGTCCATTAAGTTAGATAGGTAATACGATTTCCGCCTCTCACAAAAGTAATTAATTATTCGAAGCTTTAAATTGTTTATATGCTTCTATTAATTTGGGTAACACCTGAAAAGCATCGCCCACTATGCCATAATCGGCAGCCTTAAAAAACGGAGCTTCCGCATCGGTATTAATAACAACAATTACCTTGCTTCCGTTTACACCAGCAAGGTGTTGAATAGCTCCGGAGATACCCACAGCAATATATAAATTGGGGCGAATAGCTAAACCGGTTTGCCCCACATGCTCGTGATGAGGTCTCCAGCCAATATCGGCAACGGGGCGAGAGCATGCAGTAGCGGCACCCATCAAGGTTGCCAATTCTTCAATATTTCCCCAATTTTCGGGGCCTTTCATTCCTCTTCCGGCCGATACCACCAAGTCTGCTTCGGTCAATGATAATTTAGTTGATTCTTTACGTATTTCCTTTACTACAACTCCAGCCTTTCCTATTTCGGGCAAAAAACTTTCTATACTTGCGGTTCCACCTGTTTTTTCAACAGAAAAGGAATTAGGAAGCAATGAAATAACTTTTACTTCAGAAGTAACTGAAACATGTGCAAAAGCTTTTCCTGAAAAAACAGCTTTTTTTACAATAAATCCATTCGATGTGTCGGGAAGAGAAACAGCTCCTGCTACTAAGCCGGCCTGTAATTTTGCAGCCACTCTAGGAGCAATTGCTTTTCCGGAAAAATCGTGCGAAAAAACAATTACGGTAGCCATTTCTTTTCGAACGGCTTCCTGTACTGCTTTGCTTAACTTTTGCGTATCAAACTGTGAAATACCTTCGGAGGCAACTTGTAAAATTTTGCTAATGCCCACTTGCCCTAGTGTTTCGGTATCGCTGGCTTCTCCGCATACCAATGCGGTTGCTGTAGTTCCTAATAGTGCTGCTAATTTGCTTGCATAAGAAGCTGCCTCTGTAGCGTTTTTAGAAATTTTTCCGTGGTGTGGTTCTGTGTAAACTAATACTGACATGGTAAATACTTTTGCTATATTTTTTATATTAAATAACTTTTGCTTCGTTGTGTAATAATTGAAATAGTTCGCCAGGATTCTCTGCATCAATAAATTTGCATCCTGCTTTTTCCGGAAGAAGCGAATACGCAACGATTTCTGTTAACTTAGACACTTCAGAACCTGAAATTACCTGAAGTGGTTTAGTGCGTGCCGCCATAATACCCCGCATATTCGGAATGCGAGCTTCGGCCATTCCTTTGGCACAACTTATTACAAAGGGCATATTGGTTTCTACCACTTCTTTTCCTCCTTGTATATCGCGTTCTAAGGTTGCCGTATTTCCATTTACGTCTAATTTAGAGGCTAAAGATACATAAGGTAAATCCAGCAGTTCGGCAATCATTCCGCCAACCTGCGAGCCATTGTAATCGATAGTTTCTTTTCCGCAAAAAATAATATCGTATGAGTTATTTTTTACATAATCAGCTATTTGCTTTGCCACCGCCAATGCATCGCTGGCTTCAGCATCTATCCGCACGGCATCATCGGCTCCAATAGCCAGTGCTTTTCGTATGGTAGGTTCGTTATCGGCCTTTCCTACAGTAATAGTGGTTACTGTTCCACCCAACGTTTCTTTTAACTCTAAAGCCCTTACAAGGGCATACCATTCATCGTAAGGGTTAATGATATACTGCACTCCGGCCTCATTGAATTTTGTATTATTTTCGGCAAAACTTACTTTCGATGTGGTATCGGGAGCTTTACTGATACATACCAATAATTTCATAATATTCTAGATTATTTTTTTCTGCCGACAAAGCTAACTAAAAGCAGCCAAAATATAAAACCAAATTGAAAACAGTATTTAGTATTAAGCCATTGAATACTTTGTATCTTTGAAACTTAAAAAAGAAAGGGGTGTATGAACACTCTTTATATTAAATTGTTTGAGGATTAAAATAAACCATCCATGAGAGAAATTCAATTCCGAGAAGCCCTTGGAGAAGCTATGAGCGAAGAAATGAGAAGAAACGAAAATGTTTTTTTGATGGGCGAAGAAGTGGCCGAATACAACGGAGCATATAAGGTAAGCAAAGGAATGTTAGACGAATTTGGCCCTAAAAGGGTTATTGATACTCCTATTGCCGAATTGGGGTTTTCGGGTATTGGCGTAGGAGCTGCCATGAAAGGGTTGCGACCTATTATAGAATTTATGACGTTCAATTTTTCTTTGGTTGCTATAGACCAAATTATAAACAATGCCGCCAAAATGCGAAACATGTCGGGCGGACAACTTTCGGTGCCCATTGTGTTCAGAGGACCCACAGGCTCTGCAGGGCAATTGGCTGCTACTCACTCGCAAGCATTTGAAAGCTGGTTTGCCAACTGCCCCGGACTGAAAGTAATTGTGCCCTCGAACCCTGCCGATGCCAAAGGGCTTCTAAAATCGGCCATACGAGATAACGACCCTGTTATTTTTATGGAATCAGAACAAATGTATGGCGATAAAGGCTTGGTACCCGAAGGCGAATATCTTATTCCCATTGGGGTAGCCGATATAAAACGCGAAGGTAGTGATGTAACCATTGTGTCGTTCGGAAAAATTATTAAACTGGCATATACAGTGGCCGATGAACTGCAAAAAGAAAATATAAGCTGCGAAATTATTGATTTACGTACCGTTCGCCCTATAGATTACAAAACGGTAATAGATTCGGTAAAAAAAACCAACCGCCTTGTTATTTTAGAAGAAGCATGGCCACTAGGGAGCATTGCCTCTGAAATTACCTACATGGTTCAGAAAGAAGCCTTCGATTATTTAGATGCCCCCATACGAAGAGTTACTACTGCCGATGTGCCTATGAGCTACGCACCCACCTTAGTAGAAGCCTTTTTGCCAAGTAAAGAAAACTTAACGGCCGCAATCAAAGCGGTGCTGTACAAATAAATGCAATATTAAATTATTGCTTCGGCTATCTTTTTTACCTTAGTAAAAGAAGGGTCTATTAGTAGTACACCAGGGGTTTTTCCTTTCTCCAAACTTCCGGCTCTCTTTTGTATTCCTAAAAACTCGGCTCCGTTTATTGTACCCCATTTGAGCATTTCCTGATAAGAAATGGAGGGAAAATAATTTTTAACGGTTTTTATTTCTTCTAATATCGACAAGTGGTGGTTCGATGCCAAACTATCGGTGCCCAAGGTTATTTTACAATTATGCTTTACAAACATAGAAATATCGGGCAAGGCTTTTTCTATATACAAATTTGCATTTGGACAAAAACACCAGTAAACATTCGCTTTGTTTTGCATGGCCGCCTCTATGTCGTTTACCGAAGTAAACGTGTTGTGCACCAATAAAATGTTGCTTCGTTTTTTTATACGCTCTAGCAAGTAAGGCAAGGAATGTTGCTGAGGAATATTCCACTCTTCGGTTTTAATTCCAAATTTTTTCAGCATTTCTATCAGTAATCCTTCCCCCTGCATAAACATTTTGTTTTCCTCTTCGCTTTCCTGATTATGAATGCTGAAAATAAGATTTTGATTTACAATTTTTTGTAATAAAGCTAATGAAACCGAATAGGGAGCATGTGGCGTTACGTTTACCTGCTTATTTACCTCAAGACTGTACTGTTTGCATAACGCTTCTGCTTTTTCATAAATCTTACGGCACTGGTTTTCATTAAAACCAAACACTTCCAGAAAGGTGTGGTAATATATATTTTGTTTCGATTTCTGAAAAAAACTGCTGCTCCCGTTTGCAATATCGGCCACCGCCACAATGCCGTTTTGCCTCATTTCATTTTCGGCTTCAGAGATTGCTGCTGCAATGGCTTGCTCATCTGTTTTACGTATTTGTTGCAACTCTTCAATAAATACAGGAAGTGAGGTACCCTGCTTTATTTTTCCTTTTAAATGCGAAAGTTCTAAATGGCAGTGTGTATTTACAAAACCCGGACATAACATTCCGCTGAATTTCTCTACCTCTTCTAAATTATCCGCTTCTGCACCTTGCAAAACATCTATTATAGTTCCGTTGTTATTCAACACCAACACTCCGTTTTCTATAGGATTTGAAGTAACAGGAAAAATGATATCGGCACTTATTTTTCTCATTCTATAAAGTAGAAACCGCTCAAAAATAACGATTATCTTTGCAGCAAATAATGAATACCAAAAAGAACATACGTTCGTTCACATACCTTGAATTGGAAGCCGAGTTTTTAAAAAAAGGCGAAAAAAAATTCAGAACAAAACAAGTGTACGAATGGATTTGGAAAAAACATTCGCACTCTTTTAGCGAAATGCACAATATTCCAAGAACTACGCAAGACTGGCTAGCGGAGGAATTTGAATTTCGGGCTATTACGGTAGCCGATACACAGGTAAGTAAAGATAAAACCATAAAAACCGCTTTTAAAACATTCGATGGCCAAATTGCCGAAGGAGTGCTAATCCCCACTGCAACCCGTATGACGGCCTGCATCTCCTCTCAGGTAGGGTGCAGTTTAACTTGTAAATTTTGTGCTACCGGAAAATTAGAACGCATCAGAAATTTAACAGCCGATGAAATTTACGACCAAGTGGTAGCTCTTAAAAACCAAAGCGAAACCACATACCACATTCCGCTTAGCAATATCGTATATATGGGTATGGGCGAGCCTTTACTGAATTATAAAGAGGTGTTGCGTTCTGTAGAAATGCTTACTTCGGAAGAAGGACTGGGAATGTCGCCACGCAGAATTACCCTATCTACCGCAGGCATTGCAAAAATGATAATGAAACTGGCCGATGATCAAATAAAATTTAACCTAGCTGTTTCCTTACATGCCGCCAACGATGAAAAACGCAGTCACATTATGCCTATCAATGAACATAATTCGCTGCACGCCCTTAAACAAGCCATCCGTTATTTTTACAAAAAAACACATGCCCGTATTACTTACGAATACATTATTTTTAAAGATTTTAACGATTCGCAGCAAGATGCCAAGGAACTGGCCGAATTCTGCAAAATTGCCCCCTGCAAAATAAACCTTATTGAATACAACCCTATTGATAACGGAGAATTTAAACAGGCCGACACCGAAAAAGTACAATTGTTTGCTGCTTTTTTAGAAAGCAAAAACCTCATTGTAAACATCCGTAGAAGCAGAGGAAAAGATATTGATGCCGCCTGTGGGCAGTTGGCCAATAAAAATAAAGCCGCTTCTTTTCCATTAAAAAAGTAAATCCATGAAACGAGTCCTCTTGCTGCATATTCTGTTGCTTTTTTGTTTACAAAATACATGGACACAAAAACCCGCGATTATTTGGGGAAAGGAAGAAAAACAAGCCCCACGTACCTACATTAAAAAAATTATTTGCGAAACCGAGGGTATCATTTACATTTATCGTACCTCGGGCGAAAGCTTAAAACGCGATGTTCATATATTAGAAACCTACTCATCGGAAAATCTAAATCTGCTAAATCGAATCTTTTTCCCTCCGCTAACCGATACCGATGCTTTAGTAGAAGATATTAAATACATTGGCAACCACATTGTGGTTTTTTATTCTGTTTTAGATAAAGCTAACCAGCGTACCGCATACGCTCAACTATTGAGTAAAAACGGAAATAAAACAGGAGAGGCAATCATGTTAGATCAGCTTTCTTTTGCTAAAAAAAGAAACATCGGCACTTTCGATTTTGTGCTATCGGCCGATAGCAGCAAAATACTTTTATACCGTAACGAGCCCTTTGAAAAATATGCCCAAGAAAAATTCAGCTATCGTGTTTTCGATAAACATTTTAATCTTTTATGGAATAAAGAAATGGAACTTCCGTACACCGATAAATATTTTGAGATTACAGAATACCGCATAGATAACAATGGAAATGTTTTTATGCTGGCCACCATTTTTCCCGATAAAAACAAAGGCGAAAAAAATATAAAAGGGTTACCTAACAACAAGCATGTACTCTTTGCTTTCTATCCTAATGAAAATGAAGTAAGCGAATTTGAAGTAACGCTTTCCGGAAAATTTATTTCAGATATTACGTTTCGCCTAAACGATAAAAACGATTTGGTGGTGGCTGGATTTTATTCTAACTCCGGTTTCTACAATATCAACGGGACTTTTTATATGCTCATCGATGCCACATCACGAGATGTAAAAATAACGAACCTTAAACCTTTCGAAAGAGATTTTTTACTGAACTTTTTAAGTGAAAAAAATGCCGACAAAGGCAGGGGATTAAGCAATATCTATTTTAATCATTTTATACTTACCAATAATGGTAGTGCTGTGTTAATTGGAGAACAACACTATGTAGAAAATGTGTGCTTTAACGATATGCGTACCGGAAACCTGATTTGTAACTACCATTTTTTTTATAATGATATTATTGCCGTAAATATCGATTCAACAGGTACCATTACTTGGGCAAACCGTATTCCTAAATTTCAGCATACCGTAAACGATAACGGATTCTACTCCTCTTATTCGCTGGCCACTGTAAATAATTACCTGCATTTTATCTTCAACGATAACCCTAAAAATATTGAACTTGCTAAAACCAAACCTAATCGTTTACGTGCCATGACAGGGGCTCAGGGAGCGGTTACCATGCTTTGTAGTATAAACGCCAACGGTGAAACAATACGAGAACCGCTTTTTAGTGCCAAAGGGGGAAATGTGATTTTAAGACCCAAGTTTTTTAAACAAATAAACCCTAATGAATTAATTATTTTTTCCCAACGCGGTAAAAAATACAAATTGGGGAAACTTTGCTTTAAATAAGGGGCTTTGTTTTTAAATGAAAATAAAACAGCAAACTATTAAAGCCGCTTAGGCTTCTATACAGAGCCAGTGCGGCTACTATAAGTATTTGCTGTGTGGGCAAGTCATTTTCCTCACTCCGGCAGTTTAAGTTCCATGCGGTTGTTGCCGTTTATATCCATTAGTTCTAAAACATAACCATACACAATATTATAATTACAGTCGGATATTTGTTTGTTCACTATAATTTGCTTTTCTGCAATTATTTTTTCACCATCAGGAGAAATAGAAATATTCTTGTAAGTTCTGGTATGGCATTCGGGTAAAATGCGAACACTTTGCTTGTTGTAAATATTTACCTTAAATAATCCACCAAGCCCAAGATCCCCCTCTGCGGTATAAAAAATATCCTCGCAGTTGGGATGCCATACCGCACAGCGGCTGTCACTTAAATTATCACTTACTTTTATGGAATGTTCCCATTGGTGTTGTTGGAAGGCTTCAGGAGAAGAATACAAGATACCAGGCATACAGACTTTTCCGTCTAATGCAACATCAAAATTACATCCTTCAAGATAAATCGTGTCTATTTTCAAAGAGTTGGTATTGATTCTGTGAACGCGAACCTGATTAGCTAAATTTGGACTATGGTAGCAAATAATAGTGGTATCGTTAAGCCAAGCGGGACTCAAATTGTAGGGTATGGTAGTAAGCTTTTTAATGTTTTTACCGTCCTCGTCAATGGTATATACCTGATAGCCCGAAGCAAAAGTTATTTTACCGTTTTTACCCCACTTGGGTGGGGCACTAAAGGAAATAGGA
>JABWCF010000005.1 GCA_013359255.1 Flavobacteriales bacterium
TATTCGCCTTTTGTCAGCGTGTCGTTTCGGTCAAAAGTTTTGTCTTGTATGTATGTTTCTGTCATTTGGAACGGTGTCTTGTTACACTTGCCACTAACTTGTTTATGCCCGATTAAAAATTTCGCTAACGAAACCATTTTGGGTGTATTGCCGCCATAAAATGGCTCCCTCTAATTTCCAATCCACCTCCTCCAAATGTAATTCTTTTATCATAAATAATCAAATGGCGACTTAATTTGTTGAATGCTTTTTGTACTTACATGAGTATATATTTCGGTGGTTTTACTGCTTCGATGCCCTAATAATTCCTGTATATACCGCAAATCGGTGCCATTTTCCAATAAGTGTGTAGCATAACTATGTCTCAACCAATGCAAGGTAACAGGCTTTGTTATACTTGTTTTTGCTAAGCTCTGTTTCAGTACGTTTTGCAAACTGCGTTCATCATAACGCATTCCTTTTACCTGTCCTTCAAATAAAAAGTGTTGAGGTTTAGCCGCCTTATAATAATCTCTCAATAGAGTAATAATTTTTTCGCTAAGAGGAACAATTCTATCTTTTTTACCTTTAGCGTTTTTAATATGTAAAATCATTCGGTCCGAATCAATATCGTTCAATTTTAGAGAAAGCAATTCCCCGCAACGCAAACCGCAGGCATAAATAAGGCTAAGCATAGCCTTGTGTTTAATGTTTATAGGAGCATTAAGTATGGCTTTTACATCTTCTTTGCTAAGAACATTCGGTAGTTTTTTTGCACGTTTAGGTCTGTGTATATTTTCTATATTCAGGTGCGAATTTTCTACCGTTTTAAAAAAAAGCTTCACCGCATTTACTACTTGATTCTGGAAAGATTCCGAAAAATGATTAGCCAAAATGTATTCATTGTTATAAATAATCAAATCTTCGTTGCAGATATCTTGAATATTCTTTTCTGAAAAAAAGCGAAGAAACGATCGCATTGCATCGGTATACGTTTCAATGGTATTAGGGCTATACCTTTTCGACTGAAGCCAAAACCTGAATTTTTCTATTTTATCCAAAGCTTCTTTCCTTAATTCTTCTTTTTTTAAAGTACCGGAACTGGAAACACTTGGTTTTATTACAGCATTTAACTTCTGATGAGCATTTGTAACCTCGCTGTAATCAATCCATGCCTTCCCCTTAAAAAGGGCAAAAACATCCGATACCGAATACTCTTTCTGAGGTATATGCCATGCACGCAAAGTAAAGCTCCATCGTGCATCTTTAAATTTTTTCACTAGTTGAATAAGCTCTTTATCCTTCGGAAAAAAAAGCAAAATACGAGGTTCATTTTTGTGTTCGGCAGGTATTACTTTAACAGAAGTTAATTTTGGCATAAGCAGTAAAAATAAATAGATTTATGAAAGTAAAAAATAAACTAATTAGCACCTAATAAAAACCAAGTAAATTATTCACAAAACCGAAATAAAAAAGCAAAACCCATCGAAAACAAAAATTAATGGTAAAATTTTAAAAAAATTAGTAATCTTGCGTCCGTTTCATTAACAAAAAATATTTCGGGGCGTAGCGTAGTCCGGTTATCGCGCCTGCTTTGGGAGCAGGAGGTCGCAGGTTCGAATCCTGCCGCCCCGACAAAAGCTCAAATTCCGGTCCCGTAGCTCAGCTGGATAGAGCAACTGCCTTCTAAGCAGTAGGTCACAAGTTCGAATCTTGTCGGGATCACTTAATTACTTTCCCGCAAAAAAATATCAAATTTGCTCCCAATCGCAGCGTATGCGTATTTTTAAAAATTTAAAATTCTTACAAAAAAATAAATGGGCGAACCCTTAATTATAGAAGATAAAAAAATTTATCCGGGAGAAAACAAAATCATCGATTTACAAATAGCCCGTCTAACCTCGGGCACTTGGATAGATATGCCGGTGTACGTTTATCGCAGTAAAAAACCAGGTCCGGTACTGCTGTTTATGGGCGGCCTGCATGGCGATGAAGTAAACGGTGTAGAAATAGTGCGTAGGCTAATTGTAGAAAAAACCCTAGAAAAACTGCATTGTGGCAGCGTGTTGGCTATTCCCATCCTCAATGTATTTGGATTCCTCAATTTTTCTCGCGATGTTACCGATGGTAAAGATGTAAATCGCAGTTTCCCCGGAAGTGCAAGCGGTTCACTTGCCAGCAGAGTAGCCTACCGTTTCACTAACGATATTTTACCCGTCATCGATGTAGGTATCGATTTTCATACCGGAGGCGGCAGAAGAACAAACTACCCGCAGGTTCGTTTTTGGCAAGAAGATAAAAAAGCCGAAGAAATGGCACAAGCCTTTGGAGTGAAATATTTACTCCACTCCAAGTTAATACCAAAATCATTTCGTTATCAGGCGGCTAAGATGAGGAAACCAATAGTGGTGTACGAAGGGGGAGAATCGCTTCGTTTCGATGAGTTTGCCATTGAAGAAGGCATAAAGGGAGCTAAAAGGGTACTTCAACATTTCAATATGAAAGAAGAATACATTTTGCCCGAAACTGAACCACTATTATTTTCGAAAAGTTCATGGATTCGTGCCAAACGTTCCGGAATGTTTCGCCTGTTTGCCCGCTCGGGCGATAAAGTTTTTCGAAATAAATTGCTAGGTATAATAAACGACCCTTACAACCAGTACGAAATAAAAGTATATGCCCATAAAAGCGGCCACATCATTGGGCATAACAATAGTCCGGTAGTGTATCAGGGCGATCCTCTCTTTCATATTGGGCTTCTATAAAAATTTGTACCTTTGGTAATCAATCATACTGTATATGAAGAAAAAAGTTTACTATTTCTCGGCTCTACTGATTAGTGTTATATCACAACAGGCATCAGCTCAAAAAATAGCAGCCGGTTTAAACCACTCTCTTATGCTTTGTTCCGATTCTACGGTTTGGGTCACGGGCGATAATATGTATGGTCAAATGGGCGATACTACTTATTACTTTAAAACGGTTCCTAAAAAAGTTTTTTCTTTAGCAAAAATTATAGCAGTAAGTGCAGGAGGGCATCATTCGATAGCCTTACATAAGGATAGTACCGTATGGGTGTGGGGACGTAACGATGACGGACAGCTCGGCACTGAAAACTATAACGGTACCACCTTTCCGGTAAAAGTACCCTTTATAAAAAATGCGGTTGCCATTTCGGCAGGCGATATGTTTACCCTTATTCTTAGAAGAGACAGTACCGTTTGGGCTACCGGCAACAACCAATACGGGCAACTGGGCGACAGTACCTTTGTATCAAAAAATAAATTTACCAAAGTAAAAGACCTAAGCGGAGTGGTACGCATTGAAGCCGGAGGCCAACATGCATTTGCCATTACAGCCGATGGCACTCTATATGTTTGGGGAAGAAACCAGCACGGCCAAGTAGGCGATTCTACAACCATAAACCGTTTTGCTCCAATTAAAAATAATACCATAGAAAATGTAATTGACGTAGCAGGAGGATACTGGCATAGCCTAGCATTAACCATTGATGGCAAAGTATATTGCTTTGGTTATAATAATGACGGGCAGCTTGGATTTGGAAACTTTTTAAATTGCGTTTTCCCAAAACAAGTAAATACACTTGGCGGAATTATTATTTCTGATGTTGCAGCCGGGTATTACCACAGTATGGCAGTAAGCGGAACCGGAAGTTTATATGCTTGGGGGCAAAATGGCGATAGTCAATTAGGCGATGGCACCACTACGCCCAGAGATATTCCGGTAGTTATTGCCGGAATAAATAATTTACAAAATACCGATGGTGGGCATGGGCATACGCTTGCTAAACAAACATCGGGTGGGGTTTACAGTTGGGGCAAAGGTGTGAATGGGCAATTAGGTTTGGCGTTTACAAACACAAAACAAACTCCACAGCAAATGATGGATCTAGGTAACTGCTCACTTGTTTTTTCTATAAAGGAAGAAAACGCGTTAACCGATGTGCAAGTTTATCCTAATCCGACCAACGATTTAATAAATATAGAGTGGAAAGGAAATTCAACACAACTGTTGATGCAGATTTTTACTCCTGAGTTAAGAATAGTACAAGAAAATCGAATTACAAAATACGATAATCAAATTAATCTTTCAAGATTACCTAGCGGCACCTATTTATTAAAAGTAAGTGATGAGCTAGGTTTTTCAAACTACCAAAAGTTTATAATTACCCATTGATTTTAAAACTGAATACGGTAATAAAACAGGGGTAAAAAGCCTAGCTGGTAATTCTTTCTGAAGGGCGTAGCACCAGGGTTTCCAGGTATAGGGGCATAGGTTAGGCTTAAAATATTTTTGTGGTTGGTAAGGTTTACCATATCTAATGCAAATTCGTGCATGGCTTTTTTGCCGTTAATAACATAATTCACTTTAAAATCAACTCTAAAATAAGGTTCAAATTGAAATTCGTTTAATAAGCTATCGCGGTACACAATTTCTTTTTGGAAATTAGAAAGCAAGGTATCAACCACCCCGAATCTTCGTCCACCGGTAGTAGTAAGTTTGGAACCTAAGCCAAGCCTGTTTTTGTTTTTAAAGGTAAATTCCTTACCCAGTAAAATGTTTCCGGCATAGTTTCCGTTAAAATCGGTATTTCGTTCAATGCCATCACTTCCTTTGTACTTTGATTCAAAAACCGCCCCTGTAACAAGCATAAAAAATTGGTGACTGAAAAATTTTTCTAACGTAATTTCTGCTCCATAGTTATAAGCCGTACCCATATTGATTACTTTATTAGGAAAAAAACGACTAAATCCGCTTCCCTGATTTATCATAGAAAAAGCGGAAGAAAAGGTTTCTACCGGGATGTTGTATAGGTATTGGTAATACGCTTCGGTTTTAATCCGGGAGTTTTTTCCTAAATAAATTTCGTGCCCGACTACGTAATGGTTGCTCTTGGAAAAACCCATGTTCCGGTTATGCAAAATCGAATTACCCAAAGGGTTATACTGCCTGTAAAAATAAGTGTAATAAGGCTGTAGCTGACTGTGAACACCGGCAGCAGCCGTAAAAAAATGTTTTTCGCTTACCTGCCATTTTATTCCTGCACGGGGCTCAAACCAAGAGGCTGTTCCGTTTAAACTAAAATATGCACTGTGCAGCCCAAGACTTAAAGAAAAAGTTTCTGTAAAGCGGTGTTTCCATTGGGCATAGGGTTGCAATAAGGCTGCATTTTCAGAGTGGTTCCACCGAACGGTCCATTGCGGAAAGGGAATGGCTTTAACGCTATCAACCATATTAAAGAAAAGATAATCGAGAGTAAAACCTACTTTAAAAATATTTTTTGCGGAAAATTTAAAATCGAAAAAAGAGTGATGCGTTATTTTTTGAGTGCTGAATTTAAAATCGAGCAGAGGCGAAAGACTATCTACATGAAAGATGCCAAGCGAATCTACTTTTCTGTAAATGTAATCGTGATGGCTGCGTTGTTGCTCGTGTGTAAAGGCTGTAGTAGTTTTAAAAAATATTTTTTCGGAGAGAGGTTGAATAAAACTGATACCAACAATACTCATTTGAGTGCGGAAGTATTGGTCTCGGTCGTTTTCGCCATACAAATCAATTTCGCTGGTATCTTTTTGTTGGCTTATTATAATGTCTACTTTACTTTTTCCACCCATGGCAAAAACAGAAATGTTTCCGCCTTTAGAAGTGGGTAGGTTTACTTTGGCAAAAAAATCCTGATACTGCGGAATAGAATTCGTTCCAATGGGAATGTTTAATGCCCCAAACAAAGCAAGGGTAGAGTAGCGGTAGTTGAGCAGGTAAGAAGCTCCGCTTTTTTTGTTTAGAGGTCCTTCGGCAAGAGCTTCGGTGCCTAAAAATCCGAATTGCCCTGTAAATTCGTGTTTTTGGGCATTTCCGTTTCGCAGTTTAATATCAAATACACCTGCGAGAGCATTGCCGTATTCCGAAGGAAATGCTCCAGTAAAGAAATCGGAGTTGGCCATTACTTTATTGTTCAAAATAGAAACAGGTCCTCCGGTGCTTCCCGATACGGCAAAATGATTAGGGTTGGGAATGTCTATACCTTCTACTCGGTACAAAACACCCAATGGAGAATTTCCTCGAATAATTAAATCGTTTCTAGAATCATCGGCACCTTGTACTCCTGCGTAATTTGCTGCCATTCGTGCAGGGTCGCTACGGCTTCCGGCATAGCGTTCGGTTTCTTCAATAGAAAAAGTGCGGGCACTCACAGTAGCCATTTGATTTCCGGCTTCTCCTTTGTGTTGAGTAGAACTTACTTCTACTTGTTGAAGCTGGGTAATGCTTTCTTCCATGGTAATATCTAAAAATACTTCTTTGCCCGATTGTACCAGCACGTTCCCGTTTTTGTGTGTGGCGTATCCAATCATGGAGGCTACAAGTCGATAGCGGCCAATTTCAACTTCTTCGAAAAAGAACAGCCCTTTTTCGTTGGTAGAGGTGCATTTATATTGCAGGGTATCTTTGAATAAACAAACGGTAGTTCCGGGTAGGGGTATGCGGGAATCGGTGTCTTTTATAAAGCCTTTTACTACCTGCGTGTTTGATTGTGAATAGGAAAAAATAGAAATTAGAAGGAAGGACGCAAACAGAAAATAACATTTCATTATTCAGAAAAAAATTAGCTGTTGGTTAGTTCTTTGAACGCGTTTACCAGTCGGTCTAAATCGGAAAGTTTAGTGTACACATGGGGCGTAATGCGAACCCCGTTCACTTTTTCGTATTTGACAGGCGTGGTGTGAATGTTGTATTTAGAAAGTAAAGAACTTTCCAATTCACCGGCATCTTTTCCTTCAATGCCAATGGTGGTTAAAGCACAAGAAAATTCGGGTTTGGCAGAGGTGTAGAATTTAACACCCTTCATGGGTTTTACTTTTTCCATCCAATAATTTTTTAAAAACCGAAGGCGATCCTCTTTTCTTTTAGCCCCGATGGCGTTGTGAAAATCGATGGCTTGAGAAATGGCTTGTTCGGTGGCAAAAGAGCGTGTGCCGAGAGCTTCGAACTTTCTGATATCCTCACTTTGAGGATTATCGGAGGGAAAAATAGGCCACAGATTTTTTATTTTCTCTTTTCTAACGTACAGTAAACCTGAGCCAAAAGGAGAACATAACCATTTATGTAAACTGGAGCCAAAGTAATCGCAGTTTAGCTCGTTTATTCTAAATTGGAGGTGAGCAAAAGAGTGAGCCCCGTCTACCATTACTTCAATGCCTTTTGCTTTTGCTGTATCGGCTATTTTTTTTACAGGAAGTATCTGGCCTGTCCAGTTAATAATATGGGTAATTAAAACGAGTTTGGTATTAGGCGTAAATTGTTCGGTGTATTTTTTTACAATGAGTTCTTCGTTTTCTGTGGGCATATCAAGTTCTACCCATTTCAACACAATACCATCTCTTTTTTCTCTTTGCTTGAGGGCGTTCATCATGTTGGGGTAGTCGTATTTTGAAAGAACTACTTCGTCTCCTTTTTTGAGGTTGATCCCAAAAACTACTGTTCCCAAGGCTTCGGTGGTGTTTCGGTTAATGCAAATTTCTTCGGTGTTGCAACCGGCTAAATCGGCTAGTTTGGTGCGTAAAGACTCTCTGCCCTTATCTAAAATACGCCACATGTAATAAGAGGGCGCTTCGTTGCACATGCGGTTGTAGTGCTCAAATACTTCCTGAACTGTTTTGGGTTGTGGACTAACGCCTCCGTTGTTTAGATTAATGAGTGAAGGTGATTCGGTATATGCTTCTTGCACCCATGCCCAGAAATCATTGTCGGCACTTGGTGGCGAGAGCGGAATGCCAGTTAAACCTAAAGAACCGTGTGTAAACGAAGTGGCCATGCTGCTAAGTGGAGCTAGACTTAAAAGACTTCCGGCAATTCCGGCTTGTTTGAGAAATTCTCTTCTTTTTTGCATAAGGAGATATTAATTAGAGGAGTAAATGTTGTTATAAAGATTTTTGTATTTTTTTAAAATATTTTTCCGTTTTAGTTTAAGAGTAGGGGTAAGTTCTTCCCCTTCAATACTCCAAATGGTGGAAGTTAATTCTATTTTTTTAATTTTTTCGTACTGGGCAAAATCTACATTGCATTTTTCTACTTCTTGCATTATTCGTTCCATTACCTTGGGGTGCTGTGCTATTTCTTCGTTGGTATGGCAGGCAATTTGTTTTCGTTTACACCATTCTTTAATGTATTCAAATGCGGGCTGAATAATGGCTGCAGGGTGTTTTTCTCCTTCGCCTACTACCATTATTTGTTCAATAAAAGGCGATTCTTTTAGTTTGTTTTCTAGCACTTGTGGGGCAATGTATTTCCCTCCACTAGTTTTGAAAATTTCTTTTTTACGGTCAGTTATTTTTAAAAATGCTCCGTTTACCAGTTCTCCAATATCTCCTGTATGCAGCCAACCTTCGGTATCTATTACTTCGGCTGTGGCTTCGGGTTTATTGTAGTAGCCCATCATTACGCTTGGTCCTTTTACTAAAATTTCTCCGTCATCGGCAATTTTAACTTGTACATTTTTCAATGGTCTTCCCACAGTGCCAATCATAACGCCCTTATTTTTTTCGCAGTTAACGGCTACAACTGGCGAGGTTTCGGTTAATCCGTAGCCTTCCATAACCGGAATGTTGGCCGATAAAAACACTCTAGCTAATCTGGGCTGAAGGGCTGCTGCTCCCGAAGCAATGGCTTTTACGTTTCCTCCGAGGGCTTCTCTCCATTTATTGAAAATGATTTTGTTGGCAATGCGTAGTTTAAATTCGTACCATGCACCATTGGCTCTGTTAAGTTCGTACTTTAAACCTATATTTAGAGCCCAAAAGAATAGGGCTTTTTTTATTCCGGTTAGCTCGGTGCCTTTGGCTACAATTTTATCGTACACTTTTTCTAACAGCCTGGGAACAGCTGTAAAAATATCGGGTTTTACCTCGCGAAGGTTATCGCCAATGGTTTCCATATTTTCGGCAAAATAAATCGAAACTCCAGAGTAGATGTAGAGGTAACAAACCATACGTTCGTACACATGGCATAGGGGTAAAAAACTGAGGGCTTTGGCATTTTCGTTAACAGGTAATCTTTCTCGGCTTGCCATGGCATTGCTTACCAAATTAAGATGAGAGAGCATAACGCCTTTGGGTACGCCTGTAGTTCCCGATGTGTAAATAAGAGTAGCCAGGTCGGTTTCTTTAATTTTTTCTTTTCTAATTTCAACTTCGTTAAGTAACTCAGAATTATTAATCAAAAGTTCTTTCCAGTAAACAGAGCCTTCCATAGGGGCAAAACCGTAGACTCCGAGGAGGGAAGGCACTTCGTTTTTAATGCTTGTTACCTTTTGAAGTAATTCTTTATCGGAGACAAAAACCAATTTACATTGAGAATCGTTAAAGATGTACTTGTAATCATCGGGGGTAATGGTGGGGTAAACCGGAACATTAACGGCCCCAATTAACAAAATGGCGAGGTCTGTAATGTGCCATTCGGAACGATTATTTGTAGAGATGATGGCCACTTTATCACCCGGCTTGATTCCTTTTTGTATTAACCCGCAGGCTAGTCGGTTTGCCGTTTCAATAAGCTCTTTGGTCGAATATTTTATCCATTCTCCGTTTTCCTTCGTACAAAGACAATCGGACTTTGGGTAGTGAGCAAGTTGGTGGTAATGTAAATCAAAAATGCGGTAATGATTCATGTTTTTCTAATTAGAACTCTAAAAATACCAAAACAAGTTTATATACAAGCAAGGTGGGTAAAGAAAATTAATTTATTTTTATGTTTTATTAAATTAGCGACATGAAAAAAATCATTCTCATCATTAATCTGCTTATTGTAGTTGGGGCATCTGTCTTTGGGTATTTGTATTTAATAAAACCAGGGTTAATGAATTACCATTATGCCTATTTGCAAATGAACGAAACTGAGATTATAGATTTTAACCTGCACATATTCGATTTGATGATTACCTTTAAGAAAATAATTGGAGGAATGTTTTTCTGTGTAGCTCTATTTACATTAGGTATAATATACTTAAATCATAAAACAACGTACGATAAAGCCAATAGTTTTATATTGTTTGCAGCTTTGTGCTTTGCCACTATTCCTCTTACCATTCTTAGTCATCGTGTAGCAGAAGCCATACCCGATGGAGAACCTAAACCGTTATGGTATTTACCGGTATTATTAATTGTGTTAGCCTTTGTTTCTACGTTAATTGCACAGTTTTCTAAATCAGAGTCTCGTTCTTGAAAAAATATTTCGATATAAAAGAAACCCCATTTGGGTACGATGAAGCTGCTACATACCGAGCTTTATGCCTTTTTTCGGGCATTATGCATCTTATTTTTCATTACATCTACATTTTTACCATTAAAGAGGCCATAGACCCTTTTTGGCAACGCATGTTAGTAGGGTTTGTTCCTCTTATCGTGCTTTGGTTGGAATCGAATATTGCTTGGGTAAAAAAACACTTTATTCTACTTTGTATGATTATGATTCATGCAAATAATTTTTGGTTTATCTACTTAATGTATATTAACCAATTTATGCCCGAGTATTATACGGGGTATTTTATTGTGGTAATGGCTATTGGTTTTACTTTTTCTCGTTTATCTCAGCTATTTTGGTTTGTGATTTCTACAATGGTGTATTTAGTAGTGGCATTTCTTTTATCTACGGAAATACATATTTCTCCAATTCCTGCTTTTTCAATTATAGCAGCAATTTTTTTATTGGCTTGGATTCTTTTGCATTTAAAAATTACATTCAATAACCGATTGAATGAGAAAAATTTGCAGTTAGAAATTAAAAACAAAGAAATAACCGATTCTATCAACTATGCTAAACGAATACAAGATGCTATTCTGCCCTCGGCAAATCAACTGAATAAATACCTGAAAGATGGTTTTGTTTTGTATGTTCCAAAAGATATAGTAGCCGGGATTTTTATTGGATGGAACACGTAAATGGTATTACATATTTTGCAGCAGCGGATTGTACAGGACATGGAGTGCCCGGAGCGATGGTGAGTGTGGTTTGTTCAAATGCACTCAGTAAAGCAGTTACCGAAGAAGGGCTTAGTGAGCCTGGAAAAATATTGGACCGTGCTCGTGAAATTGTGGTATCGAGTTTTGCCCGTAATGGAGAAGATGTGAAAGACGGAATGGATATTTCCTTTTGTAAAATAGATTTAGAGAACTTGAAAATGGAATGGGCAGGAGCGAACAACCCTCTATGGATTTTTAGAAAAAAAACAACAGCAGAAAAAGAAACAGAACAAAATAGCCAAATGATAACAGAACGTTCTTCGGAGTTTAAATTAATGGAAATACGAGGAAATATTCAGCCGATAGGAAAAATAGACAACCCAAAGCCTTTTACAACTCATTTAATCGATTTACAAAAAGGCGATTCTGTTTATCTGATTACCGATGGTTATGCCGACCAGTTTGGAGGAGAAAAAGGAAAAAAACTAAAAAGCACCAATTTAAAAAAATTGCTCATGGGTATGCAACACGTGCCTATGAACCAGCAAAAAGAAAGATTACTTGGGGCTTTCCTTAAATGGAAAAGCGACTTTGAACAGGTCGATGATGTATGTATTATAGGTGTTCGGATATAACACAGTCTGTTAATTGTATATACTTTGTTTATTTAATTCGTCTAAAAAATCGGTTTACTTCTCATATTACGACCCTGTACTCTGCCAAAATATATTTTTGTTATTCTAAAATGTTTTTACAAAACCATTTGATATTTAAACAAAAGAATGTAGTTTAGTGGTTTATGAAACTTCTTATTCTTCTTTCCTTACTCACTTTTGGCAAGGTAAGTGATTTAAATTCGCAGAATACCTCAAAAATAGATTCTCTTAAAAATGAGATTGCACATTCGCCCGAAGATACGAATAAAGTAAATCAACTAATAGAGTTATCTTCATGTTACAACTATCTTGCTTCTACAGAAAAAATGTTGTATTTGAACGAGGCTTACCTTTTAGCTAAAAAAATCGGCTTTAAACGAAAAGAAGAGTTTACTCTGTACGTTGTATCAAAAGTATACTTTGAGAGAGGAATGTACGACCTTTCTTTTGCCTATGCCATAAAATATATTGAGTTTTTAGAAAAAGAAAAACTTACAGATAAACTGCTTTCTGCACAAAATCTATTAGGCAATATTTATCAGAAACAAGGGAAATTTAATGAAGCGAGGCAGTGTTTTTTAAAAGCAGCCCAATATTACCAATCAACAGAAAACTACCAACGATTAGGGGTTGTCTTAAACAATATGAGTATTCTATTTCTCGATTCATTTAAATTGGATAGTGCACTTAGTTATTCTGTGAGCGCATACAAAATATTCACTCAGTATAAACAAGACAGTTCTTCTATTGCCAATTCGCTAAATTTAATATCGAGCATAGAAATATTAAAAGGCAATTACCAATCGGCTCTTAGTAAATCGAATGAAGCTCTTTCTATTTATTCGAAAATTGGGATAAAATTAGGCGTTGCTCTTTCTTATATGACTATAGGAGACGTTTATTTTAAAATACAGCACTATTCCGAATCCCTAGAAAATTATAATTTGTGTTTACAAAATTTATCAGGCGAGCATTGGTTGGTTCAACTGAGAGAATGTTATTCTTCACTGGCAAAATTGCATGCCATAAAAGGCGATTTTAAGGAGGCATACAAAAATTTAAGCCTTTATAATATGTATAATGATTCGATTGCCAAAAACGAAACTTCTTCTAAATTTTTAGAAATGGAAGTGAAATACGAGTTGTCGAAAAGCGAAAAATTATTGGCAGAAAAAGAAAAAGAAGTAATAGAAAAAAAACTTGAAATTTCTAAGAAGAATACACAAAGAAATATTCTTGTTTTATCTGTGCTTGGCATCGCTCTTTTGCTTTCTGTAAGTATTAAAGCATATTACCAAAAACAAAAAGATAATGTGTTAATTAAAAAACAAAAAGAAATAGTTGAAAATAAGCACAAAGAAATTACCGATAGTATTAACTATGCCGAGCGAATACAACGCAGTTTTTTGGCCACCACCGAAATATTAGATAAGTATTTAGGCGTTACTTCGAGTAGCCCGAAGCATGAGGGTGTATCGAGAAGTAAACGCAATTACTTTGTATTCTTCCGTCCCAAAGATGTGGTAAGTGGCGATTTTTACTGGGCAGCCGAATTAAATAACGGAAACTTTGCCTACTGCTGTGCCGATAGTACCGGGCATGGTGTACCCGGAGCCATTATGAGCATTTTAAATATTTCGAGTTTAGAAAAATCCATAGAAACCCAAACCGAACCACACCAAATACTTTCAGAAACAAGAAGAATCATCATAAACCGATTGAAAAAAGACGGTAGCAAAGAGGGTGGTAAAGATGGCATGGATTGCAGCTTGTTGGTGCTAGATAAAGAAAGAAAAAAGCTTTCATTTGCCTTAGCCAACAATCCTGTTTTTATTGTACGTTCTGTTGCTCCGAGTAGTCCGAAGAAAGAGGGTATATCGAGAAGCAATGCCCAAGAACTTCTCGAATTCAAAGCCGATAAGATGCCCGTAGGTAAACACGAAAAAGATACCGAACCTTTTAATCTGCACACTATAAATGTGCAACCGGGCGATACCATTTACACGCTTACCGATGGCTTTTCCGATCAGTTTGGTGGAGCTAAGAATAAAAAATACATGATTAAAAATGTAAAAGAATTGCTTTTACAAATAGTTCATCTTCCTATGTCCGAACAAAAACAAAAACTGTCTGAAGCATTCGACCAATGGAAAGGAACAAACGAGCAGGTAGACGATGTGTGTGTGATTGGTGTGAGAGTATAATGTATATAAATTTTTAGTTGTTTTATTTTTAAAATGCCGGATAATTTTCTAAAAAGTAAATCTATATAACAAATTAACATAACTTAGTCTAAACCCTTATTGAATAGAACCATGTTAAATAAAAATTATTTACGATTAGTGTTTTTGTACTTATTGGTAAGTTGTTCTACACTTTTGTTGGCAAATACTGCAAAAAGGGATAGTTTAATTCAAAAGTTGAATAACTCTAAACAGGATACAACAAGAGTTAATATTCTTAATGAATTAGGAGAAATTACGAGTAGAACAGATTTAAATACCAAACTCAAGTATACAAAAGACGCATTAGGATTAGCCGAGAGATTAGAATTTGCAAACGGAATAGCAAGAGCATGCTTAGGGATGTCTAATTATTATGCGATACTTGGTGTTACCGATTCAAATGAAATTTATTTATTGAAGGCTGAAAAAATATTGCTAAAAACGAAAAACAAGAGCGGGTTAGCAAAGGTATACGGAAATATTGGTGCATTAAATTACGGCTTAGGTAATTTAGAAAAATCACTTTCCTATTTTCAAAAGGCATCTTCATATTTTGAACAAACAAACGACAAAGCTAATCTAGCTAAAGCTCATATACTAATAGCCGGCATACTTCAGGGTATAAATAATTTTAAAGATGCCATGGTACACCTCCAAAGTGCCGAAATAATAAATAAAGAATTAAATAATGAAATGGGTTTAGTCGAAACCTATTTAAATGTAGGAATCATTTATAAAAAGATGTTGAGTTTAGATACCGCTCTCACCTACTACAACAAAGCATTGGTGTTTGCTGAAAAAAAAGTCGATAAATTTTATTTAGCGAAACTATATAATAACATAGGAAATGTATATTTAGAGAAAAAGGATTTTAAAACAGCTATATCTTATTATGATAAATCAATTCCTCTTCGCCATGAAATGAACGATTGGTCAGGATTAAATATCACATACAATAATTTGGCACTTATATATTCTGATATGGGTAAATATGATCAGTCTATTAATTTATTAAAAAAATGCGAAGAAATTTCTTTAAAGGAAAAAGATAAAAGGGCCCTGATGGTTACATATAAAGTTTTTTCAGAAGCTTATTCCGGAAAGAAAGATTTTAAAAATGCATTTGAATATTTTGCCAAATACAGTGCTTTGCGCGATACATTATTTAATGATCAAAGCAGTAAAGTAATAACCGATTTAGAGAAAAAATATGAAACAGAAAAAAAAGACCAAGAGATTCAATTATTAAATAAAAATAACTTATTAAGAGAATCCGAAATAGAAAAAAAGAATTTAGATTTAAAAAGAAGAAAAACCCAAAACTATGCATTAGCAGGGGGATTTGGTTTTATGATTATCTTATCAGTATTAATTTTTAAAAGCTACAAACGAAAGAAAAAAGATAATGAACTTATAACACAACAAAAAGATGAGGTGGTAAAGCAGAAAGAAATAATAGAACACAAAAAAAATGAAGTGGACGAAAAAAATAAAGAAATATTAGATTCAATTAAATATGCCAAACGTTTGCAAGAAGCCATTTTACCTCCAAAACGACTCGTAAAGGAATGGCTTCCTAATTCTTTTATTATATATAAACCTAAAGATATTGTTGCAGGCGATTTCTACTGGATGGAAAGTTACAATGAAACAATCTATTTTGCCGCTGCAGATTGTACCGGACATGGTGTTCCCGGAGCCATGGTAAGCGTTATTTGCTGCAATGCACTTAATAAATCATTAATAGAAGAAAATATTACAGAACCAGCAAAAATTCTAGACCGAACACGCGATCTGATTATTGAACGATTCAGCCGAAGTGAAGAAGACATGAAAGACGGTATGGATATTAGTTTGTGTTCTATTGATTGGAAAAAGATGGAACTAAGTTGGGCGGGAGCCAATAATCCGGTTTGGATAATAAATCCAAATCGTTTAAGTTGGCCGGAGAATGTAATTCTATTTCCCGATAATAATTTAGGGGTAGAAATAAAAGCTAATAAACAGCCTATTGGAAATTATGTGAATAATGCGATTAGTTTTACCAATCATTCTTTAAAATTAGAACCGGGCGATACCATCTATATTTTTACCGATGGCTTTCAAGACCAATTTGGTGGCGAGATGGGTAAAAAGTTTAAAGCATCAAATTTGAAAAATCTACTATCATCTATCTATTTAAAGAATATGGACGAACAAAAAAATATTATCTCAGAAACTTTTGAAGATTGGAAAGGAAATTTAGAACAGATAGACGATGTGTGTGTAATTGGAGTAAGGGTATAAACAACAATCATGCAGCTTAAGAAGAATCTAATCGAGGTATAATTGAGTGGTATATATGGTTTTTAAAAACATAAATAATCAAATAATAATAGCAACCATAATTGCTTTATTATTTCTAAACCAGCAAAATTGCTTGGCCCAATTTTCGGACGAACAGCAAAATCAAATCAATGAGCTAAAAGCAATTATTGATAATAAATTAAGTAACGATACAGCTAAAGCCAAAGCTTATGTTAAATTGAGCACTTTTTTCGGAACATCTAATATAGACTCAATGTATACTCTATCTGTATCGGCCCAACAGATAGCGGAGGCCGCTTTAAAAACAGCAAGAACAAACGATATTACTAATTCACTTAAAATTTCATTAGCTAGTGCATTAAGTAATATTGGGTATTACTTTAAAAATCTAGGAAAATTTCCTTTAGCTCTAGAAAATTATCAAAAAAGCATTAAGATACTAGAAGAAATAAATTATCAAAAAGGTTTAGGAGTACCATACAATAATATTGGCTTATTATATTACTTGCAAGGAAACATTCCTTTAGCAATTGAATACTATCATAAAAGTTTAAAAATTCGAGAGACAATTAACGATAAAAGCGGTATTGCGGCTGTTTTTAACAATTTAGGAAGTTTATATAAAAGGCAAAACAATATTCCGCTAGCAATTGATTTTTATACAAAATGCCTCAGAATTTGTGAAGAAATTGGCGACAAAAGAGGACTAGCATATTCTTATAATAATATGGGAATGCTTCATTTTATTCAAAATGATTTTCCCACAGCAATTAATTATCACGAAAGAAGTCTTAAGTTAAAAGAAGAGATTGGAGACAGAAGAGGTATTTCAGAATCGTATCACAATATTGCAAAGACTTATCAAAGCATGAATTCCATTTCAACGAATAAAGTCGACTCTCTTTCTGATTTAGCAATGAACTATTTTTTAAAATGTTTAATCATAAATGAAGAGATAAATGATAGAATAGGAATGGCTACTACCCTTAATAGCATTGGACAATTATATTTATCTAAAGGCTTATACAAAAAAGCAAAAGCCTCCGGAGATAACGCATTAACTATTGCAAAAGAGGTTGGTTTTGTAATGGGAATACAGCAGGCGGCCAGTTTGTTGTACGAAATTGCACTTCAACAAAAAAAGTGGAAAGAGGCACTTGAAATGAGAAATTTAGAATTACAAATGAAAGACAGTATCGATTCTGAAGAAGCGATGAATGTTGCAATCAGCCTGCAAGCCAAATATGAATATGAAAAACAACAGGCTATTGATAATGCCGAATTTGAGAAATTAATTGTTATAGAACAAGAAGAAAAACAAAGACAAAAAATTATTACCTATACCACTGGCGGTGGCTTAGCATTAGTTGTATTGTTTTTAGTGTTTGTGTTTAATCGTTTGCAAGTAACACGTAAACAAAAAATAATTATAGAAGAAAAAGAGAAAGAAACACAAAAGCAAAAAGAAATTATAGAAGAAAAACACAAAGAAATTACCGATAGTATTAACTATGCCGAGCGAATACAACGCAGCTTTTTGGCCACCACCGAAATGTTAGATAAGTATTTAGGTGTTACTTCGAGTAGCCCGAAGCATGGGGGTGTATCGAGCAATGAACACAATTACTTTGTATTCTTCCGTCCTAAAGACGTAGTAAGTGGCGATTTTTACTGGGCTTCAGAACTTAACAATGGGCACTTTGCATACTGCTGTGCCGATAGCACCGGGCATGGTGTACCCGGAGCCATTATGAGTATTTTAAATATTTCGAGTTTAGAAAAGGCCATAGAAATAGAGGTAAGTCCTGACCAGATTTTAAATAAAACCCGAAAAATTATTATTGAACGATTAAAAAAAGACGGCAGTCTTAAAGGCGGCAAAGATGGCATGGATTGCAGCTTGTTGGTATTGGATAAAGAAAGAAAAAAACTTTCATTTGCTTTAGCCAATAGTCCAGTTTTTATTGTACGTTCTGTTGCTTCTAGTAGCCTAAAGCAAGAGGGTATATCGAGAAGCGATGCCCAAGAACTTCTCGAATTCAAAGCCGATAAAATGCCCGTAGGTAAACACGAAAAAGATACCGAACCTTTTAATCTGCACACTATACAATTACAACTGGGCGATACCATTTACACGCTTACCGATGGCTTTTCCGATCAGTTTGGTGGAGCTAAGAATAAAAAATACATGATTAAAAATGTAAAAGAAATGTTTTTACAAATAGCTCATCTTCCTATGTCGGAACAAAAACAAAAATTATCCGAAGCATTCGATCAATGGAAAGGAAGCAACGAGCAGATAGATGATGTGTGTATAATAGGTGTTAGAATATGAGTTTTGCTACGAAGTATAACAAATAAAAAGGAAACAAAAAACATGAATAAAACAACATGTGTTTTAGCATTGCTTATTAGTTTAATACTTATTAAAAGTGGCATTGCTCAAAATTTTACCATAGAAGAACAAAGAAAATTAGATAGTCTTAATGCAATTATTAATAACCCTAACAGCCACGACACATCTATGGCAAATGCTTATGTAGGTTTAAGTAAGCTTTTTCATGTTTCAAATATTGATACGATGATGTTCCTTTGCACCAAAGCAAAAAGTATTGTGGAAAAAAAACTAGCCACCCACCCACCAGACAAAATTGCACTCGCTTTGCGAAAATCATTATCCGCTGCTCTAAACAACCTTGGGTATGTTTACGAGAATAAAGGACAAATTAAAAATTCCCTTATATACTACCAAAAGGCTTTAAAAATTGACGAAGAAATTGGAGACAAATATGCAATGGCTTATAATCTAAACAATATTGGGGGTGTTTATCTAAATAGAGGGCAAATTGAAAATGGGCTAAAATACTATCATAAATCATTAAAAATAAGAGAAGAAATTGGGGATAAAACGGGTATGGCTAATAGTTTGAACAATATTGGGATTATTTATAATAATCAAGGGCAAATCGAAAATGCCTTGGAATATGCACATAAAGGCATGTTACTAGCTAAGGAATTGGGCTTTCCTAAATTTATTAAAAGTGCATCTGAATTACTTTATAAATTATATAAAAAACAAAATAAGGGAATGGAGGCTTTGGAAATGTACCAACTGTATATTGCCATGAGAGATAGCACCAATAACTTAGAAACACAAGCTATAGTTATAAAACAACAAACACAATATGAATACGAAAAACAAAAAGCATTAGATGATGCTGAACATGAAAAGCAATTAGCCATAGAAAAAGAAGCAAAAGCCAAACAAAAGGTAATCACATTTGCAACAGTAGGAGGATTGATTTTGGTTGCTATTTTCTTAGTTTTTGTATTTAACAGGTTACAAGTAACTCGTAAACAGAAAAATGTTATTGAAGAACAAAAAACAGTAGTAGAAAAAGCCCACCATGAATTGGAAGAAAAGAATAAAGAAATAATGGATTCTATTACTTATGCCAAAAGGATACAATCGGCTATATTACCACCAACCAAACTGGTAAAAGAATACCTAAGGGAGAGTTTTATATTATATAAACCCAAAGACATTGTGGCAGGAGATTTTTATTGGATGGAGCATAAAAATGGTAAAATACTTTTTGCAGCTGCAGACTGTACAGGACATGGTGTGCCTGGCGCCATGGTAAGTGTGGTTTGTAACAATGGTTTAAATAGAAGTGTGCGAGAGCACGGTTTAACCGACCCAGGAAAGATACTAGATAAAACCAGAGAAATAGTAATACAAGAATTTGAGAAGAGCGATGAAGACGTAAAAGACGGCATGGACATCTCGTTATGTGGATTAGACTTAAACAACAAAACCTTATCTTGGTCTGGAGCAAATAACCCATTATGGATTATTAGAAATAATGAAATACTTGAGTACAAAGCCGACAAACAACCGATAGGCAAATATGCAGAATCAAAACCCTTTACTACCCATCAAATTCAACTAGGAAAAGGCGATAGTATTTATATATTTACCGATGGTTACCAAGACCAATTTGGCGGTGAGAAAGGCAAAAAGTTTAAAGCAGCCAAACTAAGAGAATTGCTACTTTCGATACAACACGAGCCGATGGAAAAACAACGAGAACTCATCGACCAAGCTTTTGAAGCATGGAAAGGTAGTTTAGAGCAGGTTGATGATGTGTGCGTGATAGGGGTAAGGGTTTAGCTTTTTTATTAAAGAAAGAAAATAGTTGTTTTTACCTTTATTCTTAAATTTCGTTTTTATTCATGTTCTTATTATAAGCTACACTAAATTTAATATCCGTATAAGTATATTCTTCACCTAATTTTTCCATTATCTCACTTAGTTTGGTACTGTTTATTGTTTTGCAAACAGTAATAATATTTTTCAACTTTTCTTTATCTACAAAATCGTTTATTGGCAGCATACCTAAGGAAACATAATAAACTAAATGATTTTCTATTGTAAACACGGTGAGTTTGCGATGTTGGGCAATTTGTTCAATGTTTAAGCCTGATTGATAAAGTTCAAAACTTATTTTTTTGGTATCGGTTTTTTCCTTCTTATCTTTTGTTTGTTTCTTATTTATAGTATTGTTTGGCAATGTAGATAGTTCATGAATTACTTTTATTTTTTCTAAATCTTCGTTTCTTGAATGAATAATCTCTTTGGTTAAAAGAGCATTATAGCCCATTGATTTACCCATCGCTTCGGCTTTCTTTATTTGTTGAATTTGCTTATAAATAATTGCATCAATTTCGATTAGCTCTTTTATTGTTTTGCTCGTCTTTCGCTCGTCTTTTAATATTTCTATCTTAGTTAGTATTTTTTTTGATAAATTGTTCAGCAAGGGTAAAAAATGTAAAGTGGCAGCATTTATCCTTTCTTTCCACTTCAAATGATTTTCTTGAGAGGAGGTATTAAAAAGGGAATTTAATTGAACCAAAAATTTATCGGCTGTTTTTTTTATTTCTTCAAATTCATTAATGATTTCATTTATCCATTCTGTAATTTTTTGTTTTCTTTTTTTTTGTTTCTCAGAATCTGAGTTGGGATTGTTTAGCTTTAATCTTATGAGCGAATCTGTAAAGTTAAAACACTCTAGAATGTATGTTCTTAAAAATATTTTCGATTCTTCGGTTAGTTGCAATTGTAAGTGTGGAAGCTCCAGCTTTGTATTTGAAAAAGTTTCAATCTCTTTATTGATGTACAAACTATTAAAATTTATTTTAGAGGTAAGTACTAGTCCATTTAAAGAAGTTAAGCGAGACAGTGCTACATAAATTTGTCCCGGAGCAAATGCATTTCCCACATCAATAATGGCTTTTTCAAAGGTAAGTCCTTGACTTTTGTGGATCGTTATTGCCCAAGCAAGTTTAATGGGATATTGTTTAAATGAACCAATTACTTGTTCTTCAATTTCGTTTGTAATTTCATTTACGGTAAACCTGAGGTTTTCCCATTCGTATTTTTCTACTGAAATAATTTTTCCATTATCAAGTTGTACTAATATTTTGTCTTTATGAAGAGCATGTATTTTACCTATCTTTCCGTTATAAAAGAGTTGATTTCCGCTGGGGTCGTTTTTAATAAATATAATCTGAGCATCTGTTTTAAGTTCTAATTCCTTTTCAACCGGAAAATTGTTTTCGCTAAATTCTCCTGTTATTTCTGCTTGGTAGAAGTAGGAGGGAGCCTCTAATTTTTCAAGTTTTTGCTTATTTAAGTTTTCGGCTTTATAATTATGAGTGGTAAGTTGGATGTAGGTATCATCTTTTGACTGAACAAAATCAGGTTTGTAATACAGGTTTAATAAATCAATATCTTTTTCGCTTATTTCGTTATTTCTTAAGTTATTTAGTACATTAATAAACGTATTGTCAGATTGTCTGTACACTTTATCAAGTTCTATGTATATGGGTTTGTTTTCCTGTAAGGCCTTGGCATCGAAAAAGAAGGCGCTAGTGTAATAGTTTTTTAAAATATTCCATTCTTCTTCTTTTACTACCGGTGGCAATTGTAGCAAATCGCCAATAAATAAAATCTGAACTCCTCCAAATGTTAGGTGATTTTTTTTTCGCACACTTTTAAGCACGGTGTCAATAGCATCAAGTAAATCGGCTCGCAACATACTTACTTCGTCTATAACAAGCAGTTCAATTTCCTGTATTAGTTTTCTTTTACTTTTATTTAGCTGGAGTTGTTTTAAAAGAGTGTGTGGCGTATTTATTTTATATGATTCGTTGAGTATATTGGGTAGTTTTTTTTCGGGAATAAATGCTCCAAACGGCAGTTGAAACAAAGAGTGCAGTGTTACACCACCGGCATTAATAGCGGCAATACCTGTGGGAGCGGCTATTACAGTATTTTTAAAAGTATTTTTAATTATGTGTTTCAGAAAAGTAGTTTTTCCGGTTCCGGCTTTTCCTGTTAAAAAAATATGTTTTCTGGTATTGTTTACAAACTTTGCAGCAAGTTCGGCAGGGCTATTTTCTGTATTGTTCAACATATTTTACTTTCCAATACAAAAGCGACTGAATATGGTGCCCAAAATATCTTTATCAATGTCTATAGCCCCGGTGATTTCTCCTAAATGACGTAATGCATCTCGTATATCTAAGGCCAATAAATCAGAAGAAATATTGTTGTTTAATCCTTGCTGTACATTATGTATTGAGTGTAAAGATTTTTGAAGAGCTTCGTAGTGCCTTGCGTTAGAAACAATGCTTTGCTCACTCTGCAACATATTGGCATTGATGAGCGAAAGAAGTTTTTCTTTTAACAAAGATAGATTTCTACCTGTTTTGGCCGAAATAAAAAGCGGAGAAAGTGTATTGGAAAAAAATAGAGAGGCTTGCTCCTCTACTTTCTCATCTATTTTGTTTCCAATAGTTAACAGAGGAGTGTTGGCATCGTAAAGTTTGTTTTTTATTTCAGTTACATCATGTTCTACTTCAGAAGCGGTATCTTTTATTGCATCGAATAGATAAAGCACCACAGAGGCCTGTTTAATTTTTTCGTAGGTTTTTTCTATGCCTATTTTTTCTATACGGTCATTCGAATGGCGAATGCCTGCGGTATCAATAAACCTAAAATGAATACCTCCGAGAGAAATTTCTTCTTCAATGGTATCGCGGGTAGTGCCAGGTATTTCTGATACAATAGCCCTGTTTTCGTTCAGCAGGGCATTAAGTAAAGTAGATTTTCCTACATTGGGTTTGCCGATAATGGCAACCGGCACACCGGATTTAAACACATTACCTAACGAAAAAGATTCGGATAGTTCTTGTATTTTATTTTTTAAATTCTCTATTAATATTTTTAGTTCTTCACGATTGGCAAATTCAACATCTTCTTCAGAGAAATCTAATTCCAGTTCAATTAATGCTGCAAAGTGTATTAATTGTTCTCTTAGTTTATTAATTTCATTTGAAAACCCTCCCCGCATTTGTTGCATCGCCATTTTATGAGAAACCTCCGAGTCGGAAGCAATTAAATCGGCAACCGCTTCGGCTTGCGATAAATCTAACTTTTTATTTAAAAAAGCGCGCAACGTAAATTCTCCCGCACTAGCCATGCGTGCTCCGTTGTGTATTAATAATTGTATAATTTGCTGCTGAATGTATAAGGAGCCATGACAACTGATTTCAATCATATCTTCACCTGTGTAAGAGTGTGGATTCTTAAAAATTGAAATTAAGACTTCATCAATGATGGTATTATCCGAATAAATTTCTCCAAAATGAAGAGTATGAGTTTTAACCTCTTTTGCAGTAAATCTTTTTAATTTTTTTTTTCTGAATATTTTCTCAATAATGGTGTGGGCCTTATTTCCTGATAGGCGAATGATAGCAATGGCTCCGGTGCCCTGTGCGGTAGCCGGGGCACATATTGTATCTTGGTTATGATTTAATTGTGGCATAATTTCTGCTACAAAAGTAGTAACAAAAGCACTACATATCTAAATCTTAAAACGATGCGTTATTCTACTCTTTTACTGTTAGCCATTCTTTTTTCCTTATTCTATTCTTGTAAATCTTCTTTAAATATTTCTATACTTAGGCCTGCAAGTGTAGATATTCCTAAAAATGTGAAAAAAATGGTAGTGTTAAACAATACCTTATTGCGAAACAAAACCAGCAACGCAGTGGTAGAAGGTATTTTAACCGGAGAACAATTATATGGAGATAAAAACGCTTCCTTGGCTTGTGTAAACGCTTTGGTACGCGGAATTAACAACAGTAAAATGTATACGGCAACCTACCGTGGCGAAAAAGAAGTATTGAATTTCGATAATAGCGTTAACTGGGATGCTGTAAAAGAAATTTGCGATAAAGAAAATGCAGAACTTCTGGTATCTCTCGATTTTTTCGATACCAACTCAGGTTTAGGAGCCAAAGTATTAGGTGGGGTAAATCAGGTGGCGGGTACGGCTCATTTTTCCATATATTTCCCTATAGAGCAACTTTTAATAAGCGATTTTGTGGTAACCGACTATAAGGCCACGGGGGCAGCATCTCCTAGTTTGCATCCTTTAGCTGTTATAAACGATGCAGTAGTTAAAAGTGAGTTGCTGGTAGCTGTGGGCGAAACGGTTGGAGCCAAGGCCTCTTCGGAAATTGTACCAACATGGATTTGGGTGAATAGAATGTTTTATATAGGAGGTGGTAGGGAATTGCGTTTTACTAAACACCTTATTAGAAACGGAAACTGGGATATGGCAGAACAAAAATTGATGGAACTTACAGGTTCTATTAAAGACCGAAAAGTAAGGAAAGCAAATTATAATTTGGCTATGGTAAAAGAAGCCCAAGGCGATTTGGAATCGGCTATCAAGTATGCCGAAACCGCTGCATTTACATTTAATGATAAACATGCAGCCGCATACCTGCCCATATTAAAAATGAGGCAGAATGATGAAGCTCGTTTGGCCCATCAGTTACAGCCCGAAAATAAATAATCAAGTATTTTATTTATTCAAAAAAGTGGTTATACTTTCTTTATCACCTTCCTTGTTTAAAATGAAAGTTTTAACTAGTTCATTTTTGTAAGTCAAAAAGAAACCAACATTTACAATGTTAAACTTTAACTTATCTACTTTTTTTTCTGAATCTATATAGAAACTAATTTTTTTATTGAACATTTCTTCTTTGATTGTACTATTTGATGACACTACTATGATATTTTTATTAAATTCAGTTATCAATTTTTTAATATTATTTATCGAATTAGAAACACATCCCTTACAATTAAAAGCAGAAAACATAATTATTAAAGTACTGTCTGAGTTTAGTTTGATATTATGTTGTGTTGATAAATAGTTACTTAATACGGCAAAATCTTTTTTCTTATCTAAAATTATTTTTTTTGCACAAACTTCAGAGGTAGGCATCATATGTGAAAAGCATATAAATAGAATTAAAAGGGAAGTTTTCATTTATACACAATTTTGAAAGCTGAATATGTAACTGAATTTGGTTTATTCTCTCTATTTAGTAGATATATTTTGTCGTCTTTAGTAAAGCAGTGATAGTATAAATATTTTTCTTGGTCAAATATGAACTCACTTATAAAATTAAAATCTTTATCAAATATGATAAGCGAAAATGGTTTATCTTCAAATTCGTTTAAATAACCATCTTCATTATAAAAATTAATCCTATGTATATAAATTCTAAAATATAAATTATGAAACTTGTTGTACAATATTTTGTCATATCTTGGTTCTTCAATAATGTATCTTTTTAAAAAGGCAAAATTCCCCACACTATCATTTGGATAGACTGTAGGATCTGAATGATAACGGCTAGTGATATTTTTTTTCGATATTTTATTTTCTTCATTGAGTTTAAGTAATTTCCCTACACTACGAAACCCATACACTAAATCCTTTGTGTGTGTGTTCAATACCGAATAAATATAATAGTCCCTATAATTCATTTTTCCGTTAAATTCTTCAGGCCATTGGGCTGTTAATTTTGTTTCGAAAGGTTTTTGTATAGAAATTGCCATATCGGGTTTTGTTCTGTAGTAGAGTTCTCTCTCAGGGTCTGTTCTGACAGAGATATCTGTACGTATAGCTTGAACATATATATTGTTGCCAACTTTTCTGATAGGACAAAATGAAGCACTAAATGTGAAATTATCATTAAAATCATAATTTGAAGAGGAATAAAGAACACTCTTTAAGCTACCACTTTTTAAGTTTAAAAGATAAAGTTCATTTGTAGACTCTGGTATAAGAAATATGGAGTCGTAGGAATGAAAATAAAAATTATACTTTTTGTCATACAAACTATCATTCCAAAGCGTAAAACTGCGATTTGATATAGCATTTTGGTTACCCACGTTATAAATTAAAAAGGATGGTATTTTTTTTCTTAGAATAATAAGTTCCTGATTATTACTTGACTCTTGAACTTGCCTTATATCAGAAACGTCTAATGAATCAATAATCAAAAATGAATCTTCATATATTTCTATCTTTTTTTTTGAGCATAAAAGTTAAAGATAAAAGTATTATTAAGTTGGTTAGCTTTAACATTCTAAAGTTGAATTATTAAGGCACAAATAGAAACTCTATTTGTGCCTTAAATTACTAATTATCTACACTCACAATTTGCATCATCAGTAACATCTACAGCAAATCTAACATCATTTAATGTATAATTTGTTGGCGAGGCACTTGAATCTATTGCAATATAAAAAATATCAGGACTCATAGCACTAGTCTCTTTAACCAAATGAACTCTTCCTAGTTGAAGTAAGAGCAATTCTTCTTCTTGTTTATAGAAGTTTGGAAACTGAGCACTCCAATTTTCTTCATTGCTAAAAAATAGTGATACTGTGTCATTCAGAATAGCCAAATCTAGGTTATAAAGAATGCTTGTATTACAGGGCTTTACTTTAGAGCAATCTGATTTTGAGTGTTGCAAGACCACTCTCCCTCAAAAACGTCTAAATTGTAATTAAAATCAACACATAAATCTCTTTGTTGATTTTTATTAGTTAAGGCTATTATTTTTTGATTTGTATCGGTTGATAGTTTCTCTTTTGAACAAGCATAAGCTAATATTGGTATTATTATAGTGTAGAAATATATATTCTTAAAAGGTTTCATTTTTTTTAGTTTTAAAGTATATACTTATAATTTTTTGTTATAATATTAGAAAATATAAGTCAAGGGGGGTGTTCGAAATTAAAAGCAATGTATAAGTTATGTAAAGGGAAAAGTAATATTCTATGAGCTAAAAAACAGGAATATAAACTCCTATAATTTGAGTTTGCTCGTTTGAGTATGTATGTATGTATGTATGTATGTATGTATGTATGTATGTATGTATGTATGTAACATTTGTAGTGCTTGAAAGAACGAAGATAATATAAATATTTTAGTTGTCAAAATATTTTTTAATTAAACATTGCATGTAAATTCGATAAAATGCGTTATTTATAGTTTTTAGTTAGTTTTGAATAGTTGGATTCTAACTTATATAAAAAACGAATAATTGATTAAGTCGCTTTAAATTATATGCACTTATTATTAATAAACTTTTGTTTTCTCTCAATATTTTTACTTTGTAGTAAATTTCTTGCTTCACAATCTTTAAGTGGTGTAGTGTTCGATGAAAACAATCAACCTCTTTCATCGGTAAATGTTTACATTAAATACACCGCCACCGGAACCAGCACTAACTCAAAAGGCGAATACTTTATTACATTGCCACATACAGGCAATTTTGAAATTATTTTTTCAAGTATTGGATACCAAAATAAAATAATAGAAATTACAGTTCGTAAAAATGAACGTATTATTAAAAATATTTGGCTGCAACCTGCGGTAGTAAATCTGAACGAGCTAACCGTAAGTGCCAAAAAACGAGACCCTGCTTATGATATTATTAAAAAATGCATTGATGAAAAGGACAACTATTTAAATCAATACCGCAATTCGGTTTCCGAAGTTTACATCAGAGCTACCGAAGAAGGCGACCTTTCGGATAAACAGAAAGCCAAACTAGAGCAGCAAAAGTTAAAGCAAGCCGAAAAAAACAAAAAGAAAAACAATGCCGATTCGCTGTGGGTGGTCGATACGCTGCAAACATTGGAAAACATACAGACGGATAAAAAAATGAACATCACCGAATCCAAACTAGTGCGATATTGGCAAGAGCCCAACTCAATGAAAGAAATTAAAACCGCCTATAAAAAAACAGGCAGTAGTTATGGTTTGTTTTATTTAACTACCACCGATGGAGATTTTAATTTTTACCATAATATATTAAACATTGAAAGATTGAGCGAAACCCCATTTATTTCGCCCCTTAGTCGTTTAACTTTTCTTACCTATAAATTTTCCTTAGAGGAAACCATAAAGCAAAATGAAAAAATAATTTATAAAATAAAAGTATGGCCGTGGAAAACAGGCGATGCCACATTAAAAGGTTTTTTGTGGATAGAAGATAACTCTTGGGCAATAGATAGTTTGGAACTTACTATGGAAAAAGGCACCTTACTGATTTACGACCGATTTACAATTCGTCAAAAATATAACTTGTTTAATGATAGTATTAGAGCATTAACTAAACAAGAGTTTACTTATTTTTCTAAAGACGGGAAAAACGAGTATAACGGAAAAACCATTGTGGTTTATTCAAACTACAAGTTTAATCAGGAGTTTCCAAAACGCTTTTTTGGAAATGAGTTAGGGGTTACAGAAAAAGATGCCCTTAAACGAGATGCTGTGTTTTGGAACAATGAGCGACCTGTTCCACTTACACGAGAAGAGCAAATTTATATTGCCAAACAAGATAGCATTTACGAAAAAGTCAATTCTAAAGAATATCAGGATTCGGTTGATGCTCGCTTTAACAAAGTTACATGGGGTAAAGTGTTATACTGGGGGCAGGGCTATCGTAAGCGTTCAGAAAAAAAAGAAATTTGGTTTGGTTCACTGGGGGAATACTTAGAGCCTTTTCAAATAGGAGGCTTTCGTTTTGGTCCTTACGTATCCTATTTTAAGAAGTGGAAAAATGAAAAATATATAAATACCAATGCCTCCCTTAATTATGGTTTTAGAAACGAAGATTTTAAAGGGGGATTATCTACCACCTTTAGATATAATCCGTACAAGTTATCTGAAATACGCACATGGCAGGGGCACCTCTTTGATGTTATAAATCCATACGATGCTTTCTTAAATCTAATAAAAAGAGCTAATTATTTCGAAAAAACATATTTGGGCTTAGGTCATAAAACTGAATTACTGAATGGTTTATATTTTGATATTTCGGGCGAATACACCTTTAGAAAGCCAATCTCGGGCTATAAGTTTGGAACAGTAATGGATGACGTATTTACTAATAATGTTCCGGTAGATTTTATAGCATTTAACAGTTTTATAACTACAACATCGCTTTCGTATACCATAAACCAAAAATACATTCGCGAGCCCTTCCGAAAAATGGTGCTTGGCAGCAAGTGGCCCACCTTTTCTATCGTTCACAAAAAGGGCATAAGTGGTATTTTTTCTAGTGCGGTAAATTTCGATTACTTAGAGGTGTTAATGAATCAGTCTTTTAAAGTAGGAACCTTGGGTACATCGAATTATCGTCTAAGCAGCGGAAAGTTTTTGAATACTAGGCAACTTAGTTTTATTGATTTTAAATACCATCGGGCTGGCGACCCGTTTTTGTACTCAAACCCCATGTATTCCTATCAACTCCTCGAATCTACCATGTCTACCATAGATATTTATTACGAATTACATTATATTCATCACTTTAACGGAGCATTTATAAATAACATTCCTCTTGTTAAAAAAACAAGAATACAAACCGTGATGGGAGGTGGGCTTTTGTACATGACCGACCGGAAATACCAGTATGCAGAAGTATATGCCGGTGTAGAAAGATCTTTTCGTATAGCCCGCAGGCGTTTTCGATTTGGAATATATGGTGTGGCAGCAGAAGCCAATCAGGCTAAACCGAAATACGGAATTAAGTTTTCGTTAGAGGAATTTAATCATCGCGAAAACAGGTGGAGGTTTTAATGTTTAAAGTTCTCCGTTTAGCATCATTAGCTTTATTTTTAAAACGGCTGTTACTGTGAGGCTGTCTAAAATAGTACCATTTAATACTAGTTGGTATAATTCTTCGAATGGAATTTTTTTAATCTGCAAAATCTCAGATTCTTCAGGTTGTGGAGCAACAAATTCTAATTTTCTGGCAAGGTATAAAATGGCTCGTTCATCACTTGCTGAGTTGCTTAAATACATTTCCTGAATTTTTGTATATTCTTTAGCTATAATTCCTGTTTCTTCCATTAATTCACGTTGAGCGCTTTCTAATGCCGTAACCTTTCTGCTCCCCCCACCTTCAGGAATTTCCCAACTGTATTGCTTAATAGGAAAGCGGTATTGCCCTACAATCCATGTATTATAGTGCTCATCGAGGGGTAGTATGCCTATGGCTAAATTTTTAAAGTGAATAGTACCGTATATACCTTCATTTCCTTTGGAGTTTAACACTTTGTGTTCATCTACCTTAATCCATGGGTTTTGATAAATTTCTTTGGTGTTTAATATCTTCCAAGGGTTGGTTTCCATATTTCTTTTTTTAGGTACGATTCGTATATTTTAAACAAAAAACCCCGAAAATTTTCGGGGTTTTTATTTGGAGGTTATTAAAAACTATAAATAGGTTTGAAGATTATTTACTCTAGACATTCTGCGTAATCTGCGAAGTCCTCTTTCTTTAATTTGGCGTATTCTTTCTCTGGTTAATCCAAAATTATTGCCAATTTCTTCTAGGGTCATTTCGTTTTTTCCGCCAAGACCAAAAAATAATCGGATAACTTCTGCTTCTATTCCTTTTAGGTGTTTTAGCGATCTTTCTAAATCATTTGCAAGAGACTCTTTATAGAGCTCATCTGATGGAGTAGGTGTATCACTATTTTCAAGAACATGTACCAAAGAGTTGTTATCTTCATCGTTTGCTAAAGGGGCATCTAGCGAAACTTGTTTTTTCGACATCATCATTGATAGTTCTACCTTTTCAGGGTCCATTTCAATAAGAACAGAAAGCTCGTCAGCAGTAGGTTCTCTTTCAAATTTTTGCTCAAAATCAATGGTTGCTTTATTTATTTTTTGAATTTCACCCAAACGATTGTGTGGTAGCCTGATGGTTCTAGAATTATCTGCTGCAGCTTTTAGGATGGATTGACGAATCCACCATACCGCATAAGAGATAAATTTAAAACCTTTGGTGGGGTCGTACCTACGGGCAGCTTCGATTAGACCTAAATTCCCCTCATTAATCAAGTCTTCTAATGTTAAACCGGTATTTTGGTATTGTTTGGCTACACTAATAACGAAACGGAGGTTGGCTCTTACTAGTCGGTCTAAAGCATAATCATCACCTTTTTGTATGCGGTGGGCTAATTCTACTTCTTCCTCGGGAGTAATCATGCCCTCTTTAGAAACCTCCTGAAGGTATTTTTCTAAAGAGCGACTTTCTCTTTTGGTAATTTGTTGCGTAATCTTTAATTGTCTCATTTTATGTTGATTGGTTTGTTGTTACAAAGTTTATTTTATGTATTGGTCGGCTAATATATAACAGTTTTTTTAACTTGCAATATGTTTTTAGACGGTTGTTCAACGAGAAAGGTTGAATTATGTTATACATTTAACAAAATTTATAATAAAAAGTTTAATGAACACCATACTGTATAGTATCAGCAATAATTAGGCCTTATTTTTTCTTGAAATAATGATTCTGTTTCCTTCGGTGGTAACACCCCATTGTTTATCGAAAACTTGACGAATGTAGCGTGTATAAAGTTTTATTCGAACCGTTGGTTTTTTACCGTCTTCTTGTTTTTTAGGCTCTCCTGTAAATTCATAGGTATGTATATTCGGGTGTTCTTGCATATAAGATTGTACAATAAGCACAATGGTTGACATTACCTTATACATTTCACCTTTATTGGTTTCGGAGTATTCTTCGCCCTCAAATTCATCATTGGTTACTCCAAAAACGATGGTAGCACTAAGAATGTCGTTTTGCTTACGACCAAAACGTACTTCGTAAAATATTCCGGTATCTGTGGTAAAAGTAAACACACTCCCGCTTTTTATGGGCGGAAATACAACGGTATATGGTTTTACTAAGCCAGACATTCCTATTCGGGAAAAAACATACAAATATGCAAACATTAAATCCATTAAACAAGCAGAACTATTTTTATTACTCTTTTTATGTTTTTCTTGTACTTTAGCTCTTTGAATTAAATAGAATGAAAATTGGCAAATGGATTGGCGGTGGCTTAGGTTGGGCGTTTGGCGGGCCTATAGGGGCATTAGTTGGTTTTGCTTTAGGTAGTGTGCTAGATGGAGGTGGAGCAGAAAATAATACACAAACTAAAGAACGAAAAAGAGCAGTGCAAACCGAACCGGGCGATTTTGGGGCTAGCTTGGTGGTATTGGCTTCGTGTGTAATGAAAAGCGATGGAAAGGTTCTGCAGTCTGAACTTTCATATGTGCGTTCTTTTTTACTGAAACAATTTGGTGCCGAAAAAGCAAAAGAGTATCTACTGATACTAAGAGAAGTACTTAAAAGAGACGTGCCTGTACGCGAGGTGTGTTTTCAAATAAAGCAATATATGAACCTTAGCTCTCGTTTGCAACTGCTTCATTTTTTGTTTGGTATTGCTGCTGCCGATGGTGCTATATCCGAGAAAGAGTATAAGGTATTGTTTTCCATTTCGGGTTATTTGGGGGTTTCGCAGCAAGATTATCTTTCAATAAAAAGCATGTTTGTGCAAAGTAGCACAAGCGATTATCAGATTTTAGAAATTGCCAAAGACGTAAACGATGAGGAGGTTAAAAAGGCTTACCGCAAAATGGCTATGAAATATCACCCTGACAAAGTGGCGCATTTGGGGGAAGAGGTGCAAAAGGCTGCAAATGAAAAATTTCAGAAAGTACAAAAAGCCTTTGAAAACATTAAAAAGAGTAGAGGAATAGCGTAATAAAATATGTTGTACTTAGCTTAAACTAATTTAAACAGAAGCAGCCACTCAAAAAATGGTATTCATATTGATAGGGTTGAATTATATGAATACTGTGCATTCTGTTTCCAAAAAGCAAGATAAAGCTTCAGTTCGCTTATTTTTCTTTACTTCGGTATTACCGGTTTTATTGCTCCTAATTCCTATGTTTTTATTAAAATTTATAGAAAGTTATTATCATCTTTCTTTTTCAGATTATGGAATTTTTCCCAGAAAAATAAGTGGGCTATCGGGTATTTTATTCTCACCTTTTATACATGGAAACTGGGCTCATCTTATAAATAATGCAATTCCCTTATTTATTATGGGTATTGCCTTATTTTATTTTTATAAGGAAATAGCATGGAAAACATTTTTTTGGATATGGATAATGCAAGGGATTTGGACTTGGCTGGCAGCCAGAGAATCTTTTCATGTTGGAGCAAGCGGAATTTTATATGGATTGTTCGGCTTTTTGCTTTTAAGTGGAATTATTAGGATGAATAAGGCCTTATTGATTATTTCCTTGCTGGTTGTTTTAGAATATGGCAGCATGGTTTGGGGAGTGTTCCCAATTAAATACGAAATAAGTTGGGAATCGCATTTATGGGGTTTGGCTGCAGGTGTGGCACTTGCTTTTGTTTTTAAAAAACAAGGAATGCAAAGAGAAATTTATAAGTGGGAAGAAGACGAAGAAGAGGTTGAAAATTCTTTAAATGAGATAAAAATTAGCTATGAATTTATAGAGAAAGAAAAAAAAGAAGAGAATCTTTAATCTTTTCTAGAGGCATAAAATTCTATTAATTTATTTTTATCTATTTTATGACTGACATTGTAAGGAAACTCTTCAAGCACGATAATCTCCGATGGAACCATATAGTAGGGTAATTTTTTTTTCAAAAAATCAGTTAGCTCACTAATCGCATTGCCTACATTCTGATTTAGTATTACGAATGAAATTATTTTTTTTACCTCTGCATTTCGTTTTAGAGGAATGGTTACGGCATCATTAATGAGGTAGTGGGTTGAAATAACGTGGTTTATTTCGTTTATTTCAATTCTAAAACCGTGTAACTTTACTTGGTCATCATTTCTGCCTAAGAAAAAAAATAAACCTTCTGTTTGATAAGATAAATCGCCTGTTTTAAAGCTTTGGTGTTTATTATGTGTAAAAAACTTTAGATTGTTTAGAGATTCATTCTTAAAGTAACCTGCCGACACATGGGGGCCGTTTATAATAAGCTCTCCCTCTTTTTTATCTGCAGAATTAAAATCTATAAATAATTCTGCATCTGGTCTACAATAGCCTATAGGTAGTGTAGTGTATTTCGCTATGATATCATCGGTAATTTCTATAAAAGTGGTTACAATGGTGGCTTCAGTTGGTCCATATGCATTATAAATGGAGCATCCAGGAAACAATGTTTTAAGTTTTTTGCAAGTAACATTCGGAAGTTCTTCTCCCATAAATAAAAATTTTTTTAGTGATGGTATTTTGTTTTTCTCAAAAGAAACATTTCGCAGAAAAATAAAAATAAAAGAGGGGGTGGATGTCCAAACAGTACAACGGTACTTTATTAATCGGTTTATAAAATCTTCCTGATTTTTTGCTATATCGTTAGAAGTTAAAACCAAACTTCCTCCAACAGAAAAGGCGTTAATAACATCGCATAAAGAAACGTCAAACGAAAAAGGAGCTTGGTTTAGGAATACATCGTTTTGATGAAAGCCAAAGTCTGAGGTAGCCCAATTTACAAAAGAAATAATGTTGTTTCGGGTTATTTGAACACCTTTAGGTTCTCCGGTAGAACCGGAAGTAAACATAATATATTGTAAAAGTTCGTTTTTAATGTAGTAGATATAGTTTTCGAATTTGGGTAAGGTATTTTCTTTAACTATTAATTCGCTATTAATAGATATTGGAATGGAGAATGGTAATGGGAGTTGTGTGCAATTAATGGCAACTTGGGTACCCGTTTGTTCTATTATTTTTTCAATTCTTTGCGGTGGGTATATAACGTCTATCGGAACATAAGTGATTCCTGAAGAGAAACAAGCAAGAATAGAAACGGGAAAAAAATGTTCTTTATGTCCATAAATAAGAATAGGGTGCCCTTTAGGAATACCTATTTTATTAAATAATTCGGATAATTGTTCTACTTTGTTTTTTAATTCATCCCAGTTTAAATCTACATCGCTGGCAGAAATTGCCAATTTATGGGGTTGATTTTCTAACTCGGTAAATTCATTGCGAAAAAAGTTAAAATTCATTTATTTATTTTTAAAACAAGGTACAATAACCACTAAAAATATAGAGAGAAAATGCGGCCAAATGAAACATTATAAATATGCTTAAATATTTTACAATAGAAGAGTTCATATTTCCAAAAACAATATCGCGATTGTATTTTTTGCAATAATAAATGTACGTATTATATACTGCCGAGTAAATAGCAAAAAGAACACCGCTAAGTATAAAGTTTAATGAAAATCCATTCCAACACCCCATGAGGGTAAAAGTTAAAAAAAGAGATACATTTTGGCGAAAGAGAGGCATTTTTTTTAATTTTTTCTTTCTGGTAAAAAATAAATATAGGGGTGAAAAAAAATTATCTTTTAGCCAAGTTCCAAGACTTATATGAAAACGATTCCAAAAGTCTTGTGGGTTTTGAGCTAAATAGGGTTTATTGAAGTTTAATGGTAAATGAATGCCCATCATTTTCCCTACTCCCAACGCCATAAAAGAGTATCCTGCAAAATCAAAGAAAAGATAAAAATAGTATGCATATATTGTATTTAAAGTGCTTAGAGAATAGAGGGAATCGGTTTCAGAATCATTTAGCCAATATCTGCTAACTAGTTCGGCAAGAATAAACTTAAATGCAATTCCTTTAACTAAATAATTCCACGCGGAAATAAAATTTTCGGGAATTAAATTTCTAAATCCAAGGTCTTCTGATTTTTTAAAATTACTGTAACGGTCTATTGGCCCTATGAGTAAGGAGGGGGTAAATGCTAAAAAATTAAAATACGAAAACAGGTTAGGCATATTTTCGTTGTTCGCCTTTTCCATGTAAAGTCCCACCGTTTTAAAAGAAGCATAAGATAAACCCGCAAATGAAATAATATCATTTAAACGAAAAGGGTAATAGTGTACCCGTATATCGGATTTTACAAGAACGAGTGGTAAAAGCAAAAGTAATATGCCCCACAACTTAATATTAAACCTAAAAACCGATAAATTTAAAAAGGTAACAACGTATGAAAAAAGTATAAGTAGAAGAAAGTGTGTGGGCTTAGGAAACACAAGCACCAAAAAAAGAGCATTTAGAAAAAAGAGTACTTGTTTATAGAACTTATTTGGAACAAAAAATTTAGAAACATGTAGCAGCAATATAAAGATGCCCATTAAAATAAAAAACTCGTATGTAGTAAAAGGAAGCACGGCTTAAAATTGCTGATAAATAAATTGTACCGATGATTTAGTTTGGTTATCAGGGTGTATGTTTAATGGATTGTACAACCAATACAAGAGAAACGCAATTGTTGTATATAACAAGAGGTTTAAAACGAAACGAATCAAAATATTATTTTTCATAAAATAGTTTATAATAGCTTGCAATTTCCTTGTTTACTGTTAGCCATCCGTATGAAGAAAGGTGCATAATGTCGCTTAACATTGCTTTATCGTATAACTCGGGACGGCTTACATATAAGTTTAAACAAGGCATGGCTTCTCCCGTTTCAGGCTTTGTAATTTCCTTTACCACTTGTTGTATAATGGGTTCTAATTCTTCTGTATTTTTATAGTACAGAGGGTTGATGGGTTGAATGATAAAGTATGCATTTATGTTTTGTTCTCGCACATACTTTACAAGCATTTCAAAGTCTTGCCATTCGGTATTAAATTTTCTGTTAACCGCACTAACACGGCCTTTTTTGTTTTTTATGTAGGAAGTATAATATGCGTTATTGATACCCATTTTATTATTATTAGCCTTATTGTTAACCTCTTTTCTCGCATTTTCAAGGAGGGTATTCCATTCTATGTTCTGCTTACTGTTTAATGAATTATTGGAATATTTAATTTTTACAGAAGTGAATTGATTGCTGATATGGTTAAGTAAATTGTATTTTTTTGAAAGTAAGAAATTAGATATGTTGCAGAGAGGATAATAAATACCCTTGTGTAGAAAAGATTTCTGAGACTGGTGTTTAAGAAATATTGTTTTAAGTTCTAAAGAAGGATTATTAAATTCTGGAAAAAGTTGTGAAATTCTGGAACCTACGTAAGCAGAATAAATACTGTTTTGGGTAGAAATTTTGTAGAAAAAAATAGTAGAGTTGTAGTTTAAGAGAACCTCGGAAGAAGTTCCCTTACTAAAAGTAGATTCAAACCATCCCGGAGAAATAATAAATACAATATTTTTTTCTTTTAGTTTGGCTTCATTGGCCATAAGTTGGCAAAGTATTGACAGGCTTTGATTGCCCGCAGCACCATACGAAAACACATTGGTATTAAAATTTTTATTTAAAAAAACATGCGGAACTTCCGGTTCACTAGAGGTTAATTCCGATGAGCCTATGATAAACACAGATTTTTGTTCATTATCAGGTATATTTAGAAACGAGCTTTCTAAAAGGGGGTTTGATTTAAATGTGGGAATAAAATTAGGGGGTAGAAAGAGGGTATCTTTGGGAGCAGAGGTAAAAAGTAAATGATTTAAACCTTTAGAGTGGTATAAAAACAAAGTAAAAATGAAAGATAAAATAGTAGGAATAATACATGTTAGAAGGAAATTCTTCATTCTTATGGTTCAACTTTTTTTATGGTTTCAATAATATTTTCAATGGTATCAAAGTTTTCTTCCACAATTAAGTGTTGAGGTATTTTTTTTCCAATATATTCTTCAATAGCTACAATCAACTCTACGGTTGAGATAGAATCCAGTAGCTTAGATTTAATAATAGACTCATTGTCATCTACCTCTCTAAAGGAAAGATTCTTAATTTCATTTTTCAAAAAATCTTTTATTTCCATTTTATAGGTATTCTAAATTATACTGTGCGAAAGTATAAATTATATACCCAATTTTAAAATGCTTATTTGTAAAACCAGGCCTGATAAATTGCACAATTTCCGGTAGCATCTTCTACTTCAAGGGTAAAAAAGTTTTTTCCTTGTACGGTTTTTTCATCGAAGTAGTAAATTACTTTGCCCGTTTTAGGTTGGTACTCCATTAATATCCATTTCCCGTTTAGGTATCCCTTATAGCTTTTAAGTCCGGAAAGATTATCTTTTACGGTTAGTTGAATACTGGATGCTTTGGCCATATTTTTTCCCGAAACAATATTTATGGGTTCTATTATAGGTGGAACAGTATCTAAACGAATAAAAAAGGTTCCAAAGTATTTAGAAGAGGCTGCAATATAATCGCCATGCCATGTTCCTCCAATTGCTTGCCATTTTTCCTTGGAATCCATACGTATAATAGTGGCTTTTTCTTTTAGAGAGGGAGAAAGGGTTATGTTCTTAATGCTAATGTTAATAGGGGTATGCAGGGGAGTATAGTCGTTATGAATGGCATATGCCGCACCAACCGACCCCCATACTTTATCTATTTTGTTGTATTCAAATTTTAAATCATTGTATAATGCGTTAGCCGGAAAACTTACTAATATTTCATCTTGCATAAAAGTATGAGGTTCGTTGCATTTTAGATAACGAGAGGGTTTTGCCGCAATTTTTTCTTCTATCTTACCCTTATATTCGGGATTTCCTGCCAGTTCAAAAGTTAATGAAGAGGTATTTCCATTCAAATCCTTGGCAATGCATTTAATTTTGTATGTAGCTGATGTTTTAGCGTTAATAACTCCTTTTTCGTTGTAATGAGTGTAGATGTTTAAAGGGTTACATTCCTCTATAAAGCACTGTTGAATGTGTTGTCCTTTATCTGTGTAATACTTATAGTCAATGTGAGAATTGATAGCCCTGGTTTCATCAAATGAAATTTTATCTAGAGAGTGTGAATACGTAGTTGTGTTGTTGGCAGTAACTTCTACGTAATATGTGCCATTTTGATTGCTTGCTTCATTGGCTCGATCGTAAGTACTAATACCAATACCAATGTTTCCGTATACCTGAATAGGAGCCGAACTTTTAAGTAAATACATTCCATTAGTGTACACCACATCGAGTATCATTTTTGCGTTTTTGCCGTTTACAAAACTCTCTTCGTTTAACGGGTAAACGGCTACTTTTGAGATAACAGGAGGAACATTATCTTTTACATCGAAGCCAAAATGCAATGGATTGATTGCCTGCTCCGAAGCAGTCTCTCTTATTTCAAAATGTAAATGCGGAGCAGCCGAACTGCCGGTGTTCCCTGAAAAAGCAATACATTCTCCTTTAGCTACCCATAAAATAGAATCTTTTGGGAAAAGTTCAATTTCCCAAGTTTCGTTAAGGTATTGGGCTTTTTTTACATAGGCTGTAATTTTGGCATTAAACTTTTGAAGGTGTGCATAAACGCTGGTAAAACCATTTGAGTGGGTAACATATAAAACATTTCCGTACCCCCATGGAGAAACTTTAATACGAGAAATATACCCCTCTGCCACAGAATAAACTTTATACCCTTCTACACCTTGTGTTTTTATATCAATGCCGCTATGAAAATGATTGGAACGCAACTCCCCGAAATTACCGGATAAGAATATCGGAATATCTAAGGGAGAAACAAAATAATTTTTCGGATACCCTTTATTTTGGGCATAAACAGAAATAAAACATAATGAAATGCTTAATAATATAAGGATTCTATAAACTTTCATTCGGCAAATATATGATGAGGCTTGGTTTAGGTGCTTTTGCCTCAATTATAGATATTCACATTACAACGTGTAAAAAAAATGTTAACTTTGCCTTATTGTTTAATAATAAAAAAGGTAGTTTGAGTGGAAAATTTGTTGGACATTACTTCGAAGTTGAAGGATAAAATTCTGATTCTGATAGAAGCACATAACCGGCAAAAACAAATAACCTATTCTAAAGAGCAAGAAATAAAGGCCTTAGAACAAAAGATTGAAAACTTAAACCTCCAACTAAAACAACAAAAAGAAAATTATGAATTAAAAATTACCGAGGGAGCAGAGAAAAATAAAAGCTCAGAAAACGCCAAGATGTTAATAGAACAATTGGTTGCCGAGGTAGATGCGTGTATTGAAATGTTAGAAAAATAAGTAAACCAATTTAAATGCCAGAAGTATCTCTTAAAATAACCATTGCAGGAAGAACATACCCTATTACCGTTCAAACCAACGAACGAGAAAATGTATTGAAGGCTGCGAGTGTATTGTCGGAAGAAATTATCCGATTTGAGAAAGAGTACGATGTTAGAGATAAACAGGATTTATTGGCAATGGCGGCACTTAAAATAGCCACTTTATTGGTTGAATTAAAAGATAAACACAACAACACCGAACCTACCTTGTTTAATCAGTTAGAAGATTTACATCACCTAATAAATAGGGAATTACCTATTTAAATCATCTTGTTTTCTTTCTTTTTCTCTACTCTATGGTAAGCTAAATTAACGTAACCATGGAAAACCTATTTGTAATTATTGCAGCAGTGGTCGGTATTTTTATCGGATCATTGCTCGTTTGGCTTTTTCTCAAGAAAAATATAGAAAAAAGAGCTAATCAACTACTGATTGATGCAAAAAACGAAGCAGAGGTCATTAGAAAAGAAAAAATACTTCAGGCAAAAGAAAAGTTTTTGCAACTTAAAGAAGAGCACGAAAAGGCCATAATTGAAAGAGAAAAGAAAACCGTTGAAGCCGAAAACAGAATTCGACAAAAAGAATCCTCTTTATCACAAAAACTAGAAGAAGTTAAAAGAAATGAACGAGAGGTTGAGGGTAGTAAGAAAACACTGAGTTCTCAATTGGAGTTACTGGATAAGAAAAAAGAAGAATTAGAAAAAGCCCACAGAAAACAAGTGGAGCAGCTTGAAGTGATTTCTGGATTAACCGCAGAGCAAGCAAAATCGCAGTTAGTAGAAGCGTTAAAAGCCGAGGCCAAAACGGAGGCCATGGCTTCTATTAAAGATATTGTAGATGAAGCAAAACTTACAGCATCGAAAGAAGCAAAGCGAATTGTGGTGCAATCCATTCAGCGTGTTGCCACAGAAGTAGCCATTGAAAATTCGGTATCGGTTTTTAATATAGAAAATGATGAACTAAAAGGAAGAATAATAGGCCGAGAAGGAAGAAACATTAGGGCTATTGAGGCGGCAACTGGCGTAGAAATCATTGTAGATGATACCCCGGAGGCCATTATTCTTTCTTGCTTCGACCCGGTTCGAAGAGAAGTGGCTCGTTTGGCTCTTCATCAACTAGTATCCGATGGAAGAATACACCCGGCTCGTATCGAAGAGGTGGTTAGTAAAGTGCATCGCCAACTGGAAGAAGAAATTATTGATACGGGCAAAAAAACATGTATAGACTTAGGTATTCATGGTTTACATCCTGAGTTGCTTAGAATGGTAGGTAGAATGAAATATCGCTCCTCTTATGGTCAAAATCTTTTGCAACACTCGCGAGAGGTTGCCAATTTATGTGCAATAATGGCATCAGAGTTAGGCCTAAATGTGAAAATAGCGAAACGTGCTGGTTTGTTACACGATATAGGAAAAGTACCCGATGATGAACCCGAATTGCCACATGCTATTTTAGGTATGAAATTAGCCGAGAAATACGGAGAAAAACCTGAAGTATGTAATGCCATTGGAGCTCACCACGATGAAGTAGAGATGACCTCTATCATTTCGCCTATTATTCAGGTGTGTGATGCCATTTCCGGAGCAAGGCCCGGGGCAAGAAGAGAAGTGGTAGAATCGTACATTCAGCGATTAAAAGATTTGGAAACTATGGGAATGGCATTTCCTGGAGTACAAAAAACGTACGCAATTCAGGCAGGAAGGGAATTGCGTGTAATTGTAGAAAGCGAAAAAGTGAGCGATCAAGAAGCAGATACTATATCTTTTCAGTTAGCACAAAAAATACAAACAGAAATGACCTATCCGGGGCAAGTGAAAGTAACTGTAATTAGAGAAAAAAGAGCTGTGAACTATGCAAAATAAAAAATAGTTTCTCTATTCAGGTAGTAAAAATGAGTCACTTTTTTAACTCAAGAATTGCAAGCATAGCAAAAACGTTGTTTTTGAGTTACTCATTTTACTTTATCTATCTGTTTGTTTTTATCTTAGTTTCATATGGTATTATTTATTCTACCGGAAGTAAATTTTTAAACGAATTACTTATCTACTTCTTATCGTTTACACTTTCTTATTTTATTCTTTCTAAAAAAATTAAATTTGGTTTTGTAGGTAGAATTATTGAAAAGTATTATCTTCTCAACAATAGAAACGAGAGATTATTTAACATATCAGCTTATATCCTTGCCTTTTTTGTGGTTCTGTTTATAATTTTTCATTTTTGGTTTTTAGGTCATATACCCGCTTTGTCTTCTTATTTAAGCTTAGATTACTATGGAATAGCTCTCATTAGACAAAGCATTATTGAGCATAATAGCACTTTTATTAAATATATGAGTGCTTTTGCATTAAAAGGTTTTTTGCCTTTCTTATTAATTTATTTTTTATTCAAAAGTAAACCAGTTTTTATTCTTCTTACGCTTGTAGCAGTACTGTACAGTTTAGCCTTAATGCAAAAGGCTTATATCGTTACAGTTTTAGCACCTCTAACCATCTACGCATTTTTAAATCGCAAATATATTTTAACGGCAGTTCTTTCTATCATTCCTTTTATAGGTATATACCTTTTGGTATATATTACCAATCCTCAGTTAAGAGCTACCGAAGAAGAAATTGCATTGTATTTAAGTGATAAAGATTCCACATACTTAAATAAGATGTACACGGATATGTCGGCAAGCGGTATAAAGAAAAACAAATCGGCTATAGAGAACCTTAAAACAGCAACAGAAGGAGTAAGCGAACGTGTTTTTGTTACTACAGGAAAAGCCTCTTCCTACTGGTTAGAGCTTATACCTGATACCTTTGCCTATGCATACGGATGTGGGTATAATTTTTTAGCTCCACTATTGGGCTGTGATTATAAAGATTATAATTACAGTCGAAAGGTATATGATATTGTTTATGAAAGTAATGCAAAAAAAGGATTAGAAGGAACGGTAACGGTAGCAAGTTTTATATATGACTATGCTAATTTTGGTAAAATAGGATTAATTTTTTCGGGTGTTTTATTATCCGTTCTTTTCTTGTTTATACAATTTCTTTTTAAAGAGAATGCAAAACATCTTATCGCATTAAATTTTTTGAATATTTGGTGGTTATCATCGGCTTATTATACTACTCTGCTGCTTTCCGGAGGCTGGGCATTATTAATTTTGTTATACATTTTATTTAAACCTCAATTAAAAAAGAAATAAAATGTTGAAAGATCTTTTTAAAAAAGATAAGGCAAACATTAATGTGGTTATTTTAATGGCAGGAACGGTTGTTTCTCAACTGATACCCATTCTTATTTCTCCGCTTCTAACTCGCTATTTTACGCCCGAAGAATTTGGAGTATTTGGTCTGTATTTTAGCCTAACTATGATCTTAAGTATTCCAGTAACCGGACGGTACGAGTACGCCATTATGTTGCCAAAGGAAGATAATGAGGCAGTAAATATACTTTCTCTTTCAGCATTTTTAGCTCTATTATTTTCTGTTTTTTTGTTTATTGTATTACTTTTTTTCCACCAACCTATTTTGTCGGTTTTAAATTCAGAAGCCATTGGAAACTGGTACTATATTTTAGCACCTACCGTATTATTAATTGGTTTATATCAGGCATTAAATTACTGGTTTAACCGAAAAGGAGATTATTTAAATTTATCCTACAGCAGAGTGGCCCGAAATACCAATTCGGCTGTTTTTGGTTTGTTTTTTGGGTTTACAAAAATAATTAATAATGGTTTGATTTTAGCTGATACCATTGGGCAAGCTATTGCTACCGGTTTTTTTTATTACCGATTTTTAAAAAAATACAATGATGTAAGGAAGCATATATCATGGATAAAAATGAAGGAAATGGCTATTAGATATAAGCATTTCCCGAAGTATAATATTTTGTCCGGTTTTTTACAGAATGCATCCGTTCATGCACCGGCTATTTTTCTAACCAGTTTTTTCGGAAACACGGTGGTAGGATATTACGTTCTTTCTTACCGTATTGTGAGTGCTCCGGGCTCAGTTATAGCAAGAGCTTTTGGCGATGTGTTTCGCCAACAGGCTACAGAGGAGTATAATAAAACAGGGAATTGTAAAAACCTTTTTATGAAAACATTAAAAAAACTATTAATACTATCGGTTATCCCCTTTTTGTTATTATTTTTTTTGGCCCCCACTGCATTCGAAATTATTTTTGGAAATGATTGGAGACATGCTGGTGTGTACACTCAAATAATGTTGCTGATGTTTTTCTTGCAGTTTACCATTAGCCCTTTAAGCAATATGTTTATTATAGCCGAAAAACAAGATTATGATATGTATTTGCAGTTTTTTCTGTTTGTACTTGTTGTATTAAGTTTTGTAATAGGTTATAAAATTTTTAATTCTTCCGAAGCATGTTTGTATTTATTTACTTTTGCATATAGTATAAAGTACATTATTGAATTATACCTTTCGTACCAATTTAGTTTAGGAAATAAAAAATAAATGAGCAATAAAGAATATAAAATGTGTGTCCGTTGCATTATGGACACAAGCGATGAAGAAATTACTTTTGACGAGAAGGGCTACTGTAACCATTGCATCGAGTACTTTCAATTAGCCCCTTCTCATTCATATTTAGGCGAAAAAACCGATAGGCAATTACAGGCAATTGTAAACAAAATAAAAGAAGATGGAAAAGGAAAGCCCTACGATTGTGTTATTGGAGTGAGTGGAGGAGTAGATAGTTCCTTTGTAGCATACAATGCAAAAAAACTAGGATTAAGGCCACTTACCGTTCATTTCGATAATGGTTGGAACTCCGAACTGGCTGTAAAAAACATAGAAAAAATTGTAACGAAATTAGGGTTCGATTATCAAACCTATGTGGTGGATTGGGAAGAATTTAAAGACATACAAATAGCCTTTCTAAAAGCATCGGTGGCAAATGCCGAAATTCCAACAGATCAAGCTTTTTTGGCAGCTATTTACCATTTGTGTAATAAATACGACATAAAATACACCCTAAGCGGCAGCAATTTTGTTACCGAGCAAATACTTCCCAAAAGTTGGGGATACAATGCAAAGGATTTAAAACATTTAAAGGCAATTCATCGTCAATTTGGCAAACACCCTTTAAAAACGTATCCGACTCTTGGTATTTTTAAAGAAATATATTACACATATTTTAAGGGTATTAAAATGATTCGTTTGCTGAATTATATTCCCTACAATAAACCCCAAGCCATGGAAATTATACAAAATGAATTAGGGTGGGTTTATTACGGTGGCAAACACTACGAATCTATTTTTACTCGCTTTTTTCAATCGTATATTTTACCCGTTAAATTTGGAATAGATAAACGCAGAGCACATCTTTCTACGTTAATTTGTTCCGGTCAAATTACAAGAGAAGAAGCCTTAAAAGAAATGCAAAACCCGCCTTACCCACCTGAAAAGGCCGAAGAGGACAGAAAATATGTGGCAAAGAAGTTAGATATGACCGATGAAGAATTTGAGGCCATTTTAAAAGCCCCCATAAAGTCGTACAAAGATTACCCGAATGATGAGAAACTCATAAAGTTTGTATACTCCTTATACTATAAACTAAAAGGCAAAAAGTAAAGTGGAAATAAAAAAAAATATAAAAATTTGCCATTTAACCTCTGCTCATCCGCCTTACGATATTCGAATTTTTCATAAAGAGTGTGTTTCTTTAGCAGAACAAGGGTATTCCGTTTTTTTAATTTGTGCCGGAGCCGAAAATGAGGTTAAAAAGGGGGTTAACATATTAGGTGTAAAGAAAAATAATTCCCGCTTTGGACGAATGTTTATAACGGTTTGGAGGGTGTATAAAAAAGCTCTTGAAGTTGATGCCGAATTATACCATTTTCATGACCCCGAATTAATGCTTGTGGGCCTTCTGCTAAAACAAAAAGGAAAAAAAGTAATTTATGATGTGCATGAAGATGTCCCCAAACAAATTTTAAATAAACACTGGATTAGCAACCCCATGCGTTTATTTATTTCCGCAATTTATAAAAAAAGTGAAAATTATTGTGCTGCTCGCTTTTCGGCAGTAGTTACTGCAACCCCATCTATTAAAATCAGATTCACTGATTTTAAAATACCTGCATATACCGTAAATAATTTTCCTTTTTTAAACGAACTTAAAACAGAAAAAAAAATATCTTCTAAAGATAATTCTACCATTAAATATGTTTGTTATTTGGGTGGAATTTCAGAAGTGAGAGGGCTCACATATCTCGTAAAAGCAATGGCGTTATTAGATAACTGCAAATTAATTATGGCCGGAAAATGTTCTCCTGAAAATTATTTAAGCGAACTACAAAATACAGAAGGTTGGCATAATATAATATACAAAGGCTTGGTGCAACGTGGTGAATTGTCGGAAATACTGGCACAATCGGAAGCCGGAATAGTTACTTTTTTGCCTATACCTAATCATATAGATGCTCAGCCAAATAAAATGTTTGAGTATATGAGTTCCGGAATTCCGGTTATTTCATCTGATTTTCCGTTATGGAAAGAGATTATTTTGAAAAATAATTGTGGAATGTGTGTTGAGCCCACTAACCCAAAAGCTATAGCAGAGGCTATTCAGTATATAATTGATAATACAGAAAGAGCAAAAGAGATGGGAAATAATGGTTTAAAAAGTGTTACAGAAAAATATAATTGGGAGAGCGAAAAAGTTAAATTGTTCGATTTGTACAATCAAATCTTTAATTCATAATTTATTTTTTTCGATTATATGATTAATCCTAGAGTTTCTATCACCATACCTTGCCGTAACGAAGAAAAATATATTGCACGATGTTTAAACTCAATTGTTTCCTGTACCTACTCAAAAGAACGGATAAATGTGTATGTGTGTGATGGGAATAGTAATGACCGAACACAAGAAATTATTTCTGATTTTCAAATAAAATATCCGTTTGTTCATTTGCTAAAAAATGAAAAACAAACTACCCCGCATGCTTTGAATTTGGGAATAAAAGCAGATGATTCAGATATAAAAATAATTTTGGGAGCACATGCCGAAATAGCCCCGAATTATATTGAAAAGTGTATAGAAACATTTAAAATTTCTGAACAAATTGCCTGTGTGGGTGGGGTGCTAGAAAATATTACCGAAGATGAAGATACCGAAGTGATAGCAAAGGCTATGTCATCGGGTTTTGGTGTGGGTAATGCATATTTCAGAACCGGTAATTACAGCGGTTATGTTGATACCGTTGCATTTGGGGCATATAAAAAAGAAGTATTTGAAAAAATTAGTTTTTTCGATGAAGAGTTAATTCGTAACCAGGACGATGAATTTAATTATCGTTTGTTAAAAGCAGGGTATAAAATTTATTTAAGTTCCGAGATTCGTGCAGCGTATTATGTGCGATCATCTTTTTCTAAACTCTTTAAGCAGTATTTTCAATATGGTTACTGGAAAGTGTTTGTAAATAAAAAACACCAATCGGTAACTACATTCAGGCAGTTAGTTCCTATCTTTTTTGTTTTATTTTTATTGTTTTCTTGGGTGTTTTTTCTGATTCCTATTCCTTTTTTCAGATGGATTTATCCTATTGGAATCATTCTTTATTTCACTACATCTTCAGTATTTGCCATAAAAATAGCAGGCTCGATAAATGCTTTTTTTAAAATAATTTATGTTTTTTTTATTTTGCATTTTGCCTACGGATTTGGGTATTTATTAGGCATAAAAGATTTTTTTATATTCAACACCAGTCCCAAACATTATTCATTATCTAGATAATATGAAATTACTTACCATAATAGGAGCCCGTCCTCAATTTATAAAAGCAGCAGCGGTAAGCAGAGCTTTTTCTAAAATTAAATCTATTAATGAGATTATTGTTCATACGGGTCAGCATTTCGATAAAAACATGTCTGAAATATTTTTCACAGAAATGGATATTCCTAAACCTTCATACAATTTAAATATCAACAGCCTCAACCATGGAGCGATGACCGGCCGAATGCTCGAAGGAATAGAAGAAATTGTTTTAAAGGAAAAAGCTGATATGTTAATGGTTTATGGAGATACCAATTCTACCATAGCCGGAGCTTTAGCAGCTAAAAAGCTGCATGTGCCGGTGGCTCATGTTGAAGCAGGCTTAAGAAGTTTTAATATGCGTATGCCCGAAGAAGTGAACCGCATTCTTACCGATAGAATTTCTGATTTACTATTCTGTCCTACCGATAAGGCGATTGAAAACCTTACGAAAGAGGGTTTCAGTTACTTTCCTTCTAAAATAGTAAAAAGCGGAGATGTAATGCAGGATGCAGCTCTTTACTACTCACAGAAATCAGAAAAGTTTTCAAATATCATAGCCACACTTTCTTTGTCCGATTTTATTTTATGCACCATACACAGAGCAGAAAATACCGATACTAAAGAAAGATTGAATGAAATAATAAACGCTATAAATGAGATTAATTCGATTAAAACAGTCGTAATTCCATTGCATCCCCGTACCCGTAAATTAATAAGCGATTATGGTTTTACGCTTCAGGCCAAAGTAATTGACCCGGTTGGTTACTTTGATATGATTGAGTTATTAAAAAAATGTGCCTTAGTGATTACCGATTCAGGTGGTCTGCAAAAAGAAGCCTTCTTCTTTGAAAAGCATTGCGTTACCCTTAGAGATGAAACCGAGTGGGTAGAACTAACCGAGGGAGGCTTTAATAAACTTGCAGGAGCAAACTGCAACGTAATTGTACAATCGGTAAACGAGATGTTGAAGAAAACCTCCAATTTTTCAGTAAATCTATATGGAGGAGGAAAATCCTCGGAAATCATTGCAGAAGAAATTGCAAACGATAAAGCAGATTAAATTATTATTTTGGCTTTTTCCCAAATCTCGTCCATTTCACTAAGTTTAAGGTCGGAAATTTCTTTTCCTTGTTTTTTCACCTCCTCTTCTAAAAATTGAAATCGTTTAATAAATTTCTTATTGGTTCTTTCTAAGGCATCTTCCGGATTTACACCTATAAAACGGGCATAGTTGATTAAAGAAAAGAGTACATCGCCAAATTCATTCTCAATTTGGAGGGTATTCCCTTTTATCACTTCTTCATTTAATTCGTTTAGTTCTTCATTCACTTTTTTCCACACCTGTTCGGTTTTTTCCCAATCGAAACCTACGCCTTTTGCTTTATCCTGAATACGTGTTGCTTTAACCATGGCAGGTAAAGATTTGGGTACTCCTTCTAACACAGATTGGTTGCCTGTTTTAAGTTTTATTTTTTCCCAGTTGGCTTTTACTTCTTCTTCATCAGCTACTTTTACATCGCCATAAATGTGCGGATGGCGTTCTATTAATTTTTCGCACAAATTATTTATCACTTCTTCGATAGAAAAACTGCCTCTTTCGGAACCTATTCGTGCATAAAACACAATATGCAATAATAGGTCGCCCAGTTCTTTTTTTACCTCATTTAGGTTATCATCTAATATAGCATCTGCCAACTCGTATGTTTCTTCTATGGTTAAATGCCTAAGAGATTGCATAGTTTGTTTTTTATCCCAAGGGCAATTTTCTCTTAATTCGTCCATTATTTTTAAAAGACGTAAAAATGCGGTGACTTTTGCTTCCATTTAAAATTCGTTTAAAAAATAAAGGTAATACAATACCGCTAATTATACCACGTAAAAATGGATATATTTGCTCTATATGTATTGGAAGCAGGTATATAAAGCAGTTTGCATAATACTATTTGTACTTTATTTTTCGAAGATAAGCTCTCAAATAGTAACGGGCGGAAATGCACAATATGGTTTTATAATGCCACATCACCCCGAAATGAAAAGCCTTATTAAAGGTCATGTTAAATCATTTGATTTATTTTTAGAATTTCCAACAAACGGCAAGCAAGAGTGGCATTACCGATACAATTTCCCTACCTGGGGAGTTTCTTTTTACACAGCCGACCTTGCGAATCGAGAACAAGCAGGTTGGGCTATGGGGGTGTATCCGTATTTTAATTTGCCTTTGTTTGGCGGAAAATCATTTCGGATAAAACAAAAAGTAGGGTGGGGGGTAGGTTATCTTACTAAGTATTTCCACCGGCAGGAGAATCACAAAAATATTATTGTGGGTTCTGCTATTAATGCCATTGTAAACCTCACTACTTCGGCCGAAATAGATATTAGTAAAAAAATTAAATCGAGAATAGCATTTTCATTTATACACTTTTCAAATGCATCGTATGCTCAACCTAATTTGGGATACAACCTTCCTGCAGCTTCTCTTGGTTTTTTGTATTCATTCGGAGATACCGATATCCCTAAAAACTCGGACACTTTAGCTGACTTTAAAACAAAATTTTATTTATCTTCCGTTATTGCTGGAGGCGTAAAAGAAATTTTGCCGGCAGGAGGAAGAAAATATCCCGCCTTTGTTCATTCCTTAGATGCTGCATACCGTTTTACATACAAAAGTGGAGTAGCTTTAACAGGAGATTTATATTATAATACTTCTATTAAAGAGCGGCTTGAACGAGATACAATTTCTGTTACAGATGTTGGAATCATGCAGCCCGGAGTAGCCTTGTTTTATCGTATTTATTTTGGAAAAATTAATATGTCATTAGGTATGGGAACTTATATTTATTCTCGTTTAAAAGACGATGGAATTTTCTACCATCGCTTTATAACACGCTATCAACTGAACGAACGCCTTTTCTTAAATGTAGTTTTAAAAACTCATTTCTTTAAAGCTGATTTTGCCGAATTTGGCATAGGATATCATTTATGGAAAAAATAATGAGAACATATATTCTTGCATGCGTGTGTGTATTTCTGCTGAATTGCAAAAAGCCAGAAGATAGAACTTGTTTTAAGCCTGCCGGAGAAATTACTAAGCAGAAAGTATCTTTATCGGCATTCGATTACATAGAAGTGAAAGATTATGTAGATGTATTTCTTACACCAGACACTATTGAGTTTGCAGAAGTGGAAGGAGGAAAAAACCTAATAACACATATTACCATAAAGCAAGATGAAAATAAACTATTTATTGGTAATCAAAACAAGTGCGATTGGGTAAGAAAGTATACCCAACCAATAAAAATTTATTTACATTATAAGACCTTAAATACCATAGAATATCAGAGTTCAGGAAATATTTATTTTACCGATACGCTTACCGCTCCTAAATTTACCATAAACCAAAGAGGAGGCAGTGGTATTTGCTATTTAGTTTTAAAAACAGATTCTTGTTTTTTAAATATCCATACGGGTCCGGGCGATTTCGTTGTGGAAGGCAAAACGATAAATGCTTTAGTTTTTTGCAATGGAAACGGCTTTATAGATGCCTCTAAACTTATTTCCGATTACAGCTTTGTAAACTCTAAGGGAACAGGAGATTCGAAGATTTATACAACATTACATTTAGATGCTATTATTAGCTACATAGGCAATATTTATTATTTTGGAAATCCACCTAAGGTAAATAAGGAAATAAAAGGGAAGGGACAGGTTATAAAGGCTAATTAATAAAAAAAATTATCTTTGTGTTTTATTAAATTTTATGCAGCTATTTATTATAACCATTCTTTTACTTGCATTGGCCTTTTTAGGGATAGCCGTAAAAGTACTGTTGAAAAAGAACGGAAAATTTGCAGGAACCTGTGCCAGTCAAAGCCCATTTTTAAATAAAGAAGGAGAGCCTTGTTCTTTTTGCGGAGCAATGCCCGAAGAGCAGTGTAAAAATGAAGAGTCTAAATCTTAATTGCGGCTTTTTAATTTAGCTAAGTTTGTTTTTTTTGTTTCGAGCCATTCGCTTATTGCTGCTTGAGTATAGTATCGGTGTTTTTCTAAAAATTTTATCTGAACATTTTTCCATTCTACATCGGAATAGGAAGTGCCATATAACTCCATTTCTTCTCTTAATGCCATAGCTGAAGAGGTATATTGTTTTAATCCGAAGTTGTAATAGTCGGCATCTTTCAGAATTTTTTGTAAATGAGAGGTAGGTGTAATTTTTACCTCGGTACTGGCAATGATAGAGGCAATGATTTCGATTTCATTTGCATTATAATCAAAATCGGGTAATAATTGACGGGCAAATTCTATGGCGTATTTTTCGTTATGGAAATACTGTTTAATAAATCCGGAATCGTGAAGTAGGGCAGCAGTTTTTAAAAGAGTAATTTCTAAGGCGTTGCAGTTTTCTTTTTTTCCAATAAATTCGGCAAAATAAGCAACATCAATAGAGTGTTGTAGGTTATGATAAAGCAGTTTTTCAGATAAATTCTCTTTCATAAAAGCTACAATGTGTAATTCTAATTTTTTAAAATCCATTTTAATTTTCAGAAATTTTAGTCATGAATTTTTCTAATACTTTTTTTACCTCATCGTGTGTGCAGGTGTAATTATTTACAATAATAGCGAAGGCATAGTCTTTTTTCGTGTTGGTTTTAATGTATCCCGCATAACTTTTTATTCTGTCCATAGTGCCGCTTTTAGCCATTATTTTTCCTGCAGCACTTGTTCCTTTAGCTATATTTTTAAGAGTTCCACTTTTTCCTGCAATGGGTAAAGAGCTTTGAAAACTCATAAATTCTTTAGTATTTCTGAAATATTTTAAAGCTTCGGCTAATTGAAGACTGCTTATTGCATTAAACCGAGATAAACCACTGCCATCATAAATAAACATTCCTTCGGTGTTTATCCCTTTGCTTTTCCAGTATTCAATAAGAGCAGTGGCTCCGGAGCCTTGATCTCCGCTTTTGTATTTGGCAATGCCTATCCAATATAAAAGATGTTCGGCATATAAATTCATGCTAACCATATTGGTAATATTTATTATTTCGCTTAGGCTTGGAGAAAAGGTTTTGGTTATATTTTTTCTGTCTTTTAGGTTTGCTTTTTCATTTAGTTTTCTTAGCGAAGTGGCTGAGCCGTTTATCTTAATTTCTTTGTTTCTCAATTCCATTTCCAGTTCAAATGCGGCTAAATAGGCGGGGTCGGGAATAGCTCCTTTTACAATAAACGCTTCCTGATTTTTTGGAATGGCTCCTTTTATTTTTCTTTCATTGTCGTAGGGTGCTCCAAAAATGTAGGCAAAATCTTTGTTTACGTTAGCCGATTTTACTTTATTGTCAATTTCTAATTCTGGCAGGTATGGATAGAAGCAGGCAATATGAGTAGAATCTCTGTGTTCTCCTGTGTTAAATTCTATTTTACAGGTATTGTCGTAAATACTCAAGCCCGAAGGAATGGCTCCGTAATACTGTCCTATATCAGCCCATGGCCAAGTAGCGGGTACATCGTAGCTAAACAAAGAGGCATCGGCAATAATGTTTCCATTAATTTGGTGAATGCCGAAAGCATAAATAGAGTCGGCCCAGTTTGAAATAAAATTTTTGTAGTGTTTCTCGAAAAATGGAGATCCAAGACAGGGGTCGCCCCCTCCTCGAATATAAATATTTCCGTGCAGTACGCAGTTGCTATCTATTTTTCCATTGTACTGAATGGTGGTTTCAAATCTTTTTTTGGGGCCTAGTATTTCGGTAGCAGCAGCTGTGGTAAGTATTTTCATTACAGAAGCCGGAACCAGACTTGTATTTTCATTATATTTTGCAATTAGCGTGTTAGCCTCCACATCGATAATAGAAAAAGAAACAGAGGCATTCGTGAATCCTTTTCCTGAGAACAGATTTATTAATTCTTTTTCGAGAGTAAGGTTTTGAGAGAATAAGAAGTTTTTAACGCACAGAAAAATGAATAAAAGAATATAGTTCTTCATTATTAACATCTTATTATTTCTCTTGCGGTATTTTTAATCCGTTATTTTTTCCTTTTTCCAAAGCGGGAACTCCATTTGTCATCCATTCCGGGGCCGGTTTATCCATAAGATAGTGGTCGAAAAATTGTTTCATTCTTATGCTTAAGTCTACTCTGTTGGGGTATTTTGTAAGGTTATGTTCGTCTCCGTTATAATTTAGCATCCATACGGGTTTATTTAATCTGCGGAGAGCTACAAAATACTCTATCCCTTGGTACCATGGAACCGCTCCGTCATTATCATTTGCCATAATCAGCAGTGGAGTGTTTACTTTGTCGGCATAAAATAGCGGAGAATTTTGAATATATAATTCGCGGGCTTCCCACAAGTTTTTACCAATTCGGCTTTGACCGTGTTCGTATTGAGTCATTCTGCTGTTTCCGCTTTCCCATCGTATTCCTCCGTAGGCACTAGTCATATTACTTACAGGTGCACCTGCCATGGCGGCTTTATATAAGTTTGTTTGAGTAATTAAATAGGCCGTTTGATAACCTCCCCAGCTTTGTCCCTGCAAACCAATCTTATTTTTATCTACAAAATTTTTGGCAATCAGGTATTGTGTTCCGCTCACAATGTCATCGTAGGCACTTTTTCCTGGATAACCAATCTGGTAGCCAATATCGGGCACAAAAATGAGGTATCCGCTGCTAGTGTATTCACTAATTCCGATGGTAGAATGGGAGGGGCGGGGCGAGTGAAACTGGTGTAAATTATCGGAAAATTTTTCATAGAAATAAACCAACATGGGGTATTTTTTATTGGGGTCGAAGTTTTCGGGTTTGTATAAAAGACCTGTTTGTTCCTTGTTTTTAAAATTTTTCCATTTAATTAATTCTACACTTCCCCACCAATACTCTTTTTGTTGAGGATTGGCATCTGATATTTTTTGTTGAATATTAAAATTGTTCAGACTGGTTAGTATAATATCGGGGTATTGAGCAAAAGACATAGGTCTTATAGCAATGGTATTGTTGTATTGTGCTTTAATAAAGCCAAGTGTATTGATATTGCATTTGCAATCGTACGTTTTTTCAAAGAAATCTTTCCTCGCAATAGAACTTATAAAAATAGAAGCCTCTTTTGTTTGTTCATTTAATCCTGTAACAATAAGAGTATCGTTAAGGTTTACCCAATCAATTTTTGTGTTGGTTTTCTGAAAGCGAAAGGATATTTTATTTTTGGCTCCTACATGTTGTGTTAACGAATACGGTTTTTCTTTACCGGAAGGGTCTACAATCCAAATATCATATTTATCGTACAACAAAATATTTTTGTCATCTTCTGTCCATGTAGCCATTCCGTAGGGGAATGACGGAGTTGGAACGTCAATATCATCTCGATGAAATGAGGTTTTTATGCCACAGGTAATACAGGAGTCTTTTAAATCGGTTGTTCTAACTACATGCCAGTTGTTATTGACTGTATTAAACCAAAGGATATATTTTCCAAAATTTGAAATACCTATAATAGGTGATTTGTTTTCTAAAGCCATCGTGGCTTTTCCTGAGTTTACATCTACTAAATATGCATCGCGTTGGCCAATTGCATTCCATGAATATTCTCTTTTATAACGGTTGTTGTCATATCCTATTCCAAACTGTCCTTCGCCTTTATTTGAAATATATACGTTTCGCATAGTTGGGTTTTCTAGTTGCACGATTTTGTTTTCTTTTATATGAAAACAGGCTTTGTACCCTTTTTTTCGGTCTTCTTCCAGTTTTTTTAATTGTTGAGTTTGTAATTCATGGTCTTGCCAGTTCCATATATCCACCTTTGTTTTTTCGTCATCGGGTAGGGTGTCTTTTTTTTCTTTAGGAAATAAAGGTGAGGTTTCAAAATACAGTCGGTTTCCGAATTCGGAGAAGTTGAGTTTGCCAAATTCATTTATTCCCCATTTTTCCGGAATTTCAGTAGAGAGGGAGTCGGCCACTTTTTTGGTTTCATTCTTTTTTAAATCGGAATAGTATAAACTAAAGTATTTCACATTTCCAGTATCGGCCGAAAATATAAAGGCTGCATGGTTTCCGGATTTATCGGTAGCAATGGTTTTCGCCATTCCTTTTTCAGAAAAAAGGAGGGTGTTTTTTTCAGAAGCGGTGTTGAACCAGTATACGTGGCAAGAGTCGGTTGTATCGGTTGTAAGTTTTATGTAGGTTACTGTTTTGCCGTTATCGGAAAGGGTGTATTCTGAAACCTGAGAAAAGGTAAATGTTTTTTCCGAAACAGGGTTTGTAATGAGAATATCAGAAACCTCTTTCGGTTTGCCTTTTGGTTTGGCCGGAGTAGATGCATTGTTTTTAATGGGTTCAGGCGGTGTATTTTTTTTGTTTTTTCTACAGGAGCATTTTTCTTTTTTCTTTTTATCTGTATTTTTTTCTTCGGGTTTAGGTTTGGGGGCTACGCTAAGTGGTTTTTCCTTTATTTTATCTTTTTGCCAAACAAACCATGAAGAAGAATCGGCAGGCATTTTAAAACTTTTTATGTTTTCTTTTTTTATGAACTGGTTTTTTCCAAGTAGAAATATTCCCAACGTGTCTTTCGGAAAATCTTCCGGTTTTTTCTTGTCTATTTTTAATTTCCGGATGGTATCTAAAGGGGCTTTAATTTTAAAAACAAGATATTCCGCGTTGGACGAAAACTGAGCGGAATACCCTCTGTTTATAGAGTCATAGCGGTTTAGTGTAGCATTATAAATAAAGAGCTTTCCATCGCCTTTGTTGGGGTTTACCTCGAACGATGTCCAGTTGCCCAATGGAGAAATAATAAGGTTGTTTATCGCATTCCATGAATCGTACACATGGTGGTCTATTTCTTTTTTACTGGTGTTTTGAGCGTAACAGGTAAAAAAAAGAGAGCAAGCACAAAATAAAAACAAAGTTCGCATCATTATACTTTTTTTATCATTTTTAGGGTAAAATATCCCATAATTAACACAACTATTACAAGAATAATCCATAGCCAAAGTTCGTTAGTAATAAGTGAATCTTTGTGTGAAATAAGTACTATATTTTCATTTTTAAGGTTTGCAAATTGAAGCGAATCGGGAATAGATGAAGCGAAATTTGCAATGTCGTAGTTGGGTTTGTGAATATTGGGGTTTCCATAAAAAAGAGTGTAGTTATTTTTAGTGCTAAGTTGTGAAATGAGAACAACACTAGGTCTTTTAATTACTACACTTTCTATTTTTAGTGGAGGGTTATCTAATTCTTCTACCACCAATTTTACCGATTTTGTTATAAGTGGAGAAAAAGAAATGTAATTCAAATTTAGTGAGGATAATTGAATACTTGTAACGAATTCCCAGTTTGCTTTATTTCCATTTTTGGTTTTTACAGAGTCTTTTAAAATGTACAATTTTGCATTTCGGAGGTAGTCGCCTGTATAATTAATTTTTGGTTCAATAGCCGAAAGGACGATGGGCATATTCAACTCTATGTAGTGCGTACTTGTTTTGTTTTCTTTGTTGTATTGCGAGCTTGGAATAAGCGTTGAAATTTGATGTTTTCCTTCTTTTTTTTCTTTTATTTTTAAAGTGGTTTTATATAGATCGATATCTTCGGCTTCTTTGATGGATACTTTAAAATATCTGAAATTACAAGGAGAGAAATAGAGAGCATTGGAGCGGAATTCATTTTGGTCTATTTTAATATCTACGATTCTAAAATCTTCTCCAATGGTAAGCCAGTTTTTTAGGTCGTTGCTGCCTTCTAATTTTACTTTGTAGTCAAAGTCTTTGTTACGTAAAAAAATGTTAAGGTAGTTGGTAACTTTATTCTCTTTTTGGTCTATTAAATACTCAAAACTGTTCGAGGTGTACCCTTTATTTAGTATTTCGGAATACACCATATTTTCTACCCACTTTTCGTTTCCGAATTGTAAAAGGTAAGGTGTTTCAAGTGTGTCGGTGGGTGTTATTTTAAATAATCGTAATCCATGTATATTGCGGTATAGCGTTAAAACGATAGAGTCGTTCAACTCAATGGCGTTCCAACCTTCTGCGGCCGGAATTACCTCTCGGTAATATTTAAAATTTTGTTGTGCAAATAGGCTACAATGTGCAATAAATGCTAAGAATATAAGAATCTTATTTATTTTCATCGTTATTTATTTTCTTGTTTAGTTTCTGATAAAGGAATGAGGTTAAGAGCAATAATACTCCTAAGGAAATAAACACAATGGTTTTACCTATGGTTGATGAAACTTGAATATCGCTTATTAATATTTTACATAGTGATGCAAAAAACAATACAAAACCGGCTATGCGGTTTACTTTTATGTTTTGTTTTAGACCGTACACTACGAGCAGTAGAGCGTAAATGCCCCATAAAATACTGATGGTTAAAGGGTAGGTTCCGGTAGTAAGTTTCATTATGGTTTTTAATTCACTGCTTAAAAGAGTTAAAACAACAAAGTGGGTAAACAACAAAAAATAATATTTATACTTCTCTGAAAATTCTGGAAAAGCAATACTTCTGTTTTTATATTTTACGTACAAAATTCCTGAAATTCCTAATAAAGAAATATACCGAACCAATAGCAAATAGATATTTCTGAAATGAGCAGATTCCGCATTTAAATATTCTCTGAGCAGTGATGATAAGTTAAAAAGATGATCGGTAATAAACGAGAGAGCATAAATCATCATCAGGCTCCATAACACAATGGCATTGATTTTCTGTTTATGAAATCTAAAATTTATAAGGCCGGAAATCAGCAAATAAAATCCGGTAAATGTGTAAATCCACGCTTCTCCTATTTTTCTATAAGTGTAATCGTATTCGGTATATCCGTTCATTTCGTAGGCAGAATGAATGTATTGGAGTTTCCAGTATAAATCGATTTCGTAATAAATTGAATAGTAAAACAAAAGAAAAAAGAGCGAAGAAAAAATATAGTTTAATACATTCTGCAGTGGTTTTATACCATCTGCTATTCCAGTTTTATTTTGATTATTTAGTTTCCACAAGAAGAACCATGTTCCGCAAATAATAAGGGACGATAGAAACTGTATATTAAAAAAAGCATTTGGAGTGTCATTGTCAACATCAAGCACGTTTCCGTAGTATGAGTAATACTGATACGAGTCGTAAAAAGTAATCCAATCGTAAGCCAGTCCAATTAATCCGGTAAAGGCAAGAATGTAAGAGAGTATTTCATAGTAAAATACTTTTTGTGAGCGACCAATGTAAAATAAAATCACCGCTTCGCACATCCACGCAATGGTTACCCATGGTCCATTTAGTTGAACGGGGAATGTAATGGTTAAAAACATAAGAACCATAGCGGCTGTGAGATAAAACAATTTTTTGTCGGCTAAGTTTTTCTTAAAAATATAAGCCGTTACCACAAAGTGCAATAATGCATTGGCTAAGCAAAAGGCACCATCCCATTGGCCATTAAATTGGCTGCTTAAGGCGGCCACCATTATTCCGAAGTAGAAAAATGAATTCATAAGAATGACCAAGGTGTCCCAAATCGAAAATTTTTCATCTTTTTTAACTTTATATGCTAAAACTGCAGTATAAAATATTAGAAAGAACAGAGTGCCAAAAACAGAGAGGAGGGATAGGTGAATATCACTATTGTAGCTGGTAACGTACCATGTGCACACAATAATCCATGTTAAAAATGAAGAAGTAAGATTAAGGAGTCTCCAATTTCTCAGAAATGCTAAAACTAAAATACCTATGTTGGTAATGGTCATATAACTGAAAAGAACAAGCACTTTTCCGGAACCATCGCTAAGCAAAAACGGAACCGCGTATGCTCCTACCAACGCTAAATGGGCAACAAGCTGAATATTGTACCGAATGGAAGCAAACACCGTAAAAACGGTAAATAATACCATTAAAATAAAAGCCAGTAACTGAGGAAGTAAATCGTAAAAGCTATAAGCTGCAAAGGTTATAAAATAGAATGAGGCCATAGCTCCGCTTAATAAAACCGCACTGAAGTATGTGTATTTATTTTTTAGTTTCAAAGCCGTTATGGTAATTGTTAATCCGGCAATATAGCCCAAAACAATACGGGTAAGAGGATTAATTAATTCATTATCGATGGCGTATTTTACTCCAATACCTATGCCTATTACAGTTACTGCAATTCCCACAATACTCAATAAATTTTTACCAATAAAATTCTCTAACTGAAAGGTGCTTTGTTTTGCCGGCTTAGGGATAGGAGGGGGTGTGGGGGTAGGCAAAGGAATCGGTTGAACCGGCTTTTCTTCTTGCTTTTTCGAATAAATTGGAAAGGTTGTATTTTCTGTTGTAGCCATTCTCCCCCTCAACTCTTCTTTAATAAGGTAAAGCTCTTTTTGCAAGGTATCTATTTTGCTTTCTACGGCTTTTATTTTATCCTCAAGATTATTTGGTTCGGTCGTACTCATACACTTAAATTAAAGCATGAAGATACAACAAAATAACAATACCCAACCATTTTAGATTTAAAATTAAACTCACTTGTTTTAAAAAATCTTCACAATAAAGGTCAAACCGCTATATTTGTAAATCTAAAAAAGAATGTAGCATGACTGAGAAAAAAATAAGTTATACAAAAGAAATTATTCAGGAAGTCTATAACCGTCCGCTTATGCAACTTTTGCTGGAAGCATCTGCCATACATCAAAAAAATCATAATCCTTTGGAAGTTCAGGTAAGCACCTTGGTTTCTATAAAAACCGGAGGTTGTTCCGAAGATTGTGGTTACTGTTCTCAGGCAGCACGTTATCATACCGATATCGAAAAAAACGACTTACTCGATGTAGAAGATGTAAAAAAGGCAGCCATAGAGGCCAAATCATCAGGTTCTTCTCGTTTGTGTATGGGGGCCGCCTGGAGAAATGTAAAGGATAATGATGAGTTTGATAGGGTGTTGGAAATGGTTCGAAGCGTAAACGAATTAGGAATGGAAGTATGCTGTACACTTGGCATGATTACAGAAAATCAGGCAAAGAGGTTGAAAGAGGCAGGTCTCTACGCATACAATCACAACATTGATACTTCAGAAGAACATTACAAAGAAGTAATATCTACCCGCAGCTATAATGACAGGCTGAATACCATAGAAAATGCCCGTAAAGCTGGCATTTCCGTTTGTTCCGGTGGAATTATAGGAATGGGAGAATCTGAAGAGGATAGAGTAGGAATGTTATACACACTAGCTAATTTAACACCACAACCCGAATCGGTACCCATTAATGCCTTGGTTCCGGTACCCGGTACACCATTAGAAGATGCCCCAATGGCTTCCGTGTGGGATATGGTGCGCACCATTGCCACCGCAAGAATAATTATGCCAAAATCGCAAATACGATTATCGGCCGGCCGAAAAGAAATGAGCCTTGAGGGACAAGCATTGTGTTTTATAGCCGGAGCCAATTCTATCTTTTCGGGCGAAAAATTACTTACTACCGCCAATGCCGATGTAAATGCCGATGCTACACTTTTTAAAATCTTAGGATTAAGATCAAAAGAACCTTTTGTTGATGGAGAGAAACCTGCTGTGAATGAAAACTACAAGATAAAACCCGAAACTCAAGAGAAAATAAAATGGAGCCGACCCGGGCATTCCATAGAAAAAAATATACTTGCAAAAGAAAAAGCAAATAAACAAAAAAACGAAATAAAATAATTTTCCTTTTTGAATACTCTTGATGAATATATACGAGCTGCCATTCAAGAAAGAAAGCTTCAAAACACCCATAGAAGCCTTACCGTTAATCCCCTCTTAACCGATTTTGCTTCTAATGATTATCTTGGATTTGCCAGGAATAAATCCATTCATTCTTTAACACATGAGTCTTCAATGGTATCCTTAGGGGGCTCCGGCTCCAGACTTATAACCGGAAATACTTTTGAGTACGAAGAATTGGAAAAAAAAATAGCCCAATTTCATAAAGCAGAAGCGTCTCTTATTTTTAATACAGGCTATATGGCTAATATAGGATTGTTACAGACAATTGTTCAAAGAGGCGATACCATTTTGTATGATGAATTAAGTCATGCCTCAATCCGAGATGGAATAAGGCTTTCTTTTGCTAATGCTTTTGCGTTTGCCCACAACAACATAAAAGAGTTAGAAAAAAAACTAAAAGTTGCTAAAGGGAAAATAATCGTAGTAACCGAATCTGTATACAGCATGGATGGAGATGTTGCACCTCTGTTAGAAATAATAAAACTGTGCGAAAAATTTAAGGCATCATTAATAGTTGATGAAGCTCATGCCACGGGTATTTACGGAAAAAATGGAGAAGGCTTGGTGGTAGAATTAGGCATTGAACAAAAGGTTTTTGCTCGAGTAGTTACCTTCGGAAAAGCCTTAGGTTGTCACGGGGCTGCTGTTTTAGGAAGTCAACACCTTGTAGATTTTCTGGTTAATTTTTCTCGTTCTTTTATTTATACAACCGCCTTACCCCATACTTCTATAATAGCCATTGATAGAGCCTATTCAGAACTAATTGAAAGTAAAAATATAATGAGCCAATTGCATCAAAAAATAAACTATTTTAAATTGCATACCCAAAACATATCTGAAAAAATTATTCCTTCTACCAGTCCTGTTCAGGCGTTGATTATAGGCCATATCGAAAAAACAAAACAAATTGCAAAACGAATAAGAGAACAAGGCTTTTTGATAAAAGAAATTCTGAGCCCTACGGTACCCAAAGGCACTGAACGAATCAGGATTTGTATTCATGTATTTAACACAGAAAATGAAATACAGGAGTTAGCAAACATTCTGAATAAAGAATTAACCCTATCAGAAAAGGCTACCCATGCGTAAAATATTTATAACCGGTATAGGAACCGATGTAGGAAAAACCATCGTTTCAGCTGTTTTAGCCGAAGCATGGATGGCCGATTATTGGAAACCAGTGCAAGCAGGCAAGTTACCCGAAACCGATTCAGAAACAGTGAAAAAACTACTTATCAATAAAATTTCCAATGTTTGGCAAGAAAATTATTTACTAGAAACTCCTGTTTCTCCTCATTATGCAGCATTTTTAGAAAAAAAAAATATACAAGAAACAAACCTTATTCCACCTTCTTCTCCTAATAAAATATTACTCATAGAAGGGGCCGGAGGCTTAATGGTTCCTCTTAATGATGAATTTTTGATAATAGATTTAATTTCTAAACTAAATGCCGAAACCATTGTAGTTTCCAAAAATTATTTAGGCAGTATTAACCACACTCTGCTAACTATTAATACCTTGTTTCACCACAAAATACCTGTATTGGGAATTATTTTTAACGGAGAAGAACACTCTGCTTCAGAACAATTTATTTTAAAATACACCGGTTTAAAAATGCTTGGAAGAATTGAAAAAGCTCAACAGATTACTCGAGAGTGGATTGCAAAAGAAGCTGCAAAATTTAGTACATTATGAGTATTACCGAAAAAGATAAAAAATATATATGGCATCCGTTTACACAAATGAAAGAGGCTGTACAAATACCTATAGTAAAAGGAAGCGGAGTATGGTTATTTGCCGAAGATGAAAAAAAATACATAGATGCAGTTTCTTCTTGGTGGGTTAATATTCATGGGCACTCCCATCCTTATATTGCAGAAAAAGTGTATCAACAGTTTCTTGAATTAGAACACGTATTATTTTCCGGATTTACTACCCCTGTGGCTACCGAATTAGCCGAACGATTGATATTGAAAATGCCGTGGCAACAAAAAGTGTTTTTTTCCGATAATGGTTCTACAGCGGTAGAAGTAGCTGTTAAAATGGCTATTCAGTATTTTAAAAATAAAAAGGAAGAAAGAAACACCATTGTCGTTTTTAAAAATGCCTATCATGGCGATACCTTCGGAGCCATGTCGCTCAGTCAAAAAAATATTTTTAACGAAGCTTTTTCCGATTTTGTATTTGATGTAAAAACAATTTCTGCTCCGGAGTACGGTTGCGAAACACACTCAATAAACGAATTGAAAAATATTATTGAGAATGAGAAAGTAATTGCCTTGCTTTACGAACCCATGATTCAAGGTGCAGGAGGTATGCGTATACAAAATCCTCTTGCTTTAAACAATGTGCTCGAATTAGCAAAGAGTAAGAACATTTTACTAATTGCCGATGAGGTAATGACAGGATTTTATCGTACCGGCAGAATGTTTGCTTCGGAATATACTACGGTAAAACCCGATTTAATGGCTTTATCGAAGGCTCTTACCGGAGGGGTTATGCCTCTTGGGCTTACTACCTGCACCGATACTATTTATAATGAGTTTTTAGGAAGTACCATAGAAAAAACATTTTATCATGGCCACTCTTTTACAGGTAATCCCTTAGCTTGTGCAGCCGCTTGTGCCAGCTTAGAGTTATTGGAAAAACAAAAAACAAAAGAACAAATTGTATCCATTTGCGAAAGGCAGCAAGAGGCGGCTCACCTTTTTTCAGTGTACAATAAGGTAAAAAAATCTCGTTCACTAGGCACTATTCTCGCTTTAGAGTTAGATGCGGAACAAGGGTATTTCAGCAATATAAGGGAGGAGATGTATTCCTTCTTTTTGCAAAAAGGAATTGTTTTACGGCCCTTAGGAAATGTGTTGTATTTTATGCCTCCCTATTGTATAAATACCAATGAAATGAACTTAGTTTACGAAGCCATTCACGAATTTTTAAAAGCCTATCAACCGAAGGAATAAATACAACTAATTGCCGAATACTTTTTCTCCATTCACAAAAGTGTAAACTACGCGGGCGTTTAAAACAAGATTTTCTTTTACTTTTAGAATATCCCTATCTAAAATCACAAAATCTGCATTTTTTCCTGCTTCCAAACTTCCTTTTTCATTTTCTTCAAAATTGGCAATGGCAGCCCAGATGGCCATTCCTTTTAAAGCATTCTCTCTGCTCAGTGCATTAATCGGTTGATATCCGTTTTCGGGGAAGCCTTTATGATCTTTTCTAAAAACAGCAGCATAAAAAGTATAAAGCGGATTGATTTCTTCTACCGGAAAATCGGTGCCAAGAGCAATGAGGCCATTTAGTTGCATTAGTTCATTATAGGCATACGCTTGATGTTCTCGGTGTGTGCCAAGCCTTTGATTGGCCCAATACATATCCGATGTGGCATGTGTGGGTTGTACCGAGGGAATAATGGTATATTCCGAAAAAAAAGTAAAATCTTTTTTATCTACTACTTGAGCATGCTCTATTCTCCACCTTAAATCGTTTGTGCTTTTTAGGTATTTTGCGTAGATAGAAAGCATAAGAGCATTGGCACTATCGCCAATAGAATGCGTATTTAATTGAAAGTTTAAGCGAGAGCAAAGGGCTGCAAAGTGATTTAATTTTTCCAATGAATCAACGATTACCCCCCTATGGGTTGGCATATCGGAATAAGGTTGTTTTAAAAGAGCACCTCTGGAACCTAATGAACCATCGGCATACAATTTAAAAGAGCGAACCGATAAGTGGCTGGTTTTAATAATACCTTGTAGTGCCAACTGTTCATTCTCTTCACTCGGGTTTAACATAGCATAAATCCTCATTTTAAGTTCTCCGGATTCGTGCATTTTTTTTATCAGCATAATATCTTCTAAATCTAAGCCAGCATCACTTACGGTGGTGAGACCCACGGCAAAACAATTTTTCTGAGCCAGAAGGAAAGCCTTTCTTTTTTCTTCTATCGTTTTTTTAGGTAAAACTTTTTCAACAAGATTCATGGTATTATCTGTAATTATTCCCGTAAGGTTTCCGTTTTCAATAAAAATTTCTCCTCCTTCTATTTTTGTTTGGCTTGTAATACCGGCTAATTCTAAGGCTTTTGAATTTAAAAGAGCGGCATGCCCATCTACTCTTTTAAGATAAATAGGAGTGCTAGGGAAAAGTGAATCGAGAAGGTTTTTATTCGGAAATTTTTTTTCTTCCCAATCGTTTTGATCCCAGCCTCTTCCAATAATCCATTCCGACAGGCTGTTTTTTGAATACAGAAGAACTTTATCTATTACTTCATTAAATGAATGAGAATTTTTTAAATCCAGCACATTTAAAAATAATCCATATCCTAAAAAATGGCAATGAGCATCTATAAAACCAGGATAAACGGGCATTTTGCGGGCGTCTATTTTGTGAGGAGAAGTGTATTTGTTTAAAATCTCATTTTCGGGTCCTATGGCTACAATCTTCCCATCTTTTACAGCCATAGCTTCTGCTCTAGGCAAAATTTCATTCAGCGTATAAATGGAGGCATTATGTACAATTAAATCGGCTTCTTCCAAGTTGTTGCAGGCACTAATAAACAGAGAAGCGATTAAAAAAAGTTTCCAGTTTTTCATAAAAATATTTATATAAATTAAATTGATTATAAAGTTTAGAATGATTAGAAAGTAGAAGCAACACCACAAAAAGAAAAGGTAATGCAGGGGTTTTATAACGCACAATAGCTCCTAATACAGGGGTGGTAGTACCAATGAGCATAAAAAGTAACACCGAAAATGAGAGACAAAGCCACACAAAATTATTTTCGATTTTCGTTAGTTTATTTCTAAAGAAAAATGAGAAAAGTAAGCCTATCTGAAATATACTATTTTCTATTGCTGCAGGAAGTTCTAAGCCAATTTTGCAGGTAAATACAAAAGGAAGTAGAAATAAATTTTTAATAGCATAAGGAATATTTTTAATTAGGTTCATGTAGGAGTTTTCTAATTTATAAACTTTCACCACGCTTCCTGCATTTTCTTTTTCTGCGAGTTCTAAAAAAGCTTGTTGTTTCTCACTTAATAGGGTAATGGGCGAAAAATGAGAATGGATACGGGAAATAAAAAGTATAAAAGCAATATAAAAAATGAAAACGAGTAAGTATTTCCCAAACACCCTCTGGCTATGAATAGAAAAAGCAATTAGAGCAGGTAATATCGAAGCAAAAAGGTAAAATTTTAAATAAAATAAGAGCAGGGCTCCGGATAGAAAAACAATAAAATAAAAAGCAGTGTATTTTTTTAATACAAAAAGGTTAAAGAAAGAATAAAGCAAAAATCCGATAACAAAAAATACAATGCCTTCTTTAAGAACTCCCGATGACCAAAACCACACCGAAGGAAGTAGAAAAACACAGATAAATAATTGTTTTTCCTTATTCTGAATGAAAATTGAAAAAGCTTTGTATAGTGCAGTGCATCCGGCAAAAGATAAAAAACACATAAAAATAGTATGCACATGAAAATTACCAAATGAAAAAAAACGCACAAGGGTATTAAATCGAATAATAATATGGCTATCATTATATAAGTTACCGGCAGATTGCCTGTACCACCAATTCATTTTATTATAATAATGCTCATTATAGTAAGTATGATCGTTACCAATTCCGCAAAGCATTTTAATAAAATCAGTAAAATTTGTAAAGGCAGCATCATACATAACCTTACTATCGTCAAAATATTTAAAAATATCAGCCGTATTACGTGTTGGGTAGTAGTGGGTATAAATAAGCGTAAGTGTAATTCCGGCTAAAATCTTCAGTAAAAAGGCGGCAATTGGAAAAAAAGTGGGCACCCCTTTTAATTTAAAAAAAGAGATCTTTTTTATAAGAACAACAAAAACGAAAATATAAAAAATACTTATGGCTGAAGAAGCTAACATAATAAGTGGCTAATTTAAGCGAAAAATAAAAAAGCAGTAAACAACTTAGGGATCAAACTATGTAAGAATGACATAAAGTAGAAATAAAACATGTAAACTTCTTTATTCGTAATTTCGCGACACCACTAATATATAAATAATTGAAATGGCAAAAGTAACGGTGCAAGAGCTAGAAGCTAATACCAACGAGGATAATATCCGAATGTTGCTTTCGGATTTAAAGCAAAGGCTCGACAAAATATACGAAGGAGGAGGCAAAAGCAAAATAGATAAACAGCACGAGCAAGGCAAATTAACTGCCCGGGAGCGGGTTGCTTACTTGCTTGATAGCGATTTGCCCAACATTGAAATCGGAGCATTTGCCGGATATAATATGTTTAAGGAGCAAGGGGGCTGCCCATCAGGAGGGGTGGTGGTTATGCTGGGGTATATTAAAAAAAGACAATGTTTGGTGGTAGCTAACGATTCCACGGTGAAAGCCGGAGCCTGGTTTCCAATTACAGCAAAGAAGAATCTTAGAGCACAAGAAATTGCCATTGAAAATAAACTTCCCATTATTTATTTGGTAGACAGTGCTGGGGTGTTTCTTCCATTGCAAGATGAAGTGTTTCCTGATAAAGAACATTTTGGAAGAATTTTCAGAAACAACGCAGTAATGTCCTCTTTGGGTATTCCGCAAATTGCAGCCATTATGGGTAGTTGTGTGGCAGGTGGAGCCTATTTGCCCATTATGAGCGATGAAGCCATGATTGTAGAAAAAACGGGCACCATCTTTTTGGCAGGATCTTATTTGGTAAAAGCAGCAGTTGGCGAAGATATTGACAACGAAACATTGGGGGGGGCTACCACGCACTGCGAAATTTCGGGAGTTACCGACTATAAATGCAAAAACGATAAAGCCTGCTTAGATAAAATAAAATTTATTGTAGATAAATACGGAGATTTTCAAAAAGCAGGGTTTAATCGTTCCGAGCCTAAAATTCCGAAATTAAACCCCAAGGAAATTTATTCTATTATACCCAAAACACGAGATAAACCTTATGAAGTAAGGGAAATTATAAAGCGTTTGGTAGATGATTCTGAATTTGAAGAATACAAGGAACTCTACGGAAAAACCATTGTGTGTTGCTATGCTCGCATTGATGGATGGGCCGTAGGTATTGTGGCCAATCAACGGGCAATAGTAAAAAGCAAAAAGGGCGAAATGCAATTCGGAGGTGTCATTTATTCCGATTCGGCCGATAAAGCAGCCCAGTTTATTATGAACTGCAATCAAAAAAAAATACCCCTAGTGTTTTTGCAAGACGTAACCGGATTTATGGTAGGTTCACGTTCCGAACACGGAGGCATTATAAAAGATGGAGCAAAAATGGTAAATGCACAGGCAAACTCGGTAGTGCCTAAATTTACAATTATTACAGGAAATTCATATGGAGCCGGAAATTATGCTATGTGCGGAAAGGCTTACGACCCACGCCTTATTGTAGCTTGGCCTACAGCCCGACTAGCGGTGATGGGGGGAGAACAAGCTGCCAAAACTCTTTTACAAATTGAAGTGGCCACACAAAAAGCCAAAGAAAAAGAGGTAAGTAAAGAAGATCAAGAGCAAATGTTGAAAACCATTACCGACCGTTACAACGAACAAATGTCGCCATACTACGCAGCTGCTCGCTTATGGGTAGACGCTATTATAGACCCTATGGATACGCGAAAATGGATTTCAATGGGTATTGAAATGGCAAACCATTCGCCTATAGATAAAAAATTTAATGTTGGAGTAATTCAAACCTGATGCTTCGATTAGGGAGTATTACATTGTTTTTTATTTTGTGTTTTAATGTTGTACAGGCACAAGATACCGCAAGTTATGGTAATTATTTTATCTTTTCTTTTTCTTCCGGTAGTAGTGTGTTAAGAGACGAGTTAATGTCGCCCCTCCGTTATTCAGGGTTATCTCTTTCTCCTAAGGTAAGCGTTGCATCAAATGGGAAAAAATACATTCATCTGGTAGAAATAGAATATACGCGTGCAAAATTAACATCTCAACACTATAATACACTTACCGGAAATTATCTTATCAATCAACGCGGATACCTGAATTATTTATTGCTTAAAAGAATTTTAACAAATAAAAAAAACATCAACTATTTTGCAGGAGTCGCCCTAAACCATACCCTCGATGTGAGAGAACACACCTCTCTTTTTATTTATGGCGAATTCGTTTCTTCTCTGAATATATCCGGAAGGTTACAGAAAACAATAGCATTGTTCGGGAAAAAACTAAATATAGCATACCAAGCCCATGTGCCCTTGTTAAATTTTATGGTTACTCCTAATTACGCCTACTCTCCACCCGCTGATTTTTTTGAACAAAATGCGTATTACCAAAATAAAAAAATTAAACGATTTTTAAACAGTGGACATTTCTCTGCTTTCAATCAGTTTTTTAGATTTTCCAACCGATTTACCTTAGAGAAAGAAATAAAAGCACATAATAAAATAGCATTGTATTACGATTTCGATTATTATTCCTATCAATTACCTCAACCAGTAAAGAAGGGAAAAAGCGTATTCGGATTTTCATTAATGACTTTTTTATAACAGAATGGCTAACATAAAAAATATGCGTTTCAGCCTATGGTTATTAGGTATAATAATATTTACCCTTTCGGGTTGCGAAAAATTATTTATTAAACCCGATAAGGAAAATACACACATCAGCAACTTCGAAATTTTATGGAACGATTTTGATAAAAATTATTCTTTCTTTGAATATAAAAGAATAAACTGGGATTCACTTTATAGTGTTTACCGCCCTTTGGTTCATAATGAAATGAAAAACAGAGATTTTTTTAAAGTCTTAAATCAGTTGCTTTTTCATTTAAAAGATGGACATGTTAATTTATCTGCACCATTTGATTATACTCGTTTTTCCGAGTATTATTTGAAAGCCCCACCCAACTTTAATTATGATTTATTGGAAAGAAACTATTTTAACAATCAGCAAATGTATACAAAGGGTGGAGCATACGAGTATATATGGTTGGGGAATATTGGTTACATCAGAATATCTGATTTTGATGCTTCCGGATTTGGATATATTGAAGGTTTGCTGACATATTTTTCAAATGCAAAAGGAATTATAATTGACATCAGAAATAACCCGGGGGGCGACCCCTATAACGCAGAAATAGTAGCTTCTCATTTTAACAATGTAAAAAGAGTATATGCCTTTTGGAAGTGGAAAAATGGCCCTAAGCACTCTGATTTTACTGATGCCTTTCCTTATTACATCGAAGCCTCAGAAAATCCTTGGTTAAAGCCAGTCGCACTACTTACCAACCGATCTTCTTTCAGTGCCTCGAACGATTTTACTCTTATGATGCATCAATTACCTCATGTTATTCATTTAGGCGATACCACAGGAGGAGGAGGAGGAGTGCCCTATTACAGAGAATTGCCTAATGGATGGACATACCGATTTTCACGTACTCAAACCCTCTCGCCAGAGGGTGAAAATGTTGAATTCGGAATTTCTCCTCATGTTCTACAATACACAGATACCAACGATTTTATTAACGGAAAAGATTCAATGATAGAAAAAGCACTTGAAATATTGGATAATTAAAATTCTTTTAATAAATATGCAAAACAAATAAATCCTTAATATTGAGCCTTTAAAAAATGTAAAATTAAATCACAATGAAAAAACGAACACCGTATTTGCTGCTTTTTAGTATTCTGTCTCTATTTTTATGTTCCTGCGGAAACGAAACAGAAACTGAACAACTCGAAATAACAGAAAAAATAGATTCTTCCTTAGTGGTAGTAGAAGACGATATATCTTATACACTACCCTCTCCTTTACAAATTGCTTTTATTTTTAAGCAAGCAGGGTTGCCTTATCAGGCCGGATTAACCAATAAGCCTGAAAACATTAATAATTATGTTTCTAAGTATAACCAAAAACTAAATTTTGGCGTATATACTGCAGATTTAGCATATTGTGTGTTAAACAAACAAAGTCAGGAGGCTATTTATTATCTTAAAAACTTGGGGCAGATGTCAGAAAAACTTTGGATGTCAAATATTTTTCAAACTGTAAATGTATTAACCCGATTCGAGAAAAATATCGGTAACGAAGATTCTTTAGCCACAATTATTTCCGATATGCAGCTAAGTATGGATAATTACTTAGAAGAAAATGGAGTAGGAAACAATGGTAGTATCATTTTTGCCGGAGCATGGGTAGAAAGTATGTACATAGGCTCTAAAGTAATTGAAAAATCCAGTAATGAAAAATTACTCGGCAGAATAGCAGAACAAGCCATTATATTAGATAATCTTTTGAAACTGCTTCGTAAAAATAATGCCGATGAGGCAGCAGAAATGATAACTGATCTAGAAAGTTTGCAAAAACACTTTGCTAAGTTTTTAAAAGAAGAAACCGAAAATGAGGAAGAGAATGAAAGTGAAGTAGAAGAAGATGTGGTTTACACTTTCTCAAAAGAAGAACTGCAAAGCTTTGGCAAAGAAATAGAAGCCATAAGAAAAAAAATTATAAACTAAAAACCTTAACCGAATATGAATACCATTAAACTTTTTACACTTGCGTTAGTCGTATTTGTTACAGCTACTGCCGGTAGGGTTTCTCTACAATCCGATGGAGATTGTGATGCTACCGGAATGAAAAATCAAGCCAAAGGATTGTTGGATAACGATTTTAAGTACGATTCATCAAAAATTACCCGATTTGCCTACAAGGAAAAAGAACAACTCAAAGAAATTGAAGTGCCTCTTTTTATTGGTGAAAAATACCGTTTTATTTTTAACACCGCAGTACCTGAAAATGTAGTAATCAGTATTTATGATAAACCCTCTACAGCTAAAAAAAGAAAATTATTATACACAAACAAAGAAGAACTGAAAGGAAATAAAAAGATATATGTTTGGGAACCCCAAAAATCTCGTAAAATGTACGTAAACTTTGAAATACCTAAAAGTCAAAATGTAGATTCTAGAGGCTGTATTATTTTCCTTTTGGGATATAAAATTTAAAAAAGCATATTTCTGTTATCTTTGCCGTCCGTTTGTAAACGGACGGCTTTTTTATTTATGGAACAAATTAAAATTACATTTCCCGATGGCAAGGTAAAGGAGTACCCCAAAGGAGTTACTCCTTTTGAAATAGCCAAAAGTGTAAGCGAAGGCCTAGCACGCGAAGTAATAACCGCAAAAGTAAATGGTAAAACCGTAGAAACGGTTACACCTATTAACAGTGATGCTTCTATTCAGCTCTATACATGGGAAAGTGAAGAAGGAAAACAAGTGTTCTGGCACTCTTCGGCACATATACTAGCACAAACATTAGAGTTTTTTTATCCGGGCATAAAGCTTACCATAGGACCAGCCATAGAAAACGGATTTTATTATGATGTAGATTTAGGCGAAAAAAATATTTCCGAATCTGATTTTAAGAAAATAGAAGAAAAGTTTCTAGAATTTGCCCGTCAAAAAGCCGAGTTTAAAATCAAATCGGTTTCTAAATCCGATGCTCTAAACCTCTATAACGAACAACAAAACGAATTTAAAATAGAGCTGATTGAAAACCTTACCGATGGCGAAATAACCTTTTGCGACCACTCTAACTTTACTGATTTATGCCGTGGAGGTCATTTACCCAATACAGGTTTTGTAAAAGCAGTAAAAATTACAAACGTAGCAGGTGCTTACTGGAGGGGAAATGAAAAAAATAAACAATTAACAAGGGTTTACGGTATTTCCTTTCCAAAACAAAAAATGTTGGAAGAATACCTTTTGCTTTTAGAAGAAGCTAAAAAAAGAGACCACAGAAAACTAGGAAAAGAGCTGGAATTATTTACCTTTTCGCAAAAAGTAGGTCAGGGTCTACCTCTTTGGCTACCCAAAGGAGCAGCCTTAAGAGAGCGACTCGAAAATTTTATGCGAAATGCACAAAAAAAAGCCGGTTATGTTTCGGTAGTTACACCACACATTGGCAGTAAAGAGCTTTATGTAACTTCCGGGCACTACGAAAAATACGGAGCTGACTCGTTTCAGCCTATACATACACCAGACGAAAACGAAGAATTTTTACTTAAGCCAATGAATTGCCCACATCATTGCGAAATTTTTAATTCTTCTCCAAAATCATACAAAGATTTACCGCTTCGATTGGCCGAGTTTGGAACCGTTTATAGATACGAACAAAGCGGAGAACTTCATGGTCTTACCAGAGTGAGGGGGTTTACTCAAGACGATGCCCATATTTTTTGCCGAAACGACCAAGTGGAAGATGAATTTAAAAAAGTGATAGATCTTGTGTTGTATGTATTTTCGGCCCTCGGATTTAACGACTATACAGCCCAAATATCTTTGCGCGACAAAGAAAATAGAGAAAAATACATAGGAACAGACGAAAATTGGGAAAAGGCAGAACAAGCCATTATTAATGCAGCTCATGATAAAGGATTAAAAACGGAGGTAGAATTCGGTGAAGCAGCATTTTATGGACCGAAACTCGATTTTATGGTAAAAGATGCATTAGGAAGAAAATGGCAATTAGGCACTATACAAGTAGATTATAATTTACCCGAACGGTTTAATTTAGAATACACCGGAAGCGATAATCAAAAACACCGCCCGGTAATGATACATCGTGCACCTTTTGGTTCGATGGAAAGATTTGTAGCTGTACTAATAGAGCATTGCGGAGGAAATTTCCCCCTTTGGCTTAGCAACGAACAAGCCGTATTACTACCAATCAGCGAAAAATTTAATGAAAAAGCCCAAGAACTTTTAAATTTGCTAAATAATTACGATATTCGCGGCCTCGTTGACAATAGGAACGAAAAGATAGGTAAAAAAATTCGTGATGCAGAACTTAAAAAAGTGCCCTATATGCTTATTGTTGGCGAAAAAGAGGCAGAAACCAACACGTTGGCAGTTCGAAAACACGGAAAAGGAGATATGGGAGTTCTTACAGTTGAAGAGTTTGCCACAATGATTAAAAAAGAAATAAAAGAACATACTAATTAAAATTAAGGAGGCTTAACTATAATACAGAAAAACGATTTTCAGCGGAGAAGTTTCCAACGTAAAAGCGAAGAGTTACATCGTATTAACCACAGAATTACGGCAAAGGAAGTACGTGTAGTGGGCGAAGGAATAGTATCGGCCGTTTACCTTGTTGCGGAAGCCATAAAAATGGCCGAAGATATGGAAATGGATTTGGTAGAAATTTCACCTTCTGCCACACCTCCGGTTTGTAAAATAATAGATTATAAAAAATTTTTATACGACCAAAAAAAGAAACAAAAGGAAATTAAAGCAAAAACGGTTAAGACGGTTATAAAAGAATTGCGTTTTGGACCAAACACCGATGACCATGATTTTGCATTTAAGCTGAAACATGCCATTAATTTTATAGAAGAAAATGCAAAAATTAAGGCGTATGTTTTTTTTAAGGGTAGAAGTATTATGTTTAGCGAACAAGGAAGAGAAGTGCTTGCCAGATTAGCCAAGGAATTAGATGAAATAGCAGTGGTAGAAAGTATGCCAAAGCTTGAAGGAAAACGGATGATAATGATGTTAGCTCCCAAAAAAAAGAAGTAAATCATAAAAAACAAATAACTATAAACTACACACACAATGCCTAAAATGAAAGCCAACTCGAGTGCAAAAAAAAGGTTTAGTATAACCGGCACCGGGAAGATTAAAAGAAAACACGCTTTTAAAAGTCACATTCTTACAAAGAAGTCTAAAAAGCGTAAAAGGGCGTTAACCAATAGTGGTTTGGTTCACAAAGGAGATGAAAATAATATTAAATTCCTGCTTTGTATCTAATTAAATAGATTGGTTAACGTAAAATTAAAATTATTTATTAACCCCGGTAATAAGCCCTTAAAGAGTTCCTGATAAAGGAAACGCTTACTACCAAAAAACGTAAAAAAAAATGCCACGTTCAAAAAATGCAGTTGCTTCGAAAGCGCGAAGAAAGAAAATTTTAAAACAAGCCAAAGGGTACTTTGGTAGAAGAAAAAATGTACTAACGGTAGCTAAAAATGCCGTAGAAAGAGGTCTGAATTTCGCTTATTCAGGTCGCAAACAAAAGAAACGGTTATATAGAGGAATTTGGATACAGCGTATCAATGCGGCAGTTAGAGAGCATGGTATGTCATATTCGGAGTTCATTGGTGCGGTAAATAAGAAGGGAATAAACATTAATCGTAAAGTATTGGCTGATTTGGCTTTAAATAATCCGGAAGCGTTCAAAGCAATCGTAGACTCTGTTAAATCTTAAGAGAAGAATATTCTTAAAATAAAAAAAGACAGCATAGAGGCTGTCTTTTTTTATTATTTTTTGTTTAAATCTTATTTTCCTAAGTCGTCAAAATCTACATCAGAAAATCCGTTTCCTTCTTTTGCTGAAGAATGATTTTCTATTGTTGCACCACTTTGTTGAAGCAGTTCGTCAATTTTTTCTACGGTTTCATTTAATCCTTCCGAAAATTTTTCAAAATCTTCTTTATACAAGAATATCTTGTGTTTTTCATAAAAGAATTTTCCGTTTTCCTGATTGAATCTTTTTTTACTTTCCGTAATGGTTAAGTAAAAATCATTCCCTTTGGTAGCTTTTACATCAAAGAAATAAGTGCGTTTACCTGCACGCACAACCTTAGAGTACACTTCGTCTCCTCTTCGTTCCTTTTCTTGACCGTTAAATCCGTTTTCTTCCATCTTTTTAAGTTTTAATGATACTTATACTATGTCAAATATAATTATTCGTACCGAAATAATCGCAATTAAGCGAAAAAAAAACATCATTTGTGGAAAAAATAAATTCAGAAGAATAAAAATCATCTTAATTTAACAAATCAAGTGGCCTTAATATCATTAAGTTACATTTTCTAGCAATTGTTTTTTGTATATCCCTGCATATATACCGTTTAGAGCCATCAATTCTTCATGATTCCCCTTTTCTTTAATGCTTCCGTTGTGTATAACTAGTATACAATCGGCATTTTTAACTCCAGAAATACGATGGCTTATAATGAGCGATGTTTTGTGTTGCATTTCATGTTCCAGATTTTTAAGTATTTCCTCTTCTGTTTCTGTATCTACGGCCGAAAGGCAATCGTCAAACAGTAAAATTTTCGGTTTATGAATGATGGCTCTGGAAATAGAAACCCTTTGTTTTTGTCCACCCGATAAGGTAATACCTCTTTCGCCTAATAGGGTTTCCATTCCTTTAGGGAAGCTCATTATATTATCATAAATAGCTGCATCTTTAGCTGCTTTAATAATTTCTTCCTCGTTGGGTAAGCGTTTGCTAAATCCAAAAGCAATATTATTTTTTATGGTATCCGAAAATAAAAAAACTTCCTGAGGAACAAATCCAATAGAACTTCTTATGTTATTCAGATTATGCTCTTTTATATTTATTCCATCAATCAAAATTTCGCCCGATGTAACATCATATAGCCGTAAAATCAACTGAGCAATAGTAGATTTTCCGGCCCCTGTTCTTCCTACAATTGCAACTTTTTGACCTTGTTCAATAATAAACGATATGTTTTTAAGTGCCTCAATATTTGAGTCGGGATAGACAAAACGTACATTTTTAAATTCTATTTTTCCTTTAATCACCCTTTCTTCGTTGGAAGCATTGGTTATATCTGGTTTTTCATTTAAAAATTCATTTATTCTTTCTTGAGAGGCGGCTGCACGTTGAATTAAAGAAGTAACCCAACCTAGCGAAGTTACAGGCCAAATAAGCATATTTACATATATTACAAACTCCGCAATATTTCCATAGCTAATGTTTCCAGCAATAGCCTCTTTGCCCCCAATGTATATTGTAAGTATAGTGCTTAATCCAATTAATAAGATCATTAATGGATGAAAGAGGGCATTTATTTTTACTAAACCAAGCGTAAAAGTTTTATATTCCAAATTTTCTTTTTGAAAAGAGTGGGCAGTTTGTTTTTCCTTCACAAAGGCTTTAATAATACGTATACCAGAAAATGTTTCTTGCGATAATGTAGATAAATAAGAAAGCTGTTTTTGTACCTGCTCACTTTTTTTATTTATGGCATTGCTTACGAAATAAATAAGAATGGCTAAAATAGGAAGAGGAGCTAAAACATAAAAAGTTAGTTTGGCATTGATATTTATCATGGTAGCGACTACGAGTATAAACAGAGTAACCAAATTTAGAGTGTACATAATTCCTGGTCCTAAGTACATTCTAACCCTGCTCACGTCTTCCGAGATGCGGTTCATTATATCGCCTGTATTATTTCTTCGGTAAAAGGAGGTGTTTAGATTTTGATAATGATTAAAAATTTCGTTTTTCAGGTCGTATTCTATAAGTCTCGACATTACAATAATGCTCTGCCGGGTAAAAAAAGTAAACAATCCTTTTAACAGCGACATAAGTAATACCAAAAAACCGTACCAGATGGCTGCTTTAATAATTGCCTCTTTTTTTAATAATTTGTCGGTTTCGTTTGCAATAAGGTTGTATTGTTTTATAGATTCACCCGAAAAATCAAATGCTTCACGGATATATTGTGCCGGGTAGATTGCAAAGATATTAGAAACAATTACAAAAAAGGTTCCCAACAATAAATGGTATTTATATTTAAATAGGTATTTATTTAAGTACGAAAGCGATTTCATAAAAACAATTGAATGGAAAAATATTTCTACTTTTGCCCCTGTTATTTGTACTGCGAAATTAGCTATTATCCATTTAATCTTTTTTAATTGTAGAAATTAAACCTATGTTGAAAGTAAGCGAAAATAAAACCACTTTATTATCTGAAAACTCTGTAATAGCGCAGATGAGTACATTTGATCATGAACAAGTATTGTTTTGTCAGGATAATGCTACGGGGCTAAAAGCTATTATAGCCGTTCACAATACGGTGCTAGGTCCGGCTTTGGGTGGCACGCGCATGTGGAAATACAACAACGAAATGGAAGCCTTAAACGATGTTCTGCGTTTATCGAGAGGGATGACCTATAAAGCGGCCATCACAGGCCTTAATCTTGGAGGAGGAAAAGCCGTAATTATCGGTGATTCGTACACCCAAAAGTCGGAAGCCTTAATGAGAAGATTTGGAAAATTTGTAGAAAGCTTGGGTGGAAAATATATTACAGCCGAAGATGTAGGAATCTCTACCAAAGACATGGAATACGTGAAAATGGAAACAGATTATGTTTCGGGTTTGCCTGTTTCGTTAGGCGGAAGTGGAGATCCCTCGCCAGTTACGGCCTTTGGAGTATATATGGGAATGAAAGCTGCTGCAAAAGAGCTAACAGGAAGCGATAGTTTAACAGGTAAAAAGGTAATGGTACAAGGAGTTGGGCATGTAGGTCAGGTATTAGTAGATTATTTAGCAAAAGAAAATGCAAAAGTGTTTGTTGCAGATATAAACGAGTTGCGGGTTAAAGAAGTAGCCGAAAAATATAAGGCAACTGTTATAAATGGAGACGATGTGTTTGATGTAGATATGGACATCTATGCACCTTGTGCATTAGGGGCAACTATTAACGATAATACGTTAACTCGATTAAAGTGTTCTATTATTGCCGGAGCGGCCAATAATCAGCTTGCCGATGAAAAAGTACATGGAGTAAAGGTAATGGATAAGGGAATCATATACGCCCCTGATTTTTTAATTAATGCAGGAGGTTTAATTAATGTAAACTCTGAAGTAGAAGGTTATGGCAGAGAAAGATCCATGGAGATGGCATCAAATATTTACAACACAACTTTGGATATTATAAAAAAATCAAAATCAGAAAACATCCCTACCTATTTAGCCGCAAACCAAATGGCCGAAAATAGAATAGAAGCCATAGGGAAAGTGAAATTACCATACTAAATTTAAATCAGGTTCTTTTTAATATGTTGAGCAGAAGGTTGCAGCGAATTAAGGTATTACAGGCTTTGTATGCATTTTTTCAATCAGATAATACAGAAATTCAAAAAGCCGAAAACGAACTTTTTTTGAGTTTAAACAGAGTGTACGAGTTATATATCTATTTTTTGTTACTCCCTATAGATGTTGTGGGAGTTGCTAGTCAAAAAATAGAAGATTACAAGCAGAAAATATTACCCACTAAAGAGGATTTAAATCCTAATCTGAAATTCGTAAACAACAGATTAATTTCAGCAATAGCAAATAATATTCAACTTAAAACATTTGCTGAGAACAAAAAAATATCGTGGCAGTTGTACGATGAGGAAATTCGGAAATTTTTTAATTTAATTAAGCAGAGTGATGAGTATCAAATTTATATGAACTCAGAAAATAATTCGTTTGAAGAAGATCGAAAAATTTTAATAGACCTCTACAAAATTTTATTGCCACAATTTGAATTGATTTTCGACAAGTTTCAGGAAAAAAGCATCTATTGGAATTTAGAAGATATTGATTATGCTCTTATGTTGTGTATAAAAACATTTGAAGCATGCGAAAAAGAAACTCAACAGTTAAATGTAATGCCTATTTACAAAGACGATGAAGATGATACGGCCTTTATTAAAAATTTATTTAGAAAAACGATTTTACACAATACCGAAAACGAAGTATACATTAGTGATAAAACAAAAAATTGGGAAATAGAACGCATTGCGTTAATTGATATTATACTCATGAAAATGGCTATTACCGAATTATTATATTTTAGCTCAGTGCCAATTAAAGTTACCCTAAACGAATATATAGAAATTTCAAAATTATATAGCTCGCCAAACAGTAAAGTGTTTATTAATGGTATTTTGGATAAATTAGTAGCCGATTTTAAATCAAAAAAAATAATTAATAAACAAGGAAGAGGTTTAATTGATAAATAAAAAAAACATGAAAAAAATTGCACTTATTTCGTTCATTATGGTTCTATTTTTCGCTTCATGCGAAAATAAAGAAAGCGAGATTTCGTCTGATTTAATTAATAATTCAAACACGGCTTCAGAAGTAGATCCGGAGCATATGCCGGTAATTACTTTCGATAATGAGGTGTACGATTTTGGAGAAATTGTACAGGGAGAAAAAGTAAATCACTCATTTACATTCAAAAACACAGGAAATGCCGATTTGCTTATTTCATCGGCTCAGGGCAGTTGCGGGTGCACCGTACCAACCTGGCCAAAAAATCCGATTAAACCGGGTGAAACAGGGAAAATTGATGTAGAATTTGATTCAAACGGCAAACAAGGAAAACAAAATAAAACGGTAACCTTAGTGGCTAATACATTGCCAAATACAACCGTAATTGCTATTAAAGGAGAAATATTATTACCTGAAGAAAAAAAATAACCATTTATAAATAAAACAAAATCGTATGAAATTATTATCGATACTATTAATGGCACCACCTCAAGGAGAGGGCGGTGGCGGAGGAGCCATGCAATCACTCATTATGTTTGGATTGATTATTATTGTGTTCTACTTTTTTATGATTCGCCCTCAAATGAAAAAAGCAAAAGAGGCTAAAAAGTTTAGAGAAACTTTAGACAAAGGAGATAAAATAGTAACCATAGGAGGCATTCATGGTAAAGTAGCCGAAATAAAAGAAACAACCATTATAATAGAAGTAGAGGGTGGTATGCGTTTAAAGGTTGAAAAGGCTGCTATTTCGCCCGAATATACAGGCCAGTTAGAGCAAAAGAAATAAAAGGGGATTAGCTAATCCCTTCTTGTTGTGAAAACAGATGTACAAATAAACAAGTCTGAAAAATCGTATCTTTTCCGTTTTAACAAGCGTGTTTATGTGTACTTGATAAGTGTTCTTTTAGCTTCACTCTTTTGGTTTCTAAACGCGTTAGAAAAAACATATTTTGTTTTTGTTCATTTTCCCGTTACATACACGGGGATACCTGCCGGAAAAATGGTATTAAACGAATTACCCCCCCAAGTTAAAATACAAATTTCAGGGAAGGGATTTAATCTGTTGCCCATCACATTATTAAATAAAAACAATAAACTATCAATCGACTTTTCGCAAGTTGAATTTAATAAAAAAAGTGAGGAGATATATCGAATTTCTGCAAGCGATTTAATAGAGCAAGTTAAAAATGATATACCATCGAATGTAAAAATAAATACTCTCAACCCCGATACTATTTTTTTGCATTTAAACGAAAAATACAGTAAAACAGTGCCCGTAAAACCACTATTTCATGCTGTTTTTAAAGACCAATTTAGTTTTAGTGACACCTTAAAAATTACTCCATCACATATTAAATTATATGGCCATAAAAAGGAATTAGATAAAATAAATGTATTGTATACAGATAGTTTTTATATTAAATATCCCGAAAAGAAATTAACTGTAAATGTTGGTTTACAAACCATATCAGGCCATTTGGAATTAGAAACAAACAAAGTGGAAATTGTTATACCGATAGAGAAGCTTACCGAAAAAAAAATAAGAGTTCCGGTGCAAGCTATAAATTTGCCCGATACGATTCAAATAAAAACTTTTCCTCAGTGGATAGAATTATCCTTGTTGGTTCCTCTGAGTAAGTATGACGCAATAGATGAATCTCAAATAGAATTAACAGTTGATTATTTAGAGTATTCGGAAAAAAAGAAATCCCGATTATTGGTAAAAATTCAAAAGAAACCTGAATTTGTAATAATCAATCACACAAAACCCGAAAAGGTTGAATTTATAGTAAAAAGAAAATGATAAAAGTAGGTGTTACCGGAGGTATTGGAAGCGGAAAAAGCATGGTGTGTAAGATATTCGAGACCTTGCAGATTCCCGTTTTTTATGCCGATTTGGTGGCCAAAGAAATTGCCGTAAATGATTTACAAGTGGTAGAGCAAATAAAACAAAATTTTGGCAAAAATATATATACCTCTCAAGGAGAACTTAACCGAAAAATACTTTCTGAAATAGTTTTTAATAGTGAAAGCAAACTACAACTTTTAAATCAAATTATACACCCAGCTGTAGCCAAGGCTTTCAATAATTTTGAAAACAAAAATAACAATGCTCCTTATATTGTAAAAGAGGCTGCTATACTAATTGAATCCGGAGCTTATAAAAATATAGATAAGATTATTGTAATTACCGCTCCACTTAAACAAAGAATAGAGAGAGTAATGAAACGAGACGGAGTGTTGGAACAAGATGTGTTACAAAGAATAAGCAAGCAATTTCCAGAAGAAAAATTAATTCAGTTTGCCCACTTTGTTGTAAACAATAAAGATGGAGCTATGTTGTTGCCGCAGATAATAGAAATTCATCGCTTAATACTAAATGAACCATCCTAAATGAACAAGATTGCTCATTGGTTAAACGAACATTTATTGCCGTGTTTTTATAAGCAATATTTTGGAATAGACTGTCCGGGGTGCGGTATGCAGCGTGCATTTATTTACTTACTAAAAGGCAATATCTCAGAAAGCATTCAACTCTATCCGGCTCTTATTCCCATGTTACTCATGTTTTTCTATTTAGCACTTCATCTTATGTTTAAATTTTCGAAAGGTGCAAAAATTCTTACATTTATGTTTATCTTTAACTGCTCATTAATTATCATTAATTATATCTATAAAATCTTTACTCATGGAATTTACTGAAGAAAAGCACGAAAGCTCACATCCAACCCAGCCTCAATCCATTCAGCTGGCCGAAGCGCCCAATGCCACATTAATATTGGTGTTCGGTATATTATCTATTGTTTTTTGCGGAATAATAGGTTTAGGCTTCGGAATTACTGCTCTCATTATGGCTAATAAATCGAAAGAAACCTATAGTTTAAATCCCGCTTTATACACCAATGGTAGCATTAGTAATGTAAATGCAGGTAGAATCTGTGGTATCATAGGAATTGTTCTTGGAGCCATCATTACATTATTCATAATAGCTTATATAATCTTTATTTTTGCTATATTAGGAGGACTTGCAGCCTCGGGTGGTACTGGTTGGATTTAATATAAACGGAAATGAAAATTCTCTCTGCTCAACAAATACGTGAAGCAGATAAATACACCATAGAACACGAGCCTATTTCCTCTTTAGATTTGATGGAACGTGCCGCAATCGCTTGTTTTAGGTGGATTATCACTCGCTTTCCAAAAAAAGAAAATAAAATACTTGTATTTGCCGGAAATGGAAATAACGGAGGAGATGGATTAGTAATAGCCCGCTTACTGCACAATACAGGATATACCGTTAAAATTGTATTATGCTCAGTAGCTTCAGAAAACGCCAAGGATTTTGAGTCTCAACTGAAAAGAATTAACCAAGAAAACATTGAAATAGAAAGCTGGAAACCTTTTGACACACCGCATTATTCTCCTCACCTTTTAATAGATGCTTTATTAGGCACAGGATTAAATCGCCCAGCTAAGGGAGATATAGCTCAGATAATAAAACAAATTAACGCATACAAAACAAACGTAGTTGCTGTAGATATTCCCTCCGGTTTGTTTGCTGACGATAATTCAAACAATGATGGAGAAATCGTTCGTTCATCAATTACCCTTACCTTTCAGAGCCCTAAGTATTCCTTCTTTTTTTCAGAAAATCAACAATATGTTGGCAATTTCTATATATTAGATATTGCCTTACATGCCAATTATTTTAAACAAGTTGAAACCTTAAAATATTTTATTACATCGGCCTTTATAAAACAAAATTTATTAAACAGAACTCTTTTTCAGCATAAAGGAAATTTCGGACATGCTTGTATTATTACGGGTAGTAAAGGAAAAATGGGGGCAGCGGTATTGGCCACAAAGGCATGTATTTCATCGGGTGCAGCATTGACAACTTCTGTTATTCCTGAAGTAGGAAACATCATATTGCAAAGTGCTGTTACGGAGGCTATGTGCATAACTAGCGGAAATGAATATATCGAAACTATTCCGAACCAAGTTTATGAATACAGTGCAATAGGAGTGGGGCCAGGAATTGGAAATAATACAGAAACTCAACATATGCTGAAATTAATTATTCAGCAATATAAGGGACCATTACTACTCGATGCCGATGCTATCAATATTCTGTCTGAAAATAAAACATGGATTTCTTTTTTGCCTGAAAATACCATACTCACTCCACACCCTAAGGAGTTTGAAAGATTAACAGGTAAATCAAATTCTGCATACGAGCGACATCTTAAACAAATAGATTTTTCGATAAAGCACAGAGTAATTGTAGTATTAAAAGGGGCCTATACTTCAGTATCTTTACCTAATGGAAATGTATATTTTAATTCTACAGGTAATGCGGGTATGGCAAAGGGGGGGAGCGGAGATGTGTTAACCGGTCTTATAACAGGCCTGATGGCCAGAGGATATATGCCGCAACAAGCAGCCATATTAGGGGTGTATATTCATGGATTAGCCGGAGATTATGCAGCAAAAGAATACCAAACGGAAAGCATGACTGCTGGAAATATTATTACCTGTTTCTCGAAAGCTTTTAACGAGATATACTCAGAACATTAATTCTGTCTAAAATCATTTTTTTATTTATTCATAGCACATACTTTCGTGCATTATCATTATTTATGAATATTCTTTATACTTCTTTTATTACGAGTTGCAATGAACAACCGCCTGTTGCTATTCAGCTAAAGAAAAAAAAGAAAAAGAAAGATGAATGTTGCGAACGCTTTAGAAAAAAAGGCAAATCTTTTTGCAAGTCCTGCCCTCAAAAATGGGCTTAGATTTTTACCTAATTTAGTCAAAAATTATTAGTATGTTGTTTCAAGGTACCGAAAATTATATTGTATCAAAAGATTTATCAATTGCTGTAAATGCGGCTATTTCTCTGCAAAAGCCCTTACTTATAAAAGGCGAACCGGGTACAGGAAAAACTTTACTTGCCTTTGAAATTGCAAAAGCTCTGAATAAAAAAATAATTACATGGCACGTAAAATCAACCACTACTGCACAACAAGGATTATATGAGTACGATGCTGTTTCTCGCTTACGCGATTCACAGTTGGGCAGTGATAAGGTAAACGATATAGCGAACTATATTAAGAAAGGAAAACTATGGGAAGCATTTGAATCTAACGAGCAGGTTATTTTACTAATAGATGAGATTGATAAAGCAGATATAGAATTTCCAAACGATTTACTCTTAGAATTAGACAAAATGGAATTCTATTGTTATGAAACTGGCGAAACCATTAAAGCACATATTCGTCCCATAATTATAATTACTTCAAACAACGAAAAAGAATTACCCGATGCATTTTTGCGAAGGTGCTTTTTCCATTACATTGTATTTCCTAACAGAGAAACACTCAAAGAAATTGTAAATGTTCATTACCAAAGTATTGAAGATAAACTAGTAGAAAAAGCAATGGATATTTTTTATGCGTTAAGAGATAAGCGAAATATTAAAAAGAAACCTTCTACCAGTGAATTAATTGACTGGTTAAAATTGCTGTCCGTGGGAAAAATTACCGGTGCAGAGTTAGATAAGGTACTTTCTGGCAAAAGCGAAATTCCCTTTTTAGGCTCATTACTAAAAAACGAACACGATAAAAAAGCCGTTCTTGGTAGTTATTAACCGTGTTTAAAAATGTTTATAGACTTTTTTCTTCTACTTAAAAACAATAAAATTCCTGTTACATTACAAGAATACCTCACTCTATTGGAGGCATTAGATAAAAATTTGGCAGAGTACAACGTAGAATCATTTTATTTTTTATCGCGTACTATATTAGTAAAAAATGAAAAGTATTTAGATTTGTTCGACCAACTTTTTGCGGCCTATTTTAAGGGAATAGAAACCATTAACACATCTGAATTTATTGAAATACCTGAGGATTGGTTAAGAAAGAACTCCGAAAAATTTTTAAGTCCTGAAGAGATGGAAAAGATTAAAGCTTTTGGAAATTTAGATGAAATTATAGAAAGACTTAAAGAGCTGATGAAAGAACAGAAAGAACGCCATGAGGGAGGAGGCAAGTGGATAGGAACCGGTGGCACTTCTCCTTTTGGAGCCTACGGGTACAATCCGGCAGGAGTAAGAATAGGGCAAGAGAGTAGTAGACATCGCAGAGCAATAAAAGTATGGGATAAACGCGAATTTAAAAATTTAAGAGACGATGTAGAATTGGAAACCCGCAATATGAAAATGGCATTGAGAAAGTTGAGAGTGCTTTCCAGAGAAGGGAAAAAAGAAGAACTCGATTTAGAAAAAACCATTACGAAAACTTCTAAAAACGGTGGTGTGTTAGATTTGGAAATGGTTCCTGCCGAAAAAAATACAGTTAAAGTGTTGTTATTTCTAGATATTGGGGGTTCTATGGATGATCATGTAGAATTATGTTCGCAACTTTTCTCTGCCGCCAAATTTGAATTTAAGCATTTAGACTTTTTTTATTTTCATAATTGCCTTTACGAAAATGTTTGGAAAAATAATATTCGCAGATGGGAGGAGAAAATCTCTACCTACGATGTATTGAATACATACAACTCCGATTATAAGGTGTTTTTTATAGGCGATGCCTCTATGTCGCCATTTGAAATTGTATATGCCAACGGAAGTGTGGAGCATTACAATACAGAACCCGGCAGTGCTTGGCTAAAGCGAATAGTAGAATATTTTCCGTACAGCGTTTGGCTAAATCCTATTGCACAGAACGAATGGAAAGAAACGCCTAGCATAGAGTTAGTCAGTAAATTGTTTAATAACCGAATGTATCCGCTAACGTTGAGTGGAATTGAAGAAGCCGTAGCTGCATTAAAGAAAAAAGGGTAAATTATTTTTTTATTTCCTTAAAAAGTATTTGATAAAAGGTTCCCTCTTTTTCAAGAAATTTTACATTCCCGGATAGTTGCTCTGTAAGAATTTTTATTAATTCAATACCTAAGGTAGATTGATTATTATCGAATTTATCGCGAGGCATTCCCACACCATTATCGCCAATAATCATTTCGAAATATTCATTTTTGGTTTTCTTAATTAGTATGGTAATGGTGCAGTTTGTTTGCTCAGCAGTAAATGCATACTTTAGAGTATTAGAAATAATTTCATTAATAATTAATCCCAGTGGTATAATGGTGTCAATGTTAAAGTTTTCTTCTTCCAGATTTAGTTCTGTTATAATATTCTTCTCAAGTTGGTAGGTGCGTATTAAGTAGGTAATAAGGTTATTGATATAATCTTTCACATTAATATTAGAAAGGTCTTTTGACTCATACAATTTTTCGTGAATCAACGCCATCGATTTGATGCGGTTTTTACATTCTTCAAACAATTCTATAGCACGAGGATCGTTTGTGTATCCTGATTGAATACTGATAAGACTGTTTATAACCTGCAAATTGTTTTTTACACGGTGGTGAATTTCTTTTAGAAGTATTTCTTTCTCTTCTTTTTCTTTTACTAGTTGCTGTGTTTTTTCTTTTACCAGTGTTTCTAAATGTGCTTTAAATTCAGATTCTTTTTTTATACGATATTTTTCGTACCGATAAACAATAATTATTATGAGGATGCCCGCAAGGGTATAGAACCACCATGTTTTCCAAAAAGGAGCATAAATTTTGAATGAAATTTTTGCTTCATTAACACTGTAAATTTTATTTGCATTAATCACTCTTACTTTAAAGGTGTAGTTTCCATAGGGCAAATTAGAATAGGTTACAAAAGGTATATCGGTAGGGGTAGACCATTTCTTGTCAAAACCTTCTAGGATGTACGAGTATTTTATTTTTTCGGGCTGGGTAAAATCTATTCCGCAAAAGTCGAAGGTAAGATGGTTTTTATTATGAGCTAATCTAGCTTCTATAGGTGTATGAAACCAAGAGGTGGCATTGCCTTGGGTTTTATTCCAATCCACTTCGTTTAAAAAGAGACGAACATTGGTAATATGAACCAAAGGCGGAATGGTGTTTGGTGTATTCTGTGTTGGGTTATATTTTATTACGCCATCTACTGTGCCAAACCATAAGTTGCCGTTTGCGTCTTTGCAGGTGGCTCTTGAGTTACATTCTATTCCGGTAAATCCGTCTGAGAACGAAAAATTAGAGATGCCTGTAATTTGACCATAACTGGAAAACGAAATTTTATCTACCCCTTTATTGGTGCCCACCCATAGGTTTTTTTCATTATCGAATATCAACAAGTAAATGGTATTATTACTGAGTCCGTCTTTTTGTGTAAAAGATTTAAAATCTACTCCATCGTATTTCATAATACAGCGGTCGGTACTAAACCAGATATTTCCAAAACTGTCTTCAGCAATCATGCCAACATAGCTATTGCAAAGGCCATTGAGTGTAGAATAGTTTGTAAAGCCTTCTTCATCGTATTTAAATATTCCGTTTCCTGTGCCAATCCACATATTTCCCTTTGAATCGGAAAATAGGTAATGTATAAATAGATGAGATAATCCGTGTTTAGTGCCAAGTATATTAAAATTTACTCCATTGAAAACGGCAATTCCCTCACCGTAGGTGCCTATCCATAATTCTCCATTTTTATCTTCGCAGATAGCACGAATATGGTTAGAAGGTAATCCATTTTCTTTGGTAAAGGTGGTAAAGTTTTTTCCGTCATACTTTGTTAATCCTCCCTCTGAACCAATCCAAATGTTTCCTTTTTTGTCTTCGTAAAGCACCCGTACTTTGGAGTTGGGTAACCCGTTGTGAGTAGAAATTTTTTTTGTGCTATCTCCATTATAAACAGCAATACCTTCGCTACCGCTTCCGCACCAGATGTTGTTTTTTTTGTCGCTTAATAGGGCAAAAATAGAAGGAGTGCCCATGCCTTTATAATTGGCATAGCTGGTAAATGGCGAAGGGGTATGTTTCAATAATCCGTAACCCAGTGTGCCAAGCCAAATATTGTTGGTACGGTCAACATGTATGGCGTAAATGGAATTGGTAGGCAATCCGTTTTTTGTATCATAAATGGAGTAAGAAGTGGAATCGATTTTGAAAATTCCGTTATCTTTAGTTACTACAAAGGGTATATTATCTTGGTTGAATGCAATGCTTGTTATAAATTTACCTTTAAACAAATCATTTTTATAATAAAGTTCCGGTTCTAAATGCAGGGGTTTTGTTTTTTTTCTTTTTAGTATTACAATGCCCGTATTGTTTACGTAGAGCCATAAATTTTTGGTTTTATCTTCAGCTATCAAATTGATATTGGTAAAGGGTAAACCATTTTCTTCGGTTAATTTTGCAAACCCCTTGCCATCATATCTGTGCAAGCCTTTCGGAGTTGCCATCCAAATGATACCTTCTGAGTCACAATGTATTGCTCTAATATCATTATCAAGCAATCCGCTTTCTTCGTTTTTATTTTCAAAACTTTTACCATCGTATATGCTCAGTCCGCTGTTGGTGCCTATCCAAACATTATTTTCGTTATCGGTGGCAATGCAATTAATGGCATTACTTAACAAGCCATTTTTAACGGTTAGATTAGTAAAATTTTTGCCATCAAATTTTGATACTCCTCCCCAGGTAGAACCTATCCATATATTCCCTTTTCTGTCTTCGGTAATGCAGGTAATAATTTGCCCCGATATGCCCGATTTTTCATCAAAAGTTTCAAATTTCTTTCCATCATATTTACATAAACCTCCACCGGCTGTTCCTATCCATAAAAAGCCTCTGCTGTCTTCGAAAATACAATTTACTTGCGATTGTGATAAACCCTCTGTAACAGAATATTTTTTAAAATAAAATGTTTGCGAAAAAGAAAGTTGGGGTCTAATGAAAGAAATAATACATAGAATAATGAATATAAAATTCCAACGAGTTTTATGATGAATATGTTTTGTTATATTATTTAATAACAGAATGAAACATTGAATTGAGATATTGCGGGCAAAAGGGGCTATCAAAATGAACTTAATAAGTGTGTATAGTTAAACGAGTGTAAATGTATAAAGTTTTTAAAAGAGATTATATATTAGTTTAAATAAAAATGAGCCGACACTATTGTCGGCTCATACAAGCCCAATGCCTTTGTATTACCAAAGCCAATCTAAGTAAAACTAGGTATCGGTTGTTTCTTATAACTTTTGTATATCGGTTTCTAATTTATTCATAACTATTTCTTCGTTGTATGTAACGGGAGGAAAGGCTTTAGCCACTTTGTTCATCACTGCTAAAAGGTGTAATTTTATTTCCGGAGTAAGTTTATGGCTACACACTTTTAGCTCATTTATTGCCCAGCCATAGGCTGTTTCATAGTTTTGTCTGTCTTTTCGAAGTATTTCGAATATTATTTCCGATATATCCGTATCGGCATATCCGTTTTTAAATTCCTCGAGCAATATATTTTGCAATCTTTCTTTTTCTTCTTTTTGAATTTCGCCATCGGCTTTTGCTACTGAGTAGGCCAACAACCCTATAGCATAATATATTCTTTGTAAAGCGTCCATAATAGTATTTTTACCAAAGGTACATTACATATTAAGAAGGTTACATGATTAAAGTCAGAAATAGAACTGTGATTTAACACTTTCTAATTCTTTTAAATTCTAAAAGACTAAGTATGTATCGCAGAAATAAAGAGCGGGCATAATAGTCGCCCCATCAAAAAAAAATGTGTTTTTTATGCTTCAACATATTCCTTTAATTTATTCATCTCCTGTTAATTTTTATAGTTACAACGCATTTATGCTAATTTTGCCTAATGAATTTAGATAAATGCAACCATATAGAAAAAATAGAAAATCGTATTCGCAAAAATGTATGGAAGGCTCAAGAAGAATTTAATCTTATTGAACCAGGCGATAGGGTAATGGTATGCCTTTCTGGCGGCAAAGACAGCTATACTATGCTTGATGTGCTGCTCCACATGCAAAAAGTGTTGAAAAATAGTTTCGAAATCATTGCCGTAAACTTAGATCAAAAACAACCGGGTTTTCCTAAAAATATTTTACCGGATTATCTGTCTTCTATTGGAGTAAATTATAAAATCATCGAAAAAGATACTTATTCTATTGTAACCGAAAAAATATCTGAAGGAAAAACTATGTGCAGCTTGTGTTCCAGACTCAGAAGAGGCATACTATATGATACTGCCGATGAACTGGGAATAACCAAAATAGCTCTCGGACATCATAAAAATGATGTACTCGAAACTTTTTTTCTCAATCTTTTTTTTAGCGGAAAAATAGAAACCATGCCCGCCAAATATAAAACCGATGATGAAAGACACATTGTAATTCGTCCGCTCGTTTTTTGCAAAGAAAAAGAGATAATTTCTTTTGCAGAATGGAAACAGTTTCCAATAATACCTTGCAATTTATGCGGATCACAAGAAAATATGCAACGCAAAGTAATAAAAAAAATGATGGCCGACTGGGAGCAAACCTACCCCGATAGAAGCGAAATTATATTTACTGCCTTAAAAAACATCCATCCTTCCCACTTATACGATGCTTCCTTGTACGATTTTAACTCCTTTTCTACCCCCAAAAAATAGCCTCACACTAAACATCTTTCAGTTTCGTTATATTAAAGTTCAAATGTGGTATCATGTTTGATTTTTAACTCCCTATAAATTCCTAAATTTGCGTTTATGAAACATTTATTTCTAATCATTGCAATAAGTTTTGTTTCTATAGGGTTTGCTCAAACTAGTGAGGTGTGGAATCAAAAAGACTCTAAAGGCTTAAAGCAAGGCAAATGGAAAAAACACTACGATACGGGTGAAGTATATTGGATAGGAGAATTTAAAAACGATAAACCCATCAACCAATTTATTTACTACTTTAAATCGGGAGCCGTACTGCTTGAAGTAATCCACTTTCCAAATGCCATATCAAGAGCCACATTCTACTATGAAACCGGAGAAGTAGCTGCTGCAGGAAAATACTACAAACAACAACGAGATAGTATTTGGGTGCATTATTATCCTAAAGGAAATAAAATGTCTCAGGAAAAATACATTAATGGAAAACGCTACGGAACTTCTACTGATTACTACCAAAACGGTAATGTGTTACGGGAACAAGAATGGGAAAATAATTTAGAACACGGATTAACCAAAATGTACTACGAAAACGGAAAACTAAAAGAACAAAAACGATATAAAATGGGAAGTTTAGAAGGTTTGTGCTCTTTATATGAATCCAATGGAAATATATACATGCAAGGCTCTTATCTTAAAGATGTAAAACATGGTACATGGTACACGTATAAAAACGGGAAACAAAACAAAACCATGGAATACGAATACGGAAAATGCAAGGGATGTGATGAAATAGTACCATTAGATGAACCCATAGAAAAAATTACCGATCAGGATATTATTGATGAGTTCTATAAAAAATACGGAAACCTTATCGGAAAATAAAATGAGTAAACAGGGAAAAATAATGGTAGCCATGAGTGGAGGAATTGATAGTTCTGTGGCTGCTATGCTGTTGCACGAGCAAGGATACGAAGTAATTGGTGTAACCATGAAAACCTGGGATCACCAATCGTCTGGCTCTTCCAAAAAAACTTCGGGTTGTTGCAGTTTAGACGATATTAACGATGCACGTATTTTAGCCGTAAACATGGGCTTTCACCATTTAATCATAGATATACGAGAAGAATTTGATAAATATATTGTAAGTAATTTCGTTAACGAATATTTAGCCGGAAGAACCCCTAACCCCTGTGTACTTTGCAATACCCACATTAAATGGGAAGCACTCATAAAAAGAGCAAACCAACTCGATTGCGAATTTATTGCCACCGGGCATTATGCACAAGTACGCGAAGAGAACAACCGCTTTATCATTTCAAAAGGGGCAGATGAGTGGAAAGACCAGTCGTATGTTTTATGGGGGCTCTCTCAGCAAAATTTAAAAAGAACAGTTTTGCCTCTCGGAAAATTTAAAAAGAACGAAATACGCCAAATGGCCAAAGAAAGAGATTTTGAAGAACTTTCTAAAAAAGCCGAAAGCTATGAAATCTGCTTTGTGCCAGATAACGATTATCGAGCCTTCCTTAACCACAAAGTAGAAGGTTTACAAGAAAAATTAGCAGGGGGCGATTTTGTAGACACTTCCGGAAAATTTCTCGGGAAACACAGAGGATATCCCTTTTACACTGTAGGGCAGCGCAAAGGACTGGAAATAGCATTTGGCGAACCCTATTTTGTTATTCGTATCCACCCCGAAACAAATCAAGTGGTGTTGGGTACCAAAGAAGAACTAAATAAACAGGTTATGTTCGTTAAGGAACCCAATCTTATAAAATACGAATCGCTCACACACGAAATAGAGGCTCTTACCAAAATACGCTACAAAGATGCCGGCACATTTTCAACCTTATCTTCTCTCGAATCTGGGAATATTAAAGTTGATTTTCATACCCCTGTAAGCGGAATTGCTCCGGGTCAATCGGCTGTATTTTACGAAGAAAATGATTTACTCGGAGGCGGTTTTATCTGTAACTCCAATTTGGTAGATGAATAAAATAAAACATATTCATTTCATCTTAATACTTACTGTGTGTTTTATCTCTTGCAGAAAAAAAGATGTAAAAATACCCTCTATGGGATACGAATATTTCCCAACAGAAATAGGGAAATATGTAATTTATAAGGTAGATAGCATTGTGTATGATGATTTTTACATACCCGTTAAAATAGATACCTTTTCTTTTTTAGTAAAAGAAATGATTGATGCTGAATTGGAGAAGACGGCAAACAAAAAAACATTAAGGGTAGTGCGTTTTATTAAAAAAACCGATACTACCGATTGGGAAATAAATAAAGCCACAATGCACCAATTAACTACCAGCACAGCAGAAAGAGTAGAGGATAATCAGAGATATATAAAACTTATTTTTCCGCCCGCAGAAAATAAAACATGGAACGGAAATGCCTATAACACAATGGGAGAGCAAAAATATAAATACAAAAACGTGAATAAAAAAATAGAACTAAACACGTTTATTTTCGATACCACTCTTACTGTTATTCAACAAGATGAAGAGAACCTGATTGAGAAATTTTATATCGAAGAAAAATATGCAAGTGGAGTGGGCTTGATATACAAAAAAAACACTTCATTAAAAACCGAAGTAAGCGGCAATATCAAAAGCGGATTTGACGTTACCTATACCATTACCCAATTTGGAAAAGAATGAAAACACTAATCTGTCTTTTTTATCTAGTACTCTTTCTTATTTCTAAACACTCTCTCGCCCAAAACGAATGGGTGCAATATGCCGTTTACCTTACCGATAAAAATTACTCTCAATATTCAATTCATAAACCTAACGAATTTTTATCGCAAAGAGCCATAGACCGAAGAAAACGATTTCATATTCCCATTACCGAGACTGATTTACCCGTGAGTGATTCTTATCTTATTCAAATAGCTCAATTTGGAATAAATACACAGCAAACCAGTAAATGGTTAAATGCTTTACTAATTAAAGTTCCTATACAATTTAACATAGAGGTAATTAAAACTTTACCATTTGTAGAAAAAGTAGAAAAAGTATTTGATTCATCGATTAAACAAAATAAGATAACAAATAAATTTTTGTTTGAAGGCGAATTAAGTACCTCTTTTGATTATGGTCTTTCCGACAATCAAATTAAAATGATAAATGCCGATGCCCTTCACGAAATGGGCTATAGGGGAGAAGGAATGATTATAGCCGTACTCGATGCAGGTTTTAACAATACACAAAATGTTTCAGGGTTAGCACATCTATTTTCCGAAAACAGAATTCTGGGAGTTAAAGATTTTGTAGCCAACGATGGCTCTGTTTTTGAAGATCATCAACACGGAACCAATGTTCTCTCGGTAATGGCAGCCAATTTACCGGGGCAAATAGTGGGCTCCGGACCCATGGCATCGTATTGGCTAATACGTACCGAAGATGCTGCCACCGAATCCATAGCCGAAGAATTTAACTGGGTGTTAGGGGCCGAGTTTGCCGATAGTGTAGGAGCTGATGTTATTAATTCCTCCTTAGGATATACTACCTTCGATAATTCTTTGGACGACCACACTTACCAAGATTTAGACGGAAATACCACTGTTATAACCAAAGGAGCCAATATCGCTGCGTCTAAAGGAATATTAGTGGTAAACAGTGCCGGAAATTCCGGCTCAGACCCCTGGCATTATATTGGGGCTCCTGCCGATGGGCATTCTGTATTAGCCATTGGAGCTGTTGATGCCAACGGAGAAATTGCTGCCTTTAGTTCCAGAGGGCCTTCTTACGATGGAAGAGTGAAACCAGATGTGTGCGGACAAGGAAATGGCACCACCCTTCTTTCTCCCACAGGAGCTGTATCTATTGGAAGTGGTACTTCTTTTTCTTCTCCGCTTATTGCAGGTATTTCGGCCTGTTTGTGGCAGGCCTTTCCTGATTCTTCTAATTTTAAAATTATGGAAGCCATTAAAATCAGTGCTCATAAGTACTCAAATCCTGATGCCGATTATGGATACGGTATTCCTAATTTTTACAGAGCCTTTCTTTATTTAGCCGGTATAACCTTATCTGATTATACAAAAGACCAACTTTTTTCAGTTGGAGCAAACCCTTTTACCGATAAAACCATGCTTGGTTTTTATTCTGCCAATGCCCAAAATATTACTGTTAAAATAACCGATGTAAGCGGAAAAACAATAGCTATGTACAGTAAAAATATGGCAAGAGGAGGAGTAGAACTTATTCCGGTAAATTATAGCAATCAACTTCAGTCAGCCGGAATTTATCTTCTCACGGTGTTTGCTAACAATGGTAAATATTCGCTAAAGCTGATGAAGCAACAGTGATGAAATTAATTTTACTAAAAGAGGAGTTGCATTTCAAAACCTCTCGAAGCGGGGGAAAAGGTGGGCAGCACGTAAATAAAACGTCAACTAAAGTAGATCTGTTTTTTGATATTAAAAACAGCGAACTACTTTCGGAAGAAGATAAAAAACGAATTGAAAAAAAACTTTCTAATAGAATTACATCAGAGGGTGTTTTGGTTATGAAATGCGATGAAAGTAGCTCACAGTTGGCTAATAAGAAAATACTCACCAACCGTTTTTTAGAACTCGTAGAAAATGCTTTATTAAAGCCCAAGAAGCGGAAGCCTACAAAGCCTGGCATAGCAGCTAAAGAAAGACGAATAAAGAAGAAGAAGGAAAGAGGAGAGATAAAAAAAATACGTAGCAAAAAGATTCAATAAATAAATTCTATATCAGATTAATTTAATCTATTTCTCCGCGTTTAAGTTTGATATTATATTTTATAACGAGTGCAAAATATAGTATTACTCCTGAGGCATAGAGGCATGCGGTAATAAAAAACACCTGATAGTATGGAAAACCGCTTTCGCGTAATACTTTAAAAATGCGAGAACTGATAAACCAGCTTCCGCTCCATATGGCTGCTGTAATAGCACTCATTATTTCCCTGTTTTTATTTCCTACATAACCCATTACTACTTCCGATGTCATAGGGCCAGCCATGTTCATTAGTGGCTGTCGCATAATGTAGCAGGCAACAGCAATATAAATAGCAGCGTGCATGTTTTTGTAAAGTTCGGTAGATGCCATTAAAATCAAGGCCAGAATGGCTAAAGATTGAGTAAGAGGAATAGCGGTTTTAAATCCTAGCTTATTTTTAATATAAGGCACTTGTACGGCTGCAAAAGCTACCAATATGGCAGCAATTGCACCAATTAGCGAGAAGTTTTGTGAATCTAACTGATGCACATTGTAAAAAAAAATTCCGATAAAAGGAATGGTAAGCCCAGCACCTATTGCAATTAATAAGGTGGGTACCGTAGCTTGTATTATGGAAGTCCAGTCAAAATCGAGCAAATTCCATCGTGTGGTATTATCTTGTTCAAAATGTTCTTCAACAGGTACCATACTTTTTATAAAAAAGATTGCTGCTAAACTAATTATGATGAGTATTTCTAATAAGAGTTTTTCGGTAAAAAGAATGGGGTCTATATTTCGTAAAATAAAAATAATAAACCCGCTGCTGATAGAGGCAAAACTGAATGTAGCGTAACTTAAAGAGATAGCACTGGTTCTGTCTTGTGCATGAGTGTTTCGGAGTATGTAGGGTAATACAGGAATTTGAATCAGGGTAAAAGAAATACCCCATAAAAACATAGTTATATAAAGCAGAGTAGATTGGTGTTGGTGAATAGACTGAACAATCATCCACGCTAATGCGGGAACAAAATAAACGGCTATTTTAAAGAAGGGGTACAGTTTTTTACCCTTAATATGAAGGCCAAGTGGAACGGATAAAATTAATACGCCTAAGAAACGAAACGAAACATAATCGGCACTTTCATGGTCGGGGTAACCTTCTTTTTGCATATAAATAAGCATAATAAGCATAAAAGAGGTATTTATGAGTTGTAGAAAAAACTCGGCCGCTATAAGCTTCAGTAAATTACGGTTTAAGTTCGAATAGTATTTAAGAAATTTAAACATGCCCTTGTGTCCGAATAAACTGCACTATTTCATCAAACTGATTAGATTTAAACCACGTATATTTTTTATCTCTTCTAAACCAGGTAAGTTGTCTGCGGGCGTACCTTCTGGTATTTTTTTTAATTTCTTCTTTGGCTTGTTCTAAAGAAAAAATATTTTCGAAGTATAAAAAAAGTTCGTTGTAACCAACGGTTTTTAATGGAGTAAGGTTTTTGTGTGCAAAAACTTTTTGGGCTTCTTCGAGAAATCCGTTTTGGAACATCGTTTCAGTCCGGTTATTTATTTTTTTATAGAGTTCTTCTGTTTCTTCGGCAATTACTATTTTAATAACTTTAAAAGGTCTTGTGTTGGGTATTCCTTTTCGTAATATAGAGTATGGTTTGCCCGAAACAAGGCATACTTCAAGGGCTCTGAGTAATCTTTTTGGATTTTGCAAATCTACGGTACGATAAAAATCAGGGTCTTTTTGCAGCAATAATTCCTGAAGGGCTGTAATTCCCTGATTTTGGTAAATGTCATTTAATTCGGCTCGAATCTTAAGGTTGGCGTCTGGCATTTCTTTATCAAATCCATTACAAAGTGCATCGATGTACAATCCGGAACCACCACATAAAATAATTAGAGAGTGTTGATTAAAAAGTGATTCTAACAAGGTTAGGGCTTCTTTTTCAAATTGGCTGGCGTTAATGGGGGTGTGTATGCTGTGCGAAGAAATAAAGAAATGTGGAATTTTTTTTAATTCAGAAGCAGAGGGCTGTGCTGTACCAATGGGTATTTCTTTATAGAACTGCCTTGAATCGGCAGAAAGAATAACAGTATTCAGTCTTTTTGCAAGAGAAATAGATAAAGAAGTTTTTCCAACTGCCGTGGGACCGGCAATTACAACAAGGTATTTATCGGGGTTCATTAAATATCTTTGTAATCATCTGGATCTCCAAATCCGTCTAATTCATCTTCGTTAAAGCCCATCTCATCATCTTCTTCGGTGTCGTTTTCTGATGAAGAATCTTCTTCATCGTCTATCGAAGAGATACTTATTTCTAAGCTATCAGAATCAAGAGTGTCAATGTCTTCACCTTCGGAAAGAAGTTCATCAATAGCATTACCCATCAGCAGTTCATCGGCAGAAATGTTTTCTTTGCTTTTCTTTTTCTTTTTGCCAAATAAATCGTCAAAATCAGCCTCTATTTCTTCATCGGGAATAGGAGTAAGGTTTGGATGCTGAATGGGGGCATCGCCAATTACTTTAACACAGCGAGGATATGTGGCTTTACTATCTTCTTCGCTTATTTTAAGGAGTTCTACAAAGAAAGTCCATTTCACATTATAATCGTAGATAAATAAAAATTTTTGATGAGGGTCGTAAATGATTTTTCCGATTTTGGCATCGCCCATACTTAGTTTGCCATCGGGTATGGTTTTTACATTGGTTACAAATTCTTTTCCTTTTTCCCATGCATCGTTGCTATTATAGAAAGAGGCCTGTTCGGTGGTGTCGAAGTTAAAAGATTGCAGAACACCCAAGTGTAAATCGAAGAGCGATTGGTTAGCTTTTACTTCAACTTCTCGGTAAATATCTTCTTCGTCATCTAGGGTAGCTCGGAAACGGTAAGTTTTCATGTAACGGTTTCTTTTTTGCTGCTAATTTACTTTTTAAAAATTAAAAAAAAGCTTGTTTATTTAATTGGATGAAGCCCGAATTCTTTTGCTTTGCTAATCATGTAATTAAAAGCATCGGAATGGGTGTTTTTTATTTCGCCTTCTAAAATAGCGTCCTTAATGGCGTTTTTTAATATGCCTACGGTTTTACACGGACGAATATTAAAAATTTTCATTATTTCTTCGCCTGAAATGGGAGGTTGAAAGTTTCTTAGATGGTCTTTTTCTTCTACTTCTTTCAGCTTTTGTTTTACAAGTTCGAAATTTTTAAGGTATCGTTTTACTTTCGTTTCATTTTTAGAGGTTATGTCGGCATTGCAGAGTAACATCAGGTCGTCAATATCGTTACCAGCCTCAAAAAGAAGTCGTCTTATAGCTGAGTCCGAAACTTTTTCTTGCACTAGGGCAATGGGTCTAAGGTGCAAACGAACTAATTTTTGAACATATTCCATTTTATGGTCGAGAGGTAATTTTAGCCGGCTAAAAATTCCTTTTACCATTCGGGAACCTTTGTCTTCATGTCCGTGGAATGTCCATCCAATTTGTGAGTCGAAGCGTTTGGTAACAGGTTTTGCTATATCGTGCATAATGGCAGCCCAACGTAACCATAAGTTGTTGGAGTTTTTTGCAATAGCATCTAACACCTCGAGGGTGTGGTAAAAATTATCTTTGTGCGATTTGCCGTTTTTGGTTTCAATGCCCTGCAGTGCGTACATTTCTGTAAAAATTATAGGAAGTAGCCCTGTATGGAAAAGGAGTTTAAACCCAATAGATGGGGTGGGGGCGAGTATTATTTTATTGAGTTCATCGCTGATTCTCTCTTGCGAAACAATTTTTATTCTATGTGCATTTTTTGAAATGGCAGAAAACGAGTTTTTTTCGATGGTAAAGTTTAATTGAGTGGCAAAGCGTATTGCCCGCATCATTCGCAGGGGGTCATCGCTGTAGGTAATATCCGGATTAAGAGGGGTTCGAATTAATTTATTTTTCAGGTCTGTAATACCGTTAAAAGGGTCTAACAGGCTGCCAAATTTTTTTTTTGATAAATCGATGGCAATGGCGTTAATGGTAAAATCTCTTCGGTTTTGGTCGTCTTCCAGAGTTCCTTCTTCAACCAATGGTTTTCTGGAGTTGCGTTGGTACGATTCTTTTCGTGCACCCACAAATTCAACATCAATATCGTGGTATTTAAACATGGCAGTACCAAAATTTTTAAAGAAACTAACCTGCGGTTTTCCTAAAAGAGAAGCGGTGGCATTTGCCAACTCAATTCCACTTCCAATAGCTACAATGTCAATGTCTTTACACTCTCGGCCAAGTAATTGATCTCGTACAAATCCTCCAATAGCGTATGCTGGCATATCAAGCGTTTCCGAAGCTTCGGAAACTGCTTTAAATATAGGATTATCTACAAAATGGGCAAACAAAAACAAAAAAATTTCTGTAAAACTACTTATTTCCTTATAACCTCTACTTCTCCATTTTGTTTAAGGCGAATAATAGAAGAAGCTTTGTTTGAAGAAGATTGATTTTGTGCGTGCTGAACAATGTAATCCATAAACGGAAAAATTTCTGAGTTTATTTCTGAGTAACCCTTAGGTGTGTTTTTACCTGAAAAATTAGCCGAGGTAGAAACAATAGGTTTTCCGAATGTAGAAATGAGTTTAGAGCAAAATGGGTCTTTTACCAATCGTATGGCAACAGTTCCGTCAATGGCAAGGGCTTCTTTCGGAAGATTAATGGGGTGTTCGTAAACAATAGTGAGTGGAGAAGTACTTATATCCATTAAATCCCATGCTAAGGCGGGTACTTCTTTTACGTAGCGGTTTAGCATAGCATCGGAATTTACAAGTATAACAAAACTTTTTTCCGACTGTCTTTTTTTTAAGATGCTTATTTTTTTTATTGCAGAGGAATTTGTGGCATCACACCCTATTCCCCACACGGTGTCGGTAGGGTAAAGTATAACTCCTCCCGATTTTAGTGCATTACAGGCATTTGTAATATCTTGAATCAAGAAATTTTTAGTTTTTAGTTTTTATTTTTCGGCCTTTTTGATTGTACTCTACCCAAGAACCTTTTACTAACTGATTGTCTTTGTAGGTGGCTTTAAAACTTCTTTTTCCGTTTTCGTGCCAACTTTTCCATTCTCCGTTTATTTTTCCGTTTAAGTAGTTGTTTTGCGATTTTAGTTTTCCGTTTTCGTGCCATTCGTACCATGTGCCGTGGGCTACTTCTTCCGGATACAGTATAAAAAAAGTTTCACTTCTTTTTTTTCCATTGTTGTAATAGGTAAATGTTCGTTTAGAAAATGGTCTTCCCTCTTTCCATTCTACTATTTCTATAAGGTATTTTTTCCGGTCGTATTTTTTCCAAAATCCGGTGGCTTTACCATTTTCGTATTGGCCTTCTTCGCATAAAGAACCGTTGGCATAGAAACTTTGAAATGGCCCTACCATTTGGTTATTCTTATAATTATGAACGTATTTTCTATAACTGGTTTCAGATACTAAATTTCCTAGAGAATCGAATTTAGCTTCTTCTTCGGTGTCGAAAACTTCTTGCAGAAAAACATATTTACCCTCACGTAAGCCATTTACAAAAGTTTCTTGCGAAACAAAGTCTCCTTTTTCATTGTAGCGAGTCCAAACACCATTAGGTTCACCGTTGGCATAATTGGCTTCTAACATCAGTTTTCCGTTTTGATGCCACCAAAGGTGAGTGCCTTCTTGTTTTCCATTTACTATTTTGCCCTCGTATTGTTTTTCTCCGGAGGGGTAGTTTAATGTGCGAATTTCCTCTTGGGCTGCAAGGGTAAAAAGATTAATGAGCAGAAGGAATAGAAATACTTTTTTCATACACACAAAAGTATGAAATTGAGAAGGGAATTTTACTTTTTAAACTGTTTATGCAGAAAAGCCATTTTTATAGCCGCAATAGCACATTCTACTCCTTTATTGCCTAGTTTGCCTCCGGAACGGTCTATGGCTTGTTGCTCGGTATTATCAGTTAATAAGCCAAAAATAGCAGGGCGATTGTATTTTAAACTTACCTCTTTTATGCCTTGAGAAGTGGCCTGGCAAACAAAATCGAAATGTTTGGTTTCTCCTTGAATAACGCTGCCAAGACAAATAACGGCATCGGTGTTTTTGTACTCAAACAACCATTGGGCAGCAAGAGGTAGTTCAAAGCTGCCGGGTATATTTATTTTGTGTATATTTTCGGGTTTCGCACCGTGTTTTAAAAGGGTTTGGTAGGTGCCTTCAAAAAGAGGGGTGGTAATATGTTTATTCCATTCGGAAACGGCAATACCAAAAGTAAAGGCAGAAGCATTCGGAATGCTTGATTCATCGTAGTTTGAGAGAGGATGAAGAGCAGTAGCCATTTTATTTTACATAAGCTTCTGCACGGGCAAGGTAGCGATCTACTTCTTGTCCTTCTTTGCTTTTTTCGTAGTTTTCTTTTATTTCTTTGTAAAGCGTAACGGCCTTATCGAATTTGTTTTCTACTTCGTAAACGGCTGCTGCTTTCATTAAATAAATAGGAGTAATGAATTTATTTTCGTTGTAATATGCTGCCTTTTCGTAGAAGGAAGCCGCTTCAGAGGTTTTTCCTAATTCCATGTAAGCATCTCCTGTAGCACCAAGGGCCACGGCACCAATCATTAAATCGGAGGTGCTGAAACTGTTTAGGTGGTCTATGGCTTTTTGATATTCTCCCCTGTTAAGGTAACATAAACCGGCATAGTAATTGGCCAAATTAGCCGATTTGGTGCCTCCGTAGTTATCAATAATTTTAAGAAAACCATCATATTCTGCAAACCCGTTTAGGGCTTTGTCTAAAGAGTCAGCTTCAAACATTTTTTCGGCCATAAACATCCTGCTTTGGGCTTCTACTTCCATGGGGGCAATGTATAAGTTTTTGTATGCAAAATAACCTCCAACCAACACAATAATTGCCGCGGCTATAATGCTAAAACTTTTTTTATTTTCGTTAAAGTACTGCTCTACTTTGCCGTATGTTACCTCAGCATCCAGTATAATGTTTTCGGTTTCTTCTTTATAGTTTTTCTTAGACATGGTTTGTTTTTATAAAGTTGCAAAAATACATTTTTTTATGAAAGCAAAAGTGTAATTTGCTTAAAACGACTGTATGTTGCTAAAAATGTTTTGGTTTTGGGCAATTAGAAAAAATATTGTCCCCCTCACTTGTCCGTAGTTTGAAGCGAATGCAAAGAGCGAAGGCAACTACGGACTTTAACGGAGTTTTAAAGTTTTATGCCCATCATACATACATCGTCTACTTGTTCTAAGCATCCTTTCCATTTTTCGAATGCCGCATTTAAAATTTCCTTTTGTTCATAGATACTTTTATCTTGAATTTTCAAGAGTAATTCCTTTAGTTGAGAGGCTTTAAACTTTTTACCTTTTTCGCCTCCAAATTGGTCTTGATACCCATCGGTAAAAATATAGATGGTATCGCCTTTTTCCAACTCCATAGTGTGTGTGGTAAAGTGTGTTGGGTTTTCTGCTTTTCCAATAGGTTGTTTGTTCGGTTTAAATTCCAGTATTTTGGAAGGGTGTGAATTTGGGATAATCCATAGTGGATTATTGGCCCCCGCCCATTCTAGTATGTATTTTCCTGAATTTTTTCTTTCCAGTTTGCATAATGAGATATCCATGCCGTCTTTTACGTCTTCGTTGCTTTTAGCAAATTCTTCTACAACAATTTCTCTGGTTTTATCTAGTATTTTTCCCGGTTCGTGTAAATTAAACTCTCTAACCGAACGGTTTAGAGCGTTATTGCACACCACGCTTACCATGGCTCCGGGTACTCCATGCCCCGTACAATCGGCAGCAGCAAAAAGCGTGGTGTTAAGGTTTGGTTCAATCCAATAAAAATCTCCGGCTACAATGTCTTTAGGCTTATAAAGAATAAAACTGTTTGAAAAAGATTGGTTTACCAAATCATCGGGAGGCAAAATGGCGTTTTGTATACGCTTAGCATAGCGAATGCTGCTTACTATTTCTTCATTTTTTTCAGATAATATTTCTTTTTGTTCGTTTAGTTCCTTTGTTCTGTCTTTTACTTTTTGCTCCAACTCTGTGTTTAGTTCATCTTTTAGGATATTCATTTCTTCTAGCTTTTTTAAGGCTTCGTTCTGAGCTATTTCTTTTTCTTTTTGCAACTCTCGGTATTTGTTTGCCATAGAAATAGAAAGAAACAACACTTCTACCCCAGAACCTAATTTTAGACCGTGTTCGGTAAATGGGTTTTGGGGTATAATACTTAATTGACCAAGAATAAATAAAGAAATTCCTATGATTGAAAAAATGAACGCTGACATAAAATAGGGGCATACATGAAATCCTTTTTTCCGTACTCTGTAAATGGCATAAAACACAAAGAATAAGCCTAGCAAACTTAAAATATTTATATAGGGATAGGTGAATGAATATAATAATCCTGAAGTAAGAGTTGATATAACACCAATTAATGCCAATATTATCAATATTTTATATATCTTATTTAAAGATAGTTTTCTCTCAATTATTTTTAAAAAAGAGCGGGTATAAAGCATAATAAAAAGAAAAGAAAAAGATGCCGTTAAAACAAGAGAATGGCTAGCCATCCATGTGTTGTTAGGCCAGATATATTGAAAAGCGAAGCCATCTAAAGAAAGTTGCAAAAAGAATAAGGAAAAAATAAAACTGATATAGTATAAATAGGTTCTATCTTTTAGCACAACAAAAAAGAAAAAATAAATAACGAAAACAAAAAAAAGGATCCCGTAGTATAATCCTAGAATTAAATTTTCTAGGTAATTGTTTTGACTAAAAGCTTCCTTTTGCCAAATATTGAGAGGTACTGTCAGCGATTCTCCATCACTTTTTAAGTATATAAAATAATCGGTTTGTTGAAAAGGGGCGAGAAGGATAGGGAAAACTAATTTTCGGTTTTTTATTAGCCTTTCCTTAAAAGGTATTTGGTCTCCGTTTTCATAAACCGAAATACGGTTAGAGTCGGAAATGGTGTATAGATTAGCTTTATCGGTAAGAGGTCTTGCTGCTTGGAGATAAAATTCGCGTGTAAACGAGCTGTTGTTTTTAATCGAAAACTTTAGCCAGAAAGATGAAGATGTAAAATCCAAATTAGGGTTTTTTCCTTTGTTTATAAGGGGTTTAAATTGGTCTGAAAACCTTGTGGTATTTTTTGTTAGGGTATCAAAATCTATTTTATGTGTTTTATCTTCTAAATAAGAAGCGTGTTCAACTAAAGAATAAAGGTTCAGGTTGTCGTTTTCATTCAATACCAACACTTGAGCATTTGCAAACGAATAAAAAAATAATAAAACACCAAATAGAAAGGGCTTGTACATTTTGTCTATTTACACAACAAATATAAGGTATAAAATTTTATGATCTGGGGTGAAAAGAAATAATTGCTTCGCGGAGGTACTCGTTGTCTAAATGGGTATAAATTTCGGTAGTAGTTATAGATTCGTGACCTAACATTTCCTGTACGGCACGCAAATCGGCCCCTCCATTTATAAGGTGTGTGGCAAAGGAGTGCCGGAGTGTATGGGGTGAAATGCTTTTTTTTATTCCGGCTTTTTGAGCCAGTTTTTTTATGATGGTAAAAACCATTACTCTAGTTAGCTGTCTGCCTCTTCGGTTTAGAAAAACAATGTCTTCAAAACTTGATTTTGGCTTGGTAGAAGGCCTGATGTTTTTTAAGTATTGAGTTATTTGTTTTGTAGCCACCGAGCCAATGGGAACTAATCGTTGCTTATTTCCTTTACCTATAACTCTAATAAACCCTTCGTTAAAAAGGAGCTCGGAAATTTTAAGATTTACCAATTCCGAAACACGAAGTCCGCATCCATAAAGAGTTTCAATCATGGCTTTGTTTCGTTCTCCTTCCGGGGTACTCATATCTATGGCGTTTAATAGAGATTCTATTTCTTCAATGCTTAATACATCGGGTAATTTTCGGGTAATTTTTGGGGTTTCGAGTAGTTTGGTGGGGTTTATTTTTATGATATCTTCTAAAAGCAGGTAATGGAAAAACGATTTGATACCGGAAATGATTCGTGCCTGAGAAGAAGCTTCAAGATTAAATTCGTATATCCATTTAATAAATTCTTGTAGATGTTTATAGTGAATATCTTCTATTCTAAGGGAAGGGTACTTCATTTTACAAAACCTTTCAAACTTCAAAATGTCGTTGGTATAAGCTTCTATGCTATTAGGAGAAAGCGATTTTTCGAGGCTTAAGTAGGTTCGAAATCCTTTTATATAGCTCTGCCAAATCATTTATTGCAAATGTATACCTTTGTGGGCACAATGAAGGTGCAAATTATAAACGGCCCCAACCTTAATTTATTGGGTAAACGAGAACCCGAAGTATACGGTTGGCTTACTTTCGATAGTTATTTTGAAGAGTTGAAACGCATTTACCCTAAATTAGAATTAACCTATTTTCAGAGCAATGTAGAGGGTGATATAATTAACAAAATACACGAGGTGGGTTTTACGTTTAATGGTATTATTTTAAACGCAGGAGGGTACACGCATACTTCGGTTTCTATAGCCGATGCTATAGCCTCTGTTAATTGTCCGGTTATAGAGGTGCATATTTCTAATGTATATGCCAGAGAAGCTTATCGACATCAATCATTGCTTGCCCCTAAGTGTAGAGGGGTAATTGTGGGTTTTGGGTTAAATTCTTACAAATTGGCTATAGAAGCTTTTTTGGAAGCAGTACATAAAAATTGATGTAGGCTTTTTTAATGCCTGATGAAATTATTATTCTGATATTTTTTCTTGTACCAAATTTAAAACCATTTTATTTTGCTCTTCCAAGCTTAGGTTGGAGTTATCAATCTCTATGGCATCTGGTGCTTTTTTCAGAGGGTTTTCTGTACGGTGCTGATCATTAAAATCGCGTTCGTTTATGTTTTTGCTAACCTCTTCTAAGCTTACCTTTATTCCTTTAGATTGGAGTTCGTTATATCTTCTCTTAATACGTATTTCGGGTAATGCGGTTAAAAATATTTTTAATTCGGCATCGGGAAACACCACAGTGCCAATATCTCGACCATCCATTACTACGCCTTTTTCTTTGCCGAGTATTTGTTGAAGAGAAACTAATTTGCTTCTCACTTCTTTTAGTTGGCTAACCTTGCTTACGTTTTCGGAAACCTGCATTCCTCTAATTTCATTTTCTACATTTTGGCCGTTTAATAGAGTTTCCGATTTATTGGTTTTGCTGTTGTAGCAGAACGATACCTCAATATGGTTAAGAGCAGTAGCTACTTTTGTTAGTTCTATGATGCCATTTTGTAAAATGTCGTTTTGCATAAAATACAAGGCTACTGCTCGGTACATCGCTCCTGTGTCTATGTATATATAATTAAACTTTTCAGCAATTACTTTAGCCAACGTGCTTTTTCCACAGGATGAGTGGCCGTCTATTGCAATGTTAATTTTTCTCATTCGGTACGTATTACTTCTGGCTTAATGGGGCTGTAAAAATCGGAAATTTTAGTGCTTACACTGATATGGTTTGAAAAAGCACCTAAATGCTGTGCAGCAAGAGCATAACTTAAGTGAAAACGATTCACTTTAAATCCTAATCCTGCAGTAAAACCTACAATGCCGGGGCGGGTAGCCAACATTAGCTCTTTTCGCCTATTATAATTAAAACCAAAGCGAAGTGCAAAGTTTTTAGTAGGCATAAATTCCATTCCTACAATAAGGTGTCTAAGTAGGTTGCCGCTGAATTTTTTTAATTTTTTTTCTTCCTGTAGAGGATTTAATGAATGGGTGGTGCTATCAGGGTACGAAAGCTTAAATTGTTGCAGGTTGTGCAGAATAAAAGAAAAGCGAAAGGGCATATTTTCCCATTTTTTCGAAAATCCAGCCTGAAGCTCAAAAGGTAACTTTTCTCTGTGGTTTGGGGTATACGATTTTACAGAAATACCAGCATTTTTAATAAGAGCAGAAGCCGCAACTCCTCTCTTAGAATTAAAATAGGTGCCGGCAAAATCAAAACCAATGGCTAGCGAACGGTAGGCTTGTAGCGAGGAATAGATGGTTTTAAAATTTGCACCGATTGAAAAAAGACTGTCAATTTCTTTCCCCCAGCCGGCATGAAAAAGGTATTCGGCAGCTTTGAATGTTCCTAAAATATTAGCATTTTCATCTGTTTCGGTAAATTTTCCGTAGTTTAAATATCGAATACCACTGCTAAAAGTACCCCACTTTGAGTAGTCGCGTACGTACGAAAACATACCATAATTTATATCGCTAATATAGTTTACGTAAGTTAAACTAAGGGCATTGTGCATATTGGCATTTAGTAGAGAGGGGTTGTCTATGCCTAAGGTAGCATCATCATCTTTTACCGAAATTAAATTACCCCCTAATGAGGCGACTCTTGCTTGTACAGGCATCTCCATAAAAGAGTAAGCCGTACTGCCTCCCGATTGAGCAATGGAAAGTAAAGGAAAAAAAAATAGTGCGACTATAATTCTTTGCATGGAGCGATAAAAATACGCAGAAAGATTATTTTTATTGTGTTTGCATAAAAAAAGCAGGGAATTTTTCCCTGCTTTTCAGAATTAAAACAATTTTAATCGGTTTTATTTATTCGAATACCACTGAATATTTCGAGTAATAAACATTAATACTGCAAGTGCAATAAAAAGACCTATGCTGCCTACCAATAGGGCATAGTCTTCTAGCTGAATTATACTGAAAATAAAACCATATAGAATACCCATAATTCCCGCTAACATAAACGAAAGTTTAGTGTTTTTAAAAGTTCCTTGAGCGTAAAAAGAGGTTAGCAAAACAATAGAGGTAGCAGCAATTAAATAGGCTACCCCGAAATGCATATGTTCCGAAAGAGAAATAAGCAAGGTGTAAAATATACAAAGTGCAAAACCTACTAAAATGTATTGAATGGGATGAATGCGTACTTTGTTAATTATTTGTATAAAAAAGAATACCATAAACGTAAGAGTAATAAACAATACCGCATATTTGGCGGCACGCATGCTTTTCTGGTATTGGTCAACCGGTAGCATTAAAGATACACCAAAAGCCGATTCGCTTATGCCACTTGTAGACCCCAAAAAGTACTGAGGGTAGGATCGGTTTAAATTTAGAATATTCCAGTGTGCGGTAAAACCTTTTTTAGAAACATCTCTTTTGTCGGGCAGAAAAGCACCGTCAAAACTAGGTGTAGGCCAAGGTGAGTTTAAAAACACATCGGTGGTTTTCCCGATGGGGGTAAATTTTATGTAATTACTGCCATTAAATTTAAAATTCATTTTAAAAGGGTAGTCCCTTTTGTTTTCGTCTATAAAGGGGGCAACACTTACTTTTACGTGTATTCCACTACCCATTACATCATAGCTGGGAATACCCGGTTCAAAAGATTGTTGTTGATTTTCCCACATAATTTTTACGTCTTCTTGTATACTTCTCAAATCGGAAACTCCCAATGAAACAAAGGCCTCATTCCATCTGAAGAGATCTTTTTGTTCCCAATTACTCACATCAGGAAAGAAGAAATTACCACTTATTTCCATGTCCGATTCATAAACAATTGCTTCAAATATTCCACGATATCTTACTTCGGGCTGAATGTTTCCGTCTACCTTTAGGTTTTCGGGTAAAAAATGCACATACTGTGTAGCCGGCACTAATTTAAATTTATCAGAGCCTTCTTTCTCGTACACCTTGTTGTAAATAGTGTATGGTACAGAAAGCACAGGGCCTGTAATGGTTTGTGGATGCCCCCATGTAGAAGAAATTTCGTTTTGAGCATCGCTTTGCCTATACTGCCTTTCCCGAATTAAATCTTCAATCATGCTCACTGGAATAAGCATAATTAAAATTAAAATGCCAATAGTAAATAAACGCAGGGTAATGGAATTGCTTATCCAATTGCGTGCTTTTTCAAAAAAAGATACATCTTGTGGGTTGGGGGTTTCCATACATTTAAGGTTTTAGGGTTTCGTAAAATAACGACTCTTGTTTCCCTGCATTGTTTATCAGTAAGTTAAAAGATGTTAAAGATAAGTAATTTGTAAATAGGAATATTCTTTGTTTTGCCCGAAGTTTAATTACTAGTAACCCAATTTGAACAAGAACTTTGTTCTTATTAATTTGGCAAATTATGTACACTTTTAAGAATATACAGGGGTTTAAAAAAAACAACTTGGAGCATAGCGTATGTATTATTCTTATTAACCCTTTGTGCACTCCTGTACACTTGGCTTTATCGGTAAAAGGCAGGTACTACGAACTAAATGTAAAAGGGGTTAAAATAAACCATTCGGTATTGGAAAAAATACAAACCTTTAATAGAACCTTGATGCCACTTTTGTTTATAGAATTGGATGAGGCGTGTTGCAAGGAAATAAAAACATCTGCCGACTTTATTTTTAATTCCTTTGTAACTGCAGGCAAAGAAGCTACTTGCCTACAACCCTTACTTAATTTTTTGGCTGAAAATGTGAGTAAAGATTTTTGCGAGTGCAAGGTTGTTTTTGATGTGTTGGAAAAATTAATGCAAAAAAAGGTTTCATTTAAAACCTATCATTTACATTTGGATTCGCACCTGCAAATGAATTCTTTTTCATTACCCATGTACTCGCACAAAGAAGTAGAACAATATATTTTAAAACTTAAAAACGAAAAACAAGGCAACCTTCATGCTTAAAAACGAAAAAATATTTTTACGTGCTATAGAGCCTTCCGATGTAGAAATTCTGTACAAATGGGAAAACAATCCCTCCGTGTGGGAGGTGAGCAACACCTATATTCCGTTTTCGAAAAATACGTTAGAGCAATATGCTCAATCGGTACACGATATTTTTTCTCAAAAACAACTACGTCTTATTATTTGTCTTAATAACACAGGTAGTTTGGTGGGTTGTATTGATTTATTCGAATACGAACCAATACATAAACGGGCTGGTTTGGGAATTTTTATAGCAGAAGAATATCGCCATGCAGGTATTGCCTCTATGGCTCTCGATTTGCTTATGGAGTACGCTTTTTCTATTTTAGATTTACATCAGATTTACTGCAATATTTTATCCGATAATACCGTTAGCATAAAACTTTTTACTTCAAAAGGCTTTGTAGCTTGCGGACATAAAAAAGACTGGATAAAAAGCAATGGAAAATACAAAGACGAGTTCATGTTTCAGTTAATAAAAAATGGGAAAGAGTAAAAAAAAAGGTATTCGTTTTTGGGTTAAACTATTAGTCGTATTTGTTATCCTGCTCATAGCTACATCAGCAATAGGTGTTTATCATATTTACAAAACCATTTATCAGCCCAATGTAAGTACCCAACATTTAAAGGGCAGATATTTTTACGTACACACAGGTTGGAATTACAATGATGTAGTAAATTCTTTGTACGAAAACGGGGTAATTCAAAACCGAAATACCTTTACATGGGTTGCCGAAAGAAAGAAGTATCCACAATTTGTTAAGCCCGGAAGATATAAAATAAAACAGGGCATGAGTAACAATGAACTTATTAATTTACTCCGTTCCGGAATGCAGGAACCCGTAAAGGTTACCTTTAATACCGTTCGTACCAAAAATCAATTAGCCGGAAAAGTTTCTAAGTACATAGAGGCCGATTCGCTTTCCATTATTTCTTTGTTAAACAATGCAGAATTTTGTTCCAACTATGGTTTCGACCGGCAAAAAATAATTACTTTGTTTTTGCCCAATACGTATGAGTTTTATTGGAATACTTCGGCCGAAGAGTTTGTAGAACGTATGGCTAACGAATACAAAAGCTTTTGGAACGATGAACGAAAACAAAAAGCAAAAAAAATAGGTTTAACCCAATCTGAAGTAGCCACCCTTGCTTCCATTGTACAAGCCGAACAAACCATTCATCGCAGCGAATGGCCAAGAGTGGCAGGTTTATACATCAACCGATTGAAACAAGGAATGTTGTTACAATCCGATCCCACCCTTATTTTTGCTATTGGCGATTTTACTATTAATCGTGTTTTAAATAAAGACAAAGAAATAGAATCGCCCTACAACACGTATAAATATATAGGTTTACCACCTGGCCCTATTTTACTGCCCGAAACAAAAGCCATTGATGCTGTATTAAATTACGAAACACACGACTATCTGTATATGTGTGCCAAAGAGGATTTATCGGGTTATCATAATTTTTCTAAAACATTAAGTCAACATAACATTTATGCACAACGTTACAGAGAGGCTTTGAACAAAAGAGGCATAATGCGATAAGAATTGTATTTTTGAAAAAAAACATAAATAATGAACACTAAAATAAAATTCGGAACCGATGGATGGAGAGCTGTAATAGGAAAAGAGTATACTGTTGAAAATGTGGCACGAGTAACTTTAGGTGTGGCAACATGGCTTAAAAATAATTTTAAAACCCCCTCCGTAGTTGTAGGACACGATTGTCGCTTTAACGGATTCATTTTTTCCGAAACGGTAGCAACGGTACTATGTGCCAACGGAATTAAAGTTTTTCGAGATACTCACTTCGTTTCCACTCCCATGGTTTCATTGGGAGCTGTGAAGTTGAATACTTCGCTTGGAATTATTATTACCGCTTCCCATAACCCACCGGAATACAGTGGATACAAGTTAAAAGGAAATTTCGGAGGGCCATTACTTCCCGCGCAAATACAGGAAATAGAAGATTTAATACCCGAAAAGAACAGCCTATTAATCGATAGTTTACACGTGACTGAATATGAAAAAAGCGGATTACTTTCTTTGGTAGATTTGGAAACGATGTATGTGCAACATATTGAAAAACATTTTGATTTGGACGCTATACGCAGTATTAGTCATTCTCTTGCATTTGATGCAATGTTTGGAAGCGGACAAAATGTAATAAAACGTATTTTGCCCGATGTTACCTATATGCATTGCGAACACAACCCGGGGTTTGAAGGAACTCCGCCCGAACCCATATTACGTAACCTTCACCCTTTTTCTCAGCTCATTTCAGAATCGGAAGGCGAAATAAAATGCGGGCTTGCCACCGATGGAGATGCCGATCGAATTGGTTTGTTCGACCGAAATGGAAATTTTGTAGATTCTCATCACATTATTTTACTACTGATAAAATACCTTATAGAAGTAAAAAAAATGCAAGGAAAGGTAGTAATCGCATTTTCTGTTTCACCCAAGGTAAAAAAACTTTGCGAACATTACGGACTTCAATACGAAGTAACCAAAATAGGCTTTAAATACATTGCCGAAATTATGCTGAAAGAAGACGTAGTGCTTGGAGGAGAAGAGAGTGGGGGAATAGCCATAAAGGGCCATATTCCAGAACGCGATGGGATTTGGATGGGACTTACCATTTGGGAGTACATGGCAAAATCGGGTAAAACATTAGAAGAACTGATAGAAGATGTGTATGCCATTGTGGGGAAATTTGCCTACGAAAGAATCGATTTGCACGTATCGGAAGAAGTAAAACAACGCATACTTTCTAATTGCAAAGCTGGAAAATACAATCAGTTTGGGCCTTTTGCTATAACTCAAAGCGAAGATATTGATGGATGGAAATACTATTTGGAAAACGATTGTTGGGTAATGATTCGAGCTTCAGGTACTGAGCCTGTTTTACGTACTTATGCACAAGGAACAGACTCAAATAATGCATTGGAAATTTTAAAACAAACGCACAATACCCTAATATAAATAACACATTGAAATTAAAATCTTAAAAAGTATAAAGAATAATACAGTGATTTTTTACCAAAACAAAAAGCCGTGTTGTAGCACGGCTTTTTGTTTTAAAAATTTTATACTTAATTTAAGCCGTAACGGTTCTCTTTTTTTCTTTGATACGAGCCGACTTTCCTGTTCTTTCACGTAAATAGAAAATTCTTGCTCTACGTACACTGCCTTTTTTGCTTATTTCAATTTTGTCAATAAAAGGAGAGCTAATAGGGAAAATTCTTTCTACTCCTATATTACCCGACATTTTACGTACTGTAAATGTTTTTCCTGCCCCCGAATTTCTAATTTGCATAACGGTTCCTTGATACTGCTGTACCCTTTCTTTATCACCTTCTTTAATCTTATAAAATACGGTAACGGTATCTCCGGCTTTAAAATGAGCGGTGTTTGTTGATGAGGCTAAGTCGTTTTCTACGAATTTAATTGCGTTCATAATAGTTTCTTTTAAACCTTTTAAAGGGTCGCAAATTTATAGAAGTTTCCTTTAAATTTAAATATTTATTGAAAAAATATAAAAATCGGTAAAAAAAACGCTGAATTGATAGATACGTTTAGCAATGTGTTTACCTAAACATTTATCCAATAAATCAGTTTTACAACCAAAGCTCTGTTGCGTTTTCCGTGTAACGTAAATCGTGTATAATCCAGTCCCTTTATTTCGGAAGATGCAAAATAATTATCGGTGTAAACAATGTATAAATCCGACAAGGGTTTAAACCTCCATTGCAGGCGACTGTTTACATTCAAATTACTTTGCTGAGCATTGTATTGAATGTAGTTATTCCAAAATAATTGGTCGGTAAACGAAAATTCTAATTCTGTTCCAAGTAAGGTCCAATTGGCCGAAGAGTAAGGAGTAGGTAAAGAAATATAATCTTGGTTGATACTTGCCGTAAAACGGGCATAGGGCTGAATTCGGTAGGTAATGTTAGCATTAACGGTGAATTTGTTTCCGTTAAAATATTCTCCGTAATTGGCTGCCGCTTCAACGCTTAAATTTTTTCGGGTATTGCTGCTTGCATTGATGCCTGCCGTATTTTGGTAAGAGGTAAAACCATTATGTAGGGTTAAACCGTTTGTGCCGGAGGGGTCGAAGGGATAAGTAAGGCGGGTATAAACATTTGAGTAGTAAACAGAGGCTTCGGCCGTATTATTAAAGACAAGGGCATAATCGAATTTGGCAATTTGGTCGAGCAATTGATACGAATGATTCCAATACGCATCGAGATAAACTCCAGGACTGTGGCTGATAATAAATGAGTTTTCGGGCAAAAAACGATGTCTTATTTCCGGTTCTATTCTCCAAATAGCCTTACGGGGAACGAAGCCAACATCGGCTACATAGTTTTTTCCCACATATTCGTGGTTCCACATTAAAAACCATTTTCTGTTGTTGTAAGCTAAAAACGAAGCATTACTGCCCTCATCTCCTATATAATTAGGGTTGAATGATTGATGATAAAAAAGTTTCCCAATCAGCCTATTTTCTAATGCATTAATATTATAGTCAACCCCTGCCACACGGTTAAAATGGGCGTGATTGTAATATAGTTTACTCGTTGTATCATTTCCTAAAGTTTGTCTGTTTACCATAAAAGCGGTAATGTTTGAATTTCCCTTTAGTTTACGTTGCACAACGGCTACCGAATAATTTTGGGGGGCATGCAAAATATTTTTATTGTAAGGAGTAAGCATATTCAATACTCCAATTCTCCAGTTTTTGTTTATTTTTCCGCTTAAACGAGCTCCTCCTGCAATAGGTAATTGCTCATAAATACCGGTGGTGTTATTAAAACCAAGCCCAATTCTACGAGAAAAAAAAGGTCTTATATTTCTAAAGCCAAGTTGCCCGAAGAGGTCATTATTTTCAATAAAAAATTGTCTTTTTTCAGGAAAGAATAGCGTAAACCGACTTAGGTTAGTAACCTGCCTGTCCACTTCTACCTGTGAAAAATCGGGGTTTACAGTTAAATCAAGGTTAAGCGATGATGTAATGGCAATTTTTGCATCGCCACCACCGTTTAAATGATATTTTTCTTCGGTTGGATTTTTAGTAAAGTCTATCGTATTGCGTGAAATTCCGTAAGGAATAATGGAAATATTGGTTCCGGTTTTCTTTAAAGGAGTATCCCAGTATGTTTCTCCACAAAAATTAAGTACGGCCACATTAAAGTTTCGGGGAACAAAACTCCATGCCGAAGTTTCGTTACGTTTTAAGTTATTTCTAGAAAAATTAATTTTCCAAATGCTGCTGTTGTCTTTAAATCGAAGGGTTTTAAAAGGAATGGCCATTTCCACAATCCATTTGTCTTCATACATTTTTGTTTTACTGAACCATTTATTATCCCAGTCGGTGCTAACTCCAAAGCCGCCTCCATTTGCAATAAGGCCTTCGCGTTGTACTCCGTAGGCGTTAACCCCAAAGCTAAAGCCGTTGGTGCGGTCGTCAAAAGGGTCTATTGTAACCTGAAAGGCATCGTTTTTAGGGAAAGAAAAATCGCGTTTCAGCGATTGAATAACATATTTTTTGTCGGGCATATCATCGTAACAGATGGCTGCTATATAAAGAAACTGGTCATCGTAAGTAATAAATGCTTTTGAGGGTGTAATGGCAGCTCCTGTGTCGTTTGGCAAGTTTCTAATAAAGTCGTTGGCAGGGTCGGCTAATTGCCAATCGGGTTCGTTAAGTTCTCCATCTAGTATAATTTTATGTTTTGCTTTTTTAATATCTATACACTTTGTAGTTTGGGCAAAAATGTTTAATGCACTAACACAAATCAATAGGGTGTGTATAAATAAAAACTTCATAGAGGGGCAAAGGTAAAAATACTTCCTCTCTTAGAAATATATATAGTTTGGTAGTATAAAGAGCAAATTATTCCACATTCTTTGGTTCAGGAAAACTTTGGGTGGGCTCGTTTTCAGTTGGCTCTTTAGTTTTCTTCTTTAAAATAGATTGAATATTATATGCTAAATAAATTTCGTGCGATCCGCTTGAATATTTTCTTACGCTGGTAATACTGTAATCGTACGAAACTCCGATGCGAAATTGTTTATGCTCTAAACCTGCAAGAAACACAATTGATTCTTGGTCGCGGTACGATAAACCTACCCAGTATTTGTTTTCAAGCAGGGCTTTACAATTCAAATCGAATTGGTAGGGAGCGGCAGAAACAGCTTTAATTAAAAGCGAGGGTTCCAATTGTGTTTTTTCGTTTAGCTGAAAACGCCCACCTAAGTTAAAGAAGTAATGACGGTAAAGTCTGTTTAAGTTTCCCTTATTACTTTCTAATTCTACTTTGTTTTGAAAAAGTTGTGGAACAGAAAATCCGCTATAAAAATTTTTGTGATAAACATAAAATCCGAAGTTCGCATCGGCCACCATGTCTTTTTGTTTTATACCCAATACAGCTACATCATTAGCTTCATCGAGGTTTAGTTTAGACTGATCTAACACATGTTGGTGCAACATTCCCCCAACACCTAACGATAATTTAATTTGATTGGTTAATTCCATGTGGTAGGCGTACGTTCCCTGTATGCCAGTACGGCTTACCGGACCTGTTTTTTCGGCAAATACAATACCTCCTAAGCCTACTCGTTTTCCGGTCATTCCGTTTCCGCTAAGGGTAAAGGTTTTTGGTGCATCGGTAAAGCCTGCCCATTGATTACGGTAGGTTAAGGCAATAGGTATCCCTTCTTGAGTGCCGACTACTGCCGGATTCAACAGAAATCCATTGAGCATGTATTGACTATAGTACGGAAGTTGCTGAGCTTTGAGAGTAGTGATTACACCACAAAATAACAGCATTAGAAGGGGATTTTTCATACTTATATTTTTCATAGTTTATCGTATAATAGTTACAGAGCCGGTTAGTACATTACTTCCGTCTCCTAGGTTTATAATGTAGTAGTAAACTCCTGGGGCTACTTCTTTTCCGTTATACCTCCCGTCCCATGGTACTTTGTACCCGTTTAAGGAGCTAAAAATAATACTACCCCAGCGGTTAAGTACTTCTACTTGCATGTTAGGATAAGCTTCGGAACCTTTAATTCTCCAATACTCATTTGTGCCGTCTCCATTGGGGGTAAAGGCGTTTGGAATATTAATACAAGCATTGTTTTCTAAGGCAACATGGGCAGTGTCTTTTCCAATACAGCCTCTGGCATCTCGAATAATTACTGTGTATATTCCGGTTTTAAGTCCGCTTATGCTTTGTTCGGCCACACTGTTAGACCAACTAAAGGTGTATGGGGCAAGACCGTATGTAACTGCTACGGTAGCTGTTCCATCAAAAAAACCGGTGCAACTTTCGGGTGTAGTTTCGATTTTTGAGGTTATATTACTAATTGATGGAATGGTTACGCTGGCTGTGTTAGAGCAGTTATTGCTATCGGTTACGGTTACCAAATACGTTCCTGCTTTTACATCAAATAGGGTATTATTTTGGGTAGAATCAGCATCGCTCCACAAATAAGTGTATGGGGGCAGTCCACCGCTGGCACTGGCAAATGCTACCCCATCGGAGAGGGTGCAAGTGGCCGGTATGCTGTTGCTGGTAATACTAATCTCAATTCCTTGAAGAATGATAAACGGAAAAGATTTTTGGCATCCGTTGCTATCGGTAACAGTAAAGGAATAATTGCCTGCCGAAAGGTTGTTAACCGGACTGCTTGGGCTAACGGTGTATGGACTTGTTCCGCCAAAAATATTCGTTATTAGTGCGGTTCCAGTATTTCCTCCAAAACAAATATTGTGTGTAATAAACACATCGGCTATAATGGAAGTTGGGTTTGAAATAATGAAAGAAATGGAGTCTGTACAGCCATTATCATCAATTATCAGTAAAGTATATAATCCTGCATATAGTGTGTTAGGATTAACTGGGGTTCCGTTTAAATCTTTCCAAATTTCAGTGTAAGGGGGTGTGCCTCCACTTGTGGTAGCTAAAGCCGTACCTGTGTTTGTTCCAAAGCAGGTTGCATCAGTGGTGTTCAGGTTGATGGAAAGATTGCAAGGATCAGGCCCTTGAATAAATGTGCAGATGTTTTTTGAGCAGTTGTTTACATCGGTAACGGTAACACAATAGTTGCCTTTACATAGATTGCCGATACTTGACGTATTTTGGCCTCCAGGTGTCCATGCATAGCTGTATCCGGGTGTGCCACCGTTTACAACAACCGAAGCTGCTCCATTGCAATTTATGCTATCGGAATTGTTTATGCTATTAATATTCAAAATAATTTCAGGGGCTTGATGAACCGTAACAGTATTGACTCCAACGCAACCAAATACATCAAGAATAGTTACGGTAAATACTCCGGCAGGCATATTAAAAGCCGTATCGTTACTTTGCGATGGTACGGTGTTCCATGTAAAGGCGTATGGCCCTGTGCCGTTAGTGGGTACTGCGTATGCCGAACCATTGTTTCCTCCGAAACAAGTAACCGTATCAATAATAAAAGTGTTAGATGTAATAGAATTGTTTAGTTGAGAAATAGTTATTACTGTGCTGTCTTTGCAACCATTTGCATCGGTAACCACTACTTTATAAAGACCGGCCGATAAATTATTAATACTAGAGGTGGTTTGATTTCCGGGAGTCCAAAGAAAGCTATATCCTCCATTCCCTCCGGTAGGTTCAACAATGGCCATACCGTTGTTTGCGGCACAAATGGTATTTTGAAAATTTGGATTGAGGTTTAAAGGCAAGGGTTCTGAAACAGAAATAGTATCGGTAACGGAGCATCCTGCTTGGTCGGTAGTTTTTACAATGTAAGAACCTGCTTTCAGGTTGTTAGCAGTTGGGGTAGTTTGCACCGGATTGGTATTCCAAAGATAAAGGTAGCCGGGGGTTCCTCCGCTTGGTGTAACCGTAGCTGTTCCGTTAGAATCCCCGTTGCAAAGTACTGGAGTAAACATTTTAGTAGTGGTTATTCCTCCTGAAGTATTCCACACATTTACACTATGATTGGCTATGCATCCGACATTGTCGGTAATGGTAACAGTGTATGTTCCCTGCGAAAGATTAATAGCTGTTTGTGTAATTTGTATTGGGTTTGTATTCCAGGAGTAGGTGTATCCGGGAGTTCCACCAGAGGGAAATACGGTAGCTATTCCGTTACCTGCTCCGCAATTTTCGGGTGTAGTGTTAAAGGTAGCTGTAATTTGTACACCCTGAGAAATGGTAACAAAGGCAGTATCTTCGCAGCCATTTATATCGGAAAGAGTAACTTTAAATGTTCCGGCAGGTAGATTAACCGCAACGCCTCCAAACTGAGGAGGAATGGTATTCCAAAGATAAGAGTAGGGTGGAGTGCCTCCGGAAGCAGAGGTGGTGGCTGTGCCACTACTTCCACCAAAACAAACATTATTGGTTTTAGAAACAATAGAAACATTGGGTTGATTGCCCGGAGCAGTTAGTGTTACGGTAGCCGAATCGATACAGTTATTTTGGTCGGTAACGTACACTTTCCATGTTCCTGGTCCTATATTAAAAGCGGTATCGTTTATCTGAACGGGATTGGTATTCCATGTAAAGTTGTAATTTCCTGTGCCGCCATTAGCCCCTGCTACGGCTTGCCCGTTAAATAATCCCATAGCACATTGAGGGTTAGAACTGCTTATAATAAAAGCACTAACGGGAGCGGGCTGGTTTACGGTGGCATTAATTAAATCTACGCATCCATTGGCATCTGTTACGGTGCAGGTGTAGGTTCCTCCGGGTAAGTTGGTGGCTGTTTGTGTAAATTGAGGAGGAATACTCGTCCACGAATAACTGTAGGGTGGTGTACCTCCCGATGGGTTTACAGTGGCTGTTCCGTTAGTTCCTCCCGCACACGAAATAGGGGTAGATGAGGCCGAAAGAGAGATAGCACTTGGTTGTGAAATGCTTACAATTCCGATTTTGGTGCACCCATTGTTATTATCGGTAACAGTTACCGAATAAGAGCCGGCACTTAAACCGGTAGCGGTTTGTGTGGTTTGCAAAGGATTAGTATTCCAAAGATAGGAATAGTTACCAGAACCTCCTGATACGTTAACCGTTGCGGTACCATCGTTTCCGCCAAAACAACTAACACTTGTGGTTGTAAATGTTGTAGAAAGCAGGTTTGAAAAATTAGGCACAAATACACTATCTAATTTATTGCAACCATTTTGGTCGGTAATAGTAACAAGGTAAGTGGTATTTCCATTTAGATTAGTAGCTGTTTGAGTAGTTTGAGTAGGAAAAGTGTTCCAGTTGTATAAGTATCCGGGTACACCTCCGCTAGGGTTTGCTGTTGCTGTTCCATCGTTTCCGGGTGTGCAGGAAGAAGTGGTGGAGTTAAAGGAAACCGAAATAGCAGAAGGTTCATTTACGGTGGCACTTAGTTGAGAAGAGCAGCCATTGTTTCCGGTTACTGTTACGGTATACGCTCCGCCCGATAGATTAAAGGCTGTATCGTTTGTTTGAACGGGGTTTGTATTCCATAAATAGGTGTAATTTCCACCTGCTCCGGTAGCCGAAACAGATACAAATCCGGTATTCGCTCCATTACACAAAACATGGCCCAGCCCGCTAAGAGAGAGTTGAGGTTTATCGTTTACGGTAATGGAAATGCTATCGATGTGTTGTGAATGGCAAACTCCTTTTGCCGTAAGAAAGGTTTTCCACGTTCCGGCAGAGGTGTAGTTTACCACCTGATTTGTATTTGTTGAAATAGATGGGTTTCCAGCCGAAAATTGCCACCCGTAATTTTGTGCGTTTTGTGAAGCTCCGGCAGAGAAGAATACATTTTGTCCCTGACAAATAGAAATAGGGCTTGCTGTAATACTTGCATGAGCCGGAATATTCGTCATGTAAGGAGAAATAAATAGCGATAAAGTGGAAATACTATAGGCGGAAGAAAAGCTTTGCCATATGTTATTGCTTCCCTCTGTCCATGCCGAGTTTTGAAAAGAATTACCTGGGCTGTTTGAAACGATACCTAATGTATCGCCATTTCCAAAATTTAACATGGTTGCACCAAAATAAAAGGAGGGAGTAATGGCTACCGAAGAAGGAAAAATAATTTCAAAAAAGCCTCCTCCATTTGGATAAGCATTATTCGTAATATTAGCATCTAAATCGGCCAAAGGAACACTTACAACTGCTAAAACATTACCTGGTTTGCCTCCGTTTCCGGTATTATCCCATATTTTAAACTGAACAAAAGCATTATTACCCCCATCTTTAATATGGCCAAAATAAATTCTTCCTCCGGTAACATGAGTAAGAGATCCAAATGAAGAAAAACGTTCGGCCACCGATTTATTTCCGGTACTATTATTTCCGGCCATGTAGCCCGAATTTGGAATTTGAAGGCTGATAAGAGATAATGTGCCAAAAGGCGGGTTGTTGAGGGTATCGCAAACGGCAAAAGCAGTAAAGTGAAAAAATAAGAGAAGCCCTGTGAGTAATGAAGAAAAAGTAAATTTCATGATACTTAATAGTTTAAAAGAGGCATGAAATTACAAAAAACACTCTAAAAAGAAACACGTCCTTTTTATTCAACAGGTAAAAAGGGATTTCGATTAAGTGTAAGAAGTTAGAAAATAATTAGTTATTTACTTTTCAACAGTAATAATGAAAAGTATTAACAAATAGTTAATCGTGAATTTCTACTCCTTTTTTACAGCAATCGGGTAGTTTATAATGAGCCTTTTCATCTGCTTTTACTTCATCGGCATCGTACCCTGTTTGAGCTATTTTTTGTTTTAGGCTTTCCGTATTTGTTTTTTTAGGATTGTAGTAAATAGTAATTACTTTCGTGTCTTTGTTTAAGGTTGCTTTTTTAACACCTTTTGCAAAGCCAATTTCTTTTTCAAGTCTTTCCTTGCACATACCGCAAACAGCCGATGTTTTGATTTCTATTTTTTCGGTTCCTTTAGGAGCATCTTGGCACTTTGTGTTTAGTTGAAAAGCGAAAAGAAAAACGGAGGCAATGATTAGTTTTTTCATAGTTATTAAATTTAATGGTTATTTTATTTTAAATCGAATTCCTCCATAAACCATTCGGCCGTTTACAGGTGCCCACATCATAGAGGCATCAAAATAATTTCCGAAAGGATCATTGGGAGCTATTATAGCATTAGGTTGTATAAAGTTTAATAGGTTTTCTCCACCTAAATAGGTTTCTATGTGTTTAAAAATTTTGGTAATTTGCAGGTGAGCCAATGTGTAAGGAATAGAATAATGGTTTCGTTTGTATACATTGGGGTTTGTGCTTGTATTGGGCAATCTGCTTTTTCCGAAGTAGTTGGCCGAAGCATCAAATTTCCATTTTTCGTTGAAAGTAGTGTACGAAAAACCTACTAAAATTCTATGCTTGGGTACTAATGGTTTAGCTTGTAAAATGCCATTGTATGTGCTTTCTACAGAATAAAATTTATAGGCCATTTTTATTTCAAATTTTTCGAAAGCAAAAAAGTTTATTTCGGTTTGCGTGCTGTGCGAATACGAGGCTCCGTTTAAATTATAAAACCAAACCTGTTGCGGATGATAATCTAAATCTATCACTACCTGATTTAAAAAAGTAGTATAAAAATAGTCGGCTACAAACGATGCTTCTCTTCCTAAAAAGGTAAACTTATGTAGCAGCGAACCTCCTGTATTTATAGCATCTTCCGGCATAATAGGTGTTTTTATAATTACATTTCTTGCACTGGCAAAAACGGAACTATTCTCAATAAAAAGGTTTGCTACTCTAAATCCTCTGCCTATGCTCATCCTTAAAATAGTTTCTTTCAGAATATTGTATTTAAGGTGTAAACGGGGAGTGAATCTAAAACCGAAAAGATTATGCCAGTCGGCTCTGATTCCGGCTACTACCGAAAATTTTATTTCATCGTTATAGGTATATTCGGCAAAGGTTCCCGGCACCATTTCAGTTCGGTTAAACAGTGAGTCGTTATATTTTTCGTTGTATTCATCAAATACAAAACTTCCACCTAGTTTTAGGGTATGAAAGGTGTTTCCCAGCATGGACTGGTGAATAAGATTGGCATTTACATTTTGTTCAGTACCACTATACCTTCGATTACCAAAAAACATTTCTTGACGGTGTATTTTTCCGTTTACAATGGTGCCAATGCTTTTATTAGGTTTGTTAGGAAATAAAAAACCGTTTTTTGTAAACGCTTCTGCCAGTTGGTTATTTACTCCAATACCATAGGCATTTTGAAATTTTTGTTCTACGTTTTTGTTAAAATGGGTTTGACCGGAAATGCGGTCGTCCCACATTACTTTTATACCCGATTTCGATTCCCATTTTTCGGTATTTATATTCCAACGGTTAAATAAATTTAGTTGATTGCTGAAGGGCATATCATAAAAACCATCTTGGTTCATATCGGTTTTAGATTGTACCGTATTGGCATGTAAAAAAAGCAGATTACTTATTTTTTTCGAAATTTTTTGTGCCAAATGAACATTGGCCTCGTAACGAGATTGGTGATTGGCGTACAGGTTTACAAATATTTTTTCATGTTCTTCGGGCTTTAAAAATTCAATATTTATTTGTCCGGCCATCGATTCGTACCCGTTTACAACAGAACCCGAACCTTTGGTAATTTGCATGGATTCAACCCATGTGCCCGGCACAAAATTTAATCCATACGAAGATGATAAACCTCTTAAAAACGGCATATTTTCGAAAAGAATTTGAGTGTAAATACCATCTAATCCAAGCATCTGAATTTTTTTTCCTCCCGAAACAGCATCGGTAACTGCCACGTCTACCGATGCATTGGTTTCAAAACTTTCGGAAAGATTGCAGCAGGCTGCTTTCTTTAATTCTTTTGAAGTAATATGCTCAATAGGAATTGCAGGTCTCATGCTCATGAAGGTTGATGATTGCTCTGCACTTACTTCTACTTCTTTCAGTAAAATGCTTTCTTCCAAATAAAAAATAACATCCTTGATTTGGTCATCATCGATACGAAGCGTATCATTTCTAAACCCCACAAAACTGGCAATTAATTGAGCGGGTAATTTTATTGCTTCCATTTCGAATTGCCCGTTGGCATTGGTGCTGGTACCTTTGTTTTCGTTTTTCCAGTAAACATTAGCTCCGGGTAAGGGTGTAAGATTTGTTTTAGACAATACTTTTCCTCGAATAATTTGAGCATTAATACTAGAAACAGAGAGTAGAAAAAAAATTAAATAACAAACAACTTTCATCTTAGGTGTTTTTAAAGTGAATACTTTAACAAATAAAGGGCTATGGCCCTAAACACCAAAAATCAAATAAGAAGAGAAAGAAAGAGAATGTGGAGAGAGTAATATTTTTTTGTGAGAAGTGGGGGAGGGTAAATAATTTTACTTTCAGAAAAAAGTTCGAATGTAAAATCGTTAGCCTTTGTATTAGAGGTGTATAAAAAGGCTAAAAAAGAAAAAGAGGGTTGAAGTGAAAAATGATTTAGAATTACATTAAAATTATCTTTTATAGAAATACGCACATTTTCGTTTTTGCAACAATCCGGAACCTTTTCGGCATCGCAGCAACTTTCAGGGATAGAAAAAAAAGATATTTTTTCAAGAGTATCGCCACAATAATGCTTACCTATATTTATTCCTGCTAGCAGAAATAAAAGATAAACACAGAGCAATATGGAGCTAATTCCCCTCATGTCAACAAAGTTAATATTTTTTTAAATAGAAATAGAGTATCATTTACATTTTGCTTACTTTAGTTTTCTAAAAAAAAATAAAATATGAAAAGAGTTTTACTTATGGCACTTGTAATAATAAGTGCAATGTTTGCGGGAAATGCCTATTCACAAACAAACCCCATGTATCAAGAAGGTAAATTATGGTTTAAGCTTAAAGACCAATATCTTTTTACAAAACATCAAAAAAGGAATGAAAAAACACAAAAGGTAGAAATGAATGAGTTGCCATTTATACAGGCTATTTCTGCAAAATATGGCATAGAAAGAATTTATCGTCCGTTTTTTGCGGCTGATTTACCTGCATTACAAAATACATTTATGCTCGAATTTTCGATGAGCAATAAAACAGAAGCGTTGTTGAAAGAACTTCTTCAGTTAAACGTGTTAGATTATGCAGAGCGAGTGCCTTTAGACGAAGTTGCCTCTATTCCCAATGATCCGAATTATAACATTACTTACCAATGGGGATTAATGAAAATTAATGCGGCTCAGGCTTGGGATATTTCTACAGGAAGCCCCAATGCCGTTGTAGCTATAGTTGATAATGCCTTTGATGTAAACCACCCAGAAGTTTCCATTATGGTGTATAACAATGTGGGAGAGTCTCCTACCAATCAAATAGATGATGATTGGAATGGATACGTTGATGACCGAAAAGGGTTTGATGTAGCCGACATGGATAATAACCTCATAGGGCCAAGCAATACATGGAACCATGGCACACATAATTTTGGTGTTATTGCGGCAAGAACCAATAATAACGGAGGGATCGCATCTATTGGGTATGGAATAAGAGTAATACCCGTAAAAGCTACTAAAAATACCAGTAGTCCAAATGCTATTACTCACGGATACGAAGGCATTGTTTATGCCGTAATAGCCGGAGCAAGGGTAATTAATTGCCCATGGGGAAGTACTCTCAATAGTGTTACGGCTCAGAACGTAATTAACTGGGCAAAATCTAAAAATGTTTTAATTATAGCGGCTGCCGGAAATGCTAATACCTCTAATAATTTTTATCCTGCAGCATATACCGGTGTACTAGGAGTAGGATCTACTGCAGCTTCTGATAAAAAATCTTCGTTTTCTAATTTTGGTTCATACATTGATGTAATGGCCCCCGGTTCTGATATTTATAGCTGTGTACCCACTAATCAATATACGTTTATGTCGGGTACTTCGCAAGCAAGTGCTATGGTTACAGGTTTAGCCGGTTTGATGCTTTCTTTAAACACCAACATGCCGATTTCAGAACTGGAAAACTGCATTAAAGGTTCATGTGATAATATAGACTATATGAATACAGGATATATTGGTCAAATTGGTGCAGGAAGAATTAATGCTTACTCGTCTATGCAATGTTTACAAACTCTTGCCAATACAGCACCAACGGCTAATTTTACTGCAACCGATACGGTAATTTTTGCTGGAACTAGTATAAAGTTTTTCGATCAAAGCACTAATATTCCGAGTTCGTGGCAATGGACATTTTCTGGCGGTACACCTGCCTCTTCCACTTCTCAAAACCCTTCGGTTACGTACAACACACCCGGAAATTATACCGTCTCTTTGCAAGCTACCAATACCGGTGGACAAGGTGTAAAAACTAAAAACTTTTATATTACCGTTTTACCTACTACCGGTTGTAGTAAAATTACAAACACCAAACCCGGAGACCAGTTTGCAACCTACACCATTGGTTCCGGAGGGTATTTGGGTGGTCATAATAAGTTAAGTCCTCAAATAACCAAATGGTCCGATTTTTACGATAATTATGCTCCTTACTCCTTTGTTACCGGAGCTGAAATTCATTTTTCGAAATTGTTTGTTAACAATCCGAATAGCTTTGTTACGGTTACCATGTGGGATGCCACAGGCCCCAGCAATGCTCCAGGCAATGTGTTGGCAACCAAAAATGTTACATTGCAAGAGATAAAAGCATACGTAGGTACAAATTATAAACCTATGACGGTTTTATTTGATAGTGCCATAGCTATTCCCGGAAACTTCCATGTAGGTATTCAAATAACCCATACTCCCGGAGATACAGTAGCTATTGCTTATACGCAGAACTTAAGCGGAATACCTCAGCGTCCGAACACTGCTTGGTCGTACGGCTTTTATACTTCAGCATGGTATCAGCTAACTACTATTTTTGGGGGAGCTCCGGAATTTAATATGCATATTTACCCATTAGTTACAGACACATTTGTTAAAGCGAAAGCTACCCCTTTGCTCAGTACAGTTTGTGTGGGAGACTCTTTACAACTTAGTTCGTCCGGAAGTACCAATGCAACTTCGTTTTCGTGGAAATTTCATGGAGCATTCCCTGCTTCTTCAACCAGTCCAAACCCTAAGGTGGCATTTACTATTCCGGGTAAACACTATCAGTATTTAAGTGCGTACAATGTGTGTGGTACGCCAGCAGGATCCACTATTATAGTAAATGTAAAAGGAGTAAAAGAGTTGAATGTAACTTCTGCTGCACAGGAAATTTGTGTGGGTGGTTCTACCACTATTGAAGCAACTAGCACCAATGCCTCTACTTACATTTGGAATAACGGATTACCTGCTACTCCTGGTCCACATACAGTATCGCCATCAGCCACTACAGTGTATACCGTAACTGCCGATAGCGGAGGCTGCAAACAAAGTGCCGACATTACGATTAAAGTAAAAGATGTGCCTGTGGCCAGTGCCATGTATTTCCCTAATATGGGTAAGATTTGTAAAGGAGAGCAAGCTTGGTTCGACCCTACTAATTCCATTGATGCAAATACCTATTTATGGACATTTACGAACGGCAATCCGGCAAGTTCTACAGCTAAGTTTCCTACCGTTACTTATGCTACGGCCGGAAATCATGCTTATTCTTTGTTAGCCACCAATTCATGCGGAAATAACACATTTAACGGTACTGTGGTAATCAGTAATTGTACACCCACAGAAATTGATGAAATAGACCATAAGGAGAGTGTAAGTGCATTTTTTACCGATGATTATACCCTAAAAGTAGCTTTAAAAAATTATAGCGGTAATACTACGTTGCGTTTGTATAATGCGTTGGGTCAAATTATTTACACATCAAATTTGGATATAATTAGTTCTTCCGAAAATGTAATGATTCCGGTAAACAGAACGCATGGAATTTATTTTTTGAATATTTTTAACGGAGAAAATATCCGTACTCTTAAGGTGGGGAAATAAACTTTTTCTGCTTAAATAAAAAAAAAGGCTTTCAAAATGAAAGCCTTTTTTTTGTGCGTTTGAGTGGCCTTACTAAATGGGATGAAAGCATGAGTGAAAAGAGAGCGATTTAATTTGATGGCTTACGCTCAATCAAATTGCCGCATTATTTCAAAGGGATAAGTCTGTAATATCTAGGCACTTATCTAATATTTATAAAGAAGGAGAGCTGGATAAAGATTCAACTGTTGCAAAAAATGCAACAGTTCAAAAGGAAGCCGAGAGAGAAATAGTTAGAGATATAGAATATTATAATTTGGATGCAATTCTGTCGGTAGGTTATCGTGTAAATTCGAAGCAAGGAACCGCTTTCCGTCAATGGGCAACACAACGCCTAAAAGAACATTTGGTTCAGGGTTATACCATTAATAAAAACCGCTTGGAGCAATTGCAAAAAACAGTAGAACTGATACAAAAAACGGTAGCTAACGAAACATCGTTGAACGAAGCCAAAGGATTGTTAGAAATTATTACCAACTATACCCAAAGCTTTGTGTTGCTCAATCAATACGACAGCAATGCCATTAAAACAACCGGTCTAAACGAACAAATTACTTACGAAATACAATACCAAGAAGCCAAACAAGCCATAGTTGAACTAAAAAAACAATTGATGGCAAAAAAAGAAGCCACCAATTTGTTTGGCAACGAAAAAGACCAAAGTTTTTCGGGCATATTACAAAGCGTAGTACAAACTTTTGATGGTGTATATTTATATCCCAGCATTGAATAATTCTTGCTGCAAATGATGCCCCTCCAAATTAAATAACATAGAGGTGGGCATGTGCTTATCATCGCAAAAAATAACCGATGCATTGTGGTATATTAACTTATTCAATGCCGGAATAGAAATATAACTTTCCTGACTTTCTATTACCACAAAACCAATATCTTCTACGGGAACAGAAGCCTCTCTTGCATCTGTTTTAATGTGCAGTTGCTCGTGTTTGGTAGTAAGAGTACATTTATTTTCGAAAAATAAGGTGCGTTTTAACATAAATAAGAGTATTGGTCAATGCTTATACTTATTTTATTTTTGTTATGTTACAAAACTGTATTTAATGACAAGATAATGCTTGTTATCCCATCAGGTACAATGTACATAAAGCAGAATATTCCTAACTTCGCAATAAAAAAAGAGCAATGAATTTAACCGATAAAATAAACAATGATATCAAAGCCGCTATGTTGGCTAAAGAAAAGGAAAAGTTGGAAGCCTTGCGTGCCATCAAATCGGCTTTGCTTTTATTAAGCACAGAAAAAGGAGCTTCGGAAAATACAAACGAGGAGGCCGAACTAAAAATGTTGCAGAAATTAGTAAAGCAACGCAAAGAAGCAGCAGAAATATTTCGCACACAAGGCAGGGCAGACCTTGCTGATGTAGAAGAATTTCAATCAAAAATAATAGAAGTCTATCTTCCTGCCCAATTAAGCGAAGACGAAATAAAAAATGCAGTACAGCAAATTATTACTCAAACAGGAGCAGCCTCTGCAGCCGATTTTGGAAAAGTGATGGGCATAGCTGCAAAACAACTTGGTGGTAAAGCCGATGGAAAAATAATTTCTGCCGTAGTAAAACAACTCTTAGCCTAATGGTACACATTAGCCAGTCGGTAGCCATACTGGTAGACGGAAACAATATTGAAAAAGGCCTGCATACCCTTACCGGAAAAGCCAATGCTATGCTTAATTTCGATAGCATCATTTCAAAGCTGATAGCCAATCGTTCTTTAAACCGCTTGGTTTATTTCAGAGAAGGAGAAAACATTTCATCGAAATTAGCCGACCGCTTGCACGAAAATTATTACGGAACAGTAGTGCCCTGTTATAAGTCGGCCGATATACCGCTTACCATACACGCTACCCAAATTTCCGATAAGGTTGATACCATCATCATATTATCCGGAGATTCGGATTACGTTGAATTGGTAAGGCATCTACGCTCACGAGGGGTAAGAGTTGAAATTGCTGCAGTGCAAAACTGCACCGCTGCTGTGCTAATAGAAGAAGCAGATCATTACACTCCCATTACCATTGATGATTGCTTTATTTTTACCTCTCCCCTTCAAAAATCATTTAAAAAGAAGAAACCAAAAAAATAAATTATTTTTTGTTTTTACGATAATCTCTTCCTGCCCAAATAAGCATAATAAGAGGCAGCATAGGCACAAAAACATAGGGTGTAAACTTATCGTTTAAAAGCAATAGAACATTCAGCACAGAAAGCAGTAAAATGCCCACGAATCCTATTTTTTCTAATGTGCTATACTTTTTCATTGGTTTTATTTTAGCCTATAAAAGTAATTTTTTAAATTCATTTTTTTTCTCAATTTAGCCTCAAATCATAAAGTAAAAATAATATGACTACAAATGGTGTGCACTACAGCGATTATTTACAATTAGATAAAATATTAAATGCCCAACAAACCGAAAGTGATAAAAAAGGAATAGAGGCACATGATGAAATGTTATTTATTATTATTCATCAGGCTTACGAATTGTGGTTTAAACAAGTAATTTATGAAATAGATTCCATAGGAACCATTATGTCTAAACCGGTTAACGATAACAGTCCGGCCATGCAAATGGTGGTACACCGACTGGAAAGAATAAATACCATTTTAAAATTATTAGTACAGCAAATAGAAGTATTGGGCACTATGACGCCAATGGATTTTTTAGACTTTCGCGATTTACTTCGCCCGGCTTCCGGTTTTCAAAGTTGGCAATTTAAAATTACAGAAGCTAAACTAGGCTTAAAATATGAGCAAAGGCATGGACAGGAATATTACATTTCTCAGCTACGCGAAGAGCATCGTAACATGATTAAAGAGGTAGAAAATAGCCCCTCTTTATTGGAACTATTAAATAATTGGTTGGAACGTATGCCCTTTTTTGATGATGCAGAAAATTGGAAAAATTTTAAAACAAAATTTCCTGTAAAAAATGATGTGCCTATTTTTTGGAGCGAATACATGCAAAGATACTCGCAGAGTTTATCCGAAAATGAAAAAACGAACCTGCAAGGTTTTTGCGAAACTTTTTTTACCGAAAATAAAGAACGTTCGCTAAGTGCCAAAGCCTCTCGATCGGCTTTATTTATTATGCTCTACAGAGCTTACCCAATGCTGTATTTGCCCTACCGAATTTTAGATAGCTTGCTAGAGGTTGATGAACTGCTTTCTACTTGGCGTTTCAGACATGTAAATATGGTTCATCGCATGATTGGTACTCGTACCGGAACAGGCGGTAGTACCGGAAAAGATTATTTGAAAGGAGCTTTAGATAAACATTATATCTTTAAGGATATTGCCGGTTTAACCAGCTTTTTAATGGAACGTAATAATTTGCCAAACCTAAGTCCGGAACTGGTAAAAAAACTCGGTTACTAAAAAAAAATTACATGCTGGTATGGTATAACACCAATCCAGCAATGGGTTTTTCTATTATTTTTCCAATACACACGTTATTTTTTTCTGCCACGTACTGTAGTGTTTCGTGGTGATAAAAAGCAATAGAGCCTACAAAATGCAAAGGCAATGTGTGGTGGTTCGTGTATTTGCAAATGTAACGGGTAAAAAAAAGTTGAAAAGCATTTTCTGTCAATAACCTAATGTGTGGGTGGTTTTTGTGTAGTAAAAGAAAGGGGGCGAAACTTGCCAAATATCTAGATGGCATGGATTGTTTATATACGCTGTCTAATAGTTGTTCTAAAGAGAAAGGGTAGTTTTTTTTGAATGCCTCCATCAAATCGTTGGGTAGTTCGTGCTGAAGATACTGTATTAGCAACATTCTTCCCATGTAGGCACCACTTCCTTCATCACCCAGTAAATAACCTAAGGAAGGAATATTTTCTATTATTTCTTTTCCGTTAAATAAACAAGAATTAGCACCTGTTCCGAGTATCGAAGCCATACCTTTTTGATTAAGGCATGTAGCTCGAGCAGCAGCCAGTAAATCATGTTCTACCTCTATGTGAGCATTTACAAAGTTTTTTTGTAAAGCATTTTTTACATGTTGCTTTTTGGTTTCGGAAGAACAACCTGCACCATAGAAAAATAAGGCAGAAACCTTGGCCGCATCAATATTTTTAGAGAATACAAAAATCTCGTCCGAAATCTGAGTTTCGCTTAAATGATAAGGGTTTAATCCTTTGGTAATGTGTTGAGAAATTTCTACGGAATTACTAATTAATCTCCAATCGGTTTTAGTAGAACCACTGTCTGCAATTAAAATCATTCTGTTTGTTAGTTTTTAATTAGCTTAAATGTTTTGAAAAGGTTATTTTTTTTGTTTTGAAGAGAAATGAAATAAACTCCCCAATGTAGATGTGGTAGTGAAAGAATTATTTTTTCAGAATTAAACTGTTCGGAAAAAACTACTTTTCCTGTTACATCGGTTATTATTATTTCGTTTGCCAAAGCAGCTTCTATGGTAACATCATGAGTAAAAGGGTTGGGATACACCTTCCAGTGTTGAATAAGATTTATCTCTGAGATCCTATTGGTAGAACCAATGTATACCGATAAGGAATCGGCACATCCGTAGATTAAATCCGTTACCGTTACTTTGTACATGCCGGTTGTAATATTGGTTATATCTTGCGTGGTTTGAGCATTGCTCCACACATAGCTGTAATTTCCACTTCCCCCCAGTACATTCAAATCAATAGAACCATTATTTAATCCGGGAGATTCGTTTTGTATAAATGCAGTCAGAAACAAGGAGCAAGAATCGCCAAGGCAAAATAAAAAAGTGTCGGAAGCTGCATTAAAACTAGTATCTAAAGTCAGCGTATCAAAAGGATTGGTATCGGTAACGTAGAATGAGCCGTTTCCGAAAGTACAGCAATAGCCATCTCCATAGCTGTCTTTTAGCACAAACTTAAAACAGCCCTCGTAAAGGCAAATGGAGTGGTTGTATGTTTCGCCCCCGTTTACATCGGGGTACGGTCCTCCGGTTATAATGGAATTATTTTGCATATCTAAAATTTCCCACAAAGTTTCGGAGCCGTAGCTATCGGTGGTAATTTCTAAATCAATTAAGTGTGGGGTGTTATTTATAAAAAAAGTTTTCCTTATGGTATCATTCGGAAAATATAAGTCGGTTCCTCCATTAGGTTTTTTTAGGGCAATGGCAAGTTTGTGCAGGCCTTTTGCAGGAGCAGAAGGAGGTAATCCTATTTGTGCAACATGATAAGGTGGTAAGTTTCCCGCCCAATTTAAGTTAGATGTCGTTCCCCCATCATAGTTAAATTCAATTTCTAAAGAAGTGAGAGTTGTATTCCCATTGTTTCTGAAATAAACGATGGGTTTTATGGTATCTCCACATATTTTTGGGTTTATTCCGCCAATGTAAATAGCGGCCGCATCTAAATTAATTACAACCGGGCTTTGACTAAACCCATCAAGGTGTGTAATACCTGTATTATCGGGGTCTAACCAATGTTTAAGTTGTTTTAGTGTGTCTGAATTCGTATTCCATGAGTATGAAAATTTTCCGTAATAATCCATTTCATTGTTATTGCAAGAGGCGTTTCCTCCGTGTAACTGACCAACAATGCGATGCAATTGATTAAATAGCGGAGAACCGGAAGATCCCCCTTCAGTGGTACCCGAATCCCAATCGGCAACCATCCAATGGTTATTTCCGGTAGTGTAGTATCCGGAGTGGAAGGCCGAATCTTTATCGTGCGATATTTTCATTACATCACCACTGGGGTGGTGTATTCCTTTCGATTCCAAAGGGGTTTCATCTTTAGCGTCCCATCCGGCATAAAACACATTGTATTGCGGGGGAGGTGTTTGCAGCATTTCTAACAAACGAAAATCGGAGGGCGAATCAAAGGCTCTGATATAACAACCTTGCAGGGTTTTGTTGGTTGGTCCATCTTGAGAATTATTGCACGATGAAGACCAGTAGCCAAACATTACAATGTGATTGGTACTTGTACCGCAGTGGTTGGCGGTTAAGATGTATGGTTTTCCGTTTTGTTTGACATTGTTTATTAATGCTCCGCTGCAATACCGGCTGTTGCTCGCAGTAAGTAACATTACTACCGAGCGTATTTCGGGTTTCCATAAAACACTATCGCAAATGGCATTTACATTACAAGGTTCCGAATCGAGGTAGCCTTTTGCTTTATCGTGTAAACTGCGGTATCCGTAAACGATGTCAGAAAGTGTAATGTTTCCTTCAAAAGCAGCATTTGCAGGTTCGTAGTATTCTAAAGAAACGCTTTGCCCTTGAATAAGGGAGGTTGCAAATTGCCCATCGGAGTTATGGTTTAATGAGGTAAAGGCCCCAAGTATTTGTTTTTTGTCTGCGGAATATAAAAAGAATTGGGCATTTTCAGGAATTCGAAATACGGAGTAGTTGATATTGATAGAAACCGCATTGGGAGCGATGATTTTTAATTTCCAGATACGGTCTCCATTTGGGAGGGTGGTGCAATACCCTTTATTTTTAAGAGAAAAATGAACGGGGATAGGGTGTCCGAACCGCCAAGGAATGTCTTTGTGTGAGTCGGTAATGGCATCTTCGGCCAATAAAGAATCTTTGTTTACCGGATTTAGAATAATTGTTCCGGTATTTACAAAAACGGTAGTCGAAAAGCTTTTGGGTAAACCCGGAGATGCAAGTTGAGATTTTAACTTTGTAGAAAAGGCTGTTAAAAAGAGTAAAGCAATGAGATGGAAAAAGGTTTTCATTTAGGTTCGTAAATTAATTCGTGTAAATAACCGACTAAGCTAATACGTAAAGTTTTGTTATATCGTTGCTTAAAGGGAGAAATATCAAACGTTAAAAGGTGTTTCACCTTTTTATTGCACTTATCGGATTTAAAATCGGAGTGTAAATAAAAGGTAGTTAAAGGAGGTATGCTCTTCGTTAAATCGCCCTTTGAGTAGAGAGAAAAGTTTTGTTTTTCACAGCCTCCTGTGTAACTCACCTGAATTATTAATTGGTTTTGAAGAATAAAAGAGGTATCAATATGGTACGTTTTTTTTAGTTCAAAAGGGCTAAACCTTTTATCGATAATAAGAGAAACCGGAAGGTTTTCCTTTATGATTAGGTTTTTTGATGAGTTGCAGTGGAGTAGAAAAAGAGAACAGGAGAAAATCAAAAAGAGGACACATATATTTTTCATAAACCTTTTTCCTTATTTTTAATGAGTTTATTTAATTCGAGCATTTCGTCTCTAAGGCGAGCCGCTTCCATAAAATCCATTTCTTTGGCGGCTAATTTCATGGCATCTTGAGTTTGAAATAATAAATTTTCGAGTTCCTTCACATTCATATATTTTACTAGGGGGTCTGCGGCAATTGTATTTTCAATATTTATAGCGTATGCTTTTGCTTTTATAGCTGTGTCTGGAATAGGCCCTTTGCCAAGAATTTCTTTGTATTCTTTTGTAATTTGAGTGGGAGTAATTTGGTGCGTTGTATTATATTGAATTTGTTTTAGTCTTCTTCGATTTGTTTCATTTATGGTGCGTTGCATGGAATCGGTTATTTTATCGGCATACATAATTACTTTGCCATTTACATTTCTTGCCGCTCTTCCCGCTGTTTGCGTAAGCGAACGTGTTGAACGGAGAAATCCCTCTTTATCAGCATCTAAAATAGCAACCAATGAAACTTCAGGTAAATCTAACCCTTCTCTTAATAAATTAATTCCTACCAACACATCAAATAAACCTTTACGAAGATTGTCTAAAATTTGCACTCTTTCCAGCGTATCAATATCGGAATGAATGTACTCGCATCGCACACCGACTCTCTTAAGGTATCGACTTAACTCTTCGGCCATTCTTTTGGTAAGCGTAGTTACCAACACGCGTTCATCTTTTTCGGCTCTTTGAGTTATTTCCTCTAATAAATCATCTATTTGATTAAGGCTGGGTCTAACTTCAATTTCGGGATCTAACAAACCCGTAGGTCGTATAACCTGCTCCACAATTATTCCTCCCGATTCATTCAATTCATAATCGGCAGGGGTAGCACTAACATATAAAACCTGATTGATGAGCGATTGAAATTCATCAAACCTTAGAGGTCTATTGTCTAAGGCGGCAGGCAAACGAAAACCGTACTCTACCAAATTTTCTTTACGAGAGCGGTCGCCTCCATACATTCCGTTTATCTGAGGAATGGTAACATGGCTTTCATCAATAACCAAAAGATAATCTTTAGGGAAATAATCCAAAAGGCAGAAAGGTCGATCACCTTTTTTCCTTCTATCGAAATAACGAGAGTAGTTTTCAATTCCGGAGCAATAACCTAACTCTCTCATCATCTCTATATCGTATGTTACGCGGTCTTCCAATCTTTTAGCCTCCTGTGTTTTTCCGCATTGTTTAAAAAAATCAACCTGAGAAACTAAATCGGTTTGAATTTCTCGTATCGCTAATTCCAATGTTTCTTTCGTTGTAACAAAAATATTGGCAGGATAAATAGATAGTTTATCAAACGATTCTATACCTGCCCCACTTAGAGGATTGAATGATTCTATCGACTCAATTTCATCGCCCCAAAACAAAATACGATAGCTAATATCTGTGTATGCCGGCCAAATATCTACGGTATCGCCTTTTACTCTAAACTTTGCACGATTAAAGTCAGTTTCTGTTCTGGAATATAATGCCTGAACCAACTTATGCAACAATTTGTTTCGGCTTATTTTTTCGCCCACAGAAAGGGTGGTTACATTCTCATGAAAATCGGCAGGGTTTCCGATACCATAAATGCAAGAAACAGATGAAACCACCACTACATCTCTTCTTCCGGAAAGAAGAGATGTAGTGGTGCTTAGGCGTAGTTTTTCTATTTCTTCGTTAATTGATAGATCTTTTTCAATATATGTGTCAGTTACCGGTAAATATGCTTCGGGTTGATAATAATCATAATACGAAACAAAATACTCTACGGCATTATCCGGAAAAAAGCTCTTGAACTCACTGTATAATTGAGCTGCCAATGTTTTATTATGGCTTAAAATTAAAGTAGGTCGTTGAATTTCTTGTATTACATTTGCTACAGTAAAGGTTTTACCAGAACCAGTAACTCCTAATAAAGTTTGAGACTTAGAACTATTCAATAACCCTTCAACTAACTGTCTTATCGCTTCAGGCTGGTCACCCGTAGGTTTAAAATCCGATTTTAAATTAAAATTCATTAGGCCCAAAGTTACGAAATAGGTAGTTGAAAAGATATTATATGTTTCAATATATAGAGAACAAAAAAGTATTAAATTTGATTGGTTTTAACTCTAAAACAAATACATATGAAAAAACTATTATCCATTTCAGCGGGAGTATTAAGTGCATTTATTGTAAGTGCCCAATGCCCGCAAATTACCTGCCCTAGCAACATTACGGTAAATAACGCTCCTGGCACATGTGGAGCTGTGGTTAACTATTCAACACCAGTGGGAACAAATCCTTGCGGAGCAGGTTCCGACACATTTAATTATTCAGGTAGCATAGTTACTTGGACGGTTCCTCAAAACGTAACCTCTGTTACAATAACCGCCAAAGGAGCACAAGGCGGAAATTATGGTGGCTTAGGTGCCATTATGAAAGGTGATTTTACAGTAACACCGGGTCAGCAATTAAAAATACTAGTTGCTCAGAAAGGGTATAATGGCGCATTAATGGGCACAGCGTTAAGCGATACAACCAAAAGAGGTGGAGGTGGAGGTGGAGGAACTTTTGTTACCGATATTTCAAATACTCCGCTAATTATTGCCGGAGGTGGTGGAGGGAGAACTGGTTCAGGTCCTCAGTCAGAAATTAATGCAAAAACAACCACTGATGGAGGTGATACTTACAGTAATGGAGGAGGAAATTCTGGAAACGGTGGATTAAACGGACAAACCAATGGACCAGCAGCCGGAGGAGGAGGTCTGTTAACAGATGGCCAAGCTAGTGGCAATAGTTTTGGAGGACAAGCATTTGTTAATGGTGGTGCAGGTGCTTCAAATGATATGGGGTCATCATATCCTGGTGGGCTGGGTGGATTTGGAGGAGGTGGTGCAGGTTGGCATAATAATTATAATAGATCCGGTGGAGGTGGTGGATATAGTGGAGGACAGGGTGGAACTTGGAGTGGTCAGTTTAGTGGTGGAGGAGGAGGGTCTTTTAATTCAGGAACAAATCAAACCAATAGTGTAGGTAATTATAACAATGGACAGGTAATAATATCCTGGACAGGAGGCGGAGCCACAACCACCCAAACAGCGGGTTTACCCGATGGAGCAACGTTCCCTGTGGGCGTAACCACCAACTGGTATAAAGTAGAAGATGGCTTAGGCAATGCC
>JABWCF010000021.1 GCA_013359255.1 Flavobacteriales bacterium
CGGGAAACTCCAGTTAAGCGAAACAATGCCTCCCGGAGTAGTATTAGTAAAGGAAGTAGATTGATTAGGGCAAGCTACTACCGAAGTAAATGATGGTACCGGCACGGGGTTAACTGTTATGTCTACTATATCAAGTGAGGGAGGACAAACACCGTTTGTTATGGTCCATTGAAACTGATTTATTCCAACTCCCATTCCGTTAACCCCCGATGTAGGAGAATTTGGAGAAACAATTGTGCCTGAGCCTCCTACTATCGACCATAAGCCGTTTCCAACTAATGGAGTATTTCCGGCAAGAGTGGTACTATTTGTGCAAAGTTGTTGGTTAGGACCAGCATTAGCAATACTAGGTTGAGCATCAACGGTTATGGTTACAATAATGGGTAAACCCACACAACCGTTGGCAGAGGGGGTAATGGTATAGGTTGCAGTTCCCCCACCGGCAGAGGTAAGTGTTTGAGTAATATTATTTCCGGTTCCGTTGCTAGCTCCTGTAACACCGACTTGAACAACTGTCCAGTTAAAAGTAGTTCCGGGAACATTTGAAGTCAAAGCAATAGATGTATTATTCCCAGAACAAATAGTTTGATTGGCTGGTGTGGCTGTTGCAACAGGAGTGGGTTTTACAGTTACACAAACCTGATTGGAATATACGGTAGTTCCACAACTTGTTACGGCAGCCCTAAAACAAGTGGTAGTTGTAAGGGCAGATGTGTTGTAAGTCGCATTAATGGCTCCGGGAATGTTATTCCAAGTAGAGCCTCCATCGGTTGAAGCCTGCCATTGAATGGTTCCAGTTGATCCAGTTAATGTGAGTAAAGAGGAGTCTCCTTCGCAAATAGATAAAGGGGCGGCAGTTACTGTTCCGGCAATAGGTAAAGAACAACCACCATATACTACTAAAACAGACCACTGGTGATTATCTTGCCCTCCACCATTATGTTGGAATCCAACAGTTACAGTAGTGCTATTGTTTGGAATTAAAGCCATAGAATTACTTAATGCATCGTATTGATTAACACCTTGATTTGCATTGTCATCGCCCAAAGAGGTTAAAGCGTTATTTTGGTAGTACATATTTCCTAAGGTACCTGTACATCCACCCGAATTCAAATCGTTATTTCCTGTCATTCCGAGTAAAGTCCCGTTAACATATACTCTTTCTGCATCACCGGCCATATTGCACTGATATGAATTAAAGAATGAAAAAGCCACATCGGAGCCGGAATTGATGGGAACTACAAAACTTAAATTCCATACATGATTGGGTTGGTTTAAATTATCAGTATTAATAAATAAGGCCGTATTAACCGTTGGGTATAAATTATTTTGATAGTAAACAATCAGTTTAAAATCTTGAAAAATACTGGAACCTTGAGCAGGTGCTACTAGGGTATAGTTATTTACTAAAGGATTAATATTTGCAGTTACATCAATAACATGTACGGCAGATAATCCGCCACCACCGTAAAGTGATGTGAAAGTGGTAATTTGATTTAAAAGGGAAAAAGCATGTGGTGTTCCGTTTAATGTTACGGTATAATTTGGAGAACCACCTCCAAGCCTTGAAGCAATTAAATATGCTTTTAGAATGGTGCTTCCTGGTGCAATGTTAATAGAGAAATTTCCGGTACCCGAACCATAAACATTAGGCGACCAACCTCCGGAAGTTACCCCCCCGTTAAAACTTACTTCATAATATTTGAGTTGTGCATTAGTTACACTATAGAGTACAATAAGTAATGCAAAAAGTGAAATAATTTTTTTCATAAGATAGGGTTACTTTACAGGTTCTAAATAAAATCCAATTTGGGTATCGTTGCCAACTAATCGAATAAATGCCATGCCGTTAACAGGTTCAGGTTCTTCTATGTAAAATAGAAGTGTTTTCGAACTTGTATTAAAAAGAGTAAAGGGGGCAATCTGATACGTGATCTCTTTCAAATTCTCATCAGTAAAGAAGATAGTCCAATCACCATGTTCTTTTGCCAAGATAGAGAACTTGTAGTTTGGTTTGTCTAGTAATACTTCCGTAAAAGGAATTTTTACAGGTTTGCTGATGCCCATTTCTCCCAGTTCAATTTTTTGATCGAAGGGGAAATACTCGCCCCAAAATTTTTGATTTTGTACAATATGTTTTTGGAATTCTATTTTATAGAAGATCCCATCAATTTCATTCTTTGCAGTATATTTTTCCTGTGAAAACAAAGTAATTGATAAAAAGAAGAGAATGATAAAAGAAGATACTTTTTGCATAATGTCTTTATTTTGGTGCACCGCTAACAGACGCATAATTTTAATTAGAGTTGCTTAGTGAGGCGTAAATATATGTAAAATAAACAGATCTGTGTATTAGTGAGTTAAAATTAAATTTTACGTTAACTCATCTTTCTCAAAATTTATTATCAAAAAGAATAATGCATTTCTATTCTTTAAATAACTTCGCAAGCAATTAACCACATAATCAATCTAAAAAATATTAATATGAAAGTTACCATTGTAGGTGCAGGAAATGTAGGAGCAACCTGTGCCGATGCCCTAGCTCATCGCAGAATTGCCTCTGATGTTGTATTATTAGATATTCGCGAAAACTTTGCCGAAGGCAAGGCACTAGATATGATGCAAACAGCTACATTAAACGGTTTTAATACTCGTATTATAGGAAGTTCAAACGATTATACTAAAACAACAAATAGCGATGTGGTGGTAATTACCAGTGGTATTCCACGTAAACCAGGTATGACACGAGAAGAATTGATAGGCATCAATGCGGGAATAGTAAAAAATGTTTCCGAAAGTTTGTTAAAACATTCGCCCAATGCCGTTTTTGTAATTGTAAGCAATCCCATGGATACAATGACGTATCTTGCGTTGAAGGAAACTAAACTTCCTAAAAACAGAATTATTGGCATGGGCGGAATTTTAGATAGTGCCCGTTTCAGATGTTATTTATCTTTGGCTCTAAATAGCCCGGCAAACGATGTTGATGCTATGGTTATTGGTGGTCATGGAGATACTACCATGATTCCTTTAACTCGTTTAGCATCATACAAAGGTATTCCTGTTTCTCAGTTTTTAAATGCAGATCAGTTAAAGAAAGTTTCGGCCGATACTATGGTAGGTGGAGCTACACTTACCGGAATGTTAGGCACCTCGGCATGGTATGCTCCAGGAGCGGCTGTAGCTACTTTGGTAGATAGTATTATAAACGACCAAAAACGATTATTCACTTGTTGCGTTTATCTTGATGGAGAATATGGCCAAAAAGACATTTGTCTTGGAGTTCCCGTAATTGTAGGTAAAAATGGATGGGAAAAAATAGTGGATGTTAAATTAAATGATGAAGAAAAAGCCTCGTTTGCAAAAAGTGCGGAGGCCGTGAGAAATATGAATAATGTACTTAGTACTATTGCATAAATGAATATAGCGTAATGTAAAAAAGCCCCGAAATTTTTGGGGCTTTTTTATGTTTAGTTAATTTACAAATGAATTACTTCTCCGTAGGCTGCAGCTGCGGCCTCCATAATAGCTTCGCTCATGGTAGGGTGCGGATGAACTGTTTTAATGAGTTCTTGTCCGGTGGTTTCTAATTTTCTTATCGCTACTATTTCAGCTATCATTTCGGTTACATTGTAACCAATCATGTGAGCACCTAATAATTCTCCATATTTGGCATCAAAAATTAATTTAACAAAACCATCTTTATGCCCAGCGGCACTTGCTTTACCAGAGGCAGAGAATGGAAATTTTCCTATTTTAATTTCATATCCCGCTTCCTTTGCCCCTTTTTCAGTATATCCTACAGAGGCCACCTCCGGGGTGCAATAAGTACAACCCGGAATGTTTTTATAGTCTAAGGGTTCGGGGTTATGCCCCGCAATTTTCTCTACACAAATAATTCCTTCGGCCGATGCTACATGAGCCAGGGCATGGCCAGGCACTACATCGCCAATGGCATAATACCCAGGTATATTAGTACGGTAGTGTTTATCTACATTTATTTTTCCTTTTTCGGTAATAATTCCTACTTCCTCTAATCCAATGTTTTCTATATTGGGAGTAATGCCTACAGCTGATAAAACTATATCGCATTCAATTACCTCAATTCCTTTTTTTGTTTTTAAAGCAACTTTACAACCATTGCTTTTAGTATCTACTTCAGTAACTTCGGTGTTGGTAAGCACGTTGATGCCCATTTTTTTAAAAGAGCGTTCCAATTGCTTAGATACTTCCTCGTCTTCTAATGGAACAATATTGGGCAAGTATTCCACAATGGTTACCTCTGTACCCATAGCTTTATAGAAGTAGGCAAACTCTACTCCAATAGCTCCGGAACCTACCACTACCAGTTTTTTTGGTTGTTTTTTCAGAGTCATGGCTTCGCGGTACCCTATAATTTTTTGTCCGTCTTGCTTTAGGTTTGGAAGTTCGCGAGAGCGAGCCCCGGTTGCAATAATTATATGTTGGGCTTCTATTAGGTTGGTTTTTCCTTCGGAATCGGTTACTTCTACTTTTTTTCCAGGCTTTACTTTTCCGTAGCCTTTTATAATTTCAATTTTATTTTTTTTCATTAAAAAGTTCACCCCGTTGCTCATACCGCTGGCAACCTCCCGGCTTCTCTTTATGATGCCTTCAAAATCGGCTCTATGCCCTGCTACCTGTATTCCAAAGTCGGCTGCATGGTTGATGTATTCAAATACCTGTGCACTTTTTAAAAGAGCTTTGGTAGGTATACAACCCCAGTTTAAACAAACACCTCCCAGTTCGGCTTTTTCTACAACAGCTGTTTTTAAACCTAATTGAGAAGCACGAATGGCAGTAACATATCCTCCCGGTCCACTCCCTATAACTATTACATCGTAATTCATAAATATATTTTTAAAATTAAAGAATGACTGCGAATTTAGTAAAAAATACAAGTTTTATAATATAAAACCAATTAATGCAAATTTTGTTTGTATCGTTCAAAACAAACGTAAAATTGCAATGTATAATACTGAGAGTTTATGACGCACTATTCTTTTTCGGCATCCAATCCGAATAATCATTTTTTAGAAATAAAATTTATAGCTCACACAAATGGAGCAGAAGAAATGGTTTTGCAACTTCCGGCATGGAGGCCAGGCCGATACGAACTTGGAAATTTTGCAAAAAATGTAAGAGATTTTTTTGTTTCAGACGAAAATGGAAATGCTCTTTTGTTTCAAAAGATAACCAAAGATTCGTGGAAGGTTTTCACCAAAAAGGCAAATCAAATTAGTGTAAGCTACACTTATTATGCAGACGAACTTAATGCAGGTTCTACCTTTGTAGATAAGAATATGATGTATGTAAACCCGGTGAATTGCTGCTTATATATTGCCGAACGTGAAGAAGAACCTTGCGAAATAAAGTTAAATGTACCCGAAAACTACAACTTGGCCTGCGGTTTAAATTCGAATGCAGAATTTTTGATGCACGCAAAAAACTTTCATGAATGGGTAGATTCTCCTTTTATTGCTTCAGAGGCAATGCAACACTTTTCCTTTTTGGAGAAGGGTGTTCTTTTTCATATTTGGATAAATGGTCTTTGTAAGCTAAACCAACCAAAAGTGGAAAATCATTTTAGAGCCTTTGCCTCTGCACAAATAGAGGCATTCGGACAATTTCCTGTGCCTGAATACCATTTTTTATTACACATTTTACCTTACAACGCATACCATGGTGTAGAGCATGGTAATAGCACCGTTATAACTCTTGGCCCCTCATACGATATAATGAACGAAGAGGGCTTATACCATGAATTGCTTGGAGTAAGTTCACACGAATTATACCATACATGGAATGTAAAACAAATACGCCCTTCGGAAATGTGGCCGTATAATTATACCAAAGAAAATTATAGCAGAATGGGTTATTTGTACGAGGGAGCAACTACTTACTATGGTGATGTTTTTTTACTTCGTTCGAATTGTTTTACCGAGCAGGAATATTTTAAAACATTCAATCAGTTACTCGATAGGCATTTTTCAAATTTCGGCAGGTTTCATTTATCGGTAGCCGATTCCTCCTTTGATACATGGCTTGATGGCTATGTTAAAGGCATACCCGAAAGAAAAACATCTATTTACACTGAAGGAGCCCTTGTTACTTTTATGTTAGATGTTTTAATACGTAGGAATACACAAAATAAATGTTCGTTTGACGATGTAATGAGAACCTTCTATAGTGGATATGCCTGCAAGAATAAACCGGTAAACGAAGAAGTGTACAAACAAGTGATTGAACGATTTGCCCAACAAGAGTTAAGCGATTTTTTTAATCATTACATTTACGGTACTAAAGATTATGAACCTGTATTAATTGCTTGTTTCGATTATTTGGGGTGGGAAATGATAAAGCAACCTTCTCCTTTTTTTAATGAAGCCTTTTTGGGTTTTAGAACCATTGAACAATCAGGAAATACGCAAGTTTTAACAGTGTGTCCGGGTTCAATTGCTGACAAGGCCGGCTTAGCTGTTAATGATTTTATTTTAGCCGTTAACCATTGCAAAGTGGCAGCCGATTTACACCACTGGTGTCGCTTTTTTGGCAACGATACCATTTCTCTTACGGTAAAACGAGAGCCCGGAGTAATAAGGAACATTGAACTTATTGCGGGTAAAGAAACATACTATTACAACTATTCGGTTAGATTGGCCGAAAAGAGATCGGAAGCACAAAAAGAAAACTTTTCCTTATGGAAAATCGGAGCTTCCAAAATATAAAAAATGAATTGGGAAATAAACATTAATTTTGGGTAAAGTATTTAATTTCTTTGTGTATGAAAAGCGTTTTTGCCCCCTTATTTTTTCTTGTTTCGTTTAGCATATATTCGCAAACGGCAACTAACTTTAGTTGCAAAGACTGTGATAATGTAAACCATGATTTTTTTGCCGAGTTAGATGCCGGAAAAGTAATTATTATAGACTGGGTAATGCCCTGTAGTTCTTGTACTCCTGCTACTGTTAAGGCACACAATATTGTAAATAATTTCGCACAAAGTAATCCCGGAAAAGTATTTTTATACATAGTAGATGATTACGCCAACACCAATTGTTCCAACTTAAAAGCATGGGCCGATGCCTATGGGATTAGTAATGCCACTTTTTTTTCTAATGCAGCTATAAAAATGAGCGATTATGGTACAGCAGGTATGCCTAAAATCATTGTGGCCGGTTGTTATAATCATCAGGTTTTTTACAACGAAAAAAATACCGCAATAGATTCAGCTGCTATCGTAAATGCTGTAAATGCCGCATTAGGCTGTGCTACAGGACTAGAGGAGGCTCCAACCTTATTGCAAAATGTAAATGTTTATCCCAATCCTACAACAGATGTTTTTACGCTTTCATTTACACTTTCTGCTTCGGCAAATATTACGGTTTATGTAAGCAATGTGTTGGGCCAAAAAATGGCGGAAGTTTTTACCGGAAAAAAAACAGAAGGAAATATAACTATAGAATTTGACTCTAGTGTTTTGCCAAGGGGTATGTACCTGATTCGTTACATGATAAACGATGAGGTTTTTACAAAATCTGTATTTAAGCAATAGCAAGCTATTCGTACCGAAGAGCCTCAATAGGATCTAGTTCGGCAGCTTTAGAGGCGGGGTAATAGCCCGAAATAACTCCTACTACAAAACAGAGACTTACTCCCAAAAACATCCAGTTCCAGGGTATAATAAATCCGGCATCTATAATAGCCGAAGTAATGTTGCCAATTAAAATACCCAGCACAATTCCTGCAATGCCTCCCATTTGGCAAATGACAATAGCTTCGGTTAAAAACTGATTGCGAATCATATTTGCACTTGCTCCCAATGCCTTACGGGTTCCTATTTCTTTGGTGCGTTCAGTAACAGTAACCATCATAATATTCATTAAACCAATGGCTGCACCTAGCAAAGTAATAATTCCTATAATGGTAGCCGCAATACTAACATATTTAATATTCTCAATTAAAATAGAAGCCAAACTATCGCTACGAGCCATTTCAAAACTGTTTTCATCTCCTGGCGATATTTTGCGTACTACCCGCATTAAAGAAATGGCTTCGGCAATTGCAGGGTCTAACTGTTCGGGGCCTTGGGTTAACACACTCACTACATACGATAAATTAGCTGTTTCGTAGCTGTTTCGCAATTTATTTAACGGAATAATGGCATTTCGGTCTCCGCCAAACCCCATACTGCTGCCTTTGGGTTTAAGAATGCCCACCACTTTATATTTTTCTGCACCGATGGAGATGATACAGTCAACTGGATTTTCTTTCCCCGGAAACAAAACGGTGGCAATTTCCATCCCTATAATACACACATTACTTCCTGTATTAATTTCTACCGATGAAAAATTGCGACCTTCCAGTAATTCAAAACCGCCACACAAAAGATAGTTTTCATCGCCTCCAAAAACCGTAATGTTGGGGTTGGTTTTTAGGTTTCCGTATTTTAAAGTTGCAGCCATGGTAGCTAATCCCGAAATAGAAACTGTGGAAGGAAATTTATACTCTTTTTTAAATTCAGAGGCTTCTCTGTAGCTTATATTCTTGTACGTTTTGGGTTTACTTCCTCCTTTTCCTATTTGCACATTCATTCCTCTGTTTCGTATTGTAAATGTGTTGGCACCCATACTGGAAAAGTTGCTATTGATAGAGTTCTCAATTGCATCAATAGCCGTTAATATTCCTACCAATGCACTAATGCCTATGCCAATAATAAATACGGTTAGCAAGGTCCTTAACGCTTGTGAACGAATGGCTTTTAGAGCTTCAAAAATATTTTCTAATAGAATTTTGCTTTTCATTCGGAAAAATGAATGGTAAAATTCGGTAATTAATATTCTTGTAATGCACCATTCGTCATAATTGTTTTTGCGTAAAGGGTGTTTTTGTTTAATTTCGCTGCGTATAAAAAAAATAAATCAACCATGGCATTCGATATTGAAATGATTAAGGAAGTTTACAAAAATCTTCCTGCAAAAATTGAGGCAGCTCGCAAATTGGTTGGCCGCCCGCTTACCTTAACCGAAAAAATTCTTTATTCGCATTTGCATAAAGATCAACAACAAGAAGTGTTTTCCAGAGGAAAATCATACGTAGATTTTGCTCCCGACCGTGTGGCTATGCAAGATGCAACCGCTCAAATGGCACTGCTTCAGTTTATGCAAAGTGGCAGACCTAAAGTAGCCGTACCCTCTACCGTACATTGCGACCACCTTATTACGGCAAAAAATGGAGCAACAGAAGATTTAGCTTTTGCAAACAATGAAAGCAAAGAAGTGTACGATTTTTTAGGTTCTGTTTCTAATAAATATGGTATTGGTTTTTGGAAACCCGGTGCAGGAATTATTCATCAGGTGGTGTTAGAAAATTATGCATTTCCGGGTGGTATGATGATAGGTACCGATTCGCATACCGTAAATGCAGGAGGATTGGGTATGATTGCCATTGGTGTGGGTGGTGCCGATGCCTGTGATGTAATGGCAGGTTTAGCTTGGGAATTAAAAATGCCTAAATTAATAGGAGTGAAATTAACCGGTAAACTAAACGGTTGGACAGCCCCTAAAGACGTGATATTAAAAGTAGCAGGTATTCTTACCGTAAAAGGAGGAACCGATGCCGTGGTAGAGTATTTTGGTGAAGGTGCTACTTCCATGAGTTGTACGGGCAAAGGAACCATCTGTAATATGGGAGCAGAAATTGGAGCCACAACATCTACGTTTGGTTACGATGCTTCTATGGAACGTTACCTAAAGGCAACCGGTAGAACCGATGTGGCTGAGTTGGCAAATGCTGTAAAAGAACATTTAACAGCCGATGCTGAGGTATATGCAAATCCATCAAACTATTTCGACCAAGTAATAGAAATTAATTTATCGGAATTAGAACCCCATGTGAATGGTCCATTTACCCCCGATTTAGCAACACCCATTTCTAAACTAAAAGAAGTAGCCATTAAAAATGGCTGGCCTTTAAAAATATCGGTTGGGTTAATTGGTTCTTGCACCAATTCCTCTTACGAAGATATTTCGCGTGCAGTAAGTGTAGCCAAACAAGTTTCCGAAAAAGGATTAAAAGCCAAGGCAGAGTACTGCATCAACCCGGGTTCGGAACAAATTCGATATACCATTCAACGCGATGGATTTATTGATATTTTTAATCAAATAGGTGCAAAAGTTTTTACCAATGCTTGTGGCCCATGCATAGGAATGTGGGATAGGATGGGAGCCGAAAAACAAGAAAAAAATACCATCATACATTCTTTTAATAGAAATTTTGCAAAGCGTGCAGACGGAAATCCAAATACCTATGCATTTGTAGCATCGCCCGAATTGGTAACCGCTATGGCTATTGCGGGCGATTTAACATTTAATCCGCTTACCGATACTCTTACCAATGAAAATGGAGACAAGATAAAATTAGATGCACCTTGTGGAGATGAACTTCCTAAAAAAGGTTTTGCTGTTGAAGATGCCGGTTTTCAAGCTCCGGCTACCGATGGCAGTAAACTTACGGTAAATGTTTCGCCAACCTCCAATCGATTACAGATACTTGAACCTTTTACTGCTTGGGAAGGCAGTGATTTGAAAGGATTAAAATTATTAATTAAAGCAAAAGGAAAATGCACTACCGACCATATTTCTATGGCAGGTCCTTGGTTAAAATATCGCGGACACTTAGATAACATTTCTAACAATATGCTAATTGGTGCAGTAAACTATTTTAACGAAAAAACAGATGCTGTAAAAAATCAGTTAACCGGAGCGTACGAAAGTGTTCCAAAGGTACAGCGCCAATATAAGGAGGAAGGAATAGGCTCTCTGGTGGTTGGCGATGAAAATTATGGAGAAGGTTCATCGCGTGAACACGCTGCAATGGAGCCTCGACATCTTGGTGTTCGTGCCGTATTGGTAAAATCATTTGCTCGTATTCACGAAACCAATTTAAAAAAACAAGGAATGTTGGCTTTAACATTTGCCGATAAAAATGATTACGAAAAAATACAGGAAGACGATACTATAGACATTATTGGTTTAACTTCTTTTGCTCCCAATACTTCGTTAAGCGTAGTGTTGAACCATGCTGATGGCAGTAAACAAGAAATAAAGGCTAACCATAGTTACAATGCTCAACAAATTGAATGGTTTAAAGCAGGCGGGGCTTTAAATATCATTAGAGCAGCAATAGCATAATAAAAAAAAGAGGCAGCTGTAGCTGCCTCTTTTTTTTAAGAGAACCTTCTATTTCTCCACCAACATTTTTTTAGTGTCCACCACTTTACCATCTACCACAATGCTGTATTGGTAAATGCCCTGAGAAAGATGGACGGGGAATGGAGTTGTTCCAAGTGTTTTGAGGTACAAAAAACAGATTGAGAAGAGAAAAAGGGTTACTTCGTTTCCAATTGTTCTCGATACGCTCTGCTACTCGAACGGACAAAGAAACGAAATCATTAAAAATAATTATTGCTTTGAGTAACCGAGCGTTTGCAAAGTGAATCGTGAAGCAAGGTAGTTTGGTCTTTAAATTATAAATTTCAACCTTTCAAAATTCTTTCTACCTTTACATAAACCAAAAAACTAATTATTATGCATTTTATTATTGCCATTTCAGTAGCAGCTCTTCTATTTATGACGGGTGTTTTTCTACTTTTAAAAGTTAAGAAAGAAAATTTAGGTTGGTTTTTTAAACTGGCCGCTTATAAAGCCATGGTGGCCGGAATGGTTTTTATAACGGCTTCTTTGTGTATGGGTATTTGTAAGCTTTCTCACTGCGGAGGTTCGGCATGTGCTAAACAAACTTGCATTCAATCTTGTGGTGGTTCTGAGCATTCGGGCACTTGCTCAACAAAAGCAGAATGTGGTAAATCTGAAGCAGGATGCTGTTCTAAAAAGGAAGATAAAAAATGCCATTCCAACCCAACCGAAAAAGCATCTTGTAAAAACGAAGGGGGCGATTGTAAAAATGGCTGCCAATGCGAAGAAGATTGTAATTGTGAACATTGCATGGAAAAGGAAAAAGATGCCGAAATTAAGCCGTAATTATTTGCTTAAAGGAGAACCGAAAAATTGAGTTTTAGATAATCTCCTCTTAAAACAAAAAAAGCCCGATTTTCAAATCGGGCTTTTTTATTTTGGCTAGAAAGAATTACAATACGTTAATTTTAATAACCTGTGTGTTGTTTTCTGCTTTTACTTTTACAAAGTACACACCCGAATTGATTCCTGAAAGATCAAGGGCTTTAAAGTATGTTCCTGTATTTAATGTTTCGTTTACAAAAACTTTTACTTCTTTTCCTGTAATGTCGAATAAAGAAATTTCAACATTTCCGACTTTTTCTAATTCAACTTTTATGTTAGCAAAACTTTTCTCAACCGGATTTGGGTATACACTGGTTTTAAAACCAAATGAACTGTTTTCTGATATACCAACTGCAGAAGTAATTTTATAGTCCATATCCAAGTGGTAGAAGCCCGAATTGTAAGCTAATCCGGGAATAAATTGCCCGTTCCATCCTTGTTGATTGATGTTATAGCGAACCGTATTCACTAACATTTGTCCGTGGTTATAATACCCTTGGTCTATTGTTTTGTCATTATCTCTGAACTGATATAAAAGGAAGGTATTACGTTTAACAAAAGGCTGAGGAGTCATGTAAGGATCCAAGGTATCACCTAAATTAGTGGGGTTTCCGTTTTTATAGAATGCTGTAACAGCAACCACTTCACCGGCTCCTGCCGTAAAATTTGATGTGGCAAGTTGAATGGCATTTTGGTAATACATAGAAGTGTCATTGCCTGTGAGTAATACTTTTACTTCAGCAAAATCTCCCGTTCCTTCGTTTTTGGTATAATCGTATGCAATTCGTGCATTCGAACGCCCGTCATTACTCCATCCTGTGGGGTTGTAAGTCATAGCATTGTGTTTGTACATTTGAATGTGTAAAGTATCAGGATTTGCATTTTGGTAACGGAAATAACGATACCAAATTCGAATAGAATCTACCTTATAAGTTTCGGTATTTAACAGGGGGCCTCCATTTCCGCTCAATGCCCAGTAAGCACTGTACGGATCTAAAACTTGGCCCAAACCATGTACCCACACAGGTCCCATGCCATTGCTAAATTCTACCTGAACCGTAGTATCCGGAAACATGTGGTAGCGAAAATACGATACATCTCCACCTTGGTCGTAAACGGTTTGGCCGTAATTAAACCAAGCAGAAAGTACTTTTTGCTTAGTAGTACTTCTTTCAAATGAAACCGACACACTGTTGTACGGTTCCGTTGTACTCTGTGCGTAGGTCTGAATAGCAAGACCCGCAAGGAATAAAGAAAATAAAAATCTTTTCATAATAAATAATTTTATGGTTACTGTTCAAAGGTAATAAAAATGTAATTTGTTTAATAGCATACGAATTAATAATTTAGGCACGTAATTTGTCAATACAATGAAAATTTATTCTATGAAAAAGATACAATTTATTGCGGTGTGTGTGGTTTTTTCCACTTTTAGCATAAAAGCTCAAACGAATTTAGTTATGAATGGAAGCTTCGAAGATATTGGAAAAAAGAAACCTAAAGAATTAGGGCAAATAGAAGTAACCCATAATTGGAAATCGCCAACATTGGCAAAAGCCGATTTGTATATGACGGGAAATAAAAATCCCGACATTTCTATTCCCGCAAATACCTTAGGCGAGGAAAGCCCTGCATCAGGTCAACTATATGCAGGTATCCGTGCCTTTTCATACAAATCTAAAGATCCAAGATCCTATCTTCAGGCAAGGCTGAGTACTCCGCTTGAGGCCGGCAAAAAGTATTGCATTAAATTCAGTGCAAGTCTTTCTGATTTGTCCAAGTATGCCATAAATAATTTAGGAGCTTATCTTTCGTCCGATCCGGTTTCGGCTGAAAATACTGATATTTTAAAGTTTAAAGCACAAGTAATTAAAAAAGAAAATCCTGCCATTGATAAGTTGGCCATGTGGGAAGATATTTGTGCTGTTTTTAAAGCCAGCGGTGGAGAGGAGTACATTACTATCGGCAATTTTAGCGAAGATGCACAAACCCTTCAAACAAAGGTAAAACGCCCTGTTGGTTTTAATAAACCGCAAATTGCGCAAGCTTACTATTATATTGATGATGTTTCGGTTTATTCGCTCGAAGAGGTGGGAACCTGCCTCTGTGGTAAACTTATCGGATTGGAAAAAGCAGAAACGATTGAAAGAAACTTTCAAAGCGATACCTCTAAGAAAGCAATGCAAGATGAATTAGAAAGAGAAAAAAGAGAAAAGGCTGCTGCGGCAGCAGCCCTTGCCAATAAAAATGCAAGTGCACTTATTTTAGATTTTGATGTAAATAAATTTGCAATGCCGGCAGGTGCAGAATTTGATATTGATCCGATAGTAGAAGACATGAAGAAAAAAGAAAATGCTTCGGTTAAAATAGAGGTTATATCACATATCGACAAATCGGAGCCCGAGCCATTATCCGATAAACGGGCATCGGTAGTTCAAAAATACATTCAATCCAAAGGAATTGCGAAAGAAAGAATTATAATCAAATCAATGAAGGCGGCACAGCCCATAGATACCGGCACAAGTGATGAAGCCAAGCAAAAAAATGCAAGGGTAGAACTGAAATTAATTAAATAAACATTTCACTCTTTAAAAAAGGCTGCTCTCTTTAGGGCAGCCTTTTTTATTTATATAGTACATTCGTTTTTTATTTCAGTTCACTTGAATTATAAAAGTTGCATATTCATTTTCTCATTTTTTTTGTACAACACTCTTTGTGTATGGGCACAAAACAGCTTTATAGAGAAAACATTTGATGAACAAAAATTAACCACCTTGCTATATGAAAAAGTAAACGCTTTCAGAATCGAAAATAACTTACCGTTATTCGAATTAACAAAAGAACTGGAGAATGCATCAGCTTTGCATGCTACATACATGAAAAAGACAAGAAAGATACAGCTTATTCAGTCTTTAAAAGCTAAAAAAGATACATTTAAAAGAGTAAAAAAATCAAAGGGAAAATATGCCCAAGTAGCAGAAAATATTTTTTCTTATACCTTGCCAGATGCTAAGAAAATAGGAAAAAGTAAAAACACGGTAAATTCTTATAACGATTTGGTGGAAATTATTTTTCAGACATGGATAAATGACAAAAAAACGCGAGCCATAATACTCAACAACAGCTATTATAAAACCGGTTTGGCCGCTACTTTCGATTATAAAAAAAGAACGGTATACCTCTCTCAGGTTTACGCTTCGGAAGCATTCGATTTTAAAGAGCTAACAAAACAAAACAAAAAAGACTTTCACATCAAACCATACTCAAAAACGAAGTGTAACGCCTTTTTAATAAATAATCCAAACCTTGCCGAACTGCTCGCTAATAATATAGAGGTGGTAAATAATGAAATTTATTTATACTACCACGATGCTTCCTTTTTTAAAAATAATTTCAAAAAAAATAAAGATGCACTTGCCGTAGACGTAGTGTTACGGAAGCAATATGAATGTAGTACAGGAAATAAATTATACCCTTCAGAAGTACACGATGGAGTACTTCTAAAGCCAGTACGAAAGGCTAAATGGTTTGCAGCAAATCCTCTTAAAAAAACCGGAGAATTATATGTTAAATTGGGTAAAATGCCATCAGGCCTCGATTCTACTAATTCCGAAATAAACCTGCTTATTATAAAGGAAGGTTGCCTCTGTCAAACTATTTTTTTCAATAACCTCGATGGAGAAAATCTTTCACTACTTGGATTGCCTTTGGTCATGGATACGCTCTCCCTTCAGTCAAAACCCGATTCCATTAAGAAGTATATTTCTTTTACGGTTCCTTTTCCAAGAAATAAGTGGAATTTTAATGAAGAGGATATAAAACCCTTTTTAGATTCACTGGAACTGAACCGATATAATATTAAAAGAATTGATATTACTGCTTTTTCCTCAATTGAGGGCGATTCCGTTAAAAACGTATTGTTGCAAATGAATAGGGCTAACTCTATTTTACAGGTTATAGAACAATACAATTTGCAAAAAGTAGCAACAGAAATAAAAACGAAAGAGAATTGGGAGGGTTTTTTCGAATCACTCAAAGGTTCGCCCTACGCAAATAAATTACAAGGATTAACCGAACCACAAATAAGAGCAATGCTTTTATCCGATTCGCTTGGCTTTTTGATAGAACCTTATCTCGAAGACCAACGAAAGGCAGAAGTATTTCTTACCGTAGAATCTATTTTTGTAGATTCTATACAACCACAGAGTATTGCTAAAAAAATTACAGAAGTTATAAAACAAAAAAATATCGATAAAGCAAAAGCTCTTCAAGCCTTGCTTTACCGCTATGCCATTGAAGAAAAAATAGAACATCAATACACCTATCAATTCTCTATTTCTAGGCAAAAAGAACATATTCCATTGCTGAATAATTTGCTCGTATTCAAAGAGTGTTTTTATGAACAAAGCCATACCGATAGTTTTCGCCAACAATTAAAAGAAGAATTTTTAGCTCTGTATTTTACCGACCCTGCGAATCCCTACGTACTATACAATAAACTTCTAATGGAATTGGAGTTTTGGGAAAAAGATATTCTTAAAATACCCGATCCGGAACCTTTGCTGAAAGAAATGAAAAAATTATACTCTACCCGAATCGAAAACTGGAGAATCAATCGTCTGATACTAAACTATCATATTTTAGCAGCCGACTATTACTACGAGAAAAAAGATTTTGCAAAACGAGAAAAAGAACTGAAAGAAGTACGAAAATTTATTTTTAGCTCAAAATTAGACATGGAGCAAACGTATGCCATGGCTCGTTACTTTATCTTTCAGTTGCGTGTAGATTGGGCAATAGAATTAATGTTGCCTTGGATAAAAAGTAAAAATTACGATGAAGATTTTTTGTTTATTTTTTTAAGTATTGCCATTTACGATGCAAAAAAAATACCCGAGCAGGACTATGCCAATTTAATGAAACAGGCATTGCACCTTAATAAAGATAGATATTGTAAATTATTCGGACATCCCAACATGAGTTTTCAGTTACTAAAAAATAACACAATAAAATCCGAATATTGTAAGCATTGCAACTAATCTATAATGTTGGAGAAAAGTAATAAAAAAACAATCAATGCATGGGCTTTTTACGATTGGGCGAACTCATCCTATCCACTGGTAATTACCACAGCTATATTCCCTATATTTTACGAGGCTATTACTACTTCAACACTTGCCAATGGAACTTCTTCTGACGAAGTATTATTTTTTGGCAGGCATTATATTAATACCGCTTTAATTTCTTACGTAAGTGCCTTTATGTTTTTGCTTGTTTCTGTACTCATTCCTTTGCTTTCCGGCATTGCCGATTATATGGGTAATAAAAAAAGTTTTCTGAAAGGGTTTTGTTATTTAGGGGCTTTTTCTTGCATCCTGCTTTATTTTTTTGATGTTCGTTTTTTAGAGTTGGGTATTTTAACGTACATAATGGCAGGTATTGGCTTTTGGGGAAGTTTGGTGTTTTATAATGCGTATCTGCCCGAAATTGCACACGAAAGTGAACATGACCGCATTAGTGCAAAAGGATATGCATTAGGATATATAGGCAGTGCCCTTTTATTAATAGTTTGTTTGGTATTCATTTTAACCGAAACACTTCCTGCAAAGTGGGCTTTTGTTTTTACCGGAATATGGTGGTTAGGTTTTGCACAATACACATTTATGCATTTGCCAAATGGAGGTGCTAAAACAGTTGTAAAAGAAAAACTTCTGCTAAAGGGATTTAACGAATTAAAAAATGTATGGAAACAAATTCAAAATAATACGGTTTTAAAACGCTATTTACGGGCATTTTTTGTTTACAGCATGTCGGTACAAACCATTATGTTAATGGCAGTGTATTTCGGAACCAAAGAAATAACTTGGCCAAAAGAAGATGATGCAAAAACAGGATTAATAATTAGCGTTTTGTTAATTCAGTTTTTAGCCATACCCGGAGCTTATGGTTTAAGCTGGCTTTCTTCAAAAATCGGAAATATTAAAGCACTTGTATTTGTGGTATTTTGCTGGATTGTTATCTGTATTTCGGCATTGTGGGTATATACCCCCAATCAATTTTATGGTATAGCCGCAGCAGTAGGTTTGGTTATGGGAGGTATTCAATCTTTAAGTCGCTCAACGTATTCAAAATTATTACCCGAAACAAAAGATACCTCATCGTATTTTTCGTTTTACGATGTGTCGGAAAAAATTGGAATTGTGGTGGGCGTTTTTGCATACGGATTTATTGAAGAATTAACAGGAAGTATGCGAAATTCTATTTTTCTTTTGGCCGCATTTTTTGCTTTAGGAATTGCTCTTTTACTTTTTATTCCAAGAGAAAAAAAGAAATAGTAGTATTTGTTTTAAATTTGTCAACGTTATAAATTAATCCATGTTCGATATTACCATAGTGGGAGGCGGAATTGTTGGTGCAGCCACTGCCTATAAAATACAAAAGGAATTTCCGGAGTTAAAAATCCTTATCATCGAAAAAGAAAAAAAACTGGCAAACCACCAAACCGGCAATAATTCCGGAGTTATTCACTCCGGATTGTATTACAAACCGGGTTCTAAAAAAGCAATTAATTGTGTGCTGGGAAGAAAGGAACTAGTAGCCTTTGCAAAAGAGCATAAAATAGCACACGATGTGTGTGGTAAAGTAGTGGTGGCTGTTTCCGAAAGCGAATTACCCTTTATGGATAAGATTTTTCAAAACGGCATTGAAAATGGAGTAGAGGGTATTGAAAAAATAAATGCACAACGCATTAAAGAAATTGAACCTTTTTCTGAAGGAATAGCAGGTATTTGGGTGCCTTGTACAGGTATAATAGATTATAGGGGCACTACAGAAAAGCTGGTGGAACTTACTTTAAATATACAGTCGGGAAGTAAAATAGTTATGAGCGAAGAGGTGTTGGATTTTGAGAATATTTCGGCTACCGAGAAAAAAGTAATAACCGATAGAAATTTTTATAATACAAAATTCGTAATTGTATGCGGTGGCTTACAAGCCGATAGATTGGCAAAAAAAGATGGAGTGAAAATAAAAGAAAAAGTAGTAGGCTTTAGAGGCGATTATTACGAACTTACTCACGAAGCCAAACACAAAGTTAAAAACTTAATATATCCGGTACCTAATCCGGATTTTCCCTTTTTAGGAGTGCACTTTACACGCATGGTTGATGGTGAAATTGAATGTGGCCCTAATGCTGTTTTTACTTTCAAAAGAGAGGGGTACGGCAAAACCGATTTTTCTTTGAAAGATACTTTTGATGCCCTTACGTATTCAGGTACTTGGCGTTTGTTTTTCAGTAATATGAAATTTGGGATAGACGAATATAGAAGAGCATTCTCAAAAACGTTATTTCTAAAAACATTGCAACGCATTATTCCTTCACTAACCATGGATGATATAAAGCCTGGCAGGAGCGGGGTAAGAGCTCTGTTACTTCGTGAAGACGGAGATACCCGTGATGACTTTCGGATTGAATATAAGCAAAACAGCATTCATGTTTTAAACGCCCCATCGCCAGCGGCTACAGCCTGCTTAGCAATTGGTAATGATATAAAAGAAATGGCAAAACAACATTTTAAGTTGTAAACTATACCAACGTATATTTTTCTGTTACCCCTTCCCAATTCCACATAAAATGCTCCATGGCTTCATCGAGGCGTTTTAAAAATAATGGGTTCGGACTATTCAGGTTTTTAAAATACTCATCTTGGTATATACTAAGATTGTATTTAAAAAATACTCCTTTAGACAGGGAATATAGAGTGTTTTTAGAAGGAAAATTTACTTTGGCTAAAAAACTCTTGTAATCATTTATTAGAAGGGTAAGTTCCGTTTTCTCTATACCAAAAGTAAAAGAAGCTGCGTTTAAAATTTCGTCTATTACTTTTTGATCGGTATGAACATTTAGATGATTCGGAATTTCGGTAATGTTTCCCGCTAACACAATCATTAAAAACTGGTCAGAATCATTTTCCTGTATATTCGGACAATGAACAAACTCCGGTGATTCGTTTATTAAAGAGGCTATTTCCGGAAACCCTTTTTCTACTGTTTCTATAATGGTATTTACAAAAATGTTGGCCATTTTGGACGCCTCCATTTTTTTCTTTCCGAATAAAGTAAACATGCGTTACATTAAAATTGGTACGTGCAAAGCTAAAATTAACCTATTCTTATGACAGTGTTAAATCGCTATGCTTTTCAACAAAGTTATTAACGGAAATTTTATGGATACATCTTAAAGCATTGTACTTACAGATAAAAAGAAGGGAAAGTTATTTGATAACAGTAAACTTTTTTGTTTTATAAAAAGTGTTTCCGTTTTGTGTAAGCACAAAAATGTAAGAGCTCGGCTGAAGTGATGTAATGTCAATGCCCGAACCGTTTAGGTGGCCATGCAAGACTTCTTGCCCCAGCAAATTATAAATTTTATATGTGTGTTTAAGGTATTGAAATGCGTAGTTATCAAAAGACACATTTAGCCGATTGAAGGAAGGTACCGGGTATAAAATAAAATCCAGCTCACTAAAATATTCATTGTTTACTGAATTAAAATAATCACCTGTAAATAATGTAACGCCACCGGTATAATTTCCTATAATTACATCATACAGCGTATCGTTTCCTACAAAATGGGCTCCGCAAACAGTAGCTCTACTTCCAACTTTAATGTTCATATATGCAGAGTCAACCAAGTTAAATGAGCCTGTTAAGTTTTGGTCTATGTTATCGTAAAACTTAAGAAAACCGCCCATGCAGCCTAAAATTAATTGGGTGCTGCCATTGCTTTTGTAAAAATGCGGATAACTAAAACCTATGTAATTCCACCATTCTTTAGCATTTACTTTTCCTAATGAATCGGTAACGAACGTATAAGTTGGAACGGTTTTACTGCCCGTATTCTGGTAATAGTTTACATTTCCGTTTCTTTCGCCAATTATTAAATCAAGAAGGGTATCGCCATCTAAATCGAAAAGTTGAGGAGTAGCAAATTCGCCCACATTAATAGATGAGTAATTTGCTTGTGCTAGAGAAAATACTCCGTTGTTATTTTCAAACAAGTGAATATTTCCGTGAACATCTCCTAATATCATTTCGGCAAATCCATCGTTGTCAATGTCGCCAAAAGTTGGAGCAATTCCACGTATAGGGGAGTTAAAAGGTGAAATGTTATAAGATGGAATATTCGCAAAATTCCGGGTGATGAGAGTAAACTGGGGTACATCTTTATTTCCGGTATTCTTGTAGAAGGAGAGCATTCCTCCTGTACTGTCGTAATAACTGTAATTTCCAATGATAAGATCTAGAAGGGAGTCTCCGTCAATATCATATAAGGTGGGATTGGCTCCTTCGCCTACTTCAATGGTTCCACTTTGAATAAAGTTTTTTTCTTGTAACACAAAGTTGGGTTGGTTGTTTTGCCCTATATTGTTGTACCGCCAAACGCTGTAAAAATTTTCTTGTTCTAAAGTGCCGGAATTATTAGGGCTAACAATTAAATCTTTTTTTGTATTGTTGTTTACATCTAGGTAAAAACCACAAGGGAATATTTCCATATCTATGGGAATAGTGTTGCTGTTGTGATTTTTCGGGAAGAGAGTGTCTTTCGAAATAATTTTACTATTTGAGTTTGGAACATTTCCTCCGTTTTGCAAAAAGGTGAGATAACGACAACCAATATCACCCACAATCATTTCAGAAGCTGTGTTGGTATTTGTTTCCATGGTTAAAACACAAGAGCCTGAGTGCTTATTGCCTTGGTTTCCATGTCCTTTTCTTTCAGGGCTGGGAACATTGAAGGGACACTGGTAATCTAAGATAATGTCGCAATTTAATTGATTTTCGCGGAACAGCCCCCAACACTGGTTCTTTAAAACATAGTGCAGTGTGTCGCAATTTCCTTTGGTTTCCATGCTCATATTACGGTGATATTCAACGGTACTTCCAAAAATTTCGTAGGTCATAATGTCTAAATCCCCATCCCCGTCAATATCATCAATAGCCGGAATATCTACACTTGTAACGTATAAGTTGATTACATTCGGCTGGTAATTAGATAGTAATAAGTTGGTTACAAGTTCAAAACTTAAATAATTTACAGAGGTATTCTTGTACACTTTAATTCCACCCGGTGCATAGCTGAAAATATCCATTTTACCATCGCAATTGTAGTCTCTTAAAAGGGCCCAATGCTCTAAAAATGGAAAATTTCCAATGTATTCAGGATTGTATTTATAATCGGGTTGGTTGGGCGTACCCTTGTTTATAAAGGGATTAATACGGTTTCCTGTTCGGTCAAAAATCATGAGGTCTTTGATACCGTCTAAATTTAAGTCTATTTCGGAAACCTGAACAGAATTAAGCCCACCCGCCCAAGGGTTATTTAATGGAACAGCATTTTCAATAACCAGAATGGTATCGTTGTATTTTAGTTGATAGATTTGAGAAGTTGCATAAAAGGAAACTGATATAAATATTATGAAGAGAACGAAATATTTAAATTTTTTCGACATATTACGATTGTTTTTAGTGCCCATTGGGAGATGTATCGCAAATTTAAAAAATTACTTCCTTAATTCGGGGTTTCTTTGCAATTTATCATAGACGAGTATAGCAACAAGCATGATAAAGTAAAACGCACATCGTCCTTGTTAATTTTGGTATAAATGGTACTTAATAGTGTGCATAAAATACGTAATAAAGCAAAATTTTAGTACTCAGTGTAATAATAAATTGGTAATAATAACAGTAAATTCTATATTTGCAGGCTCAAAAAAAATGAGTAGTATTAAATTTTAAGCAAATGCAAAACAGAGGAGCAATATTAACATTTACCATTTTACTGGCATTGGCCTGTATTTACCAACTTTCATTCACTTGGATAGCAAACAGTGTAGAAAATGACGCCAAAACATTTTCAGGCGGAGACCTGCTTTTAGAAGAAAGATATTTAGATTCTATAGGACCAGAAAAGGTTTATCCCTTGTTTGGATTTACTTTTGACGAAGTAAAGAAAAACGAGTTAAACCTTGGCTTGGATTTAAAGGGCGGTATGAACGTAATTCTTGAAGTATCTGTTGAAGATGTGTTAAAAGGTCTTGCCAGTGATGCAAAAGATGAAGTGTTTGTAAAAACCCTTTCAGAAGCTAAAAAAGCAAAGGAAAAAAGCCAAAAAGATTTAGTAACTCTTTTTGGTGAAGCATTTACAAAATCTCAACCCAACGGAAGATTAATTTCCTTGTTTTACTCTGTTGAAACCAAAGATAAGCTAACGAGAGATGCAGCTAACGAAGATGTGCTTACTTTTCTTCGTGAGGAAGCCAATGATGCGATAGATCGTTGTTACCAAGTGTTAGACATACGTACCAAACAATTTGGAGTTGCACAACCCAATATTCAGAAACTAGAAGCTACCGACCGTATTATGGTGGAACTACCCGGAGTAAAAAATAAGGAACGAGTTAGAAGATTACTACAAGGTACTGCAAAGCTCGAATTTTGGGAAACATACGAAAATGCCGAAATCTATCCTAAACTAGTTGATGTAAATAAGAAATTAGCTTCGGTTCTTCATGGTATTACAGAAAAAGATACCACCGCAGTAACCGATTCTACTAAAACAAATGAAAGTGCTGCCAATACAGCCGACTCAACGCTAAAAGATTCTGCCAATCAGGAAAAGTCGTTGTTAGAGCAGTTAGCTTCAGAAAGTGACAGTTCAAACACCGATTCTACTCAACAATCGCTAGAAGACTTTACTAAAGAGAATCCGCTGTTTGCGTACTTACGTCCTGCCGTTTTTCAAAACGAACAACAGCAGTATTACCCTGGCGAAGGACCGGTAATTGGTTTTGTAGCCATAAAAGATACAGGTAAAATAAATCAGTATTTTTCAATGCCTCAGGTAAAAGCCGTATTACCAAACAACATTCGCTTATTGTGGGCAGCCAAACCGTATGATACTGAAAAAAGATTCTTACAATTAGTGGCTATTAAAGTAAAAGGCCGCGAAGGAAAAGCACCTTTAGAGGGTGATGCCATAGTTAATGCAAGTCAGCAATTTGGGCAATTTGGTGGCCGTCCGGAAGTAGAACTTAAAATGAGTCCTTCAGGAGCCAATACATGGAAGCTGCTAACCAGAGAAAATATTGGCAAAAGCATAGCCATTGTGTTAGATAATAGAGTGTATTCTTTTCCTACAGTACAAGGCGAAATAGCAGGTGGTATTTCGCAAATTACCGGAAACTTTACCATAGATGAAGCACAGGATTTAGCCAACATCTTAAAATCAGGAAAACTGCCTGCACCTGCTCATATTGTGCAAGAAGCAGTGGTAGGGCCATCCTTAGGAAAAGAGTCTATTAGTTCCAGTTTAAGTTCATTTTTATTAGCCTTAATTATTGTGCTTGCCTACATGATATTCTATTACAACCGTGCCGGTATTGCGGCCAATGTGGCTTTGTTGGCAAACCTCTTTTTTATTATTGGAGTATTAGCCTCTACTAATATCGCTTTAACATTGCCGGGTATAGCGGGTATTGTGCTTACCATAGGTATGTCGGTAGATGCTAATGTGCTTATATTTGAAAGAATTAGGGAAGAGCTAACAGCCGGAAAAAGTTTAAGACTTGCGGTTACCGATGGATATAAAAACGCTTATTCCTCTATTATTGATAGTAATATTACCACCCTGCTTACCGGTATGATTCTTTGGTTTTTTGGAACAGGCCCCATTGAAGGATTTGCTAAAACATTAGTAATAGGTATTATTACTTCATTGTTTTCGGCTATTTTTATTACCCGCCTCATTTTTACGAGTCGTTTAGACAAAGGAAAAGACCTTACTTTTTCAACCAAACTAACACAGGGATTGTTTAAGAATATAAATATTCCATTCTTAGCTAGAAGAAAAGTTTTTTATGCTATTTCATCGCTTATTATTGTGGCAGGAGTAGCGTCTATTTTTACAAGAGGATTTAGTTATGGGGTAGATTTTTCTGGTGGAAGAACGTATATTGTTCGCTTCTCGGATCCGGTTTCTCCGGAAAAAATTAGCACTACTTTGCGTTCGTATTTTGTGGGCGAAGATGGTAAGCCATCTAGTACAGAAGTTAAAACTTTTGGTAGTTCCAATCAGGTGAAAATTACTACTTCGTTTTTAATAGATAGCGAAGCTCCTGGAACCGATGAAATAGTTGAAACAAAATTAACCGAGGGCTTAAGTTCGGTTGCTCCAAATTTCGAAATGTTAGAATCTCAAAAAGTAGGGCCAACCATTGCCGATGATATTAAAACTTCTGCTATTTGGTCTATAGTCTTGTCTTTATTTGTAATCTTCTTGTATATTTTGTTCCGTTTTAAAAAATGGCAATTTGGTTTAGCGGCACTTATAGCCCTTTCTCACGATGTATTAATTGTGCTTTCGGTTTTCTCTATTCTTTATTCTGTAATGCCTTTTTCTATGGAAATAGATCAGGCTTTTATTGCGGCTATACTTACCGTTGTGGGATATTCTATTAACGATACGGTGGTAATTTTTGACAGAATAAGAGAGTTTTTAGGGGCATTTAAAAAACGCGAAATGAACGAAGTGGTAAACGAAGCCATTAACAGTACATTGAGCAGAACCATCAATACTTCGATGACAACCTTTATCGTATTATTAATGATATTTATTTTTGGAGGCGATGTAATACGTGGTTTTATTTTCGCTTTACTAATAGGTGTTGTAGTGGGTACGTATTCATCGGTATGTATTGCCACACCTATTATAATGGATTTAACCAACAAAAAGAAACTAGAGTAAATAAATAGACTTGTATTAGCAAAAAAAGGGTTTCAAATTTGAAACCCTTTTTTTTAGTGACTCCGGAGAGGCTCGAACTCTCGACCCGCTGATTAAGAGTCAGCTGCTCTACCAACTGAGCTACGAAGTCATTACATTTTTAAAAATTGAACCGCCACAATTTTACGACTTTTTAAATAGGATTTAATCTTTTTAGGCAGTTCCCATTTTTTAAAAAGATTTAAAAGAGAATAGAAGGGCAATTGAATTTAATATGAAAAAACAAGATTATAAGTGATAGAAGTCATACAATTGCCAAATTCATTAGGAGTAGATTTGTGAAATACAAAAATTAATAAATATGAAAAAAGCAATATTCATTTTAATAGTGCTAAGTTCTTCACTTTTTATTTTCTCATGCGGAGGTGATGGAAATACTAATGAAAATAATCAAGAAAAAACCGTAGAGGGGGGAACAGAAGACTATGACCCTAAACGAGGAGAGGGGAAGTTCTCTGCCGAAAATTTAGTCGTAGGAGCATCGATAGACGTAGATATGGCAACTAAAGGAGAGGCCATTTCAGGTACAAAGTGTACATCATGCCATAAACTTTCTGAAGAGAAATTAGTAGGTCCCGGTTGGAAAGGGGTAACTAAAAAAAGAGAATTATATTGGATTATGAATTTTATAACCAATCCGGATCCGATGATTGAAAAAGACCCAGAAATACAAGCCCAGTTGGAACTATGTTTAGTTAGAATGCCTAATCAAAATTTAAGTGATGAAGAGGCAAGAAGCATAGTAGAATTTATGAGAAAAAATGATGAAGCAAAATAACCTTTAAAAACAATATATTATGAAAATTATATCTAAAACAATATTAATATCAGCGTCCTTTGGCTTGTTAGCATTTGTTGCATGTAAGCCAAAAAATACAAGCAATGCAGTATCAGGAGATGCCTCCTCGAAGGCGTATGTTGCCCCCGGAAAGTATGATGAATTTTATAATTTCGTATCGGGTGGTTTTAACGGTCAGTTAAGTGTTTATGGTTTACCTAGTGGGCGATTATTTCGTTCAATTCCCGTTTTCTCTGTTGATCCTGAAAAAGGATGGGGTTTTAGTGAAGAATCTAAACCAATGCTGAATACTTCGCATGGATTTATTCCTTGGGATGATGCTCATCATCCTGAATTGTCACAAACCAATGGCGAGGTAGACGGGAGATGGGTATTTATAAATGCCAACAATACGCCTAGGGTTGCTCGCATTGATTTAAAGACCTTTAAAACTGCAGAAATAATCGAACTGCCAAATAGCGCAGGAAACCACTCTTCTCCTTTTATTACAGAGAATAGTGAATATGTTGTAGCAGGTACTCGATTTGCGGTTCCTGGCGATTATGAGAATGGTGATGTTCCAATTAATACCTATAAAGAAACATTCAAATCGCACATGAGTTTTATCTCTGTTGGAAAAGAAGGTGAAATGGATATAGCCTTTCAATTGAGGCTGCCAGGAATTGATTTTGATAAGGCACACGGAGGAAAAGGCCCTTCACATGGTTGGTTTTTCTTTTCTTGTTATAACGTAGAGCAAGCTCACACTCTTTTAGAAGTAAATGCTTCGCAAAAAGATAAAGACTTTATAATGGCAGTAAATTGGAAAAAAGCCGAGGAGTATATTAAAGCCGGAAAAGGAAAAAAAGAAACTGTTAGTTATGCTCATAACACATGGAATGAAAGTACTCACACAGGTAATTCTGTATTAAAAAACGAGGTTTTAGTATTAGATGCAACCGAGTTTAAAGATATCTGCTATTTTTTACCTTGTCCAAAGTCTCCTCACGGAACAGATGTAGACCCTTCAGGTGAATACATTTGTGGAAGTGGAAAATTGGCAGCGTTAATTCCGGTATTTAGTTTTTCAAAAATGGTAAAGGCAATTGAAAACAATGAATTCGAAACCGATTACGAAGGTATACATGTATTAAAATATGAGTCTGTGTTACACGGAGAAGTTAAGAAACCAGGATTAGGACCTTTACATACTGAGTTTGATGGAGAAGGAAATGCATATACTAGTTTCTTCGTATCATCAGAAATTGTAAAATGGAGTTTAAAAACACTAGAAGTTTTAGATCGGGTTCCTACCTATTACTCAGTTGGACACTTAATGATTCCTGGGGGAGATACTAAAAAGCCTTTTGGAAAATATTTAGTAGCATATAATAAAATAACTAAAGATAGATATTTACCAACAGGTCCTGAATTAACACAATCGGCACAGTTGTACGATATTAGTGGTGGTAAAATGCAACTGATATTAGATTTTCCAACTATTGGCGAACCGCATTATGCACAAGCCGCACCAGCTGATTTGATTAGAAATAACGGTCAATTAAAATTCTATAAAATAGAAGACAATAAACACCCTTATGCAGCCAAAGGTGAACAAGAATCTAAAGTAGTTCGAGAAGGGAATAAAGTACACGTTTATATGACTTGTGTTCGTTCGCATTTTGCTCCGGATAATATTGAAGGAATTAAAAAGGGTGATGAAGTATATTTTCATGTTACTAATCTTGAACAAGATTGGGATGTGCCACATGGATTTTCTGTAAAAGGGGCTCAAAATGCAGAGTTACTTATTATGCCTGGTGAAACCGCAACATTAAAATGGACTGCCGATAGAGTTGGTATTATCCCATTCTATTGCACCGATTTTTGTAGTGCATTACATCAGGAAATGCAGGGATATGCAAGAGTTTCTCCAGCAAATAGTAATGTGCCTATTTCGTTTAGTTTAGGAAACAATACACCGGGGTCATTAAAATAATTAGAGTTGTCTTTTTAGATTAAAAAGGGGCAACCGTAGAGGTTCGCCCCTTTTTTGTAAATGAAATGTGCTTATGAAAACGAATAGAATATCTTTGTTATCTAAAGTATTACTTATTATTGCAAGTATTATTTTAGTAGTATCCATTTTTGTTCCAATATGGCGAATAGAATTGGATGCACCACAATACCCGGAAGGTTTAGGGTTACTCATTTATGCAAATGAAATAGGAGGAGATGTGGATATTATAAATGGTCTAAATCACTATATAGGAATGCAAACACTTCATACTGAAAACTTCATTGAGTTTACCTTATTACCATACATTATTGCCGGGTATGCACTCCTGTTTTTAATAAATATATTAATTGCCAGAAAAAAAGTTTTATACTTTACCTTTGCAGCATTTGTGTTGTTTGGCATTATAGCAATGGTTGATTTTTGGCGATGGGAATATAATTACGGGCATAACCTTGATCCAAATGCCGCAATTATTGTTCCGGGAATGGCATACCAACCCCCTTTAATTGGCTTTAAACAACTTCTAAACTTCGGAGCATATTCTGTTCCCGATTTAGGTGGATGGCTTTTTATTATTTGTGGATTGTTATTGCTGTTTGCCGTTTTGTTTGAAACAGGGGTATTGAATCGTTTCAGAATGTCGAAACCAACAGCCGTTACTCTTGCTCTTTTTTTCTCAATATCATTCATTTCATGTTCAAATTTAGATTCTGAACCAATAAAATTAAACAAGGATAATTGCGAATATTGTAAAATGACCATAACAGATGGAAGATTTGCCTCAGAACTTATAACTAAAAAAGGGCGAGTATATAAGTTTGATGATTTAAGATGTATGATTAATTATAAAAGCGACAACAGTAATGTAGAATGTAAGATACATTTTGTAAATGAATTTACATCTAACAATCTGTTAATCCCAGCAGAAAATGCATTCTTTGTTCATTCAGAGTCTATAAGAAGTCCTATGGGAGGAAATATTGCCGCATTTTCTGAAAATAAAAAAGCCCAAGAATTCGCTAAAGAGAGAAACACATCTCTTAAAACGTGGAAAGAAATCAATCAATAATTTCTTTTAATGAGGGTATTATTATTTTCTATATTACTCTTTTCCTCTTTCATAATAGATGCAAAAACCTTTCAAGTTGGAAATAATAATTTTTATAAGAAAATTAAATCAGCCTTAAATGATGCAGTAAATGGAGATACCATTATTGTTGAAAAAGGTTTTTATAAGGAAGGAAATATTGTTATTGATAAATCCGTTTCCTTATTAGGAAAAGATTTTCCGGTTTTAGACGGAGAAAAAAAATTTGAAGTACTTACCGTAAAAGCAAATTATGTTACCATTAAGGGTTTTATTATACAACATTCAAGTTACGCTGTATTAGATGACCCTGGGGGTATAAAAATTTATAACTCCCGTTATGTTACCATTCAAAACAATCAGTTATTCGATAATTTTTTTGGAATATATATTCAGGAAAGTAAACATTGCATAGTAAAAGATAATAAAATAAGTGCTTTAATAAAAACAGAACAAGAAATTGGAAATGGGGTGCATTGTTGGAAAAGCGATAGTTTGCAAGTTATAGGAAATAATATTTCAGGTAATAGAGACGGGATTTATTTTGAGTTTGTAACGAATTCAATCATTTGGAGAAATATTTCTTGTAATAACCTTCGGTACGGTTTGCACTTTATGTTTTCTCATAATGATTCCTACATTACTAATATTTTTAAAAACAATGGTGCCGGTGTTGCTGTTATGTTTACCAAAAATGTAACCATGATGAATAATACATTTGAAAACAACTGGGGCGATTCCTCTTATGGTCTTTTATTAAAAGATATTTCTGATAGTTATATAGCTACAAATAAATTTTATAATAATACATCAGGAATTTATATTGAGGGTTCAAATAGGCTACATATTGAAAAAAATATTTTTGAAGCGAATGGATGGGGCATGAAAATACAAGCTAGTTGTATGGATAATTATATTGAAAAAAATAATTTTATTGGAAATACATTTGATGTTAGCACGAATGGAACGCTGGTTTTAAATACATTTAATGAAAATTATTGGGATAAATATGAAGGGTACGATTTGAATAAGGATAATATTGGTGATGTTCCTTATCATCCCCTTAGTTTATTTTCGGTAATTGTCGAAAATTGCCCACCTGCCATGTTAATTTATAGAAGTTTTATTGTAACACTATTAGATAAATCAGAAAAAATATTACCAAGTTTAACACCTAAAAATTTTATTGATAATAAACCGTTAATGAGAGCAATAAAGTTATGATTGAGTTAAAAAATGTTTCTAAAAAATTTGGTCGTTTAAGTGTTTTAAATAACATCAATCTTTTATTTGAAGAAGGACAATGTGTAGCATTAATAGGACCTAACGGTTGTGGCAAAACAACATTAATTAAATCAATATTAGGTATGGTGTTGCAAGATGGTGGCGATATTATATTTAAAGGAAAGAATATTAAAAATGATTATGAATACCGAAAACATATAGGGTATATGCCTCAAATTGGCAGATACCCCGAAAATATGAGTATTGGTCAAGTAATAGAAATGATTAAAAATATACGTCAATCCAATAACAATATTGATGAAGAACTTCTTAATCAATTCCAGTTGACTCAAATGTTTTATAAACAAATGCGTACACTTAGCGGAGGAACTACTCAAAAAGTAAGCGCTACCCTTGCCTTTTTATTTAATCCTGATGTGCTTATTTTAGATGAACCTACGGCTGGTTTAGATCCACTATCTTCAGAAATTTTGAAGGAGAAAATTCTAAAAGAAAAACAAAACGGGAAGTTAATACTCATCACTTCACATTTATTAAGTGAGTTAGACGAGTTGGTTTCTCACCTTATTTTTATGCAAGAAGGGAAAATAAATTTTTATCAGAGTATTGAAACACTTAAAAGAGAAACAGGCGAAGATAAAATCTCAAAAGTTATTTCTAAAATTTTAAAACAACAGAATTAATGAACAGAATTATTAAATTTATAATTCTTGATATTTTTAAAAATAAAATTGTATTAGCCTATACCATTCTATTGGCTGCATTTTCATGGAGTGCTTTTAGTTTAGAAGATAGCTCTACCAAAGGGGTACTTACCATTCTAAATATTATTTTATTAATTGTGCCTTTAGTTTCTATTTTATTTGCTACAATATATATTTATAATAGCTCGGAATTTATAGAACTATTATTAAGTCAACCCATACATCGCAATAAAATATGGCTGAGTTTGTTCATTGGATTATCGATTAGTTTACTAAGTGCTTTTTTAATGGCAGCAGGAATTCCTTTAATATTATTTGCAGAATCTTTAGTAGGTTTTATGATGATTGTGGTAGGATGCTTAATTTCAGCTGTATTTATTGCTATCGCATTCCTTAGCTCTATTCTTAGTCGTGATAAAGCCAAGGGCATAGGTATTTCCATTCTATTATGGTTATATTTTGCTTTATTATTTGATGGATTAGTTTTGTTCCTTTTATTTCAATTTTCCGATTATCCAATAGAAAAAATGATGGTAGGTATTACAGCCAGTAGCCCTATTGATTTAGCAAGGATTCTTATCTTGTTGCATTTAAATGTATCTGCAATGATGGGATACTCCGGAGCAATTTTTAAAGATTTTTTTGGTTCAAATCTTGGGCTTTTTGTTGCCTTTATGTTATTAATATGTTGGATTCTATTTCCTTTTCTCCTATCACTTAAAATTTTCAATAAAAAAGACTTGTAAATGAATAATAAAAAAAGCCGACAAGTTGTCGGCTTTTTTTATTATTTAACATATCATTTATTTAGCTGGTGGTAAAAGCACTTCGTTAATTACGTGAATTATGCCATTAGAGGTTGGAATAGAGGCAACAATTTCAGCCACATCGTTCACAAAAACTTTTCCGTCTTTTTTCGTAATCTTTATTTTTTGACCACTCACTTGCTCATATTCCTGCCCATCATTCATGTATTCAATTTTAAGAACGCCCACATATGTATGGTATTCTAAAATATGTTGTAAATCGGCTTTCTTTTCAGGCTTAAGTAAGCCTTCTACGGTTCCTGCAGGCAGTTTATCGAATGCCGCATTTACAGGGGCAAAAACAGTAAAAGGACCTGCATTACTTAGTGCGTCTACCAAACTAGCTGCTTTTACTGCTGCAACAAGTGTAGTGTGGTCTTTACTCCCTACTGCAACTTGTACAATATTTGGATTTGAAACGTCATCTATAACTCCAGATTGCCCAACTGTTTCTGTTGGAGTATTTTCAACTAAATTGCTTTCGTTTTTATTCTCAGAACCGGATCCGCCACATGCCATAGCGTGTAGTAAGATGATTGCTGCCGGGTATATTAGTTTGTTTTTCATAATAAATTGTTTTAGTCAAAGTACTTTTTATCTACGAATTCAATAAATGATTATCATCATGTTTAAATTTATTTATTAGTAGATTTTTTAATTGAGAAAAATACATTAAAAATATTCCGAACAGTATCAATAAAGAAATACCCAACAGTATTCCGTTTATGCCGGGTACTACAGTGTAGCTAAAAGAAGCGATGCCTTGAACTGCTAGCATTATTTCGTTTAAATAAACTCCAATAACAAAAAGTATAATACCACTTATACTTAAATAATTAATTTTAATCTTTTGAGTAGCATAGATATATGTTATAAGAAATACAGATGTAATAGCCAGTAAAGCCAAATGCAGGTACGCAATAACAATAGGCCTAAACCCAAAGGCTAGTTTGCTAATAGCGGGAACTGTTGACCCCAGTTGTAAACTTAACTTAATCGCTAATGCTATTCCTAATATAATAAATAGCAATACACTTAATTTATTGGAACGAATATTTTCTAAAAACTTATATTTTCTTAAACGTATTAACATAATAATACCCCCAAGGTATTGGGCAATAGCCGCTAAAATAATAAGGACATATAGTACAAGGGGTATTTTAAGCCAAAGAACGGAAAGTCCGTATGCCGGTATGCAACTAATTGCAAAAAGCCAAAACACAACCATCGATACTTTAAATTGCTTTACTACAGATTGTACATATCCTAAAAACAAACCTATGCATGCAAACAAATACCAACCATTGTACTGAAAATGTAGATACCAATACACAGAGGCTAAATAGTTATGTTGTGGAATTTTTTTAGTAATCATCATATATACCAAAGCAAAAGTGCCCAAAGAAGAAATAATATTAAAAAATAAAGCAGCCCCAAACCATCTTCGAATTTGTTTACTTTTTATCAGGTTTAAATTTTTAAAATAACAGTACGAAAATAAAAATGAGGTTAGAATAGAAATACTGGAAAAAATAATCGAAGATAAACTGTATCCACTAATGGCAAATGATATGAGCATTCCGTATGCAGCCATTAAGTTTGAAAAGAGAAGTAATTTATAGAGTTTGAGTCTATGTTTTGTTAACTCTTTACTAATTAACATAACCATTAGTATCATAATGGTTTGGGAAATCCATCCGGTAAAAGCAAAGTGAGAGTGTGCATGTTGTAAATTCTTTTGGTCGAAATAATTAAACTCGAAACCAATTTTATATCGCATTAACACACCTAATAAAGCAACTACTAGTAGGTTTAATAAAGAAATACGAATAAACATTTTATCTATAGAACTATCCATAACACCTAAAAATGGTAAACAGCAAATCTATAAATACTTGTGTATGTCAAAAAATACTATTATCATAAAAAAAATTATTTTTTGATATATTCTTATATAGGAAGAAACAAACAAATAAATGATGTTTTTAATTTCATTTACTTGCAAGGAGAAAAATTATAAAAGCTTCTCCAAGTTTGTGTACAGTTCACTATATTCCCAATACCCAACGTGTGCAATACCCCACTTATCATATTTATTTCCAAAGGTGCATTTAACATTTTCATCTACGGTGTAAAAATCAAGTCGGCCACTTACCGGATCGTTGCTATGGTATAAGTTTAGCCACACGATATTCTCGTCAATAAAAGGCGTTATTGGGTTTTTAATGCCAAGAGGCCACTGGGTACGATTATAAATTCTAAACGAGTGTAAATTTTCGGTTATCTGACCGCGTATATATTGCTCGTTTGAAGTTCGTTCATTAAAGAAAAAATAAATTTTATCCAAAGGAGAACCAAAGGTTAAAAGTCCGCCAATTTTTTTAGCGTTTTGTTTTACATCTTCTTTTAATGTAGCTTCTGTTTGTATCTTGTTTAATGTATCGTAGGCAATAACACTTCCCAGCGAATGTCCGGCAACAATTACTTTTTGGTAATATGGTTTTGAAATAATTTCTTTCAGTAAATTAATGGAGCCCGAAAGAATAGAAGAACGCACATTAAAGTTTTTTGATTTAACGTCCATGCCGGTATAGATGGCAATATCGCCCACATAACCTATTAAAATATATTCCGATTGTTGCTGTATCCAGTTTTTTAAACCGATTAGCCATTTTGGGATAAGTAAATTTACAAAACGCAAAAGGCGATAAACTAACATTCCTTTATACAGTAAATCGGTAAGTTTATACCAATAATCTTTTTTTTGGTTGGCTACAATGGAATTCAGTTCAGGTGTATTTTTAAAAGCATTTTTAGCTCCCTTTAGCGTGGTAGAAATCCACTCGCCAATTTCGGCTGTTGTAATTTGCCTTTCAGTTAAGTTAGCCCAGTAGTATTCGTGAATATCAATAAAAGTGGCTTCGCCCATTTTTTGGGAAAGGTGTAACCGAATAAAACTATCGATGTATTTTTCACCTTTGTTATTTGAAAAAGGAGCCAGCACATGCTCTATGTGTTTTAATTTTGCTCCTAAGTGTGTGGCTAAACCACGACCAAAACTATCTAATGTTTCAAAAGGATTTTGCTGCCCTATACCGTGAATAATTACAACAGCGGTGCCTTTTTCCTGCATGGCCGTTTATATTTTTATGAGTTCTGCTTTAACAAAATCGGCAAGTTCTTTCACGTATTCTGGCGAAAAATCAAATCGGATTCCGGCTGTTTGGTATATTTCTCCGATTGATTTTGTGTAACCCAAACTCAATGCAGCCATGTATTGGTCTAGGGCTTTTTCTTTATTTTGTTTAAAGTTTCTCCATACGGCAATAGCTCCCAACTGAGCAAAGCCATATTCTATGTAGTAAAAAGGCACTTCGAAAAGATGTAATTGTTTTTGCCATGTATTAGCATATTCTTCTTCTAATCCGGAATAATCAACTACGTTACTTCCAAAACCATTCATCAGGTTTTTCCATGTGGCGTATCTTTCTTCAACAGAATGTGTTGGATTTTCGTAAATCCAATGTTGAAATTTATCAATGGTGGCAACCCAAGGCAATGTTTCTAATACTTTTTGCAATTGTTCGCGTTTCGCACGTTTTAACTCCTCTTCATTTTCAAAGAATATATCCCAATGTTCCATGCTCAGTAATTCCATACTCATAGAAGCTAGCTCAGCTACTTCCGATGGAAGACTTTTAAAAGGAGTTAATTCTAAATCTTTAGTAAGAAAAGAATGAATGGCATGCCCACCTTCGTGAACCATCGTTACCAAGTCGCGATGTGTGCCAACGGCATTCATGTATATAAACGGAACCCCAATTTCGTAGAGTGGGTAGTTAAAACCCCCGGGGGCTTTTCCTTTTTTCGATTCTAAATCAAGATGCCCCATCTCTTTCATTATGCTTAAGCATTCACCAAAGTAGGGACGAAGTTTGGTAAAACATTGAATGGTTTTTTCTAGCAAATCGTTTCCGTTTTCAAAAGGCTTAAGAGGTTCTTTGCCGGAAGTGTCTACTTCTAAATCCCATGGGCGTAGCGATTCCTGTTTTAATTTTTCTTTTCTTTCTGCATCAAATTGGTTGGTTATGGGAATAATATTCTGTTTCACTGCTGTGTGAAAGCTAAAGCAATCTTGCACCGTATAATCGAAACGCCCCATTGAGAGAAACATATAATCGCGAAAATTTTTAAAGCCGGCATTTTGTGCTACCTGATGGCGAATAGAAATTAAATCGGTGTACAAATGGTTTAGTGCAGTTTTGTCTTGCAATCTTCTCTGTTGAATTTTTCTATAAGCTTCTTCGCGTTTTTCTCTTTCGTTTAGTTTTAGGTAACGGGCTGCTTTTTGCAGAGTCATTTCTTCCTCATCAAGAGTAACCGTCATTGCAGCCGAAATACTGCCGAATTTTTGCGATTCGGTTTGTAGTTTGGTCAATAGGGGAATATTTTCCTCGCGAAAAATTTCTATTTCTTTTTTTACACTTCTCAGATAGATATGATATTGTTCCGGATCTAAATTTTTAATAAACGGAGAGTTGATAAGTTTACGGTTAAATTTATCTTCGTAAGGGGCAATGTGGGGCTGAATTTCGTTTATAAAAAAGAGAAAGGAGTTTTCTAGTTCCTTATTGGTAGTATCAATATTCATTTTTATGTACCGCCATCCTAAATCTTCTTCCAACACAGCTTCCAATTCACTGCGGTGTTGAAGCCAGTTTTCTAGTTCATGGAGGTTATTAATTTCTCTTTTTTCTAAATCAAGAAAATAGGTTTCTAGTTTTTTCCAACTGTTTATTTCTAACGTGTCGGGCAAAAATATTCTAGGCTTTCTAGTAGGAATAGCTATCGTGTTCATCTGAAATTAAATAAAAAAAAATAGTAATATTTTAACCGGCCTTGCGTGGAGTAACCGATTTAACCGAACCGCCTTTTTTAGCGGTTGAGGTTTTTATTTTGGCATTATCGCTTGTTTTCTTTACGGCCGTTTTTTTGTTACTCTCTTTTTTAACGAGGTCTTTTACAGCTTTGGTTTCTTCGCTACTTTCGGCTGTTGGTTCTTCCTTTTTATCTAAAAGGCCTTTAGAAACAAGGGTGTTGAACCATTGTAGTAGTTTTTTTACATCAGAGTTGTAAACTCTTTCTTGGTCGTAATCTACCACAGAAGCTAAGTAATTGCGTAATTCGTTAGGTTCCGATTTAGCGTTAACGGCTTCTTTGCCTCCTGTTTTTTCATATATTTTTTCAAAAACTTCTTTCAAGGGCATATCATCGCCTTTGGTGTAGAGACTAATGTCTTCGAGCGAACTAACTTTTTCGGAAGCGAAAACAGGATAGCGTTTTCCATCATCAATAGATTCCACAAGCAATCCGTTCTTGGTTTGAGAAATTACTTTGTATAAGCCGGGTTTTCCGGTAATTGAAATAATACCACTAATGTCCATTATGCTTTTTTTAAGAGGGTCAAAGATAATAAAAAGTGTGAGTTTTATACATTTTCGGTTGTTAAGTAAGATTATTAATAGATAGAGAGTAAAACAGCCTCTTCATAATAGGATACGTCTTTAAAATTCTCCTGCATTTCAAACCCCTGAAATGGGCCAAATAAAATGCAGTGTTTTCGGCACTTTCATTATTTTATCATAGCTGTTTTGTTTTTTGAAATCTTCTGAATTCCCTTTATTTATAAGGATTGTACAAGCTCTAATAATTCATTCATAAATTCTATTGCAACGAATTGACAATGAAAATACAAATTAAAATATTGAAATACAGATAGATAAAAAAATATACCATGCAATATATACTCAATTCTATTGCAACGATTTGAAAAAAGTGTTACAAAAAAATTGAAAAAGCAATTTGAAATTCGTACCATAAATTTTAAAATCTTATTTTTATGAAAAATCTAATTAAGGTAAAATACGTTTTTACCATGCTCATTTTTTTACACACCTTAAGTAACTACGCACAGTTAGCCAAAAAAACCGTGTTTCAAGACTGGGTTGGAAACAATGGCTCTCAGGCCTTTTTTCAAAAATCGGTGGTACGTTCCGATGCATCGGGCAATGCACATATTGCAGGTGCTACCCTTAACCAAAACGGAAACTACGATTTGTATCTTGCCAAATACAACGCCTCAGGTATTTTGCTGTGGGATGTAGTGTATGCTGGTGCTGGAGGTTGGCACGATGCCGCTGCCGACCTGCGGGTTGATGCCTCCGGCAATGTATATGTTACCGGCTCGGTTTTTACTTCTTCTAACGACAGCAACGATGTAATTACCCTAAAATACAATTCATCCGGGGTGTTGCAATGGGACGAAATTTACAACGGTTCTTCCTCTCTTAACGATGGAGGCACTTCCCTGCAATTAGATGCTTCGGGTAACGTGTATGTGAGTGCGTTTACGCAAGATGCAAACAACGGCTCCGATTTTTTATTGCTGAAGTACAATAACTCCGGCACGCAACTTTGGGCCAAGGTATTCGATTTAAACAATGCCCACGATGTACCCGTATCGCTGCGCATTACCTCTACCCGTGTTACCATTGCAGGGGCTACGCAGGTAGGTGCGGTTGATTGGGATTATCTTTCGGTAGCCTATAACCCCTCCAGCGGAAACTA
>JABWCF010000006.1 GCA_013359255.1 Flavobacteriales bacterium
TGATATTAAACAAAGCGGAAAAGGTCAATTAAAAGTATATGCCGCCAACCTTTCTCAGGGCATTTACCAATACAGTATTGTGGTAGATGGTAAAGTAATTGACACTAAAAAAATGCTGGTAGAGAAATAATTTTTTTTAAAAAATTCTTCAAAAGGAAAAAGGCCGCAAATAGCAGCCTTTTTTATATGAAGAATTCATTTGTTATCTTCTTTTACCGGCAATATGCTGATTAAGCTCTTCAATACTCATTTCAAAATCGAAAGCATCATTTACCTTAAAATAATTTCCAATATCATAGGTGTAGTCATATGCAAATTTTGTATAATCGAGTTTGCTTTCTTCAAAATCGAGCAGCAATGTTAATTCTCTTACCTGTTCGGCTGTAAGGCAGTTGCTTTGTGTAATTTGCTTGGCCATGGTTAGTTTGCTATCGTTAAAACTTTTTTGACTAATGCTTTGTTTTGCAGCCGAAAAATCGGCAGGAGCCATTGGCATAGGGCAGCCTACCGGACCATTGTATCCGGGCATGGCATATACCTGCTGTACGGGTTGTGTTGGCTGAACTACGGTTGTAGAAGAATACGATGTAGTTGTAGTAGTGGTTTGAGAAGAAGTTTTACCCGTACCATCGTTTATATTTACATTCATACTGATACCTACCCCTCCTACCCCTGCGTTTACATTTACATTATCGCTCGTGGTGGCAGAATGTGAAGTGGTGGTTTCGGTAACGGTAACCGATGTGGCTTGCGGTGGCGAAGTGTGGTACACAATAACCTGCTGATTTTGGACAGGAGGAAGTGCTTGAGCGATGGGCACCTGATTTAATAAACGAACGACATATACCCCTTTATTGTTTTGTTTTACATTAGCGGTATACTCCATTGCGGGTTCCATGTAAATGGTTTTGTCTACGGGTTGAAGTTGAGCATCGTCAAAAAGAACTTTTACTTTCCATGCTCCCGGACTTAAATCGGTAACCTTTACATTTGTTTGTGATTCCACATTTTGTTGAATCCCATTTAGAATAAGCCTAAATCGTTCTCCTCCTTCGGTAAAAAAAATAAGATTCGATGTTTGTGCCCATGTTATTCCTGTTGCTATAATGGCAATGAGCGATAGTAGTATTTTTTTCATAATGATGTTTTTTTATTTAGAGCTATTTGTGTTTCAATAACGATACCAAAATTACCCGAAATATTCTGTAAAAGAAAATGTGCTATCGGATCTTATTCCTTTTTCGGTATGTGTGAGCGTACAGCACTCATTTACCGAATCGTGTTCAAAAAATAAAACATATTTTTCTTCAACCGCTTTCTTTAAAAAAATTTCTTTTTCTTCTAAGGTTAAGAGCGGGCGGGTATCATATCCCATTACGTATGGCAAAGGAATATGGCCTACCGATGGCAGTAAATCGGCACAAAAAACAATTTTTCTTTGTTGGTATTCTAATATGGGAAGCATCATTGCATCGGTATGTCCGTTAACAGTAATGTAGTTTTTAAGAGGAGAAGTTTCTATATCGGTAAACGTTAAAATTCCCAATTCCTGCATGGGTAAAATATTTTCTTTAAGAAACGAGGCCTTTTCGCGGGCGTTGGGCTCGGTAGCCCATTTCCAGTGGGCTTTATTGGTCCAATAAACCGCATTCGGAAAAGTGGCCTCAAACCGGGTGTGGTCTTTATTCCATTTTATTCCTCCTCCGCAATGGTCGAAATGCAGGTGTGTAAGAAATACATCGGTTATATCATTAGGTGTAAAGCCATATTTTGCCAAGGATTTTTGCAGGGTGTCGGTTCCGTGTAAATAATAATGAGAAAAAAATTTATCCTCTTGTTTTTCGCCAATTCCGTTATCAATCAGTATTAATCTTTTTCCGTCTTCTATAAGCAGGCAACGCATTGCCCAATTGCACATATTATTTTCATCAGCAGGGTTCGTTTTTTGCCAAATGGTTTTGGGTACTACTCCAAACATCGCTCCCCCATCTAACTTAAAATATCCGGTATTTATAACATATAATTTCATTACTGTTTTTTTTTGTAAAAATACACTACTGTTTTTAATTTTTTCTGTTTACAAAACATTGTTTAAAAGTAGTGCTACCTAAAAATAAATAATGGAAGCTTATTGCTTACAATTGTTGAAAAAAGTTAATGCGAATACATTTTATAGCTATTGGTGGCAGTGCTATGCACAACCTAGCCATTGCACTACATAAAAAAGGATATGAAGTTACCGGTTCCGATGACGAAATTTTTGAACCCTCAAAAACCCGCTTGCAACAACATGGGTTACTCCCCTCTGAATATGGCTGGTTTCCTGAAAAATTAAATTCCTCCATTGAGGCTGTAATACTAGGAATGCATGCACGCAGCGATAACCCCGAATTGTTAAAATCACAACAACTGGGGCTTCGTATTTTTTCGTACCCCGAATACATATTTGAACAATCGAAAAACAAAACACGTATTGTTATTGGAGGCAGCCATGGCAAAACCACCATAACCTCAATGCTTATTCACGTTTTAAAACACTGCAATATCCCATTCGATTTTATGGTGGGTGCCCAGTTGCAAGGCTTCGATACCATGGTACAACTAAGCGAGGCACCTCTTATTGTGTTAGAAGGAGATGAGTATTTATCATCACCCATAGACCGCAGACCAAAATTTCATTTATACAAACCACACATTGCATTGCTTAGTGGCATAGCATGGGACCATATTAATGTTTTTCCAACTTTTGAAATGTACGTAGAGCAGTTTAACCTTTTTATTGAAACTATTGAGAAAAACGGAACTCTTGTTTATTACAAAGAAGATGAAGTGTTGCAAAAACTGGCTCATGAAAAAAGCCACTCCGACTCACTTAAACTATTACCATACTCTACCCCTGCCTACGAAATAAATAACGGCATAACTTATCTTCTGCACGAAAATAAAAGAACAGCACTTGAAATTTTCGGCAAACATAATCTGCAAAACATAGAGGGTACTATGCAAATATGCCTTAAATTAGGAATAAGCACCCTCGATTTTTATTCTGCCATAAGCTCTTTTAAAGGAGCCTCTAAACGGCTCGAATTAATTAATAAAAATGAAACTACAGCCGTTTACAAAGATTTTGCACACTCACCCTCTAAACTAAAAGCAACTGTTGCTGCCGTTAAAGAACAATACCCCGATAGAAATGTAATCGCTTGTATGGAACTTCATACATTTAGCAGCTTAAACCCTGCTTTTCTAAATCAATATCAACACACGATGAATGATGCCGATATTGCATTCGTCTATTACAACCCACACACCATCGAACATAAAAAACTGCCCCCCATAAGTAAAGAGCAAGTAAAACAAGCCTTTGAAAGCAATACGTTGCAAGTATTTACCAACTCGGCAGAACTAAAAAACACACTGCTTACCGCACCAAAAAATAATACGGTGTTCTTACTAATGACTTCCGGAAATTTTGATGGAATAGATTTAGATGATTTAGGAAACCTGCTTATTGCAAAAACCAATGTTCACTAGGTGTTCCTGCGGCATAAATAAATTTGATTAATTTCTATAACTTTGTTGCTTAATGAAATTCGTCTATCCCTATTTCCTTTTTGCCCTTTTTCTTATCCTTATTCCCATTATTGTTCATCTCTTTTCTTTTCGCAGACATAAGATTATCTATTTTAGCAACGTACGGTTTTTAAAAGATGTAAAACAACAAACCAAATCTATAAACAGGCTTAAACACTTGTTGGTACTAATCAGTCGCATTTTATTTATTCTGTTTTTGGTATTTGCCTTTGCACAACCTTATATTCCTTTTAAAGATAAATTACTAACAGAAGGCCAAAATGTGGTAAGTATATACATTGATAATTCGTTTAGTATGGAGGCCTTAAACGAAAATGGCAGTTTGCTTGCAGATGCCAAAATTAAAGCATCGGAAATTATTAAAGCCTATGGCCACTCCGATAAATTTCAATTACTTACCAATCAGTTTGAAGCCAAATACCAACGTATGCTTAGCAAAGAGGAATTTCTGCAAATGCTAGAAGAAATAAGCATTACTCCTATGGTAAAAAACATTTCGCAAGTCATTTCCCGTCAGAACGATTTGCTGAAAAACAGTTTGGCGGGATCAAAACAAATTTTTCTTATTTCCGACTTCCAGAAAACGACCAGCGATATGGCCAACATTAAACCCGATACAGCCATTTCATACACCCTTGTTCCGGTAAAAAGCCATACCCACGCAAATATGTACATAGATAGCGTATGGTTTGAATCACCCGTACAAAGCCTTTTTCAACCCGAAAAACTATGGGTTAAAATTGTAAACCAATCGAGCAAAACAGCAGAAGATGTACCTCTAAAACTAATTTTAAACAACCAAACCATTACTCCTGCCAGTTTTACAGTAGAGGCCGAAAACGAAACCCTTGTGCCACTGGTTTATAATAACAAAAATACAGGGCATGTAAAAGGACAGGTGTCTATCAATGATTACCCTGTTGTTTTTGACGATTCCTTTTATTTTACCTACCATATTTCCAAAAAGATTCCTATTATGGCTATTTATGGTAAAGAAGAAAATAAATTTATTAATGCCTTATTTACCCAAGACAGCTCTATTGCTTTTACATCGCAAAACGAAAAAAATATCGATTATTCTACCTTAGTCAAACAAGGCTTTATCGTCCTATACGATATAGAAAAAATATCGAGTGGATTAAGTACCGAACTAAAAAGATTTGTTGAAGAACAAGGTGGGTACTTGTTAGTGTTTCCTTCTGAAAAAGCTGATTTGGAAAGCTATAACACATTTTTTAACTTGCTAAAAAGTGTTCGTTTATCACCTGCCGATAGCACTCAACGAAAAGTGAATACCTTAAACACCCAACATCGCGTATTTTTAAATGTCTTTGAAAAAACTCCAAGTCAAATCGATTTACCCTTAGTAAACAAACATTACCCTATTAACCGCATTATTCAATCCGCGACTGAAGATGTTTTGAAACTAAACAACGGCAGCGATTTTTTGGTAGAACAAAAATGCAATAAGGGGAGTTTGTTTATTTGTGCTTCACCCTTAAACCTACATTGCACCAATTTTTCATCACACGCCATATTTGTTCCAACACTTTACAATTTAGCGTTAAACAGTGTGCGAACTCCTCCTATAACTTATACCATAGGGAATAACTCCCTGATAGAAATAAACCGCACTTCTCTTTCTGAAAAACCAGTGGTAATTGAAGGAAACGGAAAACAATTAATACCCGGTATTATTAAACGCGGATTTTCCGAAATGCTACAAACCCACAACCACATAACCGATGCAGGTTTCTACGAGGTAATCAACGAAACCGATACCATTGCTGCCATAGCCTTTAATTTTAATCGAAACGAATCGGATACTCGTGCTTACACCTTAAGCGAATTGAATGAAATAACCCAAAAACAGCAATATAAAAATGTTTCGATTATAGAACCTACAACCGCTAATGTAACAAAATTTATTACCGAAAAAAACAAAGGCCTTCGCCTTTGGAAACTTTGTATTATTTTAGCACTTGTATTTATAAGCATAGAAATAGCACTTCTTAAATTCTGGAAATAATGATGAATCTAATTATCCGAAACGCTAAAGTGATAGATATACACTCACCGTACCACAATAAAACAGTTGATATTTTTATTAAAAACGGGCACATAGAGCAAATTGCAAAAAACATCCAAGTTCCATCAAATATAAAAGAATGCAAGTCAAAAAATACGCACATCTCTCCCGGCTGGCTCGATATGCAAGCCAAATTCTGCGACCCCGGATTTGAATACAAAGAAGATTTAGAGAGCGGCTTACATGCTGCTGCAAGAGGCGGATTTACGGCAGTAGCACTACTCCCCGATACATTGCCCGTATGCGATAACAAATCGGGCGTAGATTACCTGATTAAAAACACAAAAGAAAAAGCGGTAGATATTGTACCCATAGGTGCTTTAAGTGAAGGAATGAAAGGTGAAAATATTTCCGAAATGTACGATATGCACCTTGCCGGTGCTGCCGCTTTCTGCGATGCAAAAAAAAGTACCAATGCCGGATTGCTGATGCGTGCCATGCTCTACGCAAAACCTTTTGGTTCGTTGATTATGGATTTTCCGCTTTGCAAGGAAGTGGCTTCAACCGGAAATGTAAATGAAGGAAAAGCATCAACCTCGCTTGGATTGAAAGGTATTCCCTCGGTAGCCGAAGATATTATTGTTAACCGAGATATTTACCTTGCCGAATATTGCGGTAGTCCATTGCACTTTATGCAAATATCATCGGTACACGCTATTCAAATGATTAAAAATGCTAAAAGCAAATCCCTTCCTATATCTTGCGGACTTAGTACCTATCACTTATTACTTACCGATGAAGAATTAAAAACATTCGATAGTCACTACAAGGTACAGCCCCCTCTTAAAACCCAAAAAGAAACTAAAGCCTTTATAAAAGCCATTAAAGAAAATATCATTGATGTGTTGGTATCTGACCATGAACCTCAACACATCGAAAATAAAAAATGTGAGTTCGATTTGGCTGCGTACGGCATCATCAACCTTCAAACTTCCTTTGCCATAGCCAACACCATTCTTAGAAATGAAATTTCGATTCAACAACTCGTTGATTTATTCTGCTTCAATCCCCGAAAAATTCTAAAACAACCTATTCCCTGCATAAAAGAAGGAGAAGAGGCAAACCTTACCGTTTTTGATACCAATGAGAATTGGATTTTTTCGGAAAATAATATTGTTTCCAAATCTAAAAATACTCCATTCATTGGCCAATCCTTTACGGGTAAAGTATTGGGAATTTACAATAAAAAACAATGGATAGAAAATTAATTTTTGCATAGCCTCTAAAAAATGAACGTAGATATTTTAGCGATTGGTGTACACCCTGATGACGTAGAACTAAGTTGTTCTGGTACTCTTCTTAAGCAGCTGGAAATGGGTTTTAAGGTTGGTATTTTAGATTTAACCCGTGGTGAATTAGGTACCCGAGGCAACGCAGAAATACGTACAAAAGAAGCTCAAAAAGCCGCAAAAATACTAGGAGTTTCATTTAGAGAAAATGCAAATTTTACCGATGGCTTTTTTAAAAACGATGAAACGCACCAAAAAGAATTGATAAAATTTATCCGAAAATACAAGCCCTCTGTGGTGCTAGCAAATGCCATTTCCGACAGACACCCCGATCATGGTCGTGCAGCCGCATTGGTGGCCGATGCTTGTTATTACAGTGGTTTGGCAAAAATTGAAACTTTTATTGATGGATGTAAACAAGAAATATGGAGGCCAAAAGCGGTTTACCACTACATTCAAGACAGATATATTAAGCCCGATTTTATTGTAGATGTAAGCAAATATGTAGATAAAAAAATGCAAGCTATTGAAGCGTTCGAATCGCAATTTTATAACCCAAATTCTAAAGAACCGGAAACTCCTATTTCATCAAAAGAGTTTTACCAATTAATTTTGGCCAAAATGGCTACACTAGGTCGAGACGCTAATTTTGCTTATGCCGAAGGCTTTTGTACAAACCGCCTGATAGGCGTTAATAGTATAATGGATTTACTTTAAACAGACGAACTTCTACTCGTTCATATATTGAGCAAGTGCATTGTTGTACATTTCTTTAACCTCTGCTATTTTGTGCCATTTTTTGCCATCAATAATAATATCGCCTTTTACTACTTCTCCTAATAAGTAGTAATCAATTTTTAATTTTTCTTCTATCAAATCAATAAAATCATCAACTTTTTCGGGCGATACAGACACTACTACTCTGCTTTGAGCCTCACCAAATAAAAAAGCATCTTCTCTTACATCACTATCTATATCTATACTAAAGCCTAAGTGATATGGCATGGCCGACTCGATTAAAGTAATATACAAGCCTCCATCAGAACAATCGTGGGCCGAAACTATAAACCCTTGCTGAATTAATTCTTTTAATGCTGTTTGTACTTTCCATTCTTTTTCCAAATTAAAATATGGTGCAGGCGATTGTTTTACTTTATGCCAAGAATACAAATATTCGGAAGAAGAAATATCATTTACTGATTCTCCTAAGAGATAAATTAAATGTCCGGGCTTTTTGAAAGCTAAAGAAGTAATGTATTTCTTGTCCGGAATCATTCCTATCATTCCTATCGTGGGAGTCGGAAAAACCGCGTTGCTTACATTTCCTCCTTCTTTGCCAACGCTGGCCGATTGGTTGTAAAAACTAACATTCCCCCCTGTAACAGGTGTTTTAAATTTTTCACAAGCTTTGCTCATGCCTTTAATAGCACTTACAAATTGCCAATATACTTCCGGATTATAGGGGTTTCCAAAATTTAAACAGTTGGTAATTGCCGAAGGTTCTCCTCCTGCACAAGTAATATTTCGTGCCGCTTCAGCAACGGCTATAGCGCAACCTTCTTCGGGGTCGGCATAAACGTAGCGAGCATTACAATCTACCGTAACGGCAAGTGCTTTATTTAACCCTTTCAAATTAACAATACCTGCATCGGCAGGCTTGTTGGTACTCATATTTACGGTACCTACCATGGTATCATATTGTTCTGTAACCCATTTTTTAGAAGCAATATTAGGATGGGTTGTTAAGAAATCGGCAACCGCTTTCAAATCATTAGGAACAGAAATAGAATCGATTCTAAATTTTTTATTTTCTTTAAAATAGGCTGGTTCTGAATAGGCTCTCTCATAAACGGGAGATCCTCCTCCAAGCACCAATGACTCGGCAGGCACTGAAGCCACTAACTCTTTGTTCATAAAAAATTCAAGTTCATTGCCTTTGGTAACTTCCCCTATTTGCACACAATTCAAATCCCACTTATCAAAAATATCTTGTACTATTTTTTCTTTTCCTTTTTTAACCACAACTAACATTCTTTCTTGCGATTCTGAAAGTAGAATCTCCCATGCCTGCATATTTTGCTGTCTTACAGGAACTCTATCGAGCCAAATTTTCATTCCGTGTTTTCCTTTGGCACTCATTTCGGAAGTTGAGCAAATGATTCCTGCCGCCCCCATATCCTGCATTCCAATGATGGCATCAGTATCGGCAATTTCTAAACTTGCTTCTAGTAATAATTTTTCCTGAAAGGGATCTCCAACTTGCACGGCTGGCAAATCGTCCATTGACGTTTCTGAAATATCTTTAGAGGCAAACGAAGCTCCGTGTATTCCATCTTTACCTGTGGCAGAACCTACAATAAAAACAGGGTTACCTACTCCGTGCGAAGTGGCACTAATCATTTTTTTAGAATCAATAATTCCCACACTCATAGCATTTACCAAAGGATTGGTGGTATAGCATTCATCAAAAAAAACTTCTCCTCCAAGCACAGGAATTCCAAAGGCATTACCATAGTCTCCAATACCTTTTACTACTCCTCGTAAATGCCATTTAGCGTGTTCGTTTGTAATATTTCCGAAGCGGAGAGAATTCAATTGAGCAACTGGACGGGCTCCCATGGTAAAAATATCGCGGTTAATTCCTCCCACTCCTGTTGCTGCTCCCTGATAAGGTTCTATAGCCGAAGGGTGATTGTGTGATTCAATTTTAAAGGCACAACCTAAGCCATCGCCAATATCTACTAATCCTGCATTTTCTTCTCCGGCTTTGGCAAGCATATGAGGACCGTCTTTCGGAAGTTTTTTTAACCAAGTGATTGAATTTTTATACGAACAATGTTCGCTCCACATGGCAGAATATATGCTTACTTCTACAAAATTGGGCGTGCGACCAAGTATTTCTTTAATTTTCTCAAACTCTTCAGGTAATAACCCTAGTTTAATCGCTGTATCAACAGAGATGGCTTCTTTGTTTATTGTTTTTCCCATACCTTTTAAAAAGTACAAAGGTAAGGAAGGGTATTGGGAAGTACCAATTGAATTATTAACAGTTTTTATCTTTTTAGTTAGGTGTAGAAATTAATTTTGGAGTGTGGCTGCTACGTTTTTCTCGCGTTGCTTTTTGCATGGTGATTTTATATTTATACCCCTCCTCTACTCTTTCAATAACAACGGTAGAATTAGCTTCGTTATAACTTCCTGAAGTTCGGTACTGGTTAAAGTGGGTATAAAAACCGTTTGGATCGCAAAATAACATTAGGTATGTATCCTTTCCGTCAAATCCGGGTTCACCGTGTGGCCCACCGGGTCCACCTAAATTAATGGCAATTTCGTATGTTCCATACCAGTATTCGTAGGGGTTTACAAAATATTCGAACTGGTATATACCCGGGGCGGTTGGAAAATAATTTCCTAATGTTGGGTTGTTAGGAATAGCCGGATTGTTATCCCAATAGCTGTAGGGTGCACGATGTTGGTAATTGATTCCAAAAAAAGCTCTTCCATCTCGGCCAGGTCTGCCGGGAGTGTTGTTGACCACCGTAACGCACGATGTTAAAAGTATTGAAGTAATAATCAGTAAGCTAAAAGGAATTATTTTTTTCATGGCATTTGAATTTTATAATTCCAATTCAATTCGTGTGCCAAAAAATACACTTACTGTTTTACAAATCTCACAGACTTTACGATGTGGCCTTTATTTATAATTGATACGAAATAAATTCCATTATTAAAATTTTCGGTATTTATTTCTAAAACCGAGGCGTCAAAATTTTTAAAATCTATTTCTTTACCCAAAACATCTGTTATTTTCAGTTGTACCTCTTTACCATATAAGGAAGATGAAATGGTTATGGAATGAGAAGATGGATTTGGGAAAACGGCAAAATCGATTTGATTGGTTGTTTCAATAATCATTCCGGGTTCTAAGGGAATTTTTCCCTGCAATTTAATTACCCATACATCAGCCAATCCTTTGTTGGTTCCGTTTACTATGCCATCACTAGATTCGCTGTTACCGGCAATGATGTATCCAAAATCTGATGTTTCGTAAACCCACAGCCCATTATCATTCAAGGTTCCTCCCAATGTATGTTGCCAAACAATGGCTCCGGCTGTATCTGTTTTCACAATCCACGTATCGTATAATCCTGTGTTTGTACCAACATCTCCGTTGTTATCGGAGTTCGTTCTCCCTACCATAACCAAACCGCTATCAGAACATTCAATTACATTTCCGGGTTTTTCCATTTGGTTTCCTCCGTATGTTTTCTTCCAAATAATGCTTCCCTGTAAATCTAATTTAACCAGCCAAAAATCGCTTCCTCCGTGGTTATTGTTTACATCTCCGGTTACCGAACCCGTTTCGCATAAAACCAGTATATTATTATCGAATGTTTGAATAACCGATGTTGCAATATCGGTAGAGGTGCCTCCTAATGTTTTTTGCCAAACGAGATTACCGGTTGAAGTGAGTAATAAAATCCATGCATCTTGATTTCCCTTAGGATTGGTAATATCACCATCTAAAGATTTTGTATAGCCAGCTACCACAATGCGGTTATCTTTAAGAATCGTTACCGAATATGCTTCCTCTTCATCAGTTCCTCCATAGTTTTTTTGCCACTGCAATACTCCTGAAGCGTTTACTTTTACAATCCAAAAATCGCTAAACCCTTTGTTGTTAGTAACATCATTATTTGAAGAATAGGTGGTACCAACTACCACAAAACCCCCATCGTTTGTTTCTGCGGCCTGATAAGCGACATCGAAACTAGAACCCCCATAATTTTTTTGCCACAAAATATTAAAATTAGCATCGGTTTTAACCAACCAAAAATCGTAGCTTCCGTAGTTCGATGTGGCGTGTCCGTTTGAAGAACCTGCGGAACCTGTTAGCAAGTAGCCACCATCGGAAGTTTGTAAAATATGCTTACCATCATCGTAATTACTACCACCAATGCACTTTTGTGCATCGAAAGAACCTGTGTAGGTTAAATTAAAAATCCAATAATCGGAAAAAGAAGAATGATTGCCTGAAACTTCTCCATTATTGGAATGGGAAAGACCAAAAACCACCAACTTGTCGTTTAGTTTGTTCTGCAACACACATGTGCCGTTATCAAAATTGCTGCCTCCATAAATATAATTCCACTCAACTACAGGAGCCTGAGAAAATAACTTGGATGTTAATAATATCAAACTCAATGTAACAAAAAGGGTAAAATAATTTTTCATTGGAATTTATTTTTAAAATGACTATTTCTATATTGCTATTGATTTGCCCAAATTAATAAATTGAAATTATAAATTTATTGTTTGGGCTCTAAGTAAATGGTCTACAATCACTAAAGCAGCCATTGCTTCTACAATTACAACTGCTCTAGGCACCACACAGGGATCGTGTCTTCCTTTTATTTTAAATTTTACTATTTCGGCTTTTTTATTAACGCTTTGTTGCTCTTGCATAATGCTTGCCACCGGTTTAAAGGCTACATTAAAAAAAATATCTTCTCCGTTAGAAATCCCTCCTTGAATTCCTCCCGAAAAGTTCGTTTTAGTTCTAATTTTTTTATTTTTTTCTGCAATAAAAATATCATTATGAATAGAGCCCAACATAGAGGAAGCAGAAAATCCGCTACCGTATTCGAATCCCTTTGCCGCGTTTATGCTAAGCATGGCTTTACCTAAATCGGCATGTAGCTTATCGAAAACGGGCTCTCCTAATCCAACCGGCATATTGGTTATAAAACACGACACTTTTCCTCCTACCGTATCTCCCTGTTTTTTTATTTTTTTTATACATTTTTCTATTTCGGCTGCCGTTTTTATATCGGGGCAATGTACCGGATTTTTAAATGTATTCTCTATATTTAACTTTTTGTAATCGGTCAACAATTCAATATTTCCTACGCATGAAACATACGCGTGAATTTTTATTTTGTATTTTCTAAGTAATAATTTTGCTATGGCTCCACCTACTACTCTACAAGCTGTTTCTCTAGCCGATGCCCTTCCGCCTCCTCTAAAATCGCAGATGCCATACTTTTCAAAATAGGTATAATCGGCATGTGAGGGACGAAAAATATCTTTTAAATGAGCGTAATCGTCCGACTTTTTGTTTGTATTATAAATGATAAAAGCTATAGGAGTTCCTGTCGTTTTTCCTTCGTAAATACCCGATATAAAATGTACTTTATCGTTTTCCTTTCGTTGAGAAACTAGTGCCGATTGGCCCGGCCTCCTTTTATCTAATTCAGACTGAATAAAAGATTCTTTAATTTCCAATCCAGAGGGGCATCCATCTACAATGCCCCCTATGGCTTCGCCATGTGATTCGCCAAAAGTGGTAAGTTTAAAAATCGTTCCAAAACTGTTTCCTGCCATACCACAAAGTTAAAGAATAAACATTTAAACTATTTTTGTAAAAAAGATGTGCTTACTTTTAGTTTTAAATTAGATGAATGAAAATACTGATTAAAAATATTAAAGAACTTTTTCAGGTACGAGAAGTATGTATTACTCGTTTATCCGCAGCAGAAATGAGTAACATGCCATCTATTAAAAATGCATGGCTTGCCACAGAAAATGGAATTATTGTAGGTTATGGAGCAATGGGCGAATGGACAGGAATTACAGACTGGACAGATTTAACTGTAATAGATGCCGAAGAAAAATTTGTTTTTCCCTCGTTTTGTGATTCACATACCCACTTGATATACGCATCTTCTCGCGAAAATGAGTTCGAATACAGAATAAAAGGTTTAAGCTATGAACAGATAGCCGAAAAAGGTGGTGGAATACTAAACTCTGCAAATAAACTAAGAACATCTAACGAAGACGACCTCTTTAATTCGGCCATGCAACGAATTAATGCCATAATAAAAACAGGAACAGGAGCTGTAGAAATAAAAAGCGGTTATGGTTTAGATGTAGATTCGGAACTTAAAATGCTAAGAGTAATAAAAAGAATTAAAGAACAATCGCCTATTACGGTAAAGACTACTCTTTTAGCGGCACATGCTATTCCTAATGAATACAAAAATAACCGAAAAGCTTATATTAAATTAATAACCGATACCCTTATTCCCCTTGTTAAAGAAGAATGTTTGGCCGATTTTATTGATGTGTTTTGTGAAAGGAATTATTTTACTCCCGAAGAAACAAGAGAAATAATTTTTTCCGGAAACGAAGCCGGACTAAGAGCAAAGATTCATGTAAACCAATTTTCTAGTAACGGAGGTATTCAAGTAGCTGTTAAAGAAAATGCACTTTCTGTAGATCATTTGGAGGTAATGCATGAAAAAGATTTCAGTGTACTAAAAAATGTAAACACCATTCCCTGTTTACTTCCTTCCTGTTCCTTTTTTATAGGTATTCCTTACGCTCCCGCACAAAATTTATTACATAATAACATACCTTTTGCCTTAGCTACCGATTACAATCCAGGGTCATCGCCTAGCGGAAGTATGCCTTTTGTTATATCTTTAGCTTGTATAAAAATGAAACTTACACCCGAACAGGCTATTAACGCGGCCACTCTTAATGGAGCTTATGCCATGAACACCGAAAATGAAACCGGAAGTATTACGATTGGAAAAAAGGCTAATCTTTTTATTACTAAACCTCTTTCTTCATTAGCCTACCTGCCGTACGCATTTACCGAAAACTACATTGATACAATAATACTTAACGGAAAAATTGTAAATTCGTAAATTAGCCCTCACAAAATAAAACATGAAAAAACAATATCTTTTTACACTCATACTTGTTTTTACACTTATCATTTCTGCATCTGCACAAAAAAAAGAACAAACCGGTGATGGGATAGAAACCTATTACACAAATGCCGAGGAATTTTATAAGAATGAAAGTTATTTAGATGCTCTGCCCCTTTATTTAGCTCTTGCCGAAAAATACCCTAAAGTAATAGAATATAAACTTAAAGCGGGAATTTGTTATTTATATAAAACCGATGAAACTGAAAAATCTATTGAGTTACTTGAGGAAGTGAAGCAAAAAAAATCGTCTACCCCTAATATAAATTATTACCTAGGTAGAGCGTATTGTCTAAACTATAAATTTGATGAAGGTATCCGCTTTTTTACAGAAGCCTTAAATAATAAAAAAACAGACGAGCTCTTAAAAAAAGAAATTCCGTTACGCATTACACAAGCCAATAATGCCAAAGAATTTACAGCTTCGCCAATAGAGGTTACCATTTCTAATTTAGGAAGCCCTATCAATTCAACAGGGCACGAATACAGCCCCATTATAACCTCCGACCAAAAAACCATGTTCTTTACTTACCGTGGAGAAAAAAGCATTGGCGGATTACAAGATGAATTTTTTAGACCCAGTAAAACCGGAAAATATTTCGAAGATATTTATATGAGCCATTTTGAAAACGAAGCATGGCTAGAACCCATCTCACTTTCAATAAACACTAAACACCACGAAGCCACCGTATCTGTTACCCCCGATGGACAAACCCTTTTGTACTACATAGATTCCGACAATCATTGGGGCGATATTTTTGCAACTACTTTAGAAGGCGAAACATGGACGTACCCGGAACGTATGGCTTTTAACTCTGAAGAATGGGAAGGTAGTGCCACCTACAGCCCCGACCGTAGTACGATTTATTTTTCTAGCGAACGTGGTGGTGGATTGGGAGGAAAAGATATTTGGAAAACAAGCCTTGATGAAAACGGTTTTTGGCAAGAACCCGTAAACCTTGGTCCTACCATAAATTCTAAATATGATGAAGATGGTTGTTTTTTGCACCCCGATGGAAGAACTCTTTTTTTTAGTTCAAACGGAGAAAAATCTATGGGGGGATACGATATTTTTGAAACCAAACTTTCGCCCGAAGGAATTTGGACCACCCCTCGTAATTTAGGCTATCCTGTAAATACTACAGGCGATGACATTTATTTCGTGGTATCGGGCGATGGAGAAAAGGGATATTATTCTTCGGCTCGAAAAAACGGAATAGGTGGGCAAGATATTTATGCACTTAATGTAAAAAATATTGTTACACCAGAAGTGGTGGTTTTAGTAAAAGGAAGTGTTACTCTCGATGACAGTATCGTTCCCTGTAAAATAAGAGTAAAAACAGCTAATTCTGAATTTATTTTTGCCAACCTTAACAATAACGCTAAAACAGGAGAATATAAAGTAAATCTACCAGTTGGCCTGTATTACATCATTATGTACGAAGTAGAAGGAATGCCCACTCACATTGAAACTGTAGACCTAAGTACTACCACCGAGTATCAGGAAATAGTAAAAGATATTAAACTAAGAAGTAAAACCATAACCATTTCCGGCAATGTGTACTACAAAGAAAACCCCTTGGTAGCCGCAAACAATATTATGATTATGCTTTATAACAACGATAGTGTGCTGATTGCAAAAAAACGTACTGATGAAAATGGATTCTTTGAATTTACGTACTTGAACCCGGAAAAAAAATATCTTATTGAAATAGATGAAAACGACCCTTTTCTTAAAATAGACAGCAACATGTTTCTTTCCGGCAAAGTATTGTTAAACGGCCTGCCAGCCAGCAATATTTTTATAAGCGAAACCATAACCGAACAAGATGGATCCTTCCGACTTCGATTGTTTAAAAACCACCACTTTAAAAAATTATTAGCAGATAATAAACAACTTCCCTTATTAAATGAAAACGATAAATCCGATTTAAATTTTATGGAAAAGTTTGCCGAACGTTATGGCGATAAATCAGCTGCAGGTTTGATTTATAAAGTGCAAATTGCTGCTTATAAATTTGCTCAGAATTTCGATTATTCTTTAGCTAACAAAGTAGGTAAAATAGATAAACAGATATTGGAAGATGGTATAACCCGATTTACAGTGGGTTCTCTACAAACTTTTAATGAGGCAAATGCTCTTAAAAAGAAAATGATTCAGCAAGGTATAACAGATGCGTTTATACTAGTTTTTGTAAATAACAAACGCACCTATTTAGAAGAACTGGAAAATTTAAAAGTTTTTGAATAGTTTTCTTTAGCCGTTCATCGAAGCCAAAAACTCGTAATTATCTTTTGTTTTCGACATTCTATCTAGCAAAAACTCCATCGCTTCTACAGGATTCATATCAGCAATGTAATTTCTGAGTATCCACATTTTTTGAACCACTTCTTTGGATAACAACAAATCTTCTCTGCGGGTGCTGGAGGAAATAATGTCGATAGCCGGGTAAATTCTACGATTTGAAAGTTTACGTTCTAATTGTAATTCCATATTACCGGTACCTTTGAATTCTTCAAAAATCACCTCGTCCATTTTTGAACCGGTTTCTGTTAATGCGGTAGAAAGAATGGTTAGAGAACCGCCATTTTCAATTTTTCTGGCCGAACCAAAAAAACGTTTCGGTTTATGCAAAGCATTCGCATCTACCCCACCCGATAAAACTTTTCCGGAAGCAGGTTGCACTGTATTATAGGCTCTTGCCAAGCGGGTAATAGAATCTAATAAAATTACCACATCGTGTCCGCACTCTACCATACGTTTTGCTTTCTCTAAAACAATATTGGCCAACTTAACATGTTTATCGGCTGGCTCATCAAACGTAGAAGCCACCACCTCAGCCCTTACGCTTCGAGCCATATCGGTTACCTCTTCAGGACGTTCATCTACCAGAAGAATAATTAAATAACATTCGGGGTGATTGTAAGCTATTGCATTGGCCACTTCTTTGAGCAAAGTAGTTTTTCCTGTTTTGGGCTGAGATACGATTAAGCCTCTTTGCCCTTTTCCTATAGGAGTAAATAAATCCATAACCCTCATAGAAAGGCTAGATTGCGGATGACCTGTTAAATTAAATTTTTCGTTAGGGAATAAAGGGGTTAAAAAGTCAAAGGGCACTCTGTCTCTGACATAATCGGGATTCCTATTATTAATTTTATCGATCTTAATAAGCGGAAAATATTTTTCACCTTCGCGTGGTGGGCGTACTGAACCTCTAATACTATCTCCTGTTTTCAATCCAAACAATTTAATTTGCGACTGCGAAATGTACACGTCATCGGGTGAATTCATGTAATTATAATCTGAAGATCTTAAAAAGCCATACCCATCTGGCATAATTTCCAAAACACCTTCGGTTATTACTATACCATCAAAATTATATTCAACCCTTGGCTTTCGTTCAAAAGGTTTATTTATTTCAGGTCTATCAGCCGAAGGGGAAAAGGCTACTCCTTCCTCTTTTTTAATTGGGAATTCCGTTTCGGAAATAGGCAAAACTGGTAATGCTGAAGGATTTAAAAAATTTTCATCAACCTCCGACTCTTCCTTATTCTTATCTGTGTAATCTTGGATTAACTCTTCCGAAGTGTTAACCGGATGATTCGGTAATAGTGAGTCGGACGGAATACTTTCTTGTGTTTCTGAAAACGCAGGAACAGGGTCCGTAATATTACCTGTTTCGCTGGAACTCTCTGTATGACTAAAAATGTCGCGTTTTTCTGTAGTATCTATTTTTTTATTTTTTCCGGCATTTTCTTTTTTTGCCACTTTAGGATCGTACGATACTTTCTCTATTTTTTTATCAACCCGTTTTCTTTTAGGCTTACCATCAAATTCTTCTGAAGAAGAGTTTTCTTCTGAAACGAGAGGCTTTTCTTGTAAAAGCCTTTCTATGAGATGCTCTCTATCTAATTCGGCACAATTCTCTATACCTTTTGTTTTGGCAATTTCAACTAACTCTTCAAACGATAATTTATCAAACTCAGAAGCCTTATTCATACATGGATTTTTAAAATAATTAAACTATAATTGTTGTAAAAAAGATAGGGTAAAAGATTTGTTTTTGAAAGAAGTTGCACAGACCGATGCACAACTAAACGTGATGCAATAGTACTATAATTTATTCTGAAAATACGTTTTTTATATTTTTTTTGTTTATTCTTGAACAAACTTTATGCTCTCAATAACCAATTTACCTTTCAAATTTAATTATGGTTGCATTAGCTAATTTAAAAACTGTAGTTGCTTTTTTTATTTTATTTCCCCTGATTTACTGTAGACCCTCTAAAACAATGAATGAAAATGAAAACACAAGTATTACAGAAAAGTCTCCAACGAATTTGACTAAAGATGTAGAAAAACCTAAATACCCTCTGTTTGTATCATTTTATAGTATAGGAGAAGGAATAAATACAGAAGCATTAGAAAAATTTGAATCATTCTTATCCGATTTTTTGAAGAGAAACAAACTAGACAATTTTGGAGAAGAAAAAATATATTGGGGCAGAGAAGGCGAAGTTGATTATTGTATACGTTTTACGAACGTAAGCCAATCCATTTGCACTGATTTTATCAACCAAGCAAAAATATTAATGTCTAAATATCAACATGTTACTATTAAAGAAAAAAACGAATGTGTTCATAAAAGGTAGTATTATTTTTCAGTGTTTTTCTTTAAATTCCTAACTTTGGTGCCTAATTAAATTAATTTGTGTTAATACAACATGAGATCAATTTTTTGTTAAACCAAAAAAATAATTATGAACGAATTCGGCATTAAATCAAAAAAAGCAAACTTAGAAGAATATGGATTAGGCAATGTGGCTGCAGCCTATTGGAACTTAAGCCCATCTGAATTAGTAGAAGACACTATAATAAGAGGAGAAGGTGTTCTATCTAATACAGGAGCATTGGCTATTGATACAGGAGAATTTACGGGACGTTCGCCAAAAGATAAGTTTATTGTTAAAGATGAGTTAACAAAAGATAGTGTTTGGTGGGGAGATGTAAACATCCCCTTTGAACCAGAAAAATTTGAAGCTTTATACCATCGTGTAACCGCATACCTTTCAGGTAAAGAAGTCTACGTAAGAGATTCCTATGTTTGTGCAGACACTCAATACAGACTCAATGTAAGAACCATTAACGAAACTCCTTGGGGAAACCTCTTCGCATACAACATGTTCTTGAGACCCGATAAAAGCGAAATTGAAAATTTTGAAACCGATTGGTTGATTGTTGCTGCCCCAGGATTTAAAGCAGATCCAAAAATAGATGGAACAAGGCAACACAATTTTGCTATACTTAATTTTACAAAAAAAATAATTTTAATCGGTGGCTCTGGCTACACCGGAGAAATAAAAAAAGGAATTTTTTCTGTTCTGAACTTTATACTGCCCCACCAAAAAAATGTATTATCAATGCACTGTTCAGCCAACATTGGAAGTAAAAATGATACGGCTGTATTTTTTGGACTCTCAGGTACCGGAAAAACAACCTTATCATCAGATCCCAATCGTAAGTTAATTGGAGACGATGAACATGGTTGGTCGGATAAATCCGTGTTTAACTTTGAGGGAGGATGCTATGCCAAATGTATTGATCTATCAAGAGAAAAAGAGCCTCAAATTTTTGATGCCATTAAATTTGGTGCACTTTTAGAAAATATTAATTTCATAGAAGGTACAACCGAAGTAGATTATGCCGATAAAACTAAAACCGAAAACACTCGGGTAAGTTATCCTATTTACCACGTAGAAAACATAGCCAATCCTTCTGTGGGAAACATTCCAACCCATATTTTTTTCTTAACTGCTGATGCATTCGGGGTACTGCCTCCAATATCCAAGCTAAGCAAAGGACAAGCCATGTATCAGTTTATTTCCGGCTATACCGCTAAAGTGGCAGGTACAGAAGCTGGGGTAACAGAGCCTCAGACTACCTTTTCTGCCTGCTTTGGAGCTCCTTTTTTGCCACTACACCCCACCAAATATGCTGAGATGTTGGGAGAAAAGTTAGAAAAAAATAACGTGAGCGTATGGATGGTTAATACAGGATGGTCTGGTGGAGCTTACGGTACCGGCTCAAGAATTAAATTGAGTTACACTAGAGCAATGATAACCGCAGCGATGAATGGGGAGTTAAATCATGTAGATTATGAAACGCATTCCGTTTTCGGTTTACAAATGCCAAAGACTTGCCCAAATGTACCTTCTGAAATTTTAAACCCAAGAAATACTTGGAGTGATAAGACTTTATACGATGCAAAAGCTTCTGATTTAGCTGAAAAATTTGTTAAAAATTTTGAAAAATATACGCAGTTTGCAAACGAAGAAATACGAACTGCTGCACCTAAAGTTGGAGTAAGTGCATAAATTTTGGTACATTTATTGCACATTCAAAAAAAACTAAATCAAAAAAATATGAAAAAAAGTATTATCAAAATCGCAAGTTTCTTCTTTTTTGCTTTTCTCTCTTTTGCTGTTACTGCTCAGGTAAACAATGTAAAAGAAAGTAAGGAAAATGTAAAAACAGGGGTAAAAGAGGTAAAAACAGAAACAAAAGACACTAAATCCGATGTAAAAACAAATGTAAAAGATGCTAAAACAGATGTGAAAGGAGCGAGTAATGATGCAAAGTCAAACACAGAATCTGTAAAAGAAGAAGTAAAATCAGATGCTAAGGAAGTTAATTCCGATGCAAAAGAAATTAAAAACGAAGTAAAAGAAGCTCCGGCCGAAATAAAAAATGAAGCAGCTCCGGCAAAACCAAAAAAGAACGGTTTAAACTTAGATTTGGGTTCACCAACTCAACCTGCAGGTTTAGCTCCTAGTGGCGGTAAAGGCGGAAGTAATCAACGAGTAATAAACGAAGAAGGGATAAAGGCTAGCCCCTCACCTACAGTTAAACCTAAATAGAACTTTCTAAATAAACAAGAAAGGGAACAATGCATTGTTCCCTTTCTTGTTTCTACCCTATGCACTATTTTTTTCATCCTAATCTAACAGAAGACATATTTTCTCTAAATAAAGAAGAGAGTAAACACGTAGCCATCTTAAGAAAACTACCTAAAGATGAAATATACGTTACAGATGGCAAAGGAAAACTTGTTAGAGCAGTTGTTCTTTCTGTTACTAAAGGTTGTATCGAACTTAACATATTGGAAGAAGTAATCCATACCCCTCCCAACAACCGACTGCACGTAGCCATAGCACCCACAAAAAACATTGAAAGAATCGAATGGTTTGTAGAAAAAAGTTGTGAAATAGGAATACATAAAATATCTTTTATACTTTGCAAACATTCCGAAAGAAAAAAAATAAATATGGAACGTTTTGAAAAAATTGTAATTTCTGCATGTAAACAATCTCATAAAACCCTTTTTCCCACTCTTAATCCATTAACTGATTTTAAGACATTTGTAGCCCAAAGCAAAGAAAAACACAAATTTATTGCACACTGCAATCCCGAAGTATTGCCACATCTGAAAGAAATACTTTCTCCCAACGAAAATCTAGTTTTAATTGGTCCAGAAGGCGATTTTTCAACCCATGAGATACATCTTGCGTCTCAACTAAACTACACTTCTGTTAGTTTAGGCTCTGAGCGATTAAGAACTGAAACGGCCGGATTATACACCTGTGCTATCTATAATTTATTAAACTAACTTTGTAAAAAAAAAAATTGTGACACTCATCAAATCAATCTCCGGAATTAGAGGAACCATAGGAGGTAAAACAGGGGAAGCCTTTACACCTATAGACATTGCCAAGTTTACAGCAGCCTTCGGTTATTGGCTTTTGCAAAAAAATAATCAACAAAAAACAAAAATAGTAGTTGGACGCGATGCCAGAATTTCAGGCTCTATAGTAAACCAAATCGTAATAAGTACCCTCCAACTGTTAGGAATTGATGTGGTTGATTTAGGATTATCAACTACTCCCACTGTAGAAGTGGCCGTTACAGAAGAAAAAGCAAACGGAGGTATTATTATTACCGCCAGCCACAACCCAAAACAGTGGAATGCTCTTAAATTACTAAACCAACAAGGTGAATTTATTTCGGCCAGCGATGGCGAAGAAGTATTGAGAATGGCCGAAAAAGAAGAATTTGAGTTTGCCGAAATTAATTTTCTTGGAAATTACACCGAAAACAATTCCTATTTAGAAAAACACATTCAAAAAATACTCGCTTTACCCTTAGTTAACCCAAAGACTATTGCTAAAAAGGATTTTACTATTGTGGTAGATGCTGTTAATTCTACCGGAGGCATATTTGTTCCGGCCTTACTAAGAGCTTTAGGAGTAAAAAATATAATTGAATTAAACTGCATTCCGAGTGGAAATTTTGCACATAATCCGGAGCCTCTTCCTGAAAATCTGCTAGAAATTTCAAAAGCAGTGGTAAAACAAAATGCCCACCTTGGTATTGTTGTAGATCCAGATGTAGATCGATTAGCCATTGTTTGCGAAGACGGAGAAATGTTTGGAGAGGAATACACGTTGGTAGCCGTAGCCGATTACATTTTACAACACACCCCAGGCAATACCGTTTCTAATCTATCTTCTACAAAGGCTCTCCGAGATATTACAGAAAAAACATTACAAAAATACAATGCATCGGCCGTAGGCGAAGTGAACGTAGTAGAAAAAATGAAAGAAACTAATGCCGTAATTGGTGGCGAAGGAAACGGAGGCGTTATATATCCTGAACTACATTATGGTCGTGATGCATTAGTGGGTATAGCCTTGTTTTTATCTCACTTAGCAACATTCGGTGATGGACATTGTACTAAATGTTGTTCCTCATTAAGAGCAAAGTATCCAAACTATTACATCTCTAAAAATAAAATTGAATTAACCGATGAAATGAATGTAACCAACATACTCCATAAAATAAAAGAAAAATACTCTAAGCAACCCGTTAATACTATAGATGGAGTTAAAATTGAATTTGATAATGAATGGATACACCTCAGAACATCAAACACCGAACCTATAATACGTATTTATGCAGAAAGTACCAGTATGGCCACTGCTAATAATTTGGCCGATAAAATAATAACCGATATTAAAGAGATTATTCGTTTAAACTCCAATACATAGCCCTATAATAATGTTCCATATATTTTTATTTCTTAATAAATAAAAAGCATATTTTCGCGGCATCAATGAGAGTTTATTTAGATAACGCAGCTACCACCCCACTCGCCCCTGAAGTAATACAGGCAATGCTTCCTATTATGGAAGGTGTATTCGGCAACCCTTCTTCGGTACATTTACACGGAAGACAAGCCAGAGCCTTAATTGAAAAATCAAGAAAACAAATTGCCTCATTGATTCATGCTCGTCCTTCAGAGATATTTTTTACTTCAGGAGGCACCGAAGCTGATAATTTGGTATTCCGATCAGCAATTAAAAATTTAGGAATAAGAACTATCATCACATCTCCTATAGAACACCATGCCGTTTCTCATACGGCCGAAGAAATAGCAAAAGAGCTCAACCTTTCTATTAAATGGCTAAATGTAAACTCTCTCGGACAGATTGATTTATCACAATTAGAAGAACTACTGAAAACAAATACCCACTGCTTAGTTTCTCTGATGCATGCCAACAACGAAATAGGAACCCTTTTGCCTCTAAAAAAAGTTTCAGAATTATGTCAAAAGTATAATGCCTTTTTTCACTCAGACACAGTGCAAACCATGGGGCATTATGCATTTGATATGGAGGCAATAAAAATTCATTTTTTGGCATGCTCGGCACATAAATTTCATGGACCCAAGGGAATCGGATTTATTTACATTAACTCCGATTTAAAAATTAATCCACAAATAACAGGTGGAGCCCAAGAAAGAAACATGCGTGCCGGCACAGAAAACATATACGGAATTGTAGGAATGGCAAAGGCTTTTGAAATAGCGTACCAATGTTTATCCGAACATCAGGAATATATAGGTGGCCTAAAAAAATATATGATAGAACAACTCGAAAAAAATATACCCGGAGTAGAGTTTAATGGCGATGCAAAAGGCTCCTCTTTATATACCGTTCTAAGCGTACGTTTTCCAAGCAGCGAGATAAATGAAATGTTTTTATATAAACTCGATATAGAAGGGATTTCAGCATCTGGAGGCAGTGCTTGTTCATCAGGAAGCAATGTGGAATCGCATGTTATTCGTGCAATACACAATGATTCTAAACGCCCCTCTATCCGTTTCTCATTTAGCAGGTATAATACAAAGGAAGAAATTGATTACACCGTAGGCAAAATCAAAGAATTTTATTCCATTCAATGAAAATTACATTTCTTGGCACAGGCACATCACAAGGAGTTCCCGTAATAGCCTGTAACTGCAAAGTATGTAAATCAACCGATCCAAGAAATAAGCGCACCCGAGCCTCTATAAAAATAGAAATTAAAGACAAAACTTTTGTAATAGATACTGGGCCAGATTTTCGCTACCAAATGCTTAAAAGCAACACTCAAAAATTAGATGCTGTACTATTTACACACGAACACAAAGACCATATTGCCGGCTTAGACGATGTAAGAGCATTTAATTACCAAACCGGTCTCCCTATGGATATCTATGCCACACAAAGGGTACAAGAAGCTATAAAAAGAGATTTTTATTATGTATTTTCCGGTGAAGGTTACCCCGGAATTCCAGAGCTAAAATTACATACCATATCTAACCAACCTTTTTCAATAAACGGTATTCATTTTATACCTATCGAAGTTTTGCATTATAAACTTCCTGTATTAGGTTTCAGGTTTGAAGACGTAACGTATATTACCGATGCAAAAAAAATTCCAAAAAATGAGATCGAAAAAATAAAAGGAAGTAAAATTTTAATACTAAATGCACTTCGAAAGGAAAAACATATCTCTCACCTTACTCTTTCCGAAGCATTGGACTTAGCAGAAGAAATAAAACCGGAAAAGACCTATTTAACACATATTAGTCATTTAATGGGTATGCATAACGAAGTAGAAAAAGAACTTCCAGAAAATATTTTTCTTTCTTTTGACAACTTAGAAATAAATACTTAATGAAAAAAGCCCTTTTAGAGGGCTTTTTTCATTAAGTATTTATTCGAAGAATTACTCCTCGTTGATTTGAATCATTTTAAAAGGAACACTAATAATTGCCTGATAATCCTCTCCTGCCTCAAGCATATCCTCATCATCTTCCTCGTAATGCCAATTTATTATCACATTACTTCCGTTTGAATTTAAGACCTCTAATCTTTTAAAAATGTCTAAAATACACTTAGAAGAACTAGTATTGAAATATTCTAATTGTACATCAACTTTCGTGTTACCTAATGGCTTAGATGTGTAAGCCTCAAGCATATCTACTAAAGGTTTATAAAATTCAATTGAGTTTTCAGGAATAGACCTTCCTCTAATTAACAACTCTCCTTTAACTGCATCAAATTTTATTGTTGGTGTTTTGGGTGTTCCTTCAATGTTTAAGTGTTCCATAATTCATTTCCTATCTATAAGTTATACCGAAATTACTGAGCTATATTTATGTTTAAACTAAAAAAAGAATGTTTTGAATCTACCGGATAAAATTGAAACTCTAAAGGCTTTCCTGATTTTCTGGCAATATCAATCATACCAAGCCCCCCCCCACCTTTTTCAGACATTTCACCATTGTTTAACACTTCCTTATAATATTCTTTCAATTCATCTTTGCTCATAGCATTAATTTTTTCTAAACGCCCCTTCATCATGGAAACACTGTCGTTATACATGTAATTTCCGGTAATGATAGAATACTTATCTCCTTCTTTCACTATCATAAAAATGGCTGTTTTGTCTTTTTCCCCATTTGCGGAGGCAATAGGATTTTCGTCAATATGGTGATATAGATTTTGTAAACATTCTACTAAAATGTTGTAAACCTTTTTCTTTATCTTGGGAGATTCTTCCATGGTATCCATTTTAGATTCCATAATTTGAAGAATGGAGGTTAACAACTCGGAAGTAATATCACCTTTAAAAGAGAGCATGATATTGTTTTTTTCCATTTTGTCGTAAAAATCAAAAATATCCAAATCCATTAAGTTGTTTCTTATCATTAAGATTTACTCTACCGTCCAAAGATATTAATTTGTCTTTATAATGCAACTTTTTATCGAAAAAAAAATTACATTTCGAAATCGTAAGTATTTCCGTTTACGGTAATCTTTGCTTTGTTGTCGCATTTTCCATCACCAAAATCTAATGTTCTTGCAGATTTTCCTTCGGGAGTTAGTTCAATTTTTCCTTTTTGAACCCATTTGCAGTTCATCGCTTTTATTAGAGGGGATGTAATTTTTGATGTAAAGGCTAAATCTTTTCTATTTACGCCATTTGAATTTCCCGATACTTCAACAATATCATCTGTTACGTCTGCTTCTGTATCAAAACCTTGTAACCACTTAAAGGTATGAGAGGACGCATATTTTATATTCCATTTTTCGGTTTCACAAATACCATCTACTACGGATACGGTATATTGGCCAAGAGCATCGTGTTTTACTACTATTTTTCCTTTCAACTTAATGTTGCTGTCATAAAACTCATCGAAAGTAATGGTTAAAGATGAGCCCACTTGGTTCCAATAGTTATCGAGAGAAATTTTTAATTTCCCTTTTCTAAAGCGGGCATCGTGAGGGTCGGTACAACCTGCACCATAGTCAATGGTAAAGGTAAAAGGAAATGTTCCGAATGTTGAAACATCAGAAATTACAGCACAAGATGTTAAAGTATCAGTACCGGCAATACGGTTTACAGAACCGGGTTTAACACCGTTATCTGCTATTACGATTCTATGAGTACTCGGAAAAACCTGAGAGTACATATTATCGGCAATACTGTTATCTACTGCAGTTTGTGTTTCAGTATCCACTTCAGCTTTTTTACAAGAAGTAATGCATATTGTGATTGAAACTAATATTAAAACGGTTAAGTAAATACGTTTTTTCATAAGGTTAATTTTTTATACGAAAACAAATGTAGTATTTTTTTTAAAATTTTATACCAATTATTAAAATATCATCCACCTGTTCATAATTTCCTTTCCATTTATTAAAAAGCTCATCTAATTTGCGTTGTTGCCCATTCATACTTAAATCAGAAATTTCCAGTAAAACATCTCTGAATCGTTTTACCATAAATTTTTTACCTTCTGTACCTCCGAACTGATCGGCATAACCGTCCGAAAACATATAAATCGTTTCTCCTTCATTCAATTTCACAGTAACCGCTGAGAATGTTTTATTCTCTACCGTTTTAAGCCCACCTATTGGAAATTTATTTCCCTCAATTCTTTCGAGTTCATTTTTTCTAAGAATATAAAGTGGCCTGTACGCTCCGGAAAATTGCACTTCTCTTTTTGTGGTATCTATTATACAAAGGGCCACATCCATTCCGTCTCTTGTTTCTTGTTTATTACCACCTTCTTGTTTAAGAGATGTTATAATTGCTTTATTCAACAAATTGAGTATTTCTGCGGCATCAGTTACTGCATTTTCTATTACAATTTGGTTAAGTATATTATGCCCAATCATGCTCATAAAAGCACCAGGCACTCCATGTCCTGTACAATCAACTGCGGCAATAATTTTTTTACCATTCTTCTCTGCAAACCAGTAAAAATCTCCACTTACTATATCTTTAGGTTTATAAAGTATAAAAGATTTAGGAAAATGTTGATAAATCTGTTCTAAAGGGGGTAAAATAGCTTCCTGAATCCTTTTAGCGTATTGTATGCTACTCAGTATATCTCTATTTTTTTCAGCTAGTTCTCGGGTTCGCTCCTTTACTTTTTGTTCCAGTATTTTTTTCTCTTTTTTAATTTTTTGCGTTCTAAGACGGTTATATACTACTACACTTAATATGAGGATTAAAATGCAGGTTGCATAAAACAGATTGGTTTTCCAAAACGGTGGAATTATTTTAATATGAATTGCTGTTCCTTCGTTATTCCAGAATCCATCGTTATTGCATGCTCTCACTCTAAACACGTAATTTCCTCCAGGTAAATTACTGTAACTCACAAACCTTCTGTTAGACGGGGGTGACCATTCGTCATCTAAGCCTTCTAATTTATAGCTATATAAATTTTTGGAAGGAAATAAATAATCGAGTGCAACAAACTCAAAAGAAAAGAACTTATCCTGATAACTGAGTTCTAGGTGTTTTTTAAAGGCTATATTTGTATCTAGTGCTACTTCTTTTTCAAATATTTTAAACGAGGTAAGATATATTTTGGGTGGATTGGTATTGGTTTTAATTTGCGAAGGGTAAAAGGCATTGTATCCATTCACTCCTCCAATTAGAATTTCTCCATCTTTACGTTTATAATATGCTCCCTGATTAAATTCCTTATCTTGAATCCCATCTACGGGTAAATAATTTTTAAAGAGATTTTCATCTTTATCAAGGTTTATCGGGGAAAACTTAATCAAGCCGTTTCCTGATGTAAGCCAAATATTATCATCATTATCCTCAATAACAGAAAATATCATATCGCTACACATTCCATCTTTCTCATAATAAGAAATCACTGATTTAGACTGTGTATCGTATTTATTTAATCCATTTCCTGAAGCTATCCAGAAAAAACCCTTGGAATCTTTATTAATCGAGTAAATTGTATTATTACTCAGTTCTCCGTCTTTACCTTTTGATTGAATTTTTTCGGTAACCACTCTTTTATGAATATCGAAGAGATTTACCCCATTGTTGGTTCCTATCCAAAGTACATTTTTTAAGCTATCATAATATATGCAATTTATAGAATTTGAGGTTAATCCATCTAGAGTAGTGTAATTTATAAACTTTTGTTCGTTCTTGTTGTAAACACTTAATCCGTCTAGGGTTGCTATCCAAATGTTATTATAATTATCTTCTTCCATATCTAATATGGTATTCCCCATAATAGTTGTATTATTTATTGGGTTTTCTGTATTGAAGGGTTTGGAGAATTCTTTGGTTTCAGGGTTATAGAAGTTTACTCCCCCGCCCCATGAACCTATCCATATCAATCCTTCTTTATCTACATGTAGGCTTAAAATACGGTCGTGTATTTTATTTTCATTGAGTCTGTAATTTTTTATAACCTTTTTATTTTTATCACAAACGCTTATTCCATCAAGTGTTGCTATCCAAATATTTTCTTTTGAATCTTCACAAAAAGCCATTACTTCATTGCCTATCAAGGGTAATGAGTCTCTGTTATTTTTAGTATAGTGCTTAAACTGATTGCTAAGTTTTTTATATACATTAATTCCCATTCCATCTGTACCTATCCAATTAATATTATTTTTACCTATTAAAACAAAACGGATTCTGTTATTGGATAACGAATAAGGATTATCTTCTTCGTGGTAGTAATGGGTAAATTCTTTGGTTGCGAAATCATAAATAAATAGTCCGTCCATAGAAGCTATCCACAACCTATCGTCCTCACTTTGGTTAATATGATAAATCCCAACGGCTTTTCCGCTTCCCGGATCTGCGAATTCATTAAATTTACGCGATTTAATATTAAACTGTTGTAGACCGGCCCCTCCGGTACCCACCCATAAATTCCCAAACTTATCTTGAAACAATGTGCGAATAAAGACAGACTCTTCTTTTAAAAGATTTCCGGAGGGCAGCACATCTAAATATTGTATAAACTTTTTGGTTTCTTTTTGAAAAAGATGTAAGCCTCCTCCGAATGTACCTACCCACACGTTGTTTTCTATATCGATTAAAACACTAAAAACTCTGTTGTTTTTTAAGCCATTACTACCTTCGGTATAATGTTCTGTTTTTTTAGATGCATGGTTATATATATATAATCCACTTTCTGTTCCCAGATATAAATTACCACTCTTATCTTCGGTAATGCACTTTATAATTCCGCTAGTCAGCACATCGTTATCCGATTTAGATGTAAAACGAAAAAATTTATTGGTTATAGGATTATAATAATTTAAACCACCTCCATTTGTGCCTACCCATATTAGGCCATTATTTGACTGGTGTAAACACCAAATAAAGTTATCGGATAAAGAATTTGTATCATTCGGAATGCGCTTAAATGTTTTAAACTCATATCCATCGTACCGATATAAGCCATCTTGGGTGCCTGCCCAAATATATCCCATATTATCCTCCAACATAGTGTTGATTACACTTTGCGTACCTTCTATGGAGGTAAAACGCATGTCTTGCCCTACAATGAATATGGGCAATAAAAATAAAAGAAATATATTAATTGTTTTTATCAGAATGGTTGAATTAAAAAGTAAAAGTATTAAAAAGTAACTTGTTAGAAAATTTGATTTTATTGTTTTATAATCTTGAAAATTTTACTCTCTATTATTAAAATGTAATATCCATTGTCTAAGTCCGAAATATTTATAATACTACCTTGCATTTTAAACGGAATTTGTTTACCGTCTATACTATAAATTTTAACTTCTGTTTGAGGAGGAGTATTCGTAAATAGCAAACCAGAAGTAGGGTTCGGAAATACCGATAATGGAATCTCATTATTTTTTATTGCAGATATAGAGTTGGGCAATGTACAATTACCCGGTAAATAATAATCCATATACTCCGACCTAGATTGAAACCACCATTTTAGATAATTAATTTCTTCTTTATATGTATTGCCCACAAAGTAATTCCAGTTTACATAAACACCCAATATGGGCCATTGAACAAAATTTCGTTGCTGAGCATCCTCTAAAAGTATTGCTACAGAATCTATCCAATGATTTACATATGTTGTTTTTAAAATGGTACTTCGCAGGTGCAGCCATCGGCATTGTACTTCATTCGCAAAAGTGGTATCCTCTAATAGTCGTTCCCACCATTCGGGTGGTTCTGTTGTGAACGATGGGCACACATTTGCAAAATTGTATTGCCAGCCGGTTGTATCGTATGCACTACAATAATCGGCATTTCCGTACGACAGGTTAAAATCCCACATTGGACCACAAGTTAATTTTCCTCCTTTACTATCATTATCCTTATACATAAAACTACTGGAACGATAACCATCAACGGTTCTTCCTAATTCCTGCATCAACATAAAGTCTATAAAAGAACCTGTATTTATAAATGCTCTATAACCTTGAACTGAGTCTTTAAAATTTGGACCGTACACCGCATTTTCAAAATTGGTAATATAATTTTTTATGTAATTACGCTCATTGGCATTGAGTTCGGCATACTCCGGATCGTGGTATAAAAATTTTAATTTGGTTTGATAAGGTGATGTCCAGGTTGTACTACTTCCTCCGGTTAGTTTATCTATTTTAATAATATATCCGCCACTAATATTCCCGTTACTATCTAGCTTTGCTATGTTTACCCGGTTATAATCCCTTTTAATCTTTTCCATAAGGGAATAAACCCCTTTGTATTGGCCGTTAATTACAAGTTCGCAATATACAAACCGAGGTGACCAAGGTTGCATTTTTCCGAATAAATCATATGTAATTTCATTTCTCATTAATGTTTTGTCCGGATATGCACCATACAATATCCAGTCATTTTCTTTTGGCATGGTTAATAAAGAAACATTTTTTTTATTTCCTGAATTATCTACGGTTTCAAAACCATAACTTTTTTTTGGATATTGCTGCGAAGTAGATCCTCGTATTTCTATTGCTATTTTACCGTTGTAATTGTTATATGGATCGGTAATATTGTTTGTTATGCCCGGGCCATTCCATATAATTCCCATGTTACACATAATTCTAGGTTCATCAACTATTGTTTGATTGTTTGTATTTATTACAACAATAGGAAGATTTGAACTGGTGAACACTACTTGAGCATTTACCTTTATAAGGTATAACAAAACATTAATTAAAAGAAAATATTTTTTCATTACCGAAAAACTTTGATTTTTAAAAATAAGCAAATTATACTTTCAACAAGCTAAATCTCTCAAAATTTCAGCAACTTTCAAAACTTTTTCTTCTTCTTTTTAGATATTTTCTGAATTCTTTTTTCCTCTTCGAGCAACAAAGCTTTCCAATCGTGTAATTTTTCTTCAGATAAATCGATTACAAATTCGTAATCCTTTTTAGAGATTTCTATTTTTAAAATAGGTTTACCCAGATTATTTTCTACCTCGTTTAAAACCTCTTTTTCTTCCGAACTGCAAAAAGAAATGGCTTGGCCTTTTTCGGCCCCTCTACCGGTTCTTCCCACACGGTGTACATAATTTTCGGCCGTTTCGGGCATATCGTAATTTACTACCAACTCTACTGCAGGAATATCTATTCCGCGTGCAGTAATATCGGTAGCTACTAAAATTTTTAGTTCGCTATTTCTAAAATTTTCCATTACCAACTCTCTTTCTGTATGGGTTCTGCTGCTATGAATAGTTTCCGATAAGAGCCCTACTCTTTCTAATGCTTTTTTAACACGCTCCGCTCTTACTTTGGTTCTTACAAAAACTAATATTTTTTTATTTTCGTTACTTCTGATAATGCTTTCTAAGAAAAAACGCTTATCGTCCATTTCTACAAAAGCAACAGAATGTTGAATATTTTTTGCCACCGGATTTTTAGGCGAAATTTGAATACGAATAGGGTTGCTTACTAAAGAATTGGCTAGGCTTTTAATTTTTTCGTTTATGGTAGCCGAAAAAAACAATGTTTGCCGCTTTAGTGGTAAATGACGCATTAAATCGCGAATATCTTTTATAAATCCCAAGTCGAGCATGTGGTCCGCTTCATCTAACACTAGTATTTCTACTCTTCTTAATATTAATGCACCCTGACTTACTAAATCGAACATTCTACCTGGGGTTGCTATTAATACATCTACTCCTTCGTTTAGTCTTTGTATTTGTGGCTCTTGCTCAACCCCGCCATGAATACAAAAGGTGTTTATTCGAGTATATTTTCCTAACTCATTAAAAACACCTTCTGTTTGCAATGCTAATTCGTGTGTGGGAGCTAATACCAAACATTTTACACCATCGGTACGGCCTTTTATTTTTCGTTCTTGAAGCAGGTGCAATATGGGTATTACAAAAGCTGCCGTTTTCCCTGTACCTGTTTGAGCTATTGCAAGTACATCTTCTCCCCTTAGTATAGCGGGTATCGATTTATACTGAATATCGGTAGGCTTTTTAAAGCCTAACTTGGAAATGCTTTTTTTTATACCCTCAAAAATAGGGTATTGCTCAAATTTCATTTTTTTGAGTACAATTTACAAAGTGTGTAATTAGCTGCTTGATACTATGAGATGACTTTTACACTCAATGCTACAGGCCCTTTTGCTCCCATACCGTTTAGAAAGGAAACTTTACTTTTTTCGGTAATCTCTCCTTGAACATCATTTATATGAACAAAGATGCTCTGCTGTGATTGCAAATCTTTTATGAATCCGTATCCTTTTTCGTGGTTAAAAAAAGTAACAACTCCATTCCGTAAATCTTCTATCTCTTCTTCTGCACTTCTTCTACTTACGCTTACAGCAATTGTATCGGGATTAATTTCTATTTTTTTTCTGTTCGGATCTGGTGGGGTATCGGTAATATTACCAAATTCATCAACGTATGCAATCATACTATCTAAACCTCCGGAATTGCTTGCTTTGCGTTGTTCTTTACGTTGTGCTTTTTCGTCTTTCTTTTTTTGCTTTTGCTTTTCCATTTCTTTTTTCTTGAAAGACTGCTGCGATTTTGCCATAAATAATTAAATTGTTTTTAGGTTTAGTTTATAAAGTATATTGATTTGTAAAATGAACAAACTGTAAAATAAATATTTTCAGGTAAAGTAATAGAATAAAGAATTCTGTTGCTTTTAGTAGAGGGCTGAACGAGTATTTGGGTGTGTATGATGTTCTTGGTTTATTTCTGTTTACACCAGAATTTATTTGCTGCTAAGTTACAATAATTATTTTGGTGAAATTCTTTATTACCTTAAAAAGGAAAAAATAAAGGAATAAATACCGTAGCAATAATCCAAAACAAAATGTTTAATACTGTACCCACTTTAATAAAATCAGCAAACTTGTAGCCTCCTGCACTATATACCATGGTGTTTGTTTGATAGCCAACCGGTGTCATAAAACTGGCCGAAGCTGCAAATGTAATGGCCATTAAAAATGGCATAGGACTTAAATTTAAGTTATGCGCGGTAGCTATGGCAATGGGAGCAAGCAAAGCTGCTGTGGCATTGTTCGACATTATTTCGGTTAATAAAGAGGTTACCAGATACAAACCCGAAACAATGGCTATGGGACCAAATTGACCTAAATGATTTACCAAATTTTCGGCAATGGCTTGGTCTAAGCCTGTATTTTTCATAGCCACTCCTAAACTTAAAGAGCCTACTATTAAAAAAATTATTTTCCAGTTTATGGCTTCATACATTTCTTTCATGGAAATGCATTTTAACAAAACCAATAATACCACCCCGCTTATTGCTCCTGCCATAATATCAAACACTTCAAAAGTGGCTAATGCAATTATTCCCAAAATAACACTTAATACTAAATAAAAATTTCTTTGATTAAAATCCTGAATGGTATTTTCTGAAATAAGAACAAAAGGATTATCTTGTTCGGTTTCTTGTTTCTTTAATTCTTTGATGTAGTGATTTTTTACTTCGGCTAAAATGACATCGCCCGATTTTAGTTTTACGCCATATAAATCCTCATGTACCACTTCTTCGCGATGTCTTATGGCTAGAGGTATGGCTCTAAATCTTCTTCTAAAATCAACTTCTTTCAGGGTTTTTCCGTCAAATTCAGAATTAGAAGATATCACTAACTCTATTAAAGAGGAGTTTTTACCTTTTAAATCATCGTCTCCAATTTTTATAGGTGAAACGAGCATTATTTTTGCCCTATCCTTAAGCGATTTTATTTTTTCTACGTTACAGCGAATCTTTAATACATCGTGAGCTTGCAAAATAAAATCACCAGCCGGTAAATGAAAACAATCGACTCCCCTTCGCACTTCAATAACATCCATTTCTAATTCTTTTACAAGGGCAGATTGCATAATAGATTTCCCAATCGAATCGGAATTTTCAAGTAATTCTATTTGGGTTAAATAATCCCACATTCCAAATTTCGATTTCAAATCCTGCTCTTCTTTCCGGTTAGGCAATAATTTAATTCCCATAAAAACCATGTACATTACTCCGAATACTAAGAAAATAAGACCTAAAAGCGTCATATCAAACATTGCAAATGCTTTTTCTCCCTCTTTTTCGGCAATACCACTCACTAATATATTGGTTGAGGTGCCTATGAGGGTACAAGTTCCGCCAAAAATGGAAGCAAAAGAAAGGGGTATAAGCATTTTTGATGGGTTTTGACCCGATGCATTGGCTACTTGTATTATTACAGGAATAAAAATGGCTACTACCGGAGTGTTATTAATGAATGCAGAAATAAAAGCTATCAGCAGCATCATTAAAACCATTCCCATTGTAAAATTATGCCTGAACAAATTAGATAAACGAAAAGCTAAATACTGTAATGCTCCGGTTTTTAAAAGTGCGGCACTTAACACAAACATAAAAGCTACGGTAATAGTAGCTTTATTGCTAAAACCCTCTATCCCTTGTTCGGGCGTAATTACTCCAAAAACAATTAAAGCTACTATTATGAGCAAGGCCACCAAATCGATAGAAATTACTTCGGTGGCAAATAGTATTATGGCAACACAAATGATACAAATGGTAATAATTGCTTCAAAAGGCATGGCGAATAATAAAAAAATGATTCATATGAAATAACAAGCAAAAACAACGTCTTTGTTTAAAAATGCAAGTTTAAACAATTTAATTTTTAACTGTTTAATTAGGAATGTCAATATCTAGGTCTAGCTGCCATGCACAATAATGATGATAATTATAATAAAATATTTGTGCCAAATCGTTTGTTACTTCTATATACATCAAATTGGCCTCATCATTTGTTCTTACTGATGTAGTAGTTTGTAATACGCTAATTTGGTTAAATGTTAAATTTGGCAAAACAGAAATTATATACTTTCCGGGTTCTACCTTAATACGATTTCCAACATCTACAAAAACAGGCTTGGCATTACCAGAATCCATTGCATATACATACACACACATATCTGTGGTAGTAGGCGTATTTAACCATACTATTCTTTCGTTACCTTGAGAAGCTCCTTCACAGTATGAGTAACTTATACTGCATTGAATGTTTATTTCTACTTGCGAAAACGACTTTGTTGGAAAAAAGAGGCCGATAATAATGCTTGTAATTAAAAGCATTTTGTGATGTGGCAGCATGTTTTGAGAGTATGTTTTAGTCCTAAGATGCCAAAAGTTTACAACTTTCATAATTTCTATCTCATAAGCGAACGCTAGAGAGCAAAAACAAAAGATTTACAAATAGATAAATTTCCTCTCTCGAATGCTTCCACAAGAATACAAAAAAAGCGAGCTGAACCTCGTCTAAATTCGACTAATTCGGAAATATAAATTGCAAAAAAGCAATCGTTATTATACAATAATGAATGCTTTTCTAACTAAGCGGACTAAGCGGAGAGAGGGGGATTCGAACCCCCGGTAAGGTTTCCCCTACGACAGTTTAGCAAACTGTTGGTTTAAGCCACTCACCCATCTCTCCAAAAATGCTGTATTTTTTAATAGGGCACAAATGTAACAATCCGATTTATATTAAAAAAAATAATTTCCATTATAAATGTGGGCATTTTTTATTTTATCATTTAAAAAATATCTTTCATCTAATTTTATGCTTTATTTTATCTGCGAATGTTATATTTGCACCTCTTATAAAAAAGTAGATTCTTAACACAAAATAAATCTTATGTTTATCAGGCAGATAAAGTTTTATTCGTTTCTTGTTGTTGTCTCATTCATTGCTGCTTCGTGCGGAGGAAATAAGAAAAAAAACAATGGAAATCCCGTAGTTATTGTACATGAATTGTCCGATGCACAAATGCTAAACCCTGTAAATTACAGCGATGCGGCAGCCGGATATATTATTACCAATATTTATCAAAACTTGTTAGGAATAGATTTTAAAACTCTTGAACTAGTACCCATTTTAGCTGAAAGCCGCCCCGAAATCACCACCAGCCCCGACAGCCAACTATTTATCACTTACAGAATACGCGAGCAAGCCCGGTGGGACGATGGTTCTCCGATAACGGCCAAGGACATTGAATTTTCGTTGAAAGTAATAAAAAACCCGAGAGTCGATAATCTCAATAATAAACCCTATTTCGAGTTTATTACCGACATGAAGTTTTATGATGACGATCCTAAAAAATTCACCTTTGTTTGCAAAGGAGTATACATCCTTTCAGAAGTAATGAGCGGGGATATTCCTGCCTTGCCCGAAGCCATATACGACCCCAAAGGCATAATGAAACAATTTACCATAAGACAGCTTTCCGAACTTCAGTCCGATTTGGCCGAAAACGAAAGAATTATTGAATTTGCCAACGATTTTAATTCCGAAAAATACCAAAGAGATAAAGCCTTTATTCATGGCTCTGGAGCTTATCTGCTCGAAGAATGGGCTACTGGTCAAAAAATTGTATTAAAAAGAAAAGACAATTGGTGGGGCGATGAACTAAAAGGAACCAATGTTTATTTCGATGCCAATGCTCCCCAAATCATTTACCAAACCATAAACGATCAAACCACAGCCTTGGTTGCCTTAAAAGCTGGAAATATCGATGTAATGAGAGGCATTAAACCTAAAGATTTTTCCGAACTCCCCAAATCCTCTAAATACAACGAAAACTTTAACTCGCACACTCCTGCTCAACTAGCATACACCTACCTAGGCATCAATGTGCGTAACCCCAAACTAAACGATAAAAAAACAAGGCAAGCCCTTGCCCACATCGTAGATGTAGATAAAATTATAAATGTAGTTAACTACGGTTATGGCGAAAAAGCAGCAGGACCCGTACACCCCTCTAAAAAAGATGAATATAACCACAACCTGAAGCCGTACGAATACAACATAGATAAAGCCAAACAACTTCTTACAGAATCGGGTTGGACAGATTCTGACGGAGACGGTATTTTAGACAAAATCATTGATGGGAAAAAAGTTCCGTTTACTATTGAACTCATTTATAACTCTGGAAACGATGTTCGAAAAGCCATTTGTTTGTTGTTTCAAGAAGAAGCCAGAAAAGCTGGAATAAAGGTAGATGTGATTACTCAAGAATGGTCTATTTTCTTAGATAAAACCAAACAACACGAATTTGAAATGTACATTGGTGCTTGGATTAATACCCCTATACCTTCTGACCATAAGCAAATCTTTCATACAAGTTCTTACAACGGGGGATCGAACTACACCGGGTTTGGAAACGAAATAACCGATGCACTTATCGATTCGATAAGAGTGACTCTTGATTCGGAAAAAAGAAAAGATATGAATTTTCGCTTTCAATCTATTTTACACGATGAGTGTTCTTATATCTTTTTATACTACCCTCAGGAGCGTTTAGCTATACACAAACGGTTTGAAAATGCCCAACCTTCTTTGATGCGACCCGGCTACAAAGAGGCTGCATTTACCCTAAAAGAAACAGAAACCGCTGAATAAAAAAGAAATGCTGATTTATATACTTAAACGCGTTTTCATTTTTATTCCTACACTAATAGCAATATCTCTGCTTACTTTTGTTATTAGTATCAATGCCCCTGGCGACCCTGTTGATTTAATGTTAAACAAAAGTGTGGGTGGAGATGGGCAAGCTTCGGAAAAATTAGCCACCGAAAAATCCTACGAAGAGTTAAGGCATAAACTGGGCTTCGATAAACCCTTATTCTATTTTAGCATTACTAATGCTACGCAACCCGATACTCTTTACAAAATACCACAAAAAACCCACAGAGAAACACTGCAACGCTTATCCTTTACCTACGGAAACTGGGCCGATATTTCAAACTACTACCACCTCATTAAAAAGTTCGAAAACCAGTTGTACAACATAAAAAGAAATGAAGAAACAGCCATTGACTTAAGGAAAATGAAAGAGTTAACCAATACGCTCTATAATAATTACGATGAATTTAAAATTAACACCATATTTAATAACCTTGAGTTTACCTTAACCCAAAACAAAGTATTAAAATACCAACTTCAGGGAACTTTTAATGCACTCAAAAATTCCGTACTGCGAATTCTGGAAAACAAAAATCCATTTAATAAATACAAACCCGATATACACTGGTACGGAACAGATAACCAATACCACCATTGGATTTCAAATTTTATACAAGGGGATTTTGGCATTTCTTATCAAGATAAAAGACCTGTATCTTCCGTATTGTGGGATGCACTCAAATGGACCTTTATTCTTAGCTCTCTCTCTATAATTATTGCCTACTTTGTGGCTATACCTTTGGGCGTACTTTCTGCTGTTAAGAAAGGAACAAAAACAGAAAAAAGCATTACAACCACACTATTTGTAATGTATTCTTTACCGAACTTCTGGATAGCCACCATGCTTATTATTTTCTTTTGTGGAGGCGATTTTTTTGATTGGTTTCCCGCATTTGGATTAGGAACTCTGCCTGAAACAGCCCCCTTTATTGAACGCTTTTTCGAAACAGCATATCATTATATTTTACCCCTCATTTGCGTTACGTATGCCTCGTTTGCATTTATCTCCCGCCAAATGCGTGGGGGTATGTTAAATGTTATCGGGCAAGACTATATACGAACCGCCAGAGCAAAAGGAGTAGATGAAAAAAATGTGGTTTGGAAGCATGCCTTCAGAAATTCTCTGCTGCCTATCATTACGCTATTTGCCAGTGTTTTTCCTGCCGCCATTTCAGGTTCTTTTATCATAGAAGTTATTTTTTCTATTCCCGGAATGGGTAAATTAACCCTCGAAGCCATTTTTGCCCGCAATTACCCCATTGTTTTTACAGTACTTATGTTTACTTCTATTCTAACTCTAATAGGAACATTGGTTTCCGATATAATGTACGCAGCAGTTGACCCTAGAATATCGTTCTCCGCTAAAAAATAATAAATGCCAGAAACAGAAAACAGAAACATAGAGCCCGAAAAAATTAATTTAGCAGAAATGGCTAAAGATCAAAGCTATTGGGCAAGTGTAAAACGGCAGTTTAATAAAAACAAATTGGCGGTTTATTCTTTGCGAATTATTTTTGTTTTAGTATTTATAGCCCTTTTTGCCGACTTTTTGGCAAACGAAAAACCCATTATCGCAAGCTACAAAAAAAGTATTTATTTTCCCGTATTTAAAGAATATGCTGTGAATATGGGCATAAGCGAATGGCCAGCCGAAATGCAAAACATTTCTTCTTGGAGAGATTTAAAATTCGAATGGGCCGTTTGGCCTTTAGTTCCTTATTTACCTAATAACATTGATTTTATTAATGCACAGTCAGTCGGGCCTTTCGATGAACAAGAGGTTCCCTCTAAATTCTGGAGGCACTGGCTGGGTACCGATGAATTAGGTCGCGATGTATTTTCCGGCATGATACATGGAACAAGAATTGCCGTTATGGTTGGACTTATCTCTATGGGTATAGCTTCGCTTATTGGTATTTTTTTAGGAGCACTTGCCGGGTATTTTGGCGATGAGCGTTTACGCTTATCAATAGCTTCCATCTTATTAAATATTGTTTCGCTATTTTTTGCATTGTACTATGGTTTTGGGAGTCGCTCTTACATTTTAGCAGATGCTATTGGAGTTTCTTTTGGCTTATTTCTAAAAGAGCTTTTTATAAGTTTCATGGTTATTGCTCTAATTTTTGCAATGGGTAATCTTATCTCTTATGCACTTAAAAATGTACCCTTTTTAAACCGAAAAATTAAAATTCCGGTAGATATTATGATTAGTCGATTAATAGAAATTATGCTTTCGGTACCCACTTTGTTCTTAATTATTTCTATTGCCGCCATTTCTAAGCCTTCCATTTTTACAGTAATGGCTATTATTGGCTTTACGTCATGGACGGGTATCGCAAGGTTTATTCGTGCCGAACTATTGCGAATTCGCAGTTTGGAATACATCGAAGCAGCTAACGCATTAGGATTTTCAGAATTCCGAACGATGTTAAAACATGCCATACCAAATGCCCTTTCTCCTGTATTAGTCGCTGTTGCTTTTGGAATTGCTGCAGCCATTTTAATTGAAGCTACACTTTCGTTTATTGGTGTAGGCGTGCCTGCCGAATCAATTACATGGGGTTCTTTACTATCGGCTGCCCGCCAAAGTACTTCGGCTTGGTGGTTGGCCATTATTCCCGGATTTGCCATTTTTATAACGGTTACCATTTACAATTTAGTAGGCGAAGGCCTTACCGATGCATTAGATCCGAGACAGAAAAAATAGATTTACTTCTCGATTTTAAACTTGTGGATAAGCTATTCTTACGTGGTAAATATTCATTAACTGTTTTTTGAATATTTTCTTCGCTGTGGTAATATCCTTAAAAGTAATAGGCGAATTTACAAACTGCATTTCTTTTATTTGATGGTCTATAATTCGATCTACAAAAAGGTTTATAGTGATTTCATCGTACTTTTCAAGACTTCTGGAAGCTGCTTCTACCGAATCGGCCATCATCAACACGGCTGTTTCCTTTGAATAGGGTAATGGACCTGGATATTTAAAATCTAATTCGTTTACCTCTATCTCCGGAAAATTTGTTTTTTGCATAGCAAAAAAATAACGCGTAGTAGAGGTTCCGTGGTGCGTACGAATAAAGTCTATAATTTGATCTGGCAACTTATTTTCTTTTGCTATTTCAATTCCATCGGAAATATGACTAATAATTATTTTAGCACTGTCTTCGTAACTAAGTTCCGAATGTGGATTTAATGCCCCTGTTTGATTTTCCGTAAAATAATGAGGAGCTACTATTTTTCCAATATCGTGGTATAAAGCACCTACCCTCACAAGAAGTGCTTCTCCTCCTATTTCTCTTATTACACTCTCTGCTAAATTGGCTACTTGTAATGAATGCTGAAAGGTTCCGGGTGCTTTCATCGAGAGTTTTCGTAAAAGCGTATTATTCGTATCGGCTAACTCCATTAAAGTTACGTCAGAAATAAACCCAAAAAATTTTTCGAATAAGTAAATTAAAGGGTAAGCCAATAATGTTAATAGAGCACTGCCTGCAAACCATCCATAATTTAACCCGCTTATATTGGTAATAGAGCCTTCCTGAAGCAGAAACAAAGATAAATAGGTTACACTATAAGTAATAAAAACCACCAAAGAGGTGTTGAATAACTGCGAACGTCTTTGTAACTGCAAAACAGAAAAAATAGAAACTACTCCCGCCAAAAATTGTAATAAAAAAAACTCAAACGGATTAGGAGCAAAATACCCTATTAGCAAAATAGTGCAAATATGTATAAATTGAGCTAATCGAGCATCAAAAAAGGTGCGCACAATGAGTGGTAAAATGCAAAACGGAATTAGGTACAAATGTAGCTGACTTACCCTCATTATTCCTTTTGATAGCAAGACAAAAAGCACTATTAATAATAATAAAAATGCAATTTTTAAATTATCGGATAATACATCGGGGCGAAACAATCTTAGAAATAAAAAAACAGTAAATAACACTACCGATACAAGTAAGATTAAACCCATCAAAGATGCCATATTACCTGATTTGCCAATATTTTTTTCAAACTCTATTTTATAAGAATCTAAAAGTTTAAGTTTATTTTCGTCTATAATATTACCTGTGGAAATAATTACTTCTCCTTTTTGTATTTTCCCTATTGTTGGAGAAACCTGTTGAAGTTTTTCGTTTATTTCAAACTCGGTTTTTGTTTTGTCAAAACGTAAATTATACGTTAATTCTTTTTCTATACTTTGTATAAAAAAGGATTTAAGCCTTTCCGGCATATCTGCGGCCTTTTCTTCGGCTGCTGAGTATGCCATAGCAACAGTATATATTTTTTTTATTTCGGCATCTTCAGAAAAACCATCGTTTCTCCTAATTACAATATGAGATTTACCTAAGTTTTCTATTTCTTCGGCATTCACTACGCCTGTATTATAGATATCTGTTAAGCAATCAACCCCTTCTGAAATCAAGTGCCCCATTAAATCTTCTTTCTTCTCTAACGGAATATCTGTTTCTAAAGAATCTTTAAAAAAACTCAATACCGATTTGCGAAAAGACGAGGTAGCCTTGGTTCCAATTTCGTTATCTAAAATAAAATAGAAGTCGGCTTCTTGTTTTAATGATTCTTTTTCCGTTTCAATTTCTAAATCCGATTTGTAAATTGGGAAATCAAACGTAGCATACAATGTTTCATGCAGCCAAGGTTTACCCTTTTGATATTCGTATTTAAATTTTCCTTCGTGCGGAAAAAGGTATACCAATATAATGAGTGTAATAAAAAAAAGAAAAAATTTAAAAAACTCTTCGTGCAGATTGCGTAGTTTCTCTATATACTGCTTCATGCTATTCTATTGGCACGAAATTAAATAAAATAAACCGCACACAAATTTTTAGAATAAACAGGGTAGTCGAAAAAATGGATTTATGAGAATGCTTCCCCGCTAAATTTCTCAATTACATGCTCTGTAGCTCCTGTAGTTGAATAACCTCCATCGTGATAAATATTTTGCATAGTTACACCCTTGGTTAAATCGGAAAACATTGCTACGCAAAATTGGGCACAATCATCGGCACTGGCATTTCCCAATGGAGAGCAAGCATCGGCATAGTTATAAAAATCATTAAATCCTTTTATTCCGCCTCCGGCTTTAGTTTTAGTTGGCGACTGGGAGATTGAGTTTACTCTTACTCTTTTTGCTTTTCCGTACTGATAGCCGAAACTACGTACAATAGACTCCAACATGGCTTTTGCTTCAGACATATCATTGTAAAAAGGATATGTACGCTGAGCCGCAATATATGTAAGTGCTAATACACTCCCCCCCTCGTTTATTGCGTCAAGGCGATATGCCGTGCTAAGCATTCGGTGAAGAGACATGGCTGAGATATCTATTGTTTTATAAAATAAATCGTAATTCAATTCAGTATACGCATTCCCCTTCCTCACATTCATCGACATTCCTATAGAATGAAGAAAAAAGTCAATTTTTCCGCCCAATATTTCCATTGATTTATTAAAAAGTATCTCTATATCTTCCGGGCTGGTAGCATCAGCAGGAATAATTTGCGAGCCTGTTTTTTCTGCCAGTTTATTTATTTCACCCATACGCATAGCAATAGGAGCATTTGATAAAGTAAAAACAGCCCCTTGTTCATGAGCCCTTTCTGCTACTTTCCATGCAATAGAATGTTCATCTAATGCACCGGTTATTATACCTCTTTTTCCTTTTAATAAATTGTTAGCCATTTTCTGATACAAATAATTTATACTTACGAGCAACAAACATACGAAAATGTAACTTAGTTATCTACCTCCTTTAAAAAAATGCTTATTTTACAATACTTGTGGCTTAAAAATATTTACCATTTAGATATATCTCATAAAAAACACTAAACAATATCCCTTCCATACAATGTTTACAGAACAACACATCGTTTTTGGCCTTTTGTAAAAATTGTTTGTTGCCTATTTAAAGTGCATAAAAATTTGCACATTAAAAGAAAAACACGACATTTGCAGCCCAAATTAAAAAAACAAATTATGCCAACAAAAATCAGATTGCAAAGACATGGAAAAAAAGGATATGCTTTTTTTCATATTGTTGTAGCGGACGGTCGTGCACCTCGTGATGGAAAGTTTATTGAAAAAATAGGCACTTACAATCCAAACACCAATCCGGCTACTATTGAATTAGACTTTAACGCTGCCCTAAGTTGGGTTCGCAAAGGAGCACAACCCTCCGACACCACTAAAGCCATCCTTTCTTACAAAGGGGTACTATACAAGTATCACTTAGAAGTAGGTGTTAGAAAAGGTGCACTTACCGAAGAGCAAGCTGAAAAGAAATTTGAAGCATGGCTAAACGAGAAATCATCAAAAATAGAGGGTAAAAAAACAAGATTAAGCAGTGATGCTTCTCAACGTAGAGCTCAACAATTAGCTGCAGAACAAGAAGCTAACCGCAAAAAAGCGGCAGCTATTGAAGCAAAAAACAAAGTCGCAGCAGAAACTGAAGTAGCAGCTACGCAACCCGAAGAAGCTGCTCAATCGAATAACACTAGCGAAGAGAGCACACCTGCTGCAGAATAAACAAAGCAGATGTTTAATACCTCCGATTGTTTTTACCTCGGTTTTATTGTTAAAATTCACGGAAAGCAAGGAGAGGTTATTGCGAAACTTGATGTAGATAATCCGGAAAATTATTATAAAACGGAATCGGTATTTGTTCGTTTAAATCAAAGCGAAGAACAACTGATTCCGTTTTTTATTATAGATAACCTACCTATGCACAAAAAACAAGTGCGGTGGCGGTTCGAAGGCGTGAACACTGTAGAGAGTGCAAAAACACTTGTTTCGAAAGAACTGTATTTACCCTTAAACAAGCTTCCAAAGTTAAGTGGCAAAAAGTTTTACCATCATGAAATAATAGGCTTTGCTGTAGTTGATTCTAAACACGGACATTTAGGACAGATTAGTAAAATTTTCAATTATCCTGCTCAGTCGGTAATCGAAATATCACAGCATGGTGCCGTTATTTTAGTTCCCATTACCGATGAAATTATTGAAAAAGTAAAACGCAAAGAAAAAGAACTGCACATAAACACTCCGGAAGGCTTGGTTGAAATGTACCGAAATGCCTGAGCTTTTTAAATTTAAACAATTTGAGCTTTACCACGGTTCCGGAGGAATAAAAGTAAATACCGATGCCATTATTTGCGGTGCATGGGCCAACTTCTCTAACGATACTTTTATTTTAGATATTGGTACAGGCTGTGGCATTATTGCCCTAATGGCTGCACAAAGAAGCAATGCCATTATTCATGCCATTGAAGCGGAAGCAAATTCGATTTCAGAAGCCAATGTTAATTTTAGAAATAGTAAATGGAGAGAGCGTTTTCAACTTTTTCATCTCGAACTACAACAATTTAAACCAGATGTAAAATACGCACACATTATCAGCAATCCTCCTTATTTTATGCAATCACTGCCAGCCACTGAAATTAAAAAAAAAATAGCCCGACATGCTGTAAAAATAAATTACAACGATATCTTCATTTTTGCCAAACACCACCTTGTGCATAGAGGAAAAATTACGCTTATTTTCCCTTTTGAATATAAAACTAAAATTTTTTCAACTGCACTTTCTCAGGGCTTCTATCCGCAAAAAATAGCTAATATAAATGCTCTACCGCACAAAAAACCTTTCAGAATCATTTGTGAATTTTCTAACCTATACACCATACCCAACTTATCATTCCTTACCATTATGAAGGATATTAAAACATATACAGAAGAATACACCGAATTAAGCAAAGATTTTTATACTTTTATGTAATGGATTGGGAGTCTCACTATAGAAAGTTAGAAGCCATGTATTTGGGAGCTAACATAAATGATTGGTACAAACCTACCATTCTTATTCGCGAAAAATTTTCCGAAATAAGTATTAAAGTAAACCCCTCGTTTTTTCATGCTGCCAATGCCCTGCATGGTTCAGTATATTTTAAACTGTTAGATGATGCGGCTTTCTTTGCTGCAAATTCAGTGGTTCATGAAGTATTTGTGCTAACCGCACAATTTAATATTCACCTACTTCGTCCGGTAAACAGTGGGGTTATCACATCCAAAGGTTCTTTGCTATTTTCGAGCCTAAACATGTTAACGGCAAAAGCCGAATTGTTCGATGAAAAAAAACGGTTACTTGCACACGGTAGTGGGCAATTTGCAAAAAGTAAGATATTATTAAGTTCTATCGAAAATTATAAAAACTAACCATACGGTAAAAATTAATTCTATGAAAAATGTAATTTATTATGTTGTTGCAGCAGCTCTTTTGGTTTCTTGCGGAAGTACAGTAAAAACGGTAAAAATAGGTGCTCAAAAATGGACTATCGAAAACCTAAATACCACCACTTTCCGAAACGGAGATAAAATTATGGAAGCAAGCAATATTTACGATTGGGAAAAAGCTACCAAAGAACGAATACCTGCGTACTGCCACTATTATTATGATACAACCTACGCTAAAAAATACGGAAAACTTTACAACTGGTTTGCTATTAACGACCCAAGAGGCCTTGCTCCTAAAGGATTTCATATACCTAGCGATAAGGAATTTACCGACTTGATAGCGTACTTGGGCAACGATTCGGCTGGGTATAAACTTAAAAATATAAACGGATGGGAAGACGGTGGAAATGGTTCAAATGCTACTGGATTTGGGGCTCTTCCTGGTGGTGGGTGCGGTATTGATGGTGTTTTTGGAATGCTTGGCACACATGGTGCTTTTTGGAGCAATACCGATGTAGGTGCAGATTTTGCGTGGTATTACTTAGTAGGTAGCGAGTTTATTGTATTACACCGAATGCACAATTATAAATGGGTGGGGCTTTCGGTGCGTTGTATAAAAGATAAATAGTTTACTCTTTTTTGCGTACTCTCAGATTTATAAACTCTACGAAAAGAGAAAACGCTAAAGAAAAGTAGATATATCCCTTGGGTACATCTACATGAAACCCATCTAAAATTAAAAGAGTTCCTATCATTAATAAAAAAGAAAGAGCCAACACTTTAATGGTTGGAAACGTATTAATAAAATTGCTAATGCGTGCAGAAAAGGCCAACATCACAAACAATGAAATAATAACAGCAGTAATCATTATACCAATCTGATTAGATAAGCCAACGGCTGTTAATATTGAATCGAACGAGAAAACTACATCGAGCATAATTATCTGTAGTATGGCATTTGAAAAAGTTAACTTTTGCCCCATTCTTTTATCCTCCTCGTCATGCTCCAAACCTTTTACTTTTGCATGTAGTTCTGAAGTACTTTTTGCCAGTAAAAACAAACCACCTATGATTAGAATTAAGTCTCTGATGGTAACATCAAATTCAAAAATGGTAAAAAGCGATTTGGTTAAATGCGATAAGTACGATAAACCCATTAAAAGAAGTACTCGAACAAAAATAGCTAACACCAAACCTACGGTTCTTGCTTTTGATTGACGATCTTTAGGAAGCCTATCGGCAATAATGGAAATAAAAATAATATTATCTATTCCTAAAACTACTTCAAGAAAAGTAAGGGTTAATAGGCTAATCCAAATTTCGGGAGCAAAGAGAAAATCCATTATCTTAAACTATGCTATTTACCCCAAACGTGGCGATTCTTATTTTTGGGGTTGCCCATTCCTGAACCGGAACGTACCCTATATTTTTTTTTGCCGGAAGAACATGATTCTGCAATAAAACAAGTGGCTGCCACGCACAGCAAAATAAATAGAACTCGTTTTATACTTAGTGGTTTCATCTTAAACTTTTGAATTGGTAAGCAAATTTTATAAAAAAATATGAATTAAGCTAAAATCAGTTGAGGTATTTAACGCGAACTATTTCGCAAAGTTACCTTACTTACAAACAATCAGGCAGAAAATGTGAAAATTAATATCCCCCAAAGTATTTCCGAACAAACCATTCTATTGAAACAAATGCCATTAAAACAAAAAATACCCATTTCATATTTATGATATCCGTAAACTTATTTTCGGAATAAGATACATTAAACAGGTCTTTTCTGGTTGATATTTCATTGAACATCTTCTCTAAATCTTCTGGTATATACATACGTCCTTTATACCTTTCGCTTAAGGCATAAAGCAGATTGTGGTTTGCTGTTAATTCTACGGATTCTATTTGTATAGCATCTACCGTAAAACTACCCTGTTCTACCAATTCTTTTCCTGCACTTTTTACTACTGCTTTGTATGTATAATTACCTACGGGCAATATTCCTGCATTCAAAAAATAGGCCTGTGTTGTTTTGCTAAAAGTAAAGGGGTATTTTTTTTTCTTGGAATCTGTAATAACAATTTGCACTTCGTTTTCGTTTACCAATTCAAAACTTTCGTTATAGTTTTCTGCATCCATTAAAATGGGTTCATTTTCTAAGTAGCTATCCTTTAAAATAATTTTAAACCTACTCTTATCTATATGCACCGATAAAAACTGAATCGTTTTAGAAATCATCTCGTTAAAGCAGATATAGTTTCCGGCTTCTTTATAGTTATATATTTTCCAACGCCATATTCCTTCGCCATTCATTACCGCTGTTTTTCTGTCGCTGTTAACAGAAAAAACAAACAAGGGGGTTTCAGTTTTTACAGAACCAATTTTTTGGTTTAAAAAAATGTAGGGATTTCCATTTAGTTTATAATTCCCGAAAGGAGTGTATAAAGGCGGAAAATTTTCTAAAAATTTTTTGTTTTCATTATCAAAGGTAAACAACGAGAATGTGGTATTTAAAACAGGCGTGGCATTATTTAATTTAGGGCCGGTAGGGGTAATTGAAATACCAGAACTTAATGTGTTAAAATCATTCAGATTGGTGGCCGTTCCTAAAATATACCAAAGCGAAGTGTTTGAGTTTAAAATCTTTTTTATGAGTGGGCTCGAAGAACTTACCTTGGTGCTTGGCAACTGATGTAATATGCACAGATTATATTTCTCGCTTTCATTAATTACCTCATCGGCATACATCACCTTGGTTTCGAAATTGATGTTGGCATCAATAGCTTGTTTTATAGCCGTAATATCTGGGTGTGGGGCATTGGCCAGTATCAGCACTTTCTGTCGACCATCTATTATTTCTATTAAAAAATCTTTGGTATTGTTAGTTACACTTACTTCGTTTTTAAGAGTTTCTACCACTACCCTATATCGCTGCATTCCTTTTTTATTTGCCTCTAGCAAAAAAGTAAACGACTGAAAAAAATCATCGTTTTTTATTTCAATCGTTTTAGTATGCAGTATTTCCTTTCCTTGTATTATTTTAAGTTGTGTCGATTCGTTTTTACATTTATGGGCTTTAATATCTATTTGTACAGGAAACTTATTACCTAAATATGCAAATCGATTGGCATATACTTTCTTCACAACCACATCTTTCCGAATAGCCGTATCACCTAAGGCTATAGTATATAATGGAGCAGTTAAATCATAATTTGCATACAAGGGGTTTTCTTCTTTATTAAAAATGCCATCACTGGCTAAAATAAATGCACCTAAATTTCGATTACTATATTTATTGGTTACTTCTTCTATAACAGAAGAAATATCTGTTGTTTTTTCTGTAAAAGTCAGCGTATCGTTATGCCTTACAGTTTGGCCAAACGAATAAAACTGCACTTCGAATCGGTCTTCCAGTTTTTCTTTCAAGCGAGCAAGCTTCTCTTTGTATACTGTTTGGTAAAATAAAGAATCTTTTGATAAGACTAAGGACTGGGAGTTGTCTTGAGCGAGTACAATAATAGGTTTTTCTATGGTTCTTACTAAAATCTTAAGAAGAGGATTTAATAGCAGAAAGGCTAAAAAAGAAACTAGTATAAAACGAAAAAATGCAACTGCCATTTTAATATAGGCAGGCATTTCAATTTTGCTTTTATAGTAGAGTAATATTGAATAAAAAACACCAAGAAGAACGCAAAGAAAGCTTAGCCATAAGGAGTTTTCGGTTATTAGATTCACGGATAAAATGAACATTAAGTAACCATTCCTCCACACACCGGGATAACCTGTCCGTTTACGTACGAAGATAAATCCGAAGCAAGGAAAACTGCCACATTAGCTACATCTTCGGGTATTCCTATTCGGTTTAACGGAATATCTTTTATCCAGTTTTCTTTTACGGCAGGGTCTAACTTGGCGGTCATATCGGTTTCAATAAAGCCTGGAGCTATTACGTTGGTGCGTACATTTCGTGAGCCTATTTCAATAGCAATTGATTTTGAAAAACCTATGATTCCTGCTTTAGATGCAGCATAATTACTTTGCCCTCCGTTGCCTTCAATACCTACCACCGAACTCATATTAATGATGGAACCGTTTCGTTGTTTCATCATGGGTTTCATTACTGCTTTGGTAATATTAAAAACCGACTTTAAATTGGTGGTAATAACATTATCCCAATCGGCTTCGCTCATTCTCATCAGTAATCCATCTCGGGTTATTCCGGCATTATTAACGCAAATATCTATTTTTCCAAAATCCGTCATTACATCATTAACGAGTTTTTCTGCAGCTGTATAATCAGCGGCATTCGATTGATAGGCTTTTGCAGATCCACCTAATGCGGTAATACTATTGAGTGTTTCTTGATAGCTGTTACCTTCGCTCACATAAGTAAAGGCAACCATAGCTCCATGTTTGGCAAATTCTACCGCTACTGCTTTTCCTATGCCTCTGTTTCCTCCAGTAACTAAGGCAACTTTACCCTCTAATAATTTCATTCGGTAATTATTTAATCGGTTTATGCTTTAACACTTAGTTTTTCGGCCATGGCTTTACCAATTACAGCAGGCGATTCAACCACAGTAATGCCACATTCCCTCATTATTTTCATTTTGGCGGCAGCGGTATCATCGGCTCCTCCCACAATGGCTCCGGCATGCCCCATTCTTCTTCCAGGTGGGGCTGTTTGGCCGGCAATAAAGCCTACCACCGGTTTTTTATTATTTTCTTTTATCCATCGGGCTGCTTCGGCTTCCATGCCTCCTCCAATTTCTCCAATCATTACAATACCATCGGTTTCGGAGTCGTTCATAAAAAGTTCTACGGCTTCTTTAGTGGTTGTTCCTATAATGGGATCTCCTCCTATTCCTATGGCAGTAGAAATGCCCAACCCTGCTTTTACAACCTGATCGGCAGCTTCGTAAGTAAGTGTTCCGGATTTCGAAACAATACCAATTCTTCCTTTTTTAAATACAAAGCCTGGCATAATGCCCACTTTAGCTTCTTCGGCAGTAATAATACCTGGGCAATTGGGGCCTATTAATCTTGAATTTTTACCTTTTAAGTATTCTTTTACCTGTATCATGTCTTTGGTAGGAATACCCTCTGTGATACAAACTATAACCTCTATTCCCGCTTCGGCTGCTTCCATAATGGAATCGGCTGCAAACGCAGGTGGAACAAAAATTATAGAAACATTGGCTCCGGTGCTCTTAACAGCTTCGCTCACGGTATTAAAAACGGGCTTATTTAAGTGGGTTTGCCCTCCTTTTCCTGGAGTAACTCCACCTACCACATTGGTGCCGTAGGCTATCATTTGTTCGGCATGAAAGGTACCTTCTCCGCCAGTAAATCCTTGTACTATTACGTTCGATTTTTTATTTACTAATACACTCATAATTTATTTTTAGATTTTTAAGTATGCTGAATTAAAACGGTATCAAAAGTAGTACTTTAAGATATTATTGCAAAAGAAAAAGTGTATGCCATTGATTTGTACCCTTATTTGTGTAAAAATAAAATGCAAAAGCCGCTTTTAAAAGCGGCTTTCTATGTCGGGGCGACAGGATTTGAACCTGCGACCACACGCCCCCCAGACGTGTACTCTACCGGGCTGAGCTACGCCCCGATTTTCCTTTTAAGGGTGGCAAATATACAATTTAATATAAAATAGCTACTCTAAATTTTAGTTTAAACTTTATTGATTTATACATGTTAAAGTTTAGTTTTGCACTCCTTTTTTACGATTTTTTTATGAAATTATTTTTTGTTTCTTTTATCTTCCTTTTTAGTTCTGTTTGTTCCCCCATTTTCTCTCAAACAAAATACACCATCAGTGGCTATGTAAGTGATAAAACCAATGGAGAAAGTGCCATTGGGGCTAATGTGTATTTGAAGGAAATTATGAAGGGTACAGCCACAAACCAATACGGTTTTTTTTCATTATCGGTTGAGCCGGGTTCTTACACGCTAGTGGTTTCTTACCTTGGCTATAGCGACTACACTCAAAAAGTTGAACTAAAATCGAATTTGAAATTAAAAATTGAACTTACTACTTCTAGTATTATTACAGATGTTTTTGAAGTTACCGATGAAAAAACAGATAAAAATACACAAGGCACACAAATGGGAACCGTGCAAATGGAGATGAAACAAATAAAAGAAATGCCTGCTCTTTTTGGCGAAGTAGATATTTTAAAAACTATTCAACTTTTACCCGGTATTCAATCATCTGGCGAAGGAAATGCCGGATTTTATGTACGAGGAGGCGGACCAGATCAAAACCTTATTTTATTAGATGGGGCTCCCGTTTACAATGCATCTCACCTCTTTGGCTTTTTTTCGGTTTTTAATTCCGATGCCATAAAAAATGTAGAACTCATAAAAGGCGGAATGCCTGCACAATATGGTGGGCGACTAGCTTCTGTACTTGATATTAACATGAAAGAAGGAAATCTAAAAAAAATGGAAGTTGACGGAGGAATTGGTATTATTTCTTCTCGACTTACCATACAAGGGCCTATAAAAAAAGACACCAGCTCATTTATTCTTTCCGGACGCAGAACCTATGCCGGAGACCTTGCACAACCCTTTGTTAAAAGCACTTCGCGTTTTAAAGGCAGCAACTATTATTTCTATGATTTTAATGCAAAGCTAAATTATACGCTGAGCGATAAAGACCGCCTCTTTCTCAGCGGATATTTTGGTCGCGATGTATTTACTTTTAAAAACAACCGCGATGGTTTTATCATGCGTAGCCCATGGGGAAATGCTACTGCTACCGCCCGATGGAACCACCTTTTCAGCGAAAAATTATTTATGAATGCCACCGCCATTTTTACCGATTACAACTTTGTAGTGGAGTTGGAACAACAAGATTTCGAATTTAAACTTTTTTCAGGTATACGCGATTATGGTGGCAAACTCGATTTTAATTACTTTCCTAGCATTTTACATAATATTAAATTCGGCACCCATTATACTTACCATACTTTTGTACCCAGCAATGCTTCTGCCAAATCGGGTGATGTTGAATTTGACAAAGGAAAAATAATAAAACAGTATGCACACGATTTAGCGGTATATCTTTCCGATGATTATGATTTTACAGAAAAACTTCGTTTCCATGCCGGATTAAGATATTCATTATTTCAGCAAGTAGGCCCATACGACCGTTACATGAAAGACGAGTTTGAAAATACCACCGATACGATATATTACCAAAAAGGTGAAAATGTAAAAACATATCCCAATTTAGAGCCTCGTTTTTCAGTTCGCTATATTACTGGAAAAACGTCCTCATTAAAGGCTTCGTTTACTCAAAATTACCAATACATACATTTGGCTTCTCTTTCTGCCGTATCTCTTCCAACCGATATTTGGGTACCTAGTTCGGCCATTGTAAAACCGCAGTTTGGCACACAATACGCCTTGGGGTATTTCAGAAATTTTAAAGATAATGCATTCGAAACTTCACTTGAAGTCTATTATAAAGAAATGAGAAATCAAATTGAATACAAAGAGGGGGCTCTTCCAGAAAGCAACATGTCGGACAATGTAGATAACAGTTTTACATTTGGCAAAGGCTGGTCGTACGGAGCCGAGTTGTTTCTTAAAAAAGCAACCGGAAAAATAAATGGCTGGATTGGCTACACTCTTTCTTGGACAGAAAGGCAATTCGATGCCATCAATAAAGGAAATAAGTTCTTCGCCAAATACGACCGAAGGCACGACCTCTCTTTTGTAGGCATCTACGAAATAAACAAGAAACTTACGTTTGCCACCACCTTTGTTTATGGTACAGGCAACGCAATTACGTTACCTGTGGCTCGGTACACCATTAACGGGTATTTAGTGAGTGAGTATGCCGAACGTAACAGCTACCGAATGACCTCCTACCATCGTCTCGATTTTTCTCTTACTTTAAAAGGAAAGGAAACAAAGAAATTTAAATCGAACTGGAATTTTTCGGTGTATAATGTTTATCACCGATACAATCCTTACTTTATTTATTTTTCTAACGAAGGAAACATCTTAGACGGCACACTAAAACTAAGAGCAAAACAAGTTTCATTATTTGGAATAATACCTTCTATTACGTGGAATTTTAATTTTTAAAAAATGAAAAAAATAAACTTTTTAATTTATCTACTCTTACTTGCAGGGGTATTAGCTTCGTGCGAAAAAGATATTACGGTAGATTTACCCCAAACTGAACAAAAACTAGTGGTAGAAGGAAGCATCGAGCAAGGACAGCCTCCGCTTATCATTCTTACAAAAACCATTGGCTATTTTGAACCGGCCGATGTAAACACACTAGAAAAATTATTCGTACACAATGCCGAAATTACGGTAAGTAACGGAAGCATCTCCAAACAACTAATTGAAATTTGCACTAACGATATTCCCGATTCACTTATCCCGCTAATTGCCGTTTTATCTGGCGTAAACGTAAACCAATTAGCCGCCATTAATTATTGCGTATATACCACTTTCGACCAAACTATTTGGGGCGAAATAGGAAAAACCTACGACCTTACCATTAAAGCCGATGGAAAAATTTTAACCAGCACTACCACTATACCCAACCTCATTCCGCTCGATTCTATTTGGTACAAAAACCAAGGCACCTACGATACTATGGGCTACGTTTGGGCCAAACTCTACGACCCCCCCGGCAAGGGCAATGCCTACCGAATGTTTACACAAAGACGAGGTAAAGACGCCCGCATGATACCTATTATCGGCTCTGTTTTCGATGATAAATTTATTGACGGAAAATACTTTGATTTTTACTCTATCAGAGGAAGTGAATTTAATTCTGCTGCACCCGATGATAATGGAGAACAAAGAGGTTACTACAAAATTACCGATACCATTGACGTGAAGTTTTGCAACATAGACCCTTCTAGTTTTTTGTTTTGGAGAACCTACGAAACTGAAATTTATAATAACGGCAACCCCTTTGCTTCTCCCACCACTATTATGACAAATATAAAAGGAGGCGGACTCGGTATTTGGTGCGGATACGGAGCAAACTATTACACCATTATTCCTAAATAAAGTCAAGTAATAATTTTAACTTTGCACTTACCATTAAACTAATTCAAATGGCAGAAAACAGCACGCACCACCCCTTACTTATAATTGGTTCCGGCCCGGCCGGATATACCGCAGCAATTTATGCCGCCCGAGCAGGACTTAATCCTGTTATGTACACAGGAATGCAACCCGGAGGGCAATTAACTATTACTACCGAAGTTGAAAACTATCCCGGTTTTCCGGAAGGAGTGCAGGGTCCCGAGTTAATGACCTTTTTTCAAAAACAAGCCGAACGCTTTGGAACACAAGTAAATTTTGGTCTTGCTACTAAAGTTGATTTTACAGGCCCCATACACAAGGTGTGGATTGATGAAGAAAAGTTATTGACTGCTGATGCCATTATTATTGCCACCGGAGCATCGGCCAAGTGGCTAGGAATTGAATCAGAACAACGTCTCAATGGATTTGGCGTTTCGGCCTGTGCCGTTTGCGATGGCTTTTTCTTTAAAGGTCAAACCGTAGCCATTGTAGGTGCTGGCGACACCGCTGCCGAAGAAGCCTCTTACCTTGCTAAGCTTTGCCAAAAAGTATATATGATTGTAAGAAGAGGTGAATTCAGAGCTTCTAAAGCTATGCAGGAAAGAGTACTGAATACCCCTAACATTGAAATTCTTTATAATTCGGAAACCGATGAAATATTAGGCGGAAAAACGGTAGAAGCAGTTCGTATAAAAAATAATAAAACAGGCGAAAAAAGAGAAATACCCATTACCGGATTTTTTGTAGCCATTGGACACAAACCCAATACCGATATTTTTAAAGGTTGGCTCAATATGGACGAAACAGGCTACCTTACAGTAAAGCCAGGAACAAGCTACACCAACATTGGAGGAATTTTTGCAGCTGGCGATTGTGCCGATAAAAATTACAGACAAGCTGTTACCGCTGCCGGCAGTGGTTGTATGGCTGCTCTAGATGCAGAAAGATGGTTAGCTGCAAAAGGCTTGCATTAGAAACGATTTTGTTTTCTACGTTGAACGAGTTATGAATAATTCATTTCTCGTTTTTCTTTTTATATTTTATAGCTTTGCCGCGTGGAATATTCCAACATTAAAATCAGGGCATTAACCATAACCCTTTTTATAAGCATTTTGCTGTGCATCGCTAAATTTGCAGCCTATTTTATTACCTCTTCAAACGCTATTCTTTCCGATGCCTTAGAGTCTATCATCAATGTAGTAGCCGGAGGTTTTGCTCTTTACAGCATTCAATTAGCATCGCGTCCCAAAGACCTATCGCATCCCTACGGACACGGAAAAATAGAGTTCCTTTCGGCAGGTATGGAAGGCGGATTAATTGCCTTTGCAGGAATAGCTATTGCAGCAAAAGCAGCATACAATTTTTTTATACCTAACCCACTGCAAGAGTTAGAATTTGGAATAATTATTTCCGGAATAGCAGGGCTTATTAATTTATTTGCCGGTTTATACCTCCAAAAAACCGGAAAAAAACAAAACTCAATTACCCTCATTGCCGATGGTAAACACCTTGCTACCGATACCTATACTAGTGCCGGTTTAATTATAGGGCTGCTTCTTATTTACATTACCCATATCGAATGGCTCGATAATTTGTTGGCTCTACTATTTGGAATTCTTATTCTGTACGAAGGGTATAAACTCATCAGAAAATCGGTGGCCGGTGTAATGGACGAAGCAGATGTTACCCTAATTAATGAAATGATTAAAACTTCTGAGCAGAACAAAAAAGCAGAATGGATTGATTTGCACAATTTCAGAGTAATTAAATACGGAGCCGATTTACATATTGATTGCCATATTACACTGCCTTTTTATTTTTCGCTTAAAGATGCCCATGCCGAAGTGGAAGCCTTTGAAAAAATGATGCAAACTCAATATAACGCCATTGAACTTTTTGTTCATGCAGACCCTTGTTTGCCCGGAGATTTTTGTAAAATTTGTAACATAAAAAATTGCTCCTATCGCAAAGAAGTCTATTATAAAAATATTGTTTGGACATTCGAAAATGTTGCCATCGACAAACATCACGAGGTATAAAAAAATATTTATGAAAACACCTTTTTTAATTTTCTTTTCCTCCTTTTTGCTGCTTTGCAGTTGTGGTTTTTTTAAAAAAGAAGCTAAAAATCCCGAAAAAATTTCAGACCAATGGCATCAGGGAAAAGCCGAAATTTCTTCCTTCGAGATACAACAAGCCCGCTACGGAGAAATTAGAAAAGGCAAAGCAGTTATGATTTTTGTTACCGAAGATTTCTCAGAAAAAAAACAAGTAAAACTCGATGCTCCCGAACAATACCCCAGCGATGTGATAAAAATTCTGAAACTCAATTTTTTCAAAAATTTTACCACCGGCATATATCCTTATAATCTAATGACAAGCATTTTTACTCCCACGCATTTTAAACACCTTCCTGCCTCGTTAAAAATAACAGGCAGTATGCAAGAGTGGTGCGGACATACTTTTACCCAATTAAACAAACAAGGAAAAAAATACAACCTTATTCAACATTCGTATTTCGAAAATGAGGGAGAAACATACACCCAAATTTCACCTTCATTACTGGAAGATGAATTATGGAACCTAATTCGCATAGACCCAAATCAAATTCCTACCGGAAAACAAAAGATGCTGCCTGCCATGATGTATCTTCGTTTTACTCACTTGCCTATTGTTCCGCAAACCGCAGAAATTAAAATAACACAAAACGACACAATTAACACCCTATCGGTTTACTACCCTACTCTTAAAAGAATAATAGAAATTTATTTCGGTACCAAAGAAAACCTCTATGCCATAAATGGATGGAAAGAAATTTACACTGACGGGAATGGTGAAAAAGCCCGCACATTAGTTTCTTCGGGAAAAAAAATACAAACCCTTTGGGAACCCTACTGGAAATTAAATACAACACAAGATACCCTTTACCGAAAAAAACTACAGCTGGAGTAATTTTAGTTTTATAGTGTTCTCTTTCTCTAAATTTCTTTAAAATTCTCTTGCATTTTAAACCCCTGAAATTAAACAAATAAAATGTAATGTTTTCAATGCTCTCATCTTTTTACCATCTCATTTAATGGTTCTAAAATCATTCGATTTTCCTTTTCTTATAAGGATTTTACAAGCTCTAATAATTCATTCATAATTTCTATTGCAACGAATTTTAAACAAAAAAACAAATTAAAAAGATGAAATACAGGAAGATAAAAAAATATACCATGCAATAAATACTTAATTTTATTGCAACGTTTTGAAAAAAGTGTTACAAAAAAATTAAAAAGTTTAGCAGAAGTTTGTTTTGTATTTTTTGCGGCCGCAACATACAAAGGGAAAACCAATGCCCTAAACAAGTAGGTAAAATTAAAATTCTAATTTTATGAAAAAAAGAACTTTAAATTTAAGCATTATGCTTCTGCTACTTGTAGCATTTGCATGCAATAAAAGAGAAGACGAAAAAAAGATGCAAAAGATTGGTTCAAGCAATGTGAATCAAAACGACTTGATGAGGCATCCCTCAATTGATGACACTATATGGGTTTATGTGCCATATGAAGCGGATAGTGTTTTTGGTGGCTGGATAGCATATAATGAAGATTCTAATTACATTTATTTTGGGCACACGGATTTTTCTCAATATTTTCTAAAATATAATAAAAGCACAGATAGAATAGAAACTGATTTGCCAGATAGTGACGGGAGTGTTAAATGCAGATGTGAGTGGTGCGATATCTCAGGAACATTTAGTTGGGTAATTTGCTATTCTGTAACAACTTGTTCTGCGTGTTGCGACAAATTTTGCACAGCAAAAAAAGTACTTTCCGGCTCATAACTTATTTTCGACACATTCGTATTACCCTTTAAAACCAAAACCTATGAAAACACCAAGCCCTCTTTTAATTATTCTTGTTTTTATACTTTCTTCTTGCAATAACTCAGTTAATACCGAAACCGATAAAAACGACATGGTTTTTATTGAAGACACCCTGAGCGGAAACTTTACGGAATCAAGTGCCGAATTGTTGCCCACCGATTCGGTGGGAGTAAAAAATCCCGAAACAGGAGAGTATGAAATGATGACTTACGAGGAAGCGAAGAAATTAGAGAATAAGTAAGTACAAACTTTTTCTGAAAAAAGAGATGAGCCAACTTTGTTGGCTCATCTCTTTAATTTCTCTTTCAGCCACACATCGAATGGAATAAGTTCCGCACTAAGCGGCTCCCAGGCGTTGCGTTTGGTAATGAGCAGCAACTGTTTATTCAGTTGGGATTTTATGTGTTTAAATCGAAACCCGCTTTTGGCTAATTTTTGCAGCAAAGTAAAAATATGTTTTTGTCGTTTGCTTACCTTTTCGTTCAATGCTTCATTTCTCCAAATATACTGGCGTAAGGCCTGAATGGCATTTTCAGCTTCTTCCGGTTTATTCAACTCTATAAAACATTGTATTTGTAATATACGCGATTGCCAGTCCCAACCTAACTTATCTTTAGAAATAATTTGTTTTTGCAATAATTGTTTTAATGCAGCAGCATAATTTCCTTTGGCAAATTGCAGGCACACACCCAAAAAAAAGTATTTCGATTGCTCAAACGCATCAATGGGTGCTTTACTGTGTTGTAATGCCAACAAATATTTGTGTGCAATTCTATATTTTTTAGCATAAAATGCTGCGTAAAAAATATATTCCAGGGCCTTGTTACTATTAACCGAATTGGCCAAAAACAAGCGATGTGCTGATTTGGCGTGCTCTATGGCCAATTTGTATTTTCCGGCATATATATGTATAGAAGAAGAGTGACCATAAGTTGAAGCTAGACGATTTTTGCGATATACCGAGGTAGTATTTTTTACCAACTCGGTAAGTTTTTGGCTGTAAATGGCTGCCTGTGAATATTTTTTTATGTTTTCGAAATAATTGATTTTAAGTAAGTAAAAAAAATAAAGGCTTAAGCCGGATTCCGAGTCCTTTACCGTTTTTTCCAAATGCCTGATGCTCCGGTAAAGGTATTGAGAAATAAAACGGGTAGGCCTTCCCTCTGTATGGTACATACGAAGCCTGTTAAACGAATTATACACCTCTGTTTGCACACTTAGGTTGCGAATAGAAAAAGCAAGCTCTTTGGAAAGTGAATCGTATTCTTTTTGCCCCTTTTTATCTTTTGAATAGTCTAGTAACCCCATTTTATACATTAAAGCATCCACTTGTAATGAATATAACTCATATTCTTTGGCTTTTCTAATTACAAAATCGAGCAAGTTTAGTACAATCTCAGATTTTCCTTTTAGATTATACAGCACGATAAACTGCATTAGTTTTTTTCTTAGTCGAATAGATTGTTTTATATTCTCGTCTAATTCGGGATGATTCAATATATAATAGTCATTGCACAAAGCCTCGAATATTTTTTGTTTTAGTCTCGATTTCATAGAACGAAGACTACTGCTTTGCAACTTTTTTATTTTTAATCTTTCATATACCTCAGGGATATTTTTTTCATCTTTTGAAAAGCCTGAAATAAGGTTAAAAAAATCCAGTGTTTTCGGCACTTCTCCCATTTGGCGGTATGCGTTCAAATGGCTGGCAATTATTCGCTTTTCCTTTACTGATAAGGATTTTATAAGTTCTACTAATTCATTCATAAATTCTATTGCAACGAATTAGAAGCAAAAATACAAATTAAAAACATGAAATACAGATAGATAAAAATACATACCATGCAATATATATTCAATTCTATTGCAACGATTTGAAAAAAGTGTTACAAAAAAATAAAAATATTACTCTGTATTTCGTAGTACAAATTTTAAAAATTTATACCATGAAAAACCAAACAAACTCATTCAATCATCTGTTGAAAGGTCTTGCCTTTCTTTTACTATTCAGTATTTCTTCATTAAGCCATGCCATTAAAAACACCACTAAGGTACAAACAGAAAGCGAAAATAATTGCGGGGTAACCGATGCACAGGTAACACAATACCTAAACAGTTTCGGTTACCAAGTGTACAGTTTAAGAAACGAAAGAGGAACCTGCAACCGCATTGCCACTACCCAATACCCCAATATGTGGGTTATTGTATATATAGACAGTACAGGCATCTGTTGTTTTGAAGAAGTTTGGAATTAAACAAATGATACTCTTATTAAAAACCATTCCATGAAATACGAAAGAATATTGTATATTCTTATCATCTGCACAGCCATAGTGGTGCTTATATTATCGGCTATGGTTGTGCAGCTTGAGTTTAGCCCTGCCGATGCGGTGGCAAATGAATAACCTTAAAAACGAATACTACCGAATTCTATTTTTTATGAATACAGAACAATTGAGAGAAGAAAACAAAAAACAAATGCCCGATTTCAGAATCAACTACGATACATCAATCCAAGTGGTTTACATTGATGTAACTGATTTCGACTGTAAAAATGCTACCTGTAAAATTGTAGATGATAAGGGCAATTTTGTTTTTAGTAGTATTACGAATAAAAAAACAATTGAAATACCTCTCGAAGATTTCGAAAAAGGATTTTATGTTCTTTCGGTAGAAAACGATTTGCATAAAAACTCTTTCCAGTTAAATAAGATTTAAATAAAAGCAGGTACTCTTTTAATAAAGAAAGGAAGTACGTTTTTGTATTGAGGTTTTTCTCTCTTGATATTTTTATTTAACTTTAAAAACCCATTTTTGTAAAACAGCAAAGCCATGTTTTATAAAAATAAAATAGCAGTACTAACAGCAGCAGTCCTTGTGCTGCAGTTGTTTACACCTGCAAAAAAGACCCTTACTTACCTATTGGCGATAGGGATTGTTTTGACTCAATGGATATAAAGGGCAACAACCGCAAGGAGCTTACGTTCCCTGAGTGAGGAAAAACGAACTGCTACCCTACCCTATACTCGAATTTATGTTGTTTCAATTCTTCGTTAGCTTTTAATATTTTCGATTTAAGGTTTGCCTTAAATTGCAGCACTTCATTAAGCAATGGTTCGTTTCCGGCAGCAATAATTTGAACGGCTAAAATACCTGCATTTTGTCCACCATCTAAACCAACCGTAGCCACCGGTATTCCGGGAGGCATTTGAACAATAGAGAGCAAAGAATCCCAACCATCAATAGAAATAGACGAACGGCAAGGTACACCTACCACGGGCAATGGGGTTAATGCAGCCACCACTCCGGGTAAATGGGCTGCCCCCCCTGCTCCGGCAATTATTACTTTTATTCCGCGAGTATGGGCATTTTTGGCAAATTCCATAACTTGTTCGGGCACACGGTGTGCCGATAATGCATTTATCTCAAACGGAATTTTAAATTGATTGAGAATTTTTGCCGCTTCCTGCATAATGGGCATATCCGAAGTACTGCCCATAATAATACTTACCTGTGGTTTCATCATCTATTTTTTTTGTATATTAATTTTCAATGTTTTTTTCCAAGCAAATTTAATGATGTTTCGATTACATTTTATTTCCTACTCTTTTATATACTTATTTGTAAAAAACAAAATGAGTATCCAAGCTAAAAAAGAGAGTGCCACAATGGCTTTTCCTACTAAACTTTCTTTCCCAAAAAAAAGAAAAGCCAACAAGATGGATCCTGCTAGAAATACTGCCGCTATAACTTTAATTTTATCTTTTTTTTTCACTCTACCACTTTTTAAAAACAAACCATGCTCCTAAAACTATAAAAACAAAGCCCACGAAATAATTCCATTTAAAATCTTCTTTTAAATAAGTTACAGAAAAAACAGCAAAAACGGTAAGACTAATTACTTCTTGTATGGTTTTTAGCTGAGCGGCCGAGAAGGTGGCGTGTCCGATGCGATTGGCCGGTACCTGAAAACAGTATTCGGCAAAGGCAATAAGCCAACTTACTAAAATAACCATCCATAGGGCGTAATGCTTAAACTTTAAATGCCCGTACCAAGCCACCGTCATAAAAATATTAGAAATAGTGAGAAGAATTATTGTTTTCATACACAAAATGTTTAAAAAGAAATTCTTTCGGGGTGCGTATAAACATTAAACCTTTTTTCATTTAAAAAGCCAATAAGGGTAATGTTTTTTTCTTGGGCCAGTTGCACCGATAAACTAGAGGGTGCACCCACTGCCACCACAATGGGTATTGCGGCCATATAAGCCTTTTGTATTAGTTCAAAACTTAAGCGGCCACTAAGCCAAAGTATTTTGTTTTGTGCAGGTAATTCATTTTTTATAAAACAGTAACCAATCAGTTTATCCAATGCATTGTGCCTTCCTATATCTTCTCTAACTCCTAACAACTCGGCCTGATATGAAAAAAATGCCGCAGCATGCAATGCTCCGGTATGTTTAAATACCGTTTGCTGTTGTTTGGTTAATTCTGATAATTTGTGAAATACGGAACCGGAAACCACCTTTTTTTCAATCTTCAAATTAAATTGACTCATTGTACCCAAGGCTTCTATAGAAGATTTTCCGCATACTCCGCAAGAAGAATGAGTATAAAAATTGCGAATAATTTTATCCCAATTTATAAGTACATCGGGTTTAAGTTCTGCTCTTATAATATTGTTTGCTTCTTGCTTTCCGTTATCGATACAATGTTTAATACTTTCTATTTGGCTTATATGAGTAATTATTCCTTCGGAAAACAAAAATCCTAATGCTAACTCTTCATCGTTACCGGGCGTACGCATGGTTACCGATATACATTTTTGTTCTCTTGCATCAGAGCAACCATAACCAATACGAATTTCCAAAGGCTCCTCTATGGCAAGTAAATCGGGTTTCGATTGATTTTTTTCTGTGAATACGGTAACCGGAAAAAGAGGTATTTTACTCATGAAATTGTGTATCAGTTTCCAAAAATACCTATAATGATTAGAAGGAATGAATGCCTTTACTAATTTTCTTTATATTTGAAAAAAAATAATCTATGCTTTTATTAGATATTACTTCATGGTGGAACAGTCTTGGCGGTATGCAACAAGTGTACTGGAGCTTTGCCGTGCCGTTTAGCCTAATTTTTATACTTCAAACGCTCATTACTTTTATTTCTGGTGATGGCGATGCCTCTACCGGACATGCCGATGAACTGGTAGAAGGAGACGATGGTATGGGTTTTCATTTTTTTACTCTAAAAAACATGGTTGCTTTTTTTACCATTTTCGGTTGGGTTGGATTAGCTTGTATCGAGGGTGGACTTGGTAATTTTATAACTATTTTCATATCGGTTTTTGCGGGTTTGGTAATGATGTTTATTATGGCATCTATTTTTTATTTTATGAGTAAACTGGCATACAGCGGAACATTAAAAATGAAAAATGCATTACATCAAATTGGCGAAGTGTATTTAACTATTCCCTCTTCCAGAAAAGGTTTTGGAAAAATTCAGATTACCGTGCAAGGCTCGGTTCATGAGTTAGACGCCATGACCGATGATGAGGAAGACCTAAAAAACGGAACGCTGATAAAAGTGATAGAAATAATAAATAATCAAATTTTACTTGTAACCAAAAACACGAAATAAAACTTATACCCATGATGAACTTTATTGTAATTGCAATTACCGGAGGAATATTTTTTACATTCATTCTCATTTATTCTCTGTTTAAAAGATATAAACGATGCCCCTCTGACAGAATCTTAGTTGTATTTGGAAAAGTGGGTTCCAATGCAGAAGGAAGTTTATCGGCTAAGTGTATTCATGGAGGTGCCGCTTTTATTTGGCCTATAATACAAGACTACTCTTTTTTAGATTTAACCCCTATTTCCATAGAAGTAAACTTAACCAATGCCCTCTCTCGCCAAAACATACGCGTAGATGTGCCATCACGCTTTACCGTAGGTATATCTACCGAACCGGGAGTTATGACCAATGCAGCAGAAAGATTATTGGGCTTGGGTCGCCAAGAAATTCATGATTTAGCAAAAGATATTATTTTCGGACAACTTCGCTTAGTGGTGGCTACCATGGATATTGAGGAAATAAACAATAATCGTGATAAGTTCTTAGCCAATGTTTCAATGAACGTAGAAGCAGAGTTGAAAAAAATTGGTTTAAAACTAATTAACGTAAACGTAACCGACATTAAAGACGAATCGGGATACATTGAGGCCTTGGGTAAAGAAGCAGCCGCAAAAGCCATCAATGATGCAAGAGTTAGTGTTGCCGAAAAAACAAGAGACGGTTCTATTGGTGAAGCCAATGCCCACCAAGAGCAACGCATAAAAGTAGCTGATGCCGATGCCCATGCCGTACAAGGAGAAAACCTGGCAAAAATTAAAGTGGCGAATTCCGAAGCTCAACGTAGAGAAAAAGAAGCCGAAGCCTTGCGTATTGCCATAGCCGCAGAAAAAGTGCAATCGGCAAAATCGTTGGAAGAAGCCTATGCTGCAGAACAAAATGCAGAAATGGCCCGTTCCGAAAGAGAAAGAGCCTCTAAAGTGGCCGATATTGTAGTGCCTGCCGAAATTCAAAAAAGAAAAATTGAAATTGATGCCGCAGCAATGGCCGAACAGGCCCGTATCGAGGCAAAAGGCGAAGCCGATGCCATCTTCTTAAAAATGGAAGCCGAAGCTAAAGGGATTTACGAAATATTAAGCAAACAAGCCGAAGGGTTCCAAAAATTAGTTCAAGCGGGAGGAAACGATGCAAACAAAGCCGTAATGTTAATGATTGCCGATAAACTTCCGGAGTTGGTTAAACTGCAAGCAGAGGCTATTCAGAATATTAAAATTGACAAAGTAACCGTTTGGGATAGCGGAAGCAATAAAGACGGAAAAACATCTACCTCTAATTTTATTTCAGGACTGTATCAATCGGTTCCGCCCTTGCAAGAAATGTTTAAAATGGCAGGAATGGAACTACCCTCGTATTTAAAAGGTAAAACAGATTCTGATTCCGATACAAAATGAAAATGATGCTACGTAAAATATCTTTTTTTGCATTAACCATGCTTTTTTTATTGGCATGCGTGCCTGAAAAACTAAACGAAACTGAAGCCTCTAAAACGGCAGAAAATATACTGAATACTCTCAATGAAGAGAAGTATGATAACATTTCTTCCTTTTGCACCGCCTCTTATAACAACGGAGAAAACACCGAAAAAAGAAAAAGCAAATACATAGAATTAAAAAAGGTATTAGGAAGCATGCAATCGTACGAACGGGTAAACACAGAACATATTACCAATGCAGCAGAACCGGCCTACCTTATTTTAACGTACAAGGTAGTTTATAAAAATGCCACTACACAAGAGATGTTTACCCTTACTAAAGAAGAAGGTAAAATTAAAATTTCCGACCACAATATTAGAACAGAGAATACGCTTTAACTGCTGTTTATTTTAAAATTCGGTTAAGTACTATTTTTAGATTTTCATCATAAAAAATAAACCCGGTTTGTTTTAGTTTTTTATTATCTACTCGACTTCCTTGTAACAATAAGTCTGACATTTTTCCTAAAAATAATCTAAGCATAAAAGCAGGAATAGCGGGTAAAATTATTTTTTTACGATACACTTCCGCAATGAAACGACTAAATGTTTCATTTGTTGTTCCATCATCAATTACCGCATTGTACTCTCCTGCCAATTGATTGTTTTCTATCGCATATAAATACAAGTTACACAAATCATTCAACGATATCCAAGGCATATACTGTTTACCATTTCCTAGTTGACAACCTAATCCAAATCGAAAAAGAAATGCCATTTTGGGCAAGGCTCCTCCGGAATCATCAAGCACGATACCTGTTCTAACTATTACGGTTCTTATTTTTTGTTCTACGAATTGCTTAGCGGCATTTTCCCATGCTACACAAACCTCTCCTAAAAAATCATTGGCCGGCAAATCTTCTTCAGTAAATACTTTAGAGGAAGATAGGGTTCCGTATATATTCACTCCCGATGCTGAAATAATAGACTCTACGGAGTTTTTATTATTTTCTAGTGTATTATAAATTAATTCCAAGGGCTTGATTCTGCTTTCTATAAGTTGGATTTTATATTTTTTAGTCCACCGTTTATCAGCAATTCCCTCGCCTGCCAAATGAATGATAAAATGAGCGTTTTGTATCAGATTAACATCTATGATTTGCTTTTCTATATCCCAAAAACTGTAAATGGAGGATTCCTTAGATTTTTCATTATTTCTGGTTAGAACCTTTACCGAATAACCTTTACGTTGTAATAAGAGAGTTAGGCGTTTCCCTATAAATCCTGTACCACCAGTTATAACTACATTTTTCATTGAATGTTCAACAATTATTTGGCTTTATACCCTTTTTTTATCAGGTACTCCAAGGTTTTGTTTCTTACATCGCCCTGAATAAGAATTTCTCCGTTTTTTACACTCCCCCCTGTACCACATTTTACTTTGAGTTCTTTGCCTAACAATTCCAAGTCGTTTTCTTTACCAATAAAACCCTTTACCAAGGTAACTATTTTTCCGCCCCTGTGATTTTTTTCAATAAACACACGAAGATTTTGTTTCTCTGGCAAAAGGGTTTCTCGTTCTATCTCACCTTCTTCATTTTTAGGATTAAAAGTGCTTGATGTAGAATACACAATTCCATCTTGTTTAATTTTATTTTTATTCATAGCTTATTACAAATTACATTAAGTGATTTTGGATAAACACGAACATGTATGTGTCCATTCACTTTTACAGGCTCCCCATCAACATGGGCAATGGAACTTTGATGCTCAATAGTTATTTCTTTGGCCCTTATTGTTTTTACCTGTTTATGTTTATTTATTTTTTTTCGAAACATCGCTAATAATAATCCTGGTATTGAAGACCCTTTTACTTTTTGTATTATTACCACTTCCAACAAGCCATCATTGATGAGTGATAGAGGAGAAACAACAACATTATTTCCGTATTGGCTGCCATTTGCAATGGCCAAAGAAAATACCTCACCCTGATATGTTTCATTTTCAGTTTTTACAAACACTTTTAGCGGTTTATAGCGAAACCATTCCTGCCCAATCATTTTAATGTATGTAGCTAAGCCTCTTTTTTTAGATGTTGCAAACTTCCATGCTACAAGAGCTTCGAATCCAATACCGGCCATGCCTGCAAAAAAATAATGATTGAACATTGCTGTGTCGATTTTATTAACTTCCGTTTGAATTAAAAAAGATACAGCTTCTCTATAATGAATCGGAACTCCTAAGTGTCTAGCCATGCCATTTCCAGAGCCTGCCGGAATGATACCAAGAGCGGTTTCGCTATTTACCAGTCCTTTTGCCACTTCATTTACACTACCATCTCCTCCTACTGCCACCACTGCATAAAAATAATTCTCTACAGCTTCTTTAGTTAATTCGGTTGCATGACCTTTGTATTTGGTAAATTTTATTTCGTAATAAAAATTCGTCTTAGAACACACCTCGCGAATAAAAGAAACTATCTCGTTTTTATTTTTTGTTCCCGAGTATGGATTTACGATAAAACGTATTTTTTTTTGCATTACCGTGGTGTAAGTTGGTTTTTTATTAGCCTTTGCTGATAGGTTTGAATAATGGCTTTAAGTTTATTTTCCATTTCTTGCACCCTACTTTCTTCCTCTGTTAGTTTATTTTCAGAAAGCAGGCTATCGGTTTTATAGTTATATAAAGCAATGCTTTTTTCCCCATCAAACTGTAATAGGCAACTATCGTTTATAAACTGAAAAATACCACTGCTATAGTTTACACAAAAATTATGTGTTGATAAAAAATCGGCAATATTTCCAAAACTGGTAATGATTCCTTTATAATGGAGATGCTGCAGAAGAGTGGGCAAAATATCGGTTTGTTGGCAAACCGTGTGTATTTCCGTATGCTGTAAAACACTAGGCTCGAAGATAGCATATGGTATGGCATAATTCCCCAAGGAGTTTTTGTAGTAAGAGTGCTTTGAGATGGAAGTATGGTCGGCTGTAAGTATAAAAACCGTATTCTTATACCATTCGGATTTTCTGGCTTTTTCAAAAAATTGTTTCAAGGAATAATCGGCATATCCTATGCTTTCATGTATTTCGTATTCTCCTTTAGGAAACTTTCCTTTATATTTTTCAGGTACTCTAAATGGGTGATGCGAAGAAAGCGTAAAAACTGTTGCCAAAAAAGGATGTTGTTTTTTTTCTAACTCTTCGGCCACGTACTGTAAATAAGGTTCATCAAAAATTCCCCAATGGCCGTCTTCATCGCCCTTTTTAGGATATTCGTTTTTCCCATAATAATAATTGTACCCGGCCGCTTTGGCAAAAGCATCAAAACTCATGGTTCCATTATGCCCACCATGGTAAAAATGCGAAGTGTACCCTTGTTGATTTAAAATACTTGCTAAACTATTGATTTTGTTTCCGGCATAGGGAGAGGTAATATACGAATCGTCCATTAAAGTGGGCAAAGAGGCTATAATGGCGGGAATTCCCTCTATCGATTGTTTTCCGTTAGCAAAACAATTCGTGTAAACAATACTATTTTGTAGTAATGAATCTAAAAATGGCGTATAGCCATAGCCATTGTTGTAATAACCGATGTACTCTTTCGAAAAACTTTCTAGTATGAGCAGCACTACATTTTTACCTGAAAAATCTCTTTGACTTTTTATTTCGATATCTGCATTAAAATATTTTTCCAACTCCTCTTCTGTAAAATATTTTTCTGGCTTTATTCGTGGTTCTGTAAGCGTTTTAAAAAAAGTAAAAGGAGTGTTTAATACAAGAGGTACTTGTTGAGGACTGGAATAAGCTGCAGCATTTACTATGGTAATGGGTTTATATTGCCACCCCCCTCTAAAAGCTAATAAACTTAAACTTAATGCCACAAACAAAGCAAATATTGAAGGATAAAAATCTAGTTGAGACATTCCTTCTATTTTATTTTTCTTTATAAACCATAATAAAATTCCAATTAGAAATAAAAACAATAATACCACATACCAATAATCTAAAGCAAAACGAGGTATTAATGAAACAAAATCGTTTGTATTACTCATTACTGTAAGGACATCAGCCGTAGTACGTTTTAGCGTAAATCTGAAATAAATAATATCCAGCAGATTTAAAAAAATTGATATAAAGGCTCCTACGAAATAAAAACTATTTACCGTAAAAAGAAAAAAACTATTTTTTTTATTAAAAAAAGGAGTAAACCATAAAAACGTAAAAGGGGCAAAAAGAAGAGCCACCGAAGATAAATCAAATCTAATACCACCCACAAATGAAAGAAAAGAAATAGACTTACCAAGCAAAGAATAGTTAAATACTAAAAAAAGTATTCTGCATAAAGTATACAATGCCAACACAAAGCCAATTCGTTTAATGAAGGGAGTAATTAGTTTCAAAAATTGTTGCATAGAAAATTAAACAAAAACTTTATTCTTTCTTCGAAGTGCGATTCATACTGCAATCCGAACATTTATTTCTACTTCTTCCCAATACGAATCTTTTAAAGAGGTACAATACGGCTGTAACAAAAAGAGTGGCAACAATAATTTCTTGTATTCCTGCATTTATTTTCATACTCAACAAAGTTAGTGTTTTTCATATAAATTTGCCTTATATTAAGATCTATGGAAATTAAATTCAACCGAAGAAAATACGATAATAACTTTTTATTGGAATTATACAAAAACATCTTAAAACCTCGCATGATTGAGGAAAAGATGTTACTGCTTTTACGTCAGGGAAAAGTTTCTAAATGGTTTTCCGGAATTGGTCAGGAAGCGATTTCTGTGGGAGCTACCATGGCTTTAAAACCCGAAGAATACATCTTGCCCATGCACCGAAATTTAGGTGTTTTTACCTCTCGCAATATACCTCTCAATCGCCTCTTTGCCCAATTTCAGGGTAAAATGAGCGGTTTTACAAAAGGCCGCGACCGTTCTTTTCACTTTGGCACACAAGAACATAAAATCATCGGAATGATTTCGCACCTCGGCCCTCAACTTGGTGTAGCCGATGGCATTGCTCTTTATCATAAAATACACAACGAAAAAAATGTTTGCCTTGTTTTTAGTGGTGATGGTGGTGCGAGTGAAGGCGATTTTCATGAAGCTGTTAATGTTGCTGCTGTTTGGAAATTACCCGTCATTTTTCTGATAGAAAATAACGGATATGGCCTCTCTACTCCCAGCAATGAACAATTTGTTTTTAAAAATTTTGTAGATAAAGGCCCTGGATACGGAATAGAAACCGAATTAATTGACGGAAATAATATTTTAGATGTTTACCACAAAATATCTCTTATAGCAGAAGACCTCAGAGAAAACCCAAGACCTGTTTTGGTAGAGTGTTTAACCTTTCGAATGCGAGGACACGAAGAGGCTTCCGGCACCAAATATGTTCCGCAAGAATTATTTGATATTTGGCAGAAAAAAGACCCTGTTTCGAACTACGAAGATTTTTTGCTAAAAGAAAAAATACTAAACGATGAACTGATAAAAACCATAAGACTGGAAATACGAAAAGAAATTGAAGATGGGCTTGCTATGGCTTATTCCGAAAAATCTATAGAACCCGATACCGAAAGAGAAGTGAACGATGTGTTTGCTCCATTCTCTTTCATGGAAACTCCGGCAACTGCACCTTTCAAAGAAATGCGACTCATTGATGCAATACATAACGCCTTGCAACTGGCCTTAGTAAAACACCCCAAACTTGTATATATGGGACAGGATATTGCTGAGTACGGTGGGGTTTTTAAAGCCACCGAAGGCTTTGTGTTGGAATTTGGAAAAGAACGTGTACGCAACACTCCTCTTTGCGAATCGGCTATAGTAGGAGCCTCTCTAGGACTTTCCATTAAAGGAGGGAAAGCCATGGTGGAAATGCAGTTTGCCGATTTTGTTTCGGAAGCCATTACTCAAATCTGTAATAATTTGGCTAAAACCCATTGGAGATGGGGGCAACAAGCCGATGTAGTAATACGAATGCCCACAGGAGCAGGAGTTGCTGCAGGCCCCTTCCATTCACAGAGCAACGAAGCGTGGTTTTATAAAACCCCCGGACTTAAAATTGCTTATCCATCAAACCCAATCGATGCCAAAGGATTGCTTTTAACCGCATTTGAAGACCCTAACCCCATTATGTTTTTTGAACATAAAGCTCTTTACCGAAGCATTACCGCAAACGTACCAGAACATTATTACACCATTCCGTTTGGTAAAGCGGCACTAGTAAATGAAGGTAACGATATTTCTATTATTACATACGGAATGGGTGTACATTGGGCATTGGAAGTAGTTAAAGAAAACCATATTAATGCCGATGTAATAGACCTCAGAACTCTTATTCCATTAGATTCTGAAGCCATTTTTACCTCTGTAAAAAAAACAGGAAAAGCATTGATTTTGCACGAAGATTCACTAACAGGAGGAATAGGTGGAGAAATTTCGGCACTGATTACAGAAAATTGTTTTCAATATTTAGATGCTGCTGTAGTACGCAGTGCAAGTTTAGACACCCCCATCCCCTTTTCGCCCAAACTGGAAGAAAATTATTTAGCCAAAAACACCCTACTGCAAAAAATAAACACACTGCTTGAATACTAAAATAAAATCCCGCCATTTGGCAGGATTTTATTTAATTATTCAAAACCTCGATAAACTCAATGCTCTCCGAAGGTCTAACACTTAATGCTTTTGAATATGCCAAAATGTTTGAAATAGCATTCTCTGAGGGTTCTGCTAAAAGCGATTCATTAAATTCATCTGCTAAATGGATTAAATGTTCCTCTTCTTTTTGCAATTGTTGAATTTCTAAAATAGTAAAAGTGTTCTTCATAGGCAGATATTTTTTTAATTTGTTTCATATCTGGAAAACGAACACTTTTACTATATATTGTATTTCTTTTAAAAAATTATGTAACAGAGAGAGTTACATTTTTCTCTACCATCATTCTTCTTAAGTTAATTAAGGCATATCGCATACGTCCAAGAGCCGTGTTTATACTTACATTCGTTTTATCGGCAATCTCTTTAAAACTTAAATGATAGTATAAACGTAATATCAAAACCTCTTTTTGGTCATCAGGTAAAAAATAAATCATTTTCTTTACATCTTGCAATATCTGTTTTTTCACCATTTTTTGTTCCACGTTAAGTGTTTCGCAGGCAATAAAATTAAAAATATCAAAATCGCTTTCCGAATCGTTTTCCCGCATGGGCATTCGCTTATTTTTTCTGAAGTGGTCCATTATAAGGTTGTGTGCAATACGGTACACCCATGGCAAAAACTTTCCTTCCTCATTGTACTTGCCTTTTTTAAGCGTATTCACAACTTTGAAAAAAGCATCTTGAAAAATATCCAAGGCAAGATCTGCGTCCTTTACATTAAAAAGTATATACGAGTATACCTTCGATTTGTGCCTGCGAACTAAATGTTCAAAAGCAGATTCATTGCCTGATTGGTAAGCCAATACTAATTCTTGGTCGGTTTTGTTTTTTAGCGTGTACATATTTACCTCCTTGTTTTACGGGTTAATTAAACTCGTTAAGGTTTTAAAAAAGGTAAATAGTGGCTATAGGCAATAAAATTTTAGGGGTTATGTTATTTATTCAAAATGGGTAAACGCCATCTTTTTAACGATATTGTGTACGCAAGTATTTTTTTTTTGTTTCACAAATATACAAAAAGTAAGATTAATTTCGCCACTCATTTATTTATAGGCCTTTTTCTTTATGTCAAATTATAAAACAGACACCGTTTTATCTCAGAAATATATACATATAAAAGGGGCAAGAGTACACAATCTAAAAAATATTGAGGTTTGCATTCCCCATAATCAGTTGGTAGTTTTTACTGGCGTAAGTGGCAGTGGAAAGTCATCGCTAGCTTTCGATACCTTGTATGCCGAAGGGCAACGAAGATACATTGAAAGCCTTTCTTCTTATGCACGCCAATTTATGGGTAAATTAGAAAAGCCCGATGTAGATTTTATCTCGGGTATAGCTCCGGCTATAGCCATAGAACAAAAAGTAAATACGCACAACCCTCGTTCTACGGTTGGCACAAGTACAGAAATATATGATTACTTAAAAATTCTTTTTGCAAGAATAGGGAAAACTTTTTCTCCCACTTCCGGAATAGAAGTAGTGAGGCATAAACAAAGTGATGTATTAAAATATATTCATTCTTTTAAAAATGGAACCAAAGTGATTCTCCTGTTTCCGCTTAAAACAAAAGCAGGCAGAACCCTTAGTGAAGAATTAATATTACTTCAGCAACAAGGATTTTCTAGAATAAAACTGAATGGAGAAATAAAAAAAATAGACGATTTAAAAACGTCATTAAAAAAGAATAACGAAATCTTTATTTTAATAGACCGCTTTATTGTTGACTCTGCGAATGAAGAAAACATTAACCGAATTTCCGACTCTATTGAGACGGCCTTTTTTGAATCGGAAGGAAATTGCTGCGTTGAAATAATCTCGGAAAATAATTTTTCCGAAATTAAATTTTTCTCGAATCGTTTTGAGGCCGATGGAATGCAATTTGAAGAACCAAGTGTACACTTTTTTAGTTTTAATAACCCGCTAGGAGCTTGTAAAACCTGCGATGGATTTGGAAGCGTGATAGGGATAGACGAAGATTTAGTGATACCGAATAAAAACTTATCGGTATACGAAGAAGCCATTGTTTGCTGGAAAGGAGAAAAGATGCAAGAATGGAAAGATGATTTGATTAAGAATGCTCATCATTTTAACTTTCCGGTTCATACTCCATATTTTCATCTAAGTAAAAACGAAAAAGAATTACTCTGGAAAGGAAATAAATACTTTCACGGATTAAACCGTTTTTTTAAATACTTAGAAGAAAAAAGTTACAAAATACAATACCGAGTTATGCTTTCGAGGTATCGAGGAAAAACCCAGTGCCCCGATTGCCATGGCACACGTCTACGAAGCGATGCGGCTTACGTAAAAATAGAAGGCCGAAATATTATGGATATTGTGCTAATGCCCGTTTCGGAAGCTCTCTCTTTTTATGAATCACTAAAACTACCTCCACACGAAATGTTGGTGGCCAAACGACTATTAGAAGAAATTATCAACCGATTAAGCTATTTATGCAATGTTGGACTTGGTTATCTAACCTTAAACCGCCTTTCCTCTTCTTTATCGGGAGGAGAATCTCAACGCATTAATTTAGCTACTTCTCTTGGGAGTAGCTTAGTGGGTTCTCTATACATTTTAGATGAGCCTAGTATTGGATTGCATCCCCGCGATACACACCGATTAATTAAGGTATTACGCGAACTGCAAAAAGCAGGAAATACAGTAATTATTGTAGAGCATGATGAGGAAATAATGCGGGTAGCAGATGAGATTATCGATATTGGACCACTAGCAGGAAGTTTAGGCGGAGAAGTTGTTTTTCAGGGAAACCACTCTGATTTAATAAAAGAGAAAAAGAGCCTTACCGCCCGATTTCTTACCGGAAAAGAAAAAATCCCTATTCCTAGCGAGAGAAGAACATCGAATTTATTTATCGAGTTGCAAGGCTGCCGACAAAACAACTTAAAAAACATAAATGTAAAAATCCCTTTACATACCCTTACTGTTGTTACCGGAGTAAGTGGTTCTGGAAAATCATCGTTGGTAAAAGGCTCTTTAGTGCCGGCTCTGAAAAAACTTTTTGACGGATACTCTGAAAAAACAGGCGTTTTCGACAAACTTTCGGGCGATTTAGGTATTCTCACTTCAGTAGAATTTATAGATCAGAATCCAATTGGTAAATCCTCACGTTCCAATCCGGTAACTTATGTAAAAGCTTTTGATGAAATTAGAGAATTATTCTCCACACGCCCACTTAGTAAAATGCGAGGATATAAACCTTCCTTTTTTTCTTTTAATGTTGATGGGGGGCGGTGTGAAAGTTGCAAAGGTGATGGTAATATTACCGTAGAAATGCAGTTTATGGCCGATATTCACTTGGTTTGCGATGAATGTAAAGGAAAAAAATATAAAGAAGACATTTTAGAGGTGCAATACAAAAGCAAAAATATTCACGATATTTTAAACTTAACTGTAGATGAGGCGATATTGTTTTTTACGCCACAAGCCGAAGCGCCTTCTGCACAAAAAGATTTGATTTTTGAAGCCAAAATTGTAGAAAAATTATTACCCTTACAAGAGGTTGGCTTAGGCTATGCAAAATTAGGTCAATCCTCCAGCACCCTCAGTGGTGGCGAAGCACAACGAATAAAGTTAGCTTCGTTTTTATCTAAAAAACAAAGTCATTCTCACGTATTGTTCATTTTCGATGAACCCACAACAGGATTACATTTTTTTGATATTCAAAAATTACTCAATGCATTTGAATCTCTTATAAAACAAGGACACTCTATTGTTGTAGTAGAGCACAATGCCGAAGTAATAAAATGTGCCGATTGGGTTATAGACTTAGGTCCGGAAGGCGGCAATGCTGGAGGTAATATCGTTTTTGAAGGTGCACCGGAAAATCTGATTCACTGTAGCACATCCTATACTGGTCAATATTTAAGAGAAAAATTGGGGTAATTTTTTTATAATTCCTCAATAACTCCCATTTCACAAAACTTTTTGATGCGACTTTCCACGAGCTTGTCTGGTTTTGTTTTACAAAGTTTCACTAAATCTTTCAGTATCGTTTCTTTTACTAATTGAAAGGCCTCCTCTGGGCGTGCGTGGGCTCCTCCCATTGGCTCTTTTATAATACCATCTATTAATTTATTATGAAGCATATCTTTAGCGGTTAGTTTTAATGCTTCGGCCGCTTTTTCTTTATGATCCCAACTTCTCCATAAAATAGAAGAGCAAGATTCGGGCGAAATAACCGAATACCAAGTGTTTTCTAACATATATACTTTATCGCCCACTCCTATTCCCAAAGCTCCCCCAGAGGCTCCCTCTCCAATAATAATACAAATAATAGGCACTTTTAACTGCGACATTTCCATTAAATTTTTAGCAATAGCCTCACCCTGTCCTCTTTCTTCAGCCTCAATACCCGGAAAGGCTCCCGGAGTATCTATTAATGTAACAACAGGCTTATTAAATTTCTCGGCAAGTTTCATTAAGCGTAATGCCTTCCGGTATCCTTCGGGGTTTGCCATTCCAAAATTCCTATACTGCCTCATTTTGGTATTTATCCCTTTTTGCTGACCAATAAACATTACCGATTTACCTTCAACCAGTCCAAATCCACCCACCATCGCCTTATCATCTTTCACCGAACGGTCGCCATGCAATTCTATAAAAGTACCATCGGTTATATAATCAATGTACGCTAATGTATATGGTCTGTCGGGGTGGCGAGAAACCATTACCTTTTGCCAAGCACTTAGATTTTCGTATATATCTTTGGTTGTGTCTTTTAATTTTTTTTCGAGTTCTTTTACCGTTTTGCTAACATCTATCTGTGTTTTTTCTCCGGTAGTTTTTACTTTTTCTATTTCTTCGACTATTATTTTAATAGGCTCTTCAAAATCAAGATAGGTAGTCATAATGATATTGGTTTTAAGTGGCTAAATTAGTAATTCGTACGAATATTGAATTATTCTTTATATCCGTAGTTTTGTGTGCCATGATTTTATTTCCGAATTCAAAAATTAATTTAGGTCTGCATGTCATTTCAAAGCGTTCCGATGGATTTCATTCCATTGAAACTGTATTTTATCCAATACAATGGAGAGATATACTGGAAATAACCCCACGTTTAAGTGCGAAAAAAAAAATTAAAGTTACCTTTTCGGGAATACCCATTGATGGAAATAGCAACGATAATTTGTGCGTAAAAGCATACCAATTGTTAGATACAGAATATTCATTGCCACCTGTGCAAATGCATTTGCATAAAATAATTCCTATGGGAGCCGGATTAGGTGGAGGTTCGGCTGATGCTGCTTTTGCCTTAAAAATGTTAAATACAATTTTCGAATTGAATTTAAACGATGAAAATTTATTAAACTATGCAAGCAATTTGGGTAGCGACTGTGCCTTTTTTATTAAAAATAAAGCTCAATATGCACAAGGAAAAGGAGATGTATTGTCGGATATTTATATTCCGTTGGAGGGATACTGGATATTAGTGATAAAGCCTCAAAATAACATAAGTACCAAAGAAGCATACAATGGTATTTTTCCAAAACAACCCAAACACCAATTAATTGAAGTAATAAAACAAAAACCGGAATATTGGAAAGACTTTTTGATTAACGATTTTGAAGAAAGCATTTTGAAGAAATATCCGATTATAAAAAGTTTAAAAGAAAACTTGTATAACAGGGGGGCTGTTTATGCTTCTATGAGTGGTAGCGGATCGGCTGTATATGGCATATTTAAATCAGAACCCGATGTTTCTAATTTAAATGAATATACTTTCTGGAAAGAACTATTTTAACGTAAAAAACACTGAAATTAAATGGGTAAAACAAGAAAGAGCAGGTCCCCCAACCTGCTCTTCTTGACACTAAACTCCCCTACCCCTCCTTTTTTGTACTAGTCAGAATTATTTTCACCACTTTGATATACTACACCTAAACATCATTTAATAGGTTTTATTGCATATAAACATAATAAAGTATTGCTTTTTTAAAATAACCTAATATATAATATTAATAAAACACAAACTAATTTCATGTCTTATATAGTTTATAAATAATATTTTAATGTTTTATGGTATTTATTTATCTTTATAAACTATTTTTTGCATCTAACTATCATTCAAATAAATACATCTACCATGAAAAAACAAATTATCTGTGCTTTATCATCTGTTATCATACTCTCTTGCGGTGGCAGTAAAAACGATGATTTTGAAGAAACTAAAGGCCCAAGCAATGCCTTCGAAGCTATATCTAATCTTTCTAAAGCAGGAAAGGAAATGAAGAACAATCTTAGCAAAGTAGAAGAGAAAATTAAAGAGCGTAAAGAAAGAGGGGATACACTAGCCATGCATTACGAAAAATTAATGGAATTTTTGCCCGAAGAAATGGACGGATATAAACGTAAAGAGCCCAATGGAGGCAGCGTAAATATGGTTGGCATGAGTTATTCGAGTGTTGATGCCCGATATGAAAAAGAAGATGGAGAATACATTAAAATTACTATTGTAGATTATAATCAGGCATACGGTATTTACCAATCGGCTACTGCTATGTGGGCTATGGGAATGAGCATAGATACTCCAACTGAAAAAGCTAACGGAGTAAAATTGAACGATGAAATTGCAGGATGGGAAACATTTAAAAAGAAATCGAAAGAAGCCACATTAACATTGGGTGTTGGCTACCGCTTTTGGTTAAATATTGAAGCAAACAAACAAGAAAATACCGACTTCTTAAAAAGTGTGGCAAAAAAAGTAGATCTGGATAAGCTTACAGCTATTTAATGGTATTAAGCAGCCAGTTATCTATAAATTCCCTAACACATGCATTACCACCCTTTTTATCAGTAATTACATCGGCATGCCTTTTTATACTATCAACAGCATCGGCAGGACAAGCACTTAAGCCTACTTTTTTTATTACTTCTAAATCATTTATATCATCACCAATGTAAGCCACCTCTCCCATCTTTATTTTGAGTTGTTTGCACCATTTTGAGAGTATATTCAACTTCGCTTCGGTTCCCACATATACATACTTTATTTTTAACAAGTCCGCTCTACGTTGAATTATTTTTTTATTAAACCCGGAACTTAACAGGGCAACCGGAAATCCTTTTTCTGTAAGATTTTTTATGCCCATTCCATCGCGGGTATGAAATTTTTTAAACTCATCTCCACCTTCCGTGTAGTACATTCCTCCATCGGTTAGCACACCGTCTACATCAATCACTAAAAATTTTATAGGAGGTACATTTTTTTTTATCTTCAGTTCTTTTTTTAAAAGTATTTCTGTGCTGATATTAAAATAATCTGAAAAAAGACAAATTTGTTCAGGAGTTGGAATATGGATTCTTAAAGTTATTTCTTTAATTACTTCTTTCGAAATACCCGTTTTTTTAGACACTTCTTTAATATCGTTTCCAACTAAAAATTTTATATTTTGATAAATGTACGATTTCATTATACAATTTTCCGGTCTATGGCATTAGCCAAGTTTTTAAGAGAAGTAAACAAGTTGCTAAACTGCTCATGATTCAATTGTTGCGAAGCATCAGAAAGAGCTATTTTCGGATTGGGGTGTACCTCTATAAGTAAACCATCTACCCCCATCGCCATACAAGCCTTGGATAAATCGGGCACTCCGTAAGCATATCCTATAGCATGACTAGGATCTAAAATAACCGGAAGGTTCGTATATTCTTTTAAATAAGCTGCTCCGCACAAATCGAGCGTAAAACGGGTTTTTGTTTCGAAAGTTCGGATACCTCTCTCGCATAATATAACATTTTCGTTTCCTCCGCTAAGTATAAATTCGGCAGCCTGCACAAATTCTTGCAGCGTAGTACCAAATCCTCTTTTTAACAGAATCGGTTTATTGGTTTTACCACATCTTCGTAATATACCATGATCGTACATTGATTTTGCCCCAATTTGTATAATATCGGCATATTCTATTACCTCCTCAATATGTGTAGCATCTCTAACTTCGGTAATGATATTCAGTTTGTATTTTTCTCTCATTTTAGCAAGCAATTTCAAGCCTTCCAATCCTAAACCTTGAAAACTGTATGGCGAAGTACGTGGCTTATAGCAACCTGCACGTAGTGTGCTAATTCCTAGTTTTTGCATTAGTTGTGCAGAACTTTCTATCTGCTCTTCAGATTCTACTGAACAAGGGCCGGCAATAATTGCGGTATGATGAGTGTTTCCACCAATTACCACTCCTTTACCTAAAAGAACTTCTCTTTTGTTTTTAAGGTAATCGGCTGAGGCTAGTTGAATATCGGAAGACATTGGAAATACCGCTTCAGTAACGGAAGTGTATTTGGAACTCAACTCTTTTAATGCCGAAGGAGTAATCAATACATACTTATCGGGATTTGTAATTACAATGGCTTTTAACTCATCGGCAATGGTTTGAACTTCGCTTGTGGTTAGTGATTTTTTAAGGTGTACTATCATAATTCTCCTTTAATTAAGTTGAAAAATGTAAGTGCTCCACTTACTTTTTCATTATTATCTAATACCGGCATATATGAAATGGGAAATTTCTTATTACGTATAAACTCGAGCATTTCTTTTACGGTCGTATTTTCGTTTATTGTAACCGGAGTACGATTCATTACATCATTTATATTTACCTTGTTCAAATCTTCTATATGTTTCAACAAGCCTTTTCTTACATCGGCATTACTAATCAACCCTTCTAATTTTCCCGTTTTATCAGCCAAAATAGTAAACCCCATTTTTCCTGTTTCTATTGAATTTAATATGTCCTTCAGTTGGCAATTTTCATATATTAAGAGAGGAATTTCATTTTTGTTGTGCATAAAATCTTTTACACAGTAGGTTGAATGCGTTTCGTTGGCTTTAAGATTTAACAGAGCCGTACCCACATGTGTTTCGTTAAATAAATAAGAACCCGATACGGCCACATCTACTCCCATGTTACGGAGTATAAAAGAAACTTCTGCATTAACGCCTCCATCAACATGTACCGCTTTTTCGGGATAACGCCTTTTGAAGGCTCTAATTTTCTCAAAATTTTCTTTGTTAAACTGCCCTCCGCTTTTACCCGGAGTGGTGGCCATTATAAGAATAAACGAAAAACATTCGGCATATTCATCAAACACATCAATAGATGTATTAGATGTTATTGCCAATCCGTATTTTGCAGGTGTTTTCGGCAATTGTAATTTGCCCAAAATTTCTTCAAATTGAAAAGTAACGTAATCGGGTTTTTCTTTTTTTATGTAAGGGAAATATTTTTCCGGATCGGGAGTAATAATATGTAGATCGATGGGCTTATTACTAAGTGCTCGTATCGTTTTAAAATCATTAAAAACGCCAATGTCATCGTTACAATCTACATGAAACATATCTGCCCCGTTTAAATGCAGGTTTTTGATGGTATTTTCCAGTAAATCGGTTTTGTTGGAATATATTGATGCAGAGATTTTCATACTAAAGCCTTGCAAAAGTAGTATTTCTGTGCAAAAGAAATCTGTTAATCACTTTTTCTTTAACTGTTGATAAAACAAAAAGCGGCACGATTCACTTCGCACCGCTTTTTTAAAAATTCTAAATTTATATTATTTATTGTTATCGTCTTTTACTTCTTCAAAATCAACATCTGTAACCTCTCCATCTCCTGCATTACCTTCTGCGGCTCCTTGTGCATTGGTTCCGTCTGTTGCTGCTTGTCCCGAAGCATTATACATGTGTTGCGAAGCCGCAGAAAAGGCTGTGTTTAGTTTGTTCATGGCAGCTTCTATGGCAACTTCGTCCTGACTTTGGTGAGCGGTTTTCAATTCGGCTAGAGCACTATCAATTGGTCCTCGCATATCGGCCGGAATTTTATCGCCATATTCTTTCAGTTGTTTTTCGGTTTGGAAAATAAGGCTGTCGGCTGCATTAATTTTTTCTGCTTTTTCTTTTTGCTTTTTGTCTGCCTCGGCATTTAACTCGGCCTCCCGCTTCATTTTTTCGATTTCTTCTTTACTTAAACCCGAAGAGGCTTCAATGCGAATACTTTGTTGTTTGTTGGTCGCCTTATCTTTTGCCGAAACATTTAAGATTCCGTTCGCATCAATATCAAAAGTTACTTCAATTTGAGGCACACCGCGTGGTGCAGGAGGTAAACCATCTAAGTGAAACTTACCTATCGTTTTATTATCTCTGGCCATGGGTCGCTCTCCTTGTAATACGTGTATTTCCACTGAAGGCTGATTATCGGAGGCAGTAGAGAATGTTTCTGATTTTTTAGTAGGAATAGTAGTATTTGCCTCAATAAGTCTTGTGAATACCCCTCCCATGGTTTCTATTCCAAGAGAAAGTGGAGTTACATCTAAAAGTAGCACATCTTTTACCTCTCCTGTTAAAACTCCTCCCTGAATAGATGCTCCAACAGCTACAACTTCATCGGGATTAACTCCTTTTGACGGCTCTTTTCCGAAGAATTTTTTAACGGCTTCCTGAATAGCCGGAATACGGGTAGATCCGCCTACTAGGATAATTTCATCAATATCGCCTACATTTAAATTGGCACTTTTTAATGCCGATTTACAGGGTGCAATAGTACGTTGAATTAAATCATCGGCTAGTTGCTCAAATTTTGCACGGGTAAGTGTTTTTACCAAGTGTTTTGGGCCTGTATTGGTAGCTGTAATATAAGGTAAATTAATTTCGGTTTGAGCGGTGCTAGATAATTCTATTTTTGCTTTTTCGGCTGCTTCTTTTAATCGTTGAAGAGCCATTGGGTCTAACCTTAAATCAATTCCTTCAGCAGCTTTAAATTCATCTGCCATCCAATCTATAATTTTTTGGTCAAAATCGTCTCCACCCAAATGAGTATCTCCATCGGTAGATTTTACTTCAAACACTCCATCGCCCAATTCCAATACCGATACATCATGTGTTCCACCTCCGCAGTCGAAAACTACTATTTTTTGGTCTTTGTTTCTTTTATCGAGCCCGTATGCTAATGCAGCAGCCGTAGGCTCGTTAATTATTCTTCTCACTTTTAATCCGGCTATTTCTCCGGCTTCTTTTGTTGCCTGACGTTGCGAATCGTTAAAATAAGCTGGCACAGTAATTACTGCTTCGGTTACTTCCTGCCCTAAATAATCTTCGGCTGTTTTTTTCATTTTTTGAAGAATCATAGCCGATATTTCTTGAGGAGTGTACATGCGGTCGTCTATTTTAACACGTACCGTGTTATTCTCGCCTTTTACCACTTCATATGGTACTCTAGGCACTTCCTTTTCCATTTCGCTGAAGAGATGACCCATGAAGCGTTTTATAGAGAAAATGGTTTTTCGAGGATTGGTTATAGCTTGACGTTTAGCAGGGTCTCCTACGGTACGCTCTCCTCCTTCTAAAAAACCCACTACCGAGGGAGTGGTGCGTTTTCCTTCACTGTTAGGTATTACAACAGGTTCGTTTCCTTCCATAACTGAAACACAGGAGTTCGTTGTGCCTAAATCAATTCCAATAATTTTACTCATATTAATTTGTTTTAGTGTTTACTTTTTTTGCCTTGCAGAAAGTCAATGATTGTGCCACCCAAACATAATGTAGATAATACGAAAAAATGGCACTTTTCTTTAGTGCCATTTCCTTTTGCCTGTCAGGCAATCTGCCAATATTGCATTTAATTACAAGGTATGGTTTGAGGGTTTGGCTCGGGGTCGCAAAAATTTAGATTATTTGTGTATTGAGAAAACCCAAACATTTTAATGGTGTACTGGTTCAGTTTTATTCCCTGTTTGATGGTGGTATTTCTGGAGGAAAAAATGCCGGCTGCATTGGTTAAGTTAGTATAGTCTGGTTTTTCCTGATTGATGGTATTCGATGGTTTTGAGATATCCATATAAATACTAAGTTCTTCTGCTGCTCCATATATCATAAAATCGCAGTTGCCCAGTTCTCTTAGTTTTACATTGGGGTCGAATTTAACAGTTTCTCCTATTTTTTTATAGAAACTTTCTCCGTTAAAAACTTTCTCCAAGCTTTTTCCTCCTGAGAGTTTGGTGTCCGAAATTTTTTCTTCGCCAATGTAAATTCTCACTTTTCGGGCAATGGTATCAGTACCGGAAACAGGGATATCCCGATAGTTAAAATCTAAATACAACTGGTATCTCCTTACGTTTGGAGCAGATGTCCATTTAAAAATATATTCCTGATACTCTTGAAAATTATTTGAAAAAGCCACATTGGGAGAAGAGATGGGAGATGGTTTAGAAACCTGACAGTAGCCACAAATAAGCGTTTCGGAGGTAATTTCTTTTTTCGATTTAGAATTGGTAATCTTTAATTTATAAGTATAATCTGGATTGATAGGAGTATTTGTCTTAAATAGAGTATAATTAGAGGTGGCGAAATACCCTTCTTCTTTAATTTTTTCTTGTGTTTCCAAAAGCGTAATTACTTGCAATAAGTTCTTATTATGCCATTCTTCTACTATTACCTGAAATGTGCCGGGTGCATAATGAATAGAATCAGGATTTTTAGAAATTTCATCGGCACTCATTTCGCCCAAAAAGGCTTTATTTATTCTAATATACTGCACACTATCAGCAGGATTTAGTAGTCCAAAAACTACGGTAACATCTTTGTATGGGGCATTTAATGATAAATCGGTGGAGCATGCAAAAAATAATATGCTAACCGAAACTATTGCGGTATAAACTATTTTTTTAGTGTAATTCAACATATTTAATTAATGATAGGAAAAGCGTTATTAGTTTTATTATTGGCAAAAATAGTATTTTTAGATAAAGCAATGGCTTATTTTGTAGCTTTGTGCTTGTAATACTTTATAAACGGCTTTTATAAAAATACAGGCAGAAAAATGTCAGCAAAAAAACAACAAACAAAGGCAGAAGTAACCAAAGTTACTACTCACGTATTGCAGGAAATGAAATTTAGAGGTGAAAAGATTTCTATGCTTACTGCATACGACTACTCGTTGGCAAAAATTATTGATGCAGCAGGCATAGATGTTATATTAGTAGGCGATTCCGCCTCGAATGTAATGGCTGGGCACGAAACTACTTTACCCATTACTCTAGACCAAATGATTTACCACGGAGCATCGGTAGTAAGAGCTGTGAATAGGGCCCTAATAGTGGTTGATTTACCCTTTGGAAGCTATCAAGGCAATTCTAAGGAAGCATTAAACTCTTCTATTCGCATTATGAAAGAAACCGGAGCACATGCCGTTAAAATGGAAGGGGGAAAAGAAATTGTAGAATCTATTTCCCGAATTCTTTCGGCTGGAATTCCTGTAATGGGGCATCTTGGATTAACCCCTCAATCTATCTATAAATTTGGAACTTACAATGTTCGAGCTAAAGAAAAAGAGGAGGCAGATAAATTAATTAGCGATGCTAAATTATTAGAACAAACCGGATGCTTTTCTATCGTATTAGAAAAAATTCCGGCAAAACTTGCAAGCAAAGTAGCTAAAGAAGTTAAGATACCTGTTATTGGCATTGGGGCAGGCAGCGGAGTAGACGGACAAGTGTTGGTGCTTCACGATATGTTGGGAATTAACAAGCAATTTAGTCCCCGATTTTTGCGTAGATACCTAAATCTTTACGATGATATTTATAAAGCTGTAGGAGAATATATTAACGATATTAAAACACGCGATTTTCCTAATGAAAGAGAACAATATTAAATATCTCTTACCTTTTCTTTTTTGAATACACCCTTGGAAATACTTTACGAAGACAATCACCTTATCGCCATAAATAAACGACCTTCAGAAATAGTGCAAGGCGATAAAACTGGAGACCAACCTCTTAGTGAGAAAGTAGCTACTTACCTAAAAGAAAAATACAACAAGCCAGGTGAGGCTTTCGTTGGGGTTATACACCGAATAGACAGACCTGTAAGCGGAATAGTACTTTTTGCAAAAACTAGCAAAGCTTTAGCTAGGATGAATGAACTATTTCAAAATCAAGCCGTTCAAAAAACATATTGGGCTGTAGTAAAAAATAAACCTCCACAACCAAGGGAGATATTAATTCATTACCTAATCAGAAATCAGGAAAAAAACAAAAGTTTTGCAAATACCACACAAAAAAACAATAGTAAACGAGCCGAATTAGAATATTCTACTCTTTATACTTTCGATAAATACTACTTGCTGGAAATTCTGCCGCATACGGGCAGGCACCACCAAATAAGGGCTCAACTTGCCGCCATTGGCTGCCCCATTAAAGGCGATGTTAAATATGGCGATAAACGCAGCAACACTGATGCTTCAATACATTTACATGCAAAAAAAATTGAGTTTATTCATCCTGTAAGCAAAGAAATTATCTGCATTACAGCCTACCCTCCACAAGAAGATGCACTTTGGAAAAAAGCCACCGAAGTATGTTCCTAAGAAGCTAAACACATTAGCTCCATTGTTTCTAAAATAAACAATAAAATTTAAACAACTGAATATTAATATATTAAAAATATTTTTAGTACTATGTATTGCATTGTATTATAACAAACATATATCTTTGTAATAAATTATACAAAAATGAATATAGAAAATACAAAAGCTCAAATGCGAAAAGGGGTGCTCGAGTTTTGCATACTAAGTATTCTATCGGGAGGAGAAGCCTACCCTTCTGAAATTATTGATAAATTAAGAAACAGTAAACTTATTGTAGTAGAGGGTACACTTTATCCGTTACTTACTCGATTAAAAAATACAGATATACTTACTTACAGATGGGAAGAATCGACTTCCGGACCTCCAAGAAAATACTATAGACTTACCGATAAGGGAAAAATGTTTTTAAAGGAACTCTATTCTACTTGGAATGAATTGGTAGAAGCCGTAGAAAAAACAAGCCATAATAATATCTAACATAAATAAAGCACAAAAATGAATCAAACAGTTACAGCAAACATAAGTGGCATTGTATTTCATATTGAAATAGATGCTTATGATAAGTTAAAAAACTACTTATCCGAAATTAAAAAACGCTTTGAAGTGGCCGAAGAAAGAGAAGAAATAATGCTGGATATAGAAGCACGAATAGCCGAAGTTTTTAAAAGTAAACTAAACGAGCAAAATCAGGTAATATCAATGCCTCATGTAGACGAAGTGATTTCACTAATGGGACAACCAGAAGATTTTGCGGGTCAATCAGAAGAAGAAAGTAAAACCACTTCTCAACAAGAGTTTAAAACAGGGAAACGAATTTATCGATCCGGTGAAGATAAAATTTTGGCTGGTGTGTGCTCCGGTATTGCGGCCTACTTCGGTTTCGACCCAATATGGCTGCGATTGGTGTTTGCCATTGCTTTTTTTGTTTTCGGTTTCGGATTCCCGTTATATATTATTTTATGGATTATAATTCCCGAGGCTAAAACTAGAGCTCAAAAATTAGAAATGCGTGGAGAGCCTGTAAATATAGATAATATTGAAAAAACGATTAAAAAGGAAGCAGAAGAGTTTAGTAACAGAGTAAAGGATTGGGAAAAAGAAGGTGGGGCAAAAAAGCTCGAAAATATGATTAAAAACTTTGTAGAATTCATTATTTCTATTTTCACTCTTTTTATTAAAACATTTGCTAAAATATTGGGAGCCCTCTTTCTTTTTATTGGTCTTTTACTGCTTACTGCTCTTATAACAAGTGCTTTCGATTTAAAAACTATTACTATAGATGGATATAATATTTCTATATTCACAGTAGAAGACTTTGCAAATGCATTTTTTGAAAATTCCGAACAATATACGCTTGCTCTCATTGCATTATTTTTTATAGTAATGGCTCCTATATTTACTTTTATTTACAGCGGTTTAAAACTGCTTTTGAAAATAAAAAGCAATCATAAAATAATTTCTTTAGCACTTTTTATATTTTTTACAACAGGCATTATTCTTTCTATAATAGTAGGGATTTTAGTTTCTTCTGAATTTAAAAGAGAGGCTGTGGCAACGAAAGTTTATAAAATTAAAAACCACGATGTTTTATATATAGATATTTTAAATGTTGACAAAAATTCCTTTATAATAAATGGTAAAGTGAAAAATATTAAACCTTTTTATTTCACCGAAGATTCAATCTTTTACTCTTATCCCGAATTAAATATATTGCAGGCAACAGGTGACTCTGCTTATATTGAAATTTCAAAATCGGCCAAAGGAATATTACAAAAAGAGGCCGAGATAAGAGCCGAAAATATCAAATATAATTTCTATCAAAAAGACAGCACTTTATATTTTAATCAATACTTTTCCTCACACAAAGAAGATAAAATTAGAGGACAAAAAGTGCATATTACTCTCTATTTACCTATAAACTACGCTGTACATTTTACAAAAAACAGTAAAAAAATTATTTACGATGTAGAAAATGTAACCAACACGCACGACTTAAAAATGATAAACCACACCTGGGTTATGCTCGAAAAAGGACTAACTTGCGTTGCATGCGAAAAAATAAAAGGACTATCGATGCAAGAATTACAGAAATTACAACTACCCAAAGATACTGTGAACGAAAAAATAATTTCTACTCCTTAACTATTTTTTTAGAGTAAAACAACTCGTTTCCTGTAACGGTTAGCATATAGATTCCCCTGTCTAAATGCGATAAATTTCCCACTTCTATCGTATTTACCGAATTTTCACTCATGTTATAAAAGGCCGAATACACTTTCTTCCCCGAAATATCCTTCAACTCAAGAATAACCATTTGATTCGTTGCCGATTCTAAAACAAAAGAAAAGGATTTGTTAAACGGGTTCGGGTACACATGGGTATTTTCTACCAGGTTTATTGTCTTGCTCTGCGATAGAATAATATTCGCCATGCAAAAATCTGGTATTCCATACCCATATAAAGAATCATCGGGAAAATTATACTTGTGTGCACTTTTTATGATGGCATCATAAATTTCCATATTAGTCATTGTTGGATTAGCCTGCCACAAACAAGCCACAGCCCCACAGGTTATTGGTGAAGAAAACGAAGTACCATTGGCAGTTTGTATTCCGCCCCCCATAGAAGAAACAATGGCATCACGTCCTTGAGCACAAACATTCGGTTTAATATCGCCATCGGCACTTGGCCCCCGAGAACTGAAATTTGTAATTACACCTCCTGCATCAACTGCCCCAACAGTAAGAGCACTATCGGCATCGGCAGGTGCTCCAATATGGTACCAGACAGATGCTCCACTATTTCCGGCCGAACAAACAGCAAACATTCCTTTCGATACAGCAAAATCTGAAGCCACCGATATTCTACACGTATTTCCGTCTAAATCTTGATAGGAGTGATTCATAGAGTTATCATCAAATGTGGTATAACCCAAAGAAGTGTTTAATATGTCTGCTCCAACGCTATCGGCAAATTCCGCCCCTGCCACCCAGTTATCTTCTTCTACCAAAAACTCTGTATCGGCATCTTCGGTACGCAACAACCAATAACTTGCTTTGGGAGAGGTTCCTACAATTTGTCCACTTAAATACCCACCCATACAAGAAAGTACCATGGTTCCGTGCCAGTGGTCTTCAAACACCATTGTGTCTCCGGTTACAAAATCGCGAGTACCCAAAATCTGATGATTCGCCCAAAGACTATCGAATACAGGTAATGAATCTACTTTATAAAATCCGGCATCTAGCACTGCTACTACCATTCCTTCTCCACTATACCCCATAAAATGCATGCAATCTCCTCCAATCATATTTATTTGATTAAACGAGGGGCCATAATTGTAAGCCAGCAACTCTTTGTTCTTACTTGGCGAAGCTTGTTTAGCATTTGAGAGATTATTAAATGTTTCGATATAATCATCATTAGGTCTTTTGTACCGCATTACCGGTTGTACACTTTGCACAAAAGGAAGTGCTGAAATGGCTGCCAAGGCATTGGCATCGGTAGTTTGTATGCTAATAGCATTGAACCATCGCGAGGTATATCTCAAATTTACATTTCCGGTGGCCAACACCAACTGAACATACATGGGGGTAACCGGCAAATCGTTCTGAGTAACCGGAATATTTTGGTTTACTCTTCGCTGTATAGCACGTTGCGACAAGAAAGCCGAAGGATTATTTACAGTAAAGGGAGTTCCATTTTTATCTTTGAATACTATCCAATATTTATCGTAGGCCATAGCAGAAACACACACAGAAAGAGCTAATAAAAAGAATACCATTTTTTTCATATACAACAAATTATTTTTCCAAATGTAATAAAATAGTAAACAAGAAGCCTTTACTTCTTCCAAAAACATTGATGAAGATAGAACTGATAATTCCTTGCAAATGGCTATTTTTTCATACTTTTATAGCGAAAATTTAAGCAGTATGTCAAAAAATTTAAGCGAATTATCCGGAAGGAAAGGATTAACCAATAACCTCTTTGAAAAAATTGGAGATGCCGCTAAGGAAAGTGGCACACCATCGGAAGAAAGACTCAACGAATTATCTGAAGAATTTTTAATAGGTAAAGCAAGCACTTATGGAACGGCCACGTTTTACGACTTTACCAAACCCGAAAACAAAAATAAAAAAGCATATATATGCAATGGAAGTGCCTGCGTTTGTGCCGGAACACAACAAAATGTAAAAGAAATTCTTTCGAAACAATTTTCTGAAAATGAAATAGGACATATGACTTGCCTCGGAAGATGCTACGAAAACAGTGCCTTTCATTATCAAGGAAAAAATTTTTCCGGACAGGATATTCTGCATTTCAAAAAAGAAAATTTAATTCAAAACGATTTACTTAACTACAATGTAAAATCCACTACTACTCCTCTTCTTACCATACCTTACAGTGGCTTCGAAAATCATTATGCGCTATTAAAAAAAGCACTAAACCAAACACCCGATGAGTTATTAAGCGAAATAAAAAAATCAAATCTGAGAGGAAGAGGTGGTGCTGGTTTTCCTATGGGCTTTAAATGGGAAGCCTGTAAAAATGAAAATAACGATACTAAATTCATTATCTGCAATGCTGATGAAGGCGACCCTGGAGCTTATTCCGATAGGTACTTATTGGAACAACGCCCCCACTCTGTATTGTTCGGAATGATTATAGCCGGTTATATTACAGGAGCCAAATGGGGGGTGCTATACATTCGGGCAGAATATCCTGAAGCAGCCAGCATTGTTCAACAAGCTATTGATGAATTAAAAGAGAATAATTTACTCGGAAAAAACATACATCATTCTAACTTTAATTTCGATTTTAAAATTATAAAAGCACAAGGTGCCTACATTTGCGGAGAAGAAACTGCACTAATAAACTCCATAGAAGGGCAACGTCCTGAAGTGCGTACCCGACCACCCTTTCCTACCCAAATAGGCTTATTTAATAGACCTACAGTAGTAAACAATGTAGAAACACTGGCAGCAGTACATTCTATTATAAAAAATGGAGGCGAAGAATATGCTAAACTGGGTACAGAAAAATCGAAAGGAACCAAACTGGTTTGCCTCGATAGTTTTTTTAATAACCCGGGTATTTACGAAGTAGAAATGGGCACTCCCCTTTCCTCTGTAATAAATGAACTGGGAGGAGGTTTTAAAATTCCTGTTAAAGCCATGCAAATTGGAGGTCCGCTTGGAGGCATTGTTCCTCTTGAAAAAATAAATAATTTAAACATCGACTTCGAATCTTTTGCTAAACAAGGATTTTTACTCGGACACGCATCGGTGGTATGTATTCCAACGAATTTTCCAATGATGAAATATTTAGAACACCTTTTTGAATTTGCAGCTTACGAAAGTTGCGGAAAATGTTTTCCCTGTCGCCTCGGTACCAAACGAGGACACGAACTAACCCAAAAAGCCCTAAACGAAAACTACAAAATAGATCGTGCTTTATTTGCCGATTTACTGAATACTCTTCAGCAAGGTTCGTTATGTGCCCACGGGGGAGGTATTCCGCTTCCTGTAAAAAATGCTTTACACTATTTTAACGAAGAGTTGAAAATGTACTTTAACTGAAATGAAACTATTTAATCCAGACACCTCTTTTTATAATAGCTACTACGATAAAGACAGGTTTTTACTGGCTTGGAGAATTTCAGTTGCTTTCACCTCCATCTTTACCATTATAACTATTTTATATGCCATTTCAGACTTCAAAGCCGCAATCACGTCAGGACTTGTTTTATTAACCGGTATTTTTTGTATTCTATTTTTACATTTTACTAAAAAATTTAAACCCCTATTTTGGGTTTATGCTATTTCCGGAAGTATACTGGCAAATCTTTCCATTTTTACAGTAATGAATTTTACGCATTATGTAGATTTTATGTGGATTTTGGTTACCATCTTTCTCGCTTTTATTGGAATAAACCGAAAAGCAGGCTTCTTGATGATTGGGTTAAATCTCATACTTATTTCCATCTACTTTTATTTTTTTTTAAATACGCATATCGAAGTTCTTCCTCCAAGAAGTACCGTTCAAATTGTTTCCGAACTCATTGAAATTACTTTTGTGCTCTTTGTGTTTTCTTACTTAATCTATCAGTTTGTCGAATTCCAAAATTATTCGCAATACGAACTTAAAAAAACACTATCCGAACTAGAAAAAACAAACCAAGTCATCTCCTCAAAAAACAAAGAAAACACGCTACTACTTAAAGAAATACACCATCGGGTAAAAAACAATTTGCAAATCATAATCAGTTTGCTTCGTTTACAAAAAAATAATTTATCTGCCGAAACTGAAAAGAGTTTTGAAGAAGCCATCAGCCGAATAATGACGATGTCGCTTATCCATAAAACACTTTATCAATCAGAAAATCTAAATACCATCAATTTTGAATCGTACGTTACTGAATTAGTGAATACAATTTCTTCGTACAGTTGTAAGGGAAACATACAAACTACTATACACTCCGACTACAATCAAATTGGCACTAACACTATGGTGCCTTTGGGCTTAATGTTAAATGAACTCCTTACCAATTCTTTTAAACATGCATTTAACGACAACCTAAACGGAGTAATACACATTTCCATTCAATCAGATTCCAATCATTATTTTGCCTTAAAATACAGCGATAACGGCACTTGGAAAAATCCACCAGAACTCCACAACCATTTTGGAATGGAACTAATAGAAACATTAACGGAACAATTAGAAGGCTCATTTGTTAGAAAAGAATCTTCTTTTGTTTTCAACTTAAAAAATTTAGACCTTTTAAATTAACTAGTATGAATACAGCCTACATCAATAACAACCCCTATTCTTTTAATGCAGGAGAAAGCATTTTAGCCTTTGTAAAACGAATCGAAGGAAATAAAATTATTCCTACCCTTTGTGATGCTCCTAATTTAGACCCTTTTGGATCGTGCAGAGTATGTAGTGTGGAAGTAGCCATAGAAAAAAACGGCCACACCAAAACCGTAGCCTCTTGCCATACTCCGGTTACTAACGGCCTATACATATATCACGATACAGAATCCATCAGGCAATTAAGAAAAAACATAATAGAACTTGTTCTTACCGACCATCCTCTTACCTGCTTAACCTGCGAAGTAAACGGAAACTGCGAACTACAAGAAGTAGCTGCACGCGTAGGAATTACTGAAACACGCTACCCCGAAGGATCAAATCATCTTAACAGAGAAAAAGACCTTTCACACCCTTATATGCGTTCAGAATTATCTAAATGTATTAACTGCTACCGTTGCGTAAGAGCATGTGACGAAGTTCAGGGTGAAATGGTGTTAACCATGGCCGGAAGAGGATTTGATGCTCATATTGCCAAGAGTTTTAATCAATCGTTTTTCGAATCAGACTGTGTAAGTTGCGGGGCATGCTCACAAGCCTGCCCCACCTCGGCTATAGCCGATGTATTTCAATCTAAATCTATACAAGCAACAAAAAAAACACGTACCGTTTGTACGTACTGCGGTGTTGGCTGCAACCTCGAAGTAGCTACCGTTGGAGGAGCAATAAAATCTATTCAGGCACCATACGATGCCGAAGTAAACGGTGGCCATACCTGTCTCAAAGGTCGTTACGCCTTTAAATTTTACAACCATCCGGAAAGACTACGCACTCCCTTAATAAAAAGAAATAAAAAATTTGAACCCGCCACATGGGAAGAAGCTTATGATTTTATTGCCACTCAACTTACCAGTATTAAAAATGAAAACGGCCCCGATGCCATTGCCGGTATATCTTCAGCTCGCACTCCCAATGAAGAAAATTACTTGATGCAAAAATTTATGCGTGCCGTAATAGGCACCAATAATATCGATTGCTGTGCTCGCGTTTGCCACTCGCCTACTGCATTGGGTATGCAAAAAACATTCGGTACAGGTGCAGCCACCAACAGTATTGAAGATTTGGAGTATACCGATTGTATTTTTGTAATTGGGGCCAACCCAAGCAATGCACACCCTGTAACCGGAGCCAAATTAAAACAAAAGTTAATGAAAGGAATTACCGGTATTGTGGTAGATCCCCGAAAAACAGACTTGGCAAAATATGCTACCTATCACTTACAACTTCGCCCCGGAACTAATGTAGCATTACTTAATATGATGTTGTATTTTATTATATCGGAAGGTTTAGAAGATAAAGAATTTATTACCGCTCGTTGCGAGGGATACGAGGAAATGAAAACTGAAATTTTAAAATTAAACATCAACGAACTTGAAGAAATAACAGGAGTAAATAAAAATCTGGTTAGAGAAGCTTCTATAGCGTACGCTAAAGCCAATGCAGCTATGGAATTTCATGGCTTAGGTGTTACCGAACACACGCAAGGAACCTATACCGTGCAGCTAATTGCCGACTTAGCCATGATTACCGGAAACATAGGAAAAAAAGGAGCAGGAGTAAACCCTTTACGAGGGCAAAATAATGTACAAGGAGCTGCCGACATGGGTGCACAGCCCCACCAAGGAGCCGGTTATTTAGACGTTACTAATCCAGAAATAAATCAGCGATACAACCAATTCTATGGAGCAAAAGTACCTAGTCATATTGGCTATAAAATTCCAGAAATGTTTGATGCTGCCCTTAACAGAAAACTAAAAGCATTGTGGATTATTGGTGAAGATGTAGTGCAAACCGACCCAAACACCCAAAAAGTAATGAAAGCCTTGGAAAGTTTAGACTTGTTAGTAGTATCTGAATTATTTATGACTGAAACAGCAAAATTAGCAACCGTTGTTTTACCTGCTTCTTCCTTTTTGGAAAAAGAAGGAACTTTTACCAACGGAGAAAGAAGAATTCAGCGTGTACAAAAAGTGGTAGAACCTGTTGAAGGCACTAAACCCGATGGACAAATTATTGTAGAAATAATGCGAAAAATGGGTTACGAACAATGCGATTACACGGCAGAAAATATGCTGAATGAAATTTCGCAAATTGTTCCTTTTTTTGCAGGTGTTAAATGGAAAGAGTTAGGAAACAACGGAAAGCAATGGCCCGTATTATCCAATGGAACCGACACCAAAATGCTACATACAAAAGAATTTACCAGAGGTAAAGGAAAATTCTTCTTCTACCCATTTAAAGAAAGTAACGAAATTGAAACTTACGGAAAAGACTACCCATACATTATAACTACCAACAGGGAATTAGAACACTACAATTGTGGTGCAATGACCAGAAGAACCGGAAATGTTGAAATTGTTACAGAAGATGTTTTATTAATTAATCCTGAAGATGCACAAGAAAATAAAATTAAAGACGGAGAATTTGTATGCGTAGAATCTCCAAGAGGTAAAGTAGATATTAAAGCAAAGATTACAACAGAAGTAAAACCCGGCATATTGAGTTCCACCTTTCATTTTCCAGAAATAATGTTAAACAATATTACTTCGAATGAGCATGACAGTGAGGCCATGTGCCCTGAATACAAAGTAGTGAGTTGCCGTATCCGAAAAAGTAAAGGAAAACATTTAACTCATTAAAATTTGTACTCCATTTTTCGATATCTTGTATTTTATCTTCTTATTAGTACTTATGCATTTTCTAATACTACCGATTCGCTTAGATACGAATTAGAGAAAGCTCACATCGATTCTCAAAAAGTTTTTCTACTCAATAAACTTGCGTACGAATATATTTCAATAAAAAATGATTCTACATTATTATTTGTGGGGCAAGCACTGAATATTATTCAAAACATGGATAATAAGAATACGATTTGGAAAAATAATTACAAAGCTAAATTATACACACACTTAGGGGCTTTCCATCAACACAGAAGCAATGTATCTACCGCTTTAAATTATTACTTTAAAGCCCTGAAATTGTACGAAACAACGGGTAACATTTCCGGCCTTTTAACCCTTTATGAAAAAATCGGATTGTCTTATTCTGACTTGGCTAACTACGAAAAAGCCTTGGTGTTTTACGTTAAAGCAATCAAATTGTATGAAAAATATAAAATTACAGATGGAAAAGCCTCTGTATTGGGAAACATTGGAACAGTTTATGCTGAACAATCAAACTTTCCAAAGGCTTTAGATTTTTTTTTTAACTCTTTAAAAATAAACGAAGAATTAAATAATAAAGCAGGTATTGCCAACTGCTATACCAATATTGGGGTATTGTATAAAAATCAATTAAATATTGAAAAAGCGTTAGAGTATTACTCCAAAGCACTTCGTATAAATGAAGAGCTAAATTATAAAAGAGAAATGGCCCTCATCATCGGTAATATAGCCAATATTTATGCCGAGCAATTAAAAACAGAAGAGGCAATGAAATATTATTTAAGAGCTATTGAGATAAATAATGAAATCAATAACAAAAGAGGTCTTTCTCATATCATGGGAAATATTGGGTGTTTATATATAGACCTAAATGACCTCCCTAAAGCATTCCCTTATTTAAAAGATGCATTAAAAATTTCGGAAGAAATTGGCAATAAATATTTAATTTCTATTTGGCAGAGTAACCTAGGTGAAGTGTATACGAAAAATAAAAATTATAAAGAAGCAGAAATTATTTTAGAAAAATCATTACAAATAACAAATCAAATTGGAGCCTTAAGTATTAAGGAACGTAACGAAAAATTATTAAGCGATATTTATTCAGAAACAGGGAGACACAAATTAGCTTACGAACACTACAAAAACTATATTTTAATAAGGGACAGTTTAAAAAACGAGGAAAACTCAAAAAAACAAATTCGCCAACAAATGCAATATGAGTACAGTAAAAAACAAGCCGCTGATAGTATTTTATTTGCAAAAGAAAAAAAAATAAAAGAAATTGAAATTACTCGTCAAAATGCAGTTATAAAAGCAAAAAGAAATCAACAATATCTTCTAATGGGCAGTTTAGTTTTGTCTTTATTTTTCATTGGATTTATTTATAAACGTATTAAAATCATTCGAAATCAGAAAAAAATAATTGAAAAACAAAAACTTTTTGTAGAACAAAAACAAAAAGAAATTTTAGACAGTATCTATTATGCAAAAAGAATACAAGATTGTATGATGCCAAAAGAAAAATATATTCTCAAAAAACTGAAGGACTTAAAAAAGTAGAAACGGTTACAGCAATCTTAACTCATCAACCAACATCTTTCCCATCTTCTCATTTATTTTCTGAACAATTTCCGTTCTAAGATAAGACAATTCGTGCCGCAGCGGAGCCGAATCTAATTTTACCGTTAATACCTTTTTTTTATACACCACATCAATGGTATGCTTTGCAATGGTTTTACCCATTACATCTTCCCATGCCTTAATAAGGTCTATCCCTTGCATTTTTTCTTCCAGGCCATACATACGAAGCAAGGCATGAATAGCTTCTTTGAGAGTGGTTTCGTTTTTCATTTTTAAATTTAAACCTCGCTTGCTTGTAGAATATTAATTTTTAAAGGCATCTGTAGTTTTTCAAACACCTGAGGTATTCGCTGCGGATGAGTATCTGTAATGAAAAGTTGTCCAAAATAGTCGTTTACCAAAATGGCAATCAGTCTCGCCAAACGTTCATCATCGAGTTTATCGTAAATATCATCGAGCAAAATAATAGGTTTCGTTTTTAATTTTTCTGTGATATATTGGGCTTGAGCCAAACGCAACGAAAGTAAATACGTTTTTTGCTGCCCCTGAGAGGCAAATTTCTTTACCGGAAAATTATTGATAAAAAAAGCCATATCATCTTTATGTATTCCGCAGGTTGTATGTGTAGCGGCTCTATCTCTTGCATAGGTATTTTCTAACAACTCTGTAAAGTTATTCTCTAACAGCATACTTTCGTACACCAACGATACTGTTTCATTTACATCAGATATTTGAGAATAATACGATCTGAAAATTGGAATAAATTCCCGAACAAACTCGCACCGGGCTTCGTAAATAGGGTTGCCAAATTTTACTAGCTGCTCATTCCATAAAAAAACACTTTCTTTATCGCACCTACCAGAAGCTGCCATTTGCTTCAACAACACGTTTCGTTGGGCTAAAGCCCTATTATAATTTAATAAGTTGTCTAAGTAATTTTTATTACTTTGAGCAATAATGCCATCAAGAAACTTTCTTCGCGTTTCACTCCCCTCTAAAATAAGTAAAACATCGGCAGGCGAAACCATTACCAATGGAAATTTACCAATATGATCGGCCAAACGCTCGTAAACCTTTTTATTTAACTTAAATATTTTTTTTTGGCTTCGCTTTATACTGCAATGCACAAGGTATTCCTCCCCGTCTTTCTGATAAAGACCTTTCAGCATAAAAAAATCTTTTTCATTCTGTATATTCTGCGAGTCAATAGGATTAAAAAAACTTTTACAAAATGAGGTATAATAAATAGCATCGAGCAAATTCGTTTTCCCAATTCCGTTATTTCCTCCAAAAAAGTTTGCCTTCTCCGAAAATTCAAAGAATGCCTCTGAATAATTTTTAAAATTAAAAAGCGAAAGTTCTTTTAGGTACATCATGCAAATTTAAGGCTTAGTTGGTATTAAATTCAGTTTGTCTCAAACAAAATAAATCTTAGCTCCTTAATCGGTTAGCACCTTCTTTTATTTAAAGTTTGCGAATTGTTTGAAATAAACAAAAACGCGGACTAAATTTACACCATACAAAGAAATATCTTCATTTAGCAAAAATTTAGCAATGAACAGAAAGATTAAAAAAGTAGCTGTACTAGGCTCAGGGGTTATGGGTTCTCGTATTGCATGTCATTTTGCAAATATCGGTTTACAAGTTTTGCTGCTCGACATTGTTCCAAACGAACTGCTCGAAGAAGAAAAACAAAAAAAACTTACTTTAAACGATAAAGCGGTACGTAACCGTATTGTAAATACAGCCTTACAAAATGTGTTAAAATCTAATCCCTCACCAATTTACCTTAAAAAGTTTGCCGCCCACATTGCTACCGGAAATATGGAAGATGACTTACCTCAAATTTCCGATTGCGACTGGATTATAGAAGCGGTAATAGAACGTCTAGATATTAAAAAAATAGTATTCGAAAAAATCGAAAAGTACCGCAAACAAGGAAGTATTGTAAGTTCAAACACTTCGGGAATTCCTATGCAACTAATGATAGAAGGAAGAAGCGAAGACTTTAAAAAACACTTTTTAGGCACCCATTTTTTCAATCCACCACGTTACCTAAAATTGTTAGAAATTATTCCCACCCCGGAAACCGATGAAAACATTGTACATTTTTTAGAAGATTTCGGAACTCGCTTTTTAGGCAAAACCACTGTGCTTTGCAAAGACACTCCCGCTTTCATTGCTAACCGAATTGGAGTTTATTCCATTCAGTCCCTTTTTCATCTTATTACCGAAATGCAATTAACCGTTGAAGAAGTAGATAAACTTACAGGCCCTGTGTTGGGCAGACCCAAATCGGCCACCTTTAGAACCTGCGATGTAGTCGGATTGGACACATTGGTACACGTAGCAAACGGATTAAAACAAAATTGTCCTAACGATGAAGCTCACCCCCTTTTCGAAACGCCCTTCTACATTAGTAAAATGATAGAAAATAAATGGCTTGGAAGCAAAACCAAGCAAGGTTTCTACAAAAAAATTAAAAACGAAAAAGGTGAAAACGAAATTCTTGCTCTCAATTTAAATACCTTAGAATATCAGCCACAACAAAAAGTAAAATTTGCAACTCTCGAAGCCGCCAAGCAAGCCGACCATCTTTCTGATAGACTGAAAATTTTATTCTCTGGCAAAGACAAAGCCGGAGAGTTTTACCGAAAATCATTCTTCGGGCTATTTGCCTACGTTTCAAACCGAATTCCCGAAATAGCAGAAGAACTTTACAAGATAGACGATGCCCTTAATGCTGGTTTTGGTTGGCAAACAGGACCTTTCGAAACATGGGATATACTAGGTGTTGAAACCGTTTGTAAACAAATGGAAGGGGCCGGCATAAAACCCGCCCAGTGGGTTTACGAAATGCTGCAAAAAAATATATTTTCTTTTTATAAAATCGAAAACGGAAAAAAATACTTTTATAACATTTCGTCTAAAACATACACCCTCATTCCTGGAAGCGAAAATATTTTAATTCTTTCAAACCTTCGTTACTCAAATGTAATTTGGAAAAATTCAGGAACTACTCTTACCAACCTAGGTGATGGAATTATAAACCTTGAATTCCATACCAAAATGAATACTATGGGAAGTGAAGTGTTAGAGGGAATAAACAAAGCCATAGACATTGCCGAAAAAGATTTTTTAGGACTTACCATTTATAACGAAGGCGAAAACTTTTCTGCAGGAGCTAATGTGGGATTAATATTTATGATGGCTGCAGAACAAGAATACGATGAACTAGACTTTGCCATCAGAGCCTTCCAAAACACCATTATGCGCGTCCGTTACTCCTCTATTCCCGTTGTAGCTGCCCCACATAACCTTACGCTAGGCGGAAGCTGCGAACTGTGCATGCATTCTGATAAAGTAATAGCCCACGCAGAAACATACATGGGTTTGGTTGAATTTGGAGTTGGCGTTATTCCTGGCGGTGGCGGTACCAAAGAATTTGTATTACGATTATCTGACGAAATTAACGAAGGAGATGTAAAAATAAACGCCCTACGTAAACGATTTCTTACCATTGGTCAGGCTCAAGTTTCAACCTCTGCACACGAAGCCTTTGAATTGGGATACTTGCGTAAGGGGCAAGATGAAGTAATAGTAAGTCGTGCACACCAACTACAATACGCAAAAAAAGCCGCCCTTAACATGGCCCAAAAAGGCTACACCACACCTATTCCTCGTACCGATATTGAAGTTCTAGGAAACGAAGGATTAGGAATCGTGTACGTAGGAGCCCACTCCATGAAAAGCGGAAACTACATCTCTGAACACGACCAATTGATAAGCGAAAAATTAGGATACATTATGTGCGGAGGAAACCTTTCCCAACCCACCAAGGTTTCTGAGCAGTATTTGTTAAGCCTCGAAAGAAAAGCTTTTTTAGAATTATGTGCCGAACGAAAAACGCTAGAAAGATTGCAAAGTATTATTACAAGCGGCAAAGTGCTTCGTAACTAACTAAACTTAAACCCAAATGAACGCATACATTGTAAGTGCATACCGAACAGCCGTGGGAAAAGCCAACAAAGGCGGATTCCGTTTTACAAGATCCGATGAATTGGCAAAAACAGTGTTGAAACACCTTATGACCCAACATCCATCTGTACAACCTGAAGAAATAGACGACCTGATAGTGGGCAATGCCATGCCCGAGGCCGAACAAGGTTTAAACATGGCAAGGCTTATCTCGTTAATGAGTTTTCAATCTGAAAAAGTACCCGGTATGATTGTAAATCGTTTTTGTGCATCTGGGTTAGAGGCAATAGCCATAGCCGCCTCTAAAATTCATGCAGGTATGGCTAATTGTATTTTAGCAGGCGGGGCTGAAAGTATGAGTCAAATTCCTATGGGCGGCTGGAGAGTGGTTCCTAATGCCGATGTGGCAAAACAACATCCAGACTGGTATTGGGGCATGGGGCTAACAGCCGAAGCTGTGGCAAAAGAGTTCTCCGTATCTCGTGAAAAACAAGACGAGTTTGCCTTCCTCTCGCATCAAAAAGCGGTAAGAGCCAATGAAGAAGCAAGATTTAAAAGTGAAATTGTTCCAGTTTCCGTAACAGAAAGATACCCGGATATCAATGGAAATATAAAAGAAAAAACTTTTACTATAGAAACCGATGAAGGACCTAGAAATGACACAAGCATCGAATCGCTTTCTAAGTTAAAACCCGTTTTTGCCACAAACGGAAGTGTTACCGCGGGTAACTCCTCTCAAACATCAGATGGTGCGGCATTTGTAATGGTGGTTTCTGAAAACTTTCTTAAAAAACACAAACTTACCCCTCTGGCACGTATGGTAAGTTATGCTACTGCGGGCGTAGAGCCTCGCATTATGGGAATAGGCCCGGTAGCGGCTATACCCAAAGCCTTGCAATTAGCAGGAATAAAGACAGAACAAATAGACCTCATAGAGTTAAATGAAGCATTTGCTTCACAATCGTTAGCCGTTATAAAAAAATTAGATCTCAATCCGGATATTATAAACGTAAACGGAGGAGCCATTGCTTTGGGTCACCCTCTGGGTTGTTCAGGAGCCAAGCTTTCTGTTCAAATTTTAAACGAATTAAAAAAACAAAATAAAAAATATGGCTTAGTTTCCATGTGTGTTGGTACAGGACAAGGAGCAGCCGGAGTATTTGAAATATTTCATTAAAAAACACCTATTATGAATGCAGAACTGGCAAGATTTAAAGAACAAATGTATGTTGTATCCTTAGACATTAAGGATAAATATTACGAAAGAGCACTTAATAAGATTAACGAACTCATCCAAATTTATCCCAACCGACCAGAGATTTATTACGAACTGGGGAAATTCAACTACAACAATTGGGATAATGAATCGGCTGAAAAAAATTTTTTAAAAGCATTAGAAGTCGATCCTAATTATTTCCCCACCTATACCCAGTATGCATTAATATTAATTAAAGACAAACGGTATAAGGATGCAGAAATCATTCTAAACAAATCGAAAAAACTAAAAAACAAAGAAGATTCCGATATCTATTTTTACTTGGGTATGCTTTTTCAGCATCAGGGAAATTTAGATACCGCTATTGAAGCCTACACCCAATCACTCTACTACAGTATTAACGAAGCACAGATAGATTCAGCCATGAAATTTATTAAAGTTTGCAAAGAACTACGAGGTTGGGAATAAACCATAAAAATTTAATTTAAAAGATACCATATGAAAGCACTTAAAGGCGGAGAATTTCTAATAAAAGAAACATTACCCGAACAAGTATTTATACCCGAAGAGTTTGATGAAGAACAAAAAATGATAGCAGAAACCTGCCAATCGTTTTTAGAACAAGAAATATTTCCAAACTTAGACCGTATTGATGCATTAGAAGAAGGCCTCATGCCTTCGTTGCTTGATAAAGCCGGAGAATTAGGCTTACTAAGCATTTCTATTCCCGAAGAATACGGTGGTTTTGGAAAAGATTTTATTACCGGCATGTTGGCCAACGAAAAACTTGGAGCAGGGCATTCTTTTGCCGTTGCACAAGCAGCCCATAACGGCATTGGTACTTTACCCATACTCTATTTTGGCAACGAAGAACAAAAGAAAAAATATATTCCAAAACTTGCTAGCGGAGAACTAAAAGCATCTTACTGCTTAACCGAACCCGGAGCTGGCTCCGATGCCAACTCGGGCAAAACAAAAGCCACCCTCTCTTCTGATGGAAAACACTGGATTTTAAACGGTCAGAAAATGTGGATTACCAACGCAGGATTTGCTGATATTTTTACCGTTTTTGCCAAAATCGATAACGATGAAAACCTTAGTGCTTTTATTGTGGAAAAATCTTACGGGGGTATTGAATTAAATCCGGAAGAAAAAAAAATGGGGATTAAAGGATCTTCTACCCGCCAAGTTTTTTTTACCAATTGTCAGATACCTGTAGAAAACCTTTTAGGCCAAAGACAAGAAGGCTTTAAAATAGCACTTTATATTCTGAATATAGGAAGGATAAAGCTAGCCGGAGCAGCCCTTGGTGGGGCAAAAGAAGCTATTCATCAGTCCATAAAATATGCTGGAGAAAGAGAACAATTTGGCCGAATTATAGGAAAATACGGGGCCATCAAATATAAACTGGCCGAACAAGCCATTCGTACTTATGCCCTAGATTCTGCACTATACCGTTGTAGCAGTAGTGTTCAAAATGCCATAGAAGAAGAAATGGAAAACGGAAAAAACAAACAGGAAGCTTCTCTTACCGGAATTAAAGAATATGCCGTAGAAGCTGCTATACTTAAAATATTTGGCTCCGAAGTGCTAGATTATGTGGTTGACGAAGCGGTACAAATATACGGTGGCATGGGCTATTCGGCCGAAGGCCCGGTAGAAAGAGCTTACCGCGACTCTCGTATTAATCGCATTTTTGAAGGAACCAACGAAATAAACAGAATGTTGATTGTAGACATGCTTCTAAAAAAAGCCATGAAGGGAGAACTCGATTTACTTACTCCCGCTATGGCAGTAACCAAAGAATTAATGAGCATTCCCGATTTTAGTTCAACCGAAAATACTACTCTCTCTGAAGAGAAGAAAGCCCTTGCAAACTTTAAAAAAGCAATACTAATGACGGCTGGCGCAGCCGCTCAGAAGCTCATGGCAAACCTGGCAAAGGAACAAGAAATAATAATGAATATATCCGATATGATTATTGATTTATACGTTTCGGAATCGGTTCTTCTTAGAACAGAAAAACTAATTGCAAAAAACGGAGAACAAGCCCACCAAGAACAAATGGCCATTACTAAGGTATTTATTTACGATGCAGCCGACCGTATTGCCAAAGCAGGAAAAGATGCCATAAACTCTTTTGCCGAAGGCGATGAACAACGCATGATGTTGATGGGACTAAAACGCTTTACAAAAATTAATTCTATAAATGCAAAAGAATACCGTAGAACCATTTCCGATAAACTGATGCAGAACACCAAATTTTGTTTTTAATTTTTTTTGTAAATTGGCTTTTTTTACATCACAATGGAAAATCTATACATAGCCCCTACCATACGTACCCCTGAAATAATTTTTGATTATGCCAAAGGCGAGTTAGAACTCATTGGGCGATCCATTCCTGAACATGCTATGCAATATTATACGCCTTTATTTAACTGGATTGATGAATATGTAACAAAGCCGAAATCTTGTACCACTCTTAACGTAAAGATGGAATATTTTAATACCAGTTCATCTAAATGCGTGTTGGAAATTATTAAAAAATTAAAAAAATTAACCGAAAATAATCTTCAACTTATAGTAAACTGGTATTACGAAGAAGATGATATTGATATTAAAAGAACCGGTGAAGATTTTCAGGTTTTAACCGATTTTTCTTTCCAATTTCATGGAATAGACGATCTCTTCTAGTTCTCCCCATTCATTCCCTCATACTAATCTAAAAAAAACTTCTTCTTTTGTGCATCTAACAAAAGGCAGTTTTTTTTACCTTTCCATATTTTATAACGATTACGTGCAATAAAATCGTATAAATAATTTCTTAGTTTTTGGGGTATTATATAAAATATTTTTGCACACTTAAACAGTAAGTTTATATCAGATAATATTTCAATTACCGCATTCGACTTGTAATAAAAGATTCCGTTTTTTAAGTAAATTACGGTATCGACTTTATGGTTACCGGCAGATAATCTCCACTTACCTGCTGTTGTACCACTTAAGGAGGCTAATTGAATAGTTCTTCTATGGTTCTTTCTTACTATAAAATGGGCGAAATAATTACATAACACACACTCTGTATCCAAAAAAACGATAGAATTATCTGAAATCATACCTAAAGGGTTGTTAAGGCCTTGTTAAAATAAAGCGACTAAAATCATTAACAACTAATTTTAAAATATGTTAACACACTTGGCAAGTTATTTGAGAATAGTTTAAACAATACTACATTTGAACACTAAAAAACCACTCTTATGAAAGTTCTATCTTTTTTGTTTTTAATTACCGCATTTATTTTTAACGCATATCCGCAAGATAAGGGATACGAAATAAAAATAAAAGTAAACGGATACAATAAAGGTACGGTATACCTTGCCAACTACTTTGGAGATAAACAATACTATGCCGACACCTCTGAAATTGATAAAACCGGATGGGCCACTTTTAAAAAATCTAAACCTCTTCAGGGTGGAATTTATATGGCCGTATTCCCAGGCATGAAATACTTTGAATTTATTTTTACCGAACCCCGATTTACCATGGAAACAGATACCTTAGATATGGTAAAAAATATGAAAATAAAAGGAAGCAAAGAAAACGAACTCTTTTTTCAGTACTTACATTTTATCAATACCAAAAGCAAAGAAATGCAGCCTTTACAAGAAAAGCTAAAAGCCATACAAGAAACCAACCCAATCGAAGCCGATAAAATAAAAGAACAACTTATTGCAATGGATAACGAGGTAAAAAAATATCGGTTACAGTTTATCGAAAACAATAAAGGCACTTTTGTGGCTAAAATGTTTCAGGCTATGTCAGAACCCGATACACCCGAAATGCCCACTTTGTCCGATGGAACCAAAGATTCTACATTCCCATTCAAATACTTTAAAACACACTATTGGGAAGGGTTTGATTTTTCTGACGACCGTTTAGTAAGAACACCTGTTTTTCACAATAAATTAAAAAAATACTTTAGTCAGTTGGTGGTACAGGTACCCGATAGCATAAACAAAGAGGCCGATTGGCTGATAGAAAAATTTGGTCAATCAAAAGAACTTTTTAAATACACTATACATTACATTACCAACACCTATGAAAAATCTAACATTATGGGAATGGATGCCGTATTTGTTCACATGGGGCTTAATTATTATCTTACCGGAAAAGCTTTTTGGATGGATAGCCTGAACTTGAAAAAATTTGAAGAAAGAGTTAAAACATTAGAACCGCTACTTATCGGAAAAACAGCTCACAACATTTCCTTAATAGATATTAATGGCAAAAACTGGGTTAAACTGCACGATGTAAAAGCCGAATTTACCATTCTTGCCTTTTGGGACCCAGATTGTGGGCATTGTAAAAAAGAAATACCTAAACTAGCTGAATACTTCAATACTGTTAAGCATAAAAGTATAAAAGTATTTGCCGTAAGTTCGCATGAAGATGACAAATGGAAAGAATTCGTAAAAGAGAAACAACTCGATTTTATAAATGTGGCTGTTCCTGTTAAAGTGTATTCAGACCAAAACTATACTAACGAAATGGTTTTAAGTGGCGTTACCGATGTAAAAAGTCTTAACTACCATAGCACCTTTGATATTTATAGCACTCCTGTAATATACCTACTTGATAAAGACAAGAAAATAATTGCCAAACGCTTAGATGTAGAAAATTTAGAGAAACTCATAGAATTTGAATTAAAAAAAAATGATAAAAAGTGAGTAAACACATTGCCGTATGGGGTTTTCTTTTGGTGTTTGCAATAGCCGTAGCAATAGCTTATAACATTATTAATCAACCCAAGAAACTAAAAATTTACAATCCCTCTCAACTTAATCCGGAAATTGTAGATACCACACTTCGTTTCGTAAACAAAAATCATCGCATCGGAAAATTTTCACTCACCAACCAATACGGAGAAAACATTACTGAAAAAAACACCGAAGAGAAAATATATATTGCCGACTTTTTTTTTACCACCTGCCCCACTCTTTGTCCGAAAATGAGTAAACAAATGATACGAGTGCAAGAAAAATATAAAAATAATCCTAAAATTATTATTCTTTCGCACAGTGTTATGCCGGAAAACGACTCAGTTCCTGCATTGTTGGAATATGCAATAAAACAAGGTGCCATTAAAAACAAATGGCATTTTTTAACAGGCCCAAGAGAGCATATTTATGATTTAGCCCGAAAACAATACTTTACTGCCACAATATCAGGAAAAGGAGGTCTCCAAGATTTAATGCATACCGAAAATTTTGTACTGATAGACTCTGACAAACGCATTAGAGGATATTACGATGGAACCTCTGAAAATGAAGTAAACATACTTTTAAAAGATATTGATACGTTATTAAAAGAATACGAATAAATTACTTTTTTACCTTTGAATATGAAAATCAGCAAACTCTCCATTATTCTACTTCTCTTTCTCTTTGTAATCATAGGAAAGTCGGTTTTTGCACAAAAAAAAGCAGCCGACCCCATGTTTAGCAAAAAAAAGGTAAACAAAAGAAATGGGGCTTACGAAGATAAAAGATTTAAGAAAAAGCCGGCCAGCGTTGTAATAGCCGAAGAATTTGATGACGGACAAAAAAACTACACCAATCCTCGCAAAGCAGCACGAAAAGCAGAAAAAGAAACCCAAAAAATTAAAAATGAATCGGCCAAAAAACGAGATAAACACAATAAAAAAATAAGTAAAGGAAATACACACGTTAACTCCTTTAAAAAACAAAGAGGCAAAAAAACGTCTAAACCTACAAAGCCAAAAACTGAACAATAAATTTACAATAGGTTATATAAAAGAACAACCGGCTCTTATTTTTAAATCTGAATGTATATTTTTACAATCTAAATATATCCTCCTTCAAAGGAATCATTACCTTTGGCGACCATAAATTCGAAAAAATGAAGCTCTGCAGATTCTTATTCTTTCCATTGTTTTTAGCTTTAATTACCCTAAGTGCTTTTTCTCAAACAGCCACTATTAAAGGATTTGTTTATGACAAAGAATCCGGAGAGCCTATGATTTTTACTACCGTGTACCTTAAAGGCACTTCATACGGTACCACTACCGATGTCAATGGCTTCTTTCAATTAGCTAAAATACCGGCCGGAAATTACACCCTCATTACTTCGTATGTAGGATATGACACCGCCAAAGTTACACTCTCATTAAAAGTTGGCGAATTAGTTTCGCACAAATTGTTTTTGCTAAAAGGCATCAAACTTAAAACTTTTGAAGTGAGTGCCGAAAAAGAAGAAAATAAAACCGAAGTAAAAATGTCGGTAGCCAAAATTACTCCCAAAGAAATAAAATCTATCCCCAGCATTGGTGGCGACCCCGATTTAGCACAATACCTACAAGTACTACCCGGTGTAATTTTTACAGGAGACCAAGGCGGGCAATTATACATACGAGGCGGTTCGCCTATTCAAAACAAAGTATTGTTAGATGGACTAGTTATATACAATCCCTTCCACTCCATTGGATTGTTTTCCGTTTTCGATACTGATATTATTCGTAATGCCGATATTTATACCGGTGGCTATGGGGCAAAATACGGTGGCAGAATCTCTTCTATTATGGATATTACCACTAAAGATGGAAACAAAAAAAGACATACAGGAAAAGTATCGGCAAGCACCTTTGCTGCCAAAGCAATGTTAGAAGGTCCTATTTCTAAACAAAAGGAAGATGATGGAGGAGGTAGTATTTCTTATGTTGTTACCGGCAAACATTCTTACCTCAACGAATCGTCCAAATTGCTTTATTCATACATCGATACAGCCGGTTTGCCATTTCGCTTTACCGACCTCTACGGCAAAGTTTCCATGAATGCCGATAATGGCAGTAAATTAAATTTATTCGGGTTTAACTTTCGCGATGGAGTAAGCTACAAAAACGTATCAGATCTTAATTGGAACGCTTTGGGAGGTGGAGCTAATTTTGTTTTTATTCCGGGACAATCGAAAACGCTTATTGATGGCGTAATTGCTTATTCTGATTATAAAATCACATTAATGGAAATGGATAGTTTGCCACGAGAAAGCTCTATAAATGGAATTAACGCAGGAATGAACTTTACCAACTATTTTGGCAACAACAACGAGGTTAGATATGGAATAGAATTTGTGGCTTTCGAAACCGATTTTAATTTCTTTAATACCATTGGACGTAAAATTTCGCAAGCACAAAATACCAGTGAAATTTCTGGATACGTAAACTGGAGAATCAATTCAGGGAAGTTTGTATTCGAACCCGGATTCCGTTTGCAATATTATTCCTCTCTTGCCACCGCTTCGCCCGAACCCCGCTTGGCAGTAAAATATAATATTTCAGACCACTTACGCTTTAAATTAGCCAGCGGTTTATACTCTCAAAACCTTATCAGTGCCACTTCTGACCGAGATGTAGTAAATCTTTTTTATGGTTTTCTTTCAGGCCCCGACAATTTACAAGAAAAATTTACCGATGAAAAGGGGAACACAAAAAATGTAAAACACAAATTGCAAAAAGCAGCTCATTTAGTAGGCGGTTTCGAAATAGACATTAATAAATCGTTTACCATTAACATAGAAGGCTACTTCAAAAGATTCTCGCAACTAACCAATATAAACCGAAACAAAATTTTTGATGATAATGTAGATAACGCCACACGCCCCGAACTACTGAGAAAAGATTTTATTATAGAAACAGGAGATGCTTATGGAGCCGACCTCGTAGTTCGATACGACCTGAACCACATAAACCTTTATGCGGTTTACTCCATTGCAAAAGTAACCCGATGGGACGGAATTGCCACTTACGCTCCCATTTTTGACAGAAGACACAACGCCAATTTTACGGTTTCTTACAACTTTGGAAAAGATTTAAATTGGGAAATTGATGCACGTTGGAACCTGGGTTCAGGTTTTCCTTTTACTCAAACACAAGCCTTTTACGAAAACATCACTTTCAATAATGGCATAAATACTGACTACACCATTTCCAATGGTGATCTTAAAATACAATATGCCGAAATTAACAAAGGCCGCTTACCGTATTACCACCGCCTCGATTTAACCGGAAAAAGAAAATTTGTTCTAAATAATTATTCTATATTAGAAATTGTAGTAAGCGTAACCAATGCATACAACCGCGAAAATATATTTTACTTTAACCGAGTTACTTACGAAAGAGTAAATCAACTGCCTTTAATGCCTAGTTTAGGTATTAGTTTAACCTTTTAGTCTAATATTTTCAGTATTTGGAATTTAGTTCTTTGGGAGTTCATTATTTATTTTAACTTTGTATCCCGGAACGCTATTCCAAATACATGTCTTCTGCAAAATATATATTCGTTACCGGTGGTGTTACCTCTTCCTTAGGAAAGGGAATTATATCAGCCTCTCTCGCTAAATTACTTCAGGCAAGAGGTTATTCTGTTACCATCCAAAAATTAGATCCCTACATAAATATAGACCCAGGCACCCTTAACCCCTACGAGCATGGAGAATGTTTTGTAACCGATGACGGAGCCGAAACGGATTTAGATTTAGGACATTACGAGCGATTTTTAAATGTTCCCACCTCGCAGGCAAATAATGTTACCACAGGAAGAATTTATCAATATGTGATTAATAAAGAACGAGAAGGTGCCTATTTAGGAAAAACAGTACAAGTTATTCCTCACATTACCGATGAAATTAAACGCAGAATAAAATTACTTGGCAATACCGGTCAATTCGATTTCATTATTACAGAAATTGGAGGTACTGTGGGCGATATAGAATCTCTGCCATACATAGAAGCTGTTCGCCAGTTAAAATGGGAACTGGAAAAAGATTGCTTAGTGATTCACCTCACATTGGTTCCTTTTCTTGCTGCTTCGGGCGAATTAAAAACAAAACCTACACAACACTCGGTTAAACTACTTTTGGAATCGGGCGTACAACCCGACATTTTGGTAGCTCGCACCGAAAAATCCTTAAGTCCCGATATTAAACCCAAAATTGCTCTGTTCTGTAATATCTCTAAAGATGCCGTAATACAATCGCTCGATGCTAGCTCTATTTACGAAGTTCCATTGATGATGAAAAAAGAAGAGTTAGATAAAGTGGTACTGAAAAAACTGAATTTACCAGACCATGGAGAGCCTGACTTAACACAATGGGAAAACTTCTTAACTCGAATTAAGGAACCTAAGAAAACAATAAAAATAGGCCTAATAGGGAAATACATAGAACTAAAAGATTCTTATAAATCAATTGCCGAAGGCTTTATACATGCCGGTGCCGAAAATGAATGTAGAGTAGACATAAAATGGATTCATTCTGAATCGATAGAAGAAGCAAATGTAAAAACTAAGTTGGCCGAATTATCGGGAATTTTGGTTGCACCCGGATTTGGAGAAAGAGGAATTGAAGGAAAAATTTTAGCTGTAAAGTTTGCTCGAGAAAACAATATTCCCTTTTTAGGTATTTGCTTAGGAATGCAGTGTGCCGTAATAGAATTTGCCAGAAATGTACTGGGGTATACCGATGCTCATTCTACCGAAATGAGTACACAAACCTCTCATCCGGTAATAAACATAATGGAAAATCAAAAAACTATTACCGAAAAAGGAGGAACCATGCGTTTGGGGGCTTATCCTTGCATATTAACAGAAAACTCTTTAGCATATAACATCTATAAACGTACTGAAATATCCGAAAGACATAGGCATCGCTACGAATTTAACAACCAATACCTGCCCGAGTTTGAACAAGCCGGAATGATAGCCTCGGGATTAAATCCTAAACTAAGTTTGGTTGAAATAATTGAAATCCCATCACACCCTTTCTTTATTGGTGTTCAATTTCACCCGGAATACAAAAGCACCGTTTTATCTCCACACCCTATCTTTGTTAACTTTGTAAACGCTGCCATTCGCGTAAAAGACTTAGTGAGTTAACCACCTTTCTATTTCTCTCTATTTGCACTGTAAGGAAAAATAGAAAATCGTGCCTCCTAAAAAAAAGAACTTTACCTTTGTGCGTAATACACCTCATACCATGCATTTAGCCCCATTATCAGAACGAATGCGTCCGAAAAACCTGAACGAATTTATTGGTCAGGCTCATTTGGTGGGTCCAAACGGAATTATCCGAAAAGTAATTGAAAACGGCATGGTTCCTTCTATTATTTTTTGGGGACCACCAGGAGTTGGAAAAACCACCTTAGCCCAAATTATAGCCAACGAAGTAAAGCAGCCTTTCTACACCTTAAGTGCCATTAATTCCGGAGTAAAAGACATTCGCGAAATCATTGAAAAAGCCCAAAACACCCAATTTTTCAATACACAACGCCCAATATTATTTATAGACGAAATACATCGTTTTAGCAAATCGCAACAAGATTCCTTGTTGGGTGCTGTAGAAAAAGGCATAGTAACCCTTATTGGAGCTACTACTGAAAACCCCAGTTTTGAGGTTATTCCCGCACTACTCTCTCGCTGCCAAGTTTATACACTCGAATCATTGGGAAAAGACGAACTACTTTCTCTATTAACTTCAGTTATAAAAGAGGATGTTCTGCTTAAAAAGAAAAAAATAACCTTCAACGAATATAATGCTCTACTTAGCTTATCCGGTGGAGATGCCAGAAAACTGCTGAATCTGCTAGAAATTACAGTAAACCACTTTAAAGAAGATGATGAAATACTGATTACAAATGTCCTTGTTACAGAAATAGCTCAGCAACAATTGGCTCGCTACGATAAAAACGGAGAAATGCACTATGATATAATCAGTGCCTTTATTAAATCCATACGCGGTAGCGACCCCAATGCTGCTGTTTATTGGCTTGCTCGCATGGTAGAAGGAGGAGAAGACCCTCTGTTTATTGCCCGTAGAATGCTCATTCTTTCATCGGAAGACATAGGGAACGCAAACCCTACCGCTTTGGCAATTGCTAACAACTGTTTTCAAGCCGTTAGTGTAGTAGGTTGGCCTGAATCCAGAATTATACTTTCTCAAACAGCTATTTATTTAGCAACCTCACCTAAGAGTAATGCTGCTTACATGGCTATCAACACCGCTCAGGAACAAGTAAAAAAAACTGGCGGATTGCCTGTACCCCTGCATCTACGAAATGCTCCAACCAAACTAATGAAAGAATTGGGTTATGGAAAAGAATATCAGTACTCTCATCTTTACAAGGGCAATTTTTCTGAACAAGAATATTTGCCGGAAACTCTATCCGGAACCATATTTTACGAACCTGGCAACAACAAACGAGAAGAAGAAATTAAAAACAACCTTAGGAAATTGTGGCAGAACAAATACAAATACTAGCATACTAAAAGGTTTTGCTTAAATTTATGCACTTAAATTTCTGTTTCAATGAAAAACAAAATATTCATTACCCTTCTCTTTGTTGGAATTCTTTCATTGGCCTGTCGCAAAAAAGGAGCTAAACCTAACTGGGAAATAGATTCCCTACTTCCTCTTTTCGAAACCAGCCTGAGTATTGCCGATATCGCAGGAAAGGATTATGTTAAAAACAACCCCGATAATTCCGTATCAGTTGTTTTTAAAGAAAATTTCTACGATTTAAATATTGATTCTTTAGTTCAAATTCCAGATACCATTATTACAGAACAATTGAACATTCCTTTTAATATGAATGCTAGCCCTGGTACCACTTTTTATTCTAGTAATGAAACTACAAAATACAATTTAGGACAGGTAGAACTGAACAAAGCAATTATAGAATCGGGTGTAGCCGAAATTGAATTCGTTTCTTCTGTTCAGGAAAAAACAATTATTACATACTCCCTACCTTGTGCCACAAAAAACGGAGCCATCCTGGAATTAACCGAATACGTTCCAAAACCACCGTTAAATAGCTCTATTACCATAAAAAAAACCATCGACTTGTCGGGCTATACCATCGATTTACGCAGCCCAACTTTTAATAATGTAAATACCATTTACACACAAGTAAATGCCAAGGTAGACCCAACAGCCGATGGCCCTGTAACCGTAGGCCCATCCACTATTTTAAAAGTAAAAAACCATTTCAAAGACATTGTGCCTTATTATGTTAAAGGATATTTTGGAAAACACAATATGGCCTTTGGTCCGGAACAAAATACTTTTAGTGGTTTGCAAAATATTATAAGCGGAACAGTTGATTTGGAAGATGTGATAGTAAAAATCAATATCCATAATGCATTTGGTATAGATGCTAAAGCAAAAATAACTCAATTAGCTTCTATTAATAACAAAAACAGCACACAAGTAAATTTAAATCATACTATAATCGGAAATACTATTTTTATTAATAGAGCAACCGAAATCAATGGAAACCCTCCGGTACAATATACCTATTTTAGTGAATTGCTAAACGCACAAAACTCAAACACTGATGCAATGCTAGAAATTATTCCTGATGCTTTTCTATATGGGTTAAATATGGAGATAAACCCTCTTGGAAACGTATCAAACGGAAACGATTTTATGTTTAAAAATTACCCCTTGGAAGCCACCCTTGAAATAGAGGTGCCTCTTTCGTTTAAATCAAACACCCTTACCATTCAAAATATTTCGCCCATTAATATTGCATTCAACGAAAACGAAACAAAACTAAATGAAGGCTCCTTTTTACTTTTTGCAGAAAATGGTTTTCCTATGGAAACACAACTTACTCTTGAATTAATGGATCAAAATAACAAGGTACTTTCAAATATCCCCATCGACAAAGGAATACCTGCAGCACCCGTAAACACATCGTTTGTAGTAACCGAGCCGGCCAAAGAGAAGATTGCCATACGATTGAATAAGGAAAATACCGACCTGCTTTACAAGGCTGAAAAAATAAGAGTAAAAGCATCTTTTACAACTATTCCTCAAAGCTCTTTTATTAAAATTTACAACCATTATCAACTAAAATTACAAATGGTAGCCGATGCCAATATGCATGTATTTTTAAAATAGAAAAAGATGTTTCGAATTTTCATTCTACTTTCCTTTTTGTTTTTTGGTATAAATACAAAAATTTACGCTCAACTGAATGATGAATATTTTCAGCAATCTAAAAATTCGACCGGAGCCTACTCTTCATTCAATGCCAATTCAAATGCTTTTACTAACGGATTTCTATCAGCATTTTACAATGGTAGCTTCATAGACAGTACCACCAAAACAGAGGTAAGTAAAAAGCTAAAAAACACCAACCGCTTTGGATTCGATTACACCATTCATGTTTGGGGCATGGCTTCAATAGACACCTTCTTAAATAAAACAGGCTATTCTTTTGTAGCAGGCATACAACACACAGAACATATCGATATGCGTTTTAGCAAAGACTTATTTAACCTTGCTTTTTTCGGAAACAAATCTTTTGCAGGCAAAACAGCCGATGCCGGAAATTTTTCTTTCAACCAACTCCGCTATCAGGAATTTTTTGTTGGATACTTTAAGCAAACCGAAAAGTTTGGTCGACTATTAAACGAAGGGTTTACCATATCGTTTGTGAAAGGCGAAAAAAATGCCGCTATAAAAATTCCGGAAGCCAGCATTTATACGCAAGAAGAAGGTAGAGAAATTTCGCTGGCTATGCAATATGAATACGCATCTTCCGATACCTCAAAAAAAGGAATTAAGGCACTAAACGGTTGGGGATTGGCTTCCGATTATTTTACCGAAATTCCCATAGGAGATTGTGATAAAATGCGATTTGAGTTTACCGATTTAGGATTTATCTTTTGGAACAAAAAAGCCTTTACAATTACGACTGATACTTCTTTTGTATTTAACGGTTTGAAAATTGATCATATTTTAGATTGGAAAGACAGTGTTAACACCAGTTTAAACAATGACTCTCTGATTAATCAATTAAATCAAAAAACAGAATTTAATCATTACGCAATTGCGTTGCCCACTTCAGTTCATTTTTATTATCAAAAAAACTTTAACGATAAAGTAATGATAAAAGGTGGGGCAATGATGCGTTTTTTTGCAAATTATACTCCCCTTTTATATTGTAAATTTGAATACTATCCTACCACATCTCTTTGTCTCAACTGGCGTTTTGCCTATGGAGGGTACGGCAAACTTACTTTTGGAATGGGTGCAGATAAATTGTTTTTAAAAAAATATGCGTTATCTGTAGGTACTCAGCATATAGAGGGTTTACTATCTAAGACTACCAGTGGAATAAATGCTTATGCTGGGTTTAAAGTTTACTTCAAATAAACATACTTCTGTTCGGGCAATTTAAAATACGCTGTATTCAATTGCTTCTGCGATAAAACTTCATTCGGATTTATATACAAAAAAATGTCTTTTTGTTCTAACACTTCATTGTTCACCGTATTATTTTCTCTTTCAATAAATATGGTTACGCTTTGTTCGGCATCATCAAAAGAGGATAGAATTATACTTTCCATGGAATAAGCCCATGGAATAAGTCCGTTTTTGCTGCTTAACGTATCAAATTTTAATATTGCTTTATTTACACCTTGCTCTCTGGCTTGTTGAATATTTATTCGAACATTTTCTATTCTTTGTTTTTGATGTTTCCCAATGAGTGCAACATCCCTAAATTTTAAAAATAAAACACCTGAAAGTAAGAGCATAACTGAAATATTAAACCACTTTTTCTTTTCGTAAAGGATATCATGAAAAAGAGGTAGAGAGCAAAGAAAAGCAAGAGGAGCAAAGGCTTTTCCAAGCACCACTGCACTTTCTCCTTCTATGTATACAATTGCAGCCAACAACCATATAGTAAGTACAGATATGAAAAGAATAATTGCTTTTTCAATGCCTCTTTTAAATAAATAAAAAATGAGAGCAGCACCAAATAAAACCACAGCCAAAAGATAGATGCTTGTACTTTGCCACGTATGAATATAAAAAAAATGAGCCGAAGGTGCCGTAAATACTTCTGGCAAATAAGAGAAAACAGAAAATGCTTTACGATAGCCCGTGTATTCGTTGGCATTTATCGATTTAGCCATAAAAGGTCTTACCACGTAAAACAAAAAGGACACACAGGCAAGTAAAGCGAGTACCCATTTTTCCTTCTTTTCGGTTAATTCAAAGAGTTTGTACAACAGTAAAGGAAGAATCAGAAATATTGTAATGGGATGTGTTAGATAGCAAATATAAATCAATATTAAAGATAAGCCATACCTTATTACACGATGCTTTATTACTTCGGAAAAGAGCACAGCATATAAAATGCAAACGTATGCCATGCCTAAATATACCTCTGTAGCAGGGTAATAAAAGGTGTCGCGGGTGCATAAAATTAATGAGAAAATAAGCAACCATGCCGCAGCATCGCTTTTTAAACCATATACAATAAGCAAAAAAATAAGGTAAAATAACAGTGCATAAGAAACCGAAAATGCAGCAATTACCAAGTATAAAGAAAGTTTCAGTTTAATAAAAAGAAGAGGCAATAGTAACACAGGGTATCCTCCTTCTCTTCCTGTTATAAATAGTGTTTGATGATTAATCAGATCGAACAGGTATTTTGCTGAATCTATAAATACAATGCGTTCGGTAGCGTAGTAAACCGATAATACGGCATATATTATAAAAAAAAGATGACCAACATAACGAATTCCAAACATATGCTACTTAACAACCGAAATAGTGGATGTAATTTTTTTCTGATATAGGCTCTCATTACCGGTGTTATAGGTAATATGCATAAAATAAATTCCGGCAGGCCACTCTGAAAGAGGTATTTGAAAAGATGGAGAGGTTTGATTTTTTATACTATACACAATACTCCCAACTTGTGAATAGAAAGAAACCGAGGCATTAAAAGAGGTTTCTCTTAAAAAGTCTAAATCTACTTGTAAATAGTCTGCTGCAGGTTGAGGAAAAATGTTGTAGTAAATATTACTCTGATAAGATTGAATAGAAATGTGTACATGATTCGTGTCGTGATAAACTTCTGCCGGAGCATTTTGATATGAATAAAACCCATCGTATTTTGTTTTTATAAAAAATACATCGTTGTTTCCATTTCCAAAACTATTCGTAGTTGCCACTATTGCTTGCCCTCCCTGCTTGGCAGGTATTATGGAGTACCCTCTTTCGTATTCGAGCCAGCCGTACGTGGTAAGTTGAGTAATAAGTTTTCCGGGAGTAATTCGCATAAAAAAAACATCTTCGTAACCGGCACCAATAATTGAATAGGAGTAACCTGTAAGGATGTAGTCGCTGCCATTATCTATGTTTATAGAAAACCATTCCTCATCGCCATCGGGGCCATGCACTCGATGGGTCCAAAGAGTATCACCCAACGTATCGGTACGTATAATATAAAAATCGCGGTTCACCGCTCCAAAGTTTTCGGTATATCCGGCCAATGCAAGGGTTTGATCGTTACTGTTATAATAGAGAGAATGGGCTACATCGTTTTTAATTCCTCCGTAGGTTTTAGTAAAAAGAGTATCGCCCGTTTGGTTGGTTCGCACTAAAAAAACATCGAACATTCCTTTTCCTTTGCTTTCGGTTGCTCCAACAAGCACATAACTACTATCGGAGATCTGAACCACATCTTTTGCAAAATCCTGCAAAGGGCCTCCATATTTTTTTTCCCATTCAAATTGTCCGTTCGCAGAAATTTTAACCAGCCACATATCGTTTTCTCCGTTTGTACTACTAAATGTTTCTCCGGCAATAATGTAACCTCCATCAAAGGTGCCTTGAATAGAATGGGCAAAATCCCAGGCGTTGCCCCCGAAGGTTTTTGTCCAGAGTGTATCGCCCAGCAAATTAATTTTAAGCACATACGCATCGTATCCTCCGCTTCCGTAAGTATTAGTATAACCGGTAATCACACAGGTTCCATCGTTAAAACATTTAATACAGTTTGCCCCTTCGGTATTATTTCCTCCATACACCTTGCTCCATATATATTTACCGAGTGAATCGATTCGAATAATATATACATCGCTACTTCCGTTTCCAAAACTGCCCGAAGAACCTACCAAAATAAATCCGCTATCGGGTGTTTGTGCAAGCGAATGCCCCACTTCATCGCCATAACTACCGTATGCGTATGCAAAAGCGGTGTCCTGCGAGTATACACAACCGACTAAAAGAGCAGAAAGGATAAGAAGTAGGATTTTTCTCATAGGGTAAATGTACTAATTTTATGAAATTGCTACGAAGCTAATTCTATTGTTTCATTTTTATATACCAGCAATCCTTTATCTACACTATAACCCATTTGTTTATACAACGCCATATATTCTTTAACTTGTGTAATATGTTTTTCTTGTTTTTCTCCTGTTTTAAAATCTATTAAAACCACTATGTTTTCTTTCTGTAATACTTTATCGGGAATGTACAAGCGACTGTGTGATAATATAGCGGCCTCTGACCTTGCCGTGTAGCCAGATGAAAGATATTTTTCTATTTCTGATTTTTCCCAAAGTAAAAGAGCCAGTTCTATGATTTTCTTAAAAATTTCAGGGCTTATATTTTCTGCGTTTTCCACTTTTTGAATAGAAGAAGCGGAATCGGCTTCTTGTAATAAACGATGTATTAGAATACCGTACGTTCTCGCGTCAAAATAATCTAAGACATTCCATTCGTTGGGAGCTTGCCTGCTTATACTAATTTTTTGTTGCCAATTTGCACTCTGCACAAATTCTAACTCCTGTTGTATTATCTGCTCGTTTTTGTTTTTATCTTTCTCTTTTTTATCATTCTGTTTAAATTTTTCTTTTTTACCAAATGTGTACTGATTTTGCTCGTTGTTGAATAACTCTTTTTTCAATAAAAAATTTGAGATGAATTTATTCACAGAGAAGGAACCTCCTTCGGTGTTTGAACTTTTTTTAGATTCCGGAATGCGATTACACAAAATATAAAGTCTGTTTACCGGGCGGGTAAATGCAACGTACATCTCGTTTACCAAATCGCGTTTGCTTTGGGTTGCTTCTAATTTGTACTCATCAGCTAAATCTGTATCTTCTAACGCTTTATTTCCTTTTACAAGCAGATATGGAAAGGTTATATCGTTTTTCAGCACGTTTTCTGCCCAAAAGAATTCTTTTTGCCTTCGTTCTCTTTTATTGGCATAAAAATATATTACCACCGGAAATTCTAATCCTTTCGATTTGTGTACAGTTAACAAAGTAACAGCATTTGTATTCTCTGGTATTTTTACGCTTATTCTTTCTGCACTATCATTCCACCAATCTATAAATGCTGGAATATCGTTCCCCGATCGCTTTGAAAAGTCATTCACGGCATCTACAAAGCAAAGTAAGTATGCATCGTGGTTTTCAATTTTTAAGAAATGTTTTATTATGTATTCGCATTGTTCGGGTAAGGAGAGGGAAGTTATTTCTTCTACCTCTATTTCATCTTTCGTAATTTCTTTTATAAATTTTTTAATTGGAAGTTTTGCCTTTTTGGTTGTCAGTGCCATAGCTGTTAATTTTTCCGGCATATTCATGTAATCGAGGTACGACTTAATAAAAACTACTCGAGAAGTAATATCGTAAGGAGTTGATAATAATTTTAAGGTGGCGATAACCCATTTAACAGCTAAAGAGGAAAACACTAATAAACTATCGGGCGATATGACATTTATTTTAATACTTGTTAAGTAATCGGCCACGCTCACTCCTTCTTTGTTTGTAGAAGTAATAACAGCTATCTCTTTATAAGAATATCCATCGACCAACAGTTCTTTCAGTATTTCATTCAGTTTTAAAAAATAATCTTCTTCGGCCAACGAAGTTTTTTGCGGAAATAGATTAATTTGTACATACCCTCCCGTATTTTTAGGATTAAACGTTTGTTCTACCTCTTTGTAAAGGCTTTGAATATCTTCCGAACTTTGAGCAATCAACGAAAAGAATTGATTGTTAAAATCTATAATTTCACAACAGGAGCGATAGTTTGACGATAATTTCTTTTCCTGGTAATTTCGTTGCAGGGTGGCTTCTTTTTCTAAAATCAGTTCGGGCGAATCGGGAGGGTAAATCTGCGGTAATTCGGTAAACTGCTCGCTTACTCCACCCCTCCACCGATAAATGGATTGCTTGGCATCGCCCACCAACATATTAAAATAACCGCCTGCCAGCGAATTCTCTACCAATGGAAGCAGGTTTTGCCATTGCAGCACAGAGGTATCCTGAAATTCATCTATCATAATATGGTGATAATGTTCGCCCATTCTTTCGTAAATAAAAGGCACTGGCTCGCTAATTACCACATCGTTTATTAGTTTATTAAAATGAGCTAAAAGGAGTAGATTATTTTCGCTTTGCAATTCATTAATATATTTTTCTACGTAGCCAATGAGCGATAAGGCATATAAATGTTTTTGTGCAGAATTTGCAATGTAATAGGTGGAATAATTTTGGGTTACATGCCCATTTATTTCATTAAACAGCCTAATGAGCTCTGGTGTAATTTCTTTAATCACTTCCTGTTCTTCTTTATTGGCTTTAGTGGCATATAAAATTTGTTTACTTACCATAGTACAAACCGTATCGGTAGGAAAATAATTTTCGCTTCGTCCTTCAACAATGTAAGTAAAATATTTGGGTAAACCCTTCGATTCTCCGCCTGCATAACAAGAAAAATTAAGACCCTTTTCTTGTATTTTACTTAATGCTATTTTTGCTCGTGAAGAAATAAAATGCTCAAAATTTTCAGTAACCCTTTTAAGATGTTCGTTTAGCATTTTAAACTTTTCAAAATCTGCTTTTTTAAGAGTTTCTACTTTACTTTCGTTGTTTTCGTTAAACAAAATCGTTTTTACAAATTCAAGTACACTTATCCGGGGCGACCATGATTTTTCTTCTTCCATTCTTGAAATGGCAAATTCCGTAAGGGTTTGAGTAATGTATTCGTTTTCTCCAATTTGTTCTATAAGTAAATCTACGGCTTGTTCCAAAATATCGTCTTTATCTAAATAAACTTCAAAATTTACAGGCAAATGAAGATCGCGGGCAAACGCACGCACCACTCGGTGTGTAAACTTATCGATGGTGCTTATAGAGAAATCGGAATACTGATGTAATATTGCTTTTAGTATCGTTCTGCTTTTTTCTTTTATTATTTTTTCTGGCAAACCCGTTTCCTCTTCAATCTGTTTTAGTAGATGAGTGTTTTTTTCTCCTTGTCCATTTTCCGCAGCAAACTCTCTTAGGGCATTTAATATCCGTTCTTTCATTTCGGCCGATGCCTTATTGGTAAAGGTTATAGCAAGGATATGCCTGAAATAATCGGCACTATGGGCGGTAAGCAGCAGTTTAATAAATTCCTTTACCAAGGTAAAAGTTTTTCCGGAGCCGGCTGATGAGCGATACACCACAAAATTTTTGTTTGTCTTATAGCTCATATCGGCTTACTATTTTTAAAAGGGTTTCTATTTTTTCTTTTTCTGTTAGCAGTCCGTTTATTCGATGCATTTCTACTCCTTGTTTTTCCATACGCCTAAACCAAGTGGTTTGCCGTTTGGCAAATTGAGAAATAGCGATAAATAACTTTTCTTGCATTTGAGAATACGAAATTTCTTTGTGTAAGTATAAGGAAATATATTTATACTCCAGTCCGTAGTATTTCATTTTTTCCGGGCTTATGCCATTGTTTAAAAGTTGCTGTACCTCTTCTATCATTCCGTTGTTTAATCTTTGCTGAAGACGGTGTTCTATTCTTTTTTTTATTTCTTCGCGAGGTAAATCTATTAAGAAAAAAACATATTGCTCTTGGGGGGGAAATTGAAATTTCGATGGTGTATTTTTAAGCATTTCTATCTCAATAGCTCTAACCAATCTTTCTTTCGATGTAATATCGGTGGTATTATGCAAAGGTTTTAAGTTCTTTAGTTTGTTTATTAATTCCTGTAAACTAAAAGAGGCTAGTTCTATTCGTAATTCCGTATTTTCAGATACCTGAATATATTGCCTCAGGCCTAATGCCGCTTCAATGTAAAAACCGGTTCCTCCACATAAGACTACATTTTTATTTTGTTCTTTTAATTGTGTAACGCATTTTTTAAAATCGCGTTGAAATTCAAACACACTATACTCATAGCCGGGTTCGGTAATATCTATCAGGTGATACGGAATAGCCACTTTGTTTACTGTATAATCTTCATAATCTTTGCCGGTACCTATGTTCATTTCTTTGTATACCTGTCGGGAGTCGGCACTAATTATTTCGGCATTGATGAGTGCACTTAACTGAGCAGCCAGTTTTGTTTTACCGGTAGCTGTAGGGCCACCAATTACGATGAGCGGATAATTTTTCATTTACAAAAAGTGCTATAAATATAGAAATTATAGCTCTTCAAAAATAACCAACCAATAGAATGTTAATTATTTCCCTTATTTAAGGCACGTAAATTGCATTTAATCTTTTAATTTTAACAAAATTTAAATTTATTATGACGAACAAAGTAGTAAACATTCTCTTCGCCTTACTTATGTTGGCCAGCAGAAACGTAATGGCACAGGAACCCGAAAAAGGCAGCCCATTAGATAAGATTATTATTTTATATGTTGACGGAAAATACGAAGACTGTATTTTTAAAGCCGAAAAACTTAGCGAAAACGATAAATACCGAAAGGACCCTACTCCATTTATCTATGTGGCAATGGCGTACCTTGAAATTTCTAAAAGCGAAAAACTTCAGGAAAAATATCCGAAGGCTTTTAGTGAGTCGGTAAAATGGGCCGATAAAGGCAGAAAAAAAGATAAAACCAACGAAACGGTGGTTAAATACAAAGATTTTTTTGCTGCATTAAAAGACTCCGCAAATAAATTAGGACACCATTTTTATTTGGTAGAAAATTATTCGAAAGCACTTTCGGCCTATAAAATGGCGCTGAAGGTTGACCCTAACGACCCCGTATTACAACTTTGGAAAGGCCTTGCAGCAAATAAAGCCAAAAATGCGGCCGAAGCTAATTTAGGTTTTGCCGAAGCCAACAAAAAAATTAAACCCGGCTTTGAACCCGATATGGTAACCGCCCCTGTTTTGGCCGAAGGACTCCTTTTTTATTCAGAATACCTACAACAAAAAGGGATGACTTCCGATGCAAATAATGCCAGAAATTTAGCCGATGAATACAAAAAATACGACCCTGAAGAATTAGATAAAAAGAAAAAAGAAGAAAGACTGAAAAAAGAAAAAGAAAAAACAAACATCATCAACAAGAAATTTGTGAGTGATGCCAACGACCAATAAACAGAACTGATATACCGTAAAAAAAGGCAACAGAATATGTTGCCTTTTTTTATTTTACCCCTTATGGCTTAGTTACCGAAATAATTTTTCCTATGGCTTCTTTGGTAGATACTTGTTGGTCTATTTTTCCGTAATTACTGTTAACCGCATACGCTACTATTGAGGTATCTTCCGGAAAATAAAGCATATTGGCATAATAGCCTATTGCATCGCCACTGTGCATATACGCTATTCCTTTAGGTGTTTCTATTTTAAAAATTCCCAATCCGTAAGAAATAGGAAAAAATTCGGAATCAATTTCTTTGGGTGTTTTCCAGGTTAGCATCTGTGCCAAAGAATTTGAATTTATAATTTTACCGTTCATTAAGGCTTTAAAGAAAACGGTTAAATCATAAGGGTTTGAAATAAGACCCCCATCGGCCGTATAATAATCCCAGCCACTAAAGTAGGTGGTTTCTATTACCTGTAAATTACTGTACATATCAACATAACCTCTTACAATTCCATCGGGAACGGGTGTGGTTGAGGCAAATCTTGTCATATTTAACCCTAGTGGTATAAATATTTTTTCTTCAAAAACTTTATAGAATGGTTTTCCTTCTATTTTTTCAATTAACAAACCCAACAGAATGTACCCTGTATTAGAATACCGCACATCTTGCCCCTGTTTAAAATAAGCCTTTTGGTTATAGGCATACTTCAATAAATCGGCAGGTTTCCATTCTCTTATTAAATCGTTTAGTGAAGCGGTTTGAAACTGCAAATTCTGAATATAATTGTATATACCGCTTGAATGTTGCAATAGTTGCCTGATGGTAGCCTCTTTTGCATTTTCTATTTTAGTTATTACATCACCTTGAAGGTAATCTGATATTTTATCGTCTAAATGGAATTTCCCTTCTTCTGCCAACTTTAGTACAGTAGTGGCCGTAAACATTTTTACGGTGGAACCTACTCTTGAAATATTACAAGACTGCATATCGATGTTATTATGCAAATCGGCTTTGCCACTGGCTCCCATCCACACACCCTGTTGAGGGTGATATACCGACAGAGTAATGCCTACCACGCCATTTGATGTAATATTATGAAGCAATACACTGTATGGGATATGATTGGGATTGGTTGAACTACTATCGGAAAAACTGAAATTGCATTGATAAAATGCAGGAGTTATTTCTTCTCCTTTTCTGCAAGAATTTATCAACAACAAAATTGGTATCATCCATCTCCACTTACTCATTGGCTTTTGTTTTAATAAAAAATTTTATACCTAAATGTAAGTTGATATGGGTCATTAAGGGAATAAAATCGGGCGAATAAGGATATTCTACCCAAGACTGGTATCGAAGAAATAGTTTTAAACTGTGTTTTTCTGTTTTTTTCGGATAGTATCCAACATCGGCAGATAATGAAGGGAATATTCTGGCATTGCCTTTATCTGTTTTCTTTACATATTGACCGTTTGAAAATGTAAACTCTTCGGCAGTTGTTAAAGTGTGCATGTAGCCCAAACCCAACAATCCTCCAACAGCAAAGCCCGAATGCAAACGATATTCATAGCCTAATTCCGAATAAATTCCTATTCCTTGTGCCAGGTAGTTGTGGTAGAAATAGCAAATATTTGCCGTTTGAAATAATCTTGAATGTTCTTTATTCCGATAATTACATTCTGTTCCCACTTGTATGCCCGGGTGAACGGGGAGGGTAATAAACCTTGTGTAGGGAATAGCGGTAGATTCATTTAACAAGGAAACATTAATAGGAATGAGTTTCTCTTGGCTAAACAAAAAAGTAGGGATAACAATAGATAAAATATATAAAAGTTTATGCATTCCTAATCTTTCTTACAACACATTGTGTTTTTCGCAAATGTAATTACTTTCTAAATGCCTCCTAATTTCATTAAACCCTATACCGAAATAGTAGAAATTTAAAAGGCTTTGTAGCCATGGATTAACATACGATGAAGCCATTAAATCTACAATAGTAGAAATTTAAAAGGCTTTGTAGCCTATAATAGTCTTGGGATTTATCAAGCTAATCTACAATAGTAGAAATTTAAAAGGCTTTGTAGCCGCTACGCCAGTAGACGTTGTTTGTAAGCATCTACAATAGTAGAAATTTAAAAGGCTTTGTAGCCGCAGTTTTTCAGCTTCATCGTCTGGAATAGAATCTACAATAGTAGAAATTTAAAAGGCTTTG
>JABWCF010000022.1 GCA_013359255.1 Flavobacteriales bacterium
TACAATAGTAGAAATTTAAAAGGCTTTGTAGCCTTGTTTAACAGAAAGCCTAAATCGGAGAACATCTACAATAGTAGAAATTTAAAAGGCTTTGTAGCCATTACCAGCCAGCTGTGCGAGTTCCTATATCTACAATAGTAGAAATTTAAAAGGCTTTGTAGCCAATTCAGAAATAAATAATAGTGCCTTATATCTACAATAGTAGAAATTTAAAAGGCTTTGTAGCCAACGTATTTAAAAAAATGTACCATTCCATCTACAATAGTAGAAATTTAAAAGGCTTTGTAGCCACACGTTGAAATAAAGCCGGAAGCGTAATCTACAATAGTAGAAATTTAAAAGGCTTTGTAGCCAGATAAATTATTAAGTGGGGGTATTGTTATCTACAATAGTAGAAATTTAAAAGGCTTTGTAGCCTCTAATGGCAACAAATATAAACTTAATCCTTTTAATACAAAGGATATTTATCGTTTTTTTAATTGTGTATTCCCCCCCCCCCTTTAAAATAAAACATGAGTAAGAAACAAGAACTAACAAACTAATAATCTGTACTTTAAATTAAAAAATAACAACTAAGTAAATTTATCAATTTCATTAGGTTTGTTACAATATTATTAAATCATTGTCTAACAACGCTGCACTTCCGTACCTAACCGTATCGTTATGATTAGCTGTAAATACATAAATGCTATCGCTGGGTTCGAACTTTTTACTAAACTTCATTTTAATGGCATTTTGTACAATTTGCAGTACCCGTTTCGAATTTTGAATTTCATAAACAGAAAATTGCACTCTAACTCCATATTTTTCTAGAAACTTAGAAAACTGCGTACGGGTTTTATCTTTCGAAATATCGTATGTTACTATAATTACATTACTCATAACTAAAATTTGGATAAGAGGTTACACTTTTTTTACCCATAAAACAGCGATAATATTGTTGTATATAGTTGTATATTTCCGATTTATGGTTGATGATGGCTTCAAAAAAAACTTTTACGTACACTTTTTTAAATTCTGATTTAAGGTAATATGCATTTTTCTTTTTTTCGAAATCGCTAGGCTTAAAAGTCCCATATTTTAACGATTTTCTAATTTGGTGTTCAATAATACATCGAAACGGTTCCATTAAATCGCAAACCAAGCTTTTTCGTCTAAACCAAAGTTGGTGGTAAACACCCATGTAGGGGTCGAAACCAAAAAGTCGGGTCATACATTCCACATAATTAAACAACATGGTGTAACCTATGTCTAAAGTAGCATTCAAGGTGTCTTGTTTTACTCTGGGCAAACGTTGTTGCCAATCGGCAAATTCAAAATAAGCATTAAAAAATAATTTTGCCGATTTTCCTTCAATTCCCATCAATTCTCGGTAATCGGTAACCGTATCAATTAAACTAAAACTATTGTTAATCGAAATTTTAGCTTTTTCAACCGACACACTTTTTTCTCTTGTTTTTACCAACAATTGTAACTGATTACTTATTTTATTTTTAATCAACACCTTTGCTACCGGCAGTATTCCTTTGTTTTCTTCAAACTGTTTTTTTCTTAGTAGAAAATTAGCCTCTGCCATGTTTCCGTAATAAAAAACAGGTCTAAAATTGGGCTTCATCACTACTATTGGTATGCCGTGTTTGTTGCAATGTTCTATTAAGGCTGTGGTAAGCGTAGTGTGCCCAACAATCATTAAACTTAAAATTTTTGGGAAAGGTAATTTGGTAATTGCTTTTTTAGTTTCGGTGTCTTCGAGCATTAATCTGCCACTTGAAACTTTTAGGTTTTGGTGTTCTGTGCCATTAATCACAAACAGGCTTCTGTTTTCAATATCTTTATGCGTAAACATGATCTATGTTGGTTTTGTCGCAAAGTGCTGCATAAATGCAATGTTGGCACTTTACGGAGTTAACATTAATAGTTGATTCAAAATCAAATCGGGCAATTTTTCTGATGTGATTTCGTAATTCTTCAAATTCTTTTTGTTGAGGAATTTTTGCCTGATGTGTTTTTTTATCCCGAATCGAATAAAAGGCAATTTCATCCACTTCAAAACCCATTTCGGTAAGTGCAAAATATTGAGCCCACAGTTGGTAATAATAACCTTGATAAATGGTAGTAATGGAATATTTACTTTCCACTAGTCTTTTTTTATTCAAATACAAGGTATCTATTTTGCCGTAAACTCCCAATTTGTTAGAAATTACATAAATGCCTTTTAAAATGGCTTTTGATGGGCTGCTTGGTTCTTCAAACGTATCAATAGCATCATGTTCTGACTTGCCTTTTTGTTGGGGTGCTGCACTGTATAAATCATCGCTATTGTTATCAAAAACCTGATGTAAATAGATGGAGTAAGGGCAAAACACAAAATCGTTTAAATACGTAATGGGTAAAAACGTTTCCATAATCAGTTGGTTTTCAAGATGTCAAAGAACGAGTTATTAACAATTATTGTGCCTCATTGTTAATAACCTATTGAAATAATCATATCCAGATTGTAATGTTCAATTTCTCGCTCAACATTTCTGTTTCCTTCTTTTTGAACTGTTCGGAAATTCCGAACAGTTGCTTCTTTTGTTAATTCTCCTTCCTCAAAAATATGTTTAATGTGTTCGCTCACATTGGCTTTGCTACTTTGATACAACTCCACCAATTGTGTTTGTGTAAGTCAAACGGTTTCATTTTCAAACTGAACTTCAATTTGTATTGTATTGTCTTTTCCTTTATAAATTAACACTTCGTTCATTTTCCCTATTTCTTAAGCTGTACAAAATTTAGCCATTGTTTACTCATTTGCTACAACCATTTCTGTTTTAACAGTAATCTTTTTTGTATTACTTTCCTTAGCTTTTTTAGAGGCAAATGATTTTACCTCATTACCCCATTTTTGTTTATCAGAAACCCATAAATCCCATTCTTTATCAGAAATAAACAAATCTAAATCATTTCCCTTTTCAAATTTATGCTTACCGTCATTCACCCATTGTTTAATATGCTCATACATTACAATTCCTTTTCGGGCTATGTTGTAAGCTCCATTTGCATCGGCATCTTTTGGAAGTTTAGGATTTTCTTGTTTTTCAAATAAACGAGAATCAAAATGCACCCCCTGTTCGTTCCTCACAGGAGATTGAAGAAAGTTATCGTCTTGTCCTTTGGAGGTATCGCCAGAATTTCTGATTTGCTGAATAATGTCAATAATAAAACGAAGTGTTTCCCAAGCAGTATGTTCATTGATTTTTGGTAACTCTTTTCCTTCCTGCAATTGTTGCTTTAGTGATTTCGATTTATCAAATTTTTCAAAAAGTTTATCCAACAAACTTTTCACATCAATAGATTCAACAATGTATTCATTTTTATCCTTTGCTCTTTTTGCACGATAGCGTTCTAAAGTTTTACCTTTTTCTCCTGACCTTAAAATCCATGTTTTTTGTGTGCTTTCATCTTTATATTCAAAAAAATAATCTCCGTGATTATCAACTCCTATGTTATCAAAAGTTTTAAAAATTTCAGTTTTAATTACATCTTCACTTCCCTTTTTTAAATAAATTGTTTTTCTCCATCCGGTAACAGGGTCGGTTATCGATGTGTAATTGGCACGAGTATATAACATTACGCCTACTTGTTTTCTATTTTCAATATCTCCATAATTACTTACGGGTGGAGTTAATTGTAGTGCTTTAGCTACAGAACTTATTTCCCCGTCATTAGCATTTTTATCTACCAAATAATTGAGTTTTTTAGCCAATGCTAATTCAAATTTTTGATACACACTTTGCTCAAATTTTTGCCTGCTACGTTTGAATCCTGTGTTCAAATCTTCTAAAACAATGAAAGTTGGTTTTAAGTTCCCTTTCTCATCTTTCATTTTTTGAATAATTTCGTGAACAACCAATGAAATATAACCATCTTTTAGGTTAGCTATATTTCCCTTTTGCTGCCAGTTTTCCTGTTTTTCTTTTCGCTTTTTAGCTGCATCGTTAATTTCTTGCAAATAGTTTTTCTTATTAATGATATCAAAGTGTCCTTGTCCATTTTCTTTTATGTTACCGTTTGCATCGAGCAATGAATAATATATCAAATGTTTTTCGCCACGGTCGATTCCTAGAAATTGAATGTCGTTTACTTTAGTAAAATTATCGTTTACAACATCATTGACCCTTGCTTGTTTAGGTGATGGTGCTTGATAATTAATTTTTATAGGAACATGAAAGAAGTACTTATTATTTATGAATCGTTTGTTTTTTACAATATCATGTTTAAAAATGCTTTCTTTCTTCCCATCACTTCTTCTATATATTTTTTCATTCGCTGGATGAATAGCTTTGTCTTCTGCTTTTAATTCAACTTTTTCTCTGAAAAACAATTCTCCGCCCCCACAAAGCTGAATAGAACTGTCATCATCAAAAAGATGCTTCCAATATTTTGTTTGAAGATTGGGGGTTCCTGTACTTTTATTACTAAAATCTTTACTATATATTTCAAATAAGTAGATTTCCTCATCAGCAACATTTTTCAAAATAACATTCCAATTCACAGGTCTGTAATTACACTCATAACATTTCGAAAGTGCATCCTGAATATCTTTATCGAAAGCTTTTTTATTATCATATTTCTTTTCCGAAACTTCTTTAAGTAAAGGATATTTTTTTACATAATTATTTTTTATAAACCCTTGTAATTTCTGTATTGCATCATCATCTTGTTGAATATCTCCATACTTAATACCATAATCTCTAATAAATCCTTTACCTGCTAATGTTTGAAACTTCAATGTTTTTAATATTAACCGACCTATATTCGAATCTGAAGCTTTATAAATAGGATTTTCCTCTTTCTCTGTATCAAAAACAGACCTACTTATTAAAACTCCTAAATAATACCTATCATTATTTTTCAACAGAACTGTCCCTTTATTTTTTTCTTGTCCATCACTCCAACCCCCAGCTAAATTCGGGTTTTCAAAATTCAATTTTAACTTATTCTTTTTAGCATCATCTTGTGGTTTTTTAGTGAGATAATTTCGAACTAAATCATACCAATCCAACCAATCTGCATCATTGGCTCTAAGAATCGAATCTAACAAAACTGTTAATTCAGGATTAATATTGTTCCCTTTTACCTTTACTGCTTTTACTTCAAAATACTTGATGAGCCATAAAATATATTTTGCAGTGTCTAACCATTCTTTTATGGCTAAAATATTGTCTTCGTGTTTATAATCGGTTATTTTCAAAACAGCAACTGATTTACTAAAAAAATCAGTTGCTAAATCTTGTAAATCCGAACAAATTAAATTGATAACATTTTCACTTGGGGACAGTTTTTCATCTATTACAGAACTCCTGTCACTCAAAATTGATTCTTTAAAAAATGATTTACTCCAACTCTCTTCTGATGTTTGATTTAAAACCGAGAACAATATAGATAATTCAACAGCATCGTTTATTTTTAATTGTTCTTCTCTTTTTTTATCAAACGAGGCAACAGAACGAAGTAACTCTTTTTGCTCTTTTTCTTTGCTCTCCAACACTTTTTGAATACGGTCTTTTATTTCGTGCCAATTAGCAAAATATTTATTTGAAACCTTATCAACTGCTGATTTCGACCAATAAACACCATTCCAATCGGTATTGTTTTTCAGCCAATCAATTAAACTGTAAATTGTTACATCACTGTCATTGGTTGATTTTTGAAAATACTTTTTACCTGCTTTGCTAATTAATTCAATAGTTTCTTGCAAATTCAAAGGAGCATCCGAATTTTCATTCGCTTTTTGTTGTTCTTCTTTAGTATCAAATTTCAATTCAAAAAATAAAGCCTTTTTTTCTCCACAACCAATTTGTTTGAATAATGTTTTAAATGGTTGTAAATTTTTAAAAGATTTGTCTTCTGTTTTTTTCGCTTGATTATAGAGGTTTATAAGTAAGTTATAATGCCCAATAACTTTGTTATATCCCTCAATTTCCGATTGGGCAAGGCAAGTAGAAAACCTTTCTATGTTAAACCAATCCTCAACAATTGCTTTTGCGTCAATCATTGTATTGGTTTCCGCATCTTTTATTTTTGTTGTTCTATTGTTGTTTTTTAAAAATTCTAATGCTCCTAAATATTCTTCTTTTCTTGAGCCATAAAATTGGACAGCATTATCACAGAACTTAGGTAAATTCTCATGTACAATTCTTGTTGCAACAGCAGTTGCTTTTTCTTCTTTGGTTACATAGTAATTCTCTCTATTTTGATTAAATCCTGAAAAATAGGTAAAGAAACTACTCAACACGACTAAATGTCCAGTCCTTTTAATTTCTTTTTTTCCTTTAGTGTTAGTTATTTCTTTCTCATCAATAAACTCTTTTATCTCAGATTCAGTAACCAACAGTTTAATATTTTTTTCAATGTATTTTAAAATCCCTGATTGTGTAAGATACGCTACTCCGACATGTTTACCTTTATTCTTCTTGAATATAGGTATTCCTTTACCTTCCCCTACACTCTCCGCAAAATTGTTAGCAGTTTTCTCAAATGCTTTACCTAATTCATTTCTTATGGTGTTTTCAAAAGTATCTACTTTTTTCTCTTTACCTTTTTTATACTCCTCGAAGTACAGAGCAAAGTCAATCTTCTTTGCTTCCTCAGAACTTAAACTTTTATTAATAATATCTTCATGGATTTTATCTAAAACGGGTTTGAGTGCCACATAAGCTTCTTTGATTTTTCTATCCTGTTCAATAATTTTTTTAAAAATTTCATTTGTATCTCCTTGACTGAGTTGCTTACCGTTTTTTCCCACCGGCTTTAATTCAAATCTTAATGTTTTAGAAAGTTGGTAAAGATTTGTGAATTTTTGAAGTGTTGTATTATTCATACGTATCGGATTAAAAAATAAAACGGCAATTTAAGAAATTTCTCTTTAAAATTTGCTCGTAATAAATAAACCATACTCTAATCTTTTATGTTACATTGTACACATAAAATAGTTTAAATAATAAACTCAATGTACCCCTACCACAATAAAATAAAACAACGCATTAAAAACAAGGAGCTAAAAGGTTATGAATATGTAGAAAAATACAAAACGATAAGTCCTTGTTTGCTTTTATATTTTACTACTGAACCTAAAATTAAGCCTATTAGAGAGCATCGGTTTAAGGAATACGAAAAATTATTTAAGGCTCTTGCTAAGAAATAAAACTCTCACTTCTCGATACGTTTTTCGTGCCTCAAAACACTCGAAATAACTCTATTTACCGTCATTGCGAGGGAGAAACGACCGAAGCAATCCCTCGCTTTTTACTCCGCATTAAAAAGATTGCTTCACTACGTTGGCTATAACGAACAAGAAAAACAAAATTTGCTCATCGAAAGATTTTTTATTAGCTTGCTAACTGCAAAAACTTACCCAATTAGAACAAATTTTAGTAGAGAAATAAGTTTCACAAATAGAATCAACAAAAAAGGCTGCAATAATTGCAGCCTTTTTTATTTACATCCAACATATTACTCTTCTGTTTCAGAACTTTTCTTTTGTCGTGGTTTCGATATTTTTATCGTTATTTCTGCTTTATCCTTATCGAAGCCAATTTTTATAGTATCGCCCTCGTTTAGTTTTGCTCTTAAAATTTCTTCGGCCAAGGGGTCTTCTAAGTATTTTTGAATAGCCCTTTTTAATGGGCGGGCACCATAAGCAATGTCGTATCCTTTTTCGGCAATAAAATCTTTAGCCTCGTCTGTAATTTGTATTTGATAGCCTAACTCATTAATTCTGCCATAAAGTTTTTTCAACTCAATATCTATTATTTTATGAATATCTTCTCTGCTTAAAGAATTAAACATTACCACATCGTCAATACGGTTTAAGAATTCCGGGGCGAAAGCTTTTTTCAGGGCGTTTTCAACTACCGCTTTTGCATGGTCGGTAGATTGTTCTTGTTTTGCCGAAGTACTGAAACCCACTCCTTGTCCAAAATCTTTTAATTGTCTTGCTCCGATATTGGAGGTCATAATAATAATGGTATTTCTAAAATCAATTTTTCTGCCTAAGCTATCGGTGCAATACCCGTCATCTAAAATTTGCAAAAGAATATTAAAAACATCGGGGTGTGCTTTTTCTATTTCATCTAACAATACCACTGCATAAGGTTTTCTCCTTACTTTTTCGGTAAGCTGCCCGCCTTCTTCGTAGCCTACATATCCGGGAGGGGCTCCTATTAATCTGGAAATAGCAAATTTTTCCATGTATTCGCTCATGTCTATGCGAATGAGAGATTCCTCATTATCGAATAAATATTTTGCCAATTCTTTCGCCAATTGCGTTTTACCTACACCTGTAGGACCAAGAAAAATAAAGGAACCAATAGGTTTATTAGGGTCTTTTAAACCGGCACGGTTACGTTGTATGGCTTTAACTACTTTTACAATGGCTTGCTCCTGCCCAATAACCGAGCCTTGCATTCGTTCGTTCATTTGCAATAAACGGTCGCCTTCGTTTAATGCTACACGCTGAAGCGGAATACCTGTCATCATCGAAACTACTTCGGCCACATTATCTTCCGAAACGATTTCTTTGTGAGAACGTGTTTCTTCCTCCCAAGCGTTTTTTGCTTTTTCCAACTCTTCCTGTAGATTTTTTTCGGAATCGCGGTATTTTGCAGCCTCTTCGAACTTTTGACTTTTAATGGCTTTGTTTTTTAATTCTTTTTCCTGTTCAATTTTCTTCTCAACATCTATAATATTTTGAGGCACTTTAATGTTTGTGATATGCACTCTGGAGCCTGATTCGTCAAGTGCATCAATGGCTTTATCAGGCAAATGCCTGTCGGTAATATAGCGTTCGGTAAGTTTTACACAAGCTTCTAACGCTTCCGGAGTATACGTTACATTATGGTGGTCTTCGTATTTCGATTTTATGTTATTTAATATAATGATGGTTTCTTCCGGAGTGGTTGGTTCTACAAGAACCTTTTGAAATCGCCTTTCTAATGCACCATCTTTTTCTATGTATTGCCTGTATTCATCTAAAGTGGTGGCTCCAATGCACTGAATTTCGCCACGGGCTAAAGCAGGTTTAAACATATTGGAAGCATCGAGCGAACCGGATGCTCCACCCGCCCCAATGATGGTATGAATTTCGTCTATGAACAAAATAATATCTGGATTTTTTTCCAATTCATTCATTACAGCCTTCATTCTTTCTTCGAACTGGCCCCTGTATTTGGTTCCTGCTACTAATGAAGCTAAATCTAAGGTAACTACTCGCTTGTTAAATAACACCCTAGATACTTTGCGTTGAATAATACGAAGAGCAAGCCCCTCGGCAATAGCCGATTTTCCTACTCCGGGTTCTCCTATTAAAATAGGATTGTTCTTTTTTCTACGCGAAAGTATTTGAGAAACGCGTTCTATCTCTTTTTCTCTTCCTACAATAGGATCCAATTTTCCATCTTCTGCCATCTTGGTAAGGTCTCTTCCAAAATTATCTAACACCGGAGTTTTAGATTTTACATCTCCCTGGCGTTGCGAACCTGAGCCTCCTCCCATAAAACTACCGGCATCTTCATCATCATCTTCAGGGGTATTTCCGGGTCGTTCAGAACGAATATCTTTATCCTTGTGCCTCAATAATTCCACTTTATCGCGTACCGCCTCATAATCAACCTGAAATTTATTTAGCGCTTTGGTAGCAATATTTTCATCGTCTTTTAAAATACAGAGCAATAAATGCTCGGTACCTATAACATTGCTTTTAAAAAGTTTGGCTTCAAGATAAGTCATTTTAAGCACCTTTTCGGCTTGTTTTACCAAAGGAATATTAGATAATCGTCCAGAATTTGCTCCGCTTCCAATTTTAACAGAAGCCTCAATTGTTCTTCTTAATTCGGCTAAATTTACCCCTAACGACTGGATTATTTTAACTGCCGTACCTTCTCCTTCTCTTATAATTCCCAGCAAAAAGTGCTCTATCCCTATATAATCATGCCCTAATCGTAAAGCTTCTTCTCTGCTATACGTTATTACATCTTTAGCCCGAGGTGAAAAGTTCGTTTCCATATACTATTTTTTGTAAAATTACAAATAAATCAAATTGCTTTTAAGCCTGTTATTACTAAGTTTCCAAATGTCGTATATCCATTATTGCACCATAAAAAACAAACGCCTTTTTATCAACAAAATTTTGTTAGTAACATAGGGTAAAAAAAATGCTCTAATACTAGCAAAAATAGTATTTTCGACCTCTTTTAAAACCGATTATTTATAACCTATTAATTACTAGAAAATATGGCAGAAGGCGAAAAAATTATTCCCATTAACATTGAAGATGAAATGAAAACGGCTTACATCGATTATTCGATGTCGGTGATTGTATCTCGGGCTCTCCCCGATGTGCGAGATGGTTTAAAACCGGTACATAGGCGTATTTTATATGCCATGATGGATTTAGGTCTCTATTCCAACCGGGCTTATAAAAAATCGGCCAGAATTGTGGGCGAAGTATTAGGCAAATACCATCCACATGGAGATATCGCAGTGTACGATGCGATGGTACGTATGGCTCAAGAATGGAGTATGCGTTACCTCTTGGTAGATGGACAGGGTAATTTTGGCTCCGTAGATGGCGACAGTCCGGCTGCCATGAGATATACCGAAGCCAGGCTGCAGAAAATGGCAGAAGAAATGATTTCGGATATTGATAAAGAAACGGTTGATTTTAAATTAAATTTTGACGATTCGCTTCAGGAACCCACCGTTCTGCCTTCTAGAATTCCTAATCTCTTAGTAAACGGAGCTTCCGGTATTGCCGTGGGTATGGCTACCAATATGGCTCCTCATAACCTTTCGGAAATTATAGACGCCACTATAGCCTACATTGATCACCGTGAAATTGATATAGCTGGTTTAATGAAATATGTAAAAGCCCCTGATTTTCCCACAGGAGGAATCATTTACGGTTACGAAGGTGTTAAGGAAGCCTTTGAAACGGGTAGAGGACGCATTGTAATGCGAGCTAAATCAACCGTAGAACCTATGGAACACGGAAGAGAACAAATAGTGGTTACCGAAATTCCGTTTATGGTTAATAAATCGGAACTAATAAAGAAAACAGCCGATTTGGTAAACGAAAAAAAACTAGACGGAATTTCCGATATTCGAGATGAATCGGACAGAAACGGGATGCGAATTGTTTACGAATTACGTAAAGATGCTGTAACCAATGTGGTACTCAACAATCTTTTCAAACACACCCCTCTTCAAAGTTCTTTTAGCGTTAACAATATAGCTCTTTCAAAAGGAAGACCCGTAATGCTGAACTTAAAAGACTTGATTGCCGAATTTGTTGAATTCCGCCACGAAGTGGTAATTCGCAGAACCCAATACGAACTAAGAAAAGCCGAAGAAAGAGCTCATATATTACAAGGCTTAATTATTGCCATCGATAACATTGATGAAGTGATTGAGATTATTAAAAATTCACCATCGCCCGATGAAGCCAGAAACTCTTTAATGACAAGATTTTCTCTTTCCGACATTCAATCTAGAGCTATTGTAGATATGCGTTTACGCCAACTTACCGGCTTAGAACGCGATAAATTAAGAGCAGAATATGAAGATTTAATGAAACATATTAATTGGCTTAAATCTATATTAGATAGCGAAGAAATGAGAATGGGTATAATTAAAGACGAACTGAAAGAGGTAAAAGAAAAATACGGAGACGAACGCAGGTCGGAAATTGTTTATGCTGCAAACGACTTCAAAATAGAAGACATGATACCCGATGAGGAAATGGTTATTACCATTTCAAGAATGGGATATGTTAAACGCACTTCTCTTTCCGAATACAGAGTACAGTCTAGAGGCGGAAAAGGCTCTAAAGGAAGTTCTACCCGCGATGAAGACTTTTTAGAACATCTTTTTGTAGCTTCTACTCACAACTATCTGCTCATTTTTACCCAAAAAGGAAAATGCTACTGGATGCGTGTATTTGAAATTCCAGAAGGACAAAAAAACACAAAAGGCAGAGCCATTCAAAACCTTATAAATATTGAACCTGACGATAAAATAATGGCCTACCTGAATGTTAAAAACCTTACCGATAAAGAATACCTTAGCAATACCTTTATTGTAATGTGTACCAAAAAGGGAATTATCAAAAAAACAACATTGGAAGCCTATTCCAGACCAAGAACCAACGGCATTATTGCCATCAATGTACGCGAAGACGACCAACTGCTCGAATCTCGTTTAACCGGTGGAAAAGACGAAATTATGCTCGCCCTAAAATCGGGCAAAGCCATCCGCTTTAACGAATCAAAAGTTAGACCCATGGGCAGAAATGCTACGGGAGTGAGAGGGGCCACATTAGCCGGACCAAACGATGAAGTGATTGGAATGATTGCCATTGCAGACCCTCTTGAAAAAACCGTGTTGGTGGTTTCGGAAAAAGGCTACGGCAAACGCAGTTTCTTACGCGACCCCGAAACAGGCGAAGAAGAATACCGCGTTACTAACCGGGGTGGAAAAGGAGTGAAAACTATTAATATTACCGAGAAAACAGGCAATTTGATTGCCATCAAAGACGTAACCGATAACGATGATTTAATGATTATTAATAAATCGGGAATTATTATACGTATGGAAGTATCTGAACTTAGAGTAATGGGCCGTGCCACACAAGGCGTACGACTAATTAACCTTAAAAATGGAGACGAAATTGCAGCCGTTGCAAAAGTAGAAGTTTCGGAAGAAGAAAGACAAGCCGAAAAAGAAGCAAGAGAAATGGAAAACCTCACCGACCAATCTTCTATAGACGATACAGATTCTCCTACCGAGCCACAGGAATAAAAAATTAAAACAATCATACCAAACCATTCAGCAATAATTTATTGAAAACTGAATGGTTTGGTATATTTGCACTCTTGGAACGATTTTTGAAAACCACTACAATTAAAAAAACTAAAAACCATTTTTATGTTAAAAAAAGCAATTGCAATATGCTCTGTTGTTGCCTTAAGCACAGGAGTTTTTGCTCAAAAAGCAAAGGTAGTAAGTGCCTATAATTATTTAAATGCTTACGAAAGAGGAAAAAAATGCAGCGAACTTAAAAACGGAAAAGAAGCTATTGATGCCGCTTCCGAAAACGACCAAACTAGAAGTGAAGCTAAAACATGGTACTACCGAGGCAATATCTATTTTGCCATTAGCGAAGATAAAAATTGTAAAAGCCAAGATGCTGATGCTCTAAACAAAGCATTTGATTCATACTCCAAGGCTCTGAAATACAACATTCAAGACACAGCCTATCATAATCTTGATATTGAAAATAACCAAGAAGATGCTGTAAAGTTTTTTCAGGCCTTAATGAATAAAAACACCAAAATGGACGACCCTGCCTATACTGCAGATATTATAGGTGTTCGTTTTCCTATAATGAGCAACCGCTTCTTAAACCAAGGGGTAGAACAGTATCAGGGAAAAGACTTTGAGAAATCTTATGAATCATTCGGAAAATCAGTAGCTCTGGCTCAAATGGGCGGGCGAATAGATACACTGGGAATTTACTATGCTGCCATCTCTGCCGAAAAATCTAACAAGAAAAAAGAAGCCAAAGAATTGTATATTGTGCTAATTACCCTTAAATATTTTGGCGAAAAGGAAGCAATTGGAGCCATTTGCAATGATGGCACAACATCTAATGCCACTGATAATGGTGCTTGCTCAAAACATGGAGGCGTTAAAGAATGGATTTTAAGTGAGTATGGGTATGGTCCTAAAATACATGCATATTTATCTCAACTATACAAAGAAGAAGGGGATAAAGAAAAAGCGAATGAAATAATTAAACAAGGAAGAACTCAATATCCAAACGATAAAGGTTTAATTATTGAGGAACTAGATTATTACCTGCAAAGCGGCAAAAATCAGGAAGCATTAACCAACCTAAATTTAGCCATAGAAAAAGACCCAAATAACCACTTATTACATTATGCACAAGGTACCATATTAGACAAAATGGGCGAAAATGATAAAGCAGAAGCCTCTTACAAAAAAGCCATTGAACTTAGCCCCGAATATTTTGATGCAAATTATAACCTTGGGGCTATGTATTTTAATAAAGGTGTAGAGTGGAACAACAAGGCTAATGACCTACCTTTAAACGAAAAAAAGAAATATCAGGAATATTCTAAAAATGCCGAAGACCAATTTAAAAATGCACTTCCCTATTTAGAAAAAGCTCATCAAATAAATCCGGCCGATGTGGACGTAGCAAAGCCTTTATTAAAAATTTATCAGATGACCAACGCAACAGATAAATACAAAGCACTGAAAGATAAAATAGGAGGATAAACCAAACTCGTAAAACAAAAAAAAACGCCTTTTTTTAATCCGATTAAATTAGGCGTTTTTTTTACCTACTGCATTTTGAAAAAGAATAGCTACATATCCGTAACTTCATTGCTTATTGCATTTTTTGTTTTTAATCACTTTTTGTTTTCGCAAAATACTTCCGAAGGCACCCTTACCTTCGAAATGATGAATATTGCAGGAGAACATTTCCGAAAAGGTGATGAGTTTTTTAAGCAAAGAAAATTCGATAAAGCAGGCGATGAATACGCCTTATCCTTTGAAACTTTAAAAACAAATAAAGATGCTGCTTATAACGCTGCAAGTGCATACTCTCTCGCAAAAAATACTCCAAAAGCAATAGAATATTTAACAAAAGCTGTAAAAACAGGTCGGTACGATTTTGAAAACGACCCCGATTTTTCTAATATCAAAGGGACCAAAGAATATCAGGAACTATTGGTATTGGCGGCCGACCTAAAACTAAAAATGCAGAATCAATCTATCGAGCCTCTCATTATTCTTCCAAAAAATTTCGATAAAACAAAAACATATCCCCTGCTGGTGGCATTTCATGGTTTTAATTCAAACCCTCAGGAATTTGTTTCTGTTTACGAGAATATTGCCACTAAACACAGCATGATATTGATGCTGTGCAGAGGAAGTAAAATAATAGCCTTTAATAGCTTTACATGGAGTTTTGAACAAGAAGAATATGAACGTATTTTAGAAGAAATAGAACTCGTTCAACTGAAATACAATATTAATCCGGCAAAAATCATATTAACCGGATACTCGCAAGGAGCTAATATAGCTTATTCGCTGGGAATGGTGTTTTCTCAATTATTTTGTGGTATTATTCCGGTAGCAGGCACCCTGCCTAAAAATGTAAGCATTACCCGAATGAAAAATAAAAACATAAAACTATACAGCATTGTCGGATTGCGTGATAACCCAAATATCTTAGAACAAAACCGCGAAGCTGAAAAATCGTTTACACAAAACAATATTGCCTTTAAATTAAAGGAATTTGATATTGGCCATGCCTATCCTCCTAATAAAGAGGAAGTGTTTTCTGAGGCTATTCAATGGATGTTGGCGAAATAAAAAAATTATTTTACTACCTGCAATTTCGCTACTTTGGTTTGTTTACCCTGTTTAATCTGCAATAAATACATGCCACAACTAATATTCCTAAGCGGAATAATTATTTTGTTACTTCCGGTATATAATGCATCATGTGTATTTATTAATTCTTCTCCGAGAAGCGAATAAACGCCTATTTCCACTTCGCCTGAATAAAATGAATAAAACTCCGCTATAACAAAATCACTTGCGGGATTGGGAAAAAGAGCTAATTGGTCTATAAAATTATTTTGGTCAATACCTAATTGAGTAACATTTCTGAATATATCCCTATAGGTAGCATTTACTATAGGACCTGTTTTTACCAACATTAGAATAGGCACCTTGCCATTTGTTGCAAGCCACTTGTATTCGGTTTCAACCGGACGAGGAATTTTAAATCCGAAATTGTTAAAATTTAAGGTGTCCGTTTTATGAATAACCGATTTTACCCTTAATGTATTAATAAAAGTTCCAAAAGGAGTGGTCAATTCTCCCCATCCGTCAACCGTATCTTCTCGCATAATGTATTGGCCCATATACCCTACTCCCGGAATACTAAGCCCCCAAACAGAGAACGAAGAATCGGTATTTAAATAGTTTAACGGAAAAGAATATTGCACATCAACGGGATTATATTGTACAGAAGATGGCACACCATTTATGGTGGCTCCAAAACCTACCTGAGCATATTTTTGAGTAGAGTTCTTAAAATAATTATATACGTCTTCTATCTGAAACTGCTGAAACCCACCCATTCCCTGAGGGGAAGCTACCGCATAACTTGCCTTGTGATTGGGATACATAATTTGATTATTAAAATACAACTGGTAAGCAAACGGTGTTGAACTTACCGACTGAAACTCGTCAACTCGTTGCATATCGGCCTGCAAACTCGAAAAATTCCATGTATAATTGGCTCCGGTTAAAGCCGGATTAAACCCCTGTACTCCGTTCTGAATACTCAGTCGAACAGTATCATTGAGCAAAGGCATATCAGAAGTTGTAATGGTAATTTGTGCCGATAAAACACTTGTTAAGAAAGGAAATAAAACAAAAATAAATTTTGGGCTCATCATTTGCTATTTAGAATGTAAATGTAGTACAAAATCTAAAATCAACGTATTATTTAATAATTTTGAAGCGTATGAAAATAACAAGTTTGTTTGCCTTTTGTTTTTTAGTTTATTTTTCTTTCTCTATAAACAAAAAATGCCTTTCTCAAAACTATCACAAATCACTTATTCAGTTCTCTGGAGTGGTACTGGAGGGAGATAGTTTACGCCCAGCTTCTTTCAGCACCATTATCGTAAAAGGCACAAGCAGAGGTACTGTGAGTGATTATTACGGCTTCTTCTCTTTTGTTGCCTTTGAAGGCGATACCATAGAATTTTCGCACATCGGATACAAAAAAGCAAGGTACATAATACCTGACAGCCTACAAGAAGCGCGTTATTCTCTTATTCAAATTTTACAAACGGACACCGTGTTGTTAAAAGAAACCGTAGTATATCCATGGCCTACCAAAGAACAATTTAAAGAAGCCTTCTTAAATATGAATATACCAGATGATGATTTGGTGCGTGCTCAACGAAATCTTTCTAGAGTAGCTATGGCCGATGCTGCACAAAATTTGCCTATGGACGGTAGTTTAGCTCACAAACAAACATTAGCTCAATTTAATTCTCGCTTATACTATGCGGGACAACTTCCTCCCAATAACCTGCTAAATCCTATAGCCTGGAGCAAATTTATTGAAGCATGGAGAAGAGGAGATTTTAAAAAGAAAGAGTAATTTCTTCTTTATTTCGTAATCCTTATATTATTTATTTTTATTTCTTTAGTAATTGAATTACTTTTGGTTACGAATTTCAATAAAAATGATTTTTAAAATAACTCTAACCCTCTTTTTTCTTTTTACAACCTTCAGTTGTGTGTACTCTGCCAATGAAAACGAAAGAAAAGTTGATTCGCTTGTACAAGCGAACAAAAACATAGATGAATTCAAATTATTGGACTCTCTTTCGTGGGAATACCGATATACTGACATTGAGTTAGCCATTGCCATAGCAAACAGATTACAAAAAAAAATTGAAGCTGTAAAGATTGACTCTACTTTAATAGAGTATTTAGTGAATATCTCTTCTATTTACAGACAAAACAACGAATTTGAAAAGGCCTTTGAATTGCTAGATATGGCAACTATTCATGCCCATCATAATAATAACGTAAAGTTACTGTGGAGAATTTATAATAATAAGGGGAATGTTTATAGAAACAACAACGACCTGAATAGTGCATTGAAAGCCTATTTTATAGGCTTAAAAATAGCTGAATATTTAAAAAATGAAGGGGCTATAGCCTCTATCTACAATAACATTGGAAGCATCTATTTTTCAACAAATCGGTATAAAGAGTCCTTAACATTCTTTCTTAAAGCCTATAGAATTTATAAAAACAATCCCGCTTCTAATTCATTCCATATTGCTGCCATTGCAGATAATATTGGTATGGTTTATACAGAATTAAAACAGTATGATAAAGCGTTGGCCTTTCACCTGCAAGCAAAAAAAGGATTTGAAAACTCGGACAATTTAGAGGCTAAATCAATAAACTTAACTTGTATCAGCAATATTTTAGTTCAAAAAAAAATATATAAAAGTGCCCTCGAGTACATAGAAAAAGCCATCGAAACATCTGGAAATTCGAATCTTGGCAGTTTGATTATGGCATGGAATACAAAAGCTGATATTCTATTCCAATTGGGCAGATACAAAGAAGCTGAAATTCTTTTTAATAAAACTATTCATTTTTCAGATTCATTAAGTAATATATATGGAACAACAGAAATGTATTACGGTTTAACAAAAACTTATATCAAATTAAATGAAGATGAAAAGGCTCTAAAGAACTTAAACTTATATAGGCATTTAAATGATTCTGTCAACTCTTCCGAATTTAAAGCAGAACTATCAACCATAGAAGCAAAGTACGCTGCAGAAAAAAAAGAACAACAAATAGCTTTGCTCGAAAAAGATAAAAAAAATAAACAGCTTATTATTTATTCTACCTCCGGAGGCTTAGTTCTTGTATTTGTATTAGCTTTAATCATATTCAGAAGTTATAGAGAAAAAAGAAAATCAAATATAACTCTTGTTCAACAAAACAACATTATTCAAAGCAAAAACAAAGACATTACCGACAGTATAAACTACGCACAACGCATACAACTTGCTATGCAACCCTCCCGAAAATTAATTCAGGAATACTTCCCAAATTCTTTTGTTTTTTACCAACCAAAAGATATTGTTTCCGGTGATTTTTTTTGGTTTACAAAACAAGAACACAATATATTTATTGCAGCAGCCGATTGCACCGGGCATGGTGTACCAGGTGCCTTAATGAGCATGATTGGCATTAATTTTTTAAACCAGTTGGTAATAGAAAATAAACAAACCGATACTTCTGTTATTTTAAATCGATTGCACAACCATGTAAAAAATGCACTCCGCTCTAATAACGAAGATGAAAAAAGAGATTCGAATGACGGAATGGATATTGCTTTAGTGCGAATTGATCAGTTGAATAATAAGGTTCAGTTTTCGGGAGCCGTTCGCCCATTTTATTATTTTGAAAACAATATATTAAAATCCGTTAAGGGCGATAAATACTCTATTGGTGGCATAAAAGACGAAACTACTCCATACGCATCTCATTCCTTTTCTTTTAATTCAATTCAATCTTTCTATATTTTCTCCGATGGATATGCGGACCAATTCGGAGGAAAAACAAATAAAAAATTTATGCTAAAAAACTTTCAGGAACTTTTAATTTCTGTTCAACATAAAACAGTTAAAGAACAAGAAGAAGAGATAAAAAAATCTTTTAATCAGTGGAAAGGCCCGAATGAACAGATTGACGATATTCTTGTTATTGGAGTAAATTTAAATACGTAACTATATTTTTTGCTTCTGCCACCAATCGTAAATATTATTTAATACTTCTTGTGTTTGTCTATCCGATACATCGGTAGTAAAATGAGCTTTTGAATAAATGTTTTCTCTTACGCTTAGCATTTCCTGAATATGGCCGAGCATATTTCCCTTCGCATTAAGTAATGGTCTGCTATTTTTTACTAAAACACGCTTTGCAATTTCTTCCGGGGAACATTTTAAATAAATAACGACTCCTTCTCTTAACATCTTTTCCATATTTTCATAAAAACAAGGCATCCCACCACCTGTAGCAATAACAGTGGTGCTTTCGTTTACAAGTATCTGTTGCAACACTTCTTTTTCACGTTCTCTAAAAAATTGTTCACCTTTCTCTTTAAATAAATCTGTAATGCTTAATTTGCTTTGTTTTTCAATTTCCTCATCGGTGTCTATAAAATTATAATTTAATTTCTGAGCCAATAGGCTGCCAATGGAGGTTTTTCCAGAGCCCATAAAACCTACCAAAAAAATATTTTTGTTCATTATTTGAAAGGCGAATTGGGTTCTTTGGCCATTTTATTAAAAACCATCTTCTCGATAAACGTTGGGAAAAATTTACCTAAAAAAACAACCATCATTCCTTCTGTAGTAAGCACAATGGTACGCTTCCGTTTAACTACCCCGTTTAAAATTTCAGAAGCCACTTCTTCGGGTTGCATCATTTTTTGCTCTTCTCTAGGCGATTCTCCTTGTACACTTCCGTTTGCTGTTAAAGCGGTATTTCGAATGTTGGAAGCCGTAAACCCCGGACATACCACCATTACATGTAATCCGGTTTTCAAATTTTCAGTCCGTAAAGCATCTAAAAAACCTTGCATGGCATATTTCGAAGCAGAATATCCTGTGCGTGCAGGCAATCCAACATACCCCGCAATAGAAGAAACCCCAACCACTGTTCCTTTAGATTTTAATAAGTGAGGTAATGCGTATTTTGTGCAATACACGGTACCCCAAAAATTAATTTGCATTACCTGTTCCAATACACTTAAATCGAGTTCGGCAAAAAGAGCCCTCATAGAAATACCGGCATTGTTTATTAACACATCTATTCGGCCAAATTTGTGTATCGTTTCATCAATTAGTTTTTTACAATCCTCTTTTTGGGCCACATCACTCTGCACAGCCAATGTTTCAATTCCTTCTTTAAGTAGGCTTAATTCGGCATTTTTCAGATTCTCGGCATTTCTGGCACTTATTACCACCTTTGCTCCCGCCTTACCAAAAGAAAAAGCACAAGACCTCCCTATTCCTGATGAGGCTCCTGTTATAATGACTACTTTACCCTTCATACTATTCAATTTATTGCAAATTACCGCTAAAAAATAAAAATAACACCTTGTTTACAGCATATTAATAACAAAATACAAAATAAAGCCAAGCATTTTTGCATTTTTAGATTATGCTAGTATATTTGCACTCCAAAATTTTAGACTGGTTAGCTCAGTTGGTAGAGCACAACACTTTTAATGTTGGGGTCCCGGGTTCGAGCCCCGGACCAGTCACTTACTCTAAGGCTGTAATACAGCCTTTTTTAATTTTACGTTATCTTTGTAAAAGTTTGCCCAGGTGGTGAAATTGGTAGACACGCTACTTTGAGGGGGTAGTGACCGAAAGGTTGTGCTGGTTCGAATCCAGTCCTGGGCACTTTTTATTTATTTTACTTATCTTCGCTACATAAACTTGAATTGCAATGAACCACTGGACAAAAAATCACTTCCTCATTTATCTATACATTATTTTAGCTGAGGCCGACTTTAATATTTCAAAGGCTGAAATGAAAAAGATAGAAATCAAAATGAAAAAACGTATTTCTAACGAAAACGAATTTCATAAAATATTTGACGAAGCCTTTGATTTGTTTGAATCGCAAAATGACGCTGCTGTTGCCGATTTCATACTCCACCAAGCCTCTCGTTTATGCGGAAGCAAAGCAGAAATAGATTCTATTATAAACGATTTAAATGAAATCGCTTTTGCCGATGCCAACGAAAGCAACGAAGAAACCCTATCACTACTAAACATTAAAAAGATTTTATATTCTGTTTGCTGAGTTAAACCCTTTTTATTTCCTTTGTACAAATAAAATTCAATAATGAAACACTTTTACTTTCCTTTAATCATCATATTTCTACTCTTTGCTTGTACCGAACCTTCTACTGAAGAAAAAGAGGACTCCACTAAAAAGATAGAAATCAAAACAGAAGAAGTAATTGTAGAAGCAAATAATATTCAGTTTTTTGTAAAAAAAGTGGGTAGTGGTACTCCTATTCTTGTTATTCACGGTGGGCCAGGCTACTCGCACAACTATTTTTTACCGCATTTAGAAACATTGGCTCAAGAATTTCAGTTTATCTTTTACGACCAACGCGGGTGCGGAAAAAGTTCCTTCCCAACAGATTCGGCATTTAAAATGGAAGATTATGTTGCCGACCTATCCGCACTTGTTTCTGTGCTTAAACTCGATACGATAAACATTCTTGCTCACTCTTGGGGAGGGCTAATTGCTCTCAATTATGCAAGTACCCATGTCGATAAAATAAATAAATTAGTGCTGAGCAACTCATATGCCGTAAACTCAACTTTCCACGAACAATCGTTAGAAAAGAAAAATGCTAAACGTTCTGAACAAGACACCAAAGAGTGGGTAGAGGTTATTATGAGTAACGAATACAAAAGCGGTAATGCCGATGCCGTAAAAAAGGCTTTTGTATTAAACGAGAAATACAATTTAGCCAAACCCGAAAACTACGAATCTGTTTTTTCTCAAATGGATTTTTCTGTGGCCGCACAAAAGCAAATGAAATTAGTAGAAGGATTAAGCGAACGGTATTTATTTAATTATACAATGGAATCGTCATTACCGGGCATATTAACAAAAACACTTATTATTGCAGGCGATTTGGATAATATCCCCTTTGATGCCACACAAATATTGCACGATAACTTAAAAAATTCCGAATTTGTGGTAATTAAAAATTCTTGCCATTACCCCTTTGCCGAAAATCCAGATGATTTTAATTCGGCATTCAAAAAGTTTTTTGAGCACTAATTTAGTTTACTTTTAGTTTCGCGGTTTAGCTCCAACATTTTATTTACCTAATTTTAGAACCTTATTATGAAATACAACAAACTTGGTAAATCGGGTTTAGAAGTGAGCGAAATTTCTTTCGGCTCATGGGTTACATTTGGAAATCAAATAGACGAAAAAACTGCCGAAAAGTGCATGACGGAAGCATATAAATGCGGTGTAAATTTTTTCGATAATGCCGAAGTGTACGCCTCCGGAATGTCTGAAACTGTTATGGGAAAGATTTTAAAAAAACAAAAATGGAGCCGAGACAGTTTTGTGGTATCAAGCAAGGTATTTTGGGGAGGCAAAGGTCCCAATCAAAAAGGGCTTAGCCGAAAAAGGGTTATGGAAGCATGCCATGCCGCACTCAAGCGTTTGCAAGTAGATTATTTAGACCTGTATTTCTGCCATCGGCCCGATGATGCAACTCCTGTGGAAGAGACTGTTCGGTCAATGCATACTCTCATTGAACAAGGTAAAGTTTTATATTGGGGAACATCGGAATGGAATGCCCAACAAATAATGGAAGCATACAGCATTGCAAGGCAGTATAATTTAACACCACCCACAATGGAGCAACCTCAATACAATATGCTGGTTAGAGAAAGATTCGAAAATGAATATCGAAGATTATATAGAGAAATAGGATTAGGTACAACGATTTGGTCGCCACTGGCATCGGGGGTATTAAGCGGAAAATATAAAAACGGAAAAGTACCAAAGGGAGCAAGATTATCCTTAGAAAGTTTGCAATGGCTAAAAGAAAAAATGTTAACAAAAGAGAACATTCAAAAAATAGAACAACTGGAAGTGCTTTCAAAAAAAATAGGCATTACTACTGCCCAGTTAGCCATTGCCTGGTGCCTTAAAAATGAAAACGTAAGCACCGTAATTACCGGGGCAAGCAAAATTGAGCAGGTAAAAGAAAACCTAAAAAGTATACAAGTAAAAGAAAAAATTACATCTGAAGTAATGGAAGAAATAGAAAAAATTCTTCAGAACAAACCACAAATTCTTACTTTTTGATTTTTCACTTCCTTTAAAACTCTATCATTAATCCTACCGAAGGAAGTACTGTACCTGTATAATCGGGCACTAGATAGGTTTCATAAAAATCGGTATTGTTTGCTTTGGTAATAGGGTTTCCATTCACATCTCTTCTTACATCTAAATAGGGTTGCTGCTCGGCTTGGTAGTTATATAGATTCTGTACATCGAGGTAAACATTCAACGACCATTTATTAAAAAAATAACGCTTATCCAACCTAACATCTAAGCCATGTGCCGGTTTTAAACGCATCGAATTTAATTGAGAATAATCAGGAATACCGCGTCCGGAAACGTCCCAAACCATTTTTACAGAAGACTGTTCTATATTAAAAGGAGTATAAGGGGCTCCACCTGTGTATCTCCATTTTACTCCAAGCTCCCAGTTTTTTTTAAATTTCTTTCCTCCTGTTACACTTACAATATTTCCAAAATCCCATGCCGATGGTTTATATATTCCTAAACCGTTTGTAAACTCACTTCTTACAAATGTGTATGCCAATATTCCGTAAAAACCCTTGTATAACTTTTGTTGCACTAAAACTTCGGCACCATACGTTTGACCTTTAGAAATAGAATTCGCTGGAGAATCTCCTATTACACCAAAATTGCCCCCTAAATTGGCAAGCGATACGTTCTCGTTTATTAAAAAAGGATAGTCTTTATACACTTTAAAAAAACCTTCAAATGTTATTTTTGAATTTATACCCGGATTGTATTCTAATCCTCCTACCAAATGTTCAACCTTTATGTATTTAATTTTATTCTCTTTATTTACAAGTGCTCCGTTGGGTGCCCTATATCCTAATAAAGTGTAAGAAGGTAATTGAGTATACCTACCCAAATTAAAATTAAAGGCCATTTTTTCAGTAATAGAATAAGAGAATGATAAACGGGGAGAAAGTTGTTCTATTCCGTTAAGCATTTCGGCCGAATACGTATTCGCATCAGTACGAAGACCAAGTGAAACTATTAATCGTTCTCCTAAAAAGCCTTTACTTACCTGAAAAAAAGCCCCTGCTTTGTGAATATCTAATGCAGAGTGGTATTCTATTACAAACAATCCGGAGGGCAAAGCTCTTTTGTTGTACGTAGAATTAAAATACTGTGCAAATTCGTAGTTTATTCCAACATTTATTTTGTAGCCATTTGTACGCAAGGTATTTTCAAACCTTAACTTATTTTCAATTTCTTCTGAATTATAATTTAGCACAAGGTTTTGTAAGGCAGATTCATCGTTATTAAAATATTTTTTGGCTGAATTATTTAAATGATTTCTGCTTACTACAATGGTTTGAAAACTATTTTCTCTAAAATGCTTATAAACCATACCTAGTGTATAATTCCACTGCTGGTTTACCGGAAGGTTTCCTAGAATATAATTATTTCTTTGTAATGTGTTGGTATCAGAAACCCCCTTATTTACATTTTTATTTAGTTTAAACTCGTCTATTGCTCCTAATCCAATTAGGATCATCTCGTCTTTAGGCGAAAGTTTTATTTTTTGTTTAAACTGAAAATCATTGTATGTAGGTAGAAAGGGTAATTTTAAGGCCGCAAATAAGAACTGAAGATAACTTCTGCGAGCCGAAAAAATAAATGTTGATTTTTGGGTAAGCGGTCCATCTATCGTTAAACCAATATCGCTAGAACCTACCATAATGTTGGTAAGCAACTTATCTGCATTCCCTTCTTTCTGTTTAAACTCAAAAACGGAACTCAGTGCATTACTTCGGTTGGCAGGAAAGGCTCCTGAATAAAAATCGACTTCTCGAATAAAATTAACATTAATTAATCCTACCGGCCCGCCAGAAGAACCTTGTGTGGCAAAATGATTGATATTGGGAACTTCTACACCATCTAAATAAAATCGGTTTTCGTTTGGAGCTCCACCTCGTATAATGATATCGTTTCGGAATGAAACCGTAGAAGCAACCCCAGGCAATGACTGAATAACCTTAGAAATATCTCTGTTTCCGCCCGGATTACGTTGTATTTCTGAAACTCCGATAGTTCGCATAGAAACAGGGCTTTCTTCTGTTTTATTAAAAGGCGAAGCCACCACTTCAAAACCCTCTAGTGTGGTTGCTTCTTGTTCTAATTTAAATTCCACAAAAGTGGGAAACGCATTATTTACCTGAATTTCGAATATGGTTTTCTTTTTATAGCCAATAAAGCTGGCCTGCAAGGTGTATAAACCTGGAGTTAAATTAGAAATCACAAAATTTCCATCCACATCACTAGATACTCCTCGTTCTGTATCCTGCACCACAATGTTAGCGTAAGGAATAGGCTCGTTATTTATGGCATCGCTAATTCTTCCCTTAATAACGGCATTCTGAGAAAATATACATACCGAAAAAAAACTATTTACTATAACTAAAAAAGTACGCATGATTTCGGATTAACAAAGAACAAACAGAAATGTTTTTATCAAATTCAAAATGCTAATTTTATAGCATGTTTAATAAGAATACAATTATTTCATTTCTCTTAATTATTTTATTAGCCTCTTCTGTAAAAGCAATTTCAGCAACGGACAGTTTACTGTACATTACCAAAACAAGCCAAGCGGACACTATTAAAATAAAAGCCTTCAATGAACTCGTAAAAAAAGTATTTTATTACGATCCTCATCAGGCAATGGCATATTCCGATAGTGCCCTTTCTTTATCAAAAAAAATAAATAATACCTATTGGGAAGGTATTACACGAATCAATAAATCGAGCTTGTTATACCATACCGAAAAATATAAAGAGGGAATTGAACAGGCTAGCATCTGCCTTAAAATATTTTCGTCTCTACGTTCTGAACTCAATATGGCAAAATCTTATAATAACCTCTGTTTGTTATATCAGGCCGTAGGCGATTATCCTACCGCTTTGGATTTTGCATACCAAGCTCTGCGAATTGCCGAAAAAATAAACAATTTATCTCAACTGGCTAATATTCACAATAATATTGGCATGATTTATTATTTGTTAGGCATGCAAAATAAATCAACCGAATATTTTTTAAAATCACTTGATGATAATATAAAAAGCGAAAACAAACAAGGTATGGCTATAGGGTACCTGAATATGAGCAGTATTTTTGTTGAAAAAAATGAATTGAAAAAAGCCCAAGAGTTCTTGCTGAAAGCACTTCAAATAAACAAAGAATTTAATCACAATGTGGCCATTGCTCAATGCTATACCCAATTATCGAATATTCAATACCTAAAGAAAAATACAGATAGTGCTCTCATCTACATCAATTGGGCAAAAGATATTTATTTACAAATAAAAGATAGTTTAGGCTTAGCAACGGTTCATTATAACAAGAGTAAATATTTAAAAAACAATAATATTCTTGCTGCTCTTGAAGAACTAATCATTGCAGAAAGATATATTGCACCCAACATAGACCTTCAGCAAAAAATCAGTATTTATTCTGCTCTTTCAGAATTATATGCCATTAAAAAAGACTACAAAAACGCATACCAGTCTTTTCATCTTGCAAACCTCCTAAAAGATAGCCTTAACAACTTTGAACAAAAAAAGAAGGTGCAAGAAATGCAGATACGTTTTGAAACCAAACGTATGGAAAATGAAATAAGCAGACTTCAGCAAATCACAGAAACAAAAGAAAAAGAAAACACTCAACAACAAAACGAGTTAAAAAGAAGTAAATCGCAACAAGCTCTTTTACTCTTTATTGTATCAGCTCTTGCTATCATGTCTGTTTTGCTGATTGCCATTTTAATGAACAGAACAAAACTTAACAAAAAACTTTCTTTACAAAACTTGCAGATATTAAAGCAAAAAGAAGAAAAAGAAACCCTTTTAAAAGAAATACATCATCGGGTAAAAAATAATTTGCAAATAGTAAATAGTTTACTAAGGCTTCAAAGCAACCAAATTAACGATGAAAAAATAACCGAATTGTTTGAAGAAGCACAGAACAGAATTATAACTATGGCCCTTATACACGAAAAAATATACCGTACCGAAAACCTTGCTCAAATTGATTTTAAAGAATATATCGAGGCGCTTTCGGGCAATCTTGTAAAAACTTATAACTTAAACAAGCTTATTAAAATTGAAAAAAATATTGAAGTAGAACATTTTGGAATAGACCAATTGGTACCTATTGGTTTAATACTAAACGAAATGTTGTCTAATTCTTTTAAACACGCTTTTACCAACATATTAGAGGGGAGAATTTGGATTTCTTTTAGAATAAATTCCGAAAAAAAGTACGAACTCATAGTAGGCGATAACGGTAAAGGGTTAAATTCAATCGAGTTTGAAAACCCTAGCTCATTAGGACTTGAATTGATAAAAACCTTTACCGAACAACTGAATGGCTGTATTGAATTAAATACAAAAAAAGGAACTGAATATAAAATTGTTTTTTAGCTTTTTTGAATCTTTTGAACTTCTTCAATAATTTTTTTTCGGGTAGTATCGGTAACTTCAGTAAGAGGTAAACGAACCGTTTCTTTACCAATAGAAAGATGTTGAAGAGCACACTTTACTCCGGCCGGGTTTCCATCAACAAATAATAAATGAACCAAATCATTTAATAAAAAATGAAATCTTCTAGCTGTCGCTACATCGTTTTTAATGGCATGGCGTACCATCTCTGAAAACTGCAACGGAAAAGCATTTGCCACAACAGAAATAACTCCATCGCCACCCAAAGCCAATAAGGGAAGAGTAAAGTTATCATCACCCGATATTACAAAAAAACCATCGGGTTTATTTTTAATTATTTTCGAACACTGTTCTAAATTTCCGGAGGCTTCTTTAATGGCTATAATGTTTTTGTGCTGAGCTAAACGCAAAGTAGTTTCCGGAAGAATATTGGAAGATGTGCGTGCCGGAACATTATATAAAATAACAGGCAATGGAGAATGGTCGGCTATTAATGAATAATGCTTATATATTCCTTCTTGCGTAGGTTTGTTGTAATAGGGGCTTACTGATAGTATGGCCGAAAAACCGGATAAGTCTGTTTCTGATATTTCATGAAGTATTTTTTGGGTATCGTTGCCGCCTATTCCTATTACAAGTGGTATTTTATTTTCTGCAGCTGCTTTTACAATTTTTAGCACCTCATTTTTTTCTTCTTTATTTAAAGTAGCCGTTTCTCCTGTAGTACCGAGGATTACAATATAGTCGGCTTTTCCGTTAATAATATGCGAAACCAAATGTCGCAAGGCCGTGTAATCTACACTGGCATCGGGGTTAAATGGAGTTACTATAGCTACTCCTGTGCCTCTTAAAAAATTCATTTTTTCAGTTTATTAAATTTAAGTAGTGTTTTAATTGTGATAGTAAAAATTTTACCGAATAATCTTGGCTAATATCAATTTGCATATCGCAAAAAGAACTATGATAGCTACCTGTCTTTCCCACTTTAAATTTGGAACGAGAAAGAGCACAAATATATTCTAAAGGAAAATGCTCGTCAATATTTAAATCTATAAGCAAATCGAAATTTGTATTTATAAAACGTTTTACTTCCGAAGTGCTAGGAATATTTAGCCAGTTTGTATTTTTTTTATTAAAGTAAAAAAAATCTAATTGTGGTTTTATAAACTCTGCCTCTTTCTTTGAGTTGACAAAACCAATTGAAACCACTCTTTTCCCTTCTTTTTTTAATTCATGAATAAAAAGACGAATTAAGTCGTAAGTCTTTTTGTCGGTAGCATCGTATAAAACTCCCACTTCCTTAAGGCTACTGAAAGAAGAAGATTGGATTTCTCTTTTTAAAAGACTTAGCTTTTTTCTTAGTAAAAAGCGGGCTGTAGATTTTTTTATGTTTTTTACCAGTGCCATTCGGGCAACAAATGTATTAATAATAGTGCTTTTGAATTCTGATGTTAAAGAAATTATAAAACAAACAGAAAATAAATCGATTATTTTGTTTTGTCGGCAAAAACTTTTCTAAACTTTTCCAACTTAGGCTGAATTATAGCTTTACAGTAAGGTTGTTGTTTATTCAAATTGTAGTAATTGAGGTGTTCTTTTTCTGCCCTATAAAATTCTAGAGCCTCTGTTATTTCTGTTACTATTTTGTTTTCAAAAGCTCCTGATTTACTTAACAATTCGGTATAAGTATCTACTTTTTCTTTTTGATAGGGATAATGATAAAAAATAACCGAGCGGTATTGAGAACCTACATCGGCACCTTGACGGTTCAATGTTGTGGGATCATGAATTAGAAAGAAAACTTCTAACAATTCTACATACGCAATTACACTAGGGTCATAAGTAATTTGCACCACCTCGGCATGTCCGCTTAAACTAGAACACACTTCTTTGTATGTTGGATTTTTTAATTTACCTCCCATATAACCAGGAAACACCGATTCTACCCCTTTTAATTCCATAAAAATACTTTCCGTACACCAAAAACAACCAGCTCCGAAGGTTGCTTTTTCAAAAGTGTTTTTATTTAAATTGTAATCGCTCATTTTAATTTTCAGTTTACTCTGTTTATTGCGTAATAAGGCATAAACACATAAAGTGCTTAAAAAAGAAAAAAGCAAGACTGCACTTTTGAAATGTGTTTGTTTAAGAACAGATTTACGATTCTTTTTGTTCTGAAAGTTGTAAAAACTTTTTTGCATCATGTTTTAGAATGCCTGCAAGAAGTAACGCATCTGCTTCGGAAATGTTCATAGCAAAGGGTACAAGGCTTCCATAATAGTCGAATACTATTGTTTCTCCTCCAATAACCCAATATGAAGAACTCATAATTTCAGTAAACATTCCTTTTTCTTCTTTTTTGTACAAGCGGAAGTTTTTACAACCGTTAAGTTTAAAAGTTGCAGGTATTCCTTTGTTAGCTATGTTTCTGGCTATTGTAATTTCTTTTTTATTAATTCTTATGTGTTCTTCTCCTAATTTTCTCCATCGGTAAGTTTGTAGGGCCTTAAACTCAAAGTACACCCAGAAGGCCATCCAAACAATAAAAAACACCTTTTCTTTTTGTGTATAATTTAAAAAAAACTGAGAAAAAATAAGGAGGCCGGAAAGTGTCCATAATGCAATCCATGCAAAAAACATTTTTTGCTTTACTTCATTAAAGTACGCTTTTATGATTATTTCCGTACTCTCTTCGCATCTTACTATATCAATCCTTTTACTTACCTTTCGTTCCATATTCACCGAGCCACGCTTTGGGTTTTATTTTTTCTTTGGTAAGACCAAATTTTTCAACTGCATTTTTTTGAATGTAAGCAATCGCCTCCTCTACAGAATCTGTGTAATGAAAAAGGATAACGTCTTTTTCATCAATCGTTCCGGCATTCGCCATAGATTTAACAAAATCTATCATAGGTTTGTAATATTCTTTTCCCATAATTACAACAGGAAAATCCTTTGTTTTACGAGTTTGAACCAATGTTAGAGCTTCGAAAAGTTCGTCCATGGTACCAAAACCTCCGGGTAACACCACAAAAGCATAAGAATATTTGGTAAGCAACACTTTTCTAACAAAAAAGTAACGAAAATTCAACCAAACATCTAAGTATGGGTTAGGCATCTGCTCAAAGGGTAATATAATATTGCACCCCACCGAACGACCTCCTACTTCTTTAGCTCCTCGGTTAGCTCCTTCCATTACACCGGGGCCTCCGCCTGTCATTACGGTAAACCCCATACGGGCTACAGCGGCTCCTACCTGCCTTGCAAGAGTATAATAGGGATGAGTTTCTGCAAAGCGAGCCGAACCAAAAATGGTAACACAAGGGCCTACAAAGTGCAAATTTCTGAAACCTCTAATAAATTCTCGCAATACGGAAAGAATCATTTTAAACTCTCGCCACCTAGATTGCGGTCCTCTTAAAAACTCTATTTCTTCTTCCGAGGGAACTCCGTATAACAGTTCGTGGGCAATATCGTGTTTTCTTGCTGTCATTTTCTCTTTCATTTACAAAACAAAGATATTAAAATAGAAACATGTGCCTTTTAAATGCTTATTTAATAATGACAAAGAGTTTCGCATTTAAAAACATTAATAAAAAAATGCAAAACAAAATCTAAAACCGTAAATTCGTGCAAAAATTTATCTTACGTTATTCAACACATTTTTGGTTATGAAAGAAGCTTATATTGTATCGGCAGTACGCACTCCAATTGGTAGTTTTAATGGTTCCTTGTCTGGGGTTTCTGCCAGCCGGCTTGGAGCCATCGCAATAAAAGGTGCTCTGAACAAAATAAATTTGAATCCCTCTGAAGTAAAAGAGGTACTGATGGGTTGTGTGTTACAGGCCGGCTTAGGACAAGCCCCCGCCAGGCAAGCGGCTAAATTTGCCGGTTTGCCCGATAGCACCACCTGTACTACCGTAAATAAAGTATGTGCTTCCGGCATGAAAGCAGTATCCTTGGCGGCACAAAGTATAATGCTTGGCGATGCAGATGTGGTAATAGCAGGAGGAATGGAAAACATGAGTCAGGTGCCTCATTATTTACAAGGCTCTCGCAATGGATTTAAACTAGGCGATGCAAAGCTAACAGACGGATTGGTTTTAGATGGATTAATGGACGTTTACAACAACATTCACATGGGCAATTGTGCCGAACTCTGTGCAAAAGAAAAAAAGTTTACCCGCGAAGAACAAGATGCCTTTGCCATCGAATCGTACAAAAGAGCAGCAGCGGCATGGCAAAGCGGAAAATTTAAAGAAGAAATAGTGCCCGTAGAAATACCTCAGAAAAAAGGCGATGCCATCATTTTTGCCGAAGATGAAGAATACAAAAATGTTAAGTTCGATAAAATTCCTCAACTGGCCAGCGTTTTTCAGAAAGACGGAACCGTAACGGCAGCAAATGCTTCTACCTTAAATGACGGGGCTGCGGCTCTTGTTCTAATGAGCAAGGAAAAAATGCAAGAACTAAACTTAAAACCATTAGCTAGAATAATTGCCTCTGCCGATGCCGAACAAGCTCCAGAATGGTTTACCACCTCGCCAACTTTAGCCATAAATAAAGCCTTAAAAAAAGCCAACTTTACCACAAAAGACATTCAGTACTGGGAATTAAATCAAGCCTTTTCGGTAGTAGGCCTTGCCAACATTAAGGAACTTGGGTTAAACCCTAAGTATGTAGATGTAAACGGAGGTGCTGTTGCCTTAGGACATCCTCTTGGTTGCTCTGGAGTGCGAATAATTGTTACGTTATTGAATGTGTTACAACAAAACGATGCCAAACTTGGAGCTGCAGCTATTTGCAATGGAGGCGGAGGTGCTTCTGCCATTATTATTGAACGATTATAAAAAGTAGTAAATGAACTTCGGAATTTGCCCTCTCAGCATTATTCCCTGCCGTGCAGAACCATCGGATAAAAGCGAAATGGTTACTCAGTTATTGTTTGGCGAAAATTTTAAAATCATCGAAAAACAGAATCAGTGGATTAAAATTCTTACATCGTACGAAAATTATTCTTGTTGGATAGATGTAAAGCAAGCCTTAGAAATTGATGAAGAAACATACTCTATGCTCAACAAACCCCCTCAGTTTTTATCGGGCGAAATAGCTGGAATTGCCATACAAAGCAAAACTAACGAAGCGAGAGCCATTGTGCTTGGATCCTCTTTACCTTTTTACAACTATGGAGATTTTTTATTAGATACCGAAAAATATATATTTGAAGGACAAGCTATAGACCCTAGTGAAGAAGGTAAATTTGAAAATATACCGGAAACAGCCTTTATGTACCTTAATACTCCATACCTTTGGGGTGGACGCACTCCTTTTGGAATCGACTGTTCGGGGTTTACGCAAATGGTATATAAACTAAACGGAATTTTTATTCCTCGCGATGCTTATCAACAAGCCGAAATGGGCGAAACTCTTAGTTTTATTGAAGAAGCTATACCCGGTGATTTAGCTTTTTTTGACAATGAAGAAGGAAAAATTACGCACGTTGGGATTGTTCTGGAAAACCAAAATATAATTCATGCTTCCGGAAAAGTTCGTATTGACAAGTTCGACCATCAAGGGATATTTAACACAGAGAGAGGAAATTATACCCACAATCTGCGGTTAATAAAACACCTTTAAAATACATTAACTATATTCTATTTTTTTCTATTTTTGGAATCAATAAATAAAAAAAGGTAAAAATGGAAAACTTATACATAAAGGGAACTTTTAAAACCCCCACACTTAGCTTTAATTTCGAAAAAGGCGAGTTAGATATAAGTGGACGTTCCCTTCCGGAACACTCCATAGAATTTTACAAAGAAGCTATGCAATGGCTCGATAAGTATATCGAAAATCCGAAACTAGACACAATAGTAAATGTTCAATTAGAATACTTTAATACTAGTTCCTCAAAAGTAATACTCGATATTTTTAAGAAAATAGAGTTACTACACTCTAAAGGAAATAACGTAACCGTAAACTGGTACTACGAAGAAGATGATACCGATATGCAGGAACAAGGGGAAACATTTGCAGAAATTATCAAAATACCTATTAAGCATATTGCTGTAAAGGAGTTTGATTTTGTATTTGTATAGCACACGGCTATTTGTATAAGCCCAAAATGAGCACTTCGGTTGCTCCCATTCCATAATTTTTGAAAGAAGCATCTTTGTAGCTTATACCCGTTTGCTCTTCCAGCATTTTTCTTAGTTCTGTTCTTAAAACCCCTTGCCCTACTCCGTGTATAAAAATCAGTTTTCTTATTTTCACTTCTTTCGCCTCTTCAATACATTTCTTAAAATGATTAATTTGTAATTGCAGTTTTTCGTGCGGAGATAAATGCGTTTGGAACTCTACCAACTCTTCTAGATGCAAATCTATTTCTGCAAAAAGTTCTCCCTTTTTCTTGCCAGCATGTTTTGTTTGTTTTAGATATTTTTTCAGCAAAAAACTCTTTGGCGTTTTTTTTCTTTGTTTCGGTTCCTCTTTATCATTTACTGTTACCGACACTTTTCCCCACTCTGTAGATTTCTCTGTATTTACTCTCTTTACAAGCACTAAACAACTTGGCGGATATTTATTTTCAAACCCTTCATCGGTTCTAACCAGCACTTGATTTTGTGAAATAATATCAATTACTACACCTGCCCCCAGTTCGTCTTTAAACTTTACAACATCTCCAATAATAAACATATGCAAATTTAAATGAATCTATCTACAACGATACAAAAGCATATGAAATGAAAATAATTTCGAAATACATATTGCAAAAAATTGAACCAATCACAAATTAAATCCCTTGAAATTGTTTTATTTAAACAATAAAACAATAATATCAATTCTTTAACCTAACTTTGTCGCGAGAGCCAACCTATCGCTCTGTAGAATACACAGAGAGGAAAGTCCGGGCAGCAAAGGGTGCCGCACCTTGCGAAAGCAAGGGTGCAAGTCGCAAAGTCTTGTAACAGACAGTGCCACAGAAATCAGACCGCCCCCTGCTATGCCGGGGGCAAGGGTGAAAAGGTGGGGTAAGAGCCCACCGATGTAAAAGGCAACTTTTACAGTCAGGAAAACCTTGCGGGCTGAAAGACCAAATAAACCCTGCTTTTGGGGTTACTCGCTCCAGTTAGTTTTTCACTACGGCAGGAAGGGTAGGTCGATTGTGGTTATGTGCAAACATAATCCCAGATAAATGATAGGTAATGTAGTTTAGACTTCTAAACTACAAAACAGAACCCGGCTTACAGGCTCTTTACGCTAAAGCCGCAACTGTTTGCGGCTTTAGTGTTTTGTAATTTTTAAATCTATATAGAATGACGTTTAACGAACTTGGACTTGACCACGAACTTTTAAAAGCAATAGAAACACTGGGATTTGTCCAACCCAGTCCCATTCAGGAAAAAGCGATACCTGTATTATTAAGTGGCGAACGAGATTTTGTTGGGCTTGCTCAAACAGGAACCGGAAAAACAGCAGCTTTTGGCTTACCACTATTACAACAACTCGATATTTTTAATCCTACAGTTCAAGGAATTATTCTTTGTCCTACACGCGAACTATGCATGCAAATTACGAAAGACTTGCAGGTTTTTGCAAAGTATAAAGGGGCAGTTCATATTGTTCCTGTGTATGGAGGAGTTAGCATCTCTAATCAAATTCGCGATTTAAAAAGAGGAGCACACATTGTAGTAGCTACCCCTGGCAGATTATTAGACCACATTGAAAGAGGCACAATTAAACTGAATACAGTGCGATTTGCAATACTTGATGAAGCAGATGAGATGCTGAACATGGGTTTTCAAGATGATATAAACGATATACTTTCTCAAACTACTAAAGATAAACATGTATGGTTATTCTCCGCAACAATGCCCAAAGAGGTAGAGCAAATTGCAAGAAAATACATGAACAATCCAGAAAGAATTACCATTGGAAAAGTAAATGCAACAGCCGAAAATTTAGAACATCAGTTTTGTGTCGTTTCTGCTAAAGATATGAATAAAGTATTGGCACGATTTATCGACTATTACCCAGAGATGTATGGCATTTTATTTTGCAGAACCAAAAGAGACACTCAGGAACTTGCAAATAAATTAATGAAAGACGGATACAATGTGGATGCCCTTCATGGAGATTTATCTCAGCAACAACGCGATACCGTGATGAATCGCTTTAGAACAAGAAATATTCAGATGCTAATTGCAACCGATGTGGCTGCTAGAGGAATTGATGTAAACGATGTAACACACGTTTTGCATCTTAATCTGCCTGATGATTCAGAAAATTATACCCACCGTAGCGGAAGAACTGCCAGAGCCGGAAAATCCGGAATTTCACTGGTTATTATTAATAGCAGAGAAACCGGAAAACTTCGTTCCTTAGAAGGACGCATTGGAAAAAAATTTAAAAAAGTAATGGTTCCTACAGGAAAAGAAATTTGCGAAAAACAACTTTTCTCCTTGATAGATTCTATTAATAATGCAGAAGTTGATGAAACTGCAGTTGCCACGTATATGCATAAAGTTTTTACTGAATTTGAAAAATTCAGTAAAGAAGAATTAATAAAAAGACTTATCTCTGTAGAATTCAATAGGTATTTAAAATTGTATGGAAAAGCCCCGGATTTAAACCTATCGGATACCAGTAAAAACAGCGATAGAAGAGAAAAACGAGAAGGAACACAGGAAAGAACAGATGTAAGCAACGAATTATTTATTAATGTAGGAGCAATGGATGTTAATGACAAGTCGGGTTTTTTAGCCTTTCTGTGCGATGTTTCGGGTGTAAGTGGTAGAGATATTGGACGTATTAATTTAAAAGATTCATATTCCTTTTTTGGAGTGGAAGATGTTGAAGCTGCCAATAAAATTATAAAGTCTCTCAATGGAGAAGAAATTGAAGGAAGGAAAATTCGGGTAGAATTTTCAGGAGGAGCAGGATCTGTAAATTCAAATAATTCTAACAACAAAGGAGGAGGTAGTGGATTCAAATCGAAAGGTAGAGGATTTGATAAAAACAAACAAAGAAGTGGAGGCCGAGATTTTAACAGATCTTCAGGTGCAAAGAAAAACTACTCTAGAGGAAGATAAATTATTGCAATATACCATAACCCACAAAAAAAGGAGGCTTAAGCCTCCTTTTTTTGTGGGTTATGGTATTCTGTTTTTCTATTATTTGTGTGTCCGCTCGTCTGATACGGTAAGTCGCTTT